>NZ_BEWP01000003.1 GCF_002723995.1 Gluconobacter kondonii | reverse complement strand
CAGTCATTTTCTTTGAATTACCCAGTTTAGCGCTTGTTCAACATCTTCGGGTTCCCCAAGGGGCGTCCTATCGCGTCTTACGCCTCACACAGCGTTCTTGAAGAGAAAACCCTCTCCTGCCTGTGAGATAAACCCTTAAGCATTAGGCTTCTGAGAGTAAGCCAATCATGTCCCCACCTTCCAAGAGCTCCTCTCCACGCCCAGACAATACGCTTGGTGTTTGAGTACGTTGTCTTTCAGGCATAGGAGCATGCATTTCTGCGAAATGAAAAATCTTGTCGAAATGGCAAAGAAAAACCCGCTTCACCTTGCGATGAAGCGGGTTTTTCAAATTTGATCTAAACGGAAGTCTCAGGCCGGGCTGCGATCCTGAACAGCTTCCAGTTCAGCGCGAACCGACTGAAGCTCGCGGCTGATCTGGTCGTGCATGTCGACGTCGTTCGGACCGATTTCGGCCCAACGGCTTTCCAGATCCCGCAGACGGGCCTTCGCCTCGTCTACAGACAGCTCGCTCATGAGCTGCGCGGAGTCGGCCAGAATGGTGCAGTGATCTGCGCCCATATCGGCGAATCCGCCCGTCACAAAGTAACGGTCCACGATCTTGTCACCCTGATAAAGGGCCACAACGCCGCCCCGCAGCTGAAGCATCAGCGGTGCGCGGTCCGGCATGGCTGCAATATCGCCTTCCATGCCCGGGACCACGGCCATGTCGACATCACGTTCGACAAGGCGCTTTTCCGGGCTGACAATCTCGATGCGAAGCGGCATCGGATCAGGCCTCCTGCTTCATCTTCTCGGCCTTCGCGATGGCCTCGTCGATATCACCGACCATGTAGAAAGCACCTTCCGGCAGGTGATCGTACTCGCCAGCCACAACAGCCTTGAAGGAACGGATCGTATCTTCCAGAGAGACCAGCTTGCCCGGGGCACCCGTGAAGACTTCGGCCACGTGGAACGGCTGAGACAGGAAGCGCTGGATGCGACGAGCGCGACCAACGATCTTCTTGTCGTCTTCGGACAGTTCGTCCATGCCAAGGATGGCAATAATATCCTGCAGACCCTTGTAGGTTTGGAGGGTCTGCTGGACCTGACGGGCGACCTGATAGTGCTCTTCACCAACGATCTTCGGATCGAGCGAACGGGATGTCGAATCCAGCGGATCAACAGCCGGATAGATGCCCATTTCAGCGATCGAACGGTTCAGAACCGTCGTTGCATCAAGATGAGCGAAGGTCGCAGCCGGAGCCGGATCGGTCAGATCGTCAGCCGGGACATACACGGCCTGAACGGACGTAATCGAGCCCTTCTTCGTGGAGGTAATACGCTCCTGCAGGGCGCCCATCTCGGTGGCCAACGTCGGCTGGTAACCCACTGCGGAGGGGATACGACCCAGAAGTGCGGAAACTTCAGAACCGGCCTGCGTGAAGCGGAAGATGTTGTCCACGAAGAACAGGACGTCCTGGCCTTCTTCGTCACGGAAGTATTCGGCAAGCGACAGGCCCGTCAGGGCGACGCGCGAACGGGCTCCCGGCGGCTCGTTCATCTGACCATAGACCAGCGCAACCTTGGAACCTTCGGTCGAGCCGTCTTCGGCGATCTTGATGACGCCTGCATCCTGCATTTCGAAATACAGGTCGTTACCCTCACGGGTACGCTCACCGACACCGGCGAAGACGGACACGCCGCCATGGGCTTTCGCGATATTGTTGATGAGTTCCTGAATGATGACCGTCTTGCCAACGCCGGCGCCACCGAAGAGACCGATCTTACCACCCTTGAGGTACGGGCAGAGCAGATCGACGACCTTGATGCCGGTCACGAGGATCTCGGACGCAGCGGCCTGATCTTCGAAAGCCGGAGCCGGGCGGTGGATCGGGAAGCGCAGTTCACTGCTGATCGGGCCACGCTCGTCGATGGGCTCACCAACGACGTTCAGGATACGACCGAGCGTTGCCGGGCCAACCGGCACCATGATCTGCGTGCCCGTGTCACGGACTTCGGCGCCACGGACCAGACCGTCGGTCGTGTCCATGGCGATGCAGCGGACCTGACGCTCGCCGATTTCCTGTGCAACTTCCAGAACCAGCGTGTGATCGCCGTTCTGGACGTGCAGGGCGTTCAGGATAAAGGGAAGATCGCCTTCGAACTGCACGTCCACGACGGGACCACGCACCTGAGTGACGCGGCCGACCACGTTGTTGGCAGCTCCGGCAGAAGGGGTAAGGGTTTCGGACATCGGATTCGTCTCCTGCGTGATCTCAAACGGCTTCTGCGCCGGAGATGATTTCGATCAGATCGTTGGTGATGTTGGCCTGACGCGTACGATTGTACTTCTGCGACAGACGGTCGATGGCCTTGCTGGCATTGCGGCTGGCATTGTCCATCGCGGTCATGCGCGCACCCTGCTCGCCAGCAGCACTTTCCAGCAGGGCCGAGAAGATCTGGACCTGAAGGTTGCGCGGCAGAAGCTGCGTCAGAAGCGTCGTCTCGTCCGGCTCGAATTCGTACTGGGCCGTGTCGGCATCTGGAGCGGCATTGTCGTTCTCGGGAACCGCGAGCGGAACCAGAGGTGCCTGCACCGGAACCTGCGTCATGGCATTGAGGAAGCGGTTATAGACCAGCGTGCAGCGGTCGATATCGCCAGCTTCCAGCAGGGTCACGATCCGGCTTCCGATGTCGGTAGCCTTGTCGAACCCGACATCCTTGCCTTCGGTTCCGACCAGACGATCAACGATCATGTCCGGATAGTGACGCACGAGGATATCGGCCCCCTTGCGCCCGACCGGCAGGATACGAACCGTCTTGCCTTCCGATACTAGCGTATCGACCAACTGACGGGCACTGCGGACGATATTGGCGTTGAAGCCGCCAGCAAGGCCACGGTCAGAGGTCAGCACCACCACGAGATGGGTCTGGTCCTTGCCCGTTCCCGCGAGAAGGCGCGGCAGGCTTGTCGCGTCCTCACCCCGGGTCGCCGTCGCCAGCTCTGCCATCATGCGACGCATGGCGTCGGCATAGGGGCGAGCCGCTTCGGCCTGCATCTGGGCGCGTCGCAGCTTGGAGGCTGCGACCATTTTCATCGCGTTCGTGATCTTGCGCGTCGATTTGACGCCCGTGATCCGTCCACGCAGTTCCTTCAGCGAAGCCATGGGCTATCCTCAGGCCGAAAAGCGCTTGCCGAATGCTTCGAGCAGCTCCTTGAGCTTGCCTTCCGTCTCCGGCTTGATCTGGCGGTCATTGCGAATGGCCGTCAGGATGTCAGAGCCCGCACCGCGCAGCTCGGACAAGAGAGCGGCTTCGTAGGCCACAACCTTATCCACGGCGATCGGATCAACGTAGCCACGCGTACCGGCGTAAAGAACAACAACCTGCTCTTCGACGGGCAGCGGGGACGTCTCGGGCTGCTTCAGCAGTTCGACGAGGCGCGCACCACGATCGAGCTGCTTGCGGGTTGCGGCATCCAGATCGGAAGCAAACTGCGAGAACGCAGCCATTTCACGATACTGCGCCAGCTCCAGCTTGATCTTGCCGGCAACCTGCTTCATCGCCTTGATCTGGGCTGCGGAACCCACGCGGGACACGGAGCCACCGACGTTCACGGCCGGACGGATGCCCTTGTAGAACAGGTCCGTCTCAAGGAAGATCTGACCGTCAGTGATGGAGATCACGTTGGTCGGGATGTAGGCAGCCGTATCACCAGCCTGCGTCTCGATAACCGGCAGGGCCGTCAGGGAGCCGCCGCCATTGGCGTCGGACATCTTGGCCGCACGCTCCAGAAGACGGGAGTGCAGGTAGAACACGTCACCCGGGAACGCTTCACGTGCCGGCGGACGACGCAGCAGCAGGGACATCTGACGGTAAGCCACAGCCTGCTTGGACAGATCGTCGTAGCAGACGAGAGCGTGCATGCCGTTGTCACGGAAGTACTCACCCATGGCGCAGGCCGTGTACGGTGCAAGATACTGCATCGGAGCCGCATCGGAGGCCGTAGCGGCCACAACGATTGAATATTCCATCGCGCCATGCTCGGTCAGCGTGCGGACCAGGTTGGCCACCGTGGAGCGCTTCTGGCCGATGGCGACGTAGATGCAGTACAGGGATTTCTTCGGATCACCTTCGGCATTGACCGGCTTCTGGGCGACAATGGTGTCGATCAGGATCGCGGTCTTGCCCGTCTGGCGGTCACCGATGATCAGCTCACGCTGGCCACGTCCGATGGGGACGAGCGCATCGATCGCCTTGATGCCGGTCTGCATCGGCTCGCTGACCGACTGGCGCGGCATGATGCCCGGAGCTTTCACTTCGGCGCGGCGGTATTCAACGTCTGTCAGCGGACCACGGCCGTCGATCGGGTTGCCCAGACCGTCAACCACGCGTCCGAGCAGGCCCTTGCCGACCGGAACTTCAACCACGGACTTCGTACGCAGGACTGTGTCGCCCTCGCGGATGCCATCGCCGTCGCCGAACAGAACCACACCGACATTGTCGGCTTCGAGGTTCAGGGCCATGCCCTTGAGGCCGGTTCCTTCGAACTCGACCATTTCACCGGCCATGACGTTGTTCAGGCCGTAGACGCGGGCGATGCCGTCACCGATGGACAGGACCGTGCCTGTCTCTGAAACGGTCTCGACCTGGTCGAAAGACGCGATCTGCTGCTTGAGGATGTCCGAAATCTCGGCGGGACGGATATCCATCACGCGGCTCCCTTCATGGCGTTCTGCAGGCGGGTCAGGCGCCCGGCGATCGAAGTGTCAAAGAGTGTGGAACCGATCCGTACGGTCATGCCACCAAGGAGGGCAGCGTCCGTATGTTCGGTCATGGACACGCGGCTGTAGCCGGCTTCGGCCAGTCGGGCCTGAAGCTGGCTGCGCTGCGTGTCGTTAAGAGGCTGTGCGGAGCGGACTTCGGCCACGACTTCGCCACGCAGGGCGGAATCAAGCGCCAGAACACCGTCCAGAATGGATGCAAGATCGGGCAGACGGCGATTATCGGCGATAACGCCGACAAACCGACGCAGGACGTCTCCAAAGCCGAGCTTCGACATCAGGACATTCGAAACCGTCTGACCCTGTCGGATGTCCAACCGGGCGTCAGCCAGGAATTTCCGCAGGTCGTCGCTTTCGGAAATGGCGGTACGCAGCGCCTTCACTTCACCCAGAACGTCGGGAAGAGTTCCCTGCTCCGAAGCAAGATCATAAAGCGCACGGGCGTAGCGCTGGGCCAAGCCCCCTGTCTGTCCAACCTGCGGCACCTGTGTCACCGTCACACGCGTGTTCCGTCTCACTAAATCCGCCGCAGAGTGCGGCCGGAACCGGCTTATCCGGTCCCTTGCATCAAAACTGTCCGGACCGGGCATAGACGTCCCTGCGCAGGATTCGTCTGAAACCCGGTCCTCCACTTGGCGCCGCCTCTAGCACGCTGTCCCAGCCCTGCGCAACCAAGAGGATCGCAAATAGGACCCTCAGACTGAAGGATCGTGACGCGGGTTTGCGTTTTATGCTGCCGAACTGGCATGACGGGCGTTTCACAGCGGCTT
This sequence comes from Gluconobacter kondonii, assembly GCF_002723995.1. Classification (GTDB taxonomy): domain Bacteria; phylum Pseudomonadota; class Alphaproteobacteria; order Acetobacterales; family Acetobacteraceae; genus Gluconobacter; species Gluconobacter kondonii. The sequence goes on along the minus strand of NZ_BEWP01000003.1, from coordinate 282,445 downwards.
TCCGGCAGATTTTCTTCTGCCCCGTCACGCCCTCCCCAACAAAAAACATATGGAGATTCGATGTCTATCCAGAAGCGCCTTTTTCTCCTGCTCGGCGCCCTGTCCGTCCCCGTACTGGGTACAGCAGCTTATGCGACCCCCATCGAGGACAAACCCTCCTTCCCCACCATCTCCTACTGGGACAACTGGACCGATCCGCAGGGAACCACGCACCTGACCAAATGCAAGATGTCGACCTTCCATGAAGATTCTCTCACGCCCGATGGCGACAAAATCATGCTCAGCAGCCCCCATGACGGACCGGCAACCGTAACGCTGCGCGTTCAGCCTCCGCACTGGAAGGGAGGATGGAGCGAAAGTCATCGGGTGCAGTGGATCGTGCCGCTTTCGGGAATCTATTTCGTCAAGGCCATGGACGGGACCAGCGTCGAACTGAATCCGGGAGATATCCTGCTCAGCGAGGACGTGGCGCCGGTTGCTCACGGCTCAGACCCCAAGGGCCATCTGTCCGGAAATGTCGGCGATGCGGCCGTAGCACTTCAGGTTCTCCAGTTCGGAGACGCAACACCATCGCATACTCCCTGCCAATGGCAGTGAGAACAGGAACTGAATTTTCTGGAAATCTGGAGCGGGCGAAGGGAATCGAACCCTCCTAAGAAGCTTGGAAGGCTACTGCATTACCACTATGCTACGCCCGCTCGGATTGGGAGTGTCCTTACTCCACCTAGCGTCGAACCCGCAAGGGGGAAAATCCAAAATGGAAATTCCACAACAAAGATGTTTGGGGCACTTGACTTTTACTCCTGAACATTCTCTTTTGCGGCCACTGTCGCTGGCATGACGTTGCAAAACGCCCTGCTCGACGATAGGGGTGTAGCTCAATTGGCTAGAGCGCCGGTCTCCAAAACCGGAGGTTGAGAGTTCGAGACCCTCCGCCCCTGCCACTCCTTTTCGCCGGATGTCCTCCCCGACACCGGGAACGGGATTTTCACTTGATTCGAGGACGATGGTGTCGGTCAGTACCCGGAAAGACGAGTCGCGCAAACCAGCGCCTCAAAAGAGCGGATCCGGCTTCAATCTGGTCGCTTACGTCCGTGACGTCCGCGCCGAAGCCAAGCGTGTTACGTGGCCGACCCGTCGCAACACCCTGATCACGTCAGGTGCCGTGCTGGCCATGGTAACCGTGACCTGCATCTTCTTCTTCATCGTGGACCAGGTGATCGGCCTCGGCGTCCGCGGACTTTTTGGCGTCGGAGGCTAGGTTCGCACCATGGCGAAGCGTTGGTATGTTGTTCACGTCTATTCCGGATTCGAGAAAAAAATCGCGAGTCATATTCAGGAACAGGCGGCTCAGAAGGGCCTTTCGGACCATTTCGAACAGATCCTCGTTCCCTCCGAAGACGTGACGGAAATGCGCCGCGGCCGTAAGGTCAATGCAGAGCGCAAGTTTTTCCCGGGTTACGTTCTCGTCAAAATGGAACTGACGGACGAAGCCTGGCATCTCGTCAAAGATACTCCCAAGGTCACCGGCTTCCTCGGAACCCGCAACCGTCCGACCCCTATTACGGCTGCTGAAGCCGACCGGATCATGAAACAGGCTCAGGAAGGCGTCGAACGCCCCCGTTCCAGCCTGTCTTTCGAGATCGGCGAACAGATTCGTGTGGCCGATGGTCCGTTCACGTCTTTCAGTGGCATGATCGAAGACGTCGACGACGAGCGTCAGCGCCTCAAGGTCAGCGTTTCCATCTTCGGTCGCTCCACGCCTGTGGATCTCGACTTCACGCAGGTCGAGAAGCTTTGACGCTTTTCTTTCTGCCGGTTTTTCCAACAAAAAAGGCTCCCATTTCGGGAGCCTTTTTTTGTTTCTGCCTTCTGCTGAACCCCATCAGTTCGTGACGGGGGACGGAAGAAGACGGAGCTTTTCAGCAGCCTGGTCGGCAATCGCGGCAACTCCCTGACTCAGGGCTGCAGTCAGTTTCGTCGTGCTGGATACCACCGCATCCTGCGACTGCCAGACAACAGGCGATGTCAGCACAGGGCCAATCATCTTTTCTGCCGGGTGAACTGACAGCGTGCCCGTCACGAGCGCATGTCCTGCCGAATCGGCTTCGAAATTACGAACGGTCAGTTCGACATAAGCTAACGGTGTCGTGTTCACCGCATCATTCTCGGCAAAAACAGTCGTGCCCGGCAGACGCTGGGCCAGATCACTTGTCAGCGTCTGACCGACCATATCCGAAAGCGGCTCGCTCCAGCTTGTGCCGGTGGCAAGATGCGTCTGGTAATCCTCATTGGCTCGGACAATCGTGTCACGATCCAGCCGTGCGCTAACAACGGGCGTCCGGACCTCGACCACGACAGGGCCGCCCGCCTGCGCCACTCCCGGTACGGGTGCAAGCGTATACAGCGTCGGGTCGCTGCTGCAGGCTGCAAGAAAGCCACTCATCCCCAGAGCACCCATCAGGGATAGGAGACGAAAGCGGGGCGTCGAAGACTGTGTCATGGCTCAGTTCCTGCGGCCGGTAATGAGAGCAGAGGGGTGGTGATCCAGATAATCCGTGAGGAAACGCAGGGAACGTGACATCTGGGTCAGCTGGACGATCATGCCCTGAAGGCTGCGGTGGAAATCTGTATCACCGCCGTAAGCGCCCAGAACCGATTGCGCACTGTTCAGCGTGCTCTGAAGGCTCTTCATCAGTTCCGGCAGCTTCTGGTTAGCGGTTTTCGTCAGCTTGTTCAGGTTCTGAAGCGAATCGCGCAGGGCCGCGAGAGACTGCGTAACTTCAGGACTGTTCAAACGACCATCCGCATGCGCCAGAAGATCATTCACATGCCCACCGATTTCAGTCAGCGGCATTGCCGCAATCTTGTCAGTGATGGTGGAGACGGATTCCATAATCCCGTCCATGCCGCCAGCCTGACTAGGGAGAACAGCAACATCACCTTCATAAGTCAGAGTAGTGACAGGCGCGCTCTTGACGAATTGCAGGGCGATCATCGATTCGCCAGTCAGGAAGCTGGCGCTCTGAACCGAGGCGCGCATCCCTTCAGCCACGAAAGCCTGAAGATATTTCTCGACGGGCGCATCCTTGCTGTTCTCGATTCGCTCATCCCAGTTCGACAGCATACGCTCAGGCTCAAGCTCCATATCCACGCGGACACGGGGCAACTTCGTCGGGCCTTCGAGGCGGAGGCGAACATCCGTGACCGTACCAATCTGAAGACCGAACATCGTCACCTGACTGCCGTTCGTCAGACCTTTGACGGAGGAGTTGATGTAAGTCACGACCCGCAGACGCTTGTGATAGCGGGCGTTATCGGCATCGGCTTCGCTGGCATAGAGCTTGAAAACGGAATTGGCGGGGGCAGTGGGCAGGTCGATGGCAAGGCGCTGCTCGGGCAAGCCGAACGCAATCCCGCCAGAAAACAGGGCCTGAAGCGATTTGAGCTGCACTTTAAGCCCTCCCGCACCGAGACCGACCTGAACGCCAGAGACGTTCCAGAAACGGCTGTCCGTCCGTAGATAGTGATCATAGGGCGCTTTGACGAAGGCCTGAATCACGATTGGCCCTCTGCCACCCGGCGGCATCGTGTAACCGAGTACTTCACCCACCTGAAGATCGCGGAAGAAGACCGGCGACCCCGGACCAAGCGAACCCAGCGAGGGAGACACCAGCCAGAACGTCTCACCCGGCTGGTCCGAGCGAACGCCGGGCGGCGATTCCAGTCCTTTGAAGAACTTCTGGTAGTGGCCGTCATCCGTACCGGGATCCAGAGCGATATAGGCTCCGGAGAACAGCGTATCGAGGCCGGTAATGCTCGCGCCATTGATCCGCGGACGCACAACCCAGAAACGGGTGTGGTCGGTAAGGATATGAGCGCTGTTGGCATTCATCTGCACCGTCACGTCAACATGCTGCATGTCTTCGCTCAGAGTAATGTCCTGCACAGTGCCGAGCGTCACGGCCTTGTTCTTCACCTGAGTCTGACCGGGTGTGAGGCCATCCGCCGTTTCAAACGTGATGGTGATCTCGGGGCCGCGCGTGGCGAAATGCTCCCACGCCAACCACCCAGCGATGAGAATGGCCACCACCGGAATCAGCAGAATAAGAGAGAAGCGGGTGCGGCGCACCGGGGCTTCCTTGGGCGAGACCGGCTGCTCCCCCCGGTTGTTTCGGGAATCGCTCACGCGCGTTCAGGCTCCATGTCGTTTGAGTCAGAAGAAGGCGAAATCGCAGCAGACGCAGGCGGGAACTCTGCCTCAGCAGAACTATCTGCTACAGGATCCGCAACCGCATCGTTGAGACCGGCTGCATCCCACATGCCGCGGGGATCGAAAAGCTCTGCCGCGAAAATAGTCAGAATCACAACCAGAGCAAAGCACACCATCCCCGGATCGGCCGTGACATTGGCGAGAAAGCCAAAATGCACGACGGCGACGAGGATGGAAATCATGAAAACGTCGATCATCGACCAGCGACCGATGATGACGACGAGCCGGTACAGCTTCGAGAGATTCCGCAAATGCCAGCGGGAGCGGAACCGGGTGCCGATGATCATGATGGTCAGGGCGACGATCTTGAGGACCGGCACCGTGATACTGGCGAACAGCACCAGCAGCGATAACGGGACCATCCCCGCCTGCCACAACTCGATCACACCGCTAATAATGGTGCTGGGCGCGCCCTGCCCCACCTTGGTGTAGGTCATGACCGGCAGCAGATTGGCCGGCAGATAGAACACGACACCCGCCACCAGAAGGCAGGTGGCCGAAATGAGGCTCTGCGGCTTGCGGCGGCGCAGGATCTGTCCGCAGCGGGGGCAGTCGCCCATGTCCTGCTCCTGCGGCACGGTGTGATCAAACGCCAGAACCAGATCGCAGGCATGGCAGGAAAGCATGTTTTTAACAGGCGGGATAACGCCATTGCGGGCGTCCAGATGCGCGACACTCAGGAGGTTGCCCTGATGATCGTCCAGCGTGGGGCTGATATCGCGGCTGCGCCAGATCCGTTCGGCATCGAACGTCGAATCCACGGCGGCCATACTCAGCATCAGCCCCCCCAGAAGATAAACGCCGGGCTGAAGAATGACGAGCGCAAGATCAACGAGCTTGGTGTAGGCCACGAGCACGCCGAGAACATAGACTTCCACCATCGACCAGCCGCGCAGGCGGTCGTACCAGGTGAGCAGACGCGGGGTCCAGTCCGGCATTTGCGGGCGGGAGGCTCCATACAGGATGGCCGCCATCAGGGCGATAATGACTCCGGGCATCAGGACCGTCACCAGCGCAACAAGAACGCCGATTGCGCCATAACCCTGATGCCCGAGTTCGATCGGGCCGCTCATGAGAGAGACGGTATTTTCGCGCCCATAAACGTTCAGCGTCATAAGAGAGCTGATGAGAAGTGTTGCGTAGAGCGCGGCGGACGTGATGCAGAAAGCCGCCGGAGCGCCGATCAGCGATGTTTTACGACGGCGAGCGAGCTGACAGCCACACCGCAGACACTCCGCCAGATGGCCGGGCTTGAGGCGCGGAACATGCTGGAAAAGGCCGCAGGTCGGACATTCGCGCAGACCTTCCACCGCATGGATGGAGGCATGGGGCTCCTGACTGCGGGAAAAGCTGACGGCGTTGCGCCACAGCCGTTTATGGAAACGGTCAGACATCGGACTCCTAACCTAGCGCAGGGAGCCGTCTTTTGACAGTCCGCCCTCCTCCGGGTCGTCCTCTTCATCGGGATATCGACCTTCACCGTAGTCCCATCAGGAGTGGATTGCCCAGAGGACGCGGATTTTATCGGCAATGTTTTGAAAAAATGTGAAGATCCAAAATATGAGCCTCTGCCGTATCCAACAGACGGGACACGGAACATCATAGTCGGATTTTCAGAAAGACCTTGATGGTGCCGGTGAAGAGATTCGAACTCCCGACCCCATCATTACGAATGACGTGCTCTACCAGCTGAGCTACACCGGCGCACCCATCAAGGTGGGCGCGTTCTAACCGAGCCCTTGAGGGTTGGCAAGCCGGAAAATGCAAAAACCGGCCCGCATCTTCAGTAACCTCGTCCTGTGTCGATAACGCCGGTCATGGACTCGCCCGCTTCGTAGCGGCGCAGATTGGCCAGAACGACCTCGGCCGCGCTGTCCGACTGCGCGGCACTGGCGATATGGGGGGTCAGAAAAATGCGCGGATGATCCCAGAACGGATGTTCGGGCGGCAGCGGTTCGGGCGTGGCGACGTCGAGAACCGCCTGTGACAGTTGTCCGCTATCGAGCGCGGGGATCAGATCGTCCTGCACCAGATGACCGCCGCGACCGCAATTGATGAGGCACGCACCTTTCGGCAGTTTTTCAAACAGGTCACGGTTGAGGATGCCGCGTGTCGCTTCCGTGAGCGGGACGAGGCAGACCAGAATGTCGGTCTGCGCCAGAAAATCGCCCAGCTCCGCTTCTCCGGCAAAGGATGTCACGCCCGCGACTTCCCGGCGGCTGCGGCTCCAGCCCCGGCATTCATATCCGAGGGCGACGAGCTTCTCCAGAACCGGGCTGCCCAGTTCTCCCATCCCCATGACGCCAACGCGGTAGAGCCTCGCAGGCCGGTTGTGCGAACCGTTCCAGACATGTTCGCGTTGCTGGCGCGCGTAGCGGAACATGTCCCGATGGAAGGAAAATACCGCCCACAGAACATATTCAATCATGCCCTCAACCAGACTGTTCTCCACCATGCGGATGATCTGCACGCCGGGGGGAATATTGGCCAGATTAAGCTGATCAATCCCCGCGCCCAGCGAGAACAGAACTTCCAGATTGGGAAAAAGCGTGCCGAGATCGTCCGGCGTCTGCCAGGCCGCAAGATAGCGGACATCTTCTTTCGGGCCGGTTTCAGGCCAGACATGAAACGGAATGTCCGGCCGGGCATGAGCGAATTTCTCTCGCCAGACTGCGGCACGTTCGGGCGTATGATGAAAGACGAGCGACATTCTGGGTATTCTCCGGCGGGAAATGTTTCTGGAGATGCTCGCGCTGTGCGGAGCCTGGATCAAGCCCACACACCCATTTGTGTAGGTGCAGGAGCCTTGGCCCCTACACCCACTTTAATCGATCAGGCCGCATCCCAGGCAGCACGGGCGGCATCCACGCCCGCACCACGATTCAGCGTAACGCCCTCGCCGGCCAGAACAGAATCGAGCGCGGCCAGCGTAAGGAGCACTTTGTCCTTGCGCGCGTTGAGACCCATCGCCCCGATGCGCCAGATTTTCCCGGTCAGCGGGCCGAAGGACGAGACGATCTCGATCCCGAAATCGTCTCGCATCAGTTCGCGGATGCGGGCATTGTCCACGCCGTCCGGCACCCAGACGCCGGTGACATTGCTCATGCGGGTGGTATCGTCGCCATAGACCTTCAGCCCCATGGCCCGCAGCCCGGCAACCATGGCGCGCCCTGCCCTGACATGGCGCGCAACACGGGCCTCCACGCCCTCTTCCACGACCAGACGTGCCGTCTCGCGCGCGGCGTAGAGCATGGAGGTCGCTTCGGTATGATGGTTCATCCGGGCCGGAGACCAGTAATTCATCAGCATCGCCAAATCGAAATAGTTCGACTGGATGACCGGACCGCTCCCCTGTTCCTGACCGGTGGCAATCCCGGCTTCATCGTGACGGCGCTTAAGAATGGCGGCGACGGCACGATCCGACAGCGTGATCGGCGCGGAACCCGGAGGGCCGTTCAGGCATTTCTGAAGTCCTGCCGTGGCAACGTCGATGTTCCAGGCATCAGTCTCGAACGTCATGCCGCCAAGGGTCGCCGTGGCGTCCACATAAAACAGCAAGTCATGCTTGCGGCAGATCCGGCCGATTTCTTCGAGCGGCTGGGCGGTCGTGGTGGACGTGTCGCCATGCACACAGGCGACCAGACCGGGCTTGTGCTCAATGATGGCGGCTTCGATGCGGGCCGGATCGACGACCTCTCCCCACTCCACATCCACCGTACACGAGATACCGCCACAGCGATGAACGATTTCCGTCAACAGCAGGCCAAAACGACCAAAACGCGGAATGACGACCTTCATGCCCGGCGAGACCAGCGACACCAGAGCGGCTTCAATAGCCGACCGGGCCGAGCCGTTCACAAGCAGCGTCCAGTGGTTCTTCGTGCGGAAAACCTCGCGATACAGGGCCATGACCTCGTCCATATAAGCGGTCATTTCCGGGTCCATCTGGCCAATCACGTCATAGGACATGGCACGCAGGATGCGCGGATGGACGTTGGTCGGGCCTGCGCCCATCAGCAGACGGGACGGCGGATCAAGCTGTGCGTAAGTTGAGGGCTGGCTCATGACTGGAACTCCTTGACGAAGGCAAGCAGGGCGCGGTGGGCGAGCTCAACGTCTCCCACACGAACGGTTTCATCGGGATGATGGCTGAGGCCGCCTGGGCTGCGGATGAAGAGCATACCCATCGGGCACAGATCGACCATGGCCATGGCATCATGCCCAGCACCACTGAGAACGCGCTGCGCCGGACGGCCGGTCACGGTCGTCACGGCCCGCGCCAGACGATCCACCAGTTCGGACGCACAGGCAGCAGCAGGCAGGATCTGCGGCGTGTCGAACGTAATGCCAACACCCCGGCTGGCGACAATGGCGCGCAGATCCGTGCGAATGGCGTCCACCAACTCGTCCCGCGCCACGTCGGTTTCAGCCCGCATGTCCAGCGAGAAGCGGACTTCGCCCGGAATAACGTTCGAGGTATTTGGTACAACCTCGACCTGTCCAACCGTGGCAACCTGCGTGGCCCCGCCGGCCCCGCCATGGCGTTCAACGGCAAGAATCATTTCAGCCACCGCCGTCAGGGCGTCCTGACGCATGGTCATGGGCGTCGTGCCCGCATGGTCGGACTGGCCGGTGACGGTGACGCGCTGACGGGTCTGGGCGGCAATGGCGGTAACGACGCCGATTTCTCCGTCCACGCTTTCGATCGCCGGGCCCTGTTCGATATGAGGCTCGATATAAGCAATCAGTTCGCCCGGACGACGGGCGGCTTCGCTCAGGCGGGCGGGGTCGAGACCATAGCGGGTCATGGCTTCGGCCATGGTGACGCCGGACGCATCCGTCATGCCTTCGGGAATGGATTCAATCAGCCCGGCCATGGCACGGGAACAAATCATGGGCGCGGCAAAACGCGACCCCTCTTCATCTCCGAACCCCATGACCTCGATGGCGAATGGCAGGCGAGTGCCTTCTTCCTTCAGGGCGGAGACAAGCTCGATCCCCAGCATGACGCCCAGATTGCCATCAAACGCACCGCCATTGCGGACGGTATCAAGATGCGAACCGATCATCAGGGCCGGAGCGCCGGACACAAGACCCTCGTAACGACCAACAAGGCTCCCGGCGGCATCCAGACGGGTGCTGAGACCAGCCTCTTCCATCCATTCTGCGACCTGTGTGAGGGTGCGCTGATAGGCGGGGCCAAGCCAGAATCGGAACAGACTACCCGGCGTCTCGCTGAAGGGACCATCCGCGAGAATACGGCACCGCTCGACGGCGCGGGCTCCGTGGGCTGTCATGATGGCTCCTGTCTGGGATGATTGGTCAAGCAGGGGAACTTTGCGCTCATAACGGAATCAGATCAAGTTGACCCGCCAATAAATATAGTCCCACATATTGGCATGAAAGATCAGATACATCTCGATCCGTTCCATCTGCAATCCTTTCTCGCCGTCGCGGAGACGCTGCATTTCACGTCAGCCGCGCAGAGCCAGGGAGTGAGTCAGTCCACCATCAGCCAGCATGTCAGCAGGCTGGAGGAACAGCTTGGCACGCGCTTGCTGGCCCGCAGCACCAAAAGCGTGCGTCTGACCGCAGACGGCATGGCGCTGATCGGTCTGGCCCGACAGCTTCTGCAATGCGAGGACAGCATCCTGTCCCGCTTCCGGCAGGACGCGCCGCGCGGGACGATCCGGCTGGGCGTGACGGAAGACTTGCTCCTGACGCGCTTTCCCGAAATTCTCGGCACATTCCGCGCCTCCCACCCCTCCCTCCAGATCACGCTGACCGTGGGGCTGTCGGCGCATCTGGCAAACCTGCTGGAACAGGGGGAACTGGATGTCTGGTGCGGGATGCGACGCACAAGCGAGACGCGCGGCCAGAAACTCTGGACCGAGGACATGCGCTGGTACGCGCCCGCAGGCACCGAATTTCCGGCAGAACAGTCCATTCCGCTCGTCACATTTCCCGATGGCAGCGTAACACGCAGACTGGCGATCGAGACGCTTAACAAGAGCGGAAGGGCGTGGCATCTGGCCTTTACCAGCGGCAGTCTCGGGGCACTTCTGGCCGCTGTCCGCGCAGGATATGGCGTCACCCCTCAGCCTGCTTTTCTGCGAAACGTGGAGCATCTGCCGCATTGCGCGCCGGGCCTTCTGCCGGACATGCCTCAGGTGGAATTCATCGCCTCCACCCGCCATCAAACCGCGCAGGGCCCCGAAGACCTGCTGATCCGGACGCTGTGCGCGCATGTCCCGCGCCTTCAGCCCGAACTCATTCCTCTTTAAGGACAAGACCATGCTCACACCCAACGCTCTTGGCGGAATGGTGACGTCGCCGCACCATCTGGCCAGTCAGGCGGGGCTGGATGTCCTGCGCGACGGGGGTACGGCCATTGAGGCCGTCGTCGCCACGGCATCCACGCTGGCCGTGGTGTATCCGCACATGACGGGGCTGGGCGGCGATGCGTTCTGGCTGATCTGCCATCCGGACGGCCGTACCGTGGCCATTGACGCCTGCGGAGCGCTGGCGATGGGCGCCGAACACACAATCTATACCGAAGCCGGGCACACCGTCATTCCTTGGCGCGGCGGGCTTGCGGCCAATACGGTTGCGGGCACGGTCTCGGGCTGGGAAACCGCGCTGGAACTGAGCGCCGAACTGCGCGATCCCCTGCCACTGGACCGTCTGCTTCGCGACGCCATCCATTACGCCGAGCATGGCCGCGTGGTTTCCGAAAGCGAGGGCGCCCTGCTCGCACAGAAACAGCATGAACTGATGTCGGATCCGACACTGGCGCGGATCTGCTTCCCCGAAGGCAAACCCTGGACAGCAGGAAGCATCCGCAAATCCCCGGAACTGGCGCAAACGCTGCGGATGCTGAACCGGGACGGCTTGCGGAGCTTCTATAACGGCCCGCTCGCCCGCAGTCTGGCGGCGGATCTGGCGGCGGCGGGCAGCCCGGTCCGGTCGCTGGATCTTCTGGCCCATCGGGCGGAGGTCAAGGAACCGCTTCAGGCCCAGACGAGCGATGGCACTCTCTACAACACCGCGCCTCCCACACAGGGCGTGGCATCGCTTCTAATCCTTGCGCTCTCGGATCATCTGAGCCGCGACGACGGGCCGGAGAGCTTTTCGCACATCCACGGGCTGGTCGAGGCGACCAAACAGTCGTTTCTTTATCGCAACAGACACACGGATGGCAGCGAGCATTCCGAGGCACTGGCGCGGAGCCTCCTCGCCGACCCGGCACGGCTGGAGGCGATGACAGCCCGGATGTCCATGACTCATGCCATGCCTTGGACGGAACAGACGCAGTGGGGCGACACAACATGGATGGGCGCTATCGATCGCAATGGCGTGGCCGTCAGCATGATCCAGAGCCTGTATTTCGAATTTGGCTCCGGCGTGATGCTGCCGCAGAGCGGGCTGTTCTGGCAGAACCGGGGCTCGTCCTTCCGTCTGGCCCATTCGGGCTGGAACATCCTGCGCCCCGGCGCCAAACCGTTTCATACGCTCAATCCGGCTGCGGCCCGACTCCGCGACGGACGGACGATGGTGTACGGCACCATGGGCGGCGAGGGGCAACCCCAGACACAGGCCGCAGTCTTCAGCCGTCACGTCCGCCACGGCGTTCCCCTTCAGGAAGCCATCCGTCGTCCGCGCTGGCTGCTGGGACGAACATGGGGGGAAGAGAGCCTGTCGCTCAAGGTGGAGCCGGGCTTCAGCCCGGATGTGATGTCGCAGCTCGAAACAGCAGGGCATGTCGTCGAAGCGCTTGAACACCAGTCCATCATCATGGGTCACGCCGGTGCGCTGGTCCGTCATGAAAACGGACGGCTCGAAGGCGCAACTGACCCACGGAGCGACGGAGCCGTCGCAGCATGGTGAAGTCTTTTGCGGAAAGCCTGTTCGCACAGGTCGTTCTGGCGACCGTTCTGGGGCTTGGCGCCGGACTGTTCTTTCCTTTCCTTGCGGATGACGTGGGCTGGATGACAGCACTGTTCATGCGCCTCATCATCATGGCGGTTGGCCCACTGCTGTTCTGCATCGTAACGCTCGGCATTCTGGGCGCAGGCTCCCTCAAGACGATGGGGCGGCTTGGCGGATGCGCGATGCTCTATTTCGAACTCATGACCACAGTGGCGCTTGTCGTGGCGGTCATGGTGGCGATGGGGTTAGGAATCGGACAGGGCGTGGGCTTCGTCCCCACAGCGAGCGACGCGCGGATGATCGCCTCCTATGGCGGCCATGCCCAGAATTTGCGTGCGGAAGGCTTTAGCGGATTTCTGCTCTCGCTCGTCCCCCACACCCCGGCCGATGCGTTTGCGCAGGGCAATGTCCTTCAGATTCTGGTCTTCGCGATTCTTGTCGGATGCTGCCTGAGCGGCATGGGAGACCGGGGCCTGCCGCTGGTCCGACTGATCGAAAGCGTGTCCGACCTGTTTTCACGCATGATGGGCCTCATCATCCGCGTGGCTCCACTCGGCGTCTTCGGAGCAATGGTGACGACGACGGCACGATATGGCCTCGGAACGATCGGGCATCTGGCCGGATTTACAGTCCTGTATTTCCTGCTGGTCAGCGCATTTGTCGTCTGCGCGCTTGGCGGCGGCCTTCGGCTCGCAGGCGTAAACCCTTTGCGATTTGCAAGATATTTCCGTGAAGAGCTGCTGATCGTCGCCACCACCACGGCGTCCGATGCGGTTCTGCCCAGCCTTATGACCAAGCTCGAAAAGCTGGGCGTTGAGCGTCAGGTCGTCGGAATCGTTGTGCCTGCGGGCTATTCGCTCAATCTGGATGCGCTGTCGATCTATCTGGGTCTGGCCGTCATTTTTCTGGCCAATGCCACCGAGACGCATCTGACATTCTGGCAGATCGCAACCCTGCTGGTGACCGCCCTGATCACGTCCAAAGGCGCGCACGGCATTCCGGGTTTTGCAATCGTCGTTCTGGCGGCGACATTAGCCAGCGTTCCCTCCATTCCACCCGGAAGTCTGGTGATGCTTCTGGCCGTAGACTGGTTCGTAGGAATCGCCCGGGCTGTGGGTAATTTCGCCGGAAACTGCGTGGCACCGGTCCTGATCGCTGCGTGGGAAAAACGCCTCGACCACGCAAGAATGGCCGAAGCGCTGAAACAGCCCTGAGTCAGACCAGACGGGCTTCAGCCAGCCCGTCCGCTTCCAGCTTTTCCGCCAATGCGAAAAGCTGGTCTTCCCGCCCCGGACGCGCGATGAGCTGCGCGCCGAGCGGCAGACCCGGAACCTTCATCGGAACCGTCAGAACCGGGAATCCAACCAGCGTCAGCGGCTGCGTATACAACCCCAGATTGGCACGGGCGGAGACCATCTTCCCGCCGATTTCGATCTCTGGCTGATCGAAGCGCGGCGCTTCCCCGACAAGCGCCGGGGCCAGCAGGATGTCAGTCTTTGCAAATACCTCGTGCATCTGGTCCCGAAACCAGTGCCGCAGACGATGTGCCTGAAAAACGAGCGTGGAGGGCAGAAGCGCACCGGCCAGCAGGCGGTCACGCACGGCGGGATCATAGTCCGCGGCCCGTGTCCGCAGCCGCCCGACATGCTGCCCCGCCCCTTCAGACGCACTGATAACAAAAGCCGCCGCCCGCGCCCGCGCCACCTCCGGCAGTTCGACCACATCCGTCGCCCCCAACGCCATCGACAGCCTGTCGATAGCCGTCTGCATCGGAGGAGACATGTTTTCACTGAACCAACCGCCAAGCCGGGCAATCCGCAGGCTGCCCACCTCCACAGCCGGAAGCGCCTTGGCGCTGAGAGCCTCGAAACAGGCCTTCAGCCCAGCTGCACTGTCCGCAAACGGCCCGACCGTATCGAGACTCGGTACGAACGGGTAACTACCCTCGGTCGACAGAAGCCCCTGCGTCGCCCGCAGCCCCCAGATACCGCAGAGCGAGGACGGAACGCGGATCGAGCCATTCGTATCGGACCCCAGCCCGATGGAAAACATCCGCGCCGCCACACCCGCCGCCGACCCGCCCGAGGAGCCTCCCGCCAGGCGGTCCGGCGCATGGGGATTGCGGGTCTTGCCGTAATGCGCGTTGATCGTGGCGAACCCGTAGGCGAATTCGTCCATATTCGTCAGGGCAACGGGAATGGCCCCGGCCGCGATCATATGCGCGACCAGAACCGCATCCTGCGTGGCAGGCGGATCATTGGCGAGGACCTTGGACCCCGCCGTCGTAATCTCTCCGCGGACATCGAACAGATCCTTGATGCCGAAAGGCACACCCGCGAGCGGTCCGGGGTCCTGCCCCTGAAGCACCAGACGGTCCACCCGATCGGCCGCTTCCAGCGCACGCTGCATCAGAAGGCGCGTTACACAGCCATAGGCTCCGTCCCGGCTTTCGATATCGGCCAGAACCTTCAGCGCGAGTTCTCGGGCGGAAATCTCGCCCTTGCGAACGCTGGCGGCGAGCGTGACGGTGCGCTGCTGAAGGCCGCTCATGGCTCGTACCGGAATGCAGGTTCGAGGCGATCAGGCAGTTCCAATCCTTCGATCAGCGCCCCATAGCTGCGCAAAAGATCGAGATTGCTCCGCACGCCTGCATGAAATTCGACCGGAATGACCAGCCCGTTCGCGGTGGCGAGCACCGTGATTTCAGTGTCATGGGGATCTGTCATCGTACGAACTCCGGTTTTGCGAAGAAAATGGTCTTTGTCGATTGCATTACGGGCTTTCAGAGTGTGATGCGATAACGCCAGTCATTGAGAACCGTGATCAAAGTCTCGCTCCACGGAGTCCGTGCGGACCAGTCCAGTGCCTCACGCGCCGCCGCCGGATTACCCTGCATGGACGCCAGACCGGACGGCGAAGCAAGCGTCGGGTCTTCCCTGAGCGTCGCCGAAACGCCCGCAACGTTCAAAAGATCCTCCGCCATCGAACGGACGGTCCGCGTCACGCCGGAGCAGATGTTCAGGACGGTGCCATTGGGAAGCGGACGGGGCGCAACGAGCGCCGCGATATAGGCATCACATGCATCGCGCACATCAGTGACATCAAACCCGGCATCCAATTGGCGAACGGTAACGACCGGAGCCTGCCGGCCAGCCTCAATCCGCGCCACCTGCGCCGCAAGAAACGGCAGAATCGCCGCTTCATCCTGCGCCGTTCCGGCCTGCGTAAAGGAGCGCAGGCGCACGCCGTGCAACCCCTCCTGACTCAGATTGCCTATCGCCAAATCCGCCGCCGCCTTGCTGGACGCATAGGCATTGACCGGCGCAATAACGGCTGTTTCATCGAGCGGCTGCCCTGACGAGAAACTCGCGCCATAGATCTCGGCCGTAGAGACGAACACAAAACTGGCCTGTGGGGCATAAGCCTCAAAAGTCTCGGCGAGAATGAGCGTTCCGTCCAGATTGACAGTCCATGCCTCCTCAGCCTCGGCACGGGCAGCAGACGAGACGGCAGCCAGATGCAGACAGGCATCGGGCTTTTCGCTGCGGACAAAACGCTCGACGGCAGCCCGATCCCGGATATCCATCGAATCTTCCAGCAGCACATGCCCCGGCAGACGGGCCAGAAGCCGAGTCTTGAGATGCTGCCCGACAAATCCCTGCCCGCCCGTCAGCAGAATCCGCAACCCCATGTCAGGAGCCATGAGCGAACGAACGACCCGCAACAGCAAAGACAGAAACAGTCGACATGGGACGTTCTCCCGGCAGAATGGCCCAGACTGACCAAATGCCATCCAAGACCGGACTCTTTTCGGCCACATCCGCGAACAGGGCAAGACCGCATCGAATGCACGCCCCCTGTGGCGGACGATCCGTGTCCATCAAGCCTGTTTGATGCGCGACAATCCGTGCGTCTTAACAGGTTTTTTACCGCTATCGTGTTTGCTTGAGACCATACGGAACTGACGGATCTCAACTTCCCCATGCGGCATCCTTTTCGACATTCTGTGCGTACTCTGGGGCTGCTTGGCCTTTTGCCTGTCCTGTCAGCCTGCAATTCTCTCGCCCAGATGTCCGAAATCGGACGGCCACCCCGCATGACCTCCATCACCAATCCGACGTTGGCCGCCTCCTATCGTCCGGTCAGCATGCCAATGCCTCCCCTTCAGCCGCCTCCTGACGAAGCGGCCAGTCTATGGCGATCCGGAAGCAAGGCGTTTTTCAAAGACCAGCGGGCCTCTCAGGTCGGGGATCTCGTCACGATCATTGTGGACATCACCGACAACGCCGCTTTCAACAACGGGACAACGGCTGACAGGGCCGCTGACGAGAAGTTCGGCATTCCCAATCTGTTCGGCATCAAAGGCAAGATCATCAGTGCGATCACCGGTGCAGACAGCCTGAATACCGCCAGCAGCAGCGATTCCAGCGCAACAGGAAAAATCGCGCGCAACGAAACTATAACCCTGCGTTTGGCCGGAACCATCACTCAGGTCCTGCCCAACGGCAATTTTGTCGTGATGGGCAAACAGGAAGTCCGGGTCAACAGTGAACTGCGCGAACTGGGCGTGAGCGGTATTGTCCGCCCTCAGGACATCACGGCGGATAATACAGTCACGCATGACCGGATGGCCGAAGCACGGATCTCCTACGGTGGACGCGGAACCCTCACGCAGCTTCAGACACCGCGCTACGGACAGCAGTTCATGGACACGGTCCTGCCGTTCTGAACAAAAAAAAGCCGGGGAAACCCCGGCTTTTTTTAAGTCGAAAGACTGTCTTACTTCGCAGGACGCGAAAGCAGCAGAGACCAGAGTTCCGCCACATCACGAGCCGCTCCGTTACCGGAAACAGCTTCAAAAGTCTTGATGGCTTCGGCCTTCTGACCACCATCCATCTGCGCCATACCATATTCGACCTGAGCCAGATCGGGGTAACGCGGATTCTTCGTCAGGCCCGTCTTCATCAGGGCCAGACCAGCATCAACCTGCCCGTTCAGCACCTGATTATAGCCTGCGGTCAGAGCCGGACCTGCATTCGGTGCAGAAGCCGCCTGCGTCACAGCAGCAGCAAGCTGGCTGCGGTTAGTAGCAGCCTGCTGGGCAACGAACGCATGGAACTTCGCATCGGCCGCGGCGGTGGGGCCGTTACCAAGCGAGTGATTCGCATAGCCTTGATTCAACAGGTTCAACGCAAGCTGGGGCAGGCCCATCTGCACTGCACGCTCGGCCATGTCCTGATAATCAGACGGATCCTTCAGCACACCCGTCGCCAGACGCAGGCGCTCGACATAGAAAATGAGCGGCGGCGAAAGGTTCGGATTCGCGACCAGATCATGGATCAGCATCGACCAGTAATCAGGCTTCGAATAATACTTGGCCAGCAGAACATAAGCATGCGTCTTGGCGTCCGCATCCTTCAGGTTCGTATAGGCCGTGGCCAGCATCTGAAGCTGATTTTCGGCCGGAACCTTGCCAGCCTTGATCGTGGCGTCCACCTGCTCCTGCGCGGCCTTGGCCGTACCTTTCCAGTCCTGCTGCAGATAGTAGCACTGGATCAGCATGGTCTGCATGCGCGGGTCGGCGCCATATTCCTTCAGATAACGCTCGGTCGCCGGAATGGCGCGGGCGTACTGCTTGGCACTGTAGGCCATGGTGGCCTGTGCCATCAGCATCTGGCCCTTCGCGGCCTTCGGCGTACGCGAACTGTTGATCAGAACGTCATAGGCCTTGATCGCGGCGTCCGTGTTCCCGGACTGTGCGGCGATCGCGGCGCGCATCTGGGCCGTGGTGTAGGTTTCGTAATCGGTCTTGCCCTTGACCGCGTCTGCGGCATCGACGGCTTCCATGGCCTTGGCATAATTTTTGGATGCCAAAGCACTCTGGGCCTGCTGCAGATCCTTGCCAACAGCCTGACCGAGAACGTCATCGGCATGGGCGGAGCCAGCAAACGCGGCGATACCAAAGACACCGGCCAGCAGAAGATTACGGGCGCTCAGACGGCGGTAAAGGGACAAAGACACGAATTACTGTCCTTCCATGAACTGATCCAGACCAACAATTCCAAGCTTGGTCATACCAAGACGCTGTGCGTCTGCCATAACATGGGCCACGGTCTTGTAGTCCGCAAGACGATCCGGGTGGATATGCATTTCAGGCTGGTCCGGCATTGCGGCAGCGGCCTGAAAATGAGCCTGAAGAGACGCCTCGGACGTAATCGGCTCGTTGTTCCAGGAAATACTGTTGTCGTAGCCGATGCTGACGGTCACGAGTTTGGGTTGTTCGGTCGATGGGGGAGGATTGCCCTGAGGCAGATCGATCGCCACCGAGTGTGTCTGAAGCGGAATGGTGATGATCAGCATGATCAGCAGCACCAGCATCACGTCGATCAACGGCGTGGTGTTGATATCGACAATGCCTTCGTCTTCGTGCGTGCTGTCAGATCCGACGCTCATGCCCATGACGGCGGTTCTCCAAAAAGGTGACGTGAAAGCTTTGTCGAGCCGTTCTATCCAGAACGGCCCGACACGACCTCAGTTCGAGTGAGGCTGCTCGGTAATGAAGTCCACGTGGGCGATACCAGCTTCCTGGCAGGTCGCGACCACCTGGCCGACTGCCAGATACTTGGCAGCCTGATCACCGCGGATCTGGATCTGCGGCTGTGGCTTCTGCTTTGCCACCTCGACGAGACGGTTCAGCAGATCAGTGTGGTTCGCAACCGGCGTCGTGTCCCAGAACACCTGACCGTTTGAATTCACTGCCAGAACGATGTTGCCCTTCCTGGTCTGGGTAGGCGTATTCGCATCGACCGGCAGCTTGACCTTCACCGAGTGTGTGGCGACCGGGATGGTGATCAGAAAGATGATCAGCAGCACCAGCATGACGTCGACGAGGGGGGTGGTGTTGATTGCCGACACCACCTCGTCGTCACCGCCGCCTCCTCCGACGTTCATTCCCATAGGATCAGATCCGCTCGCTGGTGGTGATGGTGGTCGGAACGGCCATGCTGCCCTGTTCCGGGCTGACGCCGTGACGGAAGCCGCCGATCAGGACGGACTGGATGTCGGCCGCGAAGTTGCGAACGCGATCCATGGCACCCTTGTTGCGACGAACGAGCAGGTTGTAACCCAGCACGGCCGGAACAGCGGTAGCAAGACCGATAGCCGTCATGATGAGAGACTCACCAACCGGGCCTGCAACCTTGTCGATGGACGCCTGACCGGAGATACCGATGGCCGTCAGGGCGTGATAGATACCCCAGACCGTACCGAACAGACCGACGAACGGCGACGTGGAACCCACCGTACCAAGGAAGGCGAGGCCGCCCTGCATACGGGTGTTGATGGTGTCGACCGAGCGCGAGATGGACATTTCGGTCCAGGACGGCAGGTCGATCGAGTCACGCATGGAGCCTTCGTGGTGCTCGGCGGCAACGATGCCCGTTTCTGCGATGTAGCGGAACGGAGAAGACGCCTTCAGGGCAGCAGCACCCTGCTGAACGGACGGCTTGGTCCAGAACTCGCGGGCAGCTTCCTTGGATGCCGCGAACAGACGGCCCTGCTCCAGGAATTTCATGACCATGATGATCCAGGTGCCAGCGGACATGATCACCATGATGATCAGAACGCCACGGGCAATCGCATCACCATTGGCCCACAGAGCGCCGAGGCCATACGGGTTACCCTGCGGAGCAGGAGCTTCCGGCGTCGCGGTTGCGCTCTCGCCCGGCGTTGCAGCCGCTGCGGGAGACTGGTCGGCAGGAGCCGTTGCCGGAGCGGCACTGTCAGCCGGAGCAGCAGCAGGAGCAGCCGGAGCGCCCGGATCGTTCGGAGCGGCTGCAGCAGGAGCGCCAGCCGGATCGGCGGACGTCGTCGGGGTTGCCGGGTTGGAAGAGGGGTCAACCGGAGCGGCTGCAGGAGCGCTCTGGTCGGCAGGAGCCGGCTGGGCGAAAGCGACGGCCGGTGCAACTGCACCGGAAGCCAGGGCCAGCGTCAGGGCCAGCGCGCTGGCCCTGACGGCACGCGCCTTCGTCGGAACGGCAAGGGCAGGAAGGCGGAACAGTCTGGTCATGAACTCCATATCCTCGTTATCGATGCCCGTTTTCGGAGCTTTAATGGGGTGTCGGCCATATGGAGACCGGCCCTTTTCTGAGCTCCGTCAGGCTTTGAAATCCTGACGGAGCAATTCTGTTTGACGGCAGTCGAAAGAATCAGTCGTCGCCCATCGTAAAGTCGATGTGCAGAACGTGGTGATGCTCTGTTACCGGAGCGCCGTTGACAACAGCGGGCTGGTAACGGGCACGACGAAGGAAGTCGAGCGCACTTTCCACGAACTCATGACCACCGCTTGAACTTACAATGGTACAGTTTGCCGTCTTGCCTGTCGGAAGAATATCACACGAAGCCGTCACATGACCCTCGCGGTTTTCTTCCATAGCTTCATCCGGATAAACTGCCTGTGCGCCATTGATCGGTCGTGCACCAGCCGAGTGATCAGGGACTGCGTCAGCCGGCGGACCCTGCGGCGGAGCCGGAACGGGCTCTGGCGACGGAGTCGGGCTGGGCGGCACCGGATGCGGCGGCTTGGCGTGCGTAACACGCTGGATCGCCTTGGGCGGCGGCGGCACGGAGATCTTGGGCGGCGGAATATACGGCGGCGGCGGCTGCTCCATCTGCGGCGGCGGCGGCGGCGGTGGCGGCGGCGGTGGCTTGGGCTGTTCCTTGATCACTTCCGTCTTAATAGGCGGCTTTTCCTGGACCAGCTTGCTCACAGCACCACTCATAAGCGCATAGATCACAGCGCCCATAGCCAGCACGGCCACGACGATCGCGACAATGTAGTCTGTCGGCTTGCGCTGCTGTGCGGCGTAGCTCTTCATGTCGAAACCTTCTTACCCCTCACTGACACCGGCATTCATTCACATCTGCCGGGTGCGGTGTCCCGATTTCTGTGTTGCCATCAGGCTTTCCCACTGCAACCGCATAACAAATACGTCATATGCCGTGGGAACATACCCGATATGCTGATTGGGCAGCCTAACCCCTATGCTGTCAAGCCGGTGATTGCTCTTATCGAAACGATTTTTTCATATTGTGGACATATTCTACGCTTTGCGCCCTATCCGGACAAATAAAAATATCGTCCCAAATCCCGGAAACGTAATTTCGCTATGTCGCGTTATGACAGATTCAAGAAAAAAGCGCCGGAACAGTTTCTCTGTTCCGGCGCCTGAGCGAATCCGTTTGAAAGCCGACAGGGCTTAAACGTAACAGGACTTACTGGGCCGAGGCGCTGGCCTCCGATCGGGTCGCCCCGACGCTCTGCGCCAGGGAGGCCGACATGAAGTCGTCCAGCGCACCATCGAGCACCGCGCCCGGATTTCCCTTCTCCACACCCGTCCGCAGGTCCTTGACCAACTGATACGGCGCGAGGACGTAGGACCGGATCTGGTGTCCCCAGCCGATATCGGTCTTGGAAGCTTCCGTCTGGGCGGCAGCAGCTTCGCGCTTCTGTAATTCCGCTTCGTACATCCGGGCCCGCAGCATTTCCATCGCCTTGGCGCGGTTGCGGTGCTGCGAACGGTCGGTCTGACAGGCCACCACGATCCCGGTCGGGATATGGGTGATCCGGATGGCCGAATCCGTCTTGTTGACGTGCTGTCCACCTGCGCCCGAGGCCCGGAACGTATCGACGCGCAGATCCGAATCGTTGATCTCGATTTCGATCGAATCATCCACGACCGGATAGACCCACACAGACGCGAACGACGTCTGACGACGGGCCGCCGCATCGAACGGCGAGATCCGGACCAGACGATGCACGCCAGCCTCGGTCTTGAGCCAGCCATAGGCGTTCGCACCGCTCACCTGAATGGTCGCGGACTTGATGCCAGCCTGTTCGCCTTCGCTGCCTTCGATGAACGTGACCTTGTAGCCATGCTGTTCGGCCCAGCGCGTGTACATGCGCAGGAGCATCTCGGCCCAGTCCTGAGCTTCCGTACCGCCAGCGCCCGCATTCACCTCGACGTAACAGTCATTGCTGTCCGCCTCACCCGAGAGCAGGCTTTCGATTTCGCGCTTGCGGACGTCTTCGGCAATGGCGCGCAGGGTCTGAACGGCATCCTGAACGAGGCTGTCATCCCCTTCCATTTCCGCCAGTTCGACCAGTTCGAGCGTGCCTTCGACCTCGGCCTCGATCTGCTGGACGCCTTCGATCTGGTTGGCGAGCGTCGTGCGCTCGCGCATCAGCTTCTGGGCGGCTTCTGCGTCGTTCCATAGGTCAGGGTCTTCAACGCGGTGGTTCAGTTCCGCGAGGCGTGTTGTTGCGACATCCCAGTCAAAGATGCCTCCTCAGCAGTGCCACCGACTGCTTGATCTGGACGGAAAGGGCCTCGGTTTCGGCCGACATAGTGTCCTCCACTCATAAGGGGGGTCTGTTCTGGTGGTCTTAGTATAGGCCGCCCACGCCAATGTCACCATCGGACGGAGCAGGTTTCTGGGCCTGTCCCGGCGCTGCGGACGACCCGGTTCCGGGCGTGCCGCCTCCGGGCTGGTCCGGCATCTGGGCCATGCCGCTTTCGGAATCCGAAATCACGCTGTCCGCGCCCGTATCGGCGGCGGTCAGGGCCTCGGTTCCCGCGCCGAAGCCATGCAGCTCAACGGACGCACCCGGAACCTGATCGGTCTTGAAGCCATCGACAGCCGAAATGCGTCCCGTGTCGTAGCTGGCCAGCGTAATACCGTCTGGCACGCGGAAGTCGAGCTTCGGACGGCTGGCCAGAGCGACCTTCATGATCTTGTTCCAGATCGGCCCGGCAATGCGGCCACCATCCGAATTGCGGCCCAGCGTCTGGGGTGTATCGAAACCGACCCAGACCACCGTGACGATATCGGGGGAGTACCCGGCAAACCACGCGTCATGGAAGTCCTGACTGGTGCCGGTCTTGCCCGCGATAGGACGATCGATACCAACACCCGCCATACGGCCAGTGCCCCGGGCGATCACGTCCTGCATCATCTTCACGATCTGGAACGTGCTCTGCTCGCTGGCCAGCGTCGGGCGGGTATCGGTCAGGGACGGGACAGACACGCTGCCGGGTACGGGCGTGGCCGGAACCGGGGCAACCGGCGCGGCGGGCGGTGTCGTGCCATCGGCCGGTGTTCCGTCCGTGGGAGCAGGCTGTTCGCTGGGCGGAGCCTGCATGGCAGTGCCGAGCTTCAGCCCCCCTGCCTGCCACAGCACGCTCCCGGAGCGGTCCTGAATGTCGTCCACGAGGGTCGGCGTGACGATATGCCCGCCATTGGCGATCGTGGCGTAAGCAGCGGCCTCGCGCATGACGGTGGTTTCGACGGCACCCAGCGCCGCGGGCAAAACATGCGGCATCTGCGCGACAAGCCCGGCGCGGATGGCCGTATCCGCGACCGCTTTCATACCGAGATGGGCAGCGACACGAATCGTGACGAGGTTGCGACTTTCGCGCAGCGCGTCGTGCAGCGTCGTCGGGCCCCAGTTGTCATGTTCGTAGTTCTGCGGATGCCAGTCGCCATAGGAAATGGGCGAATCGTCGAAACGCTCGGACGGGGAAATCCCCTGTTCCATCGCGGCCAGATAGACGAAAGGCTTGAACGACGACCCCGGCTGACGCAGCGCCTGCGTAGCCCGGTTGAACTGGCTTTCATGGAACGACCAGCCGCCGACCATCGCCAGAACGCGACCCGTATGCACATCCAGCGTCACGGCCGCCCCTTCGACCTGCGGGATCTGGCGCAGGGCCGCCGAACCGCCTTCCTGCGGTTCGATCATGATGACATCCCCGGCACGCAGCGGATGCGCCCGCCGCGCCCAGCCGATGTCGGTCGCAAGAAGCGCGCCTTTGCGGGGGCTGCCTTCCTCGATCCAGCCGACATGCGTGCCACCCGGCAGCACAACCGCCAGACGCCACTCGCGCAGCATCCCGCCGGGCGGCGTGACATGATCGAGCGCGCTTTCCCAGCTATCGTCCTGAATGTCCGACAGGGTCCGCAACGGCCCCCGCCAGCCACTATGGGCGCGGTCGTAATTCATCAGCCCTTCATGCAGCAGACGCGTTTCGGTGGTCTGAAGGTTCTGGTCCAAACTGGTGTGGACCTCCAGACCGCCCTGCGCCGCACGGTCCTGACCATACTGGGCGATGAGCTGACGGCGGACTTCCTCGCCGAACCACTCGGAATCCGGCAAAGGCCCAAAACGCTGCTTCTGCTGGGGGACCAGCGGCTCCTGCTTTTCCTGATCGGCCTGCTCACGGGTCAGAACGCCAGCCTCAACCATCAGGTCCAGCACAAGGTTGCGGCGACCCATCGCGGCCTGCGGATGCAGGAACGGATTGTAGTTCGTGGGCGACTTGGGAAGGGCTGCCAGCGAGGCGGCTTCGGCATCATCAAGCTGGTCGAGCGGCTTGTTGAAATAGCTCTGCGCGGCCGCGGCGACACCATAAGCGCCGTTCCCGAGATAGATGCCATTCAGGTAGATTTCGAGAATCTTGTCCTTGGACAGCACCTGCTCCATTTTCATGGCAAGCAGGGCTTCCTTGATCTTGCGATCGAGGCTCACGACGTTGCTGTTGAGCAGCATGACCTTCGCCACCTGCTGGGTGATGGTCGAAGCACCCAGCGGACGGCGGCCATGACGCGCAAAAATATCCGTCAGGCCCGCACGGCCGATCGCCATGAAATCCACGCCGCCATGCGTATAGAAATTATGGTCTTCCGTCGCGATGAAAGCATTCTTCACACGCTCGGGGATGGCGTTGATCGGCACAAAGATCCGGCGTTCGTTCGCCAGCTCGGCCATCAGACGATCATCGGCAGCATAGATGCGGCTGACGGTCGGCGGCTGATAGGCGCGCAGGCTGTCCACGCTGGGCAGATCCGCCACCAGCTTGGCGTAGGTCGTCCAGCCGAGAACGCCCGCCCCGGCCATACCCACAAGCCCCACACCGGCGATAATCGCCAGGGACTGCCGGTAGCGGCGGAAACGGGGAGGGCGTGGTGGCGTGGCGCCCGGACCTTGAGGGTTACGGGAGCGGAAAGAGCGTCGCGTCATACCACCTGCATAGCATTATTCCGCCCCTTCCGTCGCCCCGTCTAAAAAGGTCATTTCATGAAAGAGGCGTAACCCCGGGACCATCCTCCCGAAACGTTCAGCAGCCTTCAGCCAAGCAGACGACCAACCATCCGCGCGGTGTAGTCCACAACAGGCACGATCCGCCCGTAATTCAGACGGGTCGGGCCGATCACGCCAATCGCACCCACGATTTTCTGGGCTTCGTTGCGGGCAGGCGCCACGATCATGGACACGCCCGACATGCCGAACATCCCGCTTTCACGCCCGATATAGATCCGCACCCCTTCGGACGCATCGGCCAGTTGCAGCAGTTGAAGCATAGTCTCCTGCGTCTCCAGATGGTCGAACAACATACGGATCGTCGTCAGGCGCTCGATTTCCGTGATGTCGGCCAGCAGCTTCCCCTGCCCTTTCACGAACAGCGTCCCCCCGTCGGCGTCCCAGGTCGCAAGACCGCTTTCGATCACACTGGCCGTCAGGGCATCGAGTTCATGGCGGCTGGCATCCATTTCGCTCCGGACCCGCTCACGCAACGTGCCGAGTGTCAGGTCTCCAAGACGGGCGTTCAGGTAGTTCCCGGCTTCGACGAGAGCGGAAGGCGGCACGCCGGGCGGGGTCTCGATGATGCGGTTCTCCACCTGCCCGTCCGAGCCCACCAGAATGACCAGAACCCGCCCCGGACCAAGTGCTACGAACTCGATATGCTTGAGCGCGGCATCCGATTTCGGCGCGAGCACCAGTCCCGCAGCGGAAGACAGACCCGACAGCAGGGACGATGCTTCGGACAGAATATCCTGATAGGACCGCCCGTGAATATCGAGCCGGCTGTCAATACTGGCGCGGTCTTCTTCTGTAAGGGAGCCAAACTGGAGCAGGCCATCCACAAACAGACGCACACCCTTTTCGGTCGGCAGACGCCCGGCCGAGACATGCGGGCTAAACAGCAGCCCGGCCCGCGCCAGATCTGCCATGACATTGCGGATCGTGGCCGGAGACAGCGCTGGTTGCAGGCGCTGGGCCAGCGTCTGGCTGCCGATAGGCTCACCCGTTTCGACATATTCCTCGACGATTTCACGCAAAATCGCGGCTTCACGATCTCCCAGACCGTGCGGCATCGGGATGGAAGGGCGGAACAGGGGAGGCTGTGGTCGCATCATGGTAAACCCACTGTCGGGGCTGGATGGGTCTGCGTCAAACGCGCTAGAGGCGGGACATATTCTTCCACAGGATCTTTTTTGACATGACTGACACCGCACGCAAGCGTCCCTCCGGGCGTGCGCCGGACGAAAACCGCATTGTTTCAATCGAAACGGGCTTTGCCCGCCATGCCGAAGGCTCCGCGCTCATCCGCGTGGGCGGCACGGAAGTCCTGTGCACGGCCACGGTCGAGGAGCGTGTTCCGGCGTTCCTGCGCAACAGGGGACAGGGCTGGATCACGGCCGAATACGGAATGCTCCCCCGGGCGACCCACAATCGCGGCCAGCGCGAGGCGGCCAAAGGCAAACAGTCCGGCCGCACGCAGGAAATCCAGCGGCTGATCGCCCGGTCGCTCCGGGCCTGTGTGGATCTGAAAAAACTGGGAGAGCGGACCATCACGCTCGACTGCGACGTCCTGAACGCGGATGGCGGTACGCGCTGCGCCTCCATCACGGGCGCCTGGGTGGCACTGGCGATCGCGCTGAAGACAATCAAGCGCTCACAGGCCCTCACGGCTCAGGTCGCAGCAGTCTCGTGCGGGCTGACGGATGCCGGAGCCGTTCTGGATCTGGACTATATTGAAGACAGCAGCGCGCAGGCCGATACGAATTTCGTCCTGACAGCGGATGGTGGCATCATCGAAATTCAGGGGACCGCCGAGGACAAGCCATTTCAGGAGAGCGAATTTTTTGAACTCCTCCGACTGGCGAAGCTCGGCACGAACCGACTGTTCGACGCCCAGAATCACGTCCTGGAGACTGCATGATGCGGACACTGTCCCGAGGCTCAAAAATCGTTCTGGCCAGCCATAATGCCGGCAAGCTGCGCGAATTTTCCACCCTGCTGGCCGAGAGCGGGATCACCGTCATCTCGGCCGCCGAACTGAACCTCCCGGAACCCGAAGAGACGGAAGAGACCTTCACCGGCAACGCCGCCATCAAGGCTCTGGCCGCGGCCCGAGCATCAGGGCTGCCCGCGCTGGCCGATGATTCCGGTTTCTGCGTCGCGGCGCTGGACAATCGTCCCGGCGTCTATTCCGCGCGCTGGGGCGGCCCGACCAAAGACATGCAGATCGCAATGGACCGCGTGCATCAGGAAATGGGCGACAGCGCCGATCACCGGGCCTTTTTCGTCGCGGCCCTGTGTCTGGCATGGCCGGATGGCGAAACGCGGACCGTACAGGGCAAATGTCACGGCACGGTCGTCTGGCCCCCACGGGGCGATCATGGACACGGTTATGATCCGATGTTCGTGCCGGAAGGCGGAAACCGGACCTTTGCGGAAATGACGGAGACGGAGAAAAATGCCATCAGTCATCGCGGCCGGGCGCTGGAGCAATTCCTGAAGAATTTCATCGCCTAATGACTGGAAAAAACCCGGCCTTTCCAAAAGAAAATTCCGGGTTTTCATTCCTTTCAAAAACAGTTCTTTGAAAACAGAAACATAGAATTATTTATTACATGGAAATAAAAAATTACCCCAATTTTTTTGATCCATGTTACCCTGACCGGACCTGAAACAAAAAAGGGATCGTCATGGGGAATGTGACAGCACTGTTTGCGGATGCATTTATATTTGTCCTCGTTCCGTGGGGACTGTGGCAACTGCTCAGGCGTTCCATTCCCATTGCCATCCTGCCCATTCTGGTGGGCATTGTTCTGGCGGTCCTGCATTTTCCAGCGTCAAAAGTCGGTATTCCCTCGCTTTACGGCGATTATATCGGCTGGCTGGCCGTTCTGGTTCTGGCGTTCACCGCCGGACTGGAGATGTGGCAGAACCCGACCCATTCTCCCGAAGCCGAAAACCTCCCCTCCCCGACGCTGGGTCGCCTGCTGGGCGGAGCGCTCGTGGCGCTGGGCGTTCCGTTCGTCATCGGGACCATTCTGGTCAAACTGTTCTTCCTGCCACTGCATGGCTGGCAGGCCCCGCATGGCAATAGCTGGATCGGCGCCATGTCGATCGGGCTGTGCATTTCCGTCAGTGCGCTGCCAGTCCTGATCGGGATCGTGCGCGAACTGGAGCCCGTATATCGCCCCGTCGGACAGCTTGCCCTCAAACTCGCGGTCGTGGACGATGCGGCCCTCTGGATCGGACTGGCCATCCTCCAGTTCGCGGCACGCGGAACCGAGGCGCTGCATGGCTGGACCGGATTTGAAGGACTGGCCGTCCTGCTTCTGGTCGGCATGGCGCTCCTGAGCAGTTGGGCCACGCGGAACCTGAAAAACCCGCCGATCTGGATCATCTGGGCCGCTGTTCCAGCCTATCTGGCCGCAGGATCATGGGCGAGCCACGAACTGGGGCTGCACGAACTGATCGGCGCCTATTTCGCAGGTGCGCTCATGCCGCCACGCTGGGTCCGTCGGCTGCCGGTCGAGGCGGTGGGGACATTCTCGCTGATCTGGCTGGCCCCGATGTTCTTTGGCCATAGCGGATTGCGGATCGACGGCGACGCCCTGACATGGCCATCCGTTCTGGCCTCCCTGCTGCTGGTTGTCATTGCGATCGTCACGAAGATCCTTGCTGTCTGGATTTTCCCGCCCGCTCCGGGCCTGACGAACCGTCAGGCGCTGGGCATCGGCTCCCTGTTGCAGTGCAAGGGACTGATGGAAATTGTGGCGGCGACCATCCTGCACGCGCATGGCATGATTTCGGAATTTGCCTTCGCCTCACTGATGGTTTTGGCCGTTATTTCCACGACGCTGACCGGACCGATGTTCCGGCTCGTCTCGGGACGTTCGCGCCCCGAGATCGTAGCATAATCAGTCCTTCGAACGGACGGGGCCGTGGCTGACAAGCCCGCCCCGCTGCCAGACCTGATCAATCTGGTCCACGGCGGCGATGTTTTCATCCGCATTGCCGTCCACAACCAGAAGATCCGCCCGGCGGCCCGGAGCAATCACGCCCCGGTCTGACAGATGCAGCAGCGCCGCGGCATTGCCCGTGGCCAGACTGATGGCCTGCACGGGCGACAGCCCGGCCTGCACCGTCAGATACAACTCACGATGCTCGGCAAAGCCAGGAATACGGGTTGGTGCGGCCCCGGAATCCGTCCCAAAACCAACCTTCACCCCCGCCCGATACAGAACGGCGAGGTTCTTCTGATTCACCGACAGCGCGTAATGCGAGGCCTTGGTCAGAGGCTTGGCCAGTATCTCCGCGCGCCATTTCGGGTCCGTGAACTGGCGGCGCAGGGCCGGGTCCATACCCGCCAGAACGAACGGATTGGAGAGCAGCTCCGGCTGTTCGGCATAGAGATAATTCGCCTCGTCCAGATCCAGCGTCGCAATATACCATGTGCCCTGACGGAGCATCGCCGCGATCAGATCATGATCCACCGGCTGGTCCCGCACGCCATGCGCAAGAATATCGGCTTTTGCAGCCACGATGGCCTTGGCGACGGCGAGATCGTGGATATGGACCGCAACCCGCGTGTCATGCCGATGCGCTTCGTCGATGACGGCCTCATAGATGGCGGGCGGCAGCATGGGATAGGTCTTGCCGTCCGGGACGTCATTGCGGAAGTCGTCCACCCAGAGCTTCACCAGATCCGTGTGTTCCGCAATCATCTGGTCCACGTCCTTGCGCGCCTCTTCCGGCGTCGTCGGACGGAAGACCTGATCGGGACCAACGCCCTTGACCATGGCGGCTGGCGGCACACCATCCGGCGCACCAATCCCCTGATCCACGCCATACAGATCCGCCCCCGGATTGCGGCCCTCATGCTGTTCCTGACGCAGCGTATCGAACAGCGGAGAACGGTTCAGGCCCAGCGCCGTGACAGTCAGGACGCCATAATCGGAATACTGCTTCATGGCGGCGAGAATATTGGCGCGGGTATAGTTGTCGCGGCTGGCCCCCGTACCTTTCACGAGGCCGACATGAACATGGTCGCTGATGAGAGCGGGCATCAGCGTCTTGCCCGTCAGATCCACATGCCGCGCATCGGCGGGAGCCGGGATGCCGACCGAAAGAATCACACCATTGTCGATGACCACCGTGGCGTCCGGCTGCGCCGAGGCTCCGGTTCCATCAATCAGCCGCGCATGCTCGAACGCGACCGGTTCAGCCAGCGCATTTCCGACACTGAAAGCGGCAGGCGTTGCGAGCAGCAGGGCGGTGAAGACGAAACGGATGGTCATGCGGCGGTCTCCTGTATAGCTCCCGCCGAGCTTCTTTATCGGGCATCCTGTGATCCGGGCGGAAACGTGCATGAAGGACGAAACGCCCCCAGACCGGGAAAGATGCCGACTTTCCCGTCCGGCCTCAGCCCTCCAGCGACTGAAGCTCGAACAGGCGGCGGTAGATCCCGCCCTCGCGCGTGATCAGTTCGGCGTGCGTTCCGTCTTCTTTCAGCGCGCCCTGACTGAACACGAGAATGCGGTCCAGTTCCATAACGGTCGAAAGACGATGCGCCACGACGATGACGGTCCGGTTCTGCATCAGGCGACGCATCGCGTCCTGCACAAGGGATTCGGACTCGGAATCGAGACTGGATGTCGCTTCGTCGAAAATCAGAATGGGCGCATCGGCCAGAAAGGCGCGGGCGATGGCAACACGCTGGCGCTCACCGCCCGAAAGCTTCACGCCGCGCTCTCCGACCATGGTTTCGTAACCCTCGGGCAGCCGCTCGATGAACGGCGCTGCGTTGGCCAGACGGGCGGCGTCTTCGATCTCGGCGCGGCTCGCATCGGGGCGCGCATAGGCGATGTTTTCCGCAAGCGTGCGATGAAACAGCACCGGTTCCTGCGGAACGATGGCGATATGCGAACGCAGGGAATCCTGCGTCACATGCGCGATATCCTGCCCGTCCACCACAATCCGCCCGCCATTCACGTCATAAAGGCGCTGAAGCAGCTTGGTCAGGGTCGTCTTACCCGATCCGCTCGGCCCGACAAGCGCCACGCGGGAGCCCGGCGCGATGTCAATGCTCAGGTCGTGGTAAAGCGGTTTAGCCTGCCCCGGATACTGGAAGTCCACATGCTCGAAGTGGATCGCCCCTGTTGTGAAACGGGCCGTCTGGGCATCGTTTGCATCCTGAATGGCGGGATCGCGGCGGAAAATCGCCACGAGTTCCTCCATTTCATTGACCGAACGCTGCACCTGACTGACCTGCTGCCCCAGATCGCGCAGATACCCCTGCACGAGGAACATCATGGTCAGAACATAAGCCACATCCCCCGGACCAGCGTTCCCTCCCCACCACAGCCAGACAGCCAGCCCGATCAGCAGCATCCGCATGGCAAGCGAGGCCAGAGCCTGAAGATTGGCGCTATTCGTGCCCCGGACCCATGTCGTCAGTGTGCGCTGACGCCAGCCCCGGATGATGCTGTCGAGCCGGTCGTCCTCGCGGTTTTCCGCACCGAATGCCTTAACGACCGGATTGCAGGTCACGGCATCCGCCATGGCCGCACCCATTTTCGTGTCCCATTCATTGGACGCGCGGGCGGTCGGCGCGACATAGCGCAAGGTCAGCAGGATGGAGAGCATAGCGAACAGCACCACCGAAACCGCCAGAACCGACCCCATCAGCGGCGAGCGGACCATAAGAACCGCCGTCGTCCCACCCAGAACCAGCACTTCCGGCGCGATCAGAAGCAGGAGCGTATCGTCCAGCGTATCAATCGCCCAGATCCCACGCGTCAGCTTGCGGACGGTCGAACCCGCGAAGTTGTTGGCATGCCAATCCGTCGAGAACCGCTGCACCCGATCGAACGCCTGATTGGCAACGCGGTGCATGATGGCAAGCGTGAGATGCGAAATCCCGATGAAGGAGGAGCGGCGGCCGAACAGCCCCACCAGCCCCAGCACGATCAGCCCCGCGACCATCAGTCCCGCATCATCGCGCAGATGCAGCAGTTCCGAAGTTTTCTCCACAGCCGGGCCAGCGGCATGGCGGGAAATATCCTCCACCAGACGGCCTGCGAGAACCGGCGTGCAGACATCGGCCAGCGTGGCGAGGGCAACGCCGCCGAGGGTCTTGGCCAGCAGAAGAGGATGATCACACCAGCGGCTACAGACGAAAGACAGGACGTCCGTGAAGGACACTTCCTGCTTGCGGCCCTCCTGTTGCTGGCGACTCATGGGAAGAGGGGTATCGGAAACGGTATCAGGCACAGGGCGCTCCGCCGTCTGCCGGTCTGCGATGTCATGCAGAACCGGCCACGGTGTAATGGCATGGGGTGTGATGGCATGGAGTTTTCAGAACTTTGCCGTATCTTGCTGTGTGTCTGGACCAGACGCAACACACCCCCGGCAACACACCCTCTTGGAGTGCCCGTCATGACCGATGCCCCCGCAACCGCCAAGCGGGCCATGAGCAAGGCGGCCGCCAAAGCCTTCATCACGGCACTGGCCGAAGCCAATCCCGATGCGGAAAGCGAACTGGTGTTCCGCAATCCGTTCGAACTTCTGGTAAGCGTCGTGCTCTCAGCACAAGCGACGGACAAATCCGTCAACAAAGCGACCAAAGGCCTGTTCGAGGAAGCCCCCGACCCAACCTCCATGGCAGCCATCGGCGAAGAGGGCATTGCGCGACACATCCGCACCATCGGCCTGTGGCGGGCGAAAGCGCATAACGTGGACCTGCTCTGCCATCAGTTGCTGGAGCGTCACGGCGGACAGGTCCCCTCCGACCGTGCTTCGCTCGAAGCGCTGGCCGGTGTGGGGCGCAAGACGGCGAATGTCGTGATGAATGTCGCATTCGGCGCGGATACGATGGCAGTCGATACCCACATCTTCCGCATCGGTAACCGCACCGGTCTGGCCCCCGGCAAAACCGTGCGACAGGTCGAGGACGGGCTGGTCGCCCGTATCCCGAAAGACATGCTCCGCCCGGCGCATCACTGGCTGATCCTGCACGGGCGCTATGTCTGCAAGGCCCGCGCGCCCGAATGCTGGCGCTGCCCAGCCACAACATGGTGCCTGTATCCGGACAAACGCATGGCGGCCCCGCCCGCACGGAAAACAGCCACAGCCTGAAAATTCAGGCCTTACTCGGACTGAGCCAGCGGCAGGTTCGGCATGCCGTGCCAACCCACGGGCGGCACCCAGAGTCGGTTTCCACGCCAGCTCCGATCCGAAACAATCGTGAGGGCACGTCCGGCCAACACGGCATAAGCCCCGTCGCGCCAGACCGAAAACCGGTCAATAAACGGCACATCCGCACAGCCTTTGCGAGCGGGAGAGGCGCTGATGAACAGGCTCACCCCGTCACATTGCTGCACCGTCGGGAGATGAGCACCGTCCGATAAATCATGCGGACGCAGCAGCACAGTCTGCGCGCCAATGCTGATCCGGCACAGACCCGCCAGACAGTCCGGCGGCAGCGGCGCCACCGGAAGCGCCAGAGCCTGTTTCCAGTCTTCCAGCGTGCGCCGTTCCAGACCGGAATGCGGACCAACCAGAAACACATCCGAGCGATGCACCGCCATCAGCCCCGCATCCGCCGACACGAAAATATCAGGCTTCGGGGCCAGCCAGATCGACGCCACCCCGATCACCACCGGGAGCAGACCGGCAAGAGCAATCCGGCCTTTCCACAGACACAGGAAGCAGAGCCCAAGCATCACAAGCAGCAGCCCCCAGCCCGGCATGGCCGGAACAGGCTGATGCGCCATCGGAAACGCCGCCACCCGCTCCGCCAGCGCCTGTACGATGCGGATGCCCACACCCATGAGTTTCAGAAACGGCGCTTCGGCATGAAACGGCATGGCAACAAGCGCCAGAAGCCCAACCGGCATGATCCAGACAGCCGCCAGCGGCACGGCCGCAAGATTGGCCAGCACAAACCACGGCTGAAACGCCCCGAAATGCGCCATGCTGACGGGCAACGTCGCCAACCCGGCGAGAAGGCTCGTCAGCGTCAGGGCCGCGCCATAAGACGCGGCAACCCGATACCACTGCCCTTCCCCGCGCAGACGCATGAGCGGTTCGCGCAGTGCGCCATAGCCCGCAATCAGCCCCATCACGGCGGCGAAAGACATCTGGAACGACACATCCACAACCGAAACCGGCGAAACCAGCAGGATCAGCAGCGCCACGATGGACAAAGACCGCATGGACAGAACGCGCCGCCCGGTCACGATGGCCAGCGTCACGAGGCTCGCCATGCCCAGCGCCCGCAGGCTGGGTAGATGCGCGCCCGTCAACAGCACATAGCCCGCCCCGGCCAGCAGCCCGCAAACGGCGGCGATCTGCCGACAGGGCAAGCGCAGAGCAACATATTCAATCGATGCCAGACCACAGCGCAACGTCACGATCACAGCCGCCATCACAAGCCCCAGATGCAGCCCTGCAACGGCCAGAAGATGCGCCAGCCCGGATGCGGAAAATGCTTCCCGCGTCTGCTGGTCAATGCCCCCGGCTTCACCGGCCAGAAGCGTGGCCGCAATGGCTGCGGTCTGGTCAGGCAGCACAGCCGCAGTGCGGAACGCAACAGACTCGCGCAAACTCTCGATCCATGAAACCCGGACCGCTGCGCCTGAAAGACTAACCGGCCCCAGCGCATAACCGCTTCCCGCCAGTCCCGAAAACCATGCCTCGCGCTGAAGATCGCGTCCGCCGGGCCATGACGGCGGTGGCGGCGGTCGCAACATAGCACGCAGGCTGATCGTGCTTCCCGGCTCGGGCAACAGATCGTCATCGTCCCGCAGGCGAATATGCAACGTGCGCCGTAACGGTGCCATTCCGGCATCGACGGGCGTGTCGAACACGGCATCGGCCAGAGTGATGCGATGCCCATCATCTTCGTCATCATTCCGGGGCGGCAGGATTTCCAGCGACTGTACGCGGCCCGTCAGAACGGTGGCATGGGTCGGCAACACCGGCATGGGCGGCTGCATCCGGGCCTGAAAAACCAGATCACCAAAACCGGTTGCAAAAGCAAGCAGCGTAAACCCCAGCAAACGCGGAAACAGCCGCTGCCAGCCCCACCGGAGACACGCCGCCCCTGACAGACCCATCAGAAGGGTGCCAAACACAACAGATACTATGGAAGGCTCAAACGGCAGGGCGAGATAGAACACGGCCCCGAGCCCGACCGCGACCGGAAGCCAGCAGATCATCTGACGGCGCGGATCGAGGTCCGGGACGGAAAGGGGTTCTGTCTTCACAAACAGAACCGTAACGGATTTTTCCGCAGGACGCGCCTCCCCGATTAAGGTCAGCACCTCCTGCGGCCCAATCTATTGAGGAAGATGCAGTACCTGTTTCAGACCCGCAGCATCCCGCTCAAGCTCGAACCCGGCACTTCCCGGCTGAAACAACCTTGCG
Organism: Gluconobacter kondonii; assembly: GCF_002723995.1. GTDB lineage: Bacteria > Pseudomonadota > Alphaproteobacteria > Acetobacterales > Acetobacteraceae > Gluconobacter > Gluconobacter kondonii. The sequence goes on along the minus strand of NZ_BEWP01000003.1, from coordinate 246,677 downwards.
GTCGCAAGATTGCCGGTCACGACAGGGTCGAATCCGGCCGCCTTCACCAGCATCGTCACCTGCGACACGGCCTGCGCATCATCCCCCGCCACCGGAACCGCCAGAAGCGGCGAAGCGCGATGCGCCTCGGAACGCAGCGTGGTCATGTCGATGGAATTAAACGCCCGCACCACATGCGCCGAAGGGAAGTAACGCTGTGTCGTCACCCCTGCCCCGTCCCGCTGCGCCGTATCCGCAATCGCCCCATCCCGCCAGGGATAGGGATTGGACGGATCAAGCACGACCTTGTCCAACAACGTCCGGCTGAGCTGCGGGCCGAGCTGCGGAATAGCGCCATAGGGGACGGCCAGCACCACCACATCGCCATAAGCCGCCGCCTGCGCCGGGGTTCCGGCCGTGGCGAGCGGGCCCAGAGAGGTGGCCAGAGACTGCGCCTCGCTCAGGGAGCGCGACGACACCATGACGGGATAACCCGCATGAACCCAGAGCTCCGCTAGCGTCGTACCGACATGACCTGTGCCGATAATGCCGATCCGCATTTTCTGGCTCGTCGCCTCGACCGCACTGGCGCTGCTGACCGTGGCCAGCCCCGCGAGCGCTGCAAGGAACGGACGGCGCCTGAGAGGAAAACCCGTCATGATGGGTGCCATTCCCGGGCGAGAACACCTGCGGCACCCTGAACCGGATCGGTTTTCGGGAAGGGCAGGCCGTGAATACGGGCACTCTGCTCCGCCGTGGGGGCGGCGCGAAGGATGTCGAAAGACTGGTTGGGCGGATAGGCGCCGATAACGGTGAACTCCGTATCCGATCCGAGATTGCAGTGCCCCGTTCCGGCCGGAAGCACGGCAATATCGCCACCGCGCACCTCGACCGTCCGGGCGTTCGGCCCTCCCAGCATCAGGCGTGCGGAACCATTGGAAAAGCCGAGAACTTCATGGCCAAGGCTGTGATAGTGATGAAACGGATAGACACCGTTGCGCCACTGCGGCGGCCAGCCGTTCCGGCTGAACAGGTCTTCATACACCGTCTCGCGATCCGGCCCGGCTTCGAGCGCATTGCGATAGACGATGACAGGAAGTTCCGGATTGTTCGGAACCCAGTCATTGGCGCGCAGCGTAAAGACATCCACACGGGAGGTCGTGGCGCTGGCGTGATGGATCTTCCCCTCTCCGAAGGTCAGACCCAGCCCTGCCAGCAGGGCATTAAAATCGCGTCTGTTCATTGGAAAGGCACCACCCGGACTATTGAACGTCACAATAGGCCGCTTCGGGAGGCCGCTGGAAATCACACACGCTTGAAGAACCTTAGCTTTTTGTAAAGCGCAGGCTCGTGACGGAGCGCCGCACCCCCGCTGGCGCAGGCGGATGGAAGCGCGGGTCAGAGCATGATATGACGGCGGCATGACCATCCGTACGCGATTTGCCCCCTCCCCGACGGGTCTGCTGCATGTCGGCAACGCCCGCGCCGCCCTGTTCAATTTCCTCTTTGCCCGTCATCACGGCGGCGAATTCCTCCTGAGGATCGAGGATACCGACAAGGAACGCTCCACCCAAAAAGCCGTGGACGTAATCTTTGACGGTCTGGCCTGGATGGGAATCGAGGCGGATGCGGAACCGGTTTTCCAGTCCGCGCGGCAGGATCGCCATACGGAAGTGGCGCTTGAGCTTCTGGAAAAGGGTCAGGCCTACAAGTGCTTCTGCACCCCCGAAGAACTGACCGCCATGCGTGAGAAGGCCATGGCCGAGAAGCGCCCGCCCCGTTACGATGGCACCTGGCGGGACCGCGATCCGTCCGAAGCACCCGCCGGTGCGCCCTATGTCGTGCGTCTGAAGGCCCCGCGTGACGGCGAGACGATCATCAAGGATCTGGTGCAGGGCGAAGTCCGGGTCGCAAATTCCGAAATGGACGACCTGATCCTGCTGCGCTCGGACGGCACACCGACCTATCTGCATGCCGTGGTCGTCGACGATCACGATATGGACATCACCCATGTCATGCGCGGTGACGACCATCTGACAAACACATTCCGTCAGGCCATGATCTACCGCGCCATGGGCTGGAACCTGCCGCATTTCGCGCATCTGCCGCTGATCCACGGGCCGGACGGCGCCAAGCTGTCCAAGCGACATGGCGCACAGTCGGTCGTGGATTTCCGCGAGGAAGGCTATCTGCCGGAAGCCCTGTGCAACTACCTGCTGCGTCTGGGCTGGGGTCATGGCGATGCCGAAGTCCTGTCCCGCGAAGAGCAGATCAAGCTGTTCGATCTGGATGGCGTTGGCCGCTCCCCGTCCCGCATGGATTACGTCAAGCTGGCGCATCTGAACGGAATCTGGATGCGTGTGGCTGACGATGCACGTCTGACGGATGACGTTATGCAGCGCCTTGCAGGCCGCGAGGGCGTTGTGACGGATGACAAGACCCGCGCGCGCATCCTTGCGATGATGCCAGGCCTCAAGGAGCGTGCAAAGACGCTCGTAGAACTGGCGGACAATGCTGCTTTCGCAGGCTTCACCCTGCCCCTGACCTTCACGCCCAAGGCCGAGAAGCTGCTAGGCGAGGACGGACGCACCGTTCTGCAGGGCGTCGGCAAGGATTTGGCCGCGCTTGCGGACTTCACGCCCGAAACCGTCGACGCAACGCTGCGCGCCTATGCTGAAAAACACGAGATCAAGCTCGGCTCCGTGGCCCAGCCGCTGCGCGCGGCCATGACGGGCTCCACGACGTCTCCGGGCATTGATCTGACGCTCGCTGCGCTGGGACAGGACGAAGTTCTGGCCCGCATTGCAGCCGTTCTCGCCTCTGCGTCCAACGATGGCTGAGCGGCCCTCCGTCCCCCGGCATCTCCTGGGAATCGAGGGGCTGTCGGCCGAACAGCTCGTGCCGTTCCTCGATCTGGCGGAGAGCTATGCGCTGCTGAGCCGTTCGCGCTCCGCGCCGCGTGATGCGCTGCGGGGGCGGACGGTCATCAACCTGTTCTACGAAGACAGCACCCGCACCCGCACGAGTTTCGAACTTGCGGGCAAGCGGCTTGGAGCGGACGTCATCAACATGTCCGTCGCCACAAGTTCGGTGAACAAGGGCGAGACGCTTCTGGATACGGCGGCGACGCTGAACGCCATGCGCTGTGACCTGCTGGTCATCCGGCACGCACAGTCCGGCGCCCCGGCTCTGCTGTCGCAGAAAGTCGAGGCCAGCGTCGTCAATGCCGGCGACGGCACGCATGAACATCCGACACAGGCGCTGCTAGATGCCCTGACCATCCGCCGGCATTTCGGCCACCTTGAGGGCCTCACGGTCGCCATCTGCGGCGATGTCGGGCACAGCCGGGTAGCGCGCTCCAACATCCATCTGCTGACGGCATTCGGAAACCGGGTGCGGCTGGTCGGCCCGCCGACGCTGCTGCCGAGGGCCATGGCTGAGCTCGGCAATGTCGAGCTATATTCGGACATGGACAAGGCGCTGGATGGCGCGGATGTCGTCATGTCCCTGCGCCTTCAGAAGGAGCGCATGGGGGCAGGTCTGGTGCCGAGCGCGCGGGAATATTTCCATTTCTTTGGGCTGGACCGCCGTCGTCTTGCACTGGCCAAACCCGGCGCGCTGGTTATGCATCCGGGACCGATGAACCGTGGCGTCGAAATCGCCTCGGACGTGGCGGATTCGGATCAGAGCGTGATTTCCGAACAGGTTGAAATGGGCGTGGCTGTGCGGATGGCGGTTCTGGACCGTCTGTCCCGGGCACGGATGCCGGTATGACTGATATCGTTTTTGAAAATGTCCGACTGATCGATCCGGCTTCGGGCCGGGACGAAATCGGACGACTTGTGGTACATCAGGGCAAGATCGTCGCCTGCGAAGACGGGTCGGTCCCTGAAGGCGCGCGGGTGATTGATGGCGCCGGAGCCGTGCTGTGTCCCGGTCTGGTGGACATGCGCGTGGCCCTCGGAGAGCCAGGTTCGGAATACCGCGAGAGCGTGTCTTCCGGGGCACGGGCTGCCGTCGCGGGTGGCATTACCACCATGGCGGTCCTGCCCAACACCTCCCCCCCGATCGACAATCCGGCCCTCGTGCATCTGCTGCGGGTCCGGGGCGAAGAGACGGGCATGGTCTCGATCCATCCTTACGGCGCGCTGACGCGCGGCTGCGAGGGCGGCGAAATGGCCGAACTCGGGCTGCTCCGCAACGCCGGAGCCGTGGCGTTCACGGATGGAACCCGCGCAATTTCGGACGCCAAGCAGATGCGCAACCTGCTGTCCTATTCGCGCTTCCTCGACGCCATCGTGGTGCAGCATCCGGAAGATCCGTCTTTGGCCAAAGGGGCCTGTGCCACGGCCGGAGCACGCGCGGTGCGGATGGGCCTGCCGCAGGTTCCGGCGGAAGCCGAGGCCATCATGATCGCCCGCGATCTGCGTCTGGCAGCCATGACAGGCGCGCGGCTACATTTCGCCCATGTCTCGACGGCAGAGGGGCTGGACCTGATCCGCGCGGCCAAAAGCCGGGGCGTGCGCGTGACCTGCGATACGGCGCCGCCCTATTTCGCCATGACCGAAGACGATATCGGCGACTTCCGCACCTACGCGAAACTCTCCCCCCCCCTGCGCAACGACGCCGACCGGCAGGCCGTCTGTGCCGCGCTGGCAGACGGAACAATTGACGCTGTAGCCTCCGACCATGCGCCGGCGGACGCGGATGACAAGCGGCTGCCCTTCGCACAGGCCCGCGCTGGCGGCACCGGACTGGTCACGCTGCTGGGCGTCACGCTCGGCGCGGGACTGCCGCTCGTAGATGCGTTGCGTCTCCTGACCTCCGCTCCGGCCGCCCTGCTGGGCCTTGAGGCCGGAACGCTGGCAGTCGGGAGCCATGCCGATCTGTGCCTGTTTGATCCGGAAGGCTCATGGACAGTGGTGGCCGGAGACCTGCCGGGACGCGCGCAGAACACGCCCTTTGACGGTCGGGATCTGAAAGGCCGTGTCCTGCGGACATTCAAGCGCGGCGTGGAAGTTTTCACGGCTGACGGGCTGGCGGAGACACGCGCGTGAGCGGTTTTCAAGCCCAACTCATCCTGCTGTTTCTCGTGTCTTACGTCATCGGAAGCATTCCGTTCGGGCTGCTGCTGACGGCACTTTCCGGCGGCGGCGACATCCGCAAGATCGGTTCGGGCAATATCGGCGCAACCAATGTCCTGCGTACGGGACGACGCGGTCTGGCTGCGGCCACGCTGCTGCTGGATGCGCTCAAAGGAGTTGCGGCGGTCCTGATCGCACGGTTTTTCTTTCCGGGCGCTAGCGACATGACCATGGCCGTGGCGACCGTCGCTGTCGTTATCGGGCACTGCTTTCCGGTCTGGCTCGGCTTCAAGGGGGGCAAGGGCGTTGCGACGGGTCTCGGGACGATCTGGGTTCTGTCCTGGCCAGTGGGGCTGGCCTGCTGCGTGGTGTGGCTGTTGGTCGCACGTCTGAGCCGGATTTCCTCGGCAGGCGCGCTGGCAGCGTTCCTGCTCGCACCGGTACTAATGGTGCTGCTGTCCGGACGCGCGCTGCACTCCCCCATCCCCGTGGCGACGCTCCTCGTCTCGGTGCTGATCTGGGCCCGGCACTGGAGCAATATTGCACGCCTTCTGACGGGACAGGAGCCGCGCGTGAACGTGGATCAGGCGCCCCGTTCCTAAAATTTTAAGCGCCTATTAAGGAATCTGTCTTAAGGAGAAAGACCTTATGACAGATTCCGCAGCCGCCTCTCCCGTCATCTCTGCCGCAGACCGAATCGACATGCTGCGTCTGTCGCAGACGACGGGCGTCGGTCCGATCAACTTTGCGCGACTGATGACCCAGTATGGTAGCGCGGGAGCCGCTCTGGCAGCACTGCCCGGACGCATGCGCAAAGCAGGGCGGCGGGACGACCCTGTCATTCCGTCCGTTTCGCGCATGACGGACGAACTGGAACGTCTTGAAAAACTGGGCGGAAAGCTGCTGATTCGGGGAGATTCGGACTATCCGCTACTCCTGTCCCATGTGCCGGATGCGCCACCGGTACTGTTCGCGCTCGGGGATGTCCGGAAGCTGTCGATGCGGTCTGTAGGGGTGGTAGGTGCGCGCAATGCCTCGGCTGCGGGAATCCGGATTGCAGAGAGCCTTTCGGCCGAAATGGCCCATGCCGGAATCTGCGTGGTTTCCGGGCTGGCGCGGGGTATCGACTCGGCAGCGCACGCCGCCGCACTGTATCCCGGCCTGACGATCGGTGCGATCGCCGGAGGGCTGGATCATGCCTATCCGCCGGAGAATGCATCCCTTCAGCAGCAGATTGCTGAAAAAGGTTGTCTGGTGACGGAAGCATTGCTCGAAACCGCCCCGCAGGCCCGCCATTTCCCGCGACGCAACCGCCTGATCGCCGGGATTTCGTCGGGATGTTTGATCATTGAGGCAGCGCTGGACTCTGGTACGATGATCACGGCGGATCTCGCCCAGTCCTACAACCGCGAGCTTCTGGTCGTGCCAGGTTCGCCGCTCGATCCGCGGTCACGGGGCGGCAATCATCTGCTGAAAACCGGTCAGGCGACCCTGACAGAAAATATCGCCGATATTCTTCAGGCCCTGCCGACGGAGCTTCCAGAACGCGAACCCGCGCCGTGGCAGCGTCCAGCGCGCCACAACCCGCCTTTGACCGGCTTTTCCGAACCTTCGCTCGCATGGGGCGACCTCCCCGACACCGGCTGGATCGACCCCGATCTGGTACAGCAAAGCGTGCGGTCTCTTCTCTCCGTGACGCCTGTAGCAGTTGACGATGTGGTGCGCCGCTGCCAGTTCTCCGTGTCGGCAGTGCTTGCGACGCTGGCCGAGCTTGAGCTTGGCGGGGTCGTGGAGTTTGTGCCCGGCGGACGCGTGGCGTTGCTGCCGAACTGAAGTGACGCGGAATACCGGAGTGGCGATGACGGACGTTGTGGTGGTCGAGAGCCCGGCAAAGGCCAAGACGATCAACAAGTATCTGGGAAGCGGATATACCGTGCTCGCTTCATTCGGACATGTGCGGGATCTGCCGCCCAAAGACGGGAGCGTGCGCCCGGACGAGAACTTTGCCATGAGCTGGCAGACGGATGAACGCGGCGCAAAGCAGATTTCTGCCATCACGAAGGCGCTGAAGGGGGCGAAAAACCTCTATCTCGCCACTGACCCGGATCGCGAAGGCGAAGCGATTTCGTGGCATGTCCGCAGCGTTCTGGAAGAAAAAAAGCTTCTGAAGGACGTGGACGTCCATCGCGTCACCTTCAACGAAATCACCAAATCGGCCGTTACGGCGGCGATGGCGGCCCCGCGCGAGCTGGACCGCCCGCTGATCGACGCCTATCTGGCCCGACGCGCACTAGACTATCTGGTGGGCTTTACGCTCTCCCCCGTCCTGTGGCGCAAGCTGCCGGGCAGCCGGAGTGCCGGGCGCGTGCAGTCCGTCGCACTACGTCTGATCTGTGAGCGCGAAGCCGAAATCGAGGTTTTCCGCCCGAAAGAATACTGGACCGTTACCGGCGGCTTCACGACACCCGGCAAGGCTGCGTTTCAGGCCCGCCTGACGCATCTGAAGGGCGAAAAGCTCGACCAGTTCGACCTGAACAACGAACAACTGGCGTTCGGAGCGCGCGATACAGTCCTCGGCGGCCAGTTCACGGTCCGCTCTGTCGAGCGCAAGCGTACCAAGCGCAATCCGCCGCCACCGTTCACGACATCAACCCTCCAGCAGGAGGCGTCCCGCAAGCTCGGCATGAGCGCGCAGACGACGATGCGTACGGCGCAGCAGCTTTATGAAGGCGTGGATCTGCGCGGCGAAACCACCGGCCTGATCACCTATATGCGAACCGACGGTGTGACGATGGCAAAGGAAGCCATCGGGTCCATCCGCGGGCATATCGGCAAAGCATTCGGCGACGACTATGTGCCGGATTTCCCGCGCGCCTATTCCACCAAGGCCAAGAACGCACAGGAGGCCCATGAGGCCATCCGCCCGACGGACGTCTTCCTGACGCCCCAGCAGGTCGGCCATGCGCTGACACCCGACCAGAAGAAGCTGTACGAACTGATCTGGAAGCGCTCCGTCGCCTCGCAGATGCAGTCGGCGGAACTGGATCAGGTCGCGGTGACACTCGCCGATGCCAGCGGCCAGACGCTTCTGCGCGCCACAGGCTCGACCATCGCATTCGACGGCTTCCTCAAGCTCTATATCGAAGGCCGGGACGACACCAAGGCCGAAGACGAAGACGGCAAACTTCTGCCGCCGATGAAGGAAGGCGACCGCCTGACGACCGGCGCCGTGGAGGCCGAACAGCATTTCACCCAGCCGCCCCCGCGCTATTCGGAAGCCTCGCTCGTCAAGAAAATGGAAGAGATCGGCATTGGCCGCCCCTCGACCTATGCCTCCATTCTGGGCGTGCTGCGGGACCGCAATTACGTGCGACTGGATGCACGGCGCTTCATCCCCGAGGACCGTGGACGGCTGGTCACGGCGTTCCTGACGTCCTTCTTCGAGCGCTATGTAGATTCGGGCTTCACGGCCTCGCTTGAAGAACAGCTCGACGATATTTCGGGCGGCCGCGCGGACTGGCATGATGTCATGGCCGCGTTCTGGCATGATTTCTCGGCGGCTGTGGCACAGACCAAGGATCTGAAAATCTCGGACGTCATCGACGCTCTGGACGAAGACCTCGCGCCGCATTTCTTCCCGCCCCGCCCTGATGGCAGCGATCCGCGCGTCTGCACGTCCTGCGGAACCGGGCGGCTGGGCCTGCGGCTGGGCAAGTTCGGCGCCTTCATCGGCTGCTCGAACTATCCGACCTGCCAGTTCACACGCCGTCTGGTGGCCGAAGAAGGCGATACCGAAGGGCTGAACGACGGTCCGAAAGTTCTGGGTCAGGACCCGGATACCGGCGAGGACATCTCGATCCGTCGCGGGCCGTACGGGCTGTATATCCAGCGCGGCGAACCCAATCCCGAGGACAAGAAAGCCAAACCCAAGCGGACGACCATTCCCAAGGGAGTCGACGGCAACACCATGACCATGGAACAGGCGCTAGGGCTGCTGTCCCTGCCGCGTCTGGTCGGGATTCACCCTGAAACAGGCGAGAAGATCGAGGCCGGTCTGGGACGGTTCGGGCCGTATGTGAAGATGGGCGCGATCTACGGCACGCTCGACAAAGACGACGATGTTCTGACGGTCGGACTGAACCGGGCTGTGGATTCGCTGGCGAAAAAGCTGGCGTCCATCCGCAATCTGGGTCCGCATCCCAAGGACGGCGAACCAGTTATGATCCGCAAGGGGCGGTTCGGTCCTTATGCCCAGCATGGTCAGCTGATCGCCAACCTGCCCAAGGGGCAGGACATGGACGAGGTTACGCTCGATGAGGCGGTGGCGCTTCTGGCGGAAAAGGGCAAGCCCCTGAAAGGTGGCGCAAAAAAAACTTCCGCGAAAAAAGCGGCTCCAAAGACCACAAAGGCCAAGAAAACCGTTGCCTCTGCGGAAGGGGATGAGGCCGCTCCGAAGACGGTAACGAAGCGTATCCCGGCCAAATCCGCGACAAAGACGAAAACCACAACGCCGCGGAAGCGTAAGACTGTCTCCGACACGTCGTCGGAAGACTGAAAACAGATCGGGTCGGCAGTGTTGCCAGATGGCACTGCCGACCCCAGATTTGATCTGGCAAGTCTTTACCGTGGCTGAAGTTTGTGGCGTGGTCGCGTTACGGGAGCAGCCGTTTTTTGCCCTCCCGTCTCCAAGGACCCCGTCTTGCGTCATGTCGCCCGCCCTGTGACCTTTTTCATGCCGCACAGCCGCAAGGCGGCATGTCGTGTGGCGCTGTGTCTGACGGTCTGCATCATGGTTCTCGGAGTTCAGAATAGCGCCGTAGAAGCCCAGACACCGACCGGCCCCGCCTCGGCTCCCGCCACGCCCACGGCCGCTCCGCCCCCGCCCACATCTCCCGTTTTTTCGGCACCCATCACGCGGGATGTTCTGGTCGCCGCGCTCGGTTTTCTGGAGCCGCGAACGCTGGAGGCCCATTCCGCGCGAGATTTCTGCGTCTGGGGACTGGACGGTCTGACGGCCATCGACCCGACCCTATCCGTCACGGTCACGCCCTCGGCCGCAACACCTGCCTCTGCCGTGGTCCATACGCCCGGAACGGCCGTCGCGGCTGAAAAACCTGCCGATGCGCCGTCCCCCGCGACACTGAGCGTCCTTCAGGGCCAGACCGTCCTGTTCAGCCGGGTTCTGCCCTCGGCGGACAGCCATACCGCATGGGCGGATCTGGTCACGGCGGCTATGCAGGCGGCCTGGCAGCATTCCTCCACCTTGCGGGATGCCGGATCAGACGCGCTGTTGCAGGGATTTTTTGACGAACTGTTCAATCATCTCGACCCGTATTCCCGCTATCTCGGCCCCTCTCCCGCCACGTCGGACCGGACGCGGCGCACGGGCAGCACCGGCACAGTGGGGCTGAGCCTCGGGCAGAGCGGACGGAACATCGTAATTACAGCCGTCAACGCCAATGGTCCCGCATGGGAAGCAGGCATCGATACGGGCGAGCATCTGGTGTCCGTCAATGGACGCTCCACGCACGGTCAGGATGCCGCAACCGTTCAGGAGTGGCTGGAAGGCGACGAACACAGCGCCGTTACGCTGGGAATCGCCGCGAAGGGACACCGGCCCACGACCTTCAAACTGCAACGGGTTCAGGTTCCGCCCGAAACCGTGTTTGCATCCACCGATGGTCCCTTCACCGTTCTGCGCGTCACGTCCTTCTCGACCCAGACAGCCGAGGAAATCAGCCAGTATATCGATCAGGTCGTGGACGAACCGACCCCGGACGCCCCTGCCTCGCCTCCGGGGAAAGGCAAGGCTGCGGGCATCATTCTCGATCTGCGCGGCGACCGCGGAGGCGTCCTGCAACAGGCTGTGACGACTGCGGCCCTCCTGCTCGATCATGGCGTCGCCGTAACCACGCAGGGCCGGAATCCTCTGGCCAACCATATCTGGGCCGTTCAGGGCGGGGACATGACCAACGGAACCCCTGTGGTGGTTCTCGTGGACGGACGGACAGCGAGTGCTGCCGAAATTCTGGCGTCCGCGTTGGCCGATCACCGGCGCGCCGTCGTGATCGGGAGCGAAACGCTGGGCAAGGGGCTGGTTCAGGTGATCGGGCAGATGCCCAATGGCGGCGAACTGTTCGTGACGTGGAGTCGCAATCAGGCCCCACTAGGCTGGCCGATTCAGGGGCTGGGCGTCATGCCGCAGATCTGCACGTCGCTTGGAGCGGACACGCTTCAAGCACAGCTTTCCGCCCTGAAAGCAGGAAGCAGCCTTCAGGGCGAGGCCGTGCAGACCGCCCGGGCCGCCCGCTATCCGGTCCCGGTCGCGAAAATTCTCGAGATCCGCAAGCACTGTCCGGCCGCCATCGGCTCGGATGCCGACATGGACGCAGCAAAGGCGCTGCTGTCCTCCCCTGCCGCCTATAAGGCGGCTCTGGAGTCTGTTCCCGACGAGAACAGCGCGCCTCTCCACTAACCTTGCAGGACGAACGGAAACGGTTATGGGCGCACGATTGAAAACAGGACTGTGGGTACGGGCTGTCCTGCGCCGTATTTCCTCGGACGGAACCTCGGCCATGGTTCTAAAAAAGGGCGATGAGGATGCCGGTGCGGTCCTGATCGTCCTGACAGACCGCTCGGGCGGGACTGGTGTTCTGCGGGAGGACGGATCGGGCTGGACCCGCGTGGATGCTACGGATGCCGCCACTGTAGACGCCTATCTGGAACGGCAGAAACAGTATGATCCCGATCTGTGGATCGTTGAGCTTGAGATGCGCGACGTCTCGCTGCCCATCGAGCGGACCCTCGGGTCACGCAGGCTCGATCTGGACGAAGAGGCGTAAACTGTGGGAGTGAAGACACAGCACATGGCGAACCTGCCATAAAGAAAACTGCATGATGCGGCATTATGCTGTGTGATGCGTTGCCATCGTCCGAGCTTTCGGCAAGAACACACACGGTAAGGTTGGCAGATTTGGCTGGTTGGAGAAAAATGGACATGACGCACCGATCCGTTGTCAGGACCTGGCTAACCCGTGCCGGGTTCACTGCAGGCGTTTCGATGCTCGTCATGGGTGCTGCAACCGCACAGCCCGTCAAAGGACTGTATGTTGCAGGTGAAAGCGGCGCGAGCTTCAATCAGGACCAGACAGTCCGTCTGTCGCCTGTCTTCCCGAGCGGGCGTGACCACTATCAGGCGGGCGTGACCGGAATCGGCAGTCTGGGCTATGGCCTCGGAAACGGATTCCGTGTGGAGGTCGAAGGCAACTACCGCAACAACCGTCTGCAGCAGTTCCGCTCCAGCACATTCCCGTCTTCTGTCGGCGGACGTCAGCAGGGCTATGGCGTCATGGCCAATGCGTTGTTCGACATGGATATCGGCAAGTCCTGGGTCTTCCCGTATTTCGGCGCGGGTATCGGCTATGGCTGGCAGGCGATGAACGCCTATGTTCATGCCCCGAACGGCGCCTTTGATCAGCATGTCGGCGGCACGGCCGGAAACTTTGCCTATCAGGGTATTTTCGGCCTGTCTTTCCCCGTCCCTTGGGTCGTGGGTCTGTCGGCCACGGCGGAATACCGATTCTACACGCTGATGGGGCCGAACGGACATCATGCCACGGCCACCGGAATCTATGGCGGCTGGGACAAGACGAAGGAATTCGGCGTATCCAGCGGCAACCGCGACACCCGCACGGACTTCAACCATTCGCTGATGCTGGGTCTGCGCTACGAGTTCAACCCAGCTCCGCCGCCGCCGAAGCCAGTTGAAGCGCCAATGCCGATCCCGGGCCCTGCACCGACCCGGACCTATCTGGTGTTCTTCGATTGGGATTCGGCCACGCTGAGCGCACGAGCCAAGGCCGTGGTCGCGGCAGCAGCGCGCAACTCCACGTCCGTTCAGGTCACGCATATCGAGGTCAGCGGTTATACCGACAGTTCGGCAGCGCATCCGGGCCAGCGTGGCGAAGCCTACAACATGGCGCTGTCCCAGCGTCGTGCGAGTGCCGTCAAAGAAGAGCTGGTGCGGGATGGCGTAGCGGCGGGAATGATCGCGACACAGGGTTTCGGCGAGAGCCATCCGCTGGTGGTGACGGCCGCCAATACACGCGAGCCGCAGAACCGGCGCGTGGAAATCGACTTCAAGTAACACCTGCGAGCAGGCTCTCCTTTCCGGTCAACCGGCGGTTTCCTTTGGGGAGCCGCCGGTTTTTTTTGTGTCTGTCAGGCACAAAAAAGGGCGGAGAGAAGCCTCTCCGCCCTGTCCATGACTGGAATGGGTCTTATTTCTTGCGGCGCGTCGTGTGACGGACGGGAGCCTTCTTGGCCGTAGCCTTGGTCGGTGTGGGAGCAACGACTGCGGGCGGCTTTGCGACGACCACACCGGTTGCATCGACCGTGGCGTGAATCGTCAGATGCTCGCGCTTCTGACCGTTCCCTGGGATCAGCTCGGCCGTGAACGAATCCGTTCCGGCATAGGCCGTAGCGGGCGTGTAATCGACATAGGTCTTGCCGTCATAATTGTAGAGGAAGGCCTTACCGTGTGACGGCGGAGGATTGACGCCGAAGGACGCATAATTGCCTCCCAGCGGCTGCTGGATGGCGATGGAGCACAGGCCGTCATCGCTGCGGACCGTCATGTCCACGCTCATCGTGCCATCGGCAGCCTTCTTGACGGAAGAGACGTGACAGACGGCGGATGTCCGCTGGTAGCCGAAAGGATTCGGAGCCACGGAACGCTGGACGATCGGCTGCTGGGCACAGCCGGAGAGAAGCAGGGACACGGCCAGTGCCGAACCCAGGGTAATGGCAGAACCTCGCAGACGCACGGTCAACTCCAACGCATCGTGACAGGACAGGCCGCGTTTCCGCAGCAGACAGACGTTCGCATGTAGAGCAGGACGGCACGGGGCGAAAGGCTGCATCCGGATGCTCTGGCCATTTTGACGGTATTTTGTGCCACAGGGCCGATAAATTGCCCCTGAAGGCCGCCACGCCCCTTTTCTGCCATGAAATCATGTTTCAGATGAAGGGCTTGCCGCACGTTCCTCAGACGCAGAATCAGCTTTCGCCGGGGGTCGACCGCGGGTAGTCTGTTCCAGTGGTTGTGGCCGGTCGATCCGGTCTTGTGGAGTCTGTCAATGCCGTCGATCTTCCGTCGTTCCGTCAAGGGCCTGCTTGCTGTGGGCCTTTCCTGCGCTACGCTTGCTGCCGTTCATCCCCTGTCCGCCCGCGCTGCGGACTGCGGCAACTCGCCTGCCCATGAGGCTTTCGATGTGGCCGGCCTGAAATCCGAACTGATGGTGACGGCGCTGTCGTGCAAGGCGCAGGACCGCTACAATGCCTTCGTCAACAAGTTCCGCCCTGCGCTGCTGAATGCGGACGAGCGCCTGAACAGCTATTTCCGCACGACCTATGGCCGTCGCGCGCAGGTCGAGCATGACGACTACATCACGCAGCTTGCCGACATCCAGTCGCTCGGTGGACTGAAATCCGGCACGGTGTTCTGCCAGCAGCGCGAAGCAATGTTCGACGAGATCAACGCTCTCGAAAGCTCTGCCGATCTGGCCCATTACGCCGAAGCCAAGGACGTGGCCCAGCCTGCTTCCTATGAGAGCTGCGAAGCCCCAGCGACCGTGGACCGCCACTCCCGCAAGGGCGTGACGAAAAAGGCCGCAACACGCCGCACGAACCGCGCCTGAGGCCCTGTTCTGAAGCCGCCGGTCGCCCTGCCTCGAAGCGTTTGCTTGACGTTCCTTAGCGGGGCGGCGACAACGCAGACATGAGCGATCTGTTCGAGTCAGGCAAGACAGGCAAACCCAAGGCCGGAACATCCCGCAAGGGGCCGGTCGATACGGAATATGGTGCCCACGACATCGAGGTGCTGGAAGGGCTTGAGCCCGTCCGGCGCCGTCCGGGCATGTATATCGGCGGAACGGATGATACCGCGTATCATCATCTCGCCTCCGAAATCCTCGACAACGCGATGGACGAAGCGGTGGCAGGTCATGCCACCACCATCGACGTGCGGCTGGAAGGCCCGCGCACGCTCATGGTGCGCGACAACGGCCGTGGCATTCCGACCGACCCTCATCCGAAATTTCCCGACAAATCCGCGCTTGAAGTGATTTTCACCACGCTTCATGCGGGCGGAAAATTCTCGGGCAAGGCCTATGACACGTCCGGCGGCCTGCATGGCGTGGGCAGTTCGGTCGTCAATGCGCTCTCCGAGAAACTGGAAGTCGAGGTCGCGCGGGACAGGACGCTGTACCGGCAGGATTTCGCGCGCGGTGTCTCGCTGGCGCCACTGGCGGAAGTCGGCAACGCGCCCAACCGGCGCGGCACAACCGTGCGCTTTACGCCCGATCCGGAAATCTTCGGCAACCATCATTTCTCCCCTGCCCGGCTCTATCGGATGTGCTGCTCCAAAGCGGCGCTGTTCCGGGGAGTGACGATCCAGTGGAAATGCGACGCATCCCTCATCAAAGCGGGCGACGAGACGCCGGTTGAAGCCACCATCCAATTCCCCAACGGGCTGGAAGATGCGCTTTCAGCGGAACTCGGGCCTGATCCGGATCTGCTGACACCGCTCTGGGCGGGAGATGTGGACTTGCCGATTGCAGCCGATGGGCGCACGGGCGGGCGCGTAGAATGGGCCGTGGCGTTCCTTGAGAGCGGGACGGCGACGCTGTCCTCGTTCTGCAACACGATTCCCACACCTCAGGGCGGCACGCATGAAGCTGGATTCCGGGCCGCGCTGGTCAAGGGCCTGCGCGCCTGGGGCGATCAGCGCAAGGTCAAGCGGGCCGCTGCGATTTCGGCTGAAGACGTTCTCGGGTCCGTGGCCGCCAAGCTTTCCGTCTTCATCCGTGATCCGCAGTTTCAGGGTCAAACCAAGGATAAACTGACCTCGCAGGAGGCCTCACGGCTGGTCGAGGGGGCGCTGCGCGACCGCGTGGACCACTGGCTCGGCGGTAATCCGCAACAGGCGGACAGTTTGCTGGCCTTCATGGTGGAGCGCGCGGAAGAGCGTCTGCGCCGCCGCGAAGTCAAGGACACGGCCCGCAAAAGCGCCACACGCAAGCTGCGCCTTCCGGGCAAGCTGACAGACTGCACGCGCGAAAATGCCGCCGAGACCGAACTGTTCCTCGTGGAGGGCGAATCGGCTGGCGGCTCCGCTCGGCAGGCGCGTGACCGCGAGACACAGGCCGTGCTGCCGCTGCGAGGTAAGATCCTCAACGTGGCCTCCGCCACGACCGACAAACTGCGGGCCAATCAGGAACTTCGGGATCTGACAGAAGCTCTAGGCTGCGGCATTGGAGCGTCATTCGATATCAGCCGTCTGCGCTATGGGCGCGTCATCATCATGACGGATGCCGACGTGGACGGGGCGCATATCGCCTCGCTTCTGATGACGTTCTTCTATCGCGAAATGCCGGAACTGATCCGTCAGGGCCATCTGCATCTGGCGCAGCCACCGCTCTATCGCATCACGCATGGACCCAAGACGGTCTATGCCATGAACGATCAGGACCGCGTCCGACGGATCAAAACCGATTTCAAGGCCAATGCGAAGGTCGAGGTCTCCCGGTTCAAGGGGCTGGGCGAAATGCCGGTGAAGGATCTCAAGGAAACCACCATGGACCCGGCCCGGCGGACGCTTCTGCGCGTCATCACCCCGCCCGAGGATCGTCTGGTAACCAGCGAGCGTGTGGAAAGCCTGATGGGCCGCAAGCCGGAACTGCGGTTCCGTTTCATTCAGGAGCATGCCCGTTCCGTTGACGAACTCGACGTCTGAGCGTGTCGTCACAGGTCAGCTCCACGGAATCGAATAGCCAGCTCAAGGCGGTCGGATGTCTGATCGGGGGAATTTCCTCCTTTCAGATCGGCGCGACTCTGGCGAAGGGACTGTTTCCGCTGTTTGGCCCGACCGGCATGGTGGGACTGCGCGTCTGTTTGGCAGCGGTCATCCTGTTGTGCATCTGGCGGCCGACGCCGGGCACGCTGACGGTCGAGCGGCTGAAGTTGCTGCTGCCTTATGGCGCGTCTGTCGCGATCATGAATTTCTGCTTTTACGTGGCGCTGGTCCGGCTGCCGCTGGGCGTGGTCGTCGCTCTTGAGTTCACCGGCCCCCTGACGCTGGCGCTGGTCGGCTCCCGGCGCTGGCTGGATCTGTGCTGGGCGGGGCTTGTGGTCGCCGGGCTGTTCCTGCTGCTGCGCCCCGAAGGACCGACAGTGGGTCTGGCGTCGCTCAATCTGTTCGGTGTGGCAGCGGCCCTTCTGAGTGGGTGTGGATGGGTTGTCTATATTCTGACCGGCACCCGGATGGGCAAGATGTTCCCCGCGCCTGTGGCCACAACACTGGGCATGAGCACGGCGGCCATCCTGCTACTGCCCTGTCTGATCCCGACGATTCCGACGGTCCTGACCCATCCCTGGCAGGGCGGGGCGGCGCTGAGCGTAGCGGTCCTCTCTTCGGCGGTGCCGTATATTCTGGACATGATGGCGATGCGCACCCTCAGCCCGCGCGATCTGGGGATCCTGCTGAGCATGGAGCCGATGCTGGGCGCTCTGTCAGGATTCGTGTTCCTGCATGAGGCCCTGTCCGCAATGCGCTGGATGGGCGTATTGTGTATTGCTGCTGCCTCGGCAGGGAATGTGCTGACCGGACGGCAGAAGTCCCTGCACTGACGCAACGCGGGCCCTATAATCAGCTGAAAACAGACAGAAATATAGGGTCGGGACGTATTCCGCTCTCTTGACCGGCAGGGGATGTCGGCGCCAGATGCGGGCGTCATGTCCTGCCTCTTTTCCCCTTCGAACCGACGGTCCGGTTTGCCTGCGCTCGCAGTCATCGCCGTGGTTCTTCTGGGATTTCTGGGGCAGCTCGTTCTTCAGGGATGTTCCTATCCCGAAGAAAGTCCCCGGGCGACGATCGAGCGCCTGACGGGCATCGACATTGCACCGTCCCCCATGGTGATGGCGGAACACATGTCCGGGCCGATGCCCGGCATGGCCGCCGGACATCAACATCATCACCATTCGCATGACGGCACCTGCCCGCTCTGTCCGCTGTTACAACTTCTGGCGGTCATTCTGGCCAGTCTGCCTGTGCTGCCGACCTGTGGGACCCTGGGACGCCAGATCCGCCAAACGCCCGGTGCGCCGCGTGCGCCGCCCGCGATCTGGCGACTGCTTCCCCCTTCCCGAGGACCACCTCGCCTCGTCTGACCCCCATTGTGGTCATGGCGGAGGAAGGAACTGCCTGCGGTCTGTCTTTTTCGGGACAGCCTGCGGAGGCGTGATCCGCCGTGACTGGATTTCAGATCAGTCGAGGATGTGGATCATGCTTCCCCATTACAGGACCCGCACGGACGCAGGTTATGCGCGCCCGTGCCTGACGGCGCTTTTCTTTACCCTGAGCGCCTTTTCAGGAGCATCCGCACAGGATGTCCTCTCTCAGCCGGACTCCGTCGAGTCTGCCAAAGCCGAGCAGTTGAACGTCATCGGCATACGCCAGCCCCAGACGACCAGCGCGGATACAGCGCATCTTCTGGACCATGCGCTCGGTTACAGCACCTATTCCGCAGGCGGCGTCTCCGCCCTGCCCGTCCTGAACGGTATGGCAGACGACCGGGTGGCGACGCTCGTGGATGGGATGCGGATTGATGCTGCCTGTCCGAACCATATGAATCCCGCCATGTCCTATGTCGATCCCGACAGCGTTTCGCGCGCCGTGGCAATTGCGGGGATCACGCCCGTGAGTCTGGGCGGAGACAGCATCGGCGGGACCGTCGAGATCGAGCGCAAAGACCCGCTCTTTGCCAAAACGGGCAATATCCTCGTGACGGGGCATGTACGGGGTGATTATCGCAGCAATGGCGGCGGTTCGGGGGCCTCGGGGTCTTTGACGGTCGCCAATGACATGTTCAGCCTGCGCTATACGGCCTCCTATTCCCATGCCAGCGACTATCAGGCCGGTGGGAACGGGCAGCGCGTGCGGTCCACCGAGTATCTGAGCTTCAACCATGCCGTGACGCTGGGCGTGAAGAAGGCCAATCATCTTCTGGCCCTGACCTTCGGTCAGCAGGACATTCCCTATGAGGGATTTCCCAACCAGTACATGGACATGACCAATAACCGCTCCACCTTCGTGAACGGCAAGTACAAAGGCGACTTCAACTGGGGCACACTCGATGTGCGCGGCTCCTGGCAGCGGGTGACGCATGTCATGGACATGCTTTCGGACAAGGGCGGCCACAGCGCGACCACGGGCATGCCGATGAACACGGATGCGCGGACGGCGACCTATGCGATCAAGGCGACCATTCCGCTCGGGCTGAAGCACACGCTCAAGCTGGGCAGCTCTTTCGACCATAACGGACTGAACGACTGGTGGCCGCCGCTTCAGGGCAGCATGATGATGGGGCCGGGCACCTATCACAACATCAATAACGGTCATCGGGACCGGCTGGGACATTTCGCGGAATGGGACGCACAGTGGCTGCCCCGCTTTTCCACGCAGCTTGGATTTCGCAACGATCTGGTGATGATGAATACGGGCAAGGTCGCGCCCTATTCCTGGACCGGGATGATGTCCATGGCCGATGCGATGGCGGCGGAGCAGTTCAATCAGGCGTCACGCGGGCGCACGGACGTCAATTTCGACGTGACCGCGACGGGCCGCTGGAAGCCACTGGACAGCCTGTCCATCGAAGGGGGTTATGCCCGCAAGACGCGCTCGCCAAACCTCTATGAGCGTTATGCCTGGGGCATGGGGAGCATGGCGACGCGGATGATCGGCTGGTTTGGCGATGGCAACGGTTATGTGGGAAACCTGAACCTGTCTCCCGAGGTCGCCAATACGGCCAGTGTCACGGTGGACTGGCATGATCCGAATCCGAACCAGCGCTGGGATCTGAAGATCCAGCCGTTTTATACCTATACGCACAATTACATTAACGTCCGACGGTTGAGCAGCTTCTCGAACGGACTGTCGATGCTGGGTTTCGTCAATCACAACGCCCAGAGCTATGGCATCAACGCCTCAGGCTCAGTGCGTCTGTGGGACAGGACGGCTTATGGACGGGGCGAGCTGGTCGGGAACATCAACTGGGTGCGCGGTGTGGATCTGGTCACGCATTCGGGGCTGTATCACCAGATGCCGGCGAACGGCCTGATCGGGCTACACGAGACCTATGAGAACTGGACAGGTCGCGTCGAGGTGACGCTCGTGAAATCCAAGGACACCGTGGACTGGCTGCGCAACGAACCCCGCACGCCCGGCTATGCGCTGCTGGGGCTTGGGGGGAGCTATCGCTGGCGGTATTTCACGCTCAATGCCGAACTCGCGAACGTGCTGAATCAGCGATATTACCTGCCGCTAGGCGGCCTCTCACTGGGGGATTACGACGCTACGGGTGTTCTGGGGCCGTTGCCGGGAATGGGGCGGTCTTTCAACATGAACCTGACCGCCGCATTCTAAGGAGAGTCGGGCCGCAGCAGAACCTGGAGTATCAGACGCTCTCGGCAACCCAGTTCCGGGTCTTTGTCGCAAGACCAATGCCCGGATTGAAGCAGTTGCACGGATCGAGGCTGCGGTAATGGGCGACCATCTCGTCCGGCGCCTTGTAGAGATGCCCGACATTGTGTTCCGCCGGATAGCGCGCACCACGGGCGTCCAGTCCGGGGAGCATATCGTGCTCCACCTGCATGGCGTTGTAGCCCTTTTTGATCACGTAATCCTGGTGCATCACATGGCAGAAGAAATGACCGTAATAGAGTTTGACGATGATCTTGTCTTCGATCTCCTTCGGCAGGACCTCAAACCATTCACGATCATTGCGGCGCAGGGCGACATCGAGCGCCACAATGTCTTCGGCGGTTTTCGTGTGGATTGCGCGGTACCGCACGGCAGCACCGGCTGCGGCAAAGCGGTGCAGGAAGGCAAGCTTGCCTTCTTCGGGCGTACATTCAAAGAAAGCCCCGCCCGTGCTTGAGGCCCACTGTTCCAGATAGGTCCGAACAGGCGCGGTCATGGGAGCCGAGACCTTGAGCATCAGGTGATGCTCGAAACGGTCACGGTACTCGCACATACGCTTAGGAAGCTGTTTGGGCAGGAAGCGGCTGAGGGCCTGCATCGCCAGATCGCTGAAATGATCGGACAGGAACGGCAGTTTCTGCGCGAAAACGTCGAAGCGGGACTTCATGGAGAAGAATTTCGGCAGGTATTTCGTGCCGAAATAACGGATGACCGCAAACGTGTCCTTGCCGTATTTCTCGGCAATATCGAACGCATCGCGGTGCAGATACTCACCGGCGATCGGCAGTTCGTCAAAATGGGTCAGGGCGTAACGGCGGAGGTCTTCGAGATCGGACGTGCTGTTCGTCCCGATATAGAAGACAGCCGGATTTTTGTTCGCCTCAAACGTATCCAGACGCACGGCGAACACGACCAGCTTGCCCGCACATCCCGCGGCTTCATACCAGCGGTTGGGATCGGCATTGAAGCGGGCGGGCGTGTCGGCGTCCACGTCCCGGACATGGGTGGCGTAATTTTCGTCGTGACCGCGTCCGGCGTTCCAGTCGATGGCGGCTTCGGGAAGCTGCCCGGCCTGCACGGCGGCGAGGATTTCCTCGGGGTTGCCCTCCAGACGGATGCCCAGATGGTTGACGAGATGCAGTTTGCCGTCCGCGCCCATCTGGCCGAACAGCGCCATTTCGGTGAAGGCGGGGCCGCGCTGGACCAGCGCACCGCCGGAATTGTTGCTGACACCACCCAGAACTGATGCGCCGATACAGGACGATCCGATCACGGAATGCGGTTCGCGGCCGATGGCGGCAAGCTTGTCTTCCAGATCGTGCAGGGTGGAGCCGGGCAGACACACGACTTGCCGCCCCTCGCCGATCAGGTAGATGCCGTCCAGACGGTTTGTGCTGATGATGACCACGCCACGGTCATAGTCGTTGCCGTCAGGAGTGGAGCCGCCCGTCAGGCCCGTATTGGCGGCCTGCATGATGATGATCCGGCCGGACTCAGCGCAGAGCTTCGCGGCACGCCACAATTCGACAAGACTGCCCGGCTGAAGCACCGCCACCACGTCCCCCATGCCGAAACGGAACCCCTTGCGGAAGCGATAGGTCGCCGAAGGTGTCGTCAGGACATGCCGCGCTCCGAGAATGGCGCGGAGAGAGTGGATGAGCGAGGCATCGCTGACTTCTGAGCTGGCCTCGGAACTGCCTTGTAGTGACGCTGACATTCTCTTGTCTTTCCTGCCGGCAACGTGATCGCCGCTGGTCCTAACATGGGGCTGCAAGAAACCACTCTTCAACCCTGCGTGTTATTTTACGCGCCCAAAGAGACGTTCAAGTTCCCGTCGTGTCAATCGGAGCCATGTCGGCCGTCCATGCGAGCAGGTATTAGCCCGCGGTGTCCGTTCCATCTCTCGCAGCAGAGCATCCATTTCTTCGGGCTTTAGCCGACGACCTGCACGAATACTGCCATGACAGGCCATCCGAGCGAGAATGGCGTCCAGATGATGCGCGAAACTTCCCGTATTAGCGGCGTCCAGATCCGGATCGCCAGCCAGTTCGTCGGCAACGTCCTTCAGGAGACCCTGAATGTCCTTCGCGCCCAAAAGGGCTGGAACCGAGCGCAGCAGAACACTGCCGGTACCGAAGGACTCAAGGTCGATCCCGAGTTTGGCGAGATCCTCCGCCCGCGCCATGAGAGCCTCAGCCTCACGGCGGGGCAGGTCCACCACTTCGGGCAGGAGCAGTGCCTGGGCGCGCAGGGTGCCGCCGCTCGCATATTGTTCGCGCAGACGCTCATGGGTCAGGCGCTCATGGGCCGCATGCTGGTCCACGAGGATCAGGTCGCCATCGGGTGCAAGCGCGAGGATATAGGTGTCGAAAACCTGCGCAATGGACGCGCCGAGCGGAAATGCCGGATCGAGCGCCTCGGGCTGCTGAGGGGCGCGGGCGGCGGGAGCGAAAGCCGGGTCCGTTTCCGCGAAGCCCTGACGGGAGGCGGCTTGCGGGGTTTGGGGCGCTGAGGCCGTGGGCTGAGTGGTCTGTAACGGGAGCGACGTCACCGTCTCGCGCGGTTCGGGCGGACGAGGCGGATAGACGATGGAAGAGCGCGGGGCGAAACTCGCATGAATGCCGCCTCCGCCCTTCGAGCCATGCCCGAGCGCCCTGCCCAGACCGCCGATGACGAGGGAGCGGATTTCGGCTTCATCGGCGAAACGCAGTTCCGTCTTGGCGGGATGGACGTTCACGTCCAGCCGTTCCAGCGGCACTTTAAGATGCAGCGCCATGACCGGGAAGCGCCCGCGCTCAATGACAGGACGATAGGCCACGCGAATGGCGGTCCGGAGCATCGGGTCCGTCACCGGGCGGTTGTTGACCAGAATGAACTGCCCCGATCCGGTGGCGCGGGTACGGGCCGGACCACAGGCGAACCCCGACAGGCGCACGGCCCCGCGCTGCTCATCCAGCGGGATCAGCGTATCAGGCGTGGTGTCGAGAATGGAGGCCGCACGACTGATCGGACTCTGTTCGGGCAGGTCGAACAGGACCTTGTCGTCCAGCAGGACACGCATGGCGCAATGGGGCGCGGACAGGGCCAGCCGCCGCATGACGGACTCGGCATGACCGCTCTCGACGCGCGCGCTCTTAAGAAACTTGCGTCGCGCCGGGGTGGCGAAGAACAGGTCTGTCACAACGATGCGCGTGCCGACCGGGCCGGAAGCAGGCTGTGGCGGGGTGATGACGCCGCCATCCACGCGGATGCACCAGGCGGTGTCGGCATCGGGCGTGCGGGACGTGATGGAGAGCCGCGCGCTGGCGCCGATGGAGGGCAGCGCCTCTCCCCGGAACCCGAGCGTCCGGATCTGGACGAGATGATCGTCCTGAAGTTTGGAGGTGCAATGCCGCTCGACCGCCAGTTCCAGTTCGACCGGGCTCATGCCGCAGCCATTATCCGTGACGTCGATCCGGTCCGTCCCACCAGCGCGCAGTGCGACCACAATGCGGGTTGCACCAGCATCGATAGCGTTTTCGACCAGTTCCTTCAGCGCGGCGGCAGGACGTTCGATGACCTCGCCCGCCGCGATCAGGTCAATGACGTGGCCGGACAGACGACGGATTGTGGGACGGCTTGGGGGGTGGGGAAAGGACGGGGCCTCGGTCACGATGCCTCCTCATCGTCCGGGCAGGAGCCGGACGGCAGACAGGGCCGTTCCTTCTGCTCCGTCAGGGAGCGGAAGGAACGGGCATACTCAGAGAACGCCGAGAAAGGCTTTCTTCTTACGGACCGTCGGGGTGGCGCCGGTTGCGGGGTTGCGGCCCAGAGCAGAGTTCTCGCGGATGCGACGGTTTTCGCCGTCACCATCGACGACGGACCCGGCATTGCCGCCTTTCCAGAACATCAGATTGTCCACAAAACCGGCATCGGCCGCGCCGAGTTCGGCGTTGTTGGGCGCATTGGCAGACTTGTCCACCTGTCCGACCAGTGCGGTCTGGCCGGTGCTGCCTTTACCGGAGTCCGGGTGCAGGGCCGTGTCAGGCGAGAGCGTTTCGAGCGCCTGCATGCGCGGGCTTTCGTCCGGGCGATGGGCATCCGCCGCACCGGGGAGCTGCATCTGCTCGGAAGGCGGCATGGAGAGCGGGGCGCGGGTTGTGACGGTGTACTCGTCGGGCATGGCCCGTTCGAGGCCGATCGCGCGGGAGACATCGGCGCCCGAGCAGCCCGAAAGCAGCAGGCCGACGGAAGCCATGGCACCCATCTGGACACTGAGACGGGCAACGAAAAGACGGTTACGACGCATGGAGGGCCCCTGGGACGCGATCATGATTGGAACACTCCTACAGTCCGCGCGGCGCGGGAGCAAGGCCGGAGCGGAGCGTGGAAACAAGTTCCGCCAGCGTATCACTTCGCGTTCGATGCTCTGGCGGCCTGACGTTCGGCAAGAAGGGAGTCGATCAGCCAGACAATGACGCCACAGACGATCCCGGAATCCGCAACGTTGAAGACATACCAAGACCAGCCGAACGCATGGGCATGCAGGAAATCCACGACCGCGCCATAGCGCAGGCGGTCGATGACATTGCCGATGGCGCCCCCGGCGATCGCACCACAGGACGCCGCCACCAGCGTGCGCTTCGTCCGCGTCAGGGTCCAGACCAGAAGCCCTACCGCCATCAGCGAGACCGCGCAGAAAATCCACGGCCCCCGGCTGCCGAGGCCGCCGAACATGCCGAAGGTCACGGCGTGGTTCCAGACCATCGTGAAGTTCAGGAACGGCAGGATCTCGACCGAGCCACGATCCGGCAGGTGATAGACATACAGGATCCAGTCCTTGCTGGCCTGATCCAGAACGAGAACCAGAACCAGCAGGGCGAAGCCCAGAACCATCCGCCCCGTGCGGCTCATGCCGTCATGCCACAGGGACATTAGGCGCTTACCACATCGATGCAGCGGCGGCATAGCGCGGGATGTTCGGCGTCTTCCCCGACTTCCGGCAAGACTTTCCAGCAGCGGGCGCATTTATGGCCCGGCGCACGCTCGACCTGCGGGCCGCCATGGGCCGTGTCGCCCGGCAGCAGCTCGGTTTCGGCATGGGACGTGATGAGAAGTTCGGCCCAGTCGAGCCCCCCCAGAATTCCGGCTTCTTCCTGCGACAGCGGCAGCGTGACGCTGGCTTCGAGCGAGGAGCCGATCGTGCCGTCACGGCGGGCCGTTTCCAGCTCGGTCGTAACAAGGCGGCGATAGGCGCGGATGTCTTCCCAGCGGTTGCCGAGTTCCGGGTCGTTCCATTCAACCTCCGGCTCGAAGAACTGCGCGAGATGCACGCTGTCTTCCTCGCCGAAGCGAGCCTGCCAGGCTTCTTCTGCCGTGAAGACGAGAACAGGGGCCAGCCAGGTGCAGAGCGCACGGTGCAGGACGTCCAGAACCGTGCGGGCCGCCCGGCGCGTTGGATCGGATGTGGCGTCGCAATAGATCGCGTCCTTACGAATGTCGAAATAGAACGCCGAGAGGTCGGTGGTGCAGAACCCGTGCAGCGCCGGATAGACGCCAACCCACTGATGCGTTTCGACCGCGCTGGAGATCAGGCCGCGCAGTTCGGACAGGCGGTGCAGGATATACTGCTCCAGCGGCGGCAGATCGGCGTAAGAAACAGCCTCTTCAGGCGTGAAGCCATCGAGCGCACCAAGGAGCCAGCGCAGCGTGTTGCGCAGACGGCGGTAAAGCTCGCCCTGCTGCTTGAGGATTTCCTGCCCGATACGAAGGTCTTCATTCGTGTCGGAGTTCAGGACCCACAGACGCAGGATGTCCGCACCCAGACTGTCGGTCACGTCAGACGGGGCCACGACATTGCCCAGCGACTTGGACATCTTGCGGCCCTGCTCGTCCATGACAAAGCCGTTGGTCACGAGGGCCTTGTAGGGCGCGACGCCCATCGTGCCGACGCTTTCCAGCAGGGAGGACTGGAACCATCCGCGATGCTGATCCGAGCCTTCAAGATAGACATCGGCGGGGAAGTTCAGCCCCTCCTGCCCCAGATCGAAGCGATGGGACGAGCCGCTTTCGAACCAGACATCCACGATGTCGAAGACCTGTTCGTAATCGGCGGGATTGCGGTCAGCGCCGAGGAACACGGCCGGGTCGGCTTCATACCAGACATCGGCCCCCTTCTCACGAAAGGCATCGACGATGCGCTGCATGACGGCGGCATCGCGCAGGACCTCGCCGGTGCGCTTCTCAACGAAGACTGCGATCGGCACGCCCCAGGCACGCTGGCGAGAGATGCACCAGTCCGGACGCTGTTCGATCATCGACGTGAGACGACGGCGGGCCGCTTCGGGGACGAAGGTAACGTTGTCCAGCGCGCTGAGGGATTTTTCGCGCAGCTTCGTCTCGCCATCCATCGCGATGAACCATTGCGGCGTGGCGCGGAAAATGATCGGGGCTCTGGAGCGCCAGGAATGCGGGTAGGAATGGCGGACCGAGCCGCGGGCCATAAGACCGGTGGCGGGTGCGTCGTCATGTTCGGCGGACTGGCGGGCTTCCGTCAGCAGGTCGCAGACCGGATCGGCGGCCTTGAAGACGTGAATGCCGGCCAGATGCGGAACCCACGGCGCGTAACGACCGTCGTCTTCCACCAGTTCGGGGACTTCGATGCCGTACTGGCGGCAGAGTGCAAAGTCGTCCTGACCGTGCGACGGCGCCATGTGGACGAGGCCCGTACCGGCATCGGTCGTGACGAACTCGCCCGGCAGCATCGGCACGTCATATTCATACCCACGGCCACGCAGCGGATGGGCGCAGACCGCGCCTTCGAGGGCGGTGCCCGGAAGGGTGTAGAGCGTGTGATGGGCTGTGATGCCCGCTTCCGTACAGAAAGACTCAACACGGTCTTCGGCCACCAGCAGCTTTGCGCCCTGCGGAACGATACTATTTTCGTTTGTCTCGTCGATCCGCAGGACGACATAGGTGATGTCCGGGCCATAGGCGAGCGCGCGGTTGGCCGGGATGGTCCAGGGCGTGGTCGTCCAGATGACAGCGGACACGCCTGCGAGGGCATGGGCGGGGGTCGGGTCTTTGATAACCGGGAAGGCCACGAAAATCGTGGTGGAGTCGACGTCGTGATATTCGATTTCGGCTTCGGCCAGGGCAGTTTTCTCGACCGGGCTCCACATGACAGGGCGCAGACCGCGATAGAGGCTGCCATTGAGCAGAAACTTGCCGATCTCGTTGACGATCTTGGCTTCGGAGCTGAAGTCCATCGTCACGTAGCGGTTGGCCCATTCGGCCTGTACGCCGATGCGTTTGAAGTCTTCAGCCTGTTTCTGGACCCATTCGGCAGCGTACTGGCGACACTCGGCACGGAACTGGAGCAGAGGCACCTGATCCTTGTCCTTGCCAGCCTTGCGGTACTGTTCCTCGATCCGCCATTCGATCGGCAGGCCATGACAGTCCCAGCCCGGAAGATAGCGGACCTCGTAGCCCGACATGCGATGGGCGCGGTTGACCACGTCCTTCATCACCTTGTTCAGGGCATGTCCGATATGAATGTGACCGTTGGCGTAAGGAGGGCCGTCGTGAAGCGTGAAAACGGGACGTCCCTTCCCGGCTTCGCGGATCCTGTCGTCCAGACCCATCGCGGCCCAGCGGGCGAGCGTCTCGGGCTCGCGCTTGGGCAGGCCGCCGCGCATCGGAAAGCCGGTGCGGGGCAGGAACACAGTGTCGCGGTAGCGGTCCTGCTGTTCCTTGAATGCGGCGACGGAAGGATCGGGAGTCTTATCGGACATGGGGGACGGGCCAGTTTCGGTCATTCACACTAAGGGGGACCATATGGAGATCGGGAGCCAATCCGGTCAAGTCCAGGGTTGAGGACGGCAGCAATGCAAGGGCGCCTCAAAGCGGGTTGCCGGGACAGCGGGACTGGCGGATGATGCGAGATATGGCGCTTTTTTCAGAAGGCAGATCCGTGCGGTCACATCGTCTTTTCCAGTCTGTTGCAGGGCTTATGCTGGTTTTCTGCGCGGGAGCCTTCGCGCAGGCGCCCCGCTGTCCGGCGGCGGCAAGCGTGCCGGACAAGGCCCGGATGGGGCAGATGTTCAGGACGGCTCCGGACCGGGGCTTTTTGTGGAAAGTGACGAAGGACGGGCATTCGTCCTGGCTGTACGGGACGCTGCATGTCGCAAAGCAGGACTGGCTGATGCCCGGTCCGCTGACGCGGGCTGCGATCTTGCACAGTAACGAAGTGGCGCTGGAGCTTGATCTTAACGCCCCCGAGACTGCGACCAGCCTGCGCCAACCCGAAGATGCGGCGCGCTGGGCACATCTCGTGCAGTCTGGACGCAAGGCGAAGGTGGATGCGCTCATGGATCAGCAATGTGTGCCGAGTGCGGCGTTCGCGCATGTGGCTGTGGGCGTCGAAGCAGCGGGCGTCGAGGCGCTTTCAGCGCGCGGGGATGGATATTATCCGGATTATGCTGTGGATGCCGTGCTTCAGGGCATGGCGGGCAGTCTGAAAAAACCGCTGATCGGGCTGGAGACGGTGCAGATGCAGCGTGACCTGCTGATCGGGCCGGAGCAGGCGGATGAGGATGCGTTCATCGACGACATCGTCAAGGGCGTGTCATCGGGCAAGACACAGGCCGAAAACCGGCGACTTGCGGAAATGTGGGCGTCCAGTGACGTGAAGCGGCTGGATGCGTACCGGGACTGGTGTGACTGTCTGAACACTGCGCAGGAACGGCGCTTCATGTCGCGCCTTCTGGACGATCGGAATGTCGGCATGGCTGCAAAAATTGCCAAGATCCATGAAAACGGAACCTCGCTGTTCGTGGCGGTGGGCTCTCTTCATATGGCAGGGCCGAAAGGACTGCCCGCTCTTCTGCGGGAGGACGGGTTCACGGTCCAGCAGATCGTGCCGGCACTCTGATGAAGCGGATCGTTCGGAAATTTCTGGGGCGCAAATCCCGTCCCCGTCGTCCTGAGGCCCCTGCCCTGCCGCCGGAGATCGAGGAGATCCGGCAGGGGGCGCTGAAAGGTCAGCACCTTCAGATCGTGCAGTGGGGGCAGGTGCTGCTGGACAGCGTGCATGTTCCGCGCGATCCGACTGGTGCGCTGGAGTGGTTTACAATCGCAGCCAGTGCCGGGTTCGGGCCGGGGCACAACATGCGCGGCCGGTGTTTCCAGTTCGGCTGGGGCTGCGAGAAGGATCTGCAACAGGCGGCGCAATGTTACGCCGCCGCTGCTGCTGCGGGCGACGAATGGGGCCGGTATAATCTGGGCATCCTCACCATGCGCGGGATCGGCATGGAGGCGGATCTGGCGCGGGCGCTCGATCTGTTCCGCACGGCCGCCGGTCACGGTCATGCGAAGTCCATGAACCTCTATGCGCGGTTTCTGGAAGAGGGCTGGGTTGTGCCGCAGGACCGGGCAGCGGCGCTGGGCTGGTACCGGAAGTCAGCCGAGGGCGGCGATTACCGGGGGCAGCATAATTATGCGACGGCGCTCGTGGATGCCGGGAAGGTCGAAGAGGCGCTGGGCTGGTGGCGTCAGGCTGTTGTGGATGCGACGTCCGACATCCTGCTGGCGATGGACCAGAAGCTCACGGCGCTGGGGCCGCAAGGCGATGCGGACCTGCTGGAGCGGGTCCGCGAGCGCCTGAGGGAGATGGGAATTTCTCCTTCAGGCGAAGCCGTTTCGGCTCAGTAATTCGCCGAAAGATTGAAGAGGAAAGAGCGGCCGACGGACGGGGTGGCGCGGTCGCTGAACAGGTTGCTGTAGTTCAGGCGGTTATCGAGGTTGTAGCCGTTCATGGCCACGCGCCAATGCTTGCCGAAATTGTGCGAGACGACGGCATCCCACTCCATGGTCGCAGGCACACGGCCCGTATTGGCGGCGTTCAGATAGACGCCATCGCGCCATGTCAGGCCACCGCCGAACGTGACGTTCCACGGGCGATTGGGCGCGATCGTATAGGTGGACCAGATCGTGGCCGAGTTTTTCGGGGCATACTGAATGCGCTTGCCGAGATCGGCCGCCGTCTGGGACCAGACGGTCGTGGCGTCGTAATAAGCGTAGGTGCCGATCATCGTCCAGTTCTTCAGGATCTCACCCGAAACGCTGAGTTCGACGCCCTGGTTCCGCTGACGGTCACTGGAAGACGACACATCTCCGGTCGAAGGATCGGTCATGAGGGCATTGCCCTTCTCCAGACGGAACACGGAGGCCGTAAAGCCCATCCGACCGTGGAAGGCGTTATACTTCGCGCCCAGTTCGTAAAGACTGCTGCGCTCGGGGCTGAAACCCTGCGTGGATGATTTCAGGGGTTCGGAGCTGTTCGTCACATACAGGCCGAGCGGCGTGGTGGACTGCGCCCAGTTGAAATAGACCATGGCATTGCTGGTCGGCGTATACATCAGGCTGACGGTCGGATTGAACGTGTCCTGCGTCTGTCCGTAAGACACGCCGGCACCGGCCGTGCCCCCATTAGCGGAATAATGACTGTCCCAGTGATCCCAACGAAAGCCGCCACGGATCGAGAACCAGGGTACCAGCCACATCTGTTCAGAGAAGAACGCACCAACATCGGTGGCATCGCCCGTCTTGTACATGGCATGACCAACACCGGATATGTTTACGAGATTACCACTATACTGGCCAAGCGTCCCGAGCAGAAGACCGGGCTGGGTGGCGGATGGGTGCAGCAGGCTCGTCGTGTCTGCTTTCGTGCCGTTCTGGCCGTTAAAATTATAGGCATAGTTCGTGCGACGATCATAAACGTGCGAGATATCGACACCGGCGATCATCTGGTGACGAATGCTGCCAGTCGAGAATTTCGCAATGCCCGAGAACACGTCCTGCACGGACCAGTCGTTCTGCTGATAGGGCTCCGGACCGCCAAGATGACCACGACGATTGATGGTCGCCGCTTCAGGATCAGTGAAATAATTAGCGGCG
Source organism: Gluconobacter kondonii (assembly GCF_002723995.1). Classification (GTDB taxonomy): domain Bacteria; phylum Pseudomonadota; class Alphaproteobacteria; order Acetobacterales; family Acetobacteraceae; genus Gluconobacter; species Gluconobacter kondonii. The sequence goes on along the minus strand of NZ_BEWP01000003.1, from coordinate 215,138 downwards.
CAGGTCGTATCACAGCCTGGCTGTGACGCGGAGAAGTACCGACTGTACATGCCACCGCGAGCATCGTTGTAGAACGTGATGTTCTTGTTCAGGTCGAATTTCAGGCGTGCCGTCAGCATGTCCACATTCGATGCATCCTGATCATACGTTGTGCCGTACCAGTTATTGCGGTTCAGACCATACTCCGTGAGTGGCTTCGCAATGCTTGTCCCCGGCTTGGTGACGACCGGCACACCATAATCCGGCACACGGTTATCCGTCTGGTGGAAATATTCCAGCGTGAAGGTCGTGCGTTTGCCCAGACCGAAAGCGATGGACGGGGCAATCCCCCAGCGATGGGAGAAAACATTATCCCGGCCGACGGTATTGTTCTCATTGCCCATGCCGGTGATGCGGATGGCCGTGGAATCCCCGATCTGCTTGTTGAAATCGAGCGTGCCCCGGTAGTAGTCCGCCGAGCCTCCCGAGAAGCTGCCGCCATAGCTGTCGCCGAGATGGGCGACCTTGGTAGTGATGTTAATGGCGCCGCCCGTGGTGCCATTACCGAAGACCTCGGAAGACGGCCCCTTGATGACCGAGACATGATCGTAATCGAAGCTGTCGCGGGTATAGACGCCGAAATCGCGCAGGCCGTTTTCGTAGATGTCGTTCTGGGCCTGAAAGCCGCGGATGAGGAACTGGTCGCCCGCCATGCCGCCCTCGCCCTCACCGACGGAGGCTGTGATGCCCGGCACGTTGCGCAGGGCTTCGTCGAGGGATTTGACGTTCTGCTGCTGCATCAGAAGCTGGGGGACGATGTTGATCGTCTGCGGGGTGTGCAGCGCGTCTTCCGGCATCCGGCTCAGACCCATGGTCTCGTGCAGGATGTTCATGGGCGAGCCCAGAACCTGAAGATGTTCGTCCTCACCGGGGGCGGCGCTGATGCTGTTATCCGCCGTTTTCGGAGCGGGTGTTACGCTCTTCGGGACTGCTGGCTTGGCGGCCTGCGGCGGGAGTACGGTATTTTTGGAAACGGGCTGACGGCGGCCCTTGTGATGATGCCGGGCATCAGTCTGCTGGGCATGGGCTGCGCTACAGACAAGCGTCAGACCAGCGGCCAGAGAGAGCGGGCCCAGAGGAGGGCGAGGTAGTCTGGACGACATCGGATCACAATCCTGCAAACGAAAACTGGTGCTGCCCTTAAAGATTTATTGAGAATTATTCTCAATACAGATTTTGTAAAAATGAGAAGGATTCTCATTCTCTCTTTAGAGAAGTGGCCAAAATGACACACAATGTCATACAGCATAAAAAAAGCCCTTCTCCGAAAACGAAGAAGGGCCGTGATCCAGCAAAGCTCAGGTGATTGAGGAGAAGACTCAGTGGGCCAGAATAGCGCGGGCCTGCGCGGCATCAGCGGCAATCTGGGCTTTGAGTTCGTCGAGACCGGAGAACCGCTTTTCCTCACGCAGCAGCGCGATCAGGGCAACGCTGAGGGTCTGGTCGTACAGATCTTCGTTGAAGTCGAAGAGATGGACTTCAAGACGGCTTTCCCGACCGTCATTGATCGTGGGACGACGGCCGATATTAGCGACACCAGGAACGATACGGCCATCGGGCAGTGTAACGCGAACGGTATAGACACCGCGCGCGGGTTCGAGATGTTGAGTCAGGGGAATATTGGCCGTTGGAAAGCCGAGAAGACGCCCGCGCTGGTCTCCGTGCATGACGGGACCGGTGATGCTCCACGGACGACCGAGTTCCTCGGCGGCGCGCTCGGGATAACCTTCCTGCAACAGGCGACGGATGCGGCTGGAGGAGATCGGGCCGCCCTCATCGACAAGCTGCGGCACGATGGTCAGGCCGATTCCGTGTGGCGCGAGAAGCGCCTCAAGACGGTCGATATTGCCGTGACGACGGTGGCCGAAGGCGAAATCCGCGCCACAGGCGACATGCGCCACCCTCAGGCCGCTCACGAGAACATCATTCACGAACTGCTCGTCGCTCAGACGGGAGAATTCCGCATCGAATGGGATCTGAAAGACATGTTCAACGCCCTGCCCGCCGAGGGCTGCGGCGCGAACATCCGGCAGCATCAGGCGGAACGGCGGGTCCTGCGGGCGGAACAGCGTGCGGGGATGCGGGTCGAACGTAACGACTGACAGCGGATGATCGGGACGAGCCATCCGCAATGTATCGAGCAGGTGGACATGACCGCGATGCACGCCGTCGAAATTGCCAAGCGCTGCCACCGTATTACGAGCGGAGGCAGGGATATGGCGCCAGTCCGTGTGCAGGATCATGCGACGGGCAGACCGAACTGACTGGAAACGGCGTTCAGGTCGGGAGCCTGCGCGACACCCGGATGCGGAATGGTGCCGTCCTGTTCCCGAACGAGTTGGCAGACGCTCATGGCCGCCGTCCGGGCGGCATCCAGTTCAGCGCCGATATCGGACAGGAACAAGATTTCGTCTGCGGGCAGGCCGACGGCGGCGGTGATCTTTTCGTAGGATTCGGCGTCTTTTTTTCCACCGGTCGAAAGATCGAAGAAGTCTTCGAACAGGGGCGTCAGATCGCCTTGTGCCGTATGGCCGTAGAGCAGTTTCTGCGACGGGATGGAGCCGGATGAGTAGACGGCCAAACGCAGGCCGCCTTTCGACCATGCCTTCAGGGCGGGCGGGACGTCCGGGTACAGATCGGCCTGAAGGGTGCCGTCCTCGAATCCCTGACGCCAGGTCAGGCCCTGAAGCGTCTTGAGGGGGGCTGCCTTCACATCCGCTTTCATCCAGTCCTGACAGACTTTCAGCGGGTCCTGTCCTGGATATTCCACAACGATATCCGCCCGCGCCGCCACGACCGTCGGGTTCGTGTGGTCCTGCAGCAGGGCCGGCAGGGCTTTTGCGGCATAGGGGAACATGACGTCCCGCACGAAAGAGATCGGCAGGGTTGTGCCCTCGATATCAAGCAGGACGAGACGGATCATGGGAGACTTTCAGGGAACTTCAGCGGGGAAGCGGTTGGCGATGTCATCGCCGGTATATTGCGCGATCCAGCCGGTCGTGTCGGTGAAGACGCGCAGGGCCACCACGTCTGGATTCGGCCCGGCGTCAAACCAGTGCGGGATGCCTGCCGGAACGGAGATCAGGTCCCCTTGGGTGCACAGGACGGAATAGACGCGCCCGCGGATATGCAGGACGAACGCGCCCTGCCCGTGCACGAAGAAGCGAACTTCGTCTTCGCTGTGGGTGTGTTCGGAGAGGAATTTTTTCCGGAGTTCCGGAAGGTTTGGCGTGGAGGCGTTGATCCGCACCACGTCCGCACTGCCTGCGCCCGTCTCGCCCATCAGCGTGTCGAGATAGGGGCGATAAGCCTCCAGAACCTCTTCCGCCGGAGCGTCAGGGGCTGGTGTGACGGGCGCCGACCAGCGGTCGAAGCGGATATTGTGCGGGCGCAGGGTTTCCGCGATTTCGCCGGGCGTGGTGACGTCCAGCAGGATCGTGTCGGGGGCATCGTCGCGATAGACGGTCAGGCGGCTCATGGTCAGGCTTTCTTCTGCAGACGGGCGAGTTCGCAAGCCAGCAGGAACTCCAGCCCTTCAAGGCGGGCCAGAGCCGTGAACATGTCCTTGCCCCAGACATAGACGCCGTGGCCACGGATCAGATAGCCAAGGCGCATGTCCCCAAGCTTTGGCGCAACAACCGTGGCCAGCCGGGCGATGTCCTGATCGTTGTGAAATAGGGGCAGCTCAAGACTTGTGTCGTGGGTCGTCTGGCCCTCGAAGACCTTCAGGACTTCGTAGCCTGCCAGCGTGATCGCGTCGGACGGTTCATCCATCGAGAGGATGGTCGCGGCGACGGAATGGCCATGCAGGACGGCCCCGATCGCAGGGTCATGGGCGTAAAGCTGCGTGTGCAGCAGCGTTTCCGCACTCGCACGATTGGCGGGATCGACCGGCACGCCGTCCGGCGTGATCTCAATGACGTCGCTGCCCGTCAGGAAGCCTTTGTGGCCGCCGGAGCGCGTAATGGCGATCCGACCATCCGGCAGACGGCATGACAGATTTCCCGCTGTGGCCGGAACCCAGCCGCGCTGGTCCATCCGCTGGCCAGCCTGCACGATCTGGCGGCTGGCGTTGCCCCAGTCTACATCAACCTTGAGGTTCTGCATCAGACCTGATTGCGGTGCGTATCGCTGTTGGTCGTCTGGCTGTAGCCGGGGTTCTGGTTCGGCGGCGAAATATGACCCGGAGCCTGTGGAGCATCCGTCGCGGTCATGGATTCATCGTCTGCCATGTTCTTCTTGAAGGACTTGATACCCTTCGCAAAGTCTCCCATCAGGCCGCTGATCTTGCCACCGCCGCCAAACACGACGAGCAGGACGACCGCCAGGATCAGCCAGTGAACGGGGCTCATGCTACCCATAGTGTGTTACTCCGAAAAGCGAGGGCATCCACCCGAGGCCTCATCATGTGGCAAGGCTTGAACGATTGTGCAAGCATTCCTCTCAGGAAGCGTCGTCACTGTCATGCGATGAAATGAAGCCGTAGGTCGGGTAAGCGCGCTTTCCCAGACCATGAACCGGCGCCCACCAGACCCGCACCAGCGTCCAGTCATTACTGGCCGACACATCCGTCACGGGCACGGCATGATCGATGCGGCCCGGTTCCCAGTTGGCGTGATCGACGAGGATCGTGCGGTCTGAAACCTGTCGGCGCACGATGGAAACATGGCCGCTGGGAACCCGGGACGTGGCGCGGAAAACCAGCACTTCTCCGGGGCGGGGCGTATGGGTATGGGCATAGCGCCCGCTGGACTGCCCCCACCATGAAGCCGCGCTTCCGCTCAGTTTCAGGCCGGTGCGTTCACGGGCATAGGGCGCGCATTGCAACGGGCCGTTGAAGCTGGCGCGGCTGTATTCGTAGCGGTTGCCACAGGCCGCGAGCATCACGAGAAGACCGAGCGGCAGGAAGCGGGATGTCATGCTCACAGACTCCGAAAAGCGATGATGCGGTCTTCCGCCTCTTCGGGGTCCATGTCGAGCACGCTCTGCGCGACATCGCGGGAGAAGCCGTTCCGGGCAAAGATTCCAAGGGTCTTGAGAGAATCGTCGTCTTCGCGATCGGGTCGCTGGAACGGGCCGAGACGACGCTTGCGGGCCAGAACGAGGGCGGCAGCGAGTTCGGCTTCCCGTGCACTGCTGTCCGAGCGTTCGCCCAGCGAGTCGTTGAGGGCGTCGCGGACCGTCTCCTGATCGACACCCTTGTTGGCGAGATGCGCTTCCACCGCACGGCGGGAGCGACCGGTGCGGGTCAGACTGGTGGCACGGCTGCGGGCAAACCCTGCGTCATCCACGGCGCCCAGATCGGTCATGGACGCGACGATTCCGTCGATGGCAGGGCGCAGGGCGGCAATGGCAGCTTCAATATCTTCGTTCGGCAGACCGGCATGCGACGCACGCACGCCCCAGCGGCGCAGACGACGGTCCAGCATCTGACGCAGGCCCTGTTCGGTCGTGGCGAAGCGGGCGAGATGCGCCAGCGCGGCCTCACGCAGAGACGCGGCATCCGGAACGGGGGGCGGGGCGGGATTGTCCTCCATGATGGGACAATTATGCCGGGTGAAAGGCATTTACGGCAAGTCGGTCTGGAGCCATCATTCCCTCCATGAGCGATTCACTTTTTGCCCGTCTTGAAGCGGCCGTCTCCGCCCTCCCTGCCCGCTTTCCCGGCCCCGGCGGGGCTGTGGCCGTTCTGAAGGACGGCGAGGTTCTGATCCGGCATGGCTGGGGCTATGCGAATGTAGAGCGCCGCATTCCGTTCACGCCCTCCACGTTATTTCGCATGTGCTCCATCACCAAGCAGTTCACCTGTGGGACGCTGCTGGATCTGTATGACGATCCGTCCGAGCTGGACGCGGATGTGGATGCGCGCCTGCCACAACTCGACGAGCCTTCGCCGGGAATGCTGCATCTAGCGCACAACCAGTCGGGGCTTAGGGATTACTGGGCCGTAGCAATGCTGCATGGCGCGCCCATCGAAGGGAATTTCGGAGACCGCGAGGCACGGCGCGTCATTGAAGGAACCCGGACGCTCCAGTTCCAGCCCGGCACGTCCTATTCCTATGTGAACCAGAATTTCCGGCTGATGTCCGACATTCTTCAGGACCGGACGGAGCGCAGCTTCGCCGAGCTGCTCCAGACATCGATTTTCAATCCGGTTGGCATGGAACGCGCCATTCTGGCCGCTGATACGCGCGCCATGCCGGATGGAACAGTCGGCTATGAAGGCACCGTGGAGAGCGGCTTCCGTCCAGCGGTCAACAATGTCATCTGGACGGGGGATGCCGGACTTGGGGCGTCTCTGGACGACATGATCGCCTGGGAGCGGTTTATTGATGCCACACGCGATGCGCCGGACAGTCTGTACCGGCGTCTGACCGCGCCTGTGGCGTTCAGCGACGGTCAGGCCGCGCCTTATGGATTCGGCCTGCAACGCAGCACGATGTTCGGACGGGACGTCACGATGCATGGTGGCGCTCTGCGGGGCTGGCGCTCCCATCGGCTGCATGTCGCGTCCGAGCGCCTGTCGGTCGTGGTGATGTTCAATCACATGAGCGCTGCACAGGTTGCAGTGGCGCAGATTCTAGCCGCGGCGCTTGGTGTGCCATACGAGCCGGACCGCAGCACACAGCCTCCGACCGCGCTGTATGGGACCTATCTGGAGCGGGAAACGGGGCTATCGGCCCGAATCGAACCCGCACCCGGTGGAGCAACACTGCGCTATCTGATGGTGCCGGAGCTTCTGGAAGGGGTTTCGGCAGCGCGGGCCGAAGCTGGATCGGTTGTGGTGAAGGCACAGGAGACTACGGAAGGGCCGGAAGTCGTGGTGGAGCGTCCGGGCGAAAACCGGACGAGCATCCTTACCCGCTGCGACGAAACGCCCGGCGAGGATATTGCTGAACTGGCTGGCGTCTATCGCTGCGAGGAGCTGGACGAAGCCGAAGTCACCATCACACTGGCGGGTGGCGTGGTTTATGGCGGTTTCTCGGGAATTCTGGGCGATGGACGAATGGAAATGCTCCAGCGTCTGGCAAAGGATGTGTGGGTTCTGCCCTGCCCGCGCGCACTCGATCATACGGCTCCCGGAGACTGGACACTGGCGTTCGAACGACAGAGCGGGAGCGTGACGGCGGTACGGGTCGGGTGCTGGCTGGCGCGGGATCTGTTGTATCAGCGGGTCTGATCTGCCGGGTTAACCGCGACATTCCAGCACGCCGGGGTTTGACGGAACCCCGTTCTGCCCTTCACTATGCGCTGGCGGAATTTGAAGCCCTGCTCCGGGCAACCGGAGCAGGGTTTTGCGATTCCGCATGAACCGTTTCGTTTTCAACCAGATATTCAGAGATCCATCATGATCCCCGCGCTGATGCCGAACTACAAACGTGCCGACCTCGCTTTCGAGCAGGGCGAAGGCGTCTGGCTGACGGCGACGAACGGACGACGATATCTGGATTTCGGGGCCGGAATTGCCGTGACCTCGCTGGGACATGCCCATCCGAAACTGGTGAAGACCATTGCGGAACAGGCCGCGAAGGTCATGCATGTCTCGAACCTGTACCGGGTTCCGCAGGCCGAAAAACTGGCAGAACTTCTGGTGCAGAACACGTTCGCGGATTCCGTGCTGTTCTGCAATTCGGGCGCCGAGGCCAATGAAGGCATGGTCAAGATGATCCGCCGCGCCCAGTTCGAGAACGGGCACCCGGAACGGACCAGCATCCTGTGCTTCGACGGGGCCTTCCATGGCCGGACGCTCGCCATGATCTCCGCGACGGGCAACCCCGCTTATCAGAAAGGCTTTGGCCCTGTGGTGGAGGGGTTCGACCATGCACCGTTCAACAACACCAACACACTGCGTGAGGCCATTACGTCGCACACGGCAGGCATTATCGTCGAGCCCGTTCAGGGTGAGAGCGGCATCAAGCCTGCGACCCGCGAGTTCATGGAAGGGCTGCGCGCCGTCTGTGATGAATACGGGCTGTATCTGGGCTTTGATGAAGTCCAGACCGGCGTCGGGCGCACGGGTAAGCTGTTCGCGCATGAATGGTATGGCATTCGTCCGGACGTGATTTCCGTGGCCAAGGGCATTGGCGGCGGTTTCCCGCTCGGTGCCGTTCTTGCGACGGAAGAACTGGCGCGACACCTGACACCGGGCTCCCACGGGACGACCTTTGGCGGCAATCCGCTGGCCTGTGCGGCCGGTGTGACCGTTCTGGAAGAAATCCTGAGCCCCGGTTTTCTGGAGCATGTCCGCACGGTCGGGGAGGCTTTCGGCAAGATGCTGGAAGACGTTGTCAGCCGCTCGGAAGGCGTTTTCGACAATGTCCGCGGTCTTGGATTGATGCGAGGCCTGCACTGTGTGCCGCCTGTGGGCGACGTCATGCAGGCCGTTCTGGATCAGGGACTCCTGACAGTAGGCGCGGGGGACAATGTGCTGCGTCTTGTTCCGCCGCTGATCGTCACGGAAGCCGAATGCCGTGAGGCCTGCGAGCAGCTGGTGAAGGCTGCCCTGTCCCTGAAAGCCTCTGCCACGCAGGAGAAAGCATCGTGAGCGCGACAACAGCCCCCCGGCACTTTCTGGATCTGCGCGATTTCAGCCCCGAAACCATCCGGCAGATCATCGACCTTTCCGCGAAGGTCAAGGCCATGCAGAACGGGCGCCGTCAGCCTCTGCATCCGGATCGCCCGCTGGAAGGCCGTACCCTCGGCCTGATCCTCGCCCAGCCTTCGACGCGCACCCGCGTGTCGTTCGAGGTCGGGATGGGGCAGCTAGGTGGGTCCGTTTCGGTGCTTTCACCGGGCGACATGCAGCTTGGCCGTGGCGAGACGGTGGCCGACACGGCCCGCGTCCTGTCGCGTTTTCTGGACGTGATCGTGCTGCGGACCGGGAATGACGCCAATCTGCGCGAACTCGCGCAGTGGAGCTCGGTTCCGGTCATCAACGGCCTGACGCCTGTTTCCCATCCGATCCAGATTCTGGCAGATGTCCTGACATTCGAGGAACATCGCGGGCCGATCCGCGGCAAGACGCTGGCCTGGATCGGGGACGGCAACAATGTTGCCACGTCTCTGATGGAGGGCGCGGCCCTGCTGGGCTTCAATGTCCGTCTGGCAACACCGGAAGAATTCGCGCCCAATCCGGACGCCGTAGCGTGGGCACGCGCCCATGGTGCGACGATCGAGGTCTTCCGCGATCCGGCGGAAGCCGTCGCGGGCGCGGATGCCGTGCTGACGGATACATGGGTCAGCATGGGCGACAAGGACCGTGAAACCCGCCTCAAGGTGTTCCAACCCTATCAGGTCGATACGGCGTTGATGGCAAAAGCTGCGCCCGATGCCCTGTTCCTGCACTGCCTGCCTGCCCATATCGGGGAAGAAGTGACGCCGGAGGTCTTTGAGGGCCCGGCGTCCGTTGTCTTCGATGAGGCGGAAAACCGCCTGCACACGCAGAAGGGCCTGCTACTCTGGGCCCTTGGGAAAGAAAACAGTTGATGGATACACCACCCTTCCTCGACACAAACCGGCCTGACGTTCCAAACATGGTCGTCTCGGGCGGTGTCACGCCCTTCTATCTGGAACGCTCCCCGGTGCGGGGGCGTCTGGTGCGGCTTGGGCCTCTGGCGGATGCCATCCTGTCACGACACGACAATCCGGATGCCGTCTCGCAGCTTGGGGGAGAGGCGCTGGCCCTCGTGGCGGCCATGGTGTCGGCGCTGAAGTTCAAGGGGGCCTTTTCCCTCCAGATCAAGGGCGACGGTCCAGTTTCGATGCTCGTGGCCGATGCGACGGACAGCGGGGATCTGCGGTTCTTCGCGCGTCTGCGCGAGGATACGGACCGGGAAACGCTGCCTGAGACGGCCAAGGGCCTTCTGGGGGACGGCTATATGGCGTTCACCATCGATCAGGGGCCGGACATGGACCGGCATCAGGGCATCGTGGATCTAACCGGCACGACGCTGGCGGACATGGCCGTGAACTATTTCCAGACCAGCGAGCAGCATGACTGCTGGATCCGGCTGTTCTGTGCGAAATCGGCGGATGGATGGAAGGCTGGAGCGCTTGTTCTGGAGCGGATCGCGGCAGAAGGCGGTATTGAGGCGTCCGAACAGGATGAAGACGCCTGGGAAACCGCCTGTACGCTGGCTGCAACGGTGACGGAGCAGGAAATCCTTGACCCGGACCTGTCCAACAAGCGCCTGATCCAGCGGCTTTTCGGCACGCTAGACGTCCGTGTCGGGACGCCACGCGCGCTGGCTTATGGCTGCCGATGCAACCGGGCAAGGCTGGCGTCCGTTCTGGAGACATTCCCGGAGGACGACCTCGACCATATGGTCGAAAATGGCGCCATCACGATGAACTGTGAATTCTGCAATGTCGGTTTCCGCTTTACGCGCGGGGAACTGGGAGAACGGACTGCATGACTCTGCCCCTGCTTGATGGCGTGAAGCTCGATGGCTTTCCGGTCGAGCAGCTTTATCCCGGCTGGAGTCCGAGCAGTCGGGATGTTGTGGCGGATGATTTCAGCGTTGTGGTCTTCAAGGAAGACGCGACCGGAAAGCAGGCCTGCTGGTGGCTTGAAGGGGACGATTACCGCGCAAGCCATATCCTGACGCTCGATGAATCCGTCCGGAAGCGTCTTCTGGTGGCAATGGACGGAGTATTCTGGCCGCTGGCGACTGGAGTTTTAGGCGCTCCTCTCCCTCCACAGGTTGGGCCTTCCTGCGAAACTTTACCTGAAATCGCCGTCAATGAACTTTCTGGCTCTTGGATTGGAGGGTTTGCGCCGCACACGCTGCTGCTGCCGTCGGGTCATGCCGATAGTGGCGAAGCCTTACCCTGTCCGAACGGGCGCCAGATTGGCGAAAACCGGATCACAGCCTTGCTGGCGGCCCAGCGGGGCCATGGTCCGCTGATCGTCTCGTCCCCCTTCACGGCGCTCCCGCTCCTGGCCCAGATTACCTTTCAGATGGGCTCATCCAGCGTAAGCCGCTTTCAGGACGCCGATACGGTCTTTTACCTGATCTGGAATGAGGCCCTGCCGACGCTGCGCCCGTCTTTTTACTATCCCGATGCTCCGATGCTGATCAGTGACGATCCAGCCGCCGCAATGATTCCGGGGCTGATTCTGGGTTGGTATGCTCGGCACCCCGAACATGCGTCCCTGATCCAGGAAGCCCGCCCGTTCAGAGCAGAAGATTTCGGCGTCGGGCAGGCTTCTGGTTTTCGCCCGAATATTCCAGATGAAGCCTCACAATCATCTGCCGTCACATCGGTGTCCTCTTTCATCCCGGCAGAGCAACCGCCTCCCATTTCCCACCCTCCAGTATCTGGACAGAGACTGAAAAGCCGGATCAAGTCCCTTTTCAGTCGTCGGTAACGTCTTCAGGAGACAGAATATGCGCATACGCTACTGGACCGGTCTGGGGGCTCTGATGCTGTCTCTGGGCATGGCTGCCTGTTCGGACGGGACTTCGGACGAAACATTTCCTCCCATTGATTACAGCTACCTTTCCCAAATTCATCTGAACGTGGCTTCGATCAACATCCAGGACGAAGCGCCTGCCGCGCCGGATTCGCTGTCGGCCAAAGCCCCCATCGCGCCGGATCAGGCTCTTAAAAACATGGCAGCGCAACGCCTGATCGCCAGCGGAACCTCGGGCAAGGCGGACTTCATCATCAAGCAGGCCTATCTGAACCGCGCGGGCGATAACGCGCTGACGGGCGCCATGGATGTGCAGTTGAATGTCGCAGATGCCAACAACCAGCATACCGGATTCGTTCATGCTCGCATTACGCGCAAGCTGGACGCCGGAGACCGCGACCCGACATCCCGCAGGGAACTCTACACCTTCACCAACCAGATGATGCAGGACATGAATGTAGAACTGGAATTCCAGATCCGCAAAAAGCTCCTGTCCTGGATGACGGATGCCGCCGGAACGCCAATCGTCAATGGAGGCGTACAGCAGCAGACACTGGGCGTTCCGGGCGCACAGCCGGTGACTGCATCCACAACGCCTACGCTAACCTCACCGGACACGGCCTCTTCTGCTCCTGCAAAAACCGCAACGCCCATTGTTGCAGCCCCCAGTGCTCCGGACGCCATTTTCCCGACGGGTGCGGAAACCGACACCACAACCACTCCCGCCACCGTTCAGCGTTCACCCCAGCCCGGAACCCTGCAACTTCCTTCGACGGGCAGTTCCGGAAACCACTGAATTTTCCTATCTGGTTCAGAACTCTCGTCATGTTGTGATGAGCGACCTTCTGGCGGATTTCGTCCGCCTTCGTTAGGAAATGGGTTTTGTAAATCACCCATTTCTAGAACTTCTGTGCCCCTGGTTCTATCCCCGGAGAAAGCTGTGCCCCCCATGGAACCGACACTGAACAATCCATTCCGCCGCAGTGTCGTAAAAGGACTTCTGGGAACCACGTCATTTTGGATGGCGTCAGGAAACGCCCGTTGGGCAGAGGCTCTGGCTGCTGAAGCGGCCCAGCCCTATCAACCGGCTTTTTTCAATGCAGCGGAATACCAGTTTCTCGAATCCGCCTGCGAACGTCTGTTTCCCGCTGACCATAATGGCCCGGGCGCAAAGGCACTCGGTGTTGCGGAATTTCTGGACCGGCAGATGCAGACCCCATACGCACGGGGCGAAAACTGGTACATGTCCGGCCCGTTCGAGCAGGGGCCAGCCAATCTGGGTTACCAACTGCCTTTCGTCCCCAAAGACCTGTACCGCAAAGGAATTGCAGGGGTGGAGCACTACGCTCGCCAGCAATACGGGAAGGGATTTTCAGCTCTGTCCGCTTTGCAGCAGGACGAAATCCTGACAGCTCTTGAGGGTGGCTCCGTACAGCTTGGCGACATTCCGGGACGAGTCTTTTTCGAGCAGCTTCGGACCAACACACTAGAAGGAGCTTTTGCCGATCCGCTTTACGGCGGCAACCGGGGCCTTGGGGGCTGGATCATGCTGGGCTTTCCCGGCGCACGGGCGGACTTCATGGACTGGGTCAATCAGGAAGGGGCGTCCTATCCCATTGGCCCGGTTTCCATTTCCGGGGAGACCGCCTGATGGTCAAACATATCGATGCGATCATTGTAGGAGCAGGCTGGGCCGGCTCAATCATGGCCAAGGAGCTGACCGAAGCCGGTCTGTCGGTCGTCATGCTGGAGCGGGGGTCGGAGAGAACGACACCTGTCGAAGGGGCCTATCCGGAATCCATTGACGAACTGCGCGGAGCCATCCGCAAGCGGCTTTTCCAGAACCTGTCCCAGTCGACCCTGACGATCCGCAATACCATGGACCAGACAGCCTTGCCGTACCGGCAACTCGCGGCATTTTTGCCCGGCGAAGGCGTCGGCGGTGCGGGTCTGCACTGGTCTGGCGTCCATTTCCGCGTTGCTCCGGAAGACCTGAGGCTCCGCAGCGCCGTGATCGAACGGTATGGCGAGAAATTCATTCCCGAAGGTATGAACCTTCAGGATTATGGCGTCAGCTACGACGAGCTCGAACCTTTTTTCGACAAAGCAGAAAAGGTTTTCGGGACATCAGGAGAAGCCTACAAGGTTCAGGGAAAAATTGTCGGAGACGGGAATGTTTTTTCTCCGGATCGTTCCGATAATTTTCCACTTCCAGCCATGGAAGATACCTTTTCAGCATCAGTTTTCCGGGATGCCGCGAAAAATGCCGGGTATCACCCCTATTCTCTTCCCGCAGCCAATGCGTCGCGGCAATATACCAACACTTACGGCTGCCAGATGGGGCCGTGTAATTTTTGTGGTTATTGCAGCGGGTATGACTGCTACCTGTATTCAAAAGCATCACCCAACGTGAACATTTTGCCTGTCCTGCGGCAGGATCCGAGATTTTCCCTTATCCCGAACGCCCATGTTCTGCGCGTCGATCTCGACAGCACGAAAACAAAAGCGACTGGCGTCACATATCTGGACACGAAAACCCGGAAAGAAACCTCGCTCTCGGCGGATCTGGTTATTCTGGGGGCGTTCCAATTCCACAATGTTCATCTGATGCTCATGTCCGGAATCGGAAAACCCTACGATCCCATCAGCAACACCGGAACAGTCGGACGCAATTTCGTCTACCAGACGATCACGTCCTCACGCGTCTGGTTACCGCCTTCCACCTATACGAACCAGTTTGTCGGAGCGGGCGGAGCCGGAGTTGCCATTGACGATTTCAACAGCATGAATTTCGATCACGGACCGCTCGGTTTTGTGGGGGGATCGCCTGTCTGGGTCAATCAGGCGGGTGTAAAGCCGATTGCCGCCGCACTCGGCGCCGGAGGGGGAGGCACGCCACGCTGGGGTTCGGCCTACAAGGACTCCCTCGTCAATACTTACAAACATTCGCTCGGTATCGACGCCCATGGCAGCAACATGGCGTATCGGGATGTCTATCTGGATCTCGACCCAACGTGGAAGGATGCTTACGGACAGCCGTTGCTTCGCATGACCTTCACATGGAAGGACAATGACATCCGCATGAATCAGTATGTGGTGAGCAAGATCGAACCCATCGCCCGCGCTATGGGGGCAACGAAAATGAATCTGGTTCATCTCAACGCGGGTCAACCCTTCGACACGCGCACTTACCAGACCACCCATCTGGGAGGGGGGGCTATTATGGGAGAAAATCCCCAGACCAGTGCGATCAACCGCTATCTTCAGAGCTGGGATGTGTCCAACGTCTTCGTCATCGGGTCGAATGCGTTTCCGCAGGGCATGGGATATAATCCAACGGGAATGGTGGCTGCGCTCGCTTACTGGGCCGCGCACCATATTCGAACGACATATCTCAAATCCCCTGGCCCGCTGGTGAAAGCATGAAGAAACCTCTCTTCATCGCCTGTATTCTCGGAGCCGGACTTACGGGATCTGCAATCGCGCAAGATACTGACACAGCCACCTTGGAAAAAGGACGCTATCTGGCAGCTGCCTCCGACTGCGCGGCCTGCCATTCCGTTCACGGGAAACCGGAATATTCTGGAGGAGTATCATTTTCTCTTCCTATGGGGAAAATCTACTCCACCAATATCACCCCCGACCCCGAACACGGGATCGGACGCTATACGGAAGCACAGTTCAGCCGTGCCGTACGGGAAGGCATTCGCCGGGATGGCTCAACCCTTTATCCCGCCATGCCATTTCCCTCATATGCCCGGATGACAGACAGCGATATTCACGCATTATTTGTCTATTTCAGGAAAGGCGTTCCAGCGGCTTCCGTTGCAACGCCGGACAACGAGATTAAGTGGCCACTGTCCATGCGTTGGCCACTCACGTTCTGGCGCTGGATTTTTGCGCCCACGCCTCATAAAGCCATCACCCGCACCGCCGGAGAATTTACCGATCCCCAACTGGCACGGGGCGCCTATCTCGTGGAAGGGCCTGCCCATTGCGGAGCCTGTCATTCTCCACGCGCCATCACCATGCAGGAAAAATCCCTGACGGCCGATGGCGGCCGTCTTTATCTGTCTGGTGGAGCCGTGGTGGATGGCTGGACGCCTCCGTCCCTGCGTCAGGAAAACCGGACCGGTTTGGGCCGCTGGCGCGAAGAGGATATCGTAGCGTTCCTCAAGACTGGCCGCGCCGAGACCGGAAGCGTCTTCGGTTCCATGACGTCTGCCGTTCTGCATGGCACACAGAAACTGACTGATGAGGATTTGCGGGCGATCGCGCATTATCTCAAAAGCCTTCAAACAGCCGACCAGTCCCAGACACCCTGGACATACGATCCCACCATTACGGACCAGCTTCACAAAGCGGATCTTTCATCGCAGGGCGCGCGCGTCTATATTGATCGCTGCGCCGCCTGCCATCGTACGGACGGCAAGGGATATCCTGCCGTCTTTCCGCCACTGGCGGGCAATCCCGTCGTGATGCAGACCGACCCGGTGTCACTCGTTCATATCGTTCAGGCTGGCGCGACCCTTCCTGCCATGACTGCCGCTCCCTCCTCCTTCACGATGCCTGCGTTTAACCACAAGCTGACCGATCAGCAGATTGCCGATGTCGTGACATTCATCCGGCATGCATGGGGAAACAACGCCTCCCCTGTTTCGGCAGAAGAGGTGGAACAGTTCAGCAAAAGCATGCCACCTTCCGATATGGCGGATGACACACCTGCGCTGAACTGAGCCTGTCAGGGCAGGAAACGGTACAGGACACAGCCCTGATATCCTGTGCCACCACTGGACGATGCGCCGTCGGTCGTCGCTGAATAGGAGCCACCACCGCCCGCGCCATATCGTGTGGCGTTCCGGCCGCCCTGATTGCCGCAACGCCCTGCACCACCCCACGGGCCATCACCTCCATAGCCTGAGAACGTGTAGGCGTTACACTGTCCATCACCACCGGACGTTCCGCTCTGGTTCCAGACGGTACCGCCAGAAGCATTTCCACCGACACCGCCTGCAGACCCCGTCGTGGAATAGAACGTGCCACCCTGTCCGCCTTCGGCCTGCAGGAGTGTCTGCCCGAGATAGCTGACAAGAGACGTACCACCCGTCTGTTCGGACCCGCCGCCATTCCCGACCGTAATCGCCAGTCCGCTGCCCTGCGTTGGACTGACGGTATAAATGCCCCAGGCATCCCCGCCACCGCCGCCGCCGGCACCAGAAAACGAACTGGCAGTCGTCGTGGCCTGCGAGGCCGCGCCACCCCCACCGGCACCGATAACGCGCAATTCCACTCTGGATGCCCAGGCCGGGATGGAAACCGAGCCATTTCCGGTCACGAGTGTCATGGGTTCGGTCGACGCCTTCAGCAGAGCCTGCGTCGCCAGCTCAGGAATGGTCGGCCAGAACACCTGTCCTGGTTGAGCTGTTACTCCCGCCAGAGTAGACGCTCCCTGCGGCACCGTAATCGTATAAAGCGCTACAACACACCCACCCGTCGGAGCAACAGGAGGGTTAGTTGCCGCGACAAAGGTCATAGTGCCCGTCCGACGCACAGGAAGCGCGCTGCCGTTGTTCTCAATACCAGCCTGTGTCTGGGAGGGATTGCTGGCATTGAAGAACGGAAGCACCGTCAGGTCAGCATCCTGTTCGGAACAGAGAGCATAAATCGTATAGGTATTGCCGGAGCCTGGCAGAGTAATGGTCTGCGAGGCCGTGCTGATATACTGGCATGTGAGAGCGGTCGTATCCGCTGCCAGACCTCCACCATTGCCACCAATGGTGGAAGCATCCATAACGCCGGGAGCAACAATCGACCCTGCCTCAATCGTCAGATTCAGGCTGTTATAAGCCGCCGAACATCCCAGTCCCGAGGCCGCCATGACATTAGGTCCGTAAAGCATGGACGCCAGATTACCGAATGCCGCCTTGGTATAGCGCCCTGCCCGCAGCAGATCCGTATCGAGCGGGATTGATCCCGCATAAACGATGGCCCGATCCATTAATTTTTCACCTTGATCCAGCCGGTAACGCCCATGGCTGCTGTCTGATCGACAACACGGCAGACTGTCGCCAGATCTGCGGCTTTTCCCAACTGTGTTTCCACAAAAAACTGACCACCCTGAAGGCTGCCGTAGCGCAGGGCCTGCGCACCATAACCGTGCCCCCCGCCCATGGCAGGAACCGATGCACAGGCAAGCGCATGACAGTCGGACGCATTGAGGGTTTCGATAATTACCGGATGCACACCCGTCACCGCGACAAGCGCATTCGTTACAGCCTGACGGGTGTTGCGTTCGGCAAACAGTGCCGCACGGATGCGTTTGCGATACACGACATCCGGCTCGGATGCCTGACGAACCAGTCCCCCATCCCCGAAATAATCTTCGGCAGCCATATCAAGAAAAGCGCCGCTCATCGTCGCAAGACGCATTTGCAGGGAACATTCCTGCATCAGTTGCCAGATTCCGGCCAGAACCGCACCAAAGCCACGCAGAATTGCGGCCAATACCGGTGCAGATTCCGCTTCCAACCCCTGGGGCGCCGGCGGAAACCACCCTGTCGGTAAAAGGCGCCGGAACCGACCTGCAAAATCCTCTACCGAGCCAGGCGCTGGCCCCGTATCCAGCAGAACGCTGCCATCAGAAGCCCGGAGGATATCTTTATCTTCATCATAGAGAACCGCCATCCCATCACCCTCCGACCTGGTCTGGAGCCATCAGCGGAATACGATAATCTGCACCGTTGACGTTGATATGCAGAAAACCCCCATTGGCAACAGTGGGCATTGTCCCCCCTGTTCCCGTCACCGGAGACGTAATCTGCAACTCCCCGCCGCTCGCTGGAAAAAGCCCCAGATTTCCCGATCCACCCGTCCCTTCCTGCACATACAGACCGGCCGCCTGTGTCCCGGCACCGGCCTGAACCTGAAGCGCGTTGGTCGGGCTTGGCATGCTGGCGACAGAAAACAGCGTCTCACCTTCAATATTACCAAATAGGATCCCGTTATCCGTAAATTCCTGACGCATGCCGTTAGTGCGTTCCGTCACGGTAGAACGAACAAATGCACCAACATTGGACCCGGCCACACCGGAAACGGTCTCAGGAGTATGCCACTCCACAGCCTGATTACGCGCAAGGGAAACAGCCGAGGCATATCCGGAATCCTTGCCATTCGTTCCGGTCAGGGACTGGGCCCCAAACACAATGCCCGTTTGCCATGAATTCGGATTGGAAACGAACACCATACCCGCCGCAGCATCGGAAGTCCCCGATGTCTGGCCCCCACCCGCACCAAGCTGGATCCCATATACGCCCCCGCCGACATTCGGCGCATAAGGTGTCGACTGTCCCACTGCAAGGCCACCAAAATTGACAGCCTCAAGCTCCATTCCGAAAGTTGGTTGATAATCCACTCCGGCCAGACGCCACGCTTCGCCATAATAGGCATAAGCGGTCGTGGTTGTCGGACTGGACGTATCATCGGAAATTCCCCAGGACGCCACCCCGATCGAACTCGGCTGAAAACCCAGCAACGCCTTACCGCTCACGGCATCGGATGTGCGCGACCCCGCAACAAACGCACTGTTGCCAAACTGCGCGAGCGACGCACACTGAGCATCCTGCAACGCCCAGGGACCGATGGATGTTGCCCCCATGGTTTCCGAAAGCCAGTCATTCTGAGACGAACTGGCCCTGTCGCTCAGAGTAGGATTGTCGGCTGCAACACCTACCAGAAGCCGGTCCGCAAACCGTTTTACCTGTGCGCCTTTGTCAGAGTAGAACTGCCCACTTGCCGCAACACTGACGGGTGCCTCGATAATCTGGGAGACCGTCGCCGTAACGGTTCGTGTACCGCTGGAATCTGCCAGTACGACAACCTCTTCTCCCGTCAGGGAGTCGAGTTTGGGATATGTATTAAATACAGCCATAAAAAGTCCTCATCCGTCCCAAGAATTCAGAATTCACCCCCTCAACCCTGAGTGACATTGATCTGAATATTCCCAACCATGAGTGCCTGGTTGCCATTTGCAGGAATATCGATCTGCCCGCCATTCAGTCGGACATTCAGAACAGACGTCACGGTAACGCCCGCACCGGCATAAGCCAGATAGGACAGGCGGCTGTACGGATAACCATCACCCACTGTCGTGGACGCAATATCCTTGGACACGGCCGACTGGATGGCGCTCACGGCCTGCTGAATCGGAACAGACGAAGGCACAATGACATCCATGGATACATTCAGCGTCAGATCCTGAGGCGCCTGCACAGCAAAACCGACCCCAAGAGCCCGCACAGAATCAATGGCATCATAGACATTCGATAAAATCTGGTCCGACGGAACGCCGCTTCCATCATTCACTACAGCCGTAAAATAACCACTTCGCGCATTCCCCGCCGTATCCAGACCATCCCGCAGCGAATAACTCAGATCCGTCTGGACATTGGCAATGGCATTACCCACCGCAGCCCTGCTGGCCGAGGCTTTTGCAGCCAGCCAAAGCGGAAAGCGTGTCCTCAGCTGGCTATCCGTTTCTTGATCGGAACCATTAAGGAAAGGCGCACCATTCGTCACCGTATCCAGTCCCGCCACGGCCGTTCCCATCAGACAGATCGCACCAACCGAAACATTTCCGACCGATCCGACCACCTGACAAGACACAGGAACCGATAACGTCGCAACGCCCGCCGCCCGCACATATCCTCCCGCAGAGGCAGACCATGTTGGCAAATTCTGATCCTGTGTCACCGCAAAGGAGATCCCCCCGACTGTCCGCACGATCACTCCTGGAGGAACAACTGCCGACTGCTCGCTGGCCAGAAAAGAAGTAAACGTCACAACACCTGTCGCTGCCGTGCCGGGCAATCGACTCATGCCAAAATCATAGACAAAACTGTCACAGTCCGACCCCGTTGACGTCGATAGGCGGGTCCGTAACAGTGATTGCAACACCAGATACTGCAACCACAAACCAACACCGCCAACACTTTCCATCAGGGCCCGAACGGGAGAACCGATAGAAACGTCCAGCAACTGCGAACAGGATGCCTGCGCCGTTGTCACCGCAGTGGAAACGGTCGTGGAAAAGGAACGTAAAGAGAGAGACATCGCATCCTCTTGGAGCGGTTCAATACTGTGCCGCTCTCATTATTTCAGTAGGAAAAAGACAGGCTCTGCTGCTGGCCGGACCCGGCATCCACATAGGAAACATCACATCTGCAAATGCCCAGCCCCTCATCCGTCACGGTGACAGTCACGGCCTCTGAAGCGTCCACATTGGCATCTTGCTGAACCTGCGCACGTATGACCGATTCCATGGCTTCCGGAGCAATGAGCTGTCCCACCATGAGCGGAAGCCCCACTCCATAATCGGGCTGCCAGACATAATTTCCCGCAACCGTCAGCAGACGCCTCAGCAATCCCTGCCTCGTAAGCTCCGATCCCGAAACTGTCTGAAGCCCTCCGGCGGACAGAACCAGATCATTCCCAAAAACATGCGAAAGAGCGATCATCCAAGCGGCCCTCCCGTTTTCTGGCTTCCTGCCAGATGAATATGTTCATTCAGAGAATGCTGATCAGTGCGAATATCCCCTCCGGAAAGAGTCAGTCCGGCAGATGTCAGCGTCATATCCGTTCCACCAACAGAAAGACTTATCGCCCCGTTCTTAATAAGGAGAGACGCATTTCCCGCACCCGCCGCCACACCATCCGGACCAATATGTAACCACCCCGCACCGGAAGACGATGCCCCAACACCTCCGGAAGCAGACAATGGCGGAAGACCGCACCCGCCTTTGACAAGAAATTCGCCAGGTTGTGCAACCTTACCGGTCAGCGGAGACACGGGCGCCATGACCACAGTGTCATACACACTTCCCGTCACGACCAGATGCTCTCCGTCTCCCTCAACCGGTTGCAAAACAACATGCGTTCCCGGAGAAGACGGACGTGCAATCCGAAGATCCCCCGCATGCACACCGCACGCATCCGGGATCCAGCCTGTTTCTATGTCTTCAGGCTGAATGCGGACTTTGACGGCATGATTGACCGGATCAACGGCAGACACGATTCCAAACATCGTATGCGCCGTCCGACCTTGCAGAGCAGCCGCATCAAAACGGGCGTCATTCATGCCTCACCTCCCCGATCTCTTAGAACGACATGCTGCACAAATCCCTGCTCCACGGAAAAGCGTGAGAGAACCTGATCGATCCCCAGGGTTTTCTCACCATTTCCTACCGCCACGGTCATGAAATCCCGTGGCGAAACTCCGATAATTCCCGGAATTTTAATTCGGACCGATAACGCGTGAGCAGCAATGCGAGCATGTTTACCTCGTGCCAGCCGCTGCAAGTCTTCCAGCCGGCGTCCAGGAACACGGAATGTATGGATGGTAGAATTTCCCGAAGGTGCGTCCTGAGAAAAAGAAACACCATCGTAATAGACGTGAGTCGTACTTCTCTGCCGGGAATCCCACGAAGCCATATGAACGACCACACCCGCCAGCAACTGCAAATCGCGCGCAATTCCGGTTTCAAGAACCGCCTGACGCATATCCGTCACCTGTGCATCAGCATCCGAAGCAGACCCCAGCGGCTGACAGACAAGAGATGTTCCGTCGGCATAAAGATCACAGAACGCATCCCTTGCAATCGTAAACGCCAGATCCGCCGCAGTCTGAAAACGGTGCTGCCCCATAAGAGCACCCCGTTTGTGCTCGATCTGCCAAAACTGACCCGCCATCAGCGCCGCCTGATCCGAGGGCAACGTAATCTGCGCCTCAAGCCCCGCC
The DNA here is from genome assembly GCF_002723995.1 of Gluconobacter kondonii. Taxonomy (GTDB): domain Bacteria; phylum Pseudomonadota; class Alphaproteobacteria; order Acetobacterales; family Acetobacteraceae; genus Gluconobacter; species Gluconobacter kondonii. The sequence goes on along the minus strand of NZ_BEWP01000003.1, from coordinate 192,891 downwards.
GCCTGCGCCATGATTTCCATAAGTTCCTGCTGGGTATGGTTGAGCCACGCATCCTGAACGCGCAGATCCATTAATGCTGCCAGCGCATCGCGACATTCCATCTCCAGAATGGCATGCTCAGCCACATAATCGATGTGATCAAGACGCCCCTGAAACAGCGTCGTCCAGGCCGCCGCAATATTCTGGGTATCCCGCATCTGAAGCGTCACCCATTTCCGCGCCGGCTGCTCCGCCTCAAACCACGGCGTTGCCGCTCCCTGCTTTCTGACGGCCAGACGAAGGGTAGCAACATCGCAGGCCTCATACCGGCTGGCATCGATTTCAAACTGTACAAGCGCCAGAACAGGATCGACCTGCCCGTCAAAAAGAACCTGAATCTCCAGGTTTCTGACACTCATTCCAATGCTCCATCAGGCAGACCGGACACCAGATCAAGCTCAACCGACGGAACCTTCAAAACAACAGTTTCAGAAATCCTTCCCAGATCCGGATCGGCCATCCCATTAACCTGCGCAATTCTCCACCATTGGGACGCATCTCCGAGTTCACGCGCCGCCACATGAAACAAGGAAATATCCGCAGCACTAACAATAATATCCTGCATCATTCCCTCATGCGAAAACGGACGGCAAAGCCGTCTCCTGCCCCTGAGCCACCGCAATATTCGCCGCAGACCGGTTGACCAGCCCCCCTGCATCAGCCGCCGCACTCAGAAGTGCCGCATTCTGACCCAGAGTATTCAGCGAAACACTGTTAACCGGCTGGATAGCCTCAACATTCTGTCCCGCCCCGGCAATAATGGACTGCAAACCGCTTCCCGCACTTTCCAGCCCTCCCGCCACAGACGCCAGTGCGGAGGGAACCGTCGCGAGATTCATCCCGCTCTGCGCCACGCCATTGACCGTCCCCAGTGCATCCGTAACTTTCGAGGCAAAACCGCCTGCCCCGACCAAACTGGCCAGCGGCATCACCTGTCCGACAACCGAAGACACCTGCCCCGCCGCCGTAAAGACGCCTTCGGAAACATCCAAAACAACCCCGGAAAAGCTGTCGAGAGCACTCCCGACATCATCTCCCAGCAAACCTGACAGAGTCGACACACTTTGGACGGACGCCGTTTCCTGAGGCCTCTCAAGCACCAGCTTATAGGAACAGACCGCCCCCTTCGCCTGATAGACGTAAGTAAACTGCGCAATCCACACCTGCACAGAAAGACCCGCCGCCGAGAACGCAACCTGCTGTCCCGCCATACGCATGCGCTCGACTGCCTGCGCGCGCATCTGCGCATCAGGACCGAGAAAACGTCCCTGCAGTTCCAGCCGTCCCGGATCATTGCCCAGCGCATCCACAACCCGCCCACCACCAGGCAAACGATGCACAACCAGCATCTGACGACCGCCAACCTGAAGCGTGTCCGGAACCTCAATTCCCGTCAGAACCAGATTTCCCAGTATAACCGGCGACGACGCCCCCAAACGCCCCACAGCGCCAATGGCATTTTCTATGTCAGAAAGGCCAATACCCATCAGGGAACATCTCCTCTGTCAGAAAAATCCGATACTGCGACCGGGATACTGAGGCTGCATGATCTCATCCACACCTCCGCCAGAACGACGTGCCGCCAGACGGGCATCACGATGACCCAGCAGAAAATCCCCGCTCCTCACCTCATGCTCCAGACGATCATTCACAATTTCAGTATCGTGATATGGTCGAGCCCCTGAAAAAACATGCTGCGACTTCTGTTCCCGCCCGATCGTTCCGTACATCCCCTCCCCCGCAAGGAGAGGCCGAGCTTGCGGCACAAACAAGGAGTTTCCAGACCGCCGCATCATCTCAAGAACAACGGACGATGCAGCACTCCCAACACGCCTCGCAGACTTTGAAGGGAATATTCTTTCGAGCAACCCCGATTGTCTTTCCGGAGAGACAGTTCTTCGGAAAAAAAAGTTGATACGTTTCTTATTGGAAACTATTTTATCTTGTTTGACACGCAGCTGCGACATCTGCCGCGGAGAATTCGGAAAGGTAGATACCCTTTTAATCCGCCCCTTGTTCCCAGCAAGAGCAACAACAGATCTGACAGAAAAAGAGGGCAGCATCGATACCTCATCCCCTTTTCGCCTTGAAAAGTGCGCCTCATTTCGCAACCCAGTCGGCTTCCCTGCGCCGGGCACGCTCCGAGTACTGGATGTTTCCCGCGTTCCAGAATACGCCATCCTGACCGCAATCTCCGGATGATTTCTGGCATGAACCGTCTTCGCCCAGCCCGATTTCCGCAAACGAGGCACCCCCGAAACCAGCGCTCCCCTTCGCAACAACCCTCTGACATACTGACCGGAAAATGTCCTGACCGAGAGAATATTCCGCCAGATGTTCTCCCGCATCATATCTCTCCCTGATACCGCATCATTTCCCAGTCAAAACAGTGTCCTTCCCGCTCACCGGTAATGACACACGCGGCCAAACGCCGCGCCCCTGACCACCCTCGCAAAACATCCCACGGCACCCCGTGATCCAGCAGATAAAGCATCTCCTGAAACCCGGAGTGCCGACTTAGTTTTTTGCGATGTCCCGGATATCATCATCCGCATCACGCTCAAACAACGGTGTCAGCGCAGCAATCCCGGATTTTCCGACACGCCGCGCAAGATCACGGATCTCGTCCTTGCTCTGCGGCATCTGAACCGGCACACCATCAATCGCCGTCACGGAACAGATCATTTCCGCATAGCCCAACCACGCAGACGCCGAAGCCCCATTGATCGCACTTCCCGCCGCTTCGATCAGATCCAGCATGTCCGCCGGATCAATCTCGCGCAACGTCAGACGACGCTTATCTGACAGAACAATTTCCTGCGGAAAATCACTCACGAAATCTTCGTCCTCGTAGAAGCAAAGAACTGAACCGTCTGATGGATCATATGATCCGCCTGCCAGGGATCACTTTTCAGCTGCATGGACACATTGTTGAACTCCCATGTGCTCGTCGAACCATCCGGCTCCGTAACGTACTGGTAGATCGTCCCGCTTCCGACCGATCCCGCATTCCAGTAGGCTGCTTCCACAGCTGCCACCAGATTGTCCAGCGCCGCATTGGCGCGGGCGATCTGAAACGCTCCCCGCCAGCCATTCGGAACATTGAATTCCAGCGGAACACCATTCAACGGATTGGCACGCAGAGCGTGCGTTTCCTGAGCGGCGCTGAAAGACGTCACATCCCTCAGATCAACCCGCTGACCATTCCACAGAACCGTAATCCGGCAATCCCGGCCAATGCTGTATGGATTTGCCATTTAGCCGACACTCCCCGACGCAGACGACACAGTGACAGACGCGCCGCCCTGCAAATTGACAATGAATTTCTCGTTGATGCCCTGATATCGAACAGCCACATCCGCCTGCACATAGCCCAGCGCCGTACGGGACTGCGGATTATTGCTCGAATCACAGACCACGCTATAGGGCAGTTCACTATTCTGAACGCCCAGAATACCCTGAGACAGCAGAGACGACAGAAACCCCAGAAGCGTCGAGCGAATATCACTGAACAGCGTGTCGTTAATGACCTCGCCGACATAACCGCCCATGCCGCCCGCAAGCGAAGACGCAATATAGTTCGTCAGACGCGTGTAATTGTCGCCATTCATGGTACTCTTGCTGGACGAATTATGCCCACACCGTACAGCCCAGTAACTTCCGCCCGGCGCCGGATTGCAGATCACATCAATTCCAGCCGTAAACAGCACGGACAGTTCCGCCGTGGAATACGTGGCACTGCTTCCCGTCAGACCTGCCTTCTGGCTTCCCACAATCCCCGACAGCGCCTTGTTCAGACTGGACTGTTCAGGTGAAAGCGCGGCCAGTCTGCCACCCGCAAATGCCTGCGGACTCACGAGAATCACACCGTTGCTGTCATCATCCCACCACAGCCAGTCCCCGAACATGAGCTTGACCGACGCCGCATCCAGACCACTCGATGCCTTAACCGCAATCGCATTCGTCACCGTATCCGCAGCTGGGCCCACGGCGATCATATAGACCCCCTCGGACGTCCCAAAAGCCGCCTGCGCTGTATAGGACGTACTGTCCGACACACCATGCAGCAACCCGACGGCACATCCCTGCCCACGCAGCGCATACATACCCGTCCGGACCGTGCTGTCCTGCCCCAGGAACTGCGCCGTGGTCGGAACGCCACCATCCGTGCCGCCTGAGAGCGTCACACTCGCAGCCGCCACAGCCGGAACCGTTTCCGGCAACACGACTTTCACGAGCGCACTCAGATCCTGCGCCACAGCAGCGGCAATCCCGGACCAGTTTGCACCGGCATAAGTCCTTGAACCCAGCTCGGCATGTGTCACCGCAAGTGCATAACCGGACCCCGTAGCCGTTACTGCGGCAACAATGCCATTACCCGCACTGCCAGTGCAGACAGCCTGAACTGTCACTCCATCAAGCTCACCGGAAGCAGCCACATCCGTTCCGTCCGTCACCCGGACAACCACGAACGTCGACGCTCCCTGCAGCACAGCAATATTGACCGCCAGACCCGCATCCGTCGTCTTGTTCTGCTTACCGCCGAACGCCGCGACATAATCGCTCATGCCCCCGATCGGCAGCGGCATTCCCACCGGCCCCCAGCCAGCGGTTCCCACAATCCCCAACACCGAAGACGATACGCCCGAGAGGGCCAGCGTCTGCGGCTGGGCAATCTGCACATAAAGATTTGGCACGGTCAGTGCCGTGGTATTCAGCGTTCCCGCCTGATAGACCAGAGACATCCCCGGATCGCTCTCCAAAATGCAGAAAGCGGGCACCTCCATGAAGGCCACCCGCTTTCCTAATGAAATTTCAGCTTTTATGACCCAGCTTCTGCGTCAGCTGCCGAGCGCAACCACCGTTCCGAAACGGTCAACACTCAACCCCGGATAAGCCGAGGCCACCGCCTGCGCTGCAATCACAGCCTGCATGGCCTCCAGAGCCGCCGTCACCGTCTGATTCGCCGCCCCGGGAGCCAGCACTCCGAATGCTGCCGAAAGCTCCTCCCCTGCGGACAGGTTTCCAATCCCGCACAGCATTTCGGACGCCCACTGCACCTGCAGGGTATCGAATACCAGCTCATAGAAATAATCCCGCCGATACAACGCCTCATTCTGCATCGTGTCGACATCTTCCACACTCTGAAAGCGAAGTTGAGCCTCCCGCCCGTCCAGAGTGCTGATCCAGCTCTGCCCCGCCAGCGCGGTATCCAGAACAGATGCGAGCGTCTCGCGCGCCGTCGCATCCGCCGTCCAGATCGAAACCCGATAGAGCTGCGCCTGCCGACGCGTCACCCGCACCGACTGGCCATAGCCACCGGCATGACCATTCAGAACCCGCCCCGGCACACTGACAACCGCACCATTCGCCACACCACCAGTCAACGCCGCCGCCAAAGCCGCGGCAACTGTCTTAGACGTGTCCTGCGCCGTCACCGCATAAGCTGCAGACGGTTCGCCTCCCTGTGGGATATCATCCAGCCAGACCGCCACCACTCCCGCCGGCGTCGCAGTACCGGAAAAAACGATCTCAACCGCCCCATCCGTCACAACAACTCCGACCGTAGGCTCAACCTTCTGCTGCACCCGCCAGGGCCGCCCCAGTGGTTCCGCCCATTCCGGCATTTTCCGCGGCGCCATCGTAACGGTCACGAAATCGATATTGTTGCGAATATTCTGGGCCGTAAAAAGATCGCTCGGCAAAAGCCATCCCCGACGCAACACGACCTGCCGCCCCGTCACCGAAACGCCCGATAACCCATCCGGATAAAGAACCTGCGCACAGTTATAAGTAAGCGCCAGCCCGACTTTGGAGGCATCCGTCATTCTTCTCCCTCCTCAGACCTGCTGAAACGACATGGTACACCGGATACCGAACCCGGATATTTCCACCGCATTGACCGTATAAGTCGTCCCAAGATCGGTCGTAACAGTCATATACGGCGTCAGCACAACTCCCGGCAGAAGCGGAAGATACATCACGGACTGACCCGGCCGTGTCGCCCCCGGAACACCACTTCCCGAAGATTCCCCCTTCGCCCGCATGATAATAGCCGCCGGACAGTCCGATACGAGCGTCTGCACCACTCCCGTAACACCGCTCACCGACACGGTCCGGCTACACACCACACAGAGCGGCGGCCGCAGAGGCTCTACGGATGCTACGAAATACGTCCGACCACTCGCAGCAAGAATATCGCCCACCTGCGTATCATCCCGGCGATCCGTCAGCACATATTCCGTCGGAATCCCCCATCCAATCGGACGCTCAAACGAAAACCCGGCATCTACGTCGAAAGCCAGCATCGGCTGTGCATAAAGCACACTCATCGGCGACAGACCGCTCGAAGGACGATACTGCTCGCCAGAAGCCCCCAGAACCTGCGCCGCCTTGGTATATCCTCTGGAAAGTCGGGCTGCGATCATTGCCTGCTGCACACCGCTCTCCTCAAACCACGATCGCCCGGCCGTCCTGCAGTTCCAGTCCACCCGTCACACCCAGAAACGCACACAAACGACGACGCCACAGCGTAAACAGCATCATCCGGTCCTGCACTTCGCGACCATTATGATACCAACTGGCCGCCCGTGCCGTATCCAGATTGTCCGACGACGCCGTGATTGCGGTTTCGAGCGGATAAAGCTGCGACAGATAAAGCCGGATCTGCTGCAACTCTGCCACAGACAGATAATTCATCCGCCATTCCAGCGCGCCTTCCACCTGAAAAAAGCGCCAGGATTCCTGGTTTCCTTCCCGCGATCCGATCGCGGGATATCCACAGAACCGCCGGATATCCATTTTCTCTCCTTCCGAGAGAATATCCGTCGATAAACCAACCGTTCCGGACATGTCATTCCTCCCGCAAGAAAGGCCCCCGTCTCAAAGACGGGGGCCGGAAATAGGTCAGAACGTCAGACCAAGCGCATCCGTACCAAGGCTCTCAATCACGACACCCCGCTTGAGATAGCTGTTCGTCGCCGTCGGAATGACCGTCATGTCCGCCGTCACGTCGGTCGGCAGAGCAAAACCACCAATCCAGTACCAGGACTGCGCAATGATCTGCCGCAGTCGATCCAGCGGCTCACGCGTCACCATCGCCACGCTGTCCACCATCTCGATCAGCGCCCGCTCGGCATCCGGAATATCGGAATGACCCGTCAGCGCACAGTCACCTTCGATCAGAGCCCCCTGCCCCAGCAGAAGCGCACGATGAATGGAACCCGCACCAAGCGACGCCTGCTGCGGCGCTTCCGTCGTCGGAATGAACCGCACACCCAGAAGCTCAATAACCTGACCGGAACGATATTCTTCCGAACCATAAGCACCACGATACAGATGCTTGAAATCCGGATCACGGAAGAGCGACAGAAGCTGCAGATCATCCAGATAACAGTGATACGCACCATTAATCATCGGCACGTTGTTGCGCCGCAGCGTCGCCACACCCGCCAGAACCTGCTGAATGCCCAGCGTATCCGCCAGACCGTTCGCACTCGCCGTCTGCAACGCTGCAGTGGTCAGACGACCATTCGGACGGATTACCATTGGCGCCGTGGACGCCACAACCGCCTGACCTTCCGTCCCATCCGCAACAGAAACGGATGCCGAGAACGTCATCTGCCCCGAAACACCGCCCGGCGCCGTAGACACATTCGTCCCATCCGCCGCTACGCTGACAAGCGTATAAACATCACTGCCCACCGTCACGGTCATGCCATGTGTCGCACTGAGCGCCGTGACCTGACCATTGACGATCACAGACTGGAAACCCCGGATGTCATCAACCGAAATGGTATTTCCCGCGCTCCCGAGCGTCGCCGTCACGCGCGTATTACCCCCCAGATAGCCGCCCACACCATTCTGCGCGCCACCAAACAACGTATTGCGCGCCAGACGATCCAGAGACTGCATCGCCTGCACACCGTTGGTGTTGGCGTTGGCCAGAAACTGCGACGCGATCCCCACGCCACTGGTCACCATATTCAGATCAATCGTATCGCCATACTGGTTGATCGACAGCGTGTACTGTTCAACAGCCCAGCCAGAAGGGCTCAGACCATTATCGAAATTGGTATTCCCCGTCGGATTAAGTGGCGTCGTCACAGGCGCCTTGAGGCTCTTACGTGTTTTTGTCAGCGTCTCACCAATGGCGTTCGGGAACACTTCGCGATCGGAAACCTGACGGAAACCCAGACGGGATTTCAGACCATTCTCGAATTCGCGGGCCAGAAAACCCTGCTGAATGGCGGCCTGAAGCTGAACAGGAAAATTATCAATGCTCATGTGTTTTTTCCATAAATGTGTTGTCTGAACCCGGCCTGCCATCAGACCCGGTCAAATATCGCTCCGAAACTCACTTCTGAGCCAGAAACTGCCATTTGCGCGTTTCGTAATCCGCCTCGCTGACGGCCCGCGCATTGAACGGTTCAACCCCGTCCGGACGAGGCGCCGCCTGCCCGACCGTCGTTCCGCTCGAATATCCAGGCCGCAGCACCTCACCAAACAGATAAGCCCGCTCCTGACGGGCCTGCTGCAAAGCCTCGGACACACCAACCACCGAGCCGTCTTCGCCCCGCTCGATCCCGTTGAGATCAATCAGCCGCACAACATCATCAGGATTATGTGCACCATTGCGGATCGCTTCCGCCCTGAGCGCCGACACAATAACCTCGCGGTTACTCTCCTCCCGCATCCGGGCCAGCGCTTCTTCATGATTGCGCTGAAGCGTCTCCTGCCGCGTCACAACATCCGTCATTTCCTGACGGACCGCCTCAACCTCGCTCCGCGCGTCATTCAGCGCCTGACGCAGAGCATCCACATCCTCAATGGTGTCATCAGTTCCGGACATCATTCCCCCGTCAACACTCATGCTTGTTCAGAAGCACACCACTGCTCCAGCATTTTCCATTCCGTATTCGGATCAGAATTTCCCGATGCCATTGCAAACATCCGAACCGCGGTCTCGCGGCTCAGAATTCCATTGGAAACCGCCACCACCAGCCCCTGCACCAGCGACAGCAGTTCCGGGTCCGTGGACGGAAACCACGCCGGCCACCGCAAACTCATACGGCAATACGGCAGGTCCTTAACCAGCTCGCCTCCAAGCCGCAGCCCGTTTTCCAAAACACAGGAAAAGCGACACGCCATCCGGTAAATCGACAGCAGCGCACCTTCCCCATAGGAATGCCGCAGTCGATCCACCAGCCAGATCAGCGGCTGACACATCATCTCCATGGCCTTGCCGGACTGCGCGCCGCCAACCCGGTCACCATGCGCACGGTTTCCGTGAAGCTGCTCCAACACCACCAACCGCAGTTCCCGATAATGATCGAGCACTGCACCCGCAGCATTACCGTTGATCTCCAGAAGCTTCGCATCTCCCTCAGGCGGAAGCGTCAGCGCCGAAGCCGCACCACCCTGATGCGCCACCCCATCGGAAAAACCACCCGTTTTCAGGACCAGCGTCGGATCGGAGCCATATTTCAGCCCCCGCCCTGCTTGAGACAGCAGATAATCCGCTTCGATCACCGTATCGATGGCCCGCTCGAACGTGCATTCGCCCTCCGGATCACGCCCACAGGGCCCACCCAGATTGCGCGTCCACACGATGGGCACGAACCCCAGCCCATGTCGAACGGAACGGCTCTCATCCCGAACCCCGCCATCCATTCCCACCAGCCACGGCACAGACACGGCACAATCGACCGGCGTCCAGACCCGCTGCCACCAGAACTGCGCACCCAGAAGTTCATCCGCAATCGGATAACCCTGCGCCGCCAGATCCCGCCCCCGGACCAGAAACCTTTCTTCGACCCGCAACAGTTCACCCGTCGCATCATCCCAGAATGGCGTCAGATACGCCGTTTCCAGAACAGACAGCTTCGGAACCCCCGCCGACACCTCGAACAGGATCGCAACCGACCCGACAGACCCCAATCGCGCCGCTTCCATCAGAAGCGACGCCAGTCTGGTCTGCGAAGCAAACGTGCTCATGGCATGCGCCACTCGCGCATCGTCCGTCACCAGACCCGGCCAGTGCGTATCCCCAAAAAGGAGCGAAACCGCCTCATCCACAACCGTCCGACACAGATTGGTCCGGACCGAAGGACGGCGACTGGATAACGGGATATATTCGCCCGCTCCCGACTTCTCCATCGAGAACGGATGCGGCAGCGCATCATACTGCGTCCCATCCAGAACACGCTTGAGCGCCAGCAGCCGCGCCGTCCGCGCGGACGCACCCGCAGGAACAGCATAACGCTGTTGCAGGGACAACCAGTCCATGTGTTCTCCATTGTTTCAGGCCACTCGCCGACCTGAAACGGTCGGCTCAGCGCGCCAGCGAAAATCCAGACGAGCTCCAGCCCGTCATGCCGCCGTTTCCGGCAAGCATCAGTTCACTCAGCCCCCAGACCATCGCATCCGCCCGGTCCGGAGACCGTGGCCCGCGATATCCACTGACCGAGAAATGACAGAGTTGATCCTCAAGCACCGTCAACCGGCCATGATGAACAACCCTGCCAACCTCGTAGAGCGCCGCAACCGGCTCAGCACGTGCCGCCTTGCCCCGCGCCGCCGTCACCAGCTTGACGGAAGCATGCGCCCGCACACTCCGGATCGTGCCCTCTACCAGAGCCCCCCCGAAGTTCCGCTCCGCAACAATGCGTTCAGCACCCCAGTCATCAAATGCCCGCAAGGCCCGGGCAGCCCAGCCCGCCGGACTATCCCGGGCAGACAGATCTTCCAGAACATGCCCCACACCAGCCGCATCAACGCCACAGACCACAATTCCGATCTCGTCGGACCTGTAGTCTTCCGGCCCCGCCGCCCCAGAAGGATCAACAGACACCAGAATACGCCGCATCCGAGCTGCCACATCCGCCCGGCTCTGCGCCGTAATCGCCGCCTCACGCCGGAACATCTCCAGCCGCCACAGCGCACCCTCAACAACCGATTGATATTCACCATACAGAAACCGCCGTTTTTCCCGCTCGGGAAGCGCTTCCAGACTGGCAAGATAATCCGCGCTCAGATTGTCCCGGTTCGCCTGCGGATTCAGGATCATCGTCGCATAAAGCGACCGATCCCCCACTGGCTCCCCCGACTTGGGCTCGATCCCGCTTTCGAAAAGCGCATAAAGCCAATGCCCCATCGTCGGCGGATTGGCATCGATATATTCCTTGACCGCAAGATCCGTCTTCTGCGCCAGACGCGTCAGAAGCATATTCCGCGCGCCATAACTGATCTGACTGGCCTCGTTCAGATAAACAGTCGCAAACTCCAGACCCAGAATCTTCTCGGTCCGCTGCTCGTCATCCAGCCCCCCGAAAAAGATCGTCGATCCATTCGGGAACGTCACAACACAATCCTGCCGGTCCAGCTTCCACCCGACCTGCGGAAAACACATCCGCATGACTTTCGGAAACGTATCCCGCAAAACCGACGCCTTCAGCGCCGTCAGACGATGACGAAAAATGCCATGTCGACTTTCCGGAGCCTTCAGCGCCCGTATCACAACGGCCCGAACCAGAACAAAGGTCTTCCCAGACCGCGCCCCACCCCTCAGAAGAATATGCCTTGCCGGCCCGCCCAGCAGCCGCACCGCATCACGCTGCGAGTCATTCAGTCTAAAGGGCGCTGTCATCACTGCTGATATTGATCGAGATTACCCCCGAACGTCCATCAGCCTCCATACCAGCCCTGAAACGGGACGGACGATGCGCCCGAAGCAGAAACGCCATTAAACCGTCACTGTAACGCTTCCGAACAATCGGATTTCCCGTATCCGGATCGCAGACGACACGTCCCGCATACGTAATGGGTTCATCATATCCCTCTACGGCTCTCCGCCGTGCTTCCGCCTCCAAAGCATCCGCAGCTTCCTCCAGAGCATCCTCCCAGCGGGACGAAAAATCCTGATCCGTCTCTTTCCAGAGATACAGCGTACTCCGCCGAACCTCTGCAACACGTCCGGCTTCCGAAATATTTCCACTCACAGACAGATGCTCGAGAAACCTCTTTTTCCGTTCTTCTGACTGCTCCCGCCGCAAGAAACATTTGCCGGATATTTCTTCACCCATCTGCTTTAACCTTCTTCCCCAGATCGACCTGAGAACCGACCATCAGCCCGCTCTCAGCGCAGCCTCCCTGCGGCTCATCATCATGCCCCCCTCCAGCCAGACAGCCCGAACCGGCTTCTGCCGCAGGCGCAAGCCGCTCTGACACGTTCCTTTCCTTGCCTGAGTCTCCACATTGCGCTGCACCTGCTCCCGCTCAGCCCGCACAGCCACACGTGCCAAGGTTTCCGGCGCAACCCGCCCGATCACCCGAACCGACAAAACCGAACGCTGACAGGGAATGGACCTGCATCTCACATCCAAACGTGAAAGACCCGCATCCACCAGTTCATGCCATTCCAAAACGACATCAGCCCGATGAACAGGCTCCCCTTCATACACAAGGGGACACCCCGCAAGTGAACCTGATTTATTTTGGAGGACAATAAACGTCTGACGACCAGACAGCACAACACTACCAGAAGAAATGTCACATTTTTCCATTGATCAGGAAACTTCCAAAATAAAAGCCGACCCTCTTTCCAGAAGATCGGCTTTGGATATTTATGTATAATTCTTCAGTGTGCATTTGTTATATCAAAACCGCGCTCACATATCAATAGGTAATTTATCGTTAACATATTTTTTCTTATGCTTCTTTTTAGAAATCACCTCATAAACATGCGCAAGCTGCTCCAGAAGCAACGCACACTGAGCCGACACCTTCATGCGCGCACGCCCTTCCGACAAAGCCGGATAAAGATGTCGCGCCATGGCGGAAAACGACATATCACGCGCCAGAAGCATCTCAAAACGCACATGCGCGCAAAGGCCAAGCATATCGCGAATCTGCGTCATCCGCGCAGAACACTGCCCCCGTCCGATCATCCATGTATGAATGTCGCCCCGCTCCCTCACACGACCATCAGACTGCGGATTTTCCATCACCCCAAGAGACGCAAAGACATATTCACGATACCAGCGATCCGCCGCTGCCAGTTCCTCATCTCCGATATCGCCTGCGTCATACATGGACTGCACAGCATTCACGACCCGAAACGTCTTGCCATCCTCATGGATCTCGGAATGCTGATATCTTTCCGCAGTCGGCTTAACCATGGCTTCAGATCCTGCATACGCATCTACCAAAGACACTTCCTGCACCATTCCGAACATCAATTGATCTCCATCCCGACATCACGACCGCCCATTGGCTGCAGTCCCGGAAAAACCGGCACCAGATCCGCGCCCCACAACGCATTCCAGCTGACAGGATGCCCCGCAGGAAGAGCCTCGGCCGTCTCCCTGTCCGTCGTCATACGAGCGCGCAAGGAAGACGTTTTGAATGTTTTTTGATCGGAACGACGACGCCCCTTGCGGGCATTCCCACGCTCAGGTAGCCAACCATCAGACGCAAGCATAGCAGCGAGAGCGTTTGCGGATACACGACGCGGTACGGAACCTGATTTGACCTGTTTCATCTCAACATCTTCCCCAAATACGAAAGTATCATTATTTTTTTTGGCAAAATGCCACAGAGTACGATAAAAAAAACTTCTTCTGGATTTGGCATAAAGCCATTGCTAAAAAGGCCTTATGGCCAAACACAAGCGCCCTGACTCTCTGACCACACTCCAACGAGCCATAGGAACTCGCATTTCCTGGGCTCGTGAACTCGTCATGCCCAACCAGAGCGAATGCGCCCGCCTACTAGGCGTGGATGCTTCCACGCTGAACAAGATCGAACGCGGTGATCGCGCACCAAGCGTCTTTCTCATCGCGGCGCTCTCGAACCGGCTGCGCGTATCGACCGATTTTCTTCTAAAAGGCGTCCTGAACGGTCGTACCGACGAAGAACTGGCCCTACGGCTGGCTGCTCTGCACCCAGAGTTGGTGCTCCAGCGGCAAGACATGGCTCCGAACACGGACAGAAACACGCCTTCCGACACACCTGATCCGCCCAAGAGACCAGATGAGGAGATCCATTAGTGACCGTTTCACTGGTTTCCATACGCATTCAGGTGCCCCCCATTCGATACAACACGATAAATTCGCTTTATCGATGGAATGAACAAATCAGAAACGTCCCCGGTCATCAGATTGTATGAATTCATGACCGGCTCCCTCCCTTCCCCGTCAATCGCCCCCATGGCAACTACCGATTAACGATAAATTAATGGCACTGTGCCACTGGGTCAAGAAACAAATATGGCTTGGAGCCATTATGGCGGGTCTGAACTGCCCTCTTTTTCCTGCATTGCAGCCATAATTGAAGAAAGAAAACATGTTCTCTCTCCCATCATTTCTTCGCGAAACTGATGGGAAGAGTTTCATATTTCAGCTTTTTTCAGACGTCAGATTTCTACAGAATCTAATTTTGTTTATTTTTAATTAACAAATTGCGACATTCTGTATCCAGCCTCTACCTGAGATACACTCGAAACAAGGACGGCGATTTCATCAACCAAATACCACGTCCTGTTAACAGCATCGCTTACTGAAGCGTCACGCCACTCAAAGTACTCGCCCTCTCCGGCGAGTTACTCATGAATGACATCCAGATCCCCAAATCGGGTATATTCCCCTTCGAAATATAGCTGGATCATCCCTGTAGGCCCATGACGCTGCTTCTCAAGAATCAGCTCGGCCTTATTGTGTACCAGCGCCATCTTGCGCTGCCATTCTTCTGTCGCAACCTGAAATTTGTCATTGCTGTCATAAGCGCTGTCTTTAGGCTGACGCTGCTGCAGGTAATATTCATCGCGATATACGAACATGACCGCATCCGCATCCTGCTCGATTGAGCCCGATTCGCGTAGATCCGACAACATGGGCCGTTTATCTTCACGCGATTCAACCTGACGCGACAACTGGGACAGCGCAATCACGGGCACAGAAAGCTCTTTCGCAATTGCCTTAAGTCCCTGCGTAATCATTGAAATTTCCAGAACACGACTGTCAGGCTTGGTCCCGATCGCAGGCCGCATCAGCTGAAGATAATCCACAACAACAAGACTCAAGCCCTGCGTCCGAGCCAACCGCCGGCAGCGCGTTCGCATGGCGGAGAGAGAAATCGCTGGCGTATCGTCAATATAGAGCGGCAGCCGCTGAAGTTCCCGCGCCACACGGACAAAGCGGTCAAACTCCTTTTGCCCGATGTCACCGCGACGGATCTTTTCACCCGAAACCTCAGCTTCACCCGACAGAATACGAGTCGCCAACTGCTCAGACGACATTTCCAGCGAGAAAATAGCGACCGACCCTTTGGGCTTTTCCCCACTATCCTCAGCATCCCGCAGAATCGAGCGCGCCGCCGAAAACGCAATCTTGGTCGCAAGCGCCGTCTTGCCCATTGCAGGACGACCGGCAAGAATAATCAGATCGGAAGGATGCAAACCACCGGTCCGCTTGTCGAAATCCCGCAGACCCGACGTCAGACCCACGACATCGCCGGTCCTCTGATAAGCCTTGGTCGCAACCTTAACCGCTTCCGTCAGAGCATTGGTGAAAGAAACGAAACCGCCTTCCTGACCCCGCTCCGTCGCCAACTTGAACAGCGCCTCTTCGGACGCCGCGATCTGATCCGACCCGTCCAGATCCGGCCGCGCCCCGAAAGCGTTGTTAACGACCGTCTCACCAATATCGATCAGCTGCCGCCGCACCCAGGCATCATGGATCACCCGCCCATAATCACCTGCGTTGACGATCCCCACCATCGCCGTCAACAGCTTGGCCAGATACGCAGGCCCACCCGCCGCATCCAGAACACCCGTATGTTCGAATTCTGCCCGCATGGTCACGGGATCAGCCAACTGCCCCCGCTCAATCCGCCGGGCAATCGCTTCATAGATCCGACCATTCAGAGGATCGGAAAAATGAGCAGGCTCCAGAAAGTCCGAAACCCGCTCATATGCCTTGTTGTTCGTCAGAATGGCGCCCAGCAGCGCCTGTTCGGCAGCAACACTGGACGGAGGGCTACGCCTCAACAGAAGGCCCAGATCTCCATCGTTCGAGGAAGCATCAGAAGCGGACGGAGAGGAATGCGATTCGATCATGTTCACGCGTCCTTCTAACATCCCACTCCGTCACCAGAAACGGATTAACTGGCGATCCAGCCATCCTCTGCCAGAACCACACCCGCCAGATAAAGACTGCCACAAATCAACACCCGGGCCGGAGTACCCCCTTCGGCAACCAAACGCTCCAAAGCCGCCCTGACAGTTGGACCGGCAATCGCCCGCCCACCAGAAGCGGCAATGATTTCCTCAACCGGCATCGCAAGATGCTGCCCCGGCTCAGACACCGCCTGAACCGAAGCAACCCGTTCGATAATCGGCTTCAGGAACCCGGAGGCATCTTTGGTCTGCTTCACACCCGCAATCACATGTACCGGCCGATCTTTCCAACCTTCCAGCACCGCCCCCAGAACCTGTCCGGCATCGGGATTGTGCCCGCCATCAAGATACAAATCCCACCCCTCAGGCAGCATCCGGGCCAACGTGCCGTCCAACTTCTGCAACCGTGCAGGCCAGAACGTCCGAGCAATCCCCTGATAGGCCGTAAGCGGGAGCTTCAACCCTGACACACGCAAAGCCGCCACGGCCAGCGCTGCATTCCCGGCCTGATGCTGGCCTTTCAACGCAGGCAACGGCAGCGAAAGAACACCGTCTGCATCCCGGTAATCCAGACCATCCACCCGCTCGGTGACAAAAACATCCTGTCCCACCACCCGAAGCGACGCACCCAGTTCCGCAGCCCGGCGCCGAATAACATCCAGAGCGTCCGGCGCCTGAGCAGCCGAAACAACCGGAACTCCAACCTTGATGATTCCGGCCTTTTCCCCGGCAATCGCCGCGACGGTGCTGCCCAGAAACGCTTCATGATCCAGACTGACAGGCGTAATCACGCAAACAGCAGGCTTCGGCACCACATTGGTCGCATCCAGCCGCCCCCCAAGCCCGACTTCCAGAACCACCAGATCTGCCGGCACCTGCGAAAACAGCAAGAACCCCGCAGCCGTCAGAACCTCGAAAACCGTAATCGGAGCACCAGCATTGACCTGCTCGACTTTCTCAAGCGCAGCAACCAGCACATCCTCATCCACAAGCCGCCCCGCTAACCGGAACCGCTCGGTCACGCTCACCAGATGCGGACTGCTCATGACATGCACCCGCAGCCCAGCCGCTTCGGCAATCGCCCGCAGATTGGCGCAGGTACTCCCCTTGCCGTTCGTACCCGCCACATGAATGACAGGCGGCAGATGACGCTCGGGGTGGCCCAGCTTCGCCAGCAGCACTTCAAGCCGCCCCAGCGAAAGATCAATCAGCGCCGGATAAAGCTCCTGAAGGCGCGCAAGCACCGCCCCAGGCCGCCCCTGATATTCACCGGGCAGCCGAACCGGCACCCCAAGCTCCGCAGTCATCAGGCCGCCGTGTCAGAAACGGTTTTCTGGCGCGTCATCATACCCAGAATCCGCCCTAGCAGTTCCGGCAACTCAGACCGCTTGGCCACAATATCGACCATCCCATGCTCACGCAGATACTCCGACCGCTGGAAGCCTTCCGGCAGCTTCTCACGAACGGTGTCCTGAATGACACGCGGCCCCGCAAACGCGATCAGCGCATTAGGCTCGGCAATATGCACATCCCCCAGCATCGCAAAGGAGGCCGAGACACCGCCCGTCGTCGGATTCGTAAAGACAACAACGTAAGGCAGACCCGCTTCCTGCAACATCTGCACACCGATCGTCGTACGCGGCATCTGCATCAGGCTGACAACACCTTCCTGCATCCGCGCCCCACCCGACGCCGTGTAAACCACCAGCGGCGCCTTCTGCAGAACGGCCAAACGACAGGCTGCCACAAATGCCTCGCCAAGAGCAGCTCCCATGGTCCCAAGCAGGAACTCAGGCGCCATGACCGCAACCACAGCCTTCTGTCCCTTGATCAGACCATGCGCAACCACCAGCGCATCATCAAGATGAGACTTGTTCCGCGCATCCTTCAGACGATCCGTATAACGCTTGGAATCCTTGAAACCCAACGGATCGACCGGCATCTTCGGCAACTCAATGGAGGTGTATTCCCCACCATCGAACGTCCAGCCCAGACGCTCCTTCGCCGTCGCACGCATATGGTGGCCACAATGCGGACAGACCTTCTCGGACCGCTCCAACTCCTTGGTGAGCATCATCTGCCCGCAGGATTCACAATTGGTCCAAAGATTGTCCGGCACATCCCGCTGAAGCAGGCCACGCAGCTTGGGTCGGACGTAGTCGGTCATCCAGCTCATGTTGTCTCATTACTCTTCTGGCCGCCTTCAGAACAAAGGACGGAGTAGGGGTAAAGCCCGGCGAAGGGCCACATTCTCTGGGCGCGTTTTAACGCCAGGATACCGATTATGCCAGCCCAACCATCCGCAGCTCCAGCTTATCTCTCCCATCCGCATCACAAAACATGTCATCCTCCCTGATACGAACCACGATATCACGCGTTGTGTCACAGAACCGGCAGGCCTCCCGACAGAGATCAGCCAAAACAAACCCAGCTCCCAACCGGAGAAAACCATGTCCGACAGCTTCAACACCCTCCGCTTTCCCAACCCCCAGGGCCTCAAGCCCGGCTGGTTCATTGGCTTCGGCGCTGTCCTGATCGTCCTCGGCATTCTGGCCGCCCTCGACACCATCGCCACCACCCTCGCCAGCATGGTGGTCCTCGGCGTCCTGATGATCGTGGGCGGCGTCGCACAGGTCATGCAGAGCTTCGCCCATCGCGGCCTTCCCGTCCCGAACCAGTGGCTATCCGGATTGATCGGTGGCCTCTACATCCTCGGCGGCATCCTTCTGATTGAGGAACCTGCAACCGGCTCGATCTTCATCACAGCCATTCTCGCAGGCTGCCTGATCTTCGCAGGCCTCGCCCGAACCTTCTGGGCTGGCGGACACCGCACCAACAAGAGCTGGATCATGCTGGCCCTCAGCGGCCTCCTCACACTCGTCGTGGGTATCCTGCTTTACATGACACTGCCCTGGTCCGGCCTCTGGCTGATCGGCATGTTCATCGCCGTAGAACTGCTGATGGCAGGCTTCGCAACGATGATGTTCGGATTTTCCCTGCGCAACAACACCTGATCAAACGCGTTCCGACAGGCCCAGCCTGCCGGAACGCCAAACATCAGGCCCGAAAATTAAGCCCGAACAGCCGCAGCCAATTCCTCAAGCTGCGCCAGGACAGCCGGAACGGTCCGCCCCGTCGCACGCCCATCTTCGAGCGTCCCCGCCATGGTCTTGATCAGGGCAGAGGCCACAACCGCCGCATCCCCGATCCGTGACGCCGTCCGCGCCTGCTCAGGCGTGGAAATCCCAAACCCGACCGCCACAGGCAAACTGGTCGCTTCCCGGATACGCGGCAGCGCTTTCTCCAAATCCGCAGCACTCGCACTGCTCGTCCCGGTAATCCCGGTAATGCTCACATAATAAACAAACCCGGTCGCATCCCGCAGCACATGGAACAAACGGGAGTTCGACGTCGTCGGCGCCACCAGAGAAATGATGTCCAGCCCGGCTTCCCGCGCATGAGCATCCAGCAGATCCGCCTCCTCAGTCGGCATGTCGACGACAATAATCCCGTCCACACCTGCCTGCGCCGCATCGAAACAGAATTCCGCCGGGCCATAACTATCGATCGGATTCAGATACCCCATCAGCACGATCGGCGTCTCACTGTCCATCTCACGGAACGCCCGGACCATCTGAAGCACCAGCCCCAGCGTCGCCCCCGCCTTCAGTCCACGCAGAGCAGCCGCCTGAATCGTCGGCCCATCCGCAGACGGATCGGAAAACGGCACCCCGATTTCGATCAGATCCGCCCCAGCCGCCGGCATCGCCCGCAGCAGCTCCAGCGAGGTGTCATAATCCGGATCACAAGCCTGAAGATACGGAATCAGCGCCCCGCGCCCTTCCTGTTTCAGAGCGGCAAAACGTGTCTGGATCCGGCTCACAGCTTCACTCCCAGATGATGCGCCACAGTAAAGATATCCTTATCCCCACGACCCGAAACATTCAGAACGATGATCTGGTCCTTCGCCATCGTGGGCGCAATTTTCATGACATGCGCCAATCCATGCGCACATTCGAGCGCCGGAATGATACCTTCCGTCCGCGTACAGACCTGAAACGCCTCAAGCGCCTCCTCATCCGTCACACCGACATACTCGGCCCGGCCGATATCATTCAGCCAGGAATGCTCTGGCCCAATCCCCGGATAATCCAGCCCCGCACTGAGCGAATGCGCTTCCTCGATCTGGCCGTGTTTGTCCTGAAGCAGATAGGTCCGGTTGCCATGCAGCACACCCGGTCGCCCACGGGAAATGGACGCCGCCGTCTTCCCGGAATCCAGCCCATGCCCCGCCGCCTCGACACCAATCAGCTTCACATCCGCATCGTCCAGAAACGGATGGAAAATCCCCATTGCATTCGAACCGCCACCAATGGCCGCCACAATCACATCCGGCAGACGCCCCTCGGCCTGAGTAATCTGCTCCTTGGTCTCAACCCCGATCACGGACTGGAAGTCCCGCACCATCTCCGGATACGGATGCGGCCCGGCCACCGTACCCACGAGGAAATACGTATCCGCGATATTGGCCACCCAGTCGCGCATGGCCTCGTTCATCGCGTCCTTGAGCGTGCCCGCCCCAGCCGTCACAGGCTTCACCTCAGCACCCAGCAGATGCATGCGGAACACATTGGGCTTCTGCCGCTCAACGTCCGTCGCACCCATGTAAATGGTGCATTTCAAACCAAACAGCGCACAGACCGTCGCCGTCGCCACACCATGCTGCCCCGCACCCGTCTCTGCAACGATCCGGGTCTTGCCCATGCGCCGAGCCACGAGAATCTGCCCCATGACGTTGTTGAGCTTGTGCGACCCTGTATGGTTCAGCTCTTCGCGCTTGAAGTAGACCTTCGCCCCCCCAAGCTCTTCCGTCAGATGCCGGGCAAACCACAACGGGCTCGGACGACCGACATAATCCTTCAGATAATAGTCCAGCTCTTCGCGGAACGCGGGGTCAGCCTGCGAAGCGCGATAGGCCTCGTCCAGCTCGAACAGTAGCGGCATCAGCGTTTCCGCAACAAAGCGGCCACCAAAAATCCCGAACCGGCCCCGTTCGTCAGGGCCAGAACGAAGCGAATTGGCCAGAGAGGAAGATAGGGGGGAAGATGTGTTCGTCATACCGCACTCGGTTCCGCTTCAGGGCTTCAATGCGATACCAAGAGCAGCCCCCGCCGTCCATCCATCTCGCCGTTTTCAGGCCTCTCCCGCAGCAATTCCCGTCCCATACATCTTGCGATCCCGCGTCAGGCAGGACATGAGGGAGCCTCACAGCCTTTCCATTGCCCTCAAGGATCCGCCTGATGTTCCTCGTGCGCCCCGCAGGCGCTCCGGCCCGGGAAACCGGACCGGACGTCGATATCTCCAAAGCGGTCTGGCTCGACCTCATCAACCCGACTCTCGACGAGGTCGCCCGCGCAGAAAAGGCCCTCAACACCCATATTCCCCGCCGGAATGAACTGGAAGAAATCGAAAGCTCCTCCCGCCATCACGAACAGGATGGCACCCTCTATCTTTCGACCCCGCTTGTCCGGCGCGAAGAAAATACAGCCTTTTCCCTGCCCATTGGCTTCGTCCTGACAGACAGCCACCTCATCACAGTGCGCTATACTGACTATTACGGCTTCGATATCGTTGGACGCCGTCAGGCTGAGCGTGATCCGGCCAAAGGCAGCCCTTCCGCCAATGAAATCCTCGTCGAGATCATCGAAGAAGTCATCAATCGCCTCGCCGACATTCTGGAAGGCCTCGGCCGGGACCTCGACGCCATCTCCAAACGCGTTTTCAGTACCGGCAGCCCCCGCGATCCCGCCAGAGCCGCCGAAATGCTGCGCGAAACCCTCCGTCGCCTCGGCCACAGCGGCGACCTCGCCTCCATGATCCGCGACAGCCTGCTCGGCCTCGACCGCGTCCTGATCTATATCGGCGACCGAACCGAGAAAGAACCACAGGCCCTCAAAACCCGCATCAAGATCGCCGGGCGAGACATCGCATCCCTCAACGACTTCGACACCCAGACCGTCAACAAGGTCCAGTTTCTGCTGGACGCCACGCTCGGCTTCATCAGCATCGAACAGAATGACGGCATGAAGGTCCTGACCGTCGTCAGCGCCATCGGCATCCTGCCAACCCTCATCGCAGGTATCTACGGCATGAACTTCCACGACATGCCTGAGCTGTCATGGAAATACGGTTATCCTTACAGCCTGATCCTGATGATCCTGTCCGTTATCCTGCCGCTGTTCTGGTTCTGGAGGCGCGGCTGGTTCGGCGCCCGTTAAGACGCTTCCTCAACCCGCAGCCCCGGCCCCACCGGGAGCTCCGACAGAACCGACCGCTGATACGCCACCGGAAACTGCCGAAGCTGCTTTTCCCACAGGTCAGGATCACCATTGCCATTCTTCGGCAGAACGACACTGTCCACCCCACACCGACGCAGAAACGCTGCCTGATCCGGCAGGATATGCCCCTCCGCACGAATTTCGCCAGAGAACCGCAAATATTCCCGCAATTCCCGAGCCTGCGTGAACCCGCGCCCATCTCTGAAAATCGGAAACCGCAGCACCACAAGATCCAGCCGGTTCAGATAAGGCCGCAGAAGCGCCGGATCGTCCGCACTCTCCAGCAAGACAGCCCGCGCATCATCCCGTTCCGCCAGTTCCTCAACCGTCACCAGCACATCATGAACCTGCGCGGTCCGCTCACCGAATTCAAACAGCTTCATACGCCGCCTCCCTGAAAGGCTCATGCCCCAGACGCGTCAGAGTCTCAAGGAACGTCTCTCCACTCTCCCGAAGCCCAAGATAGCAGTCCACAAGCCGCGCGATCGCATCAACGGTCTCGTCTTCCGGAAGCGCTGCCCCCAAAATCGTCCCAAGCGCCGCACCATTCTCGGCTCGGCCACCAACGGTCAACTGGAAGAACTCCTCTCCACGCTTGTCGACGCCCAGAAGTCCGATATGCCCGGCGTGATGATGCCCACAGGCATTGATGCAGCCCGAAATATTGATCCGCAACGCCCCGATTTCCGCCTGAAGCGCCGTATCCGCAAAACGCGCACCCAGCTTCTGCGCAATCGGAATAGACCGCGCATTCGCCAGCGCACAGTAATCCAGTCCCGGGCACGCCACGATATCGCCGATCAGCCCGATATTTGCTTCCGCAAGTCCGACTTCCGACAGCCCAAGCCACAGATCCCGCAACCGGTCCTTACGGACATGCCCCAGAACCACATTCTGCAAATGCGTGATCCGGATTTCCCCAAACGAATACGCATCCGCCAGATCCGCCAGACGCCCGATCTGCGCCGACGTCGCGTCCCCCGGAATCCCCCCTGCAGGCTTTAACGAAATGGTCGCAATGATATGCCCCGGATCGCGATGAACATGCGTATTGCTCCGCACCCAGCGATCAAACAACGGATCATCCCGCCGCTGCTGCGTCAGCACGGCATCCGCATCGTCCGGCGCCTCAAGCAATGGTACGGCAAAACGCGCCCGGATCGCCGCAACCGCTTCGGGCGTCAGCCGATACCGGTCCAGCTCCATCTGACCAAGCTCGGCTTCCACAGCCTCCCGATAGGCCTCAACCCCGATCGCCTGGACGAGGATCTTGATCCGCGCCTTGTAGATATTGTCCCGCCGTCCATGCGCATTATAGACGCGCAGGATCGCCTCAAGCGTCGCCAGAAGATGCTCTTCCCGAACACTGTCAAACAGCTCTTCGCCGATCACCGGCGTCCGCCCCAGTCCTCCGCCCACGAAAATCCGGAACACCGGAGCGCCATCCTCACCCGGACGGGCCAGAATCCCGATATCATGGAAGCGCGCCGCCACCCGGTCATTCGGACTACCCGAAATAGCAATCTTGAACTTGCGCGGCAGGAACGTGAACTCAGGATGCAGGGTGGACCACTGCCGCAGCACTTCCGCATGAACCCGCGGGTCCACCAGTTCATCCGCCGCAGCTCCCGCATACTCGTCCGACGTCACATTGCGGATGCAGTTCCCGCTGGTCTGGATGGCATGCATGTCCACTTCAGCCAGTTCGCGCAGAATATCTGGCGTATCTTCCAGCCGGATCCAGTTGAACTGGATGTTCTGCCGCGTCGTGAAATGCCCATAATCGCGATCATAGCGCCGGGCAATCTCGCCCAGCTTGCGCAACTGCCGACTGTCCAGAATTCCATAAGGAATGGCCACCCGCAGCATATAGGCATGAAGCTGCAAATAAAGCCCGTTCATCAGCCGCAGAGGCTTGAACTCGTCCTCGCTCAGCGTCCCGTCCAGACGACGCTTCACCTGCCCCTCAAACTCGGCAATCCGCGCCTGAAGAAAATCCCGGTCAATCCGGTCATACTGATAATGGCCGACAGGAACGCTCACTGTGCGGTCTCCACTGCAAATTCCGGATGCACAGTCGGGCCATGAGCCCGGATTTTTTCACGAACAGTCACGGGTTCAGGAGGGACAACAGGCAGAACAGCCGTATCGTACACCCCGACAACACCCTTACGCTGGGCCTCTTCCATCGCCCGGGAAAGCGCCGCCTCAGCGACATCCGCATCCAGCAGAACCGCCTGCCCTATCCGAAGATCCCAGCCCCCGTCTTCCCGCCACCACACGGTACGACCGTCCAGCAGCCGGTTGGCCGTCAGAACCAGCTTCTGACCAGCTTCGAGTCTTACAGGACGTTTCATCAGCACTCACCTTCCTGACGAATACGGACCCTACCCTGCGGCTGGCCCCGTCATGAATGCGTCCTCCTCCCCGCTTGCAAACGGCAAGCCGAGGAAACACCAAGGACATGAAACTCACCATGCCAGATCAAAGATTGATCCCTTATGGTAAGATATTCCGTCCTCTAAAACCTATTTTGTAGTTTTTTCAAAATACTTTTTTATAAAGTTATATGGAGAAAGAAATTGGCGCCCTGCTAGGACGCTGCATCCCCGCCTCTTCGGCGTTCTGCAGCAGATGTTCCAATGTAACAGAAGCCATCTTTTCCGATACTTCCTGATCCATCTGTTGCCAGAATGGTTCAAGCACTTTGGCCCGCAGAAGATTAACGTCCTCTTCCTGTGCTTCCTGATCTTCCGTAACAGTCCGGACAATTTCATTCAGCGTGATGGTCCGTGGCGGCCTGCCAAGACGATACCCCCCTTTCGGCCCGCGCACACTTGCCAGCAGTCCGGCCCGAGAGAGTCCTTGCAACACAGGCTCAATCCCCCGACGCAGCATATCACCACGGCGGGCAATATCCGCGCCGCTCACCACCCCAGAGCGCCCTGCATGGAAGGCGACATCCAACATGATGGATACGGCGGTCAAAGCTCTGTCACGGCGGAGATACATGAGAATTCCGATTTGCTACGCCAGACCATGCCATCATGACATAATCCGATTTCAGTTCGTCTATCTTGTTTTCTATGCTGGAATGTCAATCGCCCTTTTGGAACGATTCCCCATTTCCAACATATTCCCGATAAAAACGGTGCCCCAGAGACGTCAGGACCTCATATCCGATTGTCCCTGCTGCCTCCGCCACATCGTCCACACTACGCCGGGGACCGATCAGATCCACCATCATATCGGCCCGCAGCTTCCCCTCCGGCACATCTGAAATATCCACGATCAGGGAATCCATCGAAACACGTCCCAGAATCGGCAAACAGATGTCTTCAAACCACGCACACCCCTGCCCGGCCCCATGTCGTGAAAAGCCATCCGCATACCCAACAGCCACAGTCGCGATTTTCCGAGGTTGATCAGGACGATATGTCATCCCGTAACCAACCCCCTCGCCCGGGAGAATTTCACGAATCTGCAAAACATGAGCCTGCAGTCTGACGACCGCAGACAACGGGTTAGGAGCAGTCTGATTAGGCGCAATTCCATACAGCGCCGCTCCTGGACGAACGACATCCAGATGAAAGTCCGGCCCCAGAAAAATCCCCGACGACGCCGACAGACTCAACGGCGCAGACGGCAATCGTGCCGACATCTTCAACAATTGCTGTTTCTGGGCATTATTGGCAGAATGCTCCGGCGTATCGGCACAGGCCAGATGGCTCATGACCAGACTGATCTTCAGTCCGTCCATAAGCGTCCTGTCCTCATGCAGGACGTCAAGGTCAGCGCCAGAAAACCCGAACCGGGACATCCCGCTATCGACCTGAAGAGCCGCCTCCAAAGGCCGCCCCGCCTTGACCGCTTCAGAGCGCCATACCGCAACCTGATCGAGGCTGTTCAGAACCGGCCTCAATCCATACTGCACACACTCTGTGGTCGCGTCCGGCCTCGGGCCATGAAGCACCGTAATCCGGGCTTTTTCCGAAATCACGGAGCGCAGCCTGATCCCCTCATCAACATGCGCGACGAAAAACTCTCGAGCCCCCGCCTGCTCAAGAACCGGCGCTACACGCTCGATACCCAGTCCGTAAGCATCAGCCTTCACGACAGCCGCGCAGGCAGCACCCGCTGCAAGGTTCTGAAGATACCGATAATTGGAAGCAATCGCGCCCAGATCCACCGTCAGACGGGCTCCAGCACGAGAAGAAGGCCACAGAGGATCAGAACATACACTCATCATGAGAAGTGAGACTATCGCGTTGTGCGCTAGAATATCCTGCCCGATAATCACATAATCTTCCAATACGTGAAAAATATATGATCGATTCTGCGAAAATAGACCGATAATGCCATCATGATCTTCGACCGTATCACCGAATCCATCCTGAGAATCCTTCAACATGACGGGCGCCTCAGCAACGCTGATCTGGCACAACGTGTCGGGCTCTCTCCGTCCGCCTGCCTGCGACGCGTGCGCCTTCTGGAAGAACGCGGCGTCATCCGTGGCTATCGCGCGGTTATTGACGAACGCTCAGCTCACAAGCTGACCACCGTTATCGTACAGATCACGCTTGAACGTCTGACAGACGAAACGCTCCGTCGCTTTGAAACACGCATCCGGGAATGTCCTGATGTTCGGGAGTGTTACCTAATGACAGGTGAAGCCGATTACCTGCTCCACGTCGCAGCCCGAGATCTTGCTGACTACGAGCGCATCCATAAGGAAGAGCTCTCACGCCTTCCGGGCGTCGTCCGCATCCAAAGCAATTTCGCAATACGTCCAGTCGTTCAGCGCTGGATCAGTCAGGATTCGTCATGAGTGCATAAAAGAAAAATGCGTTTGCGAACCATTTGCATTTAAGGTAGTGTTCTTAAATCGGTTCCAGCGAGCGAAGGCCTGCTTTTTCATGATCGTCTGCTCATGCAACGCGCTGTCCCATCAGGATATCGAAATCGCAATCCACAACGGAGCGTCTCGACCAGCGGAAATCTATTCGGCCCGAAAATGCACGGCAAAGTGCGGCAACTGCGTCCCCGGAATTGTCTGTTTGCTCAGATCAGCAATGCAGAAAGCCCATTCCGAACAAGCGCATCTAAACGCCGCATAAAAAACAACCCGGACAATGCCGGGTTGTTTTGAGAAAGCGCTTGCTCAGTCCTGATCAGGCGCCGCAGCAGAATTTTTCTGAATATAGCGTTCAATCCCGATCTGCTTGATCAGATCGAACTGACGATCAATGAAATCTTCATGCTCTTCTTCATTAACGAGAATTTTCAGAAGGAGATCACGCGAAACATAATCACGGACGCTCTCACAGTAAGCAATGCCTTCCCGCAGATCCTGGATCGCCTTTTCTTCAAGCTTCTGATCACACTCCAAAATTTCCTGAACCGTCTGTCCAATCAGAATCGAGTTCAGACGCTGCACATTCGGCAGACCACCCAAAAATAGAATTCGTTCGATCAGCCAATCCGCATGATGCATTTCTTCAATGGATTCTTCATATTCTTTTTTCCCTAAATGCGTCACACCCCAATGCCTCAGCGTTCGGGCATGAAGAAAATACTGATTGATTGCCGTCAATTCATTCGTAAGCTGGGTATTGAGATGCTCGATGACCACTGGATCTTTGATAGCCATTTTCTGAACCTTCCTGAAAAAAAGAAGATTATCGAACAAAATGCATAAAAGAAATCACATCCTCACACATTTCATAAATTGACCGGCTTCTCCAAGCCTCAGTCCTTGTTCCCTTAATTAAAAGGCCTGCCGCATATAAAGAGATGAATATTTAAAAAGCGCCTTTGTATCCCCTGATCAGGATCGACGACCATTCTAACGCCTGAGCCTACCAAACATGGAATATAAAGTTATCAATTCCCATCATCACGAAAGCCAATGGTAACGTAAAGCGAGTCAAACGACACTCCTCATTACAGAAAATCGATTTCCTACAACGCAACACTATCCACGCCCATACGTTGCGTCAGAAGGCATATCATCACGCTCTCAATCAAGCAGGCGTTAATTTTTTAAATGTCAGTATTTTTAATTTACCAAACCTTGGAGAAATACAATAACAATTAAAAAACCACTTGACAATAAGTAATAAATAATATTCAATATCTTATTAAAAATTAATTATCACGTTTATTTAAATATTTATAGGATAAATTATGCATAAGATAACAAAAATTATTTGTATTTCTTTTAGCTTGGCACTTAGTGGATGCTATAGTATAGGGTCACAGAGGCTTGGAAAAGATCAAGATGAATATTCCATATCAATTATAGAATCTAACAAAAGACAAACTCTCCAAAACCTTGTGAGACTCCGGTACGCTGATACTCCCGGTCTTTTAGACACAACACAATTAATCTCAGGCTATCAATTTCAGCAAAGCGCTTTTCTGGGAGTTGCTTCAGATACATTTCCTATTCGTCCCAATGGAGGAATAGCCGCACAATTACAACAAAATCCAACCTTTACTTTTCAGCCTGTGACAGGAGACGCTTATGCACATAGCTTCCTGCGCCCTCTTCCACCTGCAAGTTTATTACCCCTCGCCATGGGAGGGCTGCCCATCGATATCCTGCTGCAACTTTCAGCTCAATCAATTAATTCTATGAGCAATAATAGACCATTCTCAAAAAATTCAGGAGATATGGACAGTAATACCAACTACAACACTGAAGAATTTTTTGAATTAATACATGATTTAAGGTTACTCCAAGCCTCAGGCCTTCTCGGAATCCAACTTCAGCAATCTCCAGAAATTAAAGGAAAAACTTTCGAAACAAGTCACGTATTTTTGAGCATATACCCAACATCAAACCCCAACTTAGCGAAAATCACAGAAATAACTAAGAAATTACTGAATTTTTCTCCGAAATATAAACGTATGGAAGTAGTTTATGGTGTTGGAAACCCAAAACCCGGTGAAATCAATATCTTATCTCGAAGCATGCTATCAATATTAGGACAGGTCGCTTATCAGATAAACATTCCAGAAGACGAATTATTATCAGGGGGAACACAAAAAAACCAAGAAGAATCATTTGTGAATTCGGAAAACTCTATAATAAATGTAAAATATGGAAAGAGTCATCCAAATAACTCATTTGTATCTATTATGTACGATAATTATTACTACTGGATTGACAAAAAAGACTTCAAAAGCAAGTTGGCATTCACTATTACTCAAATGCTTTTAGAATTATCAAAAACAACCCAGCCATCCAGCGCTATCGTAACTATCCCTGTAAACAAATAAATTATATATCATCACTGTGAAAGTCCGTTTTAAATTTGAGTGAAGAGTTTGAAAAACCCTCTGGTTTTGGACCTTTCTGCGTGATTCCATTTTTCGTGCATTGATTGGGGGATAGAAGGTAAAACAGTTCGATTTCTTTAACGTTGAAGAGCGGCTTGCCCGGTTGAGCGAGGTTGGTGACCAACTCAAGGCCTTTTCCCGAACTGTAGATTTCGAGGTGTTTCGCTCTGATCTGACCAGACACTATCTTCTTCAAACGAGAGCAAAAACGGGCGTCCGGCGTTTGAGCCAGCGCTCAGGTCAGGCCAGACCTTCCGCACGCCGTAGACCCCAAAGTGCTCCGAGAAAACGCGCAGGATCTTGTTCGCCTGACGCACTTCGCGTTCCAGCACCTTGAGCAATTGGCGGTCTCGGCCGGACACCAGCGCGCTTGCCATTCTCGACCTCAGCCTTCTTAACCCACTCGTTCAGCGTATGCGCCGAGCAGCCGATCTTGCGGGCGATCGACACCATCGCCGTCCAGCGTGACGGATGCTCGCCCTCATGCTCCAGAACCAGCCGCACCGCACGGGAACGGACTTCAGGAGAAAACTTCTTCACAGAATTGCTCATCAGACCCTCTTCTCAGGTGAATAGGTCTCCGCCAATCCCGGGGCGGTTCACGACGGATCATACAGCGTTATCGCGTGAGAATGAGAGATTACGCCGTGAGAACCTTCTACTACGGGAGGAGAGGGAGCTTTTAAAAAAGGCGACACAGTTCTTCGCGAGCCAAAAGTCGTAAGGTTTGCCTGAAAGCTGAACTCCTGTGACAGCAAGCCTGGATGAGCCGTCAGGAAGTCGAGCAGGCTATCACATCCTACATCAATGATTTCTACAAAGCGCAGAGGCTGCATTCCGCACTTCAATGGAAAAGCCCGCTGGATTATGAGCGCAACGCCGCTTAACAGATAACCACTGGCCCGGAACGAAACTGCGACACGTCCAGTTAAATGCTGGAAAGTCCGTGATCCGCTCGCGTGTCGCGCATGTCTTTGCCGACCATAAATCACAAACAGGACTGTTCGTCCGAACTGTCGGTATCGGGCGAGCCACCATGAGGATCGGCGTGGCCAATATCGTCTATAATATGCGCCGTTTCCTCTTCCCGGAACGGATCAACGCGAGCGTATAGCTATCCAGCGGGTGATCTTCCCGGATCTGCTCAAAACACAGATCAAAAGCAACCCAGAGAAGCGTCAATCAACACACCAAAAGCACAAAACCAGACACAAAACACATCAATTAACGCTTTTTCGATCACTCCACGCGACCTAAACATTTCACAATCAATGATAAGACAATCCACACGTCATCAAAAATAATTATCAATGTAGAATTATATTCTTTTATGAAAGAAGAATAACAATAACCAGACCCCACATAGTTAACAATGTGTTACTCACAGCGTAAGGAACAGTATATCCCAACATAGGAACGTTGCTTTTTGCGACATCAGCCACCATTGCCACAGACGCCGTACTTGTTCTCGCACCTCCACAACAACCAAGATTTATAGCTGGATCAAATCGAAAAATATATTTTCCTATCAGAGGCGCAAAAAGCATTGGTATTGCGCTGGCAAAAAGCCCCCAAAAAAATACACTGATACCTGCTTCATGAAGACCCTTAATAAAAGTTGGTCCGGCTGAAATCCCAACTACAGCAATAAATATATTAAGGCCTACAGTATTCATAAACCATACCGTAGAATTCGGTATGTTCCCAATTTTGGGAGTAACACTTCGAAGCCATCCTAAAATTAGGCCCGAAATTAATGCCCCTCCTGAAGCAGAAACCGTAATGGGGATGCCTGCTACAGGAAGAATAATTGACCCTATCAAACCACCAACAAATATTCCACATCCAACCAACACCATACTGGTCACTTCTGTTGGTCGATCTGCATACCCAATTTGATTAATTAATTTATCTATATTTCTCCTACTTCCGGTAACATTTACAATATCTCCTCGAAATATATCGGTCTCCGACAACAAAGGAACCTCAACACTCATAGATCCTCTATGAAGAGTGTTTATATATATCCCATGAGAATAATCAGATTCGGCCAAATTTCCTAAGCGCTGACCATTTAGTTTTTTGTTTGTTATTACCACATCTACTGTTTCTATAGGGATATTGATTAGTTCACGATCTGAAATCTCTTCGGCATGATTTGACCAATATACTAAAGAATCATGAGACCCAGATACAGCAATACAATCTCCCACTTCTAATACAGTATTTTCATCAAAAGATATTATTTTCCCATTCCGTCGGATATTTTCTAAAAAAATTCTATCTTGTGCCGATTTTTCTGCAGCAAAAACAGTTTTCCCAGCAAATTTTCCTAAAGTTTTCAAACGATACGCACGTATAATATGTTCATGCCAGCCCGTCTCATCATTTCCATTGACAGGCTTAATATTCATTTCACGTTCATATCTTTGACATTCTTCCTCCAAGTTAATTCTGAGGATTTTAGGTCCCAAAAATGCTAAGATCCAACCTGTACCAACAGTCCCAAACAAATAAGTTACAGCATATGCGACAGGTATAGCATTTAATTGTTCTTGAATTTGCTCCGGTGGAAGAGCGCTGCGATTAATTGCATCTGTTGCTAGACCGATTGATGCTGAAATAGTTTGGGACCCTGCCAACAAACCTTCAGCCATACCCGGCCCATAGCCAGAAAAAATTGCTGCAACATAAACGCAAACCAAACATAAAGAGGCAATAACGACCGCAAACAACGCCTGAGGTAGTCCATTATTTGCAATGCCTCGGACAAATTGTGGACCAACACCAAAACCAACAGCAAACAAAAACATAATGAAAAATACTGATTTTATTTGAGGAGATATTACAATTCCCAATTGCCCAA
Source organism: Gluconobacter kondonii (assembly GCF_002723995.1). GTDB lineage: Bacteria > Pseudomonadota > Alphaproteobacteria > Acetobacterales > Acetobacteraceae > Gluconobacter > Gluconobacter kondonii. The sequence goes on along the minus strand of NZ_BEWP01000003.1, from coordinate 160,130 downwards.
TTAATACACCAGCAAGCAATGTTCCTGTTACGGCTCCAAGGCTAAAGCTTCCAAATTTTCGGGATCCAACCCAAAAGCCAATAGCCAAAGCCAAGAATATAGCCAGCTCAGGTGATGATCGTAGCGTCTCCGCAATCCAATCAAGAATCATTCTGAAATACACCTTCTTTCAAGAAGTACGATCGGTAAATTTAAATACTAATTTCATGATATGGATTTTTTATTTAATAGCTTCAAACCTAAATATTTATTAAACCCATGAATTTCTTTCACATCCAATTTTCTCATGAACTCAATAATTTCTTCAGTTATAACTTGCCCAGGCACCATTATCGGAAATCCTGGAGGATATGGAATCACAAAATTAGCCGAAACCAGAACAGGACCAGACTTTAGTCTTTCATCAATTTCAGGACTATTCAGAAGAACATACTCACACCCAGATTCATTATAAGCATCATAGAATGCGCGCCGGATGTCGCCATGAAGCGTATCGGATTTCGGGTCATCACGATAACAATCATCAAATTTACTAAAGTTTGGTAAATTTGGGAGATCATAAACTAATTTATCGATGGAAATTTGGAAGTTTTCTTTATAATCAACACCACCTTTGCGGAATTTATTTTCTAGATCCATTGAAATTTCATTCAAAACACTCAACAGGAGCGCAATATCACTTCTATTGTTATTTATATTAGACTGAAGCAATACGCTGTTTCTTGATGTTTTATTGAGTTGGATATTAAATTTATCGGCAAGTATATTTTTGAAAGTAGTTCCATCGAAACCAGCGTGCCCACAAGATAGGGTCATACGACTAGGGTCAATGATAAACTCATCATCTTTTATTGCCTCAATAGCCTTAGACCAATCGACGTTTGGATCGTTATATTCAGAGAGCCCTGATTCCCTAAATGCCTCTGGTATCATTTCTGAATTATTTAATACCCTAAAATACTTAGATATTACAGGATGACTATTTATCTGTTTTCGAATTTCAAGTGAGACTCTCATCGCATTAGCAACGAGACCGTATCCCTCTAGCTGCATCTGACGCCTAGCAACATCCAGAGAAGCTATAATCTGTAAGTTCGGGCTAGTCGATGCATGAGTGAAGATCGCTTCATGAAACTGTGACTCGACATGCTCGAATTTGGCATCTTTCACCAAAACAATGGATCCTTGACGCAAGGCTGACATTGACTTGTGAATAGAGTTAGTTTGATAAACGCGAACGCTCACACTTCGAGGATCAGGCACTAAACGCGTTGCAAGCAGCATCTCGTCTGTTGGGTTTTCACCAAGTACTTTTTGTTGATCTTCCCAAGCAGCTAATGCTTCAGGCTGATTGAGAGCTTCATCGATAGCAGCGGCAGCCCCCATAGCAGTACGTTGGCGCAGGAGTGGTGACCAATGAGCAAAACCAAACCAAGCTTCATCCCACAGAAAAATCAAGTCTGGTTTGATAGCCAAACATTCTTCCATAACACGACGTACGTCATAAACATGTCCATCAAATGTACAGTTCGTCAGATCTACCATTTTCACACGATTTAATTCCCCTTGAGACTTCAACTTCAAGAGGCTTTGCTTAATTGTTTTTAGAGGAACACCGCCATACATGGAATATTCTACGAGAGGAAAAGCCTCAACATAATAAGGCTGTGCGCCAGACAAAACACATCCATAATGATGTGATTTGTGACAGTTCCTATCTAAAATAACTATATCTCCAGGCACTAACAATGCTTGCAATACCATTTTATTACTTGTTGATGTTCCATTTGTTACAAAAAAGGCATGATCAGCACCAAAGGCCTTCGCGGCCATATCCTGCGCATCTTTTATATTACCAGTTGGCTCCAACAGGCTATCCAAACCACCCGTTGTGGCAGAGCTTTCTGCAAGGAATAGATTTGGCCCGTAAAATTCGCCCATATCACTAATCCAGTTGGACGTGAAAATAGACTTACCTCGTGCGATCGGCAGGGCATGAAAAGTTGCTATTGGCCTTTCTGCATATTTCTTCAAATTATCAAAAAAAGGCGTCCTATAACGACAGTGAATTGCCTCCATAATGGCAAGATGAATTTCTAAAGGTTCTTCCATTTGATAGAAAATGCGATTGAAAATGAGGCTTTCTTTTTTTCCAGAGAAATCCTCAATATTTTGATCGCTTAGAAGAAAAATATCCAACTCTGGTCGAATTTTCTTTATAGCTTGGGCTAAACTTAGAGATAAAAATTCATCTTCTTCCACAGAAGATAAATCTATTACATCTTTAAATACTCTTAAAAAATCATCTTGACTGCTATACCCCGGCTCGAAACCTTCATACAAGACCACTGCCCCAATATCAGAATTTAATAAAATTCCCTTAAGGGCATCTGCAGCAGTCCCAACCACTACCGTTTCATAAATAAATTCATCTTCAGGACGCCGAACACCCCGTGCCTCCTCTTTTATATGTTGCCAACGCGAACGTGCATGAGGGACGACACTCAAAACTTCAAAATACGGTTTTGTTTTTATGCGGGATATTGCTTGTGGCAGCCGATTAAATGGCTCGTCTTCATAATTTTCACCATCCCAAACAGAAATATCTCGATGGAATTTTTTTGAAATTATATTTGTCGAAATTCGCTGCGAAAGTCGCAAAAAAGCCTTAGTATCATTTTCCTGCAAATATTCATTTAAAAGTTTTAAACATATCGCACCCGGGTAAGCAAAATAGATATCTATTTCTTCAAGATTTTTTAATGAAATTAATAATTGTTCTTTGCTTAACGGATTTTTTGTTTTTTCCCATTTTCTGGCTAGATAAAGAACATTCATCCAACGATCTGCACGCAGTTCGGGAGTAGCTAAGGCGCCACTAATCATTGAATGAGAATTCTGATGCTCTGACATATCAATAGCCATGAAAATGTTCCCCTTTGTGCACGTAACGTCGAATGATCTATGAAAGTTCCATCCAAACCCAATTGACTTTCAGATATCTCAAACATTTAGATCGTCGATTCTTGAGTTGTTAAATCGTAGTGCAGAGGTGAAAGTGGAGATCAAATAGCACAACGTGCCACTTTCCAGGAAACCGTAGATATTGATTATTTTTAAAAATTTGATGTTAACTGCCCCCCAATAACAGCTGCATCCTTAAACGTTGTAGTGGCCCCAGGGCGTTGTAGATATTGAAAGTCGGCCTGTAAGGTTGTGCCCCGCATAACATGGGTGCTGTAAAATGCCTCATAAACATTTTCCCAATTCTGTATTCCATAAACAGGACCCCATTGATTATCCAAATAAGGAAGACCAAGAGCTAATGATGATTCCTGCTGCAGCCTAACCGTGTGGCTCATATCCATGTGTTGAAACATGATACCAATCTGATCGCCACTACGATGCCACGGAGTTCCACTTTCGACGAGGCCTATCCATTCATGATCACGCATGGCAACAAGATTGCCCTGAGCATACCCGACACCCCCCAACACGATCAGACCATCTGTAATACCCGGCCCGTTGCGAACAATCATCTGATCAAACATGAACCAGGCAGATGTCATTCCGGCTTCATAACGACGCTCTAGGCCCGTAGCCTGAAACGAATTTCCGTTAATATCTTCATAAAGATTAGGGTACCGGGAATTGTCGTACCAAGCACCAATCTTATAATTCCCTCGGAGTTTGCTTTTACCAAAAGACGGCATCCAGCCGATTTCAATTTGCGACGAAATCTTACCCAGACCGCTTTGAGCTATAGCCCAGCCAGAAATCCCGCCGTTATAACTATGGGGGGAAACCGCAAAAACGCCTCCCATAATGTATGTTTCTTCTGTCGGACGGAGACGCAATACGCCACCCAGATTTCCTGATGGCCAATCCCGGCCGCCTGGAACATATTTTCCGGGAGCAAAATTACTGCAGACTGAGACATTCATAAAAGAACAGGCAATATAATCAAAAGCGAAAAAACTTCCTGTTGGAATATCCCCAAGTGACAGAATAATACGATCATTCAAGAAAGATTTATCCACGTACATTGAAACAAGATGAGCAACGACATTGCCGCGTGCACCATAAATTTGTTCCGGATTTGTTACGGAGTCCCCAAGTGTATGACTAAAACTCCGCCCATGACCGTTAATGACGAGAAGATGAGTCCAAAGCCCCTTGATCCCCGCAAGTTGCTGCCAGTCCACATCCAATTCTGCTGCGACCTGACCAGCCAGCACATTATCTCGTGTGCGACCGCCAGTAACATTCCCCATGTATTCTTCATTAAGAGCGACATTTAGATACAAACCGCGTTTGGTCAGCCATGTTTGTGCACCGCCCCAATCTCCGAAAAGATGAGGATTTCCATAGAGCGACGGAACTAATGGCCCCACAGTAAATGTGCCGACGCCCTCCATTGCAAAAGCACGAGATTTATAGGATTCGGGCGTAGACAAGTTCTGAGATGTTTCGCTCTGCGCGAATGCATGACGGCCGGGGCCCATAATCCCGAAAGCCGCACACAGAAAAAAGACCGCCAGTTTTTTCCTGTGCATGTAACGGCAAGTTTTCATTCAGGGGTCTTTACCTTAGAGGGCTTCAGGAACGTGCTGACAGCAGCTTGCGCAAGACGAGCATCGGTTTCGCCCTCGCCCCCACTTAATCCAAGGGCACCTACAAGCTCATTGTCCACCATAATTGGATATCCCCCCCCTGCCGGTAAAGCATTTGGAAGAGTACTAATCATATAGTTTCCACTATTCAGGGCATGCTCCATCTCAACCGTCGGGCGAGCAAACGAAAGAGAAGTTTTGGCTTTCCGGATCGCCAGTTCGATACTTCCGAGCTGCGTGCCGTCCATCTTCTGGAAAGCCACAAGGTTGCCTCCCGCATCAACAACAGCGATGGCGACGCGATTATGACTGGCCGTAGCCAGTTTTTTAGCCTGATCAATAAGGATATTTGATGTTTCTAGGTTCACAGCTAAATCCTTTGCTGAAACAAATCCTGTCAGCCCCGCTGCTGCAATAACAACACTGAGGACTGCACCGATGTTTTTGCGTCCCATTCTTTTAATCAAAATATTTATCCCTGTTTCAGATCATTGAGGATGGCATCTGCAGCGCGCAATGACAGCGCGGCCATTGTTAACGTTGAGTTGACCGTCCCAGAAGCAGCCATTGCGGCACCCGTTGCCAGGAACAGGTTGGGATGATCATGCGTACGCAACCATTGGTCCACAACTGAATCACGAGGGTCATGCCCCATGATTGTACCACCCGTAATATGATTGTTCGGCGTGAAGTAAGGAGTCATTTCAATCTCGGTCCCGCCCATTGCCTTGGCAATATCCATCAAGCGCTGCCGCGAAATAACAGCCGATTTACGAACATATTCTCCGACATCATACGTCACTTCAGGGTGAGGAATGCCTAAAGCATCTTTATGATCCTTGGAAAGCACAAGACGGTTATCAGGATCTGGGAGGACTTCGTGATTGGCATAAATATCCACACCATGAGCTGTGCGTCGACGGATTTCTTCGTCCAGTTTTCGCCCCACTAACCCCATGGACAACGCCTTCATTCCGGCACGTGAATTCTGGGCTGTGTTATTATATCCGATCTGTGTAGCAGCATAATCCGAACGGAAATCGCCATCGCGAAAGTTGGTTATAGAACTCATCTGGACTGAGCCTCCACCAGCCCAGATAGGCTCGGCTGCCTGGAAACTCATGCCAATACCTGGATGATCCATCATGTTCCGACCAACGAGATCGGAAGAGTTGGCAATTCCTTTAGGATTTCGATCATTGGCCGCGAGAAGAAGCAATTTTGGGGTTTCAATCCCATTGGCAGAAATCACGAATGTTTTTGCAACAACTCGGTGAGATTGCTTGTCAGGATCATAGAAACGAATTGCTGTGATCCTGTTTTTTGCATCCGTTTCCATCGCATAGACGACAGCATTAGGAATAATTTTCGCCCCCAGTTTTTCTGCTTTTATCGCTGCATATACGCCATTGTACATTGCGCCAATCGGACAGATTGGCATGCAGTTATTGTTTCCACAGCATTGCGGTCGACCATCGTAAGGACGGCTATTACGTGCCTGAGGGACCGGTGTATTCGAAAAACCAAGTTTATTAACAATCTCCGTGAAAGTACGATCTCCATATCCGTAAGGCATGGAAGTCATTGGCCATGGATTTTTACGAGGAGCAGACGGTGTAATTTCCTCGCCGTTTGGTCCCATGACACCCATTTCACACTCAGCCTCATAATAATAAGGCTCAAGCTCGTCATAGCTCATGGCATAATCACGCCCCACGCCATAGGTGGAGCGCAGTTTGAAATCGTTCGGAAGATAACGCCAGCTTGAAGCAGCCCAGTGCCAGGTTGTACCGCCGACACCTTTGATAATTCCTTGTTTATAGGCTGTCCGATCAGGACCTTTAACGATCAGATAGTTATTATCCGGAAAATAATTAGTATGTGGTGCCCACGGCACACTTGGATAAGGCGTTGCGTAATCATATTGGGATTTGTTGTCAGGCGGCATATTCCGCCAGTTCTCCAAAATCTGCGAGCGGTCACGACGAGGCCCCGCATCCAGCAGAAGAACTGAAAGCCCGTTCCGAACAAGTTTGTGAGCAAGCAAAGATCCGCAAATGCCTGCACCCACGATGACAACATCAGCCGAAAGCGTTTCACTAGACATGGTTTTATCCTTGAATTTTCTTAAGCGGAACGCTTTTGACGACGGCTGACCAACCACCAAAGGCCACCTATCACCAAAACAACTCCCAAGCCGCCACCTACTCCAAGAAGGATCATCACTCCCGGACTGGCGAGTTTGGCAATTGGAACCTGCTTTCCGCCAGCGCGTACCTGTTTGACAGCATCCGCAGAGACTGTGGCCTGCGCGTTGCCAAAATGACTCAGAACGTAATCGGCAATTGCCGCTATTTGCTCATCAGTCAGCGGCTGCACCAAAGAGTCCGGCCCAAAGGCTGGCATTAGAATTTCATGATCACCCGTCGTGCGATCTACGCCATAAAGAATACTGGCAATCAGATCGTTCGGATTGAGCTGCCCAGTGGTCGTATTTCCAATAAGAGATGGGTAATAGCCGTCTGAAGATCCTCTACCATCAGACTGATGACAACTGGCACACACAGCTTCATAAAGAACCGCCCCATCTGCCGTATTTGGAAGCGTACTGTTGCTACGACGAGAATTGGCCTCACTCACGCTATAACTGGATAGACGGCTAGTATGTGCAAAATTAGCGACCGTCTGACCCACTTCTGCTTTTGCTGGAACTGAACGCAGATACGTTATCATCGCATAAACATCGGAGTCTGGCAGATATTGCAGACTATGTTCGATTGCCTCTGCCATGGGGCCTGCTGCACGAGCGTGGGAGGTTTTCCCGGTCTTGAGATACTGAAAAAGATCCTGATCCGACCAGCCACCAATGCCACTTTGAGGATCATTGGTAATATTGGGCGCACGCCATGATCCTATATCAGCTCCAGCAAGATAAGCGGACTGATTGGGAGCAAGCAGAAAATTACGAGGGGTATGACATTCACCACAATGAGCGAGTTCATCGACCAGATAACGACCGCGGTTCCAATCGTCATTATGGGTATGGTCGAAAACATAAGGCTTGCCTTCAATCCTCGCGGCAATTTTCCAGACACCAAGTGACGCGCGGATCGAAAAAGGAAAGGGAAGTTGCGTTTTAGGCGATGGAATCTCTACAGGCTTTACTTCAGTCATGATGTACACGTAGAGCGATTTGACGTCTTCATCTGTCAGGCGATTGTAAGCATCATAAGGCATTGCTGGATAAAGCTGGGCACCATCTGCGCGAATACCGTGTCGGAGCGCCTGAGAAAACTGCTCCAACGTATAGTTCCCAATACCATACGTCTTCGACGGGGTAATATTGGTCGAGTAAATATTCCCCATCGGGGAAGATATAGCATAACCGCCTGCAAGAAACTGACCAGATTTCCCATTAGTATGACAGGCAGCACAATCTGCGGCAATTGCTAGATAATGACCGCGACTGATTGAAGGGCGGTGAGAGGAAACTGGTGTTGGATCTGTCGGTTGCGCCAGCGCGGACGTACCTGCGAGAAGCAGAACGATTGTCATGGCAGTGCAGGACAGTGAACAAAAATATCGTATAATCACTGAGTAATATCCTTAGAATGCCGGCATGACATCGACGGATACGGGTTCCGAAACCCAGTAATTCGGTCCGTTATGAGCATATGTCGGAATGACAACGACATCGCGGGACGGCTGATACATCAAAGCTTTTTCAAAGGCATAAACTTTTGCGTTCGTTCCGCCTTCAATAACACCAGAATACCAACCACGAATAATCTGGAGCAGCGTAGAATGTAGAGGACCTCCCCCAAGACCCGCCTCCAGCGCCTCAACATCCTGATACCCGCTTTTAGTAATACGTTCGCGAAGCGCTGTTACCTGAGCTGAGAAATCCCGTACCTGCGCTTCAAATGCCAGCAGGAGTGCCGAGCCAATACCGATATCCAGATTTTTATGACCGGTAGCAAAAACTGAAAGCTGCATAAAATCTGAAATGCCATCACGACTGGATGCCACAACGCTCTGAGCAGATCCCTTTTTTCCCTTCCCCGCGACAGTAACTGCCACACAGACGCTGGAAAGAACCAAAAGGCGCCTACGAGAAAGAGGGATTGCAGCAGGGCTGGGATCAGATATTTTTTCCAATGGCGTTCTCCTAGGAGACATAATTCGATATGTGTTTTTCTCTCTTCTAGAATTTTCAATAATAATAGAAATGACTATTTTTTGTTTAGAATAACACAATATTGATTTTTGTTTTTATTATTGGTAACGTTTTTGGGATTAATATTATTAATCAAATTATTTTAAATATGTTTCAGTAATAAATATTATGAAATATTGATTTATAAATAAAGTTATTATTTAATATTTTGCTTGTGTTGAAGTGAAACTTTAATTCTACGAATCATTTTTCGTTAAAGCACTGACATAAATCGCTGGTATAGAAAATCAAAACAACCTAAAATAAAAATATTGCGGTTCCCGAATGTTTTTATTTTAGGCTCTTAAGCCTAGCTGTCGATTTTATATGCCGGCGCCTCATGCCAATAGGCAGATTCCCTCATTATTTGCATTCATCGATTAAGTTCGTTGAATTTAAAAAATTGACTACTCCGGAATTCGGAATAGTAACAAAATATATAGAAATACCCCTTATGTGGCATACGTCTTGATGAAATAAATTGATAAGCTGGCCCCAGCCCCACTCATCAGAGAGAAGGGAGAGCCGTTGTCTGTTGATGCATTCTGCTATCGGCAGACAACGGCATAATACCTGGAATAACTTCTACTTCAGTTCGATCCACGACACGCCCCGTCAGAACCATATGGCTGCTGGCGTTATAAACATGCACGGTATCGCCCTTCCCGCCCGTTTCCAGAACGGTTCCAGACACTGTCAGGTGAAGACTCTGACCAGAAAACGTCGCCACCACCGGCGAGCCTCGATGGACAAGTTGAGGATGTGCAAGTTGCGACACACTGAGAACCTGACCAGCGGCAAGCACGCCACGCGCCTCCAATCCAATTGCATCCTCAGGGTTCTGTAACGCATCATCCGGAATCAGACCGACCCGAACAAACGTCATGCTGACGTCATCCGGCAGAATAGGCTGCCCCAGATGCATGGCGTGGCGCAGAGTCACAGCACGCACTTCCATGGTCGCCGTGCCATTCACATTAAAAGCCGTTCCCTGCCCGCCCTTGGCGGAAGGCACCTCAAGCCGGGCCGTAAAATGTTCGCTGCCATGCGGCGGACGGTCAATATGCAGAATGGCGGGTGCGCCCTGATCCGACATCGGAACTGCCACAGGCTTGAACCCCGTCAGCGCCACTTCCACCCGTGCTTCGGAGGGCAGTTCAAGCCCTTCGCGGATAACAGGCAGGACATCATCTGCCGTAATCATCCGTGCCGTATGTGTTACGGTCACCGACACCAGAGGCGAAGCATCCGGCCAGTCCACGCCGAACTGAGCAGCAATGGCGGTCAGTTGCGGGCCACCCACCACATAACAGGCTCCAAGCGCCGGAGCATCTCCGATTTCGGTGTCCTGCCCCTTGCCCAGATCATCGAACAGGTCCGACAAACGCACGCGTGGGTGATCGACATTGACGGCCGTGCGTAACGTCGCCGCCGACACACAGGAAAATGCGCCGCACCCCGCCAGTAGCAGAATGCCACCCGTCAGCAGGGTGCGGTTCATGTTTTAAGCGCCGCCCAGATTAGTGACTGTTTTCAGCATGTCATCAGACGCAGTGATAACCTTGCTGTTCATTTCATAGGCACGCTGTGCCGTAATGAGGTCAGTGATTTCGGTCACAACATTGACGTTCGAGTTTTCGACATAACCCTGCATGATGCTGCCATAGCCGACGGCTTCAGGATTGCCCATCATGGCATCGCCAGAGGCCGTCGTCTGCGTAAACAGGTTCTGTCCCATCGCGGCCAGACCGTTTTCGTTGGTGAAGATGCCCAGCTGAAGCTGCCCGACGAGCGTCGTATTATTCTGCCCGGCGACCTGCACACTGACCTGACCGGACTGATCGATCGAAATACTTTGGGCATTGTTGGGGATCGTGATCGTGGGGCTGATGAGATAGCCATCTGCGGTCACGAGAGAACCGTTATTGTCCATCGAGAACGTGCCGTCGCGGGTATAGGCAAGCTGTCCCGAGGGAAGCTGGACCTGAAAATAACCCCGGCCCTGAACCGCCATATCAAGAGAGTTGCTGGTCTGCTCAAGGCTACCCTGATCGTTGATGCGATAGATCGCCGCTGTCTTCACACCAAGGCCGACCTGCGCGCCAGCCGGAATGGTCGTCCCGGTATCGGACGAACTTGCGCCCACGCGACGGAGATTCTGGTAGATCAGATCCTGAAACTCGGCGCGGGAGCGTTTATATCCCGTGGTGCTCATGTTCGCGATGTTGTTGGAAATCGTTTCGACGTTGGTCTGCTGGGCCTGCATGCCCGTTCCGGCGATGTCGAGTGCGCGCATGGAAAATTATCCTTGTCCCGTCAGGGGAAATAATCAGGCCGAAACCTGAACGATCTTGTCGATGGCGTTTTTCTGGCGCGTGGCTTCGGCATCTACGAACTGCGCCATGAACTGGAAATTCCGCTGGATTTCCATCATCTTCGTGACTTCGGTCATCATCTGGACGTTGCTGCCTTCCACCATGCCCTGCACGATGTTGGGCCTTTCCACAGCAGTTGTGGGCTGATCCGTCCGCAGAAGCCTGCTACCTTCTGCCTGAAGTTTGTTGTCATCCTGTGCCGTCACGATGCCGATCTGACCCTGTTCGCCCGTTTCGGTCGAGATCACGCCATCGGCGGAAATGGTGATGCGGTGGTCGGTCTGGGGAATAACGATCGGCTGACCATCCCGGTCCAGCAGGGCATTGCCGCTTTCATCGACGACGGCGCCGTCCTGCTGTTCCTCGAACCGCCCTGCCCGGGTCAGGCGCACACCATTGGCGGTACGGACCTGAAAATAACCTTCGCCTCCAAGCGCCAGATCCAGCGGATTGCCGGTGGACTGCATGTCGCCCTGCTGGAAGTCCCGGTATGTCGCACGGTCCTGCGTATAGGATTCCGTATCCGCACCTTCGGCCTGTTTGGAGCCGTGCTGATGGGACAGGAAGTCACTGAAGAGGACATTTTCGCGTTTGTAGCCCACGGTCGATGCGTTCGACATATTGTCCGCAACCACAGACATGGCGCGCTGCTGGGCATCCATGCGCGAAAGCGCGATATAGGTACTGTTCTCCATGGGCGTTACAGGCTCCGGTCAATCCCGATTTCGGAGCACAGCGTAGCGGCACAAAGCTTTCCCAATCGTTAAACGAACGCCCTCAACCCGACTCGCCGTGACGATATGGTGAAAGAGTCAGCAGTTCCGCCGCCTCTGCCTGAAGGGCGGTCCGTTCCTCTTCCACGAAGGCTGCGACCGCCTGTCGCAGACCGGGATCGAGAATGGCATGGGCCGAATGGGTGAAGCTCGGGAGATACCCACGCTGGATCTTGTGTTCACCCTGCGCCCCGGCTTCAACACGAGAGAGGCCGTGTTCGATGGCGAAAGCAATCGCGCGGTAATAACACAGTTCGAAATGCAGGAAGGGCCAATCCCCTTCGCAACCCCAGTTCCGGCCGAACAGCGCTTCCGCCCCCATAAGATTCAGGGCTCCGGCGACAGCGTTTCCGTCATGATAGGCCATCATCAGGACCACGCGGTTTCCGAGGCGTTCGGACAGCATGGGAAAGAAGCGCTCTGTCAGATAGGCACTACCCCATTTGCGGTCGATCGTGGACTGATAGAAGCGGTAGAATGCTTTCCAATCTTCCGGCGTGATGTCGTTTCCGCGGAGCGTGCTGAAGGTCAGACCACAGGACTGGGCGGCGTTACGTTCCTTGCGGATGGACTTGCGCTTGCGGGAGGACAGCGCAGCCAGAAAATCATCGAACGTCGTGTAGCCGTTATTCTGCCAGTGATATTGAAGGCCTGTTCGCGGCAGATAACCCGCCTCGGTAAAGGCCTCGAGCGAAGCCGCATCGCAGAAATTGGCATGTAAAGACGACAAGCCAAGCTGCGCCGTCGCCTGAATAAGTGCGGCGGCGAGGGCCTGCGCCACGGCTTGCTGATCAGGCAGATCCGGACGCAACAGAAGCCTTGGGCCGGGAACCGGTGAAAACGGAACAACGCAGACGAATTTTGGATAGTAGCGGCCGCCCGCGGCTTCATAGGCGCGGGCCCAGCTCTGGTCGAAGACGTATTCGCCCCAGGAATGGGATTTTCCGTAAAGCGGGGCGAGGGCTGCGATGGTGCTGTCCGGCGCGCGCAAAGCGGCATGACGGACCAGCCAGCCGGAGCGGTCCGCGACGGAACCGCTGTCTTCAAGGGCGGACAGGAAACCGAAGGAGACGAACGGATTGTCCGCTCCCGCACAGGCGTCCCAGACTTCGGCCCCGATCTCGTGGATCGAGGCATGAAGGCTCAGGCTCCAGTCGGGGGACGGCAGGGTGTTCGTTTCTCCCATTCGGTTTCTCTCGGATCAGACGATTTCGAACAGCGCCTCGACCTCGACCGGGGCATTCACGGGCAGGCTCGGCACGCCGATCGTGGAGCGTGCATGGCGTCCGGCGTCACCGAACACATCGACAGCCAGATCGGACGCGCCGTTCATGACGGTGGCGTGGTCGGTGAATTCGGGCGTGCAGGCGATGAAGCCACCCAGACGCACAACGCGCGTGATGCGGGAAAGATCGCCGTCGAGCGCAGCCTTGGCCTGTGCCAGAACATTGATGAGGCAGGCGCGGGCACAGGCTACACCGGCATGGGCTGAAACTTCGTCACCGAGCTTGCCCGTAATGAGCAGCTTGCCGTCCACCAGCGGGAGCTGACCGGACACGACGAGCAGATTTCCCGTCCGCACGGTCGTGACGTAGTTCGCAACCGGAGCAGCTGCGACCGGCAGCGTGATGTCGAGGGCAGCGAGGCGGGATTCGGGAGTCGCGGTCATGGAAAAATCTCCGGTTGGGGCGCCCGGAACGGGCATCTGATAGGACTATATGTTGAAGCGGGAACGACCCGATGCCAAGGGGGAAAGACCGGATCCGGGTCAGGTTGGCAGGCTGTCGTCGCCCGCAAGGCTTCTGCGGCTGCGTTCGAGTTCCTCGGCATAGCGGCGCAGGGCGTGCTGTTCGGTCAGGGTTCCGATCACCTGCCGGGATTGTGGATCTTCAACGACAACAAGCGCATCGGCCTCGGCTTTTTCGAACAGTTCGATCGCCTCGCGGACATTCATGAGCGGTGTGAGCATGGCGTTACGGAACAGGGCCAGCGTTCTGATCGGTGTCTGGTCGGAAGGCGCGGCATGCAGTTCCGCCAGATGGACGATACCGTCATAATGACCGGCTTCATCAAGCAGCACGATCCGCTGAGCCGCACCAGGGGGAAAGAGCGTCTGCGCCCGGCTTACGGACGTCTCCGCCGGAAGGGTCCTGACCTGTCCACGCATCATACGACGCACATTCAGAGAGCGCATCCAGCCGATATCAACGGCAGAGCGGATGGATTCGCCGCGCAGATGGAAACGCCATGTTGCAAAGCTGTAGCCGAACAGGCGCCGCACCGTGAGCAGGGAGAGCACTGCGGCCACCAGCGTGGCACCGCTCATAGACACGCTGCCGGTCAGTTCCAGCATCAGACACACCATCGTCATGGGACTACCGATGACGGCCACGGCCATGGCGCTCATGCCAATCAACGCGCAGGCCGTAACGGAATCCGGCGCAACACCCAAGGGTGCCAGAAGCGTGCCATAGATCGTCCCGGCCAGTGATCCGAGATACAACGAGGCGAAAAACAACCCTCCGCGAAACCCCGACCCGATACACAGGCACGATGCCAGCGCTTTCAGGAGCAAAAGCACGACAGCCATTCGCGCAGTAACATTCCCGGCGAAAACAGTCCGCATCGCTTCATGCCCTGCGGACAGAACGGACGGATAAAGTGTTGCCAGCCCTCCCACAATCAACCCGCCCACCGCTGGACGCAGCCAGACCGGGCCGGGCATTCGCCGAAACAGCCCCTCCGTCTGCGTAACGCAGAACATCAGCCCGATGGCCGTCAGCGCCGTCAGAACACTGATGAGAACCGCCCCGGCCGTTCCTTCCCAGGACAGATCTCCGGGAGACGGAATAACGATGCCCGGCGGCACACTACCCAGAAAGCGCGTCACGCCCACACCCGCCAGCGCGGCCACGGCCACGGGGGACAGACTGCCCAAAGAATAGGACCCGATCACCAGTTCGAACGCATAGAACGCCCCGGCCACCGGCGCATCGAACGCCGCCCCGATTGCGGCCCCAGCCCCGGCTCCCACCAGAACCCGCAGATCTTCCCGGCGCACCCGGAAGGAGCGCCCGATCCGCGAGCCAAACGCTGACGCGATCTGGGTAAACCCGGCTTCAAGCCCGATGGAGCCGCCCACGCCATTGGACAGAACCGTCTGACAGACGATGACCAGACTGTCCCGTACCGACATACGTCCGCCATGCAGCGCATTCGCCTCGATGGGGTCCACCGGGCTGCGCGGTATGATTTTTGCGATCAGCACCCCGAACAGGCCGATTATCAGTCCACCGCCACTCAACACGACAACTGTGCGAAGAGGAGGCAGAGCCTTCAAACCAGACAGATGACCGCCAGACACGCCCGAAACGCCAAAAAGCAGTCTGTGCATCCAGAAGGTGAGATGGGTCATGACGACCACACACAGCCCCGACAGAATGCCGACAAATCCCGCCAGAACGCTCAACCAGATCTCGTTGCCACGCACCAGAGTCCGCAGATTCAGGGGGGCGTGTGGAAACAGCCGCGCCTGAAAGCGGTTCAACCGCTGGCGCAGGATGTGCGAACGGTCCTGAAAAGGGGCGGGACTGGTGGACAAGCGGGCTCCCGGGCGGCAGGTGTGATCCTGTTTGACGGCAAGCGTGCTGCCGATCAACAGCTGTCATGGAAGGATCACCGATGAAACTGCATGCCATCGAACGCGGCGAAGGCCCGGAGACGGTCGTTTTCCTGCACGGACTGTTCGGGCGGGCCCGGAATCTCGGCTTTCTCCAGCGCGGCGCATCTACGACCTTCCGGACGCTGGCGCTGGATCTGCGCAATCACGGCCACAGCCCGCATGGTCCCGCCAGCTATGCTCTTATGGCACAGGACGTTCTGGAAACACTGGACGATCTGGGAATCGAGCGCTTTGCGGTCGTCGGACACTCCATGGGTGGCAAGGTCGGCATGATGCTCGCGCTCGCCGCCCCGGAGCGCGTCACGAAGCTGCTCGTTGCAGACATCGCCCCGGCACGGACGGGACATGGACAGCGCGAGATGATCTCGAAGCTCGAAACCCTCACATTCCCCCCCTCGCTGGAACGCCGGGAAGGGCTGGCCCTTCTGGAGCCCATCGCAGGCAGCCGTCCCGTCGCCGAACTCCTGTTGCAAAACATCCGGCTGGGCGATTCTCCAGGCTGGAGCATCGGCTTTGACGCGCTTTCCCGAGACATTCATGACATCGAAAACTGGCCCGACCTTCAGATTGCGCCCTACGAGGGGCCGGTCCTTTTTCTGCGCGGCGGAGCCTCGCCCTATGTCCTGCCCGAACATCACGATCACATCCGGGCACTTTTCCCGCACGCGCTGATCCACTCCCTGCCCGATGCCGGGCATTGGCTGCACGTGGAACAGCCCCGGGCTTTTCTTAAGGAAATGATGGATTTTCTTCAGGGTTCGGCCTGAAGAAAAAACGTTACGACACCAAACAGGACTTAAAGATGGCAGTTTTGCGTCGGTAAATTTATTACGATAAAGCAACATACAGGAAATATAATATATTAATATTTTGCAAATTTAATAAAACTCAATTAAAATTAAAGTAAAAAACTTACTATTCTGGTGAATTACCGACTACAACACCAATGCCAGAACGGCGAATGTAATAAACTTCTTCAGGATTACGCGGATGTACGCTCTACTGTTCTCCGAGCCTTTGGTAAATCGTGCCGAAATGCGTGTCTTTACACGCGAGAAAATCTATTCTTCCGCCCTGGCCCGGGGCGCAGCTCATGGCGATAAAGAGACTATTAAGGCCATGATGATCGGCTGGTGGCCTTTTATTCAGGCTTTTGAGCGCGCTATTGACGTACGCGTCGGTCATCTTCCCATCAAACCGCTCGTCCAGCGTTTCGGACAGACCCGGATCAAGACTTTCTTTTCAGAAGCCCGTGAAGCGGTGCGCGAAATGAAGGAAGAAGAAGGCTCACACGCCATTCTCTGGGCTGATGGCGCAAAAGAATTCGGCCTCGACCTGTATGGAACGCATTACGACACGCTTCCCACGGTCCAGAAGCTGATCGCCAATGCCGACAGTGAAGATCCCGTGGTCTTCTTCTCCTGGCTTGCAGCCGTCGAATACATCGCCGAAGAACTTGCCGCCTATCTGTGTCACGCGCCGAAGTTCACCAACCTGTTCGCCAAGAAGCACTGGACCTGGGGTCTCGCTCATGATGAGCACGAACATGACGGCCCGTCCCATCTGGAAATCGATGAGGATCTGGCCCGCGGGTACTATCCGTCCAACGACCCGGACATCACCCGCGCAGCCCTGACAGCCAATATGCGCGAATGCATTGAAATGTTTGAAAAAGCCAGCCACGAGATTTACGCCACAACGCCAGAAATGGCGCATTAACGAAACCTTAACTCTTTAGCAGCTATCTTCGCGCCAAGGATGCCATACCTGAGGCGCGGAGATGTTGTCTGCAACAGATTCGTTTTCTGCAAAGAAAAACTTCATAAATTTCTGTCATCGTGGCACCCTCCTCCGCTATTGGGAAGGTCCATGATGTCTTTGCCTGTCTCACCGGCTCCCTTTGTCGCCTTCCCGCAATGCGCGACATAATGACAGCCATCCTGACCTTACTGAAACAGACACGGCTTGCCCGGCTTTTTCCCTTCCGGACTGAAATACCGGCAGGAGCGGAAGAAGACATCCGCCTTTCACGTTGCCGGGTTCTGCGCAGCCTGAACTTCTTCCATTTTATCCCCCAGATCAGCTGCGGCCCGATTGCCGGCCTTTGCCTGATGCGGAACAACCCAATCTACGGCACACTTCTGTGCGGAGCAGTTCTATCCCTGCTCGTGATCTACAACATCTGCTTTTATGCGATCCCCACCGAAAAACTGGTCGACACCCGACAGTCATGGATTCTTAAAGGGCTCAATTTCATATTCGCCCTCTGCTGGATCACCCTTCCAGTTGTCGTTTTCCCGTATGGAGACGCCAATGACCGGGTCATGGTCGCAGGAATCATGGTCGGGTTGACCGCAACCACCATCACGCTGATGCCCTTGATCTGGATGGGCGAAATCATCGCGTCAATGCTGATCGTTTCCTGTTTCGTCGCTCTTTTCCAGGCATGGGAAATCGATCACAGCCTGTTTTACCTCTATATTGCCATCGAAATGGCGGTCTATCTGTTTTTCGTCCTGTCCTTGACCATGGCGGTCAGGGCTCTGTTCACGGCATTTCTGATCAACAGATATTCTCTCGAACAGCGAAACAGCATCGTCCAACTCCTGCTTCGCAATGCTGATGATGATACCGGCGACTGGCTATGGGAAACCTGTGCGTCCGGAAGCCTGCGCAATGTGTCAGCCAGCCTGGCTTCGGCTTTCGGCAATAGTCGCGAATGGCTCGAAACCCGTAGCTTCTTTGACATCCTGTCTGACCTGGCAGGCCCTGCCGCTTTTGACGGCGATGAACGAACGGGGCTCGGGCGGCTGCGACAATGCCTCGACAACCGGATTTTCTTCCGGGACATCGTAGTCTCCGGCACTTTGCAGGGACAGCAGCGCTTCTGGTCGCTCAGTGGACGCCCGGTCTTTCAGGACCGCAATTTCGTCGGTTATCGCGGGGTCGGGACGGACGTAACCCAGACGCACTGGGCCCAGGAAAGCGCCTCCTTCAGGGCACGGCATGATCTACTGACTGGCCTACCCAACCGCGGCGCTTTCCTCGACGATATGGAAACCTACCTCATCGAGGCCGCCCGCACGGGCGAAGCGTTTGCACTGCTCAACCTCGATCTGGACGGCTTCAAGCAGATCAACGACCGACACGGCCATTCTGCTGGCGACGAAATGCTCAGGAAAGTCACGGTTGTCCTGAGCCGCACCCTGAGCGAACGCCACAGACTCTATCGTTTTGGCGGCGATGAATTTATGCTGCTCGAACGTCAAACAACTCCGGCTCAGGCTTCCGCCACCGCATCGGGACTCATCAATGCACTGACAAACGTCCCCATCCGGGTTGGCGAAGGCGTGCGCTGCGCGGTCGGTCTCAGTGCGGGAATCGTGTTGTCCATCGGCGGATCAGAACGCGTGGGAAGCCTTTTGGAAGCCAGCGACCTGGCGCTTTACGAGGCCAAGAGCCTCGGGGGACACACGCATCGCTTCTACAATCCGGAACTGCGGACTGTCGCCAAACGGAACAGGGATCTGATCCGTGCGCTCCCCGAGGCGCTGGAGAAGGGGGATCTGGGAATTGTCTATCAGCCTTTCTTCAACACTCAGAGCCAGAAACTCTGCGGATTCGAAGCGCTGATCCGCTGGTCCCATCCCGAATATGGCCGCGTGCCCCCAGAACGGATCATCCAGCTCGCAGAAGAGGCCGGACTGATCCAAAGGCTCGGCGTCTACGTCATGGAGCGGGCCTGCCTCTTTGCCAGCGAATGGGAAGACGGATTGGTGCTGTCGATCAATGTCTCGGTTGGGCAGCTTGAGGCTCCCACCTTCCTCAAGGATACGTTCAGGGTTCTGGAAAAAACAGGCTTCCCAGCCCGCTGCCTTCAGATCGAGATGACCGAAAATATCTTCATGGAGCCGGATGCCGCGACCTTCACGCTGCTCAGCCGCCTGCAGAGCGCCGGGATTTCCATTGCGCTCGACGATTTCGGCAAAGGCTTCTCATCTCTCGGATATCTGCGCTTTTTCCCGTTCTCGAAAATCAAACTGGACGGTCTGTTCGTCAGGGACATGCTCCGCGAATCCCGGGCGGCATCCATTGTGCGCGCCGTGGTCGATCTGTCGATCGATCTGGGCGTAGCCGTAACCGCAGAAGGCGTGGAAAGTCAGGAACAACTCTCCTATCTCAAGCGCCTCGGCTGCACGGAAGTTCAGGGCTATCTGCTGTCCCGCCCCCTTTCTCCCGAAGACACCCGTCAGTTCATGGCGACGATGCCAGTTGTCATGGAAGCATCCTGATCCACCTCAGGCCGTCAGAGGATTGGGAGCCGTCTTTTTTCCTTCTTCCGCCATACGCCAGCAGTACCAGGCCAAGGTTGATCGATAGGGGGAAAAGCGGGCCGTCTCTTCTTTCAGCGCTTTTGGTTTGGGAGGCAGTTCCATCCCCCGCAGGCGCCGCCAACCTTCCCGAACGCCAAAATCATCGACGGGCATCACGTCCGGGCGGTTCAGCGTAAACATCAGCAGCATCTCGACGGTCCAGCGTCCGATTCCTCGCAGGGTCACGAGACGCGCGATCAGTTCTTCATCCGTCATGCTCCCAGCCTCCGCGCGGCTGGGAACAGTTCCGTCCAGACGAGCCTGTGCAACACCCCACATGGCCAGAAGCTTGTTACCCGAAAGACCGCAGGCACGGAGGCTTTCCTCGGGCAGTTCCAGAAGCCGTCCTGGCGCTGGCGGCGGTCCGTCCACCGTGCCCTGTTCTCCCAGCACGCAGAGGCGACCGAAAATCTTCCGCGCGGCGGCTCCATGAAGCTGTTGCCCGGCGATGGCGCGCAGAAGGGCATCATAAGGCTCCTGCCCGTCATCACCCTTCAGGGTGCAGGCTCCGATACGCGCCATGGCCGCCGCCAGACCGGGATCGGAGCCAAGAAGTGTGGCATAATCAGCCATCAGACATGCGCCTTTCCGGAAGTTAAGGTTCGGGTGACTCTTTGTGTCTTTCGTGGGTCTCGCATTACTGCCATGATATGCCAAGACAGACGCCCACCTCCAGCCCCGGATAACCAGCCTGCCGGATGACAACCCCGACCGCCCTGGTGCAAAAGGTCTGGCGATGATGCGACGCCACCCTCTTCTCGCCGACTGGCTGTTTTCTGCCAGCTCCTTTCCCGACAGGATGAGCCGCATATGAACGGATCATCCACCACCACGTCCGGAAAGTCGCAGAAACGCGAGCCCCAGCTCTTCGCCCCCTCTGCGCGAACTGCTCCCACACGCCCGCATTATGCCCCGGCTGGTAGGCGCGAGCGCCTGAGAGATTACGTCCCGCCAGCACTTCCGGTCCGCCCAGTGCTAACGCCGATGATGCGGCCGCAGACCATCGTTGAAAACGGACCGACAGTTCCGTTCATTTTTTCGGCCGGACTCCACGCAGCCATTCTGACCTTCCTGCTGATGCAGCATCAGGGCATGCATGGCTCACCTGCGGGGCAGGAGCAGCCGCAGGTGGAGATGGTTTTCGATACGCCACCCTCGAAAAGCAGCATGCGCGGCCCACGGGCGCATGAAGAAGGCGGTGCGCCACCTCCTCCCTCGGCCCAGAGCCCGCAGGAAACCCAGGAAGACCAGCAACAGCCGCAAAAGGAGCAGTCCACCCCGACGCCTGCCGTTCCGACGCCTGAGACACCGTCCGCGCCTGAAGTGCCAGAAGAACCCTCAGCCGAACTGCCCAAGACAGCGCCTACTCCGGCCCCCATTACCCCCGGAGCAGCGCCAAGCCGCCGCAGCCAGCAGACGTCGCCACATTCCCATCACGCGCAACGGTCGGTCCGCTCCGACCGAAACAATCCGTTCGCCCATCCAATGGATCTGTCCTTCGGTGAACAGCCCTCGCCCTATCGTCGCCACCGTGGCCGCGCCTCGGGGTCCGGTGGGCCGATCGATATGTCTCTTGGGCCGCTCAGTCTGAACGGCGCTATCAATGCGCCTTACCAGACCCGCACTAGCGTCAAGGGCGTCAGCGAGGACTACGGCGGGGAAATCGACCGCTGGATCCGGGCGCATATGTACTATCCAGAAGAGGCCGCCCGCGCGGGCGAGGACGGTCCATCCTCGGTGCATGTCGTGCTGGACCGGTCGGGCCATGTGAAATCCGTCCGGCTCATGAGCCAGTCCGGCTCCTATTCGCTGGATGCGGCAACGACCGGCATGTTCCAGGGCGCACATCTGCCGCCAGTCCCGCCGGACATGAAGGGTGACCATTTCGATATCGACGTCACGATCAACTACATCCTGATCCGCCGGTAAGGGCACGGTATCAAGCGGAGGGCGCGGCTTCGACATCGGAGCCGCAATCCCATACAGTCCGTCAGGTCACCGTCCTGTTGCCGGAGCCCCGATGCGCCGTTTCCGTTCTGCCCTGCTGCCCCTGTGCCTTCCACTTGTTCTGGGAGGCTGCTTCAGCCTTTCCCGCCCCTTCGCCGATCCCGGACAGCAGGCCAGATACCTCACGGCAGCCAATCTCCCTCCTGCCCGCCTCGCCGTCCCAACTCCGCCAAACGCGCTACTGTCTGACGATGCGGCCACGCTCTGGGCCCATGATGTGGCACAGGCCATGGTCAACCAATCCGTTCCCGCCATCGCACAGCCCCGCAAAAAGGGAGACTGGTGGGTGAAGCTAAGTGCGACGACTCACGGAAATACGGTCGTCCCCCACTACGTCATCATGACCCCGGAAGGAAAAGCGCGAGCGGAAACGGACGGGGCGGCCGTGGATATGGCATCCTGGAGCGCAGGAGACCGACTGGCGCTTCAGGACGCCGCCATACAGGAAGCGCCCCAGCTTGCGACCCTGCTGACGGGCATTCAGGCGAACATGATGCAGCAGGACCCGCACAGCCTCATGAACCGCCCCGCGAAGATCTGTTTCAAGGGCGTTACCGGCGCCCCTGGAGACGGAAATATATCCCTCGCCCGCGCGTTCTATTCGTCCTTTCCCGACAAAACCAACACGGTCACAACAACGGAAAAGGGCGCGGACTTTATCGTACGCGGGACGGTCGATCTCAAGACGGGCACTCCCGGCAACATCAGTCATCCGGTCGATCATATCGAAATCGTCTGGCATGTCCTGACGCCGGATGGGAAAGAAGCGGGCGCCGCCACCCAGTTGCACGACATCGCTCCTCATTCACTGGATGGCGCATGGGGTGACACGGCGGATATGGCTGCCGAAGAAGCCGCTCAAGGCGTACGGACCATCGTCACTAACTATTCAGGCCGCGAACACGCCCCCCTGCCGGAGACAAAGGGTCCTCCGAAAAAAGCGGCCTGATACAGAAGAACGGGGGTTCCATTCCATTAATGTAACTCTGAGTATCTTTATGTAATACAGTTTGTTACATCACTCCGGCCTTTTCATACCGGAGTGTCCGATGCGTCTTTCTTTCCGTTTGCTGCTGTCTAGCCTGGGTTTCTGTGCAGGCCTTGCCCCTCTCGCCGCTTTTGCAGACCCAGCTCCGGTTATTGCCGTAAACCGCGAGATCGGTCTTTCAATGACAGGCACGTTCCGCAACAGCGTCAGCGGCAACAGTTCCCACATGACGCAGAGTGGCGGTTCCGGCCGCTATGCTTTCACTGAAGACTCCGCAAGCGCCTCGCGCTACCGCACCATCGGCTGGACCCCCGGCTTTCAGGCGGATGCTTCAGTCATGTTCAACGCCTTCGGGATCGAAAACCTTTACGGCGCACTCCATTTCTCGCTCGAAAACGGCCAGAGAAACTACAAATCCCACTACCGCAGCTATTCCAGCAATTCTGCACCATACGGGTTCTCCGCGGGCGGAAACGACAGCTCCAACGGCACAGACAATCGGGGAGAGATCGGCAAAGGCTTTCTTCTGCTCTCCGATAGCCTGCTGCTGACGCCTTTCATTCAGGGCGGATATGTCACGAACGGCAGTGACGGAGATTTCGGCTACGGTTCTGGCCGTTACTTCGCGGGCGCTGGCCTGAAAGCCGATTACGCTCTCACCTCCCGCCTCGTCCTGCGTGGGAGGTTTGGATGGGCGGAAGTTCTCAATTCCGGCCTTTCCTACAACAGCCAGCCCCGTCCCCTGTGGGAAGGTGGCCTGGGCATGGATTACCGCATGACCCAGCGCCTCCACCTGACGGCAGGAGGAGACTATTCCTATATTTCCTACGGCCATGACCGAAACGTCGAATCCAGCACGGAATTTGGCACAGCCTATTCCTACTCGGGCGTCTCAAGTGCCCTGAGCAACGGTCTGAAGCTACATGCGGGTCTGGCCTGGCAGTTCTGACCCCGTCTGACAGACCGCGTCCGGCTGGCACGACATGCAGTGACCGACCAACTGGTGCGCGGAAAGAATGAAACAGGACGGATGACAGGGGGGCTTTGCGCTGTTAGAAGGCCAGCAACTTCCCTGTCGGACACCGGACGAGGCCGTTTTTCATGAAGATCGTAGCCTGCAACAGTAACCTGCCGCTGGCCCGTGCGGTCGCCCATGAACTCCGGATGCCTTTGTGCAAGACCGTAGTGAAACGCTTTGCTGATGGCGAAGTCTTCGTCGAGATTCAGGAAAACGTCCGCGGTGAGGATGTCTTCGTCGTGCAGAGCACCTGCATGCCGACGAATGACCACTTGATGGAACTTCTGGTCATGTTGGATGCGCTACGCCGTGGATCGGCCAAGCGCGTCACAGCCGTCATGCCGTATTTCGGCTACGCCCGACAGGACCGCAAATCCGGCCCCCGCACGCCCATCAGCGCCAAGCTGGTCGCGAACCTTCTGACGGAAGCCGGTGCCAACCGCATCCTGACGATGGATCTGCACGCCATGCAGATCCAGGGCTTCTTCGACATCCCGACCGACAACCTCTATGCCGCGCCGCTGTTCGTGCGCGACCTCAAGACGCGCCTGCCGGACCGGGAACTCATCATCGTCTCGCCGGATGTTGGCGGCGTGGTCCGTGCGCGCCAGCTCGCACAGCGCCTGAACGTAGATCTCGCGATCATCGACAAGCGGCGTGAACGCGCTGGCGTGTCGGAAGTCATGAACGTCATCGGTGACGTCGCCGGCCGCTATTGCGTGCTGGTCGACGATATCGTCGATAGTGGCGGCTCGCTGTGCAACGCCGCCAACGCACTCATGGCCCGTGGGGCGGAAGGCGTCGAAGCTTACGTCACTCACGGCGTTCTGACTGGCAATGCCTGCCAGCGCGTGAAAGACAGTCCGTTGAACATGCTGACGCTGACGGACAGCATTCCGGCGACCGAGGCCCTCCTCGAGACCCCGAATATCCGTCAGATCACGACAGCCAACCTCCTCGCCCGGGCCATGAGCGCCGTGGCCGATGAAAGCTCAGTTTCCTCACTGTTCGACTGAGCGTCCATCGGTCCACCCTCACGCCCCCATCTTCGTGAACGGACTTACCCATGACCCAGATTCTCCCCAAACCCTTCTGGTATCTGCGTCATGGCGAGACCGACTGGAACGTCAAAGGACTGGCACAGGGTAGAACAGACATCCCTCTCAACGAGACGGGCATCGCACAGGCCGTTCGGGCAGGACAAACATTAGCAGCGCTTTTCCAAAACAACGACCGTCCCTTTGACCACATCATCTCATCGCCTCTCAGCCGCGCCGCCGTCACGGCTATACGCGTGCGTGACGAAATCGACAGACTTGCTGGGATCACCTTACCGTTGCGGATCGAGGAAGATCTTTCAGAAGTCTGCTTTGGTATTCACGAAGGAGAACTAATGAGTGACTGGTATCATGATTGGATTGAAGCTGGCACCTCCCTTGAAAACGGCGAAAGCTTCAAAACCCTCACACAACGCGCTGTAGCAGCAGTAAACCAAGGCTTGGGATCTGAAGGAACACCGCTGTTTGTCGCGCACGGCGCCCTGTTTCGTGGATTACGGGCCGGTATGAATCTGAGTGTGAACGAACGCCTAGCGAACGCCGTGCCCATCAAGGCTCAACCCAAGAATAATAACTGGCTATTACACATGATATAATATTAATATTTTTGAAAAAATACTCAAAAAATAAATGTGTTTATATAATTATACTATAGTTTTTGTTGTGATAACTTAGTTAATAGTCCCCATGCCCCAAACCTGCGAGAAGGGATGAGGCAAACTGCGCCATAGGTATTTTGATGAAAATTGAAATTTTCGATTGGCCCATGGAAAATATCAGCTATATATAAATAGAAAAATATAGACACAAATATGAACTTCTGAAGTATTCCTATTCTGGAGTAAAAAATGAATAAAAATTCATGTGACGTTGGTATCGCAATCACAACGTATTTAAGAAAAGATATGGTCTGTAACTTGGTGGACCGAATACAAGCTCTCACTCGCAGCGATTACAAGATTGTCGTCTGTGATGATGGATCCTCAGACGGAACCGTGGAAGAACTACGCAAAAAAGGTATCACTGTCTTAGGCGGGAAAAATAAAGGTATAGCGTGGAATAAAAATAGAGGATTATTCTATTTTTCAAATATCTGCCGCGCAAAAACAGTTATCCTTTTGGATGATGATGTTTGGCCTGAAGTCGCCGGATGGGAGCAAGAATGGGTTTTAGCTGCTTCTCGCGTCGGACATATCAATTATATCCCACCAAGCTACGAGCGTTACTCTCCGCGTCGTCCAATGACAGCAATGAATCTCGGAGTCGGTGCTGTAGTCGGTGGAATGGCTATGGCACAAACAACTGAGGCCCTCGCATGTGTCGGTTATATGGACACACGTTTCGGGCGTTATGGACACGAACACAGCGATTTCTCCATTCGCTTCCTTCGGGCTGGTTTTGGCGGCGTCCGTTGTCCTGTTGAGGATGGAATACACAATCGCTTTTATCTTCTTGATAGCGGGATCAAACTTCTGGACGCCGTCAGTTCAGCTTCCCATGAAGATCTGGAAAATAATGGAAAGCTTTTGAATGAACTCCAGAAAGAACCAATATACAGAGCACCTTGGTACAACGACGAAGAGATGCGCGAGTTTTTAGCTGAATTCGGACCGGGTTTTTCAGAAATGAATGATCCTCCCTTCAAAGGAAAAACGTTCGACATCAACAGCTATTATCAAAAGCATGAAGATGTTTATTTAAGCGGATATGATGCTTTTTCTCATTATATTGAGAATGGAATCAGAGAAAATAGAGAGCTGTAATTAAATTTTCGGGTAGTGAAACTCTGTATTTACTACCCGATCTTTTAAAGAAGATCCGCTTCTCAATAAAAATTTCCCAAATCTGAAAATTCAAAGATTCCCACGATTCGTAGAAATTCTCTAATTTTAAGAAAAATCAATCAAACCATTTTTTAAATCAGACATCCCGGATTTGTGGCAGAATAACGCATCTTGCCTCCCCGCTCCATCACAGTTACCCGTGATAGAGTCTTGATTACTAACCGGAAATGATGATGTCCCTTCTGCGCCCTCTGATCGCACTGAGCGTGTTCACAGCGCTGGTTTCCCCAGCTCTCGCGCAGTCCCAGCCCATGCCGCTCCCCATGCCCGCTGCCATTCCTGAACCGCAAGACCGGGCGTTCCCCGGGACCATGACGGTCTCGGTTGATGCGACGGATACGCTGCATCATGTGATGTCCATTCATGAAACGATTCCGGTGCCGAAAGAGGCGCAGCAGAAGGGAGAAATGATCCTTCTGTATCCGATGTGGATTCCTGGCGATCATTCTCCCACTGGTGTGATTGAGCAGCTCGCCAGCCTGCATGTGCAGAGCAATGGCCGCACGCTGGATTGGAAGCGCGATACGGTCAACGTCGCCGCGTTCCATATTCCCGTCTCTGCCAGCACCCCGACGCTGGATCTTCATTTCCAGCTTCTGACGCCGATTTCTCCGGGTCAGGGCCGTGTGGTCATGACACCGTCCATCGTCAATGTGCAGTGGGATCAGGTTTCACTCTATCCGGCAGGATATTTCACTCGTGGCATTACGGTTCAGCCTTCCGTGCGCATTCCGCATGGCTGGCAGATCGGCTCGGCCCTTCGCGCCGGAGTGTATGGTGACGAAACGCATTTTAACGCCACAACGTTCAATACGCTTGTCGACTCCCCGATCTTCGCCGGACGTTATTTCCGCAAGTTCGATCTGACCGGCCCCGATCATGTTCCGGTCTCGCTGGATGTTGTGGCAGACGAGCCGGACTCGCTGGATGCAACGCCGTCCCAGATTGCAGCCCATCAGAACCTTGTCCGGCAGGCTACGACGCTGTTCGCCTCGCATCATTACGACCATTACGATTTCCTCCTCGCCCTGACGGACGAACTAGGCAGCATCGGCCTCGAGCATCATCAATCCAGCGAAAACAGCGCCGCTCCGGGGTATTTCACGGAATGGGACAAGACATTCCCCGAGCGTGACCTTCTCGCCCATGAATACACTCACTCCTGGAACGGCAAGTATCGCCGTCCGGCCGATCTGTGGGCACCGAACTTCAACACGCCGCAGCGCGGGTCCATGCTGTGGGTTTATGAAGGCCAGACACAGTACTGGGGCAATGTCCTTGCTGCGCGCACGGGCCTCGTGACGAAGGATCAGGGCTTTGAGGCGCTGGCCTACATGGCGGCGTCTTATGACAACCAGACGGGCCGTCAGTGGCGCCCGCTGGAAGACACGACGAACGATCCGGTGATTGCACAGCGTGCGCCGCTGTCATGGCGCGACTGGCAGCGTTCGGAGGACTATTACGTTGAAGGGCAGCTCGTCTGGCTGGATGCGGATGCTCTGATCCGCAAGCTCTCCAACGATCACAAATCACTGGATGACTTCGCAAAAGCCTTCTTCGGCACCAACAGCGGCAGCTTCGTCGTCAGCCCCTATCAGTTCGACGATGTGGTCGCCACGCTCAACAGCGTGCAGCCTTATGACTGGGCCAAGTTCCTGCACGACCGTCTGGACACGATCCAGCCGCACGCGCCGCTCAACGGCCTGACCAATGGTGGTTACAAGCTGGTCTATACGTCCAAGCCGACCGCCTTCATCAAGGCCAGCGAAGCCGCACGCCACACCACGGACCTGTCCTTCTCACTCGGCCTGACGGTCAATGCGACCGGACGTGTGGGACGTGAGCACTGGATGAGCCCGGCCTTCAAGGCAGGTCTGGTTCCGGGCGTGACGATCGTGGCCGTCAACGACATGAGCTTCACACCGCAGCGTCTGCTTCATGCCGTTACGGACGCGCAGAAGGACCCGAAGCAGGACATCCATCTGATCGTGAAGTCCGGCGACCATGTCACCACGGTCTCCATCCCCTATCATGACGGTCTGCGTTACCCGCATCTGGAGCGTGTCGCAGGTACACCGGATCGTCTGAGCGCAATTTACTCAGCGCGTCAGTAAGATCGACGTCTCCGGGGCACTGCCCCGGAACCCCGCAAAGGGACTCAGTCCCTTTGATCCCGATTCAAACGTAATGGTTTCCAAAGGCCCCTCTTATCGACGTTGGGCCTTTGGTGGGTTTCAGGGCAGAGCCCTGAACCTCACCAAGGCACCAACGACTTCCCAAGCGCCTTCTGGGCCGCTGGTGTCATGCCCATGTCATTCCGGTTCCACCAGCCCCCGCCGAGGGACTGAAACAGCCCGACGCTGTCAGAGAACCGTGCGCCCTCAGCCTGAACATAGGCCAGACGCGCCTGCGCGTCTGTCTGCTGGGCCTGAAGCAGCACGAGCTCGCTGACATCCCCAAGACGCAACTGCCCACGGGCAATCGTCATGCTCTGCGTCGTGGCCTTCAGCAGCTCCTCGTCGGCCTTCAGGGCATCGGCATCGAACGTGACGGCATGCAGACTGTCCGCCACGTCCTGAATGGCGGACAGGACGGTGGCCCTGTAGGTCTCGTTGGCCTGAAGCAGATTGTCACGCGCCTGACGCTCTGCATGCAGGAGCGAACCACCCTGAAAGATCGGCTGCATGACGGTCGCGGCGATCGTCCAGTTGCCATAACCGGGCTTGAAGAAATCGCTCATCACGCCCACGGCCTGCGCCGGTGTGGCGCTGAGCTGCACATTCGGTAAACGGTTGGCGATGGCCACACCGATCTGCGCACTGGCAGACTGGATCTGGGCCTGAGCCGCGCGGATATCGGGGCGCTGGTTCAGCAGGTCAGCCGGCAGCGAGACCGGGAGAGTCTTCGGCAGGGTGAACTGTTCCAGACGAAACTCGGGCAGCGGCGTGTTGGGCGTCACGCCCACCAGAACCGCCATCTGGTCCCGCGTCTGCGCCAGTTGGAGGCTCAGACCGGGCAATGTAGCCTCAAGCTGGGCCACGGAGGCCAGCTGCTGCGCAATGTCCTGTCGGGATGCGTTTCCGATGCCCTGCTCGGCCGTTACCGTCTTCAGCACGGCGCGCTGGCTGCGGATCAGTTCGTTCGTGGCGTCGATCTCGGCGCGGATCGTGGCTTCCTCAATCGTCGCATTCACGAGATCGGAAATCATGGTCAGCGCGGTGGCTTCAAGCTGGAACTTCTGGAGATCCGCCTGCGCTCCGGCGGCCTCGATCGCGCGACGCGTTCCGCCCCACAGATCCGGCACATAACCAATATTCAGCTGCGCGGTGTGGACATTATAGAGCCACACATTCGAGTTCGGAACGGGAGAGTAGACCTTGGACGTCTTGTTCCGCGTCGGGTTGAACGAAGCCGAAAGCGTCGGATAAAGACCCGCCCCCTCGATCCGCCGCTGTTCCCACGCGGATTTCAGCCCCTGCTGCATGGCGCGCAGGGACTGATTGTTGGCCAGCGCCTGATCGACAAGCGCATTCAGGGACGGATTGCCGAACACCATCCACCACTGGCCCGGAATATCCACGCCGGACTGGAACTGCTGCGGTATGGTTGCACCCGCCACACCATGCCCGGCGGTCTCGGTCAGGGGCTGACCCTCATAGGCCGCGTTCTTCGGTAGGTCCGGGCGATGGAAATCCGGGCCGACCGCGCAGGCGGAAAGCGCCGTCAGACACAGCAGAAACGACGCACGACGAGACATCACGGAGCGCATCGTCATGATCCGGCTCCCTCTGAGGCAACTTGCGGACGCTTCTTCGCATCGCGGCGTTCAACCCACATTTCAAGCTCGCTGAAATAGACCGGCAGGGCAAACAGCGTCAGCAGCGTGGCGATCCCCAGACCGCCCACCACAACCGTCGCCAGTCCGCGCTGCACGTCCGTGCCCACACCCGTGGCAAGAGCGGCCGGGAGCATACCAGCCGTGGCCACTGTCGCGGTCATAAGCACCGGACGGAAACGCTCGGCAGCTCCGGCGATGGTGGCGTCGCGCACACCCAGACCTTCCACGCGATGGCGGTTGATACTGGCAATCATGATGATGCCGTTCTGTACAGCCACACCGAACAGCGCGATAAAGCCCACGGCGGTCGCGATATTGAGCGTCTCACCCCGGACATGCAGCGCGATCAGGCCACCCAGCGTCGCCAGCGGCACGACGCTGAGGATCAGCAATGCCTGCCGGATCTTGCGGAACTCGGCAAACAGCAGAACCAACATCACCGCGAACATCACGCCCAACGCAATCATGAGGCGCTTCTGGGCCCGCTCTTCCTGCTGGAAGGAGCCAGCCCATTCGAGCGTGTATTTTTCCTTGTCGAAATGCAGCTGCTGGTCGATCCGGCCCTGCGCATCCGCCAGATACTGCGACAGCGGACGCTTGCCATTATCCACGCGGATAGTGACCTGACGATGACTCATTTCGTGGGCAATGTTGCTCTCGCCCATATGAAGCCCGACATGCGCGACCTGAGACAGCGGAATATAGGCCCCTTCCGCATCCAGAAGGGGGATCTGCGACAGGGACTGCATGTCCTGCAGGTCCTTGCGGCGGATATGGAGCGTCGCGTTATAGAAGCGGTCCCCCACATAAACGGTCGTGATGGGTGCATCGCCAATGGCGTTCGACACGACATCGGAAATATCCGAAATGCTGATGCCGTAACGCGCGGCAGCCTGACGATCGGCCACCACTTCAATCTGCGGAATACGCGGTTCCTGAAAGATCGACGCTTCAGCCGTGCCCGGAACCTGATGGAGAATATCCACGATCTGCTGACCAATACGGCGCAGTTCCTGAAAATCGTTTCCGTAAACGCGCAGGACCAGCGGGCTGTGCGCACCGCCGACCAGATCGCTCATATTGTCCTGAATCGGCTGGCTGATGCCGAAATCGATCCCCGGAATCTGCGACAGACGCCGACGCAGACGTTCGACGAACTGCGCCTTGGTCTCACCTGACGGCCACTGGTCATACGGCTTGAGGCCGACCGGCATTTCAATATGCGACGGCGTCCAGGGGTCGGTTCCGTCGTCTGAACGCCCAAGCTGCGTAATGGCATAGGACGTTTCGGGGAACTCGCGGACTGCATGGCGCAGTTCATTGGCGATGGACTCGCCCTTCTCCAGAGAGATGCCGGTCGGCATCTGCACCTGAAGCCAGAGCGAGCCTTCATCCAGATCCGGCAGGAACTCCCGCCCGATCGACGCCCCGAGGAACACGACCGTGACCATCGCTGCGAGACCCGCGCCATAGGCAATCAGCGGACGGTCGATGAAATGTCCTAGCCAGTAGGTATAGCGGGCATGTAGCCATTCCAGCGGGCGGTTGTGCCAGATATGCTTGGGTTTGCGCAGCGCCAGATAGGTCAGGGCCGGAATGAGCGTTAGGGCGCAGAGCAGAGCACCCAGCAGCGCGAAACTGACGGTATAGGCCATCGGGCGGAAGAGCTTGCCCTCACTGCCCTCGAACGCAAAAAGCGGACTGTAGGCCACGATGATGACGAGCGTGGACGAGAAGATGGCCCGCCCCGCACGCTGCGCGACCGGCAGAACCTCGACAGGATCGAGCGCCTCGGTCGGACGTTCCTCACGGATGCGGAGGATCGTCTCGGTAATGACGATGGCACCATCCACAATCACGCCGAAATCGATGGCGCCAAGCGAAAACAGGTTCGCTGACATCCCGAGACTGTGCATCAGCACGAACACAACCGACAGCGCGAGCGGGATCGTCACGGCCGTGACGATGGCGCTGCGCGGGCTGCCGAGGAACAGGGTCAGGATCACGCAGACGAGGACGATGCCCTCGATCATCGTTTCCGTGACCTTGTGCGTCGTGGAGAGCACGAGATGGTCACGGTCCATATACGGCACGATACGGACATGGCTAGGCGCGAGCTGCTGCTGGAGCTTCGCCACCGTATTATGCAGATCGTCGAGCACGAGCGAGGGGTTTTCCCCGCTCAGCATCGTCACCACACCTTCGATCGTATCGGGGTTGCGGTCCTTGCCGAGAATACCCTGACGGACCTGATGCCCGAACTGGACGCGCCCCAGATCCTTGACGAAAACCGGCACACCACCATGGCTGGCGACAACGATGTTCCCCATGTCATCGAGATTACGGATCATCCCGATCCCACGGATGATATAGGACTGCTCGCCCCGGCTCACACGCCCACCACCCGCATTGGCGTTGCTGTTGCGAATGGCGGTCAGTACGTCTTCGAGGCCGACATGAAAGCGTTGCAGCGAATCAGGATCGAGAACGAGCTGATACTCGCGCGTCAAACCGCCGAAATTGTCCACATTGACAATGCCAGGCACGCGTTGGATCGCCGGAATAATGGTCCAGCGCTGGAGATCGGACAGCTCCATCAGGTTCTTGTCGTCGGATTCCAGCGTATAGCGATAGATCTCGCCGCTCGGCCCTGAAATCGGCCCCAGAGACGGCATGGCGCCATTGTTCAGCGGATTGTTGGCAAGCTGCGTCTCGACGAGCTGACGCGCCGCATAGACATTGGTGCCTTCACGGAAGATCAGCGTAATCAGTGACAGGCCGAACGTGCTGGTGGAGCGGCTGTC
Organism: Gluconobacter kondonii; assembly: GCF_002723995.1. Classification (GTDB taxonomy): domain Bacteria; phylum Pseudomonadota; class Alphaproteobacteria; order Acetobacterales; family Acetobacteraceae; genus Gluconobacter; species Gluconobacter kondonii. The sequence goes on along the minus strand of NZ_BEWP01000003.1, from coordinate 126,541 downwards.
CGTCACGCCGGGAACGCTGGCCAGCGTCCGCTCAAGCGGGATCGTGACCTGCTGCTCCATTTCCTCGGCGGCCAGCCCCTCCTGCTGGGTCGTGATCAATACACTGACTGAGCCCAGATCCGGATAGGCCTCGACCGGCAGGATCTTCCACGAAAGACCACCGAGAAGCGCCAGGATCAGGGCGGAAAAGAAAACAATATTCCGGTGATTGAAGCACCAGGAGATGAAACGCTCGATCATCAGCTCAGGGCCACCGGATCAGTCATCGTTCAGGAGAATGGCACCGCTCGTCACGACGCGTTCTCCTGCGGAAATGCCCTTGAGCACACGGACGTTTTCACCTTCATCATAGCTGATGGTGATGTCGCGCCGCTGGAAGGTGTGGGGCGCGGTCTCAATGAAAACCGACACCTGATCGTTGTTCATCAGAAGGGCGGCCTTGGGAATAATGATCTCACTGGGCTGCGGAATGTTCAGGGTCGCATTCACATACATGCCCGGACGCAGGACGCCATCAGTGTTGGGGCAGGCGACATAAGCATTGATCCGGCGCGTATCGATATGAAGTGCCGGATCAAAACTGATGACCTGACCCGAACAGGTCCGTCCCGGAAACTCGTCGAACGTGACGGACAGCACGTTGCCCTCACCGATCTGCGCTAGATTTTCCTGCGGAATGGCCGCGGCAATCCAGACCTGCGACAGGTCCAGAACCGTCATCTGGATGGCGGTCGGATCGGTGATGTTTTCCCCCGGTGCCATGATCGTCGTGGAGACGACACCATCCACGGGGGACACGAGCGGCGCCTGTCCCTTTGCGGAATAGCCTGGGCGCGCGCCCAGAACCTGAAGCCTGCGCTGCGTGCGCTCGGCTTCGGCCTGTGCCTGCGTCAGATCGTTACGGGCGGCTTCGATATCCTTGACGGCATTTCCACCGATCGCCTGAACACCCTGCGCGCGGGCATAGGCACGGCGTGCGAAATCAAGAGCGGCACGAGCACGGGTATCGTCAGCCCAGGCCTGATCCAGATCACCGGCAGCAATCGTGGCCAGAACCTGTCCGCGCTGCACATGCTGACCCAGATGGACCAGAACATCCGTAATCCGACCCGCGACCGGCGCATACACATTCACCTGCCGGTCGGGTTCCGTCATGACCTGCGCGGGAAGCAGAATGCCGTGATCACGCGAGACGCTTACAGCGGCCTGTATCGTCAGACGCTTCTCAAGCGGACTACCTTCCCGGACGACAAGACCGCCCTTCGACTGCGTCACCATAGGAGGTTCGGTCGCTGCAACAGTCGAATGCGGGGATCGGAATCGCAGAACGACGACGAGAAGGATGGTCAGGCACAGCAGGCCAATGGCCCACGCGCCGACGCGGGTAACGCGCATGCTGATAGAAAACCCCGTAACTCTGTCAGGACAGACGTCCCGTTTTGACTGAAACGTCTAGAGAATGGCCTGTTGGCCACGACCCGAACGATTTCATATCCCATGGAAGGACGCCAGACGTCACATACGGAAACGAAGAGATTTTTGCACTGACCGAATGACCGGATTGCAAAAGTTTTATGTGATTGCCGCAAAAATGCAAAAAAGCGGCCCTCCGGAGAAAGGCCGCTTTCCTGATACGCCAGTTTCTGACCCGAAAATCAGAAGCGGTATTCGATACCTGCACCAACGACGGTCGGATCGAGCGAGTCATGCGCCGTGATCTTCGTGGTCTCGGCATTGTTCTGCGCCCAGGCATGGACCCGCATGAACATCTGCTTGACGTCGAAGTTGAAGAACCAGTTGCCAACGACCTGATAGTCGAAACCGACATTGACAGACGGGCCACCCGTCACGCCGATATTGAGCTTCTGCGTGAGCGGACCACCAGCAGGGGACACGTTATGGAACCATGCCAGCGTCGCACCAATACCCGCATAGGGGTTGAAGCGCTTGTGCGGACGGAAATGCCAAGCAAACGTGACGGTCGGCGGCAGAACCCAGGCGCTGCCCACATCAACCTTGCCCAGACCCGGAACGCCTTCAGCAGCGATCTCATGACGCGTGCTGGCGGCAATCAGGTCGACCGAAACGTTGTCCGTGAAGAAATATTCAAACGTCAGCTCCGGCATGACCTGACGCGTCGTCTTGACGCGGCCACCGAGATGCGCGCCGTTCAGTCTCAGGCTGCTGTCACGGTCTTCCGGCATGACGCCAAGGGCGGACAGACGAACGATGAAGTCACCCTTGCCCAGACCGATGCGCGTGTTGGCGCAGGTCTGGAAGAGGCCGCAATGGCCGGACGCAGGTGCATGGATGTTCACGGACGGCACAGGAGCCGCCGTCATCGGCGCACTGACCGTGGCCTGCGGAGCCGGAGCAGAAACCTGTGCAAACGCGGGAGTTGCAACGGCGCCGACTGCGGCAGCCAGCGCGAAAGCGTTAAATTTCATCTGGAATTTCCATCACCATTCGTTGAGCCTCACAAAGCACTCCTCCCCTTCCATCACATTGACCTGAATCAAGTCTGGTAAATTATGTGGTAGTGTGGCTGAAAGTCTTCAGGCTGCGCTCAGCACAACGGGAACAGGATTCATCATGTCTGCGTCACATACTCCTGAAGATGTCCATGATCGATGCGCCCATTGCGTAGGACGACGTCTGAGCGTGTGCAGCAGCATTGACGACTGTGACCTTGCCATTCTTGCCAACGAGTCTTCACGAATGACCGTTGCCGACGGTCGATCCTTTATAGAAGAGGGCGCACCGGCCAACGATTTCTTTGTGGTGACCGGCGGCAGGGTCAAACTCTTCACGCTTCTGCCGGATGGGCGGCGCCAGATTACAGGCTTTGCAGAAGGCGGACATTTTCTCGGACTCGCCGCCTCGACCAGCTACGCTTTCGGCGCCGAAGCCCTCGGCGGAGCAACGCTCTGCCGCTTCCCCCATGCCGGCATGCAGCGCCTGACCGAACGTTTTCCCAACCTTGAACACCGCCTGCGCGAAGAAGCCTCCCGCGAACTCGCCCTGATGCAGGCCCGCATGACCCTGCTGGGCCGCAAGACAGCCCGCGAGCGCGTGGCCACCTTCCTGATCGAACGCTGCCAGCACTTGGAAAAGCCAGACCTCTCCCACCCGGTCGAACTCGACCTGCCAATGCCCCGGACTGATATCGCGGATTATCTCGGACTCACTATTGAAACGGTCAGCCGGATCCTCAGCGCCTTCAAAAAAGAAAAACTCATCAGTATCCGAAGCATTACCCACATCACATTACTGATGCCTGAACGGATATCGACGATCGCAGAAGGCATGGAATAGGACCCTTTTCAAAAAGCCACATTCCCGCCATCAGGACGCTCTATGTTTTACTGATCGTTTACAGGAGATGTCATGATTTTCATTCCTTCCCCCCGCACGATGCTTGCTGTCGGACTGATTGCCGGAGCCGTTTCCCTTGCTCCGCAGGCTTATGCGGCGGGCACCACAGCATCCAGCGCCTGCCAGCAGACTGGCCAGAATGATGTCATCGGACGTCTGGCACAGCGGGAAGACTGCCTGAACAGCAAGGTCCAGAACTACCAGAAGCAGTCGCAGGACGCTCAGGCCGCGCGCGAAAAGCGGATTCAGGACCTGAAGGACAAATACACGAACGCTCCGGCCAACGAGAAGGCGCGTCTTCAGAAGCAGATCGCTGGCGAACAGTCCAAGCTGACCAACCTGCGCGATCAGGAAAACCAGCGCTTGCAGCAGCTCAAGAATGCCCCGCAGGAACAGCGCAACCGCCTCAACGCTCTGGGCAGCAAAACCCGCGGCGATGTCAGCAACTTCCTGAACGGCGGCCTCTGATCCGGTCGCTCCGGCCCCTTTCGCGGGGCCGGAATTTCAGGGCCTCAAAGCGCCCTGAAGGCCTGAAGGGCGCGATCCCGCCCGTCTTTCAGATCGACGATGGGGCGCGGGTAGGTCTTGCCCAGAATCACTCCCCCCTGTCGCAGATCCGCCTCCTTCGCGGCCCAAGGCTCGAACAGCGCTTTTCCTGACAGACGGCGCAGTTCAGGCACCCACTGACGGATATAATCGCCGTCCGGGTCAAACTTTTCGGCCTGTCGCGTCGGGTTGAAAATCCGGAAAAACGGCGTGGCTTCGATGCCCGTCCCCGCGACCCACTGCCAGTTCATGGCGTTGTTCGCAAAATCCGCATCCACCAGCGTATCGCGGAACCACGCCTCCCCTTCTTTCCAGTCGATCAGCAGATGCTTCGTCAGAAACGACCCCACGATCATCCGCGCCCTGTTATGCATCCAGCCCGTCTGCCAGAGCTGGCGCATCCCCGCGTCCACGATCGGCACCCCGGTTTGCCCGCGCTGCCACGCCTTCAGATCTGCGGCACTGTTCCGCCAACGCATCCCGGAAAATTTCGCACTAAGGTTTTCAAACGGCAGTTGCGGCAGGTGATACAGCGTGTAGCGGGCAAATTCCCGCCATCCGAGCTCTGACAGGAAAATCCGCGGCCCATCCGTATGCGCGCCATGCGTCTGCAACGCCGCCCAGACCTGACGAGGTGAAACCGCACCGGACGCAAGATACGGCGACAGGCGCGACGTTCCTTCCTCCGCCACCCTGTCCCGACCCCTCGGATACTCTGCAACAGCATCTTTCAGAAAATCTTCAAGATGCTCCTGCCCTTCCGCTTCTCCCGGCTCCCAAGTTGTGCGGAACCCCGCTGCCCAGTCCGGAACCCGCGGACAGAGATCCGCTTCATTCAACCGTTTATCCGGCAGAACAGAGTCCGGAACATCCTGAAATGATAGCCCGTCCGGCATTCCCAACGGCTCCGGTACGATGTGCGTCTGAAGCGCTTTCCAGAATGAACCGCAGACTTTATAGAATCCACCCTGCTTCGTCCGCACCGTGTCCGGATCAAGCAGAACCGTTCCCCAGTGCGCCCGAACCTCACAGTCCTGCTGTTCCAGAGCCTGCTGGATCCGATCGTCCTGCGCCCGTTCGCGTTCATGCAGACGATAGTGCCAGTGTACTGAACCCGCATCCATGTGCCGCGCAAGCTGCGGAAGCAGATCCTCGGCAGACCCCGCGAGAGTCAACAATGTCCCGCCCCGACTTTCCAGTTGCGCGCGTAGATCCGCCAGTGCCCCATGAAGCCACCACCGCAACGCCGATCCGACCGGATGCAGAGCCGGGGTCACGTCATCAAGAACATAAACACAGATCAGCGGCCGACCGGACGCCGCCTCATGCAGCGCAGGATGGTCCGCCAGACGCAGATCGTCCCGAAACCAGACGATGGCTGGCCGGGTCTGTCGGGAAGAAGAAGATTGGGTCCGGGAACGGGGCATGGATCCTCACAAAAAGCGAAAACTCTTCACAAAGCGCCTCACAGCACCATTCGTTCAGAGCGGATGAAACGACTTTCAATCCGGACCGGGGATAGTCTGAAAAAATTTCTCCCACAGCCGCGAACCATTGTCATGAAATGTCGTTTAGATGGCGAAACGCTCTTCAAGAGGATTTTTTCATGTCCACCAAGTTCATTGCACGTATTGCTCTTTCGCTGGCCCTTCTCTCGGGTTCGGCCGTCACGCTGTCTGCCTGCAACACCGTGCGCGGCGCTGGTCAGGACGTGAGCTCCGTCGGTCACAACGTTACCCGCGGCGCAACCGCAACGCAGGGCGCGATTGACCGTCACACGGGCGTTTCCCCCTGATTTTCGCGAAAACCCCAGTTCGGGCTTTCAGAACCGCCGGTCCCCGACCGGCGGTTTTTTTGTATCGGCACGTCCTGACTTCGGCTTGGAGAACAGGCCTTTGTAGATTTTTGCTTGTCATTCCTGTCCGGACGGTTCCATAGTTTGATTCGAACACAGACGTTCTCAGGGCGGGGTGAAACTCCCCACCGGCGGTATTGGCGGATTTATCCGCCTCAGCCCGCGAGCGCCTTCCGGATTTCGGTCCGGAAGGGACAAGCAGATCCGGTGAGACTCCGGAGCCGACGGTCATAGTCCGGATGGAAGAGAACGCAGCACTTGTCCGGTCACGGACAGGTTGGGCACTTGCCGCCCCGCCTGTTTTCCGTTCCGGCTAAGGGCAGCGTGCGCCTTGCGGACGTCCCGATCGTAACGGGACCAGAAGACGCAACTTGCCTGACCAGACCACCTTTTCCGACACCGTAGCACCGAGCACCATTCGCGACGGATTTCGTGCGGCCATCTCGCAGGCTGTCGAGACCTTTGGTGCCACGGCACCCAACCCGTCCGTCGGATGTGCGCTACTGGATGCGGAAGGCCGTGTGCTGACGGTCGGCGTTCATCCACGCGCGGGACAGCCCCATGCTGAAGCCATGGCTCTGGCGCAGGCGCGTGCGGCGGGTGTACTGGATCAGGCACGGGTGGCCCTCGTCACGCTGGAGCCCTGCAATCACACCGGGCGCACCCCTCCGTGCAGCGAGGCCCTGCGCAACAGCCCGGTTCGGGAGGTCTGGATTGGTGTGGCCGATCCGAACCCGCAGGCATCGGGTGGAGCCGTCCGGCTGCGCGAAGAGCCCGGTGCAAAACGCGTGGTCATGCTGGCGGACCGGCCGGACATGGCCGATCTGGCCCGCGACTGCCAGGCCCTTCTGGCCCCTTTCGCAAGCCGCGTCGTCCGGCACCGCCCATGGATCAGTGTTAAACAGGCGCTGGACAAACACGGCTCCATGGTGCCACCGCCGGGCCAGAAAACCTTCACCTCCCCGACCTCGCTCACCCTCGCGCATCGCCTACGCCGGGCGACGGACGCAATCATCACCGGGATCGGCACCGTTCTGGCGGACCGCCCGCGCTTCACAGTCCGGCATATCCCGGACCATGAGGGCCGCAAGCCGCGCCTTCTGGTCGTCTGCGACCGCCACGGCCGCCTTCCGGCGGACTGGGTTGCGGAGATGACAGAAAATGGGTTCGAGGTCCTTACCAGTTCCGACCTGCTCTCCGTCCCGGCCCTGCTGGCGGAGCGCGGCGCAAACTGGGCGATGATCGAAGCCGGACCGGCCCTGCTGGCCTCCGTCGCCGAGGCCGGGCTGTGGGACGACTGGCTCACCATTCATAAAACTGCGGCCACTGACCGCATCGATCTGAAATCGCGGGACGAAAGCCCGCTGCGACTGCTGAGGGAAAACGCATGTTCTCTGGAATCATAGAGCGTCTGGGCACAGTCCGCGCCGCCTCCGTCCGCGACAAGGCCATGGACCTGACCGTAGAGACCGGATTCCCCGATCTGGAACTCGGCGAAAGCGTGGCGATCAATGGTGTGTGTCTGACGGTCGAGACTTTCGATTCAGCAGGCGTGGCGACGTTCCATCTCAGCGGCGAGACGCTGTCCCGAACACCGCTGGATCAGCTGAAAACCGGATCGCGCGTCAATCTGGAACGCGCCGTCGCCGCCAGTACGCGCCTTTCGGGCCATATCGTGCAGGGTCATGTGGATGGCGTGGCGACCCTCGCCAGCGTTGAAAAAGCCGGGGATTCCTATGCCCTGCGCGTGTTCGTCCCGCAGGCGCTGCGCCAGTATGTCGTGGAAAAGGGCTCCATCACCTTCGACGGCATCAGCCTGACGGTAAACGATCTGCATGACGACATCACGCGCGGCAATCAGCCCGGTTTTGAAGTCGGCCTGACGATCATCCCGCACACCTGGGAGCACACCAACCTCTCCACGCTGTCGGTCGGAGACCGGATGGATGTGGAAGTCGATGTGCTGTCCAAATATGTCGAGAACCTGCTGCGGTTCTCCCCCAGCCTTGGAAAGGTGGCCTCATGAAGCCGTCCCTGAAAACCGCCATCGAGGCCATCCGCGCTGGCGGCATGGTCGTCATGGTCGATGACGAAAACCGGGAGAACGAGGGCGATCTGGTCATGGCGGCGCAGTTCGCCACGCCGGAAGCCATCAACTTCATGGTTCGTGAGGCGCGCGGCCTGATCTGCCTGCCACTGGAAGCCGAACAGGCGGACCGTCTGGCCCTGCCCCCCATGGTGGCCCGCAACCGCGACCCGCGTGGCACAGCCTTCACGGTTTCGATCGAAGCGGCAACAGGTGTGACGACCGGCATTTCTGCCGCAGACCGCGCCCGCACGATCGTCATCGCCGCCAACCCCGCAGCTAAGCCAGACGACCTCGTCTCGCCGGGGCATATCTTCCCGCTCCGCGCGCATCCCGAGGGCGTTCTGGGCCGCAACGGTCATACGGAGGGGTCCATCGACATCGCGCGTCTGGCCGGGCTGGAACCCGCGGGCGTGATCTGCGAGATCATGGCCGATGACGGCAGCATGATGCGCCTGCCGGAACTGCGGAAATACGCCGCCCGCCACAACATGCCCATCGTCAGCATCGCCGACCTTCAGGACTGGTGCCGCGAGCATGGACGTGGCGCCATCGCGGGCCACGATCTGATCTGCACGCCCGTTCCGGCTGCGGGCGAAATGGTGGCCGAATCCGCCCTCCCCAGCATTTTCGGCGGCCACGATCTGCGCATCCACGCCTTCCGCGCCGTCGATGGCGTAGAGCATGTCGCGCTGGTGAAGGGCGATCCATCCAAGGGCGTGCCGTTGGTGCGTCTGCATTCGGAATGTGTGACGGGCGATGCGCTCGGCTCCATGCGCTGCGACTGCGGCGCGCAGCTCCGCGAGGCTCTGGAGCGGATTTCGGCATCCGAGTCCGGCGTGCTGGTTTATCTGCGAGGCCATGAAGGCCGTGGGATCGGACTGGCCAACAAGATCCGCGCCTACGAGCTTCAGGATCATGGCATGGACACGGTCGAGGCCAACGAGGCCCTTGGCCTGCCCGCCGATGCCCGCGAATGGGACGCAGCGGCGGACCTGCTGCGGCATCTGGGCGTGAGTTCGCTCCGTCTTCTGACGAACAATCCGGACAAGGAATCCAACCTCGTCCGCTTCGGCTTTGACGTGCAGTCCAGCGAGCGGCTGGAAATCGAAGCCAATCCTTTCAACCGCGCCTATCTTGCGACCAAACGCACACGGATGGGCCATTTCCTTCAGGAACAGCCGGCATGAGCACCCATATCCCCGTAGCCCCCGACCTGCAGCTTTCTCCCGCACCGAAAGTGGCCATCATCTCCAGCCGCTTCAACACGAGCATCACCGGCGGCCTGAAGAACGGCGCGCTGGAATGGCTCGAAGAGCGCGGCATCACCGATGTGGACGTCTATGACGCGCCGGGCGCGTTCGAACTCCCCATTCTGGCCCAGCGTCTGGCGAAATCCGGCCAATACGAGGGCGTGATCTGCCTCGGCTGCGTCATCAAGGGTGACACCGCGCATTTCGAGTTCATCTCGCTGGGTGCCACCATCGGCATCATGCAGGCCCAGCTTGCCACCGAAGTGCCGATCGCTTTCGGCATCCTGACGACCTACACCGAACAGCAGGCCGTGGACCGCTCCCGCGAAGACGCCGAAAACAAAGGCCGTGAAGCCGCAGCGGCCTGTGTCGAAACACTGGCCTTCCTGCGCAACGTGCCCGTCCGCTCCTGATCCCTGCTGGAAAAGCGCCGCCTGTCAGAAACGCCGGTACACAAGTTCCGGCTTTTCTGATGCTTCCTCCACGGCCTTTTCCACACGGTCGTGAAACGGCGAGAGACTACAGACCGGGTCGGTGTTGGCGGCATTCCCCGTCAACGCCAGCGCCTGACAGCGGCATCCGCCCCAGTCCTGCTCCTTGCGCTCGCAGGACCGGCAGGGTTCCGGCATCCAGTCCGTCCCCCGAAACATATTGAACAGGGGCGAACAGTTCCAGATGTCCGACAGGGTCCCGTCCTGCACATTCGGGAAGGCAACATCGGGAATAATTTCAGCCGCATGGCACGGCAGCACCCGTCCTGAGGGTGTGACATTCACGAAACGCTGACCCCAACCTCCCATACAGGGTTTTGGCCGGTCTGCATGATAATCCGGCGTCACATAATCAACCGAAAGACCACCCTTCGCACGCTCTGCCTCGACAGCGCGTGTGGCCTCCTGAAGCTGCTCACGGCTGGGCAGAAGCGCGTCGCGGTTTTTCAGTCCCCAGCCATAATACTGGGTATGCGCGATCTCCACCCGACCGGCCCCGAGTTCCCGCGCCAGAGCAAACATCTCGGGAATACGGGCCACATTTTCCCTGTGCACCACAAAGTTGAGCGTCATCGGAATACCGGACGCCCGAATAAGCCGTGCCGCCTCGATCTTGCGGGCCTGCGCCCCCTTGAGGCCGCCAATCCGCTCGGCGCCCGCCTCCGTCACGTCCTGAAAGGACAGCTGGATGTGGTCCAGCCCCGCCTTGTCCAGCGCCTCCAGCTTCGCCTCGTCAAGCAGGACGCCGGAGGTGATCAGGTTGGAATACAGATTGAGGTCCCGCGCGAGGGCGACCAGCTCGACGAGGTCGGGTCGGGCCATCGGCTCACCGCCGGAAAAATGAACCTGCAACACACCGAGTTCGGCGGCCTGTTCCAGCACAGAGCGCCAGCCGGCTGTGTCGAGTTCGGCGGCTTTTCGTTCGAGTTCAAGCGGATTGGAGCAATAGGGGCAGGAAAGCGGGCAACGATGCGTCAGTTCAGCCAGAAGGCTCATCGGCGGCGAAGGAAGAGTCATGTGTGCAGGACGTTCTTTTCTGTCAGTTCAGAAAGAAGCGCGAGGACATCCTTCGCAATGACCTCACGCGGGGCGGAAAATTCGTTTGCAAGTTGCTGGATGATGTCGCCGACGCTGCGCTCTCCATCCAGAAGCCGCAGAATATGCGGTGCGGAACCCTCGATCACAAACGCTTTTTCAGGCGCCTGCACGATCCACAGGTCTCTCACGCGATCGTGCTGAAGCCGATGACCGCGCGCAAAGGAGAGAACACTCTCCTCCGCAACACAGGACTGGTCCATCATGGCACGAAGGCGCCCGGCGGAATGTGGCCGTCTACATAGGCATAATCGAGCGCATCCAGCATGGTCCACAGCACGGAGCACTTGAACTCCAGAGCTTCCAGAACCTCTTTCTGCTGCTCGGGCGTACGGGCATTTTCGCGGACATAGGCCAGAGCAAAATCAGAATCCCGCGGCGCCTGGGTCAGACGGGGCGTGAAATAGGCCAGCGTCTTTTCCGACACGAAATCATAGTGCCGCAGCATCCCCGAGACGCGCTCGCTAATGATCGTGGGCGAAAACAGCTCCGTCAGCGAGGACGCGATGGCGGCCAGAATGGAGCGGTCCCGCACGAAGTTCACATACGCATCAACTGAAAAACGCGTCGCCGGAAGCAGGCCGTCGAGGCTTTCCACATAGTCGCGATCCAGCCCCAGACCATCCGTCAGCATCAGCCAGCGCGCGACACCCCCCGTTCCGGGCTCGGTGCCGTCATGATCCTCGATCCGGCGCCGCCATTCCCGGCGCAGTTCGGCTGTGGGCAGACGTGCAAGGAGGGTCGCGTCCTTGGCCGGGATGCGGGCCTGATAATAATAGCGGTTTAGCGCCCAGGCCTGAACCTGCGCGCGGTTGAGCTTGCCGTCATGCAGCTTGCGGTGAAACGGATGCCGATTGTGATACCGCTCGGCACCGATCTGCCGAAGCCTCTCTTCAAGCTGGTCAGGGGTGAGGAGCGTCATGGTGTGTCCAGTCTGAAAGTCATGCCGTCTTCCGCAACCGTCCATCCGGCGCGTTCGACGCTTTTTCGTTCGGGGCTGTCTTCGAACAGAATCGGGTTGGAGTTGTTGATATGAATCAAGACCTTGCGAGGTTTTTCACATATCGTGAAACATTCGACCGGGCCGCCGGCGTCATTGACCGAAACATGTCCCATCCGCTGGCCGCTCTTGGGGCTTAGCCCAGCGCGAATCATTTCGTCGTCCCGCCACAGCGTCCCGTCAAATAACACGAGATCCGCCGCAGCCACCCGCTCCACGATCTCCGGCGTGATATGCGCGCAGCCGGGAATGAAGAGCAGCGTTTTCAGCCCGTCCGTTATGGACAGACCCAGCGTTTCATCGGGCTTCGAGCCTGCGGCTTCCGCATAAAGCGGGGCCTTGCCCGGCACTGCGAAGGCCGTCAGCAGCAGGCCCGAGGGAATCCCGTCCTTGTTCATCAGGGACATGGGTTCGTTGAGAGGCAGCGGGATGCGCGGTACGATCTCAGGGTCGAGCGCGCCGAACATCGGATTGTCCGCCAGTTGCCGAAGCGTCGAGTCGCTGCCCATCAGTCTGAAGGGTTCGCGCTCGCGCAGCGTCAGAAGCCCCGTGATGGCGTCGATTTCGCCGCAGGTCAGAACGACACCCTGAATAGGCGTTCCGCGCAGACTGCCCTGATGATGCAGGGCCGGGGTCTCGATGATCTGCTGACGCAGATCGGGCGAGGCGTTGAGAATGAACCAGCGTTTTCCGTCGGCGCTGACGGCGATGGAGGCCTGGGTCCGGGCTTTCGCGCCCTGTCGCGTGCGGGCGGCCACACAGCCGGGCGCTGCGGAATTCCACTGCGGAAAACCGCCCCCTGCCGCCGCACCAAGCACGATGACATCAATCATTTTTTCACAAACCGTCTGAATCGGGCGCCCTGCGGCTCCCATGAATGAAAACGGCCGCTCCGAAGGGGAGCGGCCGTGCCATATTCCTCAAGGACGGGGCCTCGGGGAAGAGGCTTATTTCTTCTCGCCGCAGACATACGAGTTGATTTCTGCGCCCAGCGGGATTTCGGTAACTTTCGGTGTGTTCCAGGCCATGATTTTTCTCCTTGGTCTCCGATAACCGGCAGATGTGACAACAACACATCCACAGGCGCTCCTCATGATTTAGTGACCGGATGCCACTGGAGTTCAAGGGGTTTTTTGGGCAGAACACGTAACTGTGTCCTTTCGCGGACCGTTCTGGTCCGTAAGCTCCGTCTTCGTTGCAGGCAAAAAAACATGTCCGGCCGTCCCATTGCGTCCTCCGCCGACCCTGCCTGTAGCGATACCGCGTCCCCGTCTGGGAAAGCTGGTGAAAAACTGCTCCCGGACGGCGATTTTCCGGACCCTACGCTCGACCGGAACCTGCTGCGCGACCATCTGAACATCCGGGACATGTGTGTCCTGATCCTGACGATTCTCGCCGTCTTCTATTCGCTGTATTTCACGGCCCCCATCCTCCTGCCTTTCGTCTTCGCGCTCGTGCTGAACCTGCTCATGATCGCACCCATGCGATTCCTGACCCAACGCCTGCGCCTGCCCCGGCATCTGGCGGGACTACTGCTGATTGTCATGATGTTTGGAATTGTGGGTGGAATCGCCACGACGATTTCCGTCCCGGCGGCTGGCTGGATCACCCGCGCGCCGCAGACGCTCCCCGCGTTGCAAAGCAAGCTGGCCGTTCTCAGCGGGCCGATCGACATGATCCAGCACGATTACATGCGTCTGTCGGCCATGTTCAGCGGCCATTCCGGCAGCACGCATACAGCACATGGCGTCACCGGTCCGATCAGCGGGGAGACGGCACTCTCGCGGCTCGGCTCTTCCGTTCTGGCCGGGACGCGGGAGCTTGCAGGCGGCTTCTTCTCGATGCTGCTGATGCTGTTCTTTCTCATGACGGAAGGCGACACGCTTCTGCGCCGCTGCGTCGAGATCATGCCGACTTACGCCAAGAAACGCCGCCTCGTGGAAATGGCGACACAGATCGAACAGAACGTCTCGCTCTATCTCGTGACGATCACGATGATGAATCTGGGTGTGGGGCTGGTGAACATGATCCAGTGCTGGGCGACCGGAATGCCCAATCCGCTTCTGTGGGGCGTCCTGGCCTTCCTGCTGAACTACATTCCCATCATCGGGCCGCTCACGGGTGTGGTGGTCTATTTCGTGGTCGGACTCTTCAGCTTCCCCTCCCTGCTTTACGCGCTCCTTCCGCCGTCGATCTATCTGCTGATCCATGTGCTGGAAGGCGAGACCATCACGCCTATGCTGCTGGCCCGGCGCTTCACGCTCAATCCCGTTTTCGTTATGGGATCGCTGCTGTTCTGGGACTGGATGTGGGGCATCTCCGGCGCGTTCCTGTCCGTGCCAATGCTCGCAGTTTTCAAGATCGTCTGTGACCATATCGAAGTGCTGGCGCCGCTCGGACATATTCTGGGTGGCCCGACGCGGCGGACGATCAGTAGTGCCATTGTTGCGCAGTTGCAGTCCGAGCCGTGAGGATCGGGGCTTTGCCCCGAGCCCCACAAAGGGGCTCGCCCCTTTGATCCTGATTCCAAATTAAGCGGTTTCCAAAGGCCTTGGCCTTTGGCGGGTTTCAGGGCAGAGCCCTAAACAGGCTCTGAATATCTGGTCAAAACTGCCCCTTTCACGCTAGACGCTTCCGCAGAACAGTCCCGTCCAGTTCATTCTTCCAAGGAGACCCCATGACCCAACTGCCTCGCCGTGGCGTCTGTCTGGTGATCTCGGCCCCGTCTGGTGCGGGCAAGTCCACCATTGCCAACGCCCTGCGCGCTTCGGAGCCAACCCTGCGCCATTCCGTCTCGGTTACGACGCGCGGGCCGCGTCCGGGCGAGGTCGAGGGTGTGCATTACCATTTCCGGGATATCGCGGAGTTCCGCCGCATGGCTGCGGATGATGAGCTTCTGGAATGGGCGGAAGTCTTCGACCGGGGTTATGGCACGCCGCGCGCACCAGTTGAGGAAGCACTGGACGCCGGACATGACATGGTGTTCGATATCGACTGGCAGGGACACCGCCTTCTACGCGCGGCTCTGCCGGACGATGTGGTGAGCCTGTTCGTTCTGCCGCCTTCGCTGGAAGAACTGGAACGCCGGCTGAACAAGCGCGCTTCGGACCATCCCGAAGAAATCGCCAAGCGGATGCAGGCGGCGCTGAACGAGATTTCCCATTGGTCCGAATTCGATCACACAATCATCAATTCGGAGCTGGACACAGCGATTTCGCAGGCGCGCTCCGTCCTGACAGCCGCGCGGCTGTCAACGCGACGTCAGCGCAATCTGCCCGACATGGTCGCCAGCTTCAGCCGCTGACTTCACCGGTCGCAGCCGGGGCACCTGCATCCGGCTGGACGGTCTGCATCGCGGCGGCGAAGGCGGTTGCGGATGTCATGGCATCCGCCATGGTCGTCGGCATCAGGATGGTGGTGCCGCGGTTCTTGTTCATTTCAAAAATACGGTTGATCTGAAGGATCTGGAGCGCGATCGGCGCGGCTTCGTAAGTCTTGGCCGCCTGCGCCAGTTCATGCGCCACTTCCCGCTCCGCCGAAGCAAGGGTGACGCGGGCAGCACGCTCGCGCTCGGCCTGCGCCTGACGGCTCATGGCGTCCTGAAGGCTGTCAGGGAGCTGCACGTCGCGGATTTCGACGGACTGAACTGTAACGCCCCATTCGCGGGTCTTGCTTTCGATGAGGTCTCGCAGTTCGCCGTCAATGCGGCGACGGTCTTCCAGCAGCGTGGCCAGATCCGAACTGCCGACAACCTCGCGCAACGTCGTGAGCGCGACCATCGAGACCGAGCCCTCGTAATTGTCCAGCTCCGTGATGGCCCGCAGCGGATCATGCACCATCCAGAACACGACCGCGTCCACATCCACCGGCGTCGTATCACGCGTCAGGGTCTGACGCGTATGCACGGGCACCGTGCGGATGCGTTGGTCCACAACGGCGTCAATCTGATCGAGGAAGGGAACGATCAGGAACAGGCCCGGACCACGCAATCCCTGAATCTTTCCTGCCCGCAGGACAAGAACGCGCTGCCAGGAATTGCACATCTTGAGCGACAGATGCACGAGCAGGGCGAGCACAAAGCCACCGATAACCCAGCCGGGTTGTCGCGTCAGAGCTGTCAGCCCGGCCGAGATCAGAAAAACGACCGCTGCGATGGAGGCCGAAATCGTGTTGAGGGGCAGTTTCCGCTTCATGGATGGCACCAGCGACATGGAAGGAAGCACGGGAAAATCCGGCATGGACATCAGCCTTTGGCAGAGCCGCTCTCGGGCTCGGATGAGGTGGGAGGCAGACCGAGAAGATCGCGCATGGCGATGACGACCGCTTCGGGATCAAGCCCCGCGGCCTGACTGCGGGCGATGGTGGAGGCCGCGAGCGCCCGGGCTTCCGCGGCTTTGAGCGCGCCGTCCGGCTGTGGCGGCGTGTCGCTGACGAAACTGCCCCGGGCCCGCAGCGTCCGGATCGCGCCCATTCGTTCAAGCTCCGCATAGGCTCGCTGGACGGTGTTGAGATCCACCCGCAGATGAACGGCGAGCGCGCGCATGGTCGGCAGGCGATCTTCGGGTTTCAGCAGACCCGCACCGATGGCGGCCAGCACGCGCTCGCGGATCTGAACGCGTAGCGGCAGGGCGCTGGCCTCCGAAAGTGAGGTGGGGAAGAGTAATGTTTCTATGTCAGCAGACATGCATACAAGAGTGATCCGCTTTCGGAACGTCCGTCAAGAAGATTCCGTGTCAAAGTCCACTCAAGACCGTTTGAAACCGCGCAAGGCTTGGGAAGACTCCGGCTTCGTGATATGCGCTGCCGTTCCCAGTGCCTGCGGACAGCCAAGGACCAGACGTCGCATGACAGCGCTCCAGACCGACCCCCCGATCATGACCCGGAACGGAACGGACGCAACCGCGCATCATCATACGCCGCTGATCCTCGCCCTTCCGAAAGGCCGCATCCTCAAGGCGCTGGCTCCGGTCCTGACGCGAACGAGCATCGAGCCCGACCCGGACTGCCTGACCGAAAGCAGCCGCCGCCTGCGCTTTGGCACATCCGATCCGAATCTGGATGTCGTGCGGGTCCGTTCCTTCGATGTCGCGACGTTCGTGGCGTATGGCGGTGCGGATATCGGCGTATGCGGCGCAGATGTGCTGATGGAATTCGACTATCCGGACATCTATGCGCCGCTCGATCTGGGCATCGGGGGCTGCCGCATTTGCGTGGCGCGCCCAAAAACCATGATCGAAGATCCCGCAACGGGTCAGTCCCGTCTGCGGGTTGCCACAAAATACCCGACCATTGCCCGCCGTCACTTCGCGTCCCGCGCCATCAATGCCGAGATCGTGCATCTGAACGGCGCTATGGAACTCGCACCGACGCTGGACCTGGCGAGCGTGATTGTTGATCTGGTCGATACCGGCTCCACCCTGCGCGCCAATGGCCTGATGGAAACCGAGACCATCGCCCATGTCACGAGCCGCCTGATCGTCAACCGCGTCGCGCTCAAGACCCGGCCTGAAGAAATCAGCGCCCTGATCGAACGCTTCCGTACAGCCCTCGCCACGGAAGGTGCGGTCTGATGAAACGCCTCGATACGTCCGCAGCTAATTTTTCCGCAGACTTCGCAACACTCCTCGCCGCGCGTGGCAGCGACGAACGCAGCGTGGCCGAACCGGTCCGTGCGATCCTCGCAGACGTCCGCAGCCGGGGCGACGAGGCCCTGTGCGACTATACCGCCCGGTTCGATCGGCTGACCCTGCCTGCTGACAAACTCCGCATCAGCGCCGAAGAAATCGCCTCCGAAGCCGCGCGCGTGCCCTCGAACCTGATGGACGCCCTCCGCACCGCCGCCCGCCGGATCGAGACGTTTCATGCGGCCCAGATGCCCAAGGATCTGGACTTCACGGATGAGGACGGCATCCGCCTCGGGATGCGCTGGACCCCGCTGGATGCGGTCGGGCTTTATGTTCCGGGCGGCAAGGCGGCCTATCCGTCCTCCGTGCTGATGAACGCCCTGCCCGCTCGTGTGGCGGGTGTGAAGCGGCTGGCCATGTGTGTCCCGGCCCCGGACGGCGTGCTGAACCCGCTGGTTCTCGCGGCCGCGCAGCTTTGCGGCGTGACGGAAATCTACCGTATTGGCGGCGCGCAAGCCGTCAGCGCCATGGCGTTCGGCACGGACCTTATCGCCCCGGTGGACCGCATCGTCGGGCCGGGCAATGCGTATGTCGCAGAAGCCAAGCGGCAGGTCTTTGGGCATGTCGGCATCGACAGCATCGCCGGGCCGTCCGAAGTCGTGGTCGTCGCCGACGGGCAGAACGATCCGCGTCTGGTGGCCCTCGATCTGCTCGCACAGGCCGAACATGACGAGCAGGCTCAGGCCATTCTCGTGACAACGGATGCCGCTTTTGCCGAACGTGCCGCGGAGGCCGTCCGCAAAGAGCTGGAAACCCTGCCCCGTGCCGCCATCGCTTCGAAAAGCTGGGACGATCATGGCGCGGTCATTGTCGTACGCTCGCTTGAGGAAGCCGCCGAGATCGTGAATGCGCTGGCGCCCGAGCATCTGGAAGTCATGCTCGACGCCCCGCGTGACTTCTCGGCGATGGTCCGCCATGCGGGTGCGATCTTCATGGGCCGCAACTGCCCCGAAGCCGTGGGCGACTATGTCGGCGGTCCGAATCACGTCCTGCCGACCAGCCGTACGGCGCGGTTCGCCTCCGGTCTGTCGGTGTTCGACTTCATCAAGCGCACCACCACCATCGAAACCGACGCAGCCGGTCTGCGCCGGATCGGCCCGGCCGGTGTGGCTCTGGCGACCGCCGAAGGACTGGACGCCCATGCCCTCAGCCTGTCAGCCCGACTGGAGAAGAACTGATGGCCCGCCTGTCGATCGGTGACCGTGTTTCTGACCTCAAGGGCACGCATGACGGCAGGCTGGTCGATATCGACGGCACCACCGGCTATGTCGAGCAGGCCAATGGCGTGGAGGTCGAGTTCCCGCTGAGCCAGCTCAAGCCTTATGAAGAACCGAAAATCGCCGAAGAGCGCACGCTCTCCGGCCCCCTGCGGGACCGTCTTCTGAATCCGGCGCAGAAAGCGCTTCTGGCCTCCGTCCCCGCCACTCTGCTGGCCGCGATTGCAAAAAGCTATGACGCGGGGAGTGACGGCCCGGGGTCGCGCACGCCGTTTGCAGCCCTTCCGGAGTCCAAACGGCTTGAGGCCATCCGCATTTATCTGCCGTCCCTGCCGCAGAGGCTTCTGGCGTCACATATGAATCTTGTCGTCGCCATGCGCGATATTTCCAAACTGTCCTGACGGGCTGAGTCTGCATGCTTTTCGGTCGCGTTGACGGCGGGAAGCATCATTCGTACAAGCCCGCTTTCTGAATCCGCGAAGCCCCATCAGGCGCAGCTTTACTCAGCGCCGGAGGCGCCGCCTTATTATGTCCGTAACTTTTGCCGATCTCGGCCTTACGCCCACAATCCTTCGTGCTCTGGACGACGCAGGCTACGTCAAGCCGACGCCCATTCAGGCCCAGTCCATTCCGTTTCTGCTGGAAGGCCGCGATCTGCTCGGACTGGCACAGACCGGCACGGGTAAAACAGCCTCTTTCGCGCTTCCTTTGCTGCACCGGCTTGCCGAAACCCCGCGCCCAGCCCCTAAGAACGGCGCGCACATTCTGGTTCTGGCGCCCACGCGCGAACTGGTTTCGCAGATCGCGGACGGATTCGAGAGCTTCAGCCGTCACCAGCCCGTGCGTGTCACCACGATTTTCGGCGGTGTCAGTCAGGTCCATCAGGTCAAGGCGCTTGAAGAGGGCGTGGACATCATCGTCGCCGCACCGGGCCGCCTGCTGGACCTGATTGAGCAGGGCCTGTGCGATCTGTCGCAGCTTGAGGCGCTGGTGCTGGATGAAGCCGACCAGATGCTCGACATGGGCTTTGCCAAGCCGATCGAACGCATTGTCGCAACACTCCCCGCAGACCGGCACACGGTGCTGTTTTCCGCGACCATGCCGAAATCCATTACGGCCCTCGTCGAGAGCCTCCTGCGCGACCCGGCCAAGGTCGAAATCGCACCGCCCTCCACCACGGTGGACCGCATCGCGCAGTCGGTCATGTTCCTTGATGCGTCCAACAAGAAAGCGGCCCTCCTGTCCCAGCTTCAGACGCCGGGCATCGGTCAGGCCGTCGTCTTCACATTGCAAAAGAACATCGCCAACGAGGTCTGCACCTTCCTGACGGAGTCCGGCATCACGGCGGAAGCGCTGCACGGCAACCGGTCGCAGGGCCAGCGCGAGCGGGCGCTGAACGCATTCCGCGAAGGCGACGTTCAGGTTCTGGTGGCGACTGATATCGCGGCGCGCGGCATTGACGTCGATACGGTCACGCATGTCATCAACCACGACCTGCCGAGCCTGCCGGAGAGCTATGTCCACCGGATCGGCCGCACGGGCCGTGCGGGCCGCAGCGGTTTTGCCATTACGCTGTGCGATGCAGAACAGCGCGCCTGGCTCCATGCCGTGGAGCGTGAGATCGGCCGGACTCTGGACGTTCATGACAGCCATGAATGGCACTGCGAAAAGGCCCGGAACTCCACCATGCGCCCGCCCGTCCTCGGCGGCGGTCCGGTCAAGCAGGTCAAGCCGCAGAAGGTGCGCGAGCGCCGCGTCTGGACCGAAGAGGAAAAGATGGCCGCCCGTGCCGCGGCTCAGGGTGGAGCGCAGGCCGCTGGCAAAGCCTCCTGAAAACCACGTCGAGCCGGCATAAAAACCGCAAGAATCCCGGGACAGGGGCCGGTCGCGCTTGACCTTTCGGCTGACAGTCCGCACATAGCGGGCTGGATTTTCTGGCTCCGCACCGGAGCCACTGCCGCGCGCAGATCATTACCCTGTCCCTGAAGCAAGGATTCACATGTCAAAAGAAGACCTGATCGAGTTTACCGGCACCGTCATGGAACTGCTCCCCAACGCCATGTTCCGCGTCACGCTCGACAACGAGCACACCATCCTCGCCCATACGAGCGGCAAGATGCGCAAGAACCGCATCCGCGTTCTGGCCGGTGACCGCGTCAACGTCGAAATGACGCCCTACGACCTGTCCAAGGGACGGATCACGTTCCGCTTCAAGTAAGACAGTCCGCCGCATGACCGCATCCCCGTCTTCCGCAGAAGGGTCATCCGGCCTTTTGGACCGTCCGAAGCTCGTTCTGGCCTCCACCTCCCCGCGCCGCCTGAGCCTGCTGGAACAGATCGGCATCGTGCCCGACGCCGTCGTCAGCGCCGATATCGACGAAGAACCGCGCCCCGGCGAACTGCCGCGCCCGCTCGCGCAGCGCCTCGCCCGCCAGAAGGCGGAGCATGTGGCCGCGCAACGCACGGATGCCGCATTGGTTCTCGGCGCGGATACCGTGGTGTCCGTCGGTCGGCGCATCCTGCCGAAAGCCGAAGATGAAAAGACGGCCCGCGCCTGCCTGAAGCTGCTGTCGGGCCGTCGGCACAAGGTTCTGACCGCTGTTGTCCTGCGCCCGAGCGCGGGCTGGCCGCAAGGCAATTCCTGCGAGCGGCTGGTGGAAACCTTCGTCATTTTCCACCGCCTGACGGACGCACAGATCGACGCCCTGATCGCGCAGGGGGATTGGAAGGGCAAGGCGGGCGGTTATGCCATTCAGGGCGCTGCTGGCGCCCATATCCGCCAGATTGGTGGCAGCTATTCGGCTGTTGTGGGGCTGCCTTTGTTTGAAACCGCGCAGCTCCTGCGCGGACAACTGGTGGGTAAACCTTCGGGTGGCTGGATCGCATGACTGAAATCCGCGCAGCCTGTTCTCCGGGCGAAGTGCGGATTGCCGTTACCGACCATGACACGCTGCTGGACGTCGCACTCTGGCGTCCCGGCTGCCCGGATGGTCTGGAAGACTGGCACGTTGTCCGCGTCCAGAAGGCCGCCCCGGCTCTGGGCGGCGCATTCGTCCTGCTCGAAGACGACCAGAGTGGTTTTCTCCCCACACGCGATGCCCTGATCGAAGGCACTCTGCTCGCAGCCCGCGTCAGTCGCTCGGCACAGAACGGGAAAGGTCTGCGTCTGCGTAGGGCCGAAATGCCTGCCGAAGCCCCTTCCGCTCCGAAACTTCTGGAACGCGGCCCGACCCCGTTGGACGAACTGGCGGACCGTTATCGGGATGCGCCAATTTTCGTGGATGATCCGGGTATTGCCGCAAAACTGCCTGTGCGGCTGCGTCCGCGCCTTCAGCGCTGCCAGCGGGCGTTCGATGGGGCGCTTGAGGCCGATTTCGACAGTCTTGGCAGTTCTGAAGCCGATCTGGGCCTGCTGACCGCTAGTTTTTTTCCGACTCCCGCCCTGATCGCCATCGACCTCGACAGCACTGGCGCTCCTGACTTCAAGAGTAATGTCGCAGCCTTTCCAAACCTTGCCCGGCAGATCCGTCTGCGGAACCTCTCAGGCACGATTCTGGTAGATCCGGCGGGTGTAAAGACGCGCAAACGCCCCGCGCTGGTCGCATTCCTGCGCGAAGCCCTGTCCGACGATCCACTCAAGCCGGATGTTCTCGGCGCAACGCCGTCGGGGCTAATGGAACTGACGCGCCCGCGCCGTCGCCCGCCCCTTCATGAACTTCTATCTTCTCCACAGGGTCTGGCCCTGTCCATCCTGCGGACGATCCTGCGCGAAGAGCGCCCCGGACAGACGCTGACGGCCTCGATCAGCCTCATCAAGGCGCTGGAAAGTGATCCTGAAGCTCTCGCTGATTTCACGTCCCGGCGCGCGCGAACGTTAGACCTTGTCCTTGACCCCAACGCCTCCCCTGCAAGCTGGAGCCTGTCATGAGCGAGTCCACCTGCCCGATCTGCCACCGCCCCACAGATCCCCAGTTCCGCCCATTCTGCTCCCGGCACTGTGCAGACGTCGATCTGGGCCGCTGGTTCAGCGGAACATACCGCGTTCCGTCCTTTCGTCAGGACAATGACGAAGAACAGGACGAATATCGCGACGGAGAGGGTTGATCCCACCGCAATCATAAGCTACATCCCATCTCCGCAACGGGGTTCGCCCTGAAGCTCGGTGCCCAAGTAGCTCAGTTGGTAGAGCATGCGACTGAAAATCGCAGTGTCGGTGGTTCGATTCCGCCCTTGGGCACCATATTACTCCCTCAAAATGATTATCCTGCACAGCATTTCAGAGTGGCGGAATACGTGCGACTTCTGAGACCATTACGGTCTTGATCTGCGCCCGATACGGGGCGTCGTCATGATGAGCCTTTTCGTTCGACGCAGAGGGATAAAAACCTACAGGCGCTGGACAGACAACAAACAGGATATGACCTCCAGGACCGTTGCATGTCCGGGTCGGATGCGGACATAGTGCGGCATGAAGCGCCTTGACCCTTTCCTCTTCTCCCTGATCTGCGCGATTGCGCTGGCCTCCATCCTGCCCTGCCGCGGACAGATGGAGCATATCCTTCAGCATGTCGTGACGATCCTCATCACGTTCATGTTCTTCTTTCAGGGCGCGAAGCTCGAACGTCACGCCATTGTGGACAGCGTGAAGGACTGGAAACTTCAGGGTAGCGTTCTGCTCTGCACGTTCGCTCTGTTTCCTGTGCTTGGGGTCGGGCTGCATCTGCTGTTCCGGGCGGTTTTTCCCGATGCGCTGTTTGGCGAGGAACTGTGGTCGGGCGTGCTGTTCCTGTGCTGCCTGCCGTCCACCGTGCAGTCTTCCATCGCACTGACCTCCATTGCGAGGGGAAATGTCACGGCGGCGATCTGTGCTGCGACGGTTTCCAATATTGCGGGTATCGCAATGACGCCGCTGCTGACCGGGCTGGTGCTTGGACATGTGGGGGCGGAGCACTCGCCGCTGGGTTCCATCCTCGACGTGAGCAAAGAGCTTCTGCTGCCCTTCGCGCTGGGACAGATCCTTCAGAAATGGGTCGGGCCGATCGTGCGCAAGCACAAGATCCTGATCTCGTTTACCGATCGCGGATCTATCGTTGTCGTGGTCTATACCGCGTTCAGTTCCGCCGTGGTGGAGGGGATCTGGCATCGCGTTTCGGGCGCGCATCTTCTGGAGGTCGCATTGCTCGACAGTGCCATGCTGGCGCTGGTTCTGGGGCTGTCGCAGCTGATGGGCAAAGGACTGGGACAGACAACATCAAACTGCATCGCGCTTCAGTTCTGCGGATCGAAGAAGTCTCTGGCGTCAGGCGTGCCGATGGCGAGCGTCATTTTTCCGGCAGCATCGGTCGGCATTATCGTGCTGCCGCTCATGATTTATCACCAGATCCAGCTTTTCACCTGCACGCTGCTGGCCCGGCGCTATAGCACGCGATTCCTCGATACCAGCGACCAGGGGACGACGACCTCTCCGCAGCGCCGCACCGCCACACCGTAAACCTCAGCGAAGAGCGCGTCCGTCAGCACGTCTGACGACGTGCCGATGCTGGCGAGAGCACCTTCCGACAATACGGCGATCCGGGTGCAGAAACGGGCTGCAAGCGCCAGATCGTGCAGGACGACGGCCACGGCCTGACCCTGCGCCGCATAACGGTTAAACAGTTCCATGACCGTCAGGGCCTGCGCGGGGTCGAGCGCTGCGATCGGCTCATCCGCCAGCAGGACGGGAGCCTCCACCGCAAGCGCCCGGGCGAGCAGAACACGCGCGCGTTCGCCCCCTGACAGACTGGCGCAGGAGCGGTCAGCGAAGGCACGCATTCCCACGGCCTCAAGCGCCTGCTGAACGGCAGCTATGTCCTGTTTCGCCGAGGCTGTGCGGCGATGGGGCAGACGACCGAGCGTCACAACGTCCCGCACGCTCATGCCGATGGCGGCCGGGGCGTCCTGCGGGAGATAGGCCAGATGCCGCCCGCGCTGTTCGGGGGGCATGGAGAACAGGTCCTGTCCGTCCAACAAGACACGGCCGGTCTCGGGACGGAGCAGTCCGGCCATGACACGCAGGAGTGTGCTTTTGCCTGCGCCATTCGGGCCGATCACGCCAAGGACTTCACCGGGACGGACGTCGAGCGTGATGTCGTGCAGGAGCCTGTTCCCCTGAAGGGTCAGGCTGAGTGTGTCGGTTTGAAGGATCATGATCCGTGCCTCATACCGGCCGTCCGCGCAGGCGCCAGACCTGCCAGAAAAAAACCGGCGTTCCGATCAGGGAAGTGACGACGCCGAGTTGCAGTTCGGTGCCACTGACAGGCAAGCGCACGAACAGGTCCGCTGCCAGCAGCAGTGCAGCCCCTCCCAGCGCGGACGGCAACAACAGACGTGAGGGTCGCGCTCCGACGAGCGGACGCAGCAGATGCGGCATGACGAGGCCGACGAACCCAATCCCGCCCGCGACCGCCACACCACTTCCAACAGCCAACGCCGTTCCGATCACGACGCGCCACTGCACCGCACGCAGAGAAAAACCCATCGTGTGGGCCACATCTTCACCAAGGGTCAGGGCATCCAAAGACCGACCGGTCCCGAGCAGAAACCCCGACCCGATCAGCAGACCGGGCAAAGCGATCAGAACGTCATGCAGGCTCGCACGGGAAAGGGAGCCCATGAGCCAGTGCATGATTTCGTAGGAGGCATAGGGGCTCGGCACGAGATTGAGCGTCAGGGCCAGAAGCGCGGCACTCATGGAGCCCAGTGCCGCACCGGCCAGTACCAGAACGAGCGTCCCGCCGCGCGTCAGGGCCAGAAGCAGAAGCGTGGCCAACCCGGCGCCAGACAGCGCCGCCAAGGGGAGCGCAGGCGCCCAGACTGCCGAGACGCCGGTATAAAAGACGAGGACCGCCCCAAGCGCGCCGCAGCCCGAAATGCCCAATACTCCCGGATCGGCGAGCGGATTGCGGACCAGTCCCTGAAGCGCCGCCCCCGACAGACCGAGCGTCCCGCCAACCAGCAGGGCAAGAATCATGCGCGGCAGGCGGATCTGGCCGATGATGGTCGCAGCGATCGTCTCGCGGCCATGCAGCATATCGGACAGCCCCTGAAGGACGCCAATCCCCGCCGGACCCGCGGCCAGAGACAGGATGGCGAGGGCCAGAACCAATACCCCCAGAACAGCGACGATCAGGACATAACGGCTCATGGCGAAGGCTCCGCTGCAGTCAGGCGATCATGCACGGCGATCAGGGCCTCCAGCGCATCAAGGGTCTCGGGCGTGCCGCACATCGTCAGACGGCCGGGGAGTGCCAGACGGTGCGCGCCTGTAAATCGTCCCTGCAAGACGGGATGGTGAACAACATTTTCGGCCAAAGACGCGCCTTCGGAAATCATGCCGGTCACCAGAAGGTCTGGCGGATGGGCGATCAGGGTTTCCAGCGCGATGGTGCCGTCCGGCCGTTCGGAGGCGGAGAGACGGAACCCGGCGCGTTTGAGAAGATCGGAGATCAGCCCGCCCTCTTCTCCCGCAAGATTCGCACCGACAACCGTAACCGTCAGGATTTTTTCCGGCTGGGCGGGATGGAGGCTTTCAAGCCGGTCCGCAAAGGAGCGGATCATCTCCTCACCGCGCGCCTCTTCGCCAATGGCGTGGGCGACGGTCCGGATCTGAACGGGAATATCCGCAAGGGAGGCGATAGAGGGAAGCTGGACGAACGGAACGTGCAGGGCGTCCGTCACGAGCGCGGCGGTCGGGCGGTGCCATGTGCCGTCCAGAACAAGATCGGGATGAGTGGCGACGAGGTTCTCGCCGTCAGGACGCTGCACGGGATAAGTCTGTGCCAGTTCACAGCGGACGGATTCCGCGCAATCCGTCGCCAACGGGCTCAGGCCGAGGATATGGGATGGGTCCGCCAGTTCGAGCAGCAATTCGTCCGTACACAGATTAAGCGAGACGATACGGGTTCGCACCGGACCGGCACAGGCCGATCCGGCGAGAGCGCCCGACAGCAGAAGCACTGCCGCCGGAGCTGAAAGGACGTGAAGGAACGCCTTAAAGGCCAAACGTCACACCGCCGTAGAAAGACCGGCCCGGCTGGAGGTAGCCGACCGGGTTTTCATAATACCGGTTCCCCAGATTGTCGCCACGCGCAAACAGGGTGACAAAATTGGCCAGCTTGTATTCGGCGGCAATGTTCACCGTCACATAATCATGGCCGATCGTGCTCATGGACGTATACCGGTCGAGATCGTGCCAGCCGCTGACATACAGCAGGCTTGGTGTGATGCTCAGGCGCTTGGTCGGCGTCCAGATGACGCTGGCCGTGGCTTTGTGACGCGGGCGACGCACGAGAGCCGCACCCGTGCTGCGATCCGTGGCGTCCGTCCAGGTATAGGTGCCGCGCAGATCGACACTCTTGATGATGCGGTAATCAACGAATGCCTCAACACCATGCGTCTGGGCGCGGGCCACGTTGACATAGGTGTAGTTATAGCCCGACAGCGCGGTATTGATGAGATTGCGGACATGGTTGCCGTAATAGTCGGCACCGAAGGTCAGCTTGCCGTTCAGAAGGCGCTCTTCAAACCCGGCGTCAAAGCCCAGAAGGCGCTCGGCCCGCAGGTTCGGGTTCGCGAGGAAATAATAGGCCGGGTAGCTGACGAAAAGCTGGTTCAGGGACGGGCCGTGGAAGCCCGAGCCACCGCTGGCCTTAAGCGTCAGACCCGTTCCGGGGATTTTTACAGCCGGGGCCACACGCCATGTCACGTAATTGCCGTAACGCGAATTGTTGTCGTAGCGGATATTGGCCGAGCCGAAGAGAATGTCGTGCCAGTGCCCCTCAAGCTGCCCCCAGGCGGCGTTCGTCGTGGTCTGGGCGTCGATCGGTGTCAGGATGCGCTCGCGGATATAATCATATCCAACGAGGAAAGAGCCGTTATGACCGAGATGGGTCAGGCCCTGCCAGTCCACTTTCAACCGGTCGCCACGATTGGACGCGATGTCTGATTCCCCGGCCGTGATGTCGTGACGGCGATAGGTGACGTACCCGACGCCCAGCGTCTGCTCGAACACACCCTTGAAGGATTTCAGATGGGCCGTTCCGCGCAGGATGGCCTGTTTGAGATCGCTCTCATTCTGCTGGGCTGAGGGCAGCGTCGGGTAGGAACTGTAATCGTCGGCGACGTATTCGTAATCCGCCTGCGTCAGATGGGCCGTGAAGCCGAGATCGAAATTGTCCGTCACGTCATAGCCGAGGCGCACATTGGCGGTGCGGTTGTCGTTGCGGTTGGACGCAATGTCATGGCCGTGAACCTGTGCGCGAATGTCTTTC
The DNA here is from genome assembly GCF_002723995.1 of Gluconobacter kondonii. Lineage (GTDB taxonomy): Bacteria > Pseudomonadota > Alphaproteobacteria > Acetobacterales > Acetobacteraceae > Gluconobacter > Gluconobacter kondonii. The sequence goes on along the minus strand of NZ_BEWP01000003.1, from coordinate 98,631 downwards.
GGCACGGCCTGATAATCGCCGACATGGTTGTGCGAGACTTCGACCATATAATGAAAGCGATGAAGCGATCCCGAGAACCCGGCCGTCTGGTTCTTGGTGGAATAGCTGCCGCCTTCGAGCCGGACGAAACCGTGCAGCGGCCCCTGCCCCTGCTTGGTCGTCATATCGATGACACCACCCATCGCATCCGCACCATACAGGCCGCTCTGCGGTCCGCGCAGGATTTCCACGCGGGCCAGCCCATCCGTCAGGAACTGCGCCGTATCGAACGCCCCGGCCGGGGTGGACGGATCGTTGATGTCCATCCCGTCCAGCCGCACTTTCACTTCGTTGGCGTTGGTGCCGCGCATGAAGATCGACCCCGTACCACCGGGGCCACCCGTCCGCACCATGTTCAGGCCCGGCTCACGAGACAGAAGGTCCGCGAGGTCACGCCGCTGGAGCAGTTCAATGTCACGCTGGGTCACAACCGTAACCTGCGAGCCGACCTTGCTCAGATCCTGCGGGATGCGGTTCGCCGTCACCGTAACAGTCTCGGGGATGGACGATGAAACGGCTTTCGGAGCCGGAGATGCCTTGGGCTTCGGCGGCGAAACCGGCTCCTGTGCCGGCACGGACGCCAGCGCCGGAACAGCGACGAGCATGCTTGTCGCAAGAAGAAGGCGGGAGATACGGGGCATGGTGATGGTGGTGTCTCGTCGTTCTGCGTTGCCCTCAAGAAGGAGGCAGACCCGCCGTCGCGCAGTCTGACCCGGCGTTCCGATGCACCCCGCCCGGACCGTCCTTCGGACAACTCATGCTGACGGCAGGTCTCCTGGCTCATGCTCCGTCTTCAGGCCCCTTCCCGGCCTGCGCCAGTGGGTTCATGTCCTGAAATCGCGCCACCCGCCTTGTGAGGCAGCAGCCAGCATTTACAGTTGCGGGGGCAGCCGCAGTTTCACACTGCATTCCCTTTTCACCCGCGCAAACGGGCACCGTCAGCTGTCATGAAGCGCCCTGCACAGGGCAAGTCAAATACAAAAGACCTTTTGTGACAGATTTGACACAGTAAAGTCCGCAACATGGCTTTCACTCTGTTACAATCTACCCTTTGCCTCTGTTTCCTAGCGCCGCCAGTGTCCGTCTCAACAGAGACCGGATCAGGACACGCTCATGACGCCCCCTTCTGCCGTTCGGATGACTGACGAGACCCATGTCCTTCTCGCTGACCCCGTCGATCGCGGGCCAGAAGGATCCGGCCTTCCGCAGCGGATGTTGTGTCAGTTGTTCGGAGTACAGCAGTATCCCGATGTCCATGCGCGTGCCGCCGATCTGCGACTGCGGCTCCCGCTCGGTCGAAAGCGTCTTCAGCGGCTTGAACGTATCCGGGAAGCCGGGGCCATGTTCATTCATGTTCCCAAAAATGGCGGCACGTCGGTCTGTGACCTGCTCTATGGCGGGATCATGCTTCATGAGACATGGCGTTATTATCATCATGTCGCGCCAGAACTCTGTCGGACCGTACCCAGCTTTGCAATCTGGCGCGATCCTGTGAAGCGTTTCGTATCCGCATGGTCTTTTGCACGGCGCGGCGGAACGACGCGAGTCAGAATCCATCCCTCCGTCAGTGGACTCTACCGCTCATTCCACACGCTGGATGATGCCATCGATCATGTGGAATCCTGCTCCTCCGTTTATGACATGGACCATGTGTTCCGGCCCCAGAGCCTTTATGTCTGTGATCGGAATGGTCGGCTTGCGGTGGATCAGCTTATTCCGATGGACCGGATCTCGTCTCTCCCCGATCTGGTGCCCACCCTGCGTGGCCGGATCGTGCCTCATCTGAACGGCAACACCCACGATGCCGCGGCTACCCCAGCGCAGGCCAAGAGGATTCGACAGATCTACAGCGCAGATGAAGATTTGCGTCCTGCAAGATAATGTTTCGAAACGATCTTTGTTCAGAAAAACAGGATATGTCTTCCAAATGTCACAATCAGCGGGGAGTTTCCTAGCATTTATCGCCGTTCCGAAGGTGAAATGTGACTAAATTGCCATACCCCCCTCATGTCATAGTGTATCACACCACATCTGATTGAAATGAGGCATGCACTCATGCTTTTTCTCGGCCGAAAGTTCACCTGACCGAGAAAGACCGAAAACACAATGCGCCTTGCTCGCCTGCTTTCGACTTCGGCCCTGTTTGCGTTTGGTACGGTGTCGGCATTTGCCGCACCCGCAAACAGCACGGCTCCTTCCACGAAGAAGAGCCCTACGAAAGTCGCTGCTGCCGCTCCGTCCATGATGGGCAACACGGCTCCAACAGACGAACATGAAGAACATGTCTCTGTCAGCGGTCATCACACCTATTTCGATGGCGTAACACGCCGCGATGTTGGTGGTGGTCTGATGCAGAAACAGGACGCAGCGAAGTCCGTTTCAGCCATCTCGCGCGACTACATCGAAAAGCAGGCACCGGGTCAGGACCCGATGCAGCTCATCGCTCTGCTTCCGGGTGCAAACGTCACGTCCTCCGATCCGGCAGGTCTGACAGGCAGCCATATGAGCGCCCGCGGCCTCGACCAATCGCAAATGGGCTTCACGCTTGAAGGCTTCCCGCTCAACGATATCGGGAACTTCGCGGTCTACTCCCAGGAAATCGTGGACTCCGAAAACCTGCGCAAGATCAGCCTCGCACAGGGTTCTGCTGACCTCGACAGCCCTCATCTGAGCGCCACCGGCGGCGTGGTCGACATGTATATGATCGACCCAAAGATGAAAAAGGGTGGCGCATTCGACGTCTCTTACGGTTCCTATGACTACACGCGCGGCTTCCTGCGTCTGGACACCGGAAAAATCGGCAACACCAATCTGCGCGCCTACTTCTCTGGCTCCTATGCCACAGAAGACGCCATCCACTCTGAAGCAACGAACCGCAAGCTCCATGCTGAAGCGAAATTCGTGAACGACTGGGGTGATGGCAACCGCGTCTCGCTCGCCATCGTCGGAAACCGCCTCTATAACTACCTGTCACCAAGCGTAAATCTTCCATCGTGGAATGCGTATGGTTTTGGCGAGAAAACGGGTTTCGTTGCACCGTGTTATGCGGGTTCCACTTGCACTCGCCCGAATGGAACCACCTTTAAAAACACAAGCAACGCCACAATAAACAATACAGTATATAATGGAACATACAAAGAAAACAATAGTAATTACTACAAACTTCATCAAAATCCATTTACCAATATCTATACTAGTGCCCCATCGACCTTCAAGTTGACGGATCACCTCGTCCTCACGGAAACCCCTTACTTCTGGTACGGTGATGGCAGCGGCGGCGGTGCTTACACGACACCAACCAGTTGGGGCGCCACGAGCATGACTGGCACACTAAACGGCAAAAAGCCCTCTAACAGCACGCTGATGTATGAGCCCTCGCTCACCACGACCTATCGCCCGGGTGCCGTCACGAAACTGACGCTGACAACCGGCGTTAATCGCCTGATGGTCGGATACTGGTTCGAATACGCCAAGCAAATCCAGACGGCGCCTGCAACGGGCATCGCATCCAACGGTACACCCTGGAACATCTGGGGCAGTGGTCCGAACTTCATCTTCAATGACGGCACGACCTATCAGTACCGCGCCAGTTTGACCCAGACCCGCACCCACGTCATGTTTATTGGTGACAGCCTGTCGCTGCTGAACAACAAGCTGACCATTGATGCCGGTTTGAAGTATGCGATTGTCATGCGTGACGGTCACAATATGCTGCCCGATACGTCGACAGGCCCTTACATTAACAAAACATTCTACCAGCCCCTGCCAACAGCATCGATCCGCTATCAGATCAATCCGGAAATGCAGGTCTTCGTGTCTGGTGCGACAAACTTCCGTATCCCGATGAACTACTCGCTCTATGACGCGGGTACATATTATAAAAACGGCGGATACAGCACGCAGGCCAATGCAAACCAACAGCCTGAAATTTCCATTTCGGAAGAAGCCGGCTGGCGTTACACAGGCCCAACGGTCATGGCCTCAATCACGTACTTCCACTACAACTTCACAAACCGTCTGTTCTCTCAGACCGAGTGCCTGAATGCGTCGTGCAGCAACTACGCCACGACGAACATCAATGCCGGTGGCCAGAGCACGAACGGTGTGGATGCCGAAATCGGAACACGTCCGATTTTCTATCACCTGCGGCCCTATGCGTCCTTCGAGTACGTTGACGCCCGGACCACCAGTAACCTGCGTGCTGGTAGCGGTGCATCAAGCGACTACCTGCATACCGCTGGAAAATTTGCTCCTGAGACCCCCAAATACCAAGTTGGCTTCAACCTCGACTATGACGACGGTAATATCTTTGGCGCTTACAGCCTGAAGTACGTTGCCAAGCAGTATTCGACATTCATGGACGACCAGCACATTCCGGGTTACGTTAAAATGAATATCTCGGTCGGCTATCGCTTCAAAAACCTGGGCTTCCTGCAAGCACCGAACATCAAATTCAACCTGACCAACATCACCAACAACCATTACCTCGGTTTTCCGACCGGCGTTCAGACCAACGCACAAACACAGCGCGGGATATTCGGAACCACCGTCAAAGGAACAGCTCCGACGTACATGATCGCGGCACCGTTCGCTGCAACCGGTTCCATCAGCGCTGGTTTCTGATCCTTCAAATCTTGTTAACCCTGAATGCCCCATGCCGGTCTCCGGCATGGGGTTTTTTTATGCCTGCAAAAGTATTCCCAGCATGACGCTGCGCTCTTGCGCTCCATGGGGCAATATGGCCATTTAAATCCACATTAGCGACACATAAGGAAAGACGGTGGGCAGAACGAAAACGACGGACAGGTCAGCTCTGGATATCTATCTGGGCGCTCTTCGGGATCATCTGTCCATTGAATCCAAGGCCATCGAGACCGCACTTTCCGAACTGCCCGTGTGTGAGCAGTATCCGGGGCTGTGCCAGCGGATGGAGCAGGATCTGGCGATGGGGCGGAGCCATGCGCGGGAGATCACGATCCTTCTGTCGCGGCACGGGCACCCTGCCCCGGTTCCGCATGAGACGGTATCGTCCATTCTCAGCACCGTCTCGGGGCTGTTGCATGGCGGCGAAACGCGGGACGTTCTGAAGAACGTGCTGGCGGCGAGTGGATACCGGGCGCATCAGATCACGTCACTTCAGATGCTGATCGTGTTGGCGGGGCAACTTGGTTTTACGCAGGATGCAGCGACACTGGAATGTCTGAAGGACGAAGAGACAGCTTCGGTCGAGGCGCTTGAGAGCCTGATGCCGGATATCGTGTCGCAATATCTGGCGGCGGCCTGATCCTAGCGGGGCTGCTTGCAAGACATCGTGGAGGGCGTAAACTTCGCGGATGTCCTCTTTCCGATTTCTCCACGCTGCTGACATTCACCTCGACAGCCCCCTGAGGGGGCTGAGCCGTTACGAAGGGCTTCCCGAAGAGGAAATCCGGGGGGCCACACGGCGCGCGCTGGACCGGCTGGTCGAGACGGCCCTGACTGAAAAAATCGATTTCGTTATTCTGGCGGGGGACCTGTATGACGGGACCTGGCAGGATGTGGGGACCGGACTTTACATGCTCAAAGCCCTGAGCCGACTGGTTCAGGCGGGCATCCGGGTCGTGACGCTTTCGGGCAATCATGATGCGCAGTCGGTCATTGCGCGCGAACTGCCGCTGCCCGACGGAATTAAGCATTTTTCCTATGAGGCCCCGCAGACATTTCACTGGCCGGAACTCGGCGTGGCGCTGCATGGACAGAGTTTTCGCGACCGTCATGTCCCGCATGACATGACGCGGGCCTATCCCGCGCCTGTCGCGGGGTGTTTCAATATTGGGGTGCTGCATACGTCGCTGTCGGGATATGGGGAACACGAGACCTACGCGCCCTGCTCCGTCGAAACGCTATCGGCGAAGGGATATGATTACTGGGCGCTGGGGCATGTCCATGCGCGCGAAATCGTCTGTGAGCATCCGTGGATTGTGTTTCCGGGCGTGCTTCAGGGGCGTCATGCGCGCGAGACCGGGGCCTGTGGTTGTGCTCTAGTGAGCGTTGAGGATGGGGTCGTCCGCTCGGTCGATTTCGTGAACTGTGATGTCGTGCGCTGGTGTCGGCTGGAACTGGATGTCAGCGACATTCAGAGCATGGATGGTGTTCTGGGGGCCGCGCGGCGGGAGATGGAACACGCTCTTTCCCAAGCGGAGGGACGCACAGTGGTTGCGCGGATTGTGCTGACGGGACGCAGCGTTTTGCATGACCGGTTATGTGCGTCGCGAGGTTGGGAGGACGATCTGCGGGGCATTGCGGTGTCGATGGCGCAGGAGTCCGCCGACGGGACGGCACAGATTGCGCTGGAGAAAATCCGCAACGAGACGTCCGCGCCCCGTCGGCAGAGCGGCGTGGCAGAAACGCGGGAGCTTGATCTAGCGCTGGACGGACTCATGCAGGACGAGGCGTTTCTGACCTCCCTGCCCGACGATTTCGAAGGATTTTTCTCTGCCCTGCCCTCCTGTGTGGAGCGTGACAGCCTGATACCGGAGGGGCAGTTCCCGCTTGAACAGGCGCGGGCGGCATTAAGGGCGCGGCTGTTGGGGGAGACGGAATAATGCGGTTCGAACGCCTCGATCTTCTGCGTTATGGCGGATTTCAGGAGACCACGCTGAATTTTCCGAAAGGGGCGCGGGACCTGCACGTTATTTACGGTGCGAATGAAGCCGGGAAATCGACGACGCTCTGTGCGATCCGGGATTTCCTGTTCGGGTTCCCGCACCATATCGCCGGGGACTGGATGACGGCGGCATCGCTGCTGCGGGTCGGGGCCAGTCTGGAACAGGATGGAACGGTTTTTGAGGGCGTGCGGCGCCGGGGGCGGACCCAGACGCTGTTTGCAGCGGATGACAGGACGCCGTTGGAGGATCTGCCATTGCGGACCTGGCTGGGGGGACTGGATTCGAAAGGATTTGAGGCGGCCTGGGCGCTGGATCATACGCGACTGCGTGAGGGCGGCGAGGAGATGCGCCGCCTGAAAGACGATGCCGGACTTCAGATTCTGGCGGCCGGACTGGGACTTGAGGGCGTTGGAAAACTGAGTGCGCGACTGCAGGAAGATGTCGGTGCGGAATGGAAATCGGGACGCGCACGCTCGGCGTTGCAACAGGCCAGACTGAAGCTGACGGCGTTACAGACGGCACTACGGAGCGACGTCGTAACCGTCAAAAAACTTTCTGTTGCGAATAAGGAACTTTCTGAATCAGAAACAGACAAACAATCCTGCGATGCAGCAGCACAGGAACTTGGCACACGCCGCAGAACCAATTCCCGACTGAAAATGATATCCGTTCCTTTTCAGAAACTAATTCAAATTGAAACGGAAATAGGTTTTTTTTCGAACTGGAATCTAACGATTGAAGACTGTACTCGTTTTGAGAATATTCTTGAATTGTTACAACGTGAAGCTCACAACGCCTCTATTTTACGACAGCGGTTCGAAGCGTTATGCGAGAAAATTCAGGCATTTGGCGACACCTCCCCAGTTTTTGCGGAACAGGATGCCATCCAAGCGCTTCTGAAGCGCAGCGATCTGGTTGCGCTCCTTGAAACAAAGGTCGAAGAGCGGAAAATACGACTGACGCGGGATGCGATTTCGCTCGAACAGTTCTGGGCACGGCATGGTTGTGAGGCAGGTGCGTTACCCAATCGGGAAGAACTGGACGATCTGGGTCAGAGGCTTCAGGCGCGGGCGCTGTTGCGGACACAGGAACAGGATCTGCGAGCGCGGCTTCAGGAAACGGAGCAGGCGCTGAATATTCTGCATCCTCAGTCCGTTTCGGAAACGAACGAAAAAATCCGTCCTGAAAATCTGCGCCGGTTCCGATTGGAGCTGGATGAAGCCCGCAGTCTGGGCGCTCTGGACGACCGGATCGACAGTCTTGCCGCCGAAGTCTTGCGGTTGGGAGACGCCACGGCTGCGGCTTATGGGGCGCTGATGCCATGGCGCGCTAGCACGGCCGATCGCAAGGGAGAACTAACAGCACTTGCCCTGCCTGATGGAACAGCATTGGAGGACGAGGCACGGCTCTGGGCAACGTTGGACGAACAGCGGCGCGTTGCACGGGACGAGACGCAGGCGGCGGAAACGGAAGGGGCGCGTCTGGCACAGCAGTGTCGGCGTCTGGAAGAAGACGGGCAGGCCGTGTCGTGGGAGCAGCTTTCCGCAGCACGACAGGAACGCGACCGGCTCTGGCAGAGCATGGAGGATCAGTTCCACTCCGGCGGGTGCCCCGCTCCTGCGACGCGGGAGGCGTTCGGGGTTCTGATCCAGAATGCGGATAGTCTGGCGGACCGACGCCATGCCCATGCCGAACAGTCGGCGCAGCTTGCGACCCTGTTGCGTCAGGGTGAGGATCTTGCGCTTCGGGCGGAGGAAGCCCGTCGTCGGGGGATGCGGGCGCAGGACGAACTGGACCGGCGTCAGACCACGTGGAGCGCTTTGCTGGAAACATTCGGGGCGCCGGTGCTGCCGCCTGCGTCATTGCAGGTCTGGGTGGCCCGGCGACAGGAGGCTCTGGCCGCTGAAGAGGCGTTGCAGAGTGCGAAAAAGCAGCTTCAGGCCGCGACGGACAGCCGGGCCGATATGAGCCGACGATTGCGGGTTTTTGGCGTGGAATCTACGTCCGAGCAACTGGCGGCTCAGATCCGGCAGGCGACATCCTTGCTGGAGCAGGGCGAAGACGAGGCCAAGACGGCGGATGCGCGGAAAAAGGATCGCCTCCAGCGGGAAGAGGCTTTACTTAAAGACCGGGCGGCCCTGTCCGGCGTGGAGCAGAAGCTGGCGTTTTGGGAAGAAGACTGGGCACGGGCGTGTCGGGACTGTCGCTATCCGGGGCGGGCGGAGCAGGCCGATCTGCGGGATGTGGCAGAGGCGCTGACAATCCAGACGCGGCTGGAGAGCGAGCAGAAGGAACAGGACACCGAAGCGCGCGATATCGCAGCGTTCCGTACGGAACTGGGCGGGTTTCTTCAGCGCTACGGGCAGGGATCTGCGGCAGAGCTTGAGCGGTTTCTGACGCTGGAACTGGAGCGCGAGCGGGAACGGAAGTCCGTTATGCAGCAGCACGCGGCTCTTACGAACGAGATCGCGCAGGCCGATCTGCGAATTGTCGAACTGGAGCAGGGGCTGGACCCTGCGCGCCGTCTTCTGGGTCTTGGGGCAGAGGACGACCTGCGTCATGCGTTATCCCGGGCACGGGAGCGAGCAGGGCTGTGCGACAGGCGCGACGAGTTGCGGGAGCAGATTCTTCAGGCCGGGAATGGCCGCTCCCTTGAGTCGCTTTTGGACGAAGCACGTATGACGGACCCCGAGCAGCTTGAGCGGGACTTCGAGGAGATCGAAGCTGAAACGATTGCACTCGATGCCCGCAGATCAGCAGTGACAGAACGGCTATTGCAGGCGCGAAGCGTGCTGGCGGAGTTGGAAAGTGCCCGTGGAGTGCGTGAGGTCGCGGAAGATATTCAGGAAACAGAAGCGGAAATTGCCGAGCGGGCCAGCCGGTATGTTTCGCTCCGGCTCCAGCAGTTGATGCTGTCACGGCTGGTGGAGCAGGGCCGTCAGCAGGCGCATGGACCTCTTCTGTCGCGGGCGGGGGCCCTGTTCTCACGTCTGACACTTGGGCGTTATGAAGGGCTTGTGACGGAAGAGAGCGGGCCGGACGGGCTGGTTCTGGCGGGGCAGCGCATGGCGAGCACAACGCCTGTTCCGGTTCACGCCATGAGCGAGGGCACACGCGATCAGCTTTATCTGGCGCTGCGTCTGGCGTCAGTTGAGCAAGCTCTGGAGAGGGGCATTCGTCTGCCATTTTTGGCGGATGATCTGTTCGTGACGTTCGATGAAGAGCGAACGAATGTCGGATTACAGATATTGGTGGAGTTTTCAGAGAAAACGCAGGTTTTATTTTTTACCCACCATGGGTATATAACAAATAAATCAAAAGAAATTCCATACATTATAAAGCTATAATTTATTATATAAAAAATATTTACCATTTTATTCGTTAATATTTCATCAGAATAAGTGATTCCGCATCAAGACACAATATGAAATACATATCAACTATTTCCATTTGATACGATTCTTTCTATAGCCATTCCGTTATGGTTGTTTCATATGGTTTTACTACCAAAAATGGTATTTAGCGACATTCCCAAAATTTTCTCCAGAACACGGTCGTGACGGATACTGCGCCGGGAAACCTGAGTGCACAGCGGATTATTCCGTTGGCGACTCTTGCGGCACCTCCGCGTGGGATGGATCCGGCTGTCGTTCGTCTCAGCACGGCACTGTCACCCGCAATTACTGCTCTACTGGATCAGGGGCGGACAGTTCTGGTTCTATCGCGGCAATCCACAGGTAAATTGTATCTGGACCCGCATCAGTTTTCCACGCTGGCACAACCGCCTGGCATCGAACCAACTGTCGACGTCTTTTTGCTCAGCGTCACGCGTCAGGCATTGCTGCGACATCTTCCCATGCTTTCCGGGCTCCCACTGCTCTCTTTCGATCTGGTTCGGGGACCGGGAGCTTTTCTCCTGTTGGCTGCCTCCATGCTCGAAGCCGGAGCTCTGGAGAGTGCCGCTCCACAAACACGCCAGCGCCTTTTGCAACATGTCACGGATCTGCTGATTACGACGATTCTGGATTGTCTGGATCTGGAAGTCAGTGTGGCAGGGCGGCGGCGGCATCGGCAGAAGCATATCCGACGCTATATTGAATCGCGTCTGCATGAACATGATCTGACCCCGCAAAGCATTGCGGAGGCTTCCGGGATTTCGACGCGGGCGCTTTACCAGCTTTTCGACGGAGAAGAAGGCGCAGTCGCAGGCTGGATTCTCAACCGTCGGCTGGAACGCATCCACTCGGACCTGACAAGTCCGGCACATGATGCACTCCCGATTGCCCAGATCGCGCTGAACCACGGCTTTCGCAATGCCGCGCATTTCTCCCGGCGTTTCAGGCAGAAATTCGGTGCGTCTCCACGCGAAATCCGGCAGAGGGCGGCCATGCGGCCGGGGACACGGGCCTCAGGCCGGGGCTGATTGCATCCCTTTGACGAGACGTGTGGTGGACTGGCCGTCCACGAGGTCCACCAGTACCACCTTGCCACCATATCCTTTCACCACATCGGCACCGACGACCTGATCTTCCGTGTAATCCGCGCCTTTAACGAGAATATCGGGCTTCAGGATGCGGATGACGTCGAGGGGGGTGTCGTCGTCGAACAGCACGACGAGATCGACTGGACGCAGGGCGCCGATCACTCTGGCCCGGGCATCTTCCTTCTGGACCGGGCGGGTTGGCCCTTTAAGGCGGCTGACAGAGCTGTCGGTGTTGAGCGCCACGATGAGGCGGTCTCCTTCGCGGGCGGCAGCCTGAAGCAGACTCACATGCCCTGGATGGACCAGATCGAAGCACCCGTTCGTGAACACGACTTTCGCACCATGCCGGTGCCAGCTTTCCACGATACGCGCGGCCTGCTCAACCGGAACGAGCGCGCCTGTCTCGGGCATTTCCTGAAGCAGTTCACGTGACAACTCTTCGCGGGATACCGTTGCGGTGCCGAACTTGCTGACCGAAAGAGCAGCGGCGGCGGTCGCGATGACAACGGCAGTTTCCAGCGTCTGACCAGCAGACAGCACTGCGGCAACCGTGGCGACGACGGTATCTCCGGCACCGGAAACATCGAAGACTTCGGACTTGCGGCTGGCGACATGCAGCGGTTTCACATCACGCTGCCAGAGCGTCATTCCGTCTTCCGAGCGGGTGACAAGAACGTCGCCGCCGAACTGACTGGAGAGGGTTTCCGCCACCTTCAGGACGTCACCATCGGTTCGGGCGGAAAGCCCGCTGGCCTGTTCCGCTTCGATCCGGTTGGGTGTCACGAGTGTGGCGCCGGCATAAGCTTCCAGCGTGCGTCTTTTGGGATCGACGATAACGGGAATGCCTTTGGCACGACCGGCTGCGATGATAACCCGCAGGACCTCATCCGTCAGAACACCCTTGGCATAATCCGAGCAGACGAGCACGTCTGAGACGTCTATCGCGCGGAGGGCTTCGTCCATGAGACGTTTCTGGAGTATTTCGGAAAGGGGTATCAGTTTTTCGACGTCGATACGCACGATCTGCTGACGACCGCTGACAACACGGGTCTTGGTGATGGTGGTCCAGTCGGGGGAAGATACGATGCCGTCCGTCTGGATGGTGGGCCAGAGGTTCAGACTGTCTTTCAGTCGCTGGGCCGACTCATCTTCGCCGACGAGACCGACCAGATGCACCTGCGCGCCCAGAGCGGCAGCATTAACCGCGACATTTGCCGCTCCTCCGGGCACACAGCGCAGGCCATCATGAAGAACGACCGGAACGGGAGCTTCAGGAGAAATGCGGCTGACGCCGCCCGAAATATACTGATCCAGCAGCAGGTCGCCGATAACCGTTATGCGGCCAAAGCGGAAATCGTCGATCACGGCCTGCTACTCCTTCAGTCATGCGCCTGTTTTATATCTCACAGGAGCTTAGCAAAAAGAAAAGGCGAGGGATGAACTCCCTCGCCTTTGATGGACAGGAACGGAGCGAATGCTGCGTTCAGATCCCGTTCACCCGACGGCCGGACCAGCCAGCAGCGTGGCGAGCGAGCGGCCGAAACCGGTCGGGTCGGGCAGGGGTTCGCCTTCCTGCACACGCGCCAGATCCAGCAGGACGCTGGCATAGGCGGTGATGCTCTCGCCCTTTGCAACACGCTCGGCCAGAGCCTTGATGAGCGGGTGCTTCGGATTGATTTCGAGGATCGGCGGCATGGCGGGCATGGCCTGACCTGAGCGGCGCATCAGGCGCTGCATCGACAGGTCCGGGCCGCCATCGGATGTGATAACGACGGCACTTCCCGTCAGACGCACCGTGCTGCGAACATCCTTCACCTGCTCGCCAAGAGCGTCCTTGAGGGCCGGAACCAGCTTTTCGACGTCGGCGGCTTCGGTCGTATCGGCATCCGTGGACTCAAATTTTTCCAGATCGCCGTGGGAATGGGCTACGGAACGCAGCGGCTTTTCCTGATAGGAGGACAGGCGCTCCGGCCAGAAGCCGTCAACCGGATCAGACAGCAGCAGGACTTCAAGGCCACGCGCGCGGAAGCCTTCAAGCTGGGCAGAGGATTTCAGTGCGTCAAGATTGTCGCCGGTCAGATAATAGATGGCGTCCTGACCATCCTTCATGCGCGCAATATAGTCGTCCAGCGTGACGAGATCGTCGCCCTGGGTGGAATGGAAACGGGCGAAACCGGCGATTTCCGTCCGGTGCTCGGCGTCTTCCCACAGACCTTCCTTGATGACCGCGCCAAAGTTTTCCCAGAACGTGTTGAAACCGCCATCGGCCTCCTTCGCACGGTTGCGAATCTCGGTCAGGACACGCTTGGTGACCGCTTTACGGATGCGGGCCAGAACCGGGGTGGCCTGAAGCATTTCGCGCGAGACGTTGAGCGGCAGGTCTTCCGTATCGACCACGCCCTGCACGAAGCGCATCCAGTTCGGAACCAGTTCCGCTTCGTCGGTGATGAACATCCGGCGGACATGGAGATGGATCCGGCTTTCGCGGGACTGTTCCATGAAGTCGAACGGACGAGCGCTGGGCAAGAACAGGAGGGCCGTGAATTCGGTCACACCTTCCGCGCGCCAGTGCAGCGTCGCATAGGGTTCGTCAAAAGCATGAGAAATATGCCGGTAGAATTCGGCATACTGTTCCGGCGTGATTTCGGATTTCGGCTTGCTCCACAGGGCCGTGCCTTCGTTAGCAGCCTGATCTTCCGTGGTGCCGTCTTCCTTGGTTTCACGCAGGGTGATGGGCCAGGAGATATGGTCCGCCCATTTGCGGATAATGGAGCGCAGACGCCAGCTGTCGAGGAACTCGTCGGCATCGTCCTTCATATGCAGGACGATGTCGGTGCCCGGCGTAGAGCGGGATGCGGGGCTCAGCGTGAAGGCGCCCTTGCCGTCCGAAGACCAGGTCCAGGCCTGATCGGAACCGGCCTTGCGGGAGGTGACCTCCACACGGTCCGCGACCATGAAGGCTGCGTAGAAACCGACGCCAAACTGACCGATCAGATTCGGGCGGTCTTCAGGCTTTGCCGAATTCAGCTTTTCTCCGAAAGCGCGCGTGCCGGAGCGGGCGATCGTGCCAAGATTCTGGGCCAGTTCGTCATGGGTCATACCCACGCCGTCATCGGAGATTGTCAGCTCTTTCTGGCTCTTGTCCGGATTGATGCGGATGGACGCATTCTCGGGAAGCGCCAGAGCGCTGTCTGTCAGGGCTTCGAAACGGCGCTTGTCCGTCGCGTCCGCCGCATTGGCGACGAGTTCGCGCAGAAAGATTTCACGATCCGAGTAAAGGGCATGGACCACAAGGTCCAGCAGCCGTCCAACCTCTGCACTGAACTCATGCTTTTCGGCGGGCTGCTGGTTGTTCGTTTCACTCATCTCATCAATCTCCGTTTAGGAAAGTGATCTTGATATGCGATGTCACAAACGGTTTTTCAACCGGGATCAGAGGCCTGATCAGAGGTAAGAAGCCAGCGTCATGCCTTTCATGTCCGCGATCAGGGAATAGGACGCCTGAAGCTGGTTGTTTGTATCCGTCACCTGCGTGGAAACCTGTGCAAGATCAGCATCTTTCACCTGACCGAGCTGAGTCGTCAAAGCCGAGGACATCTGGGTCAGCATGGCGGTCTGGTTGGTCAGGCTGTTCTGCTGGACACCCAGCAGACCGCTCATGGTGCCCAGACCACTCGTGACCGTGTCCATGGAGCTTTGAAGACCGGAAATCAGGCTCGAATAGTCCGTGGTGCTGGTTGAAGACGAGCCGAGGGAGGCGACCACCATCAGATTGCGCATGAGATCGCGGATCGGGGAAGTGGTGGACGTGGATGTCGCGCCCTGTGTGGCGACCATTCCGACGGACACTGTCTCAGACTGACCGACGACGACGCGCGTGTTCTGCTGCTTTGCCTGATCGGGCGCTGTGGACAGCGTGGCCGAGAAAGGCTGCCCGACAGAAGTATTGGCGGCCAGATTTTCCGTTGTGCTGAGCACATCCGCTGCGTTAGTCGAGCCGAGCTGGCTGACGGCCTGGGCGATCTGGGTCGCGAGGTCCGATGTGCCCAGATCCGTGCTGACGGGGGCAATCGTATTCTGCTGCCCAGCGAAGACGTAGCTGTCGCCCTGCCGGGTGTTGAGCAGGTTGCCCAGAGAAGTCAGCGCCGACTGGGCGGCAGAGGCAGCCGTCGTGACGGTTGAATAAGACAGCGTGCTGCCGAGAGTGGAAAGCGAACTCGTCAGGTCCTGGGCGATGGTGGAAATCTGGGACAGAGCGCTTTGTGTTGTCGTCAGCGTCGTCTGGGCGTTCGTGACGTTGCTTGTCCAGGCAGAAACCTGCGTGATGGCGGGCTGAAGCGCAAGAGCCTGTGTCCGCGAAGACCCGAGATCGGCATAGCTGCTGGCGAGAACGCCGGTGCTGGCCTGAAGCTGAAGGGCGTCTTTCGCCTGAGACAGATTCTGGACGCCGAGAAGGAGCTGGCTGGAGATTCCGCCAAAGCCGAAGCTGGAGATGGTTCCGGTCATGATCAGGTTCCGATTGCGCTCAGCAGGGCGCTGAACATTGTCTGGACGGTCGAAACAACCTTGGCGTTGGCAGCGTAGGCGTTCTGGAGCGTGACGATATTCGCCATTTCCGTATCGATGGAGACGGTGGACGTTCCGGACAGATTGGACGTCAGGCTGGTCTGTGTTGTCTGCGACAAGGCAAGGCCGCTGCTTGCATCGCTGGCCGTGGCGGCCTGATTGGCGGTCAGAGAGGTCGCAAGGGAAATGATTTTCTGGTTGCCCGTGTATCCCGTGGACAGGGTTCCGGTCATTCCAAGATTGCTGCTGGGTGCGGCCGTCTGGGCGGTTCCGGAAGAGTCGGAAGTTGTGCCGAACGTATAGCTCAGGACGTTCTGGATGGTCTGGGTGCCGGACGTCGTGCTGTCGAGCAGTTTGGATGGGTCGCTGGAATAGGTGCTGGAGACGCTGATGTCCTGCGAGAAGCCGACGCTGCCGGTGGGAATAAGGTCTGTCTGGGAGGTTCCCGGAACAACGCCGTTTGTGCCCGATGTCGTGAACAGGGACATGCCCTGAGCCTGAAAGCGTGTGGCGACCGTCGAAGACAGGGAGTCCAGCTGCGCCTGCATGGTGGGGAGCGTCGTATCGCGCAGGGTGATGTTTGCGCCCAGCGTCCCGCCCGTCAGATGCGTGGTGACATCGCGACCGTTCAGGGTGATGGCGGGAATGGTGTTGCTGGACGATGTGCCGGGATAGGTCGTGCTGACCGAAATCTGAGCGGACGACGTGGTGAGCGGCCATGTGGACGAGACGGTCGCGCCACTGGAGCTGCTGGTGTCACGCGTGGGCAGGGTGATGCCGTCGGCCGTGGCGATGGTCATGTCGCCGTTTGCGGACTCGGACCATGAGACGGAAAGCTCGGAGGACAGGGAGGAGAGGGCCGTATAGCGCTGGTTTTCCAGCGCGGCCGTGTCCTGACCGGTGCTTTTGAGGTTCATGATCTTGGTGGACAGGGTGCCGATCGTGGTGAGATCGGTATTGATGTCCGAGACCGAAGAAACGACAGCATTCTGCGCTGTCTGACGCTGGGTCTGATAGGCCGAAGCCAGCGTGTTGACGGACTGGGCGAAGGTGGACGCGGCGGAGACGACCGTGCTCTGGGCCGAAGCACTATCGGGAGTGGAGGTCAGGGACGTTAGCGCCGACTGAAGATTGCCCAATTCATCCGAAAGCGTTCCGCTGCTGCCGGATGTGGCGCTGGTAGAGCCCTGAAGCGCTGTGATGTTGGACAGGGAATTGCTGGTGGCCGTGTAGGCCGCCACGTCCGCGTTCTGGGCGTAAAGCGCCTTCTGGACCTGCTGGTTGGTCGCGAGTGTGGTGGCGGCGGTGCGGACACCGTTGCCTGTATTGCCAGCCACGCTCGACTGGACGTTGGCGCTTTCCTTGATATAGCCGCTTGTCCCTGCATTGGAGACGTTGTTGGAGGCAACGGCCATAGCATTCTGAACGACATTCAGGCCGGAAGTTGCAATCGAGAGTGCGCTGTTCAGTCCCATGGAGCCGGTGTCCCTTCAGTCGTGTTTACTGGATCATCGCCAGGGTTGTCTGAAGAAGCTGATCGGCCGTGGAGACGACTTTCGTGTTCGCGCCATAGGCCTGCTGGGCCACGATCAGCTTGCTGAGATCGCCAGTCAGATCGGTTGTGGAGTCTTCGACCGAGGCCGTGCTCAGGGTGCCAGCACCATTGGTATTGACGGCGTTGATCTGCGGGGTGCCGGACTGGGACGTGGCGGTGTAGGCCTGTCCGTTCTGGGGAGACAGGTTGTTCGGACTGGCGAAGGTTGTCAGCGGGATCTTGGCGACGAGCTGGGAGTAGCCGTTGTCAAACGTTGCCATGACCGAGCCGTCCGTCTGCATGGAAATGCCGGAGAACGTGCCGGTGGTCACGCTGTCGGACACCGCTGTAACGCCGGTCGGCGTTGAGCCGTCCGTTGCGAGGCTGACGCCGCTCGTGCCGCCGATGGTTCCGAGGCTGACGGTCATGTCCTGGGGTGAGCCATCATATTCGAAGCTGGCGGTGGAGCCGGTGGCCTGGCTTTGTCCGTTGACGGAGGCAATCGCGCCGGTGGAGGAATCGAATTTCACGGTCGCGCTGTTGGTCGCGTCACTGGCGTTGCTGACGGT
This sequence comes from Gluconobacter kondonii, assembly GCF_002723995.1. GTDB lineage: Bacteria > Pseudomonadota > Alphaproteobacteria > Acetobacterales > Acetobacteraceae > Gluconobacter > Gluconobacter kondonii. The sequence continues at coordinate 80,793 of NZ_BEWP01000003.1, read as the reverse complement.
CCAGGTGGTGGCGTCGACCTGCGTCCAGTTCAGGGAGACGGTCTGGGCGTTGCCTTTGCTGTCATAGGCCGTGGCCGACGTGGTGGCGCTGCCGCCGCTGGATGTCGCGGTGCTACCGATCTGGCCGGTCAGGGTCAGCTTCGTGCTTTCCGTCGGCTGGAATTTGACGGTGGAGGGCACCTGAATGGGGCTGAGGGCTGTGCTCAGGGTGCCTGTGGAGGCGTTGACATTGTAGCCTTCGAGGTAATAGCCCGACGTGTTGACCAGATAGCCGTTCTTGTCCTGCGAGAAGTCACCATTGCGGGTGTAATACTGCTGTGTGCCGAGAACAGGGGTGCTGTCGTTGCTCTGGCCGGTGGCCTGCACGACGTTGAAGAAGCCGTTTCCCGAAATGGCGAGGGCCGTGCTGTTGGTCGAGGTCGTCACCATACCCTGGTTGTCGTTGTGCTGGCGGGTGGTAGCGACGACGCTGTCGCTCAGGGCTTCGCCGTCGCTGGCCAGTTCGTTGTTGGTGACGTAGTCCTCGAAGCTGGTGGTGCTGGCCTTGTAACCGGTGGTCTGGCTGTTGGCGATGTTATTGGACAGATCGCTGAAGGCGTGTGACTGCGAGTTCAGGCCGCTGACGGCAGTGTGAACTGCATTGATGATCGAGGACATGGCATACTCCCGGACATGGAACAGGCTGCGGGTCGTATGCCCGAGCATCGCTGCCGAAGATTCCACACCGGATATTAAAGAAGTCCTTACAAGCGCAAAAAGGGCGGATTCGCCTACTGTTACGAACAGAGACAGAGCCAGGATAGGGACGAAAAAACGCTGTCGGCCTCTGGTTCTCCGGGCCTGAAGCGGGCATGATGGGGGGGCATGCCAGAGCCAGACGACGATCCCCAAAAGCCCTGTATTCCTGACGATTCTCCGGTAAAACCGGCCAGATTCGTTCATGGCAACATCATGCGTCATGTGGTGACGATGGCTGGGACCGGGGCGATCGGGCTGATGGCCGTGTTTGCCGTGGATCTGCTCAATTACGGTTATATTTCACATCTGCATGACAAGACGCTGACGGCGGCGATCGCGTTTGCGACGGCTATCAGTTACGTGCAGGTATCGGTTTCCATCGGGATGACGATCGGACTTGGTGCCTGCACGGGACGGTTGATCGGGGCATGTCAGCATGCCGAGGCGCGTCGGATGGCCTCGGCATTTCTGGTGGTTATGGTGGCGATTGCCGCCGTTCTGGGCCTGCTGACGGCGACATTCGCCACGCCTCTGCTTGGTTTGCTGGGCGCGCATGGCGAGGCGCAGAAAAATGCCGCCACATTCCTGCACATTGTATCGCCAGCGTTGCCGCTTGTGTGTCTTGGGATGGCGCTGTCAGCGCTTCTGCGGGCAGTGGGAGATGCCAAACGCTCGATGCGGGTGACACTGACGGGGGCGGCTGTATCCGCCTGTCTGGACCCGATCATGATTTTCGGGCTGCATCTGGGGCTTGAAGGTGCGGCGATCAGCACGGTTCTGGCGCGGTTGGCCATTACGGCGAGTGGATTTCTGAATCTTCGGGGTCATGCCATGCTGGAATGGCCGGAGCGTTCCGCTTTCGGGCCGTCCACGCGGCTGATTGGCGGGATTGCGGTTCCGGCGATTGCGACCAATCTGGCCACGCCGACGGGCGCACTGTTCGTGACGCATGCGATGGCGCGGTTCGGGCTCAATGCCGTTTCGGGACAGGCGACCATCGACCGGATCGTGCCGGTGGCGTTTTCGCTGGTTTTCGCACTGACGGGGTCGGTCGGGCCGATCATGGCGCAGAACCTCGGCGCACGGCAGATCCATCGCGTGCAGGAGGCGCTTCTGGCGGCGCTGAAGCTGACGGCGCTGTGTGTGGGCACGACGTGGCTGGTTCTGGCAGCTGCGCACACGTACATCATCCAGCTTTTCGAGCTTCAGGGTGTGGGCGTCGATATCGTGCGGCTGTTCTGCTGCTGGCTGGTGCTGAGTTACATGTTCGTGGGGCTCCTGTTTGTGGCCAATACGGCGTTCAACAATCTGGGGCACCCGTTTTATTCCACCGGTTTCAACTGGGGACGGGCGACGCTGGGGACCATTCCGTTCGTCTGGTTCGGGTCGGCTTATGGGCCGGTCGGGATTCTGGTTGGGCAATCGCTGGGCGTGGTGCTGTTTGGCAGTCTGGCAGTGGTGACGGCGTTCCGGGTGATCCGGAAGCTGGAGCCGGATATTATGAAGCCGTAGCGTCAAGACCCATTGGTTTTCTGGAAAATATCCAGCTTGGACGGCCCGTCCATCCCTCTCTGAAAAGAGAGCCCTGAATCAAATTGGTTTATTACGCTTCCCCCCCTTTGACCAAGCAATGCGAGGGGGATTGATTTTATTTAAATAATCCGGTTGACTCCAATATAGAATACAATAGATTTCTATATGCACAGAAATTATTATTCCAAATTCGGAATGGGTTTTAACATTTATATTTGTTGATTGATCTGAGTCATTTACATATTTTCTTGGATATCTACCTTGGGAAACAGCTTTCCGGGAGCTCTCATTGTGCAAACACTCACTACTTTTCTTTCCAGTATTTTTAGTGCGTGTCCGGAAATCGCCCTGTTCCTCGCCCTGGTTCTGGGCTGTTGGATAGGGCGTTTTCGTTTCGGGTCATTTCAGCTTGGTGGCGTGGCAGGCTCGCTTCTCGCCGCCGTCCTTATCAGTCAGATCGGTGTGCATATCGACTCTGGTATCAAAGCCGTTCTCTTCGCACTTTTCATCTATGCTGTTGGTTATCAAAGCGGCCCTCAGTTTTTTAGGTCTCTAGGACGCCAATCCGTTAAAGAAATTCTAATGGCTGTTGTGCTGGCTGTTACGGGATTAATCACCGTTGTAGCCGTTGCACGCATGTTCCATCTTGATAAAGGCCTTGCAGCGGGGCTTGCGGCGGGGGGCCTTACCCAGTCTGCCATTATCGGCACAGCGGGATCATCACTGGAGAAAATCGGCCTGCCGATTGCACAGGTCCAGCAACTTCAGGGCAATGTCGCGGTCGGATATGCGGTAACTTATATTTTTGGGTCCATTGGCCCCATTCTTCTTTGCGTCAATGTTTTGCCCTGGTTCATGAAACGCAGCATTCGTGAGGATGCTATCCGGGCCGAAGCTGAGCAGGCGGGTGGCGTGCATATCGTCGGTGAGGGGGAAGTTTCTGCTTTTCCTCATCTGGTTGGACGCGCCTACCGTTTGACCCAATCCGAGCTGACCATTGAAGCGATTGAAAAAATGGCAGCCGGGATCACGGTCGAGAAAGTGATCCGGGATGACAAGCCGATTGGAATAGAGAGCACGACACCACTGATTTCGGGAGACAGGGTGCTGCTGGTTGGCCATCGTTCAGAGGTGCTGGCTGCGGGACAAAAAATTGGTCAGGAGATCGGTGAATCGCCTGATCTGGACCTTTCCCTAATCCGCCGGGATGTTGTTCTGTCTCGCAAGGATTTTGTGGGACAAACGATCGATCAATGTGTGCAGTCTATTTCGGCAGCTGTCCGGCATGGCGTTTATCTGGTTGCCCTTTCCCGTGCCGGAAAGGCTGTTCCAGTTACAGGCTCCTTGAAGATTATGGCCGGGGACGTTGTTACGCTTTTGGGCACGTCCGCAGACGTGGAGCGGGCCGTAGCAGAAATCGGCACCCCACTTGTTCCAAGCCTCAAAACCGATCTGGTGTTCCATGGGCTGGGTGTGGCCGTCGGGTTGTTAATCGGTTTGGGCGTGGTTCATTTGGGTTCAGTCCCGCTCACACTTGGAAGCGGTGGGGGCGCCCTTCTCTCGGGGCTCCTGTTTGGCTGGTATCAAAGCCGTCATCCCGCGACCGGGAATATGCCCCGCGCGGCGTCAACATTTCTGGTCGATTTCGGATTGGCTGGTTTTGTGTCCGTAACGGGACTGCAAACAGGTCAGCAAGCGATTGCCACGATCATGCAGCATGGCGTGACGCTTTTTCTTCTGGGTGTTGTGGTAACGCTGGTGCCACTGATCCTGACAATGCTCTTTGGACGTTATGTGCTTCGCTACGACAATACGGCCATTTTCGCCGGGGCTCTGGCGGGATCACGCAGTGCCAATCCAGCTTTTGGTGAGGTTCTGAACAAGGCGGGGAACGCCGTTCCCACGACGCCTTTCGCCATTACATACGCAGTTGCAAACGTTCTTCTTACTCTTCTTGGACCCCTTGTGGTCGCATTTTCCTAAATCTTTAAAACGGATATTTAATTATGACTTACGATTATTCAAAACTTCGCAATCTCAGCCCTTTTGAGCTCAAAGATACACTCATTGAGCTTGCCTCATCAAAAGCTGACCGGGTGATGCTGAATGCCGGGCGTGGTAATCCTAATTTTCTGGCAACTCTCCCCCGCGCGGCTTTCTTTCTTCTCGGGCAATATGCTTTGTCAGAAGCACGCCTGTCTCTCTCCTATCTTTCCCCTGATCTTGGTGGAACGGTTCGGATTGAAGGCATTGAGGGGCGTTTTGACCATTTTATCGCCAGCAATCAGGAACAGAAGGAAGCACAGCTTCTCGGGCAGGCTTTGAGCTATGTTCGTGACCAGATGGGGCTTCCAGCCGATACATTTCTTGTTGAAATGGTGGAAGGCATTCTCGGCTGCTATTATCCGACACCTCCGCGTATGCTGGCATTAAGCGAAAAAATTGTTGGCCAGTATGTGCTGCGTGAAATGGTCGGCGGCCGGGTTTCCCTGGACTCCACAGACTTCTTTGCGACCGAAGGCGGCACGGCTGCCATGGCCTATGTGTTCAATTCGTTCAAACAGAACAAACTGATCAAAAAAGGAGACAAGGTGGCGATCGGTATGCCGATCTTTTCTCCATATATTGAAATTCCACAGCTTGAAGAATACGGCCTTGAAGTTGTTGCCATACAGGCAGATCCGGCGCTGGATTGGCAGTATCCAGACAGCGAACTGGAAAAATTGCGTGACCCTGCCGTAAAGATATTTTTCTGCGTTAATCCCAGCAATCCGCCATCCGTCAAAATGAATGATGCATCGTTGGAAAAGATTGCTTCCATCGTGCAGGATCGCCCTGATCTGATGATCCTTACGGATGATGTTTATGGCACGTTCGCTGATGGTTTTCGTTCGCTTTATGCCATCTGCCCCCGTAACACGATCCTCGTTTATTCCTTCTCAAAATATTTTGGAGCAACCGGCTGGCGTCTGGGCGTTATCGGCATGCACAAGGACAACGCAATCGATGCCCATCTCCGGCAGTTGCCTACGGATGCAAAAGACGCCCTGACAACGCGCTATTCCAGCCTGACGACAGATACTGCGGGTCTGAAGTTTATTGACAGACTCGTTGCAGACAGTCGTGCCGTGGCGCTGAATCACACGGCCGGACTGTCTACCCCACAGCAGGTTCAGATGGTGCTCTTTTCCCTGTTTGCACTGATGGATCATGAAGGACGTTACAAAGCGACACTGAAAAGCCTTATCCGTCGTCGCGAAGCCGCGCTGTATCAGGAACTGGGTGTCGCGCCGTCGGAAGATGCGAACGCTGTTGATTATTACACGCTGATCGATCTGGAGGACACCAGTCGCGCCCTTTATGGCGAGGACTTCACGCAGTGGATGCTCAAGCGCGCCAGTTCGGGAGAAATCCTGTTCCGAATTGCAAATGAAACCGGCATTGTCTTACTGCCCGGGGCCGGTTTTGGAGCGACCAGACCGTCTGCCAGAGCGTCCCTCGCAAACCTGAATGAATTTCAGTATGCCGCGATTGGCCGTTCATTACGCCAGATGCTGGATGAATATCATTCTGAATTTCTGAAGTCACAGAACTGAATTCAGTCCGATGCCGAAAGGGAAATCCCTTTCGGCATTACCGGATTTTCTGATTATGAAAAACAAAAGCAGGTCAATAAATGATAGCCCGTATTCAACATAAGGTCTGCGGGACAAGCACATCGTTCATAAGAAAATCAGGTTTTTGCCTTCTTCTTGCGACAGGCGTTTTCGTATCTCCTGCTTACGCAGATCAATGGTACACTGGATCACTGGTTTCACCGTCAGGCACTACGCAAAAAGGTGTTCTGAATGTTGAACCTTATTCTTCCTATAGCCAGCCGCTGGGACGGTTCGGTTCACACGGACAGACATTACCCGCCACGCATCCAATGCAGCGCATGTTTACCAATTCCACGCTCTGGAAATATGGCATTTCCGAAAATTTCAGCATTCAGGTTCATACCATCGTCAACTACGGATGGAAGCATAATGACGGGCATTCTCATGGTCCTCAGGCAGGCGATATGCCTGTCGATCTGATTTATCGTCTTATTCGACCTGATCCCACGCGTTATATTCCGGCTTTTAATCTTTTTGCGGGCATGATTTTCCCCACAGGAAATTATACAAAACTTGGCAGTTCTCAGGACGGTATGGGAAGCGGTGCTTATGTTTTCCGCTTTGCTTTGACTGAACAATCAACCTACACCCTGCCAGGTCATCATGAACTGCGTCTTCGAGTTTGGAACTGGTTTCGGCGCGCTGTTACGTCAGCAAAACTAACTGATATGACAAGTTACGGAACGACAAATGGCTTTCGCGGCTACGGTCAGCCTGGGATGAGCGGACAGACAGGGTTTTCATTAGAATATGGAATAAACCAGAAATGGGTTCTGGCCATGGACCTTGCGCGGGACTGGGCGAATGGTTCCACTTTGCGCGGGCACGACCAGAGCGGCGCTTACATCCATAAAACTGGAGCTTCTGAAACGGATTGGCAGATTTCTCCGGCGATCGAATATAACTGGAACGCGCGTTGGGGAATAATTGTTGGTTCGCCTTTTTATTTTGCGGGGCATAACAAGAATATTCAGGCGTCACCACAATTTGCTATTAATGCCGTGTTTTAAAATTTTCTCCCGTCTGCTGCGGTAATTTTTTATATCCGGTGCCAGAGGCAAAATTGGCAAAAAATCGACTCTGGAAGAGCGGTTCGTTATAGAGACGGCACTCTATTTAACGTGATCTTCAGGAGACAGTCTGTGCAGTGCGAATGGCGTAGGTCTTACGACAGACTGGTTCCGATGCTGATTAAAGAACATTTTGGAGATCCGGGTGTGATGACCCGGCAGTTTCCCTACATGAAATCGACCTTCCTCTGGAAAGGGGATGATTTCATTCTTACGCCCGAAGCGCTCGCCAATCCGAAGAATAAATATCATGGGCTTGAGCGTCTGGCGCTGGAGCATCATGAGGCCGGGGACTGGCGACTGGCCGGGGAATACTGGCTGATTGCGGCGGGCTGGCGCCGGAACATGATGGACCCGGCCGACGAGCGGCATGTGGAAGCGCTGCAGTTCGCCCTGCGTCATGTCGAATATGACAGGGCGTTAGCGGACTGGAAAAAGAAAAAGCTCGGCCGCAACGCCATGCCCTATCCCAGCCAGTTCGGACTCTCCGACGACTGAAACCGGGATCTGCCAGGATCTATGCACTAAAAACCTGCTGATAGAAGGCGAGTTCCCGTTGCAGGGCGTCTTCTATGGTTTCTCGGGCGCGGAAGCCGTGGGCTTCTTCGGGATAGACGTGCAGGGCGGAATGTTCGAGTTTTGTGCGCATGGACTCCGCCTGTGACAGGGGAACGACCTTATCTGCGCCGCCATGCAGGAACAGGACAGGAACGGTAATGCCCTCGGCTTGCGTGATGGGAGAACGTTTCAGATACACGGCCTCATCTTCGAGATAGGGGCCGATCAGGCCGTCCAGATAGCGCGCTTCGAATTTGTGGGTTTCTTCGGCGAGAGCGCGCAGATCCGTGACGCCGTAGAGGGAGGCTCCGGCGGCGAAGAGGTCCGACTGTGCGAGGGCGCCGAGGACCGTCAGGCCGCCGGCGCTGCTGCCACGGATGACGCAGCGGGCGGGGTCAGCGAGACCGCGATCAAGCACCGCCTGCACGCCAGCGAGGCAGTCTTCGATATCCGCGACACCCCATTGTCCGTCCAGTGCTTCGCGGTAAGCGCGGCCGAAGCCGGTTGAACCGCGATAATTGACGTCGAGGACGGCAAAACCGCGCGAGGTCCACCACTGCACCTTGAAGGCGAAGGACGGATTGGCGCGGCCGGTCGGGCCGCCATGCGCCATGACGACGAGCGGGGGTTTTTCGCCTTCCCGCAGGGCGCTGGTGCTGCTGGCGGGGGCGTAGAACAGGGCATGGGCCAAAGCGTGAGCTTCTGCGCCGTTTGCAGTTGGGAAGCTCAGGGGGATGGGGGTTGCGATATCGGCTTTCGTGACGCCGTGCGGGAGGGTGACGCTGATGCGGAAGCGGTCGCAGGCTTCGCCGGGGCGGCCGAAGGCGATGGCGGCGGGGACGTCTGTTGGGGCGTCGATCCATGCGAACTGTCCGTTTCCGAGAGGTTCGGGGACGTTGACGGGCGTGCCGAGCGCAAGGTCGGTCCAGTGTCCGTTGTCTTCCAGCAGGACATGGTTGAGGCCGTGGCGGATGCCGAGGGCCAGCAGGCGGTTTCCGGGCAGCGGGGCCATGCTGCGCTGTCCGAACACCCAGTGCGGCAGGCCGATTTCGGCGTTGGCGCCGTCGAGGGAGTGGGAGTGCCAGCCTGTTTCGTCATGGGAAAAGCGGATGGGAGTCCAGCGGCCCGAGGCGTCGGACGTGGCGTAGAGCGTGCCGTTGGGGGTCCAGCAGGGTTCGATGATGCTGCAGGGTTCGGGTCCGGTCAGGTCGGTAACGGGGCCGAGAGTGCCGGTTGTGCGGTCAAAGGGGGCGACGGAAAGCGTCGTGGCGGTCCAGGGCATGGCCGGGTCGTTCCAGCTGAACCAGGCCAGAAAACGTCCATCGGGTGAGGGCCGGGGAGCGGCGTAGAAATCCGCGCCTTCGACCAGCACGGTTTCGCGTCCGTCGGCCTGAACGTGAACGAGGGCTGCGACGGGCACGCCGTCGCCGTGGCTTTCACGCACGCAGAATACGGCATCGGCAGCGGGATCGAATGTCAGGTCGGCGTAGCGGTGTTCGGGACTTTCACCCGCCGTCGCCCATTGCGTGGCGGTGGTGCCGTCGCTGAACCAGACGCCGCCGCGTTTGCGATCGCTGAAGACGACCTGCGGGGCGTTGTCTTTCAGGCGCACGTCCCATGCGCCGCCGCCATATTCATGCACACGAGTGCCGACCGAGTATTCTGGCGGGATCAGGTCGTGGATGTGGCCTTCAGGGTCGCGGGCCGTGATGACGGAGCGGCCCTGTTCGTCCGGGCGACTTTCAAGCCAAAAGATCCACTCCCCAGCAGTGCGCAGTTCGGAGAAGGACAGGGTGCGTCCGGCCACGAGTTCGGGCGTGACCCAGGACGGCCAGTGTCCCGATAAGGCTGCGGAAGATGCGGGGGAAGGGGGCGTCATTTTTCATCCTGTCTCCGATGCCGTAGTATCGTAGCCCGTGGCACTCTCTTCCGCCACAGCTTGAACAGGACCAAACCGCTGTTTCATCTCAGTCATTTTCTCGATCACATGCTGATGCAGTATGGCTATGGCGTCGTCGGCATCACCGTCATGTTCGAGAGCATGGGACTTCCACTTCCGGCGGAGAGCGTCATTATCGCCGCTTCGCTTTATGCAGGCAGCACCCATCATCTGGAAATCCGCTGGATCGCGCTGTCAGCCGTGCTCGGCGCCATTATGGGCGACAATATCGGCTATCTGATCGGCCATCACTTCGGTTACGGCATTCTGAAAAAGCACGGCCAGAAAGTTGGTCTGACCGAAGAGCGGCTGATGCTGGGGCGCTATCTGTTCCGTCGGCATGGCGGGATCGTCGTGTTTCTGGGGCGTTTCGTCGCGGTGCTGCGCGTGTTCGTCGCATTGCTGGCGGGAGCGAACCGGATGCCCTGGCATTCGTTCCTGTTCTTCAATGCGCTCGGTGGCATCTGCTGGGCCGGTGGCTATGCCTTTGTGACCTATGAGCTTGGCAAGCAGATCGAGAAGATCACCGGGCCGGTCGGGATCGCCATGGCGGTCGTGGGGGTCTGCTGTCTGATCGGAGCACTCGTTTTTCTCAAGAAGAACGAGAAGCGCCTGACGGATGAGGCGCTCCGGCAGGCCGAGGAAGACGAAAAGCGCGAGGAATCGCGTATGGACAAAAAACCGAGCTGACACAGACTTGGAAGGACAGACGTCATGACACAGCCCTCCGCTCCCGCATGGTCCACGGACTCTCTTGAACGTCTGGACGGAAAGACGGCGCTCATCACCGGATCGACCGGGGGGCTGGGGTTCGAGGTCGCCTGCGGGCTGGCGAAACAGGGTGCTGCGATCGTGCTGAGCGGTCGCAGTCATGACAAGGGACAGGCGGCGTTAGCACGGCTTCATGAACGGGTGCCGTTCGTCAAATCGCGGTTCGAGCTGCTGGATCTGGCGTCTCTGGCCGGGATCGAGGCTTTTGCCTCCGCGATGCACAGCCGGGGCGAGCCGATCCATCTTCTGGCGAACAATGCCGGGGTTATGGGGCCTGCGACGCGTCTGACGACAAAAGACGGGTTCGAGTTGCAGTTCGGGACCAACCATCTCGGGCATTTTGCTCTGACCGGACGGCTGCTGCCGTTGCTGGCGGCGGGGAATGCGACGGTCATGACGGTGGCGTCTCTGGCGGCGCTGAAGGGCGAAGTCCCGTTCGGCGATCTGAATGCGCGGCATTCTTACAATCCGATGGTGCGGTATCGTCAGAGCAAGCTGTCCAACCTGCTGTTTGCGCTCGAACTGAACCGCCGGGCGGCAAAAGCGCCCTGGCCCATTCATTCGCGTGCGGCGCATCCAGGCTGGGCGGCGAGTGATATCGTCGCGAATAACGGCAGTCTGGACCAGTCCGCCAACAAAGCCGCGCGGTTCATGCGCAGTCTGGCGCGCAGTGTCGCCGGGCCGGTGTTTCATGCCATGGGGCAGACGGTCGAGGAAGGCGCGTGGCCGCTGCTCTATGCTCTTGCCAGTCCGCAGGCGCATGACGGCAGCTATTATGGCCCACAGGGGCCGGGAGAACGCCGTGGCGTGCCGGGGATCGCCGGGCTTCCGGCTCTGGCGCACGTACCCGAACTGGCCGCGCGTCTGTGGACCGTCTCGGAACAGATGACCGGCGTAAAATACGGCCTGATCTGAAAGTGATAAAAGTTTTTTGGTGTCGCCTTTTTTCAAAAAGGTGACGGTCTTTTGAAGCTTTTTAGAAAAAGCTTCACCAAAAACTTTTATTCGGGATCTTTCTCAGGGGCGGACGATGATCATGATGACGATGATCATCATCAGGATGGTGGGGACTTCGTTGGCGATCCGGTAGAATTTTTCCGGGTGCTGGTTGCGGTCTTCGGCGAAACCGCGACGCCATGTGCCGCAGGCACCGTGGAATCCGGCGAGACCGAAGACGCAGATCAGCTTTGTCCACCACCAGCCTGCGTTCCAGTCGATCAGTCCGGGAATGGAGGCGAGGGCGCCCCCTGCGAGGAATGTCACGATCATGGCGGGCGTCATAATCTGGCGCAGGAGTTTGCGCTCCATGACCTTGAACCGCTCGCTCTCGACAGAGCCCGGTACCGCCTGACAGTGATAGACATACAGGCGCGGGAGATAGAACGTCCCGGCCATCCAGGCGATGAACGCCATGATGTGCAGGGACAATATCCAGCTCTGATACGTCGCGAGAAAGTCGGTCATGCGTGTTTCTGGCTTTCAAGCGTCCGGCGCAGCAGCGGTACCAGCTCATCCAGATGGGCGATGCGGACCGAGCCTTCGACGGGCCAGAAGGGCGGTGCAGGCATGTCTTCAGGACGAAGCAGCACACAGGCCATGCCAGCCTTCCAGGCGGCTTCTGCTCCAGTATCGCTGTCTTCGATAACGACACAGCTTTCTGGCAGGACGCCCTCTACTTTTGCCGCGTACAGATAGACGTCCGGGGCGGGCTTGGGGCAGCCCATATCGTTGGCGGAGTGAACGCGGTTTTCTTGGAAATACTGCGACATTCCGGTTTTTTCGAACTTGATTTCCATCTCACGGACGGAAGAGTTCGAACCGACGCGAACCGGCAGTCCCAAAGACCGTACGCCTGCCAGCATTTCGGGCGCACCGCCTACAGGTTCTGCGATTTTCTGCATCATCTGTACGAGATTTTCGCGTAGCATGACTGCCGTTTCTGCCGGGAGGGCATGACCGATTTCGTGTTCGAGTTCGGTTACGATCTGCGGCAGGGCCATACCTGCGAAACGCTGATGCGCCTCTTCGTCGGAGATGGACATTCCCTTGGAGCGGGCGAATTCCGCCGTGGCGCGGCAGGACGGACCTTCACTGTCCACGAGAACGCCGTCACAGTCGAAAATGACCAGTTTCAGCTGGCCTGCTGGATCCAGGGCGGTTGTCATATGGACCGTACCGCCTCGACGAGGGCCGCCACGTTTTCAGGGGGCGTATGCTGCATGACGCCGTGTCCGAGATTGAAAACATGAGGTTTTCCGCGCATGGCGTCACGGATGGCCTGAGCTTCGCGGATCATTTTTTCACCGCCGGAGAACAGGATCATCGGGTCCATGTTGCCCTGAAGGGTGAGGCCCGGGACGGCTTCGGACAGCAGTTCGGAAATCTGGGCGGGGTCAGCGACCGTGTCGAGCGCCAGCGTGTTGATGCCGGTTTTCTGCGCGTATTCGCGGACCATGATGCCGCCGAGGCGTGGGAAGCCGATGAGCGGGATGTTGGGGTGACGGGCGCGGATGTACGCGACGATCTGGCGCGTCGGTTCGATCACATAGCGGCGGAATGCCGAAGGCGGCAGGATTCCAGCCCAGGAATCGAACAGCATTACGGCTTCTGCGCCCGCTTCGATCTGACCGCAGAGCATCTCGGCGGTACTCGAAGTCAGGGTGTCGATCAGGCGATCGAACAGCGCCGGGTTGGTCTGCATCATGCGGCGGGTTTCAGCGAAATCCCGCGATCCACCGCCCTCAACCATGTAGCAGGCGACCGTGAACGGGCTGCCTGCGAAGCCCAGAAGGGTCGTGACGTCGGGAAGCTCTTTGGCGAGGCGGGACAAGGTCTCGCGCACGGGTGCGACGGCGTCCTGTACGCGCTTGGGATCGAGCCGGGCGAGATCGGCTTCGGAGCGAATGGCACCGAGGACCGGGCCGCGGCCTTCGATGAAGTCCAGGGACTGACCCATGGCCCAGGGCAGGATCAGGATGTCGGAAAACAGGATCGCGCCGTCCATGCCGTAGCGGCGGATCGGCTGGATCGTCAGCTCGGTAGCCATGTCCGGGGTCATGCACCGGGTCAGGAAGTCGGCCTTATCGCGCATAGCGCGGAATTCGGGGAGATAGCGGCCTGCCTGACGCATGAGCCAGACCGGAGGCGGCCAGACGGCTTCACCACGGAGGGCTCGAAGAAGAGGCTTCGAAAGCGGTTTCGACGAGGGTGAGGAAGATGCGTTTTCCGAAATCATGCCGCCCACTAATCATAAAAGAAAAAAGAAAGAAATGCTGGAGGTTAAGATGATCCCTGTGGATACCGGGGTACCCGGCTTTCTGAAAATGTACCCCGTCTTGTTCACACTGTGTACAACTCTGAAGACCGCAGTCTGCAAGGGAGTCGTTGATTCTATCCCGAATTGCCCACAGAGAGGCTGTGTACAACCCCCAGTTCCGGCTGGTGTACCGTACAATCCACGGTACTCGGTACTCCTTTCGGGAGGGCAGGTACTATCCCCATGTACCCCAGTACTGACGCAATGCCTTCACAGGGTTTCTTGCAGTACTCGTCCTTCTTTCCGCAGTCGATAGTACGGAGTCGTACATCATGATGTCTTTCAGTACTTCCCTGATTCTTGCCAGCGGGTCATCAGCCCGGCGCATGTTGCTCGAAAATGCAGGTCTTACGGTGCAGGCGAGACCGGTCGATCTCGATGAGGAAGCGCTGCGGCGATCCTGCGAGGCGCAGGGACAGACGCTTTCGGAAACGGCGATCGCTCTGGCGGATGCAAAAGCCAATCTCGCGACACGGGATCTGGGCTTCGAGGATCTGACGGTTGCGGCGGACCAGATTCTCGATCTGGACGGTGTGGCGTTTGCCAAGCCGGACTCTGTTGCTGAGGCAGGGGAGCATCTGCGCCGGCTGCGGGGGCGGACGCATGTTCTGCGCACTGCGGTCGTTCTCTATAAAGGGGGCGAGAAAATCTGGGAGCATCTGGCGTCGCCGCGTCTGACGATGCGGGCGTTTTCGGAGGCGTTCCTTGAGGCCTATCTGGAGCGGGAAGGGGCTGCCATCTTGTCCTGTGTGGGGGCGTATCGGCTGGAAGGCCCTGGAATACAGCTTTTTTCGGCAGTTGACGGGACGCAGGACGCCGTTCTGGGGCTGCCGCTGCTTCCGTTATTGGGGGAACTGCGGAGGCTGAAGGCGATTTCTACGTGAAAAACTGCTGCTAAAATCTGTTTTTCAGGCTTGTCAGGGCGAAATCATGACGATATACCGCCCTCATCCGGCTCCGTCCCAAAGGGGCCGCAGATGAAACATGTGGGGCCATAGCTCAGTTGGGAGAGCGCCTGAATGGCATTCAGGAGGTCGTCGGTTCGATCCCGATTGGCTCCACCAGTTTCCTTCCGCCTTAAAAATTTGAAATTTTCGGTCCGGCTTTGCTGTGGCTGATCTGTGTCTGTTGACGCGGGCGTTCAGCTCTCATACGGCAGTCGGATGCAGACCGGAACGCCTTACGCCTCTTTGCCGCCCCTCATGGATGCTGATCAGCGGTCGCTCTGGGGCGGCTGGCTGACGCGGACGGTGCTGCCATTCTGGAGCGATGCCGGGTTTGATCGCACAAAGCGCCTGTATCACGAGCGTCTGACGTTTGCCGGGGAGCCTCTGGTTCTGGAAGCGTCGCGGCTGATGGTGCAGGCGCGGCAGATTTCGACATTCTGTCGGGCGGCGCTGGACGGGCTGCATGAGGCGTCCGGACAGGCGTTGATGTGTCTGGAAGAGGTCGAGCGGCTTTATCGCCATCGGGACGGGCAAGCGGGGTGGATCTTTTCCGTCGCACCGGACGGAACCCCGGTCGGGACGAAGCGGGATCTGTATGCGCATGCCTTCATTCTGTTTGCCTATGGCTGGGCATATCGCCTGAGCGGCAATCCGGATTATCTGGTGGTGGCGCGGCAGACCGTGCTGGAACTGCATCAGATTTTCCGAGCGGAGCATGGCGGGTTTCTGGACGAGGTGCCGTTGATAGGGGCGGTCCGGCATCAGAATCCGCATATGCATCTGCTTGAGGCGTTTCTGGTGCTGTTCGAGGTCTCGGGGGATAGCTTTTATCTGGACGAGGCGCGGTCTCTGGTGCGGCTGGCTCTGGGGAAGCTCATCCAGCCCGGATCGGGAGCGCTCCTTGAAGATTTCATGACAGACTGGCGCCCGACAACTCCCGTAGGGAGTAATCGTGTGGAGCCGGGGCATCTTTTCGAATGGTCCTGGCTGCTGCGGGACTATCTGCGTTTGGAGCCTGGGACGCCGGAAGCCGGGGCGATTGGCCGGGCGGCGGAAGGGCTGTTCGCGTTCGGAATGGCGCATGGCGTAGCGCGGGTCGGGGAGGGCGCCGTCGTGCGGGATGCCGTGACGGATGGAGGGCAGACCGTTGAAAACGCAACACGGATCTGGCCGCAGACCGAGCTTTGCCGTCTGCTGGTCTGTCGCAATGAGAGACCGGATATTCTGCGGGGGCTGACGGAGCATTTCTTTGGAACCTTCAGTTCCGACCAGAAAAGCGCCTTGTGGATGGACCGCTTCGACGCCTTCGGAAATGCGACAGTCCCGGACGTTCCGGCCAGTTCGCTCTACCATATTTATGGTGCGGCGCGGGAGTTCTGCGGACGTTAGACGGATGAACCCGTTGCAATCCTATGTTACCGTCACTTTCGGTAAACATGTCGGCAGCGACGGTGACTTCTGACAGGTGCTGCCCTGAGCGTCTTCTGAAGGAGAAATAGGATGCGTTACTCGAACGGTCTTTTCGCGGGTCTTGTGGCCGCTGCTCTTGTTGTGTCTTCGGCCCATGCCCAGTCCATTCCGGGTGTTGGCAGTGCGGGCAATGCCATGAGCGGCATGTCGGGTATGAGTGGCATGACCGGGGGCACCGGCATCATGGGCAGCATGCTGCCGAACGTGTCTTCTGCCAGCACGGGCAATGTTGCGGGTGTTCTGAGCTATTGTGTGCAGAACAACTATCTGAGCGGCAGCAGCGCTACTTCGGCCCTGAGCAGCCTGACGGGCAAGCAGGGCGTGACGTCCACCAGCGATTATGCGGCAGGACAGCAGGGGCAGCTTCTGACGGGAGGCAGCGATCCGCTGTCGCTGTCGAGCCTCAAGGGCCAGCTGAAGCAGAAACTGTGCAGCATGATCCTTAGCCGCGCCCAGAATCTTCTCTAACCTGATCTGGTCTTCTCTTACTTGAGCCGGCCCGTCATGGATCAGCCGTGACGGGCCGGGTATTTCTGGAAAAAGGACAACTGTATCAGTGAAGTATCTCGTTACGGGTGGGGCCGGGTTTGTCGGAAGTCATCTGGCACAGGCTCTGGTGGATGGCGGGCATGAGGTTGTTGTTCTCGACAATCTGAGCACCGGTCATCGGGCCGCCGTGCCGCAGGGCGCACAGTTCATTCATGTCGATCTGGCGGATGCGGAAGCGACAGACCGGGCGGTAGCTTCGGGGCAGTGGGATGCGGTTCTGCATTTCGCGGCGCTGTCTCTTGTGGGCGAAAGCATGAGCCAGCCTTTCCTCTATCTGCGCCGGAACTACATCACGGCTCTGAACCTGATCGAGGCCTGCACGCGGCATGGCGTAAAGCGCTTCGTGTTCTCCTCGACGGCGGCTTTGTTTGGTGGCGATGATCGTCCGCCGCTGATTTCGGCGGATGCGCCGGTTGATCCGGGGTCGCCTTATGGCGAGAGCAAATATCTGATCGAGCGGGCGCTGGTCTGGGCGGACCGGATCTGCGGTATGAAGAGCGCGTGCCTGCGTTATTTCAATGCGGCGGGTGCGGATGCACAGGGACGTCTGGGTGAGGATCATCGGCCGGAGACGCATCTCATTCCGTTGACGATCGACGCGGCGCTGGGACGTCGAACTGGGCTGAAGCTGTTCGGGAATGACTATCCGACGCGCGATGGCACCTGTGTGCGCGACTATATCCATGTGACGGATCTGGCCGATGCGCATATCCGCGCCATGGGGCAGCTCGATGAGCGGTCCGTGACGTATAATCTGGGCAATGGGCTGGGCTTTACCAATCTGGAAGTCGTCCAGAGTGTCGAGCGTGTCAGCGGCCGGAAAGTGCCTTGGGAATGGGCGCCGCGCCGTGGGGGAGACCCGGCGGTTCTGGTGGCGGATTCCTCGCAGATCCGCAAGGAAACGGGCTGGGACCCGAAGTTCAGTCAGCTTGATGATATCGTCGAGACGGCCCTGCGCTGGCGTGTGGACCATCCCGACGGATACGGCGCTGCTTAAAGGGGTTTGACCAGATCGGCCACAAGGCCACCGGTGGCGGTCAGGGCGTCCTGCGGGGACAGTTCGATCAGGAGGCCCTGGCTTCCGCCATTGATGACCACGGGTGGGCCGTCCATGCCGCATTGCTCGAAGGCCGTGGGGACGGCGCTGCGCTGTCCGAAGGGGCTCACGCCGCCGATGCGGTAGCCGGTGCGCTGTTCGGCATCGGGGCGGGAGAGCATCTTGGCTTTCCGGCCTCCGAAGGCCTGTGCCACGCGGGCGAAATCCAGTTCGCGATCCGCAGGCAGCACCACGCAGGCGGGGCGTCCGTCGATCTGCACCATCAGGGTCTTGAGGACGTGATCCGGCGACAGGCCCAGCGCTGCGGCGGCGGCCACGCCAAGTTTTCCTGCTGAGGGGTCATACTCATAGACATGGCGTTCATAGGAAATGCCGAGAGCGTCCAGTGTCAGGGTCGCGGATGTGTCCTGCACGTGTCCTCCTGTCCTTTGCGGTCATCACGAGGGGTTCAGGATGGCAGGCAGGCGCGTCTGATGCTAGGGTCCGGGGCATGATTCACCCTGTGGTCCGTTCATAACCATGGCTGGCGGTCTGCTGGCCTGCATGCTGGCTTCGGCTTTACATTACCATCTGCCGCCGCGCATCCTGCCTGCAATCCAGCGGGTCGAGGGCGGGACGATGGGGCATGTCAGCACCAATACGGACGGTTCGGTGGATATTGGGCTCATGCAGATCAATTCGCGCTGGATTTTGCCGATCGCCTCCATGACCCATCAGCCGGTGTCGCAGGTTGCGGCGCGTCTGGCGCTGGAGCCGTGTTTCAATATCGCGGCGGCGGCGATGATCCTGCGCAGGGCGCTGAATGAGGAGCATGGCAATCTGATGAAGGCGATCGGGGATTATCATTCCCGCACACTGCCGCTCAATCTGGATTACCAGCGCAGGGTTGTGGCCGCGGCGGCGGCACTTTATCTGCGTCAGGGATAAGGCGTTCCGGGGAGGATGGTCAGGTCGTAAATGTTACTTTATAACACCTGATCCTTGACCCCTGCCCCGAGGACCATGATGCGTTTTTTTCCAGCTTTGTTGCTGGCTGCACTGATTTCAGGAGGTGCAGCCGCTGCTCAGGCCGAGCCGTCGCAGCCCCCTGTGCGTGTGGTGTGCGTTGAAGCGGCCTGGTGCGATGTGGCGGCGCAGATCGGGGGAGCGGATGTGCAGACGCAGGCCCTTCTGGCGACGCCGGGGATTGATCCGCATGATTTGACGCCCTCGCCCTCCATGGCGCGCGCTATGGCGGGGGCGACCATCGCGGTCGTGAATGGTGCGACCTATGACGACTGGGCGCTTCCCTTTACGGCTTCCGTGCCGGAGCGGATCGTGGTGGCATCTCTCGCGGGGTGGCGGCCCGGCGACAATCCGCATCTCTTTCTCGATCCGGCGGCGGTGGGGAAAGTCGCGCAGGTTTTTGCGGACAGGCTGTCGCATCAGCCGGGAATTTCCGCACCGGCCGTGGCGGAGAGGCTGGCGATATTCCGGAAGGAACTGGACGGCGTGACGGATCGTCTGGCGGCGATGAAGGCGCGTCATGAGGCCGTGCCCGTGGCGGCGGTGGAGCCGGTTGGGGAGACGTTGCTTCGGGATGCGGGGCTGGCGGTTTTGGATGAGAATTTTGCGCTGTCGATCATGAACCATGCGGAGCCCTCGCCGCGCGATGTGGCGCAGGTCGATATGTTGATTGACGGGCGTAAGGTGCGGATGCTGATGACCAATCCGGCCATTCATTCGCCGCAGATCGACCGGCTGGTGGATCGGGCGCGGGCTGTGGGCTTGCCGGTCGTGGCGATTGGGGAGACTTTGCCACCGGGGCAGTCCTGGCAGGGCTGGGTTCATGGCATTCTTCAGACGGTGGAGCAGGCGCTGGGTGATGGCGGAAAATAAACGGGTCTGCTGTCAGCCGGAGCGTGGGTTGGTTTTGCGGGATGTGACGCTCACGGCGGGATCGACCTGTGTGTTGCGGGAGGCGTCTCTGACGGTGCCGCTTTCGGGCATGACGCTTCTGTCCGGGCGGAACGGGGCGGGGAAGTCCACGCTGCTGCGGGCGATGTTGGGGCTGATTCCACTTCAGGCGGGCGAAATTCTCACGCATGGTCTGTCGCCGGCGCAGGCCCGGCAGCATATCGGTTACATGCCGCAGAGTGTGACGGATGCGGCGCTGCTGCTTCCGGCGGTCAGTCATGTGCGGGCGGCGGTGGACGGTGTGCGTTGGGGACTCCCGTTGCGTCTGTGGGCTCGGCGGGAGGAAGCGGACCGGCTTCTGGCGCTGACGGGGGCTGCGTCATTTGCGCACCGTCCTCTGGGATTGCTGTCCGGCGGGGAGCGTCAGCGGGTTGGGCTGGCGCAGGCTCTGGCGGGCAGCCCGGATCTGCTGTTGCTGGATGAGCCGCTGGCGGCGCTTGATCAGGCGGGGCAGGAGCGGACGGTGCGTCTGTTGCGGGATCTGACGGAGCGTCTGGGGATTGGGATTGTTCTGACGTCTCATGAAACCGAGGCACTGTCGGGAGCCGTGACGCGAGTTGTGCAGCTTGCGGACGGGGGGCTGCATGTTCGAGTTTGATTTCATGCGCCATGCCTTTGTGGGCGCGGCGGTTGTTTCTGTTCTGGCGGGGACGGTGGGCTGGTTCCTGATGCTGCGGCGTCAGGCGTTTGCGGCCCATGCGCTGTCGCATATCGGATTCAGCGGGGCGGCCGGGGCGGTTTGGCTTGGCTTTCCGCCGCTTTCGGGAATGGTGGTGTTCAGTCTGATGGCGGGGTTCGTCATCGGGGCTGAGCGCGAAGGGGAGCGCGGTGTTCCCGCTCAGCGGGACAGCACGATCGGGCTTGTGCTCGCGGCCAGTCTTGGTCTTGGGGCATGGTTCCTGCACATGAGCAACCGGGGCTCCAGCCTTGCGACCACGCTGCTGTTCGGTGACGTTCTAGGCATTGATGTGCCGACGCTGGAGGCGCTGTGTGGGGTGGCCGTGCTGTGTCTTGGACTGCTGGCGTTTCTGGGACGTCGGCTGCTGTTTGCCAGTCTGGCGCCGGAAGTGGCGCGGGCGCGGGGTGTGCCGGCGCGGCTGGTGTCGGTGGTGTTCATGGTCGTGGCGGCGCTGGCCTGTGCGGCCTGTGCGGAAGTGGCGGGCGCGCTTCTGGCGTTCAGCCTGATGATCGGGCCTGCTGCGACAGCGTTGAAGCTTGGGCTTGGGCCGCTCGCCGGGATTGCCGTTTCGGTCGGGCTGGCGCTGGGATTGTCGTGGGGTGGACTAATGCTGTCCTGGGTGACGGATGCGCCGGTTCCGTTTTGGATCGGGCTTGGGGCTGCCCTCTCCTATGCGTTGGCCGATCTGTGGCGGCGGTTCAGAAGTCCGTAGCGCTCGTCAGCTTGAAATGCACCAGAGCGATGAATGCAACCAGCATCACATGCATGATGATCAGCGCTTTTGTGCCAATAACGGGAACATCGTTGGTTGTATCGGGTGTCTGCATAATGCGTATCCTGACGGTTTTGTGGGACGATAGTCAATCCTGAACGTATTTTGAGTGTATTTTCGGCTGTTTTCCGCCGAACCCGAAAAACCAATCGTTTCGTGATATGTTATCCTCCTATGGAAAACGATACGAAAACAGTCCGAACCGGACGGGAGCATATTGATCCCGCGTCCATCGAAGTTTCTCCCAATGCCAAGCTGATGCTGATTCTGGCGGCTGTAGTCGCTGCGATCTGCGGTGGTCTGTATGGTTATGACACCGGCATCATCTCGGGAACGCTGCCTCTGATCGGGGATGATTTCCATCTGAATGCCACCATGAAGGAATGGGTGGCGTCCGCGATCCTTCTGGGGGCGATTTTCGGGGCCTTTGGTGCAGGAAGTCTGTCGGAGAAGTTCGGACGGCGGAACACCACCTGTTTGGTCAGCGGCGTGTTTGTGGCGGGGGCGACGGCCTGCTCGCTAGCGCCGGATGTCTGGAGCCTGATTGCGGCACGGTTTGTGCTGGGGCTGGCGGTTGGCGGTTCGACGCAGGTCGTGCCGATGTATATTTCCGAACTGGCGCCGCAGGAACGTCGCGGCACGCTGGTGACGCTGTTTAATGTGGCGATCGGTCTGGGCATTCTGATTGCCAACATCATCGGCTTTACCCAGCGTGTGGCCTGGGGCTGGCGCCCGATGGTGGGTATTGCGGCCATTCCGGCGGCGATCGTGTTCGTTTCCATGTTCTTCATGCCCAAGAGCCCACGCTGGGTGGCTGAAAATGAAGGCATGAAGAGTGCCATCATTCAGCTTGGGCGCATCCGCACGACCAAGCGGGCCATCCGCCGGGAAGTCCAGACCATTCGCGAAAATGCGGAAGGGATCGAGCCGCAGAACCGGGGTTGGCGCGGTCTGTTCCAGCCGTGGGTGCGTCCTGCGCTTGTCGCCGCCCTTGGTGTTGCGTTCTTTACGCAATGCGGCGGGCTGGAGATGATGATCTACTATACCCCGACCTTCCTGAATGATGCGGGTTTCGGCACGTCTTCCGCCCTTCTGGCGTCGCTGGGTGTGGCGGTGATTTACTGCATCATGACATTTCTGGGCTGCATGTTCGTGGACCGGATCGGCCGTCGTCGCCTGATGCTCATCATGGGGCCGGGGGCTGCGCTGTCGCTCGTCGGGCTTGGCGTGATGTTCCTGAGCCATCCGGCTCCGGGCAGCACGGGGGCTTATCTGATCGTGGTGTTCCTGCTGCTGTTCATGATGTTCAATTCCGGCGGTATCCAGGTGTGTGGCTGGCTGCTGGGGGCGGAAATGTTCCCGCTCTCGATGCGTGGACAGGCGACATCGCTTCATGCCGCGACGCTGTGGGGGGCTGATCTTCTGGTGACCAGCACGGCGCTGAGCATGGCCGAAGCCATCGGGCTGAGCTGGACGATGTGGTTCTATGCGTTCGTCAATATTGCTTCCGTAGTCTTCGTGTTCTTCTTCGTGCCGGAAACGGCCGGGGCTTCGCTTGAAGATATTGAAGAGGCGCTGGTTGAAAAGCGCTTTCGCCCCACGCGCGGGAATACGCGGATCGTGCAGAGCGAAGACGAGGACGTCGAAGCCGCTGCATGATACGCTTTCCCCTTCACGCAGAAGGGGAACCGACCATGACGGATGTTATCGCACAGAGGGTTGCTGCCGCACGACGTGGCAGCAACCCTTCTGTTATCGGGCGGATGAAATCGGGCTGGCTGGTGATCGGGGGGACGCAGCCTTTGCCGGGATACTGCCAGCTTCTGGCTGATCCGGTCGTGCCGACGATCAATGACCTGCACGGCGAGGCGCGGGCGCAGTATCTGGCCGATATGGCGGCGGTCGGGGATGCGTTGCTGGCGGTCACTGACGCAGTGCGGATCAATTACGAGACCTGGTGTAATCTGGCACCGTCCCTGCATACCCATATCGTGCCGCGCTATGCGTCCGAAGATCCTGAAAAGGCCACGCGCCCGGCGGGGACGGTCTATGATTACGATGCGGCGCGACCGTTCAGCTTGGAGCAGGATGGTGCGTTTATGGAAATCATCCGTCAGTATTTGAAGTTAAAGGTCTGAGATTAATAAAATAGAAATCGTATCGGCTGGCAGATGAGCGGACGGGGCCGTCTGCAGCCATTTTCTCAAAACCCACTCTGGAAAATATTGAATAGACAGTATAGAAATTATAATAACTAATTTTTAACGAAAAGTATGAAAATTATCACACTACAATTTGTTTAGAGTTGTGTACCAATATCTAGAGACGATGAATAATGCATTTCGGGAACAGGACAATGAAAAAGAACAGTATTTTCATGGAGGAATGGTGGCTTGATTGTGTAACGGAAGGAAAAATAGAGTTTATAAATTATACTCATAGCAATAAATTAAATATAAAACTTCCAATATACAAAATAAAAAATCTGGGCATGACAAGTATTTCGATGCCTCCATATACAAGAACTCTCTCTCCCCAGTTCGATATTCCAGAGTCAAAGCCCTTTAAAAAAGGACAGAACATACGACGTCTGGTGGAAGGGGTGGTTCAAAATATACCGAACTATAGTAATTTTAGATTGTCATTTGATCCTCACGATGAAACTCTTTTCGCATTCGAATTAGAGGGATTTAACATATCCAATCAATCTACATTTCAATATGATTTTAATGTTGATTTAGAAGATGTGTGGAATAATCTCGATCAAAAAACTCGAAATTTAATTCGAACTACTGGTAAATTGTTGGAAATTCGAATTGAGAACTCAATAGATTCCTTCTTTTATTTGTCAAAAAAACAAAGAAATGAGGAAAGCACACATAATTATAAATTATTGGAAGAAATTTGTAGGCAATGTCTGCTTAGAGATCAATTGGTAACGGTTGTCGCGTATAAAGGACATATTCCGGTTGCAGCATCAATTGTAATATGGGGAGAAAATATTATGTACTTCTGGCAATCAGCAAGAGATACAAATTTTTCTTATGCAGGAGCAAATTCATTATTGCTGTGGGAATGTATGAAATTGGCTTCTTCAATGGGAAAAATTTTGGACTTTGATTGCTATGGAAGTGTTTCAAGCGCTAAATTTTTGGCTGGATTTGGTCTTTATCCCATATCTAGGCCTACAGTTTATAAGTATACACCTTGTTATGGGATAATGAAAGAAGTAAAAAGATTATTTCCTGGGTGTAAGTAAAAGCAAAATATTCCATATGTAAATTATAATTATTTTGTTTTATTATCAGAATTTATTATTCATGCGAAGGTACGCGCCATTACATTTCGGAAATAGACATCTAACGTGAGAACAGGAACCAGAGCCGAAAAACTACAGTTTCGGAGAAGCGCTGTCGTCGGAGGGACGAGTATCTGAAAAGGGTACGGAGCCGGGCGGGGAACGTCCGAGCCGCGGCGATGGCCTTAAGCAGGCGCAGGGCTGGGGGGGACAGGTTTTCCGGCTGGTTCAGAAGATGCGTCACGTTGGAGCGGAAGATCGTCATGAAGACTTTTGGTCCACGGCGGCAGGCCGCCCAACCGCGTTTGATGAAAGAGTCGGTTGCACCGATGGTGTTGTGCGCGTGCTGGCGATAATAGCTGACGCAGCGGCTGTCGAAAATGACCTCCCCTCCCGCTGCGGCCGTCAGGAGATAGGCCCACCAGTCATGTAGGATGGAAGGGGGTGGCGGATTGTTGCGCAGGAGGGTGTGTGTTGCTGCATTCAGTAGCACTGTGTGGCCAGTTGCGATGTTCTGCGTCAGGGCCGTGGGAAAATTGGGTTTGCGGCGAAGGGGAGCAGATTCCTGAAAAATTACGAGATCTGCGTTCGTCAGGTATTGCCGGGCACAATATAGCGTCGGCTTGTGGGATGGGCAGCGTGCGACGGTGTCTAGCGCCCATTCCAGCTTTTGTGGCTCCCAGATGTCGTCCTGATCGGCGAAAGCGACATAGGGTGTGGACGGGACGACATCGAGCAGATGGGCATAGGAGCCCGCAACGCCGAGACGTTCCTGACGGCTGGTAATCTCGATACATCTTCCCTGTCCGGGGCCTTGGGCAAAAGCCTGCATCCGGCTTCTTGAGAAATCAGAGGAAGCGTCGTCTCGCCAGTATAGTGTCCAGTCTGGGTGTGTTTGGGCCAGGATGCTCGTGAGCTGCGCATCGAGATAGGCTTCTCCATTATACAGTGACAGGAGAATGGCGACCTGGCTGGAAGGTTCTGTCCTTTTCTGTGTCATATTTCGGCACCCGGGCTTAAGGCCGAAAGACGGAGAAAGGGAATCATTCAAACGCAACGCCAAGGAGAGAGACAGTCGGTTGCCCTCCCGCCGGGAGAGGGCAACAGCCGGTCAGGCTTCAGAAAACAGCTTGTGAACAATACGCGTCACGCTGTGGCGCCACTCTGGCATCTTTAAGCCGAAAACGCGATGGAGCTTTGAATTGTCCATCCGGGAGTCCTGCGGACGTTTGGCCGGAGTGGGCCAGTCCTCGGTGCGGATTGCGTTGACCTGCGGCATGGTCTGGCCATGCTTTGCGGCTTCTTCCAGAGCGGCGACGGCAAGACCGTACCATGTGGTTTCGCCGGAGCCGCTGGCATGGAAAATGCCCCTGTATTGCGGTTTCCAGCCATCGCGCCCGATCAGGGCAATGATGGCGAGAATAGCCTCTGCCAGATCGTCTGAACTGGTCGGATTGCCGCTCTGGTCTCCTACGACCTTGAGCACGGGGTTTTTGGCACCCACATTGATCATGGTGCGGACGAAGTTTTTGCCATGGGCGGAATAGACCCATGACGTGCGCAGGATGATGCTCTTGATATTGGCACTCAGGACGGCCTGTTCGCCTTCCGCCTTTGTGCTGCCATAGACGGTCTCGGGAGAGGTGGCGTCGTCTTCGGTGTAAGGCGTGCCTTTGTCGCCGGAGAAGACATAGTCTGTTGAGACGTGGATGAACGGAATATCCGCCTGTGCGCAGGCCGCAGCGAGCGCTGCGGGACCGGAATTGTTCGCGCGTTCGGCTCCGTCTTTTTCTGTTTCCGCCAGATCGACGGCTGTCCAGGCGGCCGCGTTCACGACGACCGATGGTTTGTATTTTTCGACGATGGTGGCGATCGTTTCCGGATGGTCGAAATCGAATTCCGGCCGTCCAACCCGGATGATACGTTCATCTCCGAGATTTTGGAGGGAGGTTGCAAGCTGACCGTTGCCACCTGTGACGAGAATGGGACCTGTGCCGGGCATGGTCATGCTCACTTTTCGTACTGGAACCAGCCTTTGGATTCCGAGAAATGCGGTGCGACCAGATCCTTGTCGGACAGGACGGCATCAGCTTCGGAAACGGGCCAGTCGATCTTCAGTTCCGGGCAGTTCCAGATGACCGCGCGTTCGGAGACCTTGCTGTAGAGCGAGGTGCATTTGTACTGGACTTCGGTATTTTCCTCGAGCGTGACAAAGCCGTGCAGGAAGCCCGGCGGCACCCAGAGCTGCGACCAGTTTTCGGCGGACAGTTCGGCACCCACCCATTTGCCATAGGTCGGCGATCCCGTGCGGGCATCGACAGCAACGTCCCAGATCGCACCGCGTGTGACGCGCACCAGCTTGCCCTGTTCGTAGGGGGCCAACTGGCAGTGCAGGCCGCGGACGACGCCTTTCTGGCGCGACAGGCTCTGATTGTCCTGAACGAAGGGCAGGGTAATGCCAGCGTCGTTCATACGATCAACATTATAGGTCTCGGAGAAGAAGCCGCGATTGTCACCAAAACGGGGAGGCGTAACGAGAATGACCTCTGGAATGGAAAGACGTTCGACCTTCATGCTGAAATCCTGCCGTGAAAATTTCTTATAAAAAAATGGTTCCGGTTGCGTATTTCAGCAGACCGGAACCCTGAAAACAAAATCAGCTGTCAGCCAGTTCCAGAAGCAGGCGGCCGAGTTCGGTTTTGCCCATCTTCTTTGCGTGATCACGAAGCTGGTCGGCGTTGATGAACTTGTTGCGGAAAGCGACCTCGGCAGGGGAGCCAACCAGCATGCCCTGACGGGACTGAATGGTCTGAACGAAGGTTCCAGCCTGCATCAGGCTGTCAGGCATACCGGCGTCGAGCCAGGCGCAGCCGCGACCCAGACGGTCCACCTGAAGGGTGCCCTCTTCGAGATACATGCGGTTGAGGTCGGTGATTTCCAGTTCGCCACGCGGGCTTGGCTTCACCTTCTTGGCGAAATCCACGACGCGGTGATCGTAGAAATAAAGGCCCGTGATGGCCCAGTGAGATTCGGGGTGGGTCGGTTTTTCCTCGACCTTGAGAGCGATACCGCTCTCGTCGAAGGAGACCACGCCGTAACGCTCCGGATCGCGGACCTGATAGGCGAAGACGGTTGCACCTTCGGGGCGGTTGGAGGCCGCGCGCAGCAGGACGCCGAGATGTTCGGAGAAAATCAGGTTGTCGCCCAGCGCCAGCGCGCAGGGTGAACCCTGGATCCAGTCTTCGGCGATCAGGAACGCCTGTGCCAGACCGTCCGGCGTGGGCTGGACGCGGTATTCGAAGGTGACGCCGAACTGCGAACCGTCGCCCAGCAGGCGTTGGAACTGCGGCATGTCATGCGGCGTGGTGATGATCATGATGTCCCGGATTCCCGCCAGCATCAGCGTGGAAAGGGGATAATAGATCATCGGCTTGTCATAGACCGGCAGCAACTGCTTGGAGGATGCCATCGTCATCGGATACAGGCGTGTGCCCGAACCGCCGGCGAGGATGATGCCCTTCATGGGCTTGGTCTCGATGGTGCTCATTTGCTGGCTCCCAGTCTCTGGCCTGTATAGCGCTTGGAGCGGATTCCTTCCCACCAGGCGCGGTTGTCGAGATACCACTGCACCGTTTTGCGGATGCCGCTTTCGAAATCATGCGTCGCTTTCCAGTCGAGTTCCTTCTCGGCGTGTGACGGATCGATCTCGTAGCGGAAATCATGGCCGGGGCGGTCGGTGACGAAGCGGATCAGACGTTCGCGCGGGCCAGCCGGATCGGGCTGAAGCTCATCGAGGACGGCGCAGATCTTCTTGACGACTTCAAGATTGGTGCGGGGCTGGCGCGCACCAATGGCATAGGTTTCGCCCGGTTTGCCGGTTTCGACCGCCTTGACCAGAGCCTCGGCATGGTCTTCGACGAACAGCCAGTCACGGACGTTTTCGCCCTTGCCATAAACCGGAAGGTCGCGGCCTTCGATCGCATTGATCGTGACCAGCGGGATCAGCTTTTCCGGGAAATGCCAGATGCCGTAATTGTTGGTGGTGTTGGTCACGAAGGTTGGCAGGCCGTAGGTGTGGAACCAGGCGCGGACCAGATGGTCGGACGACGCTTTGGAAGCCGAATACGGGCTGCGGGGATCGTAGGGTGTGGTTTCCGTGAACGGGGGATCGTTCGGTTCCAGATGGCCGAAGACTTCGTCAGTGGAAATATGGTGGAAGCGGAAGACCTTCTTTTCGGCATCTCCCAGCGTGTTCCAGTATTTGCGGGCCGCTTCGAGAAGGGAGTAGGTGCCGACGACGTTTGTCTGGATGAAAATACCAGGACCGTCGATCGAGCGGTCCACATGGCTTTCGGCCGCAAGATGCATCACGGCGTCGGGGCGGTATTCCTCGAACAGGCGCTGCATTTCCACGCCGTTCACAATATTCGCACGGGCGTGGGAGTAGCGGGGATCGTCTGCGACTTCGCTGACGGTGTCTTCCGAGGCTGCATAAGTCATGCAGTCAACATTCAGGACCGAGTGGTCCGTGTTTCGGATCAGATGGCGTATAACGGCCGATCCTATGAAGCCGCAACCGCCTGTCAGCAAAATCCGCATTTGAACCTCTTGGTTAAAATCAGGGTCTGGACCCCTGCAGAGTCATTTTATCTTACAGTGTTGTTGGAACAGCGCAAATAACGCTGCGACATTCTCTGTAACATCATATGGATGATTTTGAAGACGGCTTTCGCCTCTCGCGCTGGCCGGGCTGATGGGCTAATCCCACAGTCGTGCGGAGGCAGGAGAGGCAGGCATGCTGGCTGATACTTTGACACGCTCTTTGACGGATGTTCTGGAGCGACCCGATCTGCGGGTGATTGCGGACGGATTGGTTCCGATCCTGGATGTGTCACTGCCGCTTCCGTTCCGGATCGAAGGAGAACTGGTGCCGGGGCAGGCTTTCTGCCTGTCCACGGCGACGCTCAAGCTGGGTGGGTTATGTCTTGAAGCGCCGCGTCTTGCGCCGACCTTCCTGCGCCATGCGATTGAACTCATGCGACTGCTGGAGCCCGGCGCCAATCCATTTCTGGCCAGCTTTGCCGCGGCGCGCGTGGCGGCGCTGTTTCATGCGCTGGATACCGGCGATGTCGCGCCGCTTCCATTCTGGCTTGCGGTTTTCGCAGGCGACGTGCCCGATGTTCCTGCCCTGTTGCGGAGTTGGGAGACGCTGAGCGCGTTTCTGCCGGATCTGCCGCTGTTCACACAGCCTGAAGCCGAGCGTCTGCAAGGCGTTCTGACCCGGTTGTGGCCTGTTCTGGCACCCGCCGAGAGCCTGATGAGCGGGGGCGGGGATTCACGGCTGGCTGTCGATCCACATACCGGGCTGAACCGGTATTCCAGCTCTCATCGTCCTCGGCCTTGGGCGATCACTTTTGGGTCATCGACGGCGTCTTCGCTGTCCGAACGCGGTTTTGGGGGGGCTGAATCCGCTCGACGTGCCATGATGAGTGCGCTGCTGGCCAAGCAGGACCCGGATCTGGTTCAGGAAGGTGTTGTGCGCCGGGCCCGGGCGGCGATTGGCGCTCATTATGGTCTGCCGGAAGATGCGGTTCTGCTATCGGCGTCCGGGACAGACTGTGAATTGGCGGTTCTGGCGCTTGTAGCGGCGGGAACGCAGCGTCCGGTGACGTCCATCCTTCTGGCCCCGGATGAAACGGGCAGCGGGGTGCCTCTGGCGGCTTGCGGTCGGCATTTTGCGACGGATAGTGCGTGCTCCACGCTGGTGGGCAAGGGCGAGGTGATCGAAGGGTTTTCGCCGGACACGCGGTTGATTGGTGTCGATATCCGTGCGGCTGATGGCACGGCGCGGCCTGTCGCGGAGATCAATGCACAATGTGCGGCCCTTGTGCGACGCGAAGCGGCCGAGGGGCGGCATGTGCTGTTGCACCGGCTGGACCAGTCCAAGACCGGGCTTGCTGCGCCGGACATGGATCTTGTCTGGGAATTGTGTACCGGGCTGGGCGATCAGCTCAGCGTCGTTATCGATGTCTGTCAGGCGCGGTTGAGTCCGTCGCGGGTGGCGGACTGGGTGGAGCGGGGGATCATCGTCATGATTACCGGCTCCAAGTTTTTTACCGGCCCACCGTTTTGCGGGGCCATTCTCCTCCCCCCTCAAATCCGCAATCGTCTGCCGTCCCTGTCACTTCCGAAAGGCTTGCGGGCCTATGGCAACCGCGATGAGTGGCCGGAAGGTGCGGATGCTTCGGCGCTCAATAACGGTCACAATATCGGGCTGGCCCTGCGCTGGTATGCGGCCCTTGCCGAAATGGATGCGCTGTTTGCGTTGCCCGACCGGGTCATTCGCAGTCGTCTGACGCGGTTTATGACGGAGGCCGTTGCCATGGTGCGCGCCCGTCCGGTCCTGACCATGCTGCCTATGGGCACGCCTTTTGATGACGGGCGCTGGGACGCGGTTCCGACCATTCTGTCGTTTCTGGTGGAGGACCCTCATGCACCCGGCCAGCCGCTTGCGCTGGAAGACGCGCGACGGTTGCACCGCTGGCTGAATGCGGATCTGTCGCCTTGGGTTATGGAAGGGGAGGGCAGTCTGCTCTGTGTTCTGGGGCAGCCCGTTCCAGTGCCGCATCCGATGCTGGATGGACCCGCGGGCGCGCTGCGTCTGTGCGCGGGGGCGCGGCTGGTGTCGGGAGAGCCATCGCATGAAGGACTGGACGAGGAGCGCCGGTTGCAGCGCGAATGCACGGATGCGCGCCGGGTGCTGGGAAAACTGGAACTGATCCTGAAACACTGGGATGTTCTGCTGGACGCGAACCCCGTCCCCCGTTACGCCCCATTAGCATGACCCAGACAGATAAAGCGGTCCCGCACGGGCATTTTCTCGATACGCCGGAACTGCCGAAGGGCGTGACCCGGTTCTGGATGATTCGCCACGCGGTCGTGGAAGCCAGTGCGCGCAAGACGATGTATGGGGCGCTTGATGTGCCGCTATGTCGGGAAGCGATGGCAAGCCAGCAGGGCGGCTATGCCACGCTGGCGCGGCGTCTGCCGACCGATGCATTGTGGTATAGTTCGCCGCTCCAGCGCGCGCGTGACACGGCGAGCGAGATCCGTAAGGCAGGGGCGTTTTCGCAGGATGTGACGATTGACGGCCGTTTCATCGAACAGTCGATCGGGGAATGGCATGGCACGCCGCATACGGAGTTCATGTCTCTGCTGCGACTGCCGCCTAATCCGTTCTGGTCCATTTCCGCATGTGAACTGCCGCCGGGCGGGGAGAGCATGCTGGATGTCTGTGCGCGTGTGGCGCATGGTCTAGAGGATCTGGCGAATGCCCATGAAGGTGAGGACATGGTTGTCGTCAGTCACGGCGGGGCCATCCGCGCAGCTTTGGCGCATGCGCTGGGCGTGCATCCTGATACGGCTCTGCGGTTTTCGATTCAAAACCTGTCCATCACCATTCTGGAGCGTATCGACTGCCTGTGGCGTGTCGTAACGGTTAACGAACTGCCTGATTTCCGGGGCTGAACTGCGGGACAGTCTCTGGATTTCAGAGACTGTCCAGACGTACGAAAAGACCCGGAGCGGGCTTTAGCGGATAAAGATAGAATTTTTGGAAATAACCGGAGACGGGCATGGTGGGCACACAAGGGCTCGAACCTTGGACCCGCTGATTAAGAGTCAGCTGCTCTACCAACTGAGCTATGTGCCCATGCCCCGTCTACCGGTGGAGCGGCTTATAGCGGGATTCGGTGGGAAGCTGCAAGAGGTTTTTCTTCTTTTCTTCGCGGCTGGTCTGAAAAAGAAGAAAAACCTTGTTTTTCAGTGTGTTATTTCCGGTTGAGGAGGCGCATGACGCTTTCGAACTGCTCCAGAGACGTATAGTCGATCTTCAGGGAGCCGCCTTTTTTGCCGTTATAGGAAATATGGACTTTCAGGCCGAGACGGGAGGAGAGGTCGTTTTCGATCTGGAGAATTTCCGCGTCCCGCGCCTTTTTGGCCGGGGTCGTGGTTTCTTTGCCGCTGGTGAGGGCTTCCGTCTGGCGGACATTCAGGCCGCGGGCGATGACGAGCTTGGCGGCAGCGACCGGATCGGGATGGGTGAGCAGGGCGCGGGCGTGACCGGCTGTGAGGTCGCCGTTGCGGACATGCGCGCGGACTTCCGGCGGCAGGTTCAGCAGGCGCATGGTGTTGGTGATGTGCGGGCGGGACTTGCCAACGGCACCGGCCAGTTCTTCCTGCGTCAGGGTGTAGTCCGTAACGAGGCGTTGCAGGCCCTCGGCTTCTTCGATCGGGTTGAGATCTGCGCGCTGAAGGTTCTCGACCAGGGCTGCGGCCATCGCGTCCGTGTCGTCCAGTTCGCGGATATGGACGGGAACGCTGTGCAGGCCTGCGAGCTGTGAGGCGCGCCAGCGGCGCTCACCGGCAATGATCTGGTAATGACCAGGCTTTTCCGGATCGGGGCGGACGAGCAGGGGTTGCAGGACGCCGCGTGAGCGAATGGAATCGGCCAGTTCGGACAGGCGCTCGGGGTTCATGTCCTGTCGTGGCTGGAAGGGGCTTGGGGCCAGAACATCCACGGGCAGGGACGAGTGTTGTTGTGGCGTGGCGTTTGCGCGTGTGGCGCGGGCCAGTTGCGGCGCCTGATCGCCCAGAAGGGCTGCGAGGCCGCGACCAAGACGCGGGGAACTGTCCTTTTTGGCCATCGCCGGTTACGCCTTTGTCTTGTTCTTGTTGCGTTTGATCAGCTCGTCCGCCAGCGCCAGATAGGCGATGGCGCCTGTGGAGCGGGCGTCGTAATCCAGCACCGGGCTGCCGTGGCTCTGGGCTTCGGAAATGCGGATATTGCGCGGGATGATCGTCTCGAACACCTGATCGCCGAAGAAGCCACGCGCATCCTGCGCCACGAGTTCGGACAGGTTGTTGCGTCGGTCGTACATCGTCAGGATGATGCCTTCGAGATGCAGGTCTGCGTTGAAGGCGCGGCGGACGCGGTCGATGGTGCGGACGAGCTGGCTGATGCCTTCAAGCGCAAAGAACTCGCATTGCAGCGGCACAATTACGCTGTCGGACGCGACCAGCGCGTTGAGCGTCAGCAGACCGAGGCTTGGCGGACAGTCGATCAGAATCGTGTCGTAATCGCCTTCAAGCGCATGCAGAGCGTCGCGCAGACGGTATTCTCGGCGCTCGTCCCCGATCATTTCAAGCTCTGCACCGGCCAGTTCGTTGTTGGCCGTGATGATCGAGAGATTCTCGAACGCGGTCGGCTGGGGCAGGGCGTGGGGTTCGGCTTCGACCATCAGCGCGGCATAGGTGCCGGTGTTGCGCTGGTCGTAGTCGATGCCCAGACCGGTGGAGGCGTTGCCCTGCGGGTCCAGATCCACGAGCAGGACGCGCTGTCCCTGACGGGCCAGACCTGCGGCCAGATTGATGGTGGTGGTGGTCTTGCCGACGCCTCCCTTCTGGTTGGTGACGGCAATGATCCGGGTGGTGGGGGATTCGGTTTTAGACGACACGCTTGAAATCACTGACCTTGATGATGGCTCCGCCGGGGTCGGTGCGGCTGGGAACAATGGTGTGGCTCATGTGCCAGTCGGCGCTGGCCTCGGTCAACTCAGCCTGTGCCTTCTGACCTTTCAGAAACAGGCAGAACCCGTCTTCTTTCAGCAATGGCCGTGCCCAGTCCAGGAGCCTGTTGAGGGGGGCCAGCGCCCGGGCCGTGATGATGTCGGCCGGAGGGGGGC
This sequence comes from Gluconobacter kondonii, assembly GCF_002723995.1. Taxonomy (GTDB): domain Bacteria; phylum Pseudomonadota; class Alphaproteobacteria; order Acetobacterales; family Acetobacteraceae; genus Gluconobacter; species Gluconobacter kondonii. The sequence goes on along the minus strand of NZ_BEWP01000003.1, from coordinate 46,738 downwards.
TGGCGGCTTCGATACGCTTGGCGATGACCGCGACCTTCGCCTCGCAGATGCGTCCCGCTTCCCGCAGGAAGGCGCATTTGCGCTGATCCGATTCGATCAGGGTGACCGGGTTGCCTGTGGCGATGGCCAGAATAATGCCCGGAAAACCACCGCCCGAACCCAGATCGGTGATGGTGGCACCTTCGGGGATCAGCTCCGCAAGCTGGAGGCTGTCCTCGATATGGCGAGGCCAGAGCTGTGCGATGTCACGGGGGCTGACGAGATTGATTTTCGCGTTCCACTGCACGAGCAGGTCGGCAAAGCGCTCCAGCCTCTCATGTGTTTCACGTGAAACGGTGGTCATGACAGGGTCCTTACATGGGCCAGCAGGGCGACCAGCGCGGCAGGTGTGACCCCGCGCACGCGCTGTGCTGCGGCGAAACTGGTCGGGCGGGCCTGGGAAAAACGCTCGCGCATTTCGCTGCTCAGGCCACCGATGGCAGTGTAATCCAGATCGGCCGGAAGGGCGATGGCACTTTCCGATGCGAGCTGTCGAATTTCACGATCCTGCCGGTGAAGATAGCCGCCATAGCGGGCTTCGGTCTCGACATGGCGGCGCACGCGCAGGGGGAGGTCGGCGAACCACGGGGCCAAAGCATTCAGAATCGTGTGGTCTCCGTTGCTGGCGAGGACGTCCAGAACCGTACGCCGGCGGCCATCCAGAGAGACTTCGAAACCGACGTCACGGAGGGCCTGCGGCAAGAAGGTTGTTCCGGCGGCGCGGGCCATGGCGGCGTCGAGTTCGGCCTTCTGGGCTGTGAAAGCAGTTTTGCGTTCGGACAGGATGCAGCCTGCGGCGATGCCTTTGGGCGTCAGGCGCAGGTCGGCGTTATCGGCGCGCAGGGTCAAACGATACTCGGCGCGGGATGTGAACATGCGATAGGGTTCGCTGATGCCGTGCAGTGTCAGATCGTCGATCATAACGCCGAGATAGGCGTCGCTGCGATCCAGCGTGAGGGCCTCGTTTCCAGCCGTGGCGCGGGCGGCGTTCAGGCCTGCGAGGAGGCCCTGTGCGCCGGCTTCTTCGTAGCCGGTCGTGCCGTTGATCTGTCCGGCAAGATACAGGCCCGGCAGGCGGCGCAGTTGCAGGGACGGCAGAAGCTCGCGCGGGTCCACGTAATCATATTCGACGGCATAGCCTGCGGTGACGATGCGGGCGTTTTCCAGACCGGGCATGGTGGCGATCATGGCGGCCTGCACGTCGGCGGGTAGGCTGGTGCTGATACCGTTGGGATAGACCAGATCGCCGCCCGGATTTCCCGGAAGGGCTTCGGGTTCGAGAAAGATCTGATGCGAACTGCGATCGGCGAACCGGACGACCTTGTCCTCGATGGACGGGCAGTAGCGCGGGCCGCGCCCGGCGATGGCGCCGCCATACATGGCCGAGCGGTGCAGGTTTTCGTTGATGATCCTGTGGGTCTCGGCGGTAGTCTGGGTAATGCGGCAGACGACTTGCGGGTTGGTGATGGCCGTCGTCATGGGGCTGAAAGCCTCGGGTTCGGCATCGCCGGGATCGGCCGGGAGGTTTTCCCAGTCGATGCTATCTTTGGCCAGACGCGGCGGTGTGCCGGTCTTGAGGCGGCCCATTTGCAGACCGAGCGCATAGAGGCGTTCGCCCAGACGTTTGGCCGGCGCTTCGCCGATGCGTCCGGCGTCTGTCTGGGTGTGGCCGACATGGATGACGCCGCGCAGGAAGGTTCCGGCAGTCAGGACGACGGCGCCGCAGCGGAACTCCCGACCGTCTTCGCAGATGACTCCTATGATGCGGCCGTTCTCTTCGATCAGGTCTCCGGCGGCGCCTTCGAGGATCGTCAGGTTCGGCGTGGCGGCGAGTAGATCCTGAATGGCGGCGCGGTAGAGCGAACGGTCGGCCTGCGCGCGGGGGCCGTGAACGGCGGGTCCCTTGGAGCGGTTGAGCAATTTGAAATGGATTCCCGCGCGGTCTGCGGCTTTGCCCATCAGGCCGTCGAGCGCGTCGATTTCGCGCACGAGATGACCTTTGCCGATCCCGCCGATGGCCGGGTTGCAGGACATAGCACCGATCGTTTCCAGCCGATGGGTGAGCAGCAGGGTGCGCGCGCCGAAACGGGCCGATGCCGCTGCAGCTTCACATCCGGCATGACCGCCGCCGATCACGATGACATCGAAATCGCTCACAACCTACTTCCCGATACAGAACTGCCCGAAAATCGCATCGAGCAGGGATTCAACATCAACACGTCCGGTCAGACGCCCCAGAGCCAGCATGGACAGCCGGAGTTCCTCGCCCCGCAGTTCCGGCCATGTCGCGGTCCGGGCATGATCCAGATGGTTTGCGGCCTCCTGAATTCCGGCGCGGTGTCTGGCGCGGGTCAGTGGGGGCGCAGCTGAACCGGCCATGAGTTCGGACACCCGTTCGGACAGGACCTGACGCAGCGCACCAAGTCCTTCGCCGGACTGCGTGCTGATCCCTAACATACCGGATGGGGCTGGTGCGATGTCGATTTTTGTCCGGATGGGAATTTCCCGTCCGGAGAGGGTTTCAAGGCTCTCATCCGGGCCGATCAGATGCAGCACGACATCCGCCTGTTTCACGTGAAACAATGCGCGGCGGATGCCTTCGGCTTCGATTTCGTCTTCCGTCTCCCGTAGGCCCGCCGTGTCGATCAGACGCAGGCGGACGCCGTCCAGAATCCAGTTGAGTGCGATGGCATCGCGGGTCGTGCCCGCACGATGCGTGACGATTGCGGCATCTGTTCCGGATAACGTATTGAGAAGGCTGGACTTTCCGACGTTCGGCGACCCTGCGATCACGACGGTCAGGCCCTGACGCAGGAGTTCGCCGCGATTGTCCTGAAGGTGGGCGGACATTTCGGTGTGGAGCTTCGAGAGTTCCTCGACCAGTCCGTCTTCCACGTCCTGCGGGAGGTCTTCGTCCGGGAAGTCAATCAGCGCTTCCTGATGGGCGAGGACGAGGCGCAGGCGCTGTGCCCAGTCGTCATACAGGCGGCTCAGGGCGCCGTCAGCCTGACGCAGGGCCTGTTTGCGCTGGCTTTCGGTTTCAGAATCCACGAGGTCGGCAATGGCTTCGGCCTGAAGCAGGTCCAGCCGTCCTTTCTGGACGGCGCGCCGGGTGAACTCGCCCGGTTCGGCTGGGCGGGCTCCGAGATCGGTCAGGGCGTCGGCGACGCGGGCGATGATGGCGGGGCCGGCATGGAGGTGCAACTCGAAACCGTCTTCTCCAGTGTAGGAGTTCGGGCCGGGGAGCCAGAGGGCGACGGCATGGTCGAGCACCTCTGCGTTATGGCGCAGGGTTCGCAGGCTGGCGCGGCGGGGTTCGGGGAGATGTCCGTTGCACAGCGCGCGCAGGATCGTATCGCTGCCGGGGCCGCTGGCGCGCATGATCGCGATGGCGGCGCGGGAGGGGCCGGTTGCCAGTGCGAAAATGACCTGCGGTGTGTGGTCCGGGAGGGAGGAGCGCGTCATGGGGTTCTATGTAGTGCAGGAGGGCCTGTGGTGAAAATGCTTAGGCTGTAATGAGGCGCGTGTGGGCATGAAAAAAGGCGGATCGTTTCCGATCCGCCCTTTTGTTCAGACTGTCAGAGAGTGAGAAACGCTTACTGTGCGTTGTCCACGCCCGTGTGGGTCTGCGGAGAGAAGGTCCAGCCTTCGCCGTAAGGCTGCGGCATATAGGCCATCCATCCGCGGCTGGAGACGTTCCAGCCAGCTGTGGAAACTGGTGCTCCGGTCGTACGCAGCTTCTGCATGTCAGCAGCAGATACGGTTCCCGGTGCCTTGTTGCCCCAGCCCTTGCGCATGAAGTTCACGACATCGGCCATCTGCTGGTCGGTGAGGTGGTTCTTGAAGCCGGGCATGGCGATGGCGGAGGGTGCCGTGTTGGTCGGGGGCAGAATGCCACCGAAGGCCACGACATTGGCGAGCGACGTCGGATCATCCGTCAGGACGACCGGGTTGCCAGCTAGCGGCGGGAACATGCGGTTGACGCCCGTACCATCATTCATGTGGCAGATGGCGCAGTTGTGCAGATAGACTTCCGCACCGGCATTCCCCTGAGCACCCTTGTCCAGCAGGGCGGTCGTCTGACCGTCATCCTGGCCGAGGTTATTGCCTTCCGGAACGGCCGGCATGCTCTTCAGGTACTTGGCCGTGGCGCGCAGGTCGTCGTCTGTCCAATGTTGCGTGCTGTAGGCCACCACGTCGGCCATGCCACCGAAGACGGCGGAGTGGTCGATACGGCCGCTCTTGAGGAAGGTGACGATGTCATCTTCAGACCAGCGACCCAGACCCGTATCGCTGTTGCTGCGCAGGCTCGGGGCGATCCAGTTGTCGATCGGTGCACCGCCGGACAGATAGACGTTGCCGCCGCTCGTTCCGTAAGCCTTGAGCTGCATTGCGAAGCCACGGGGCGTATGACATTCGCCGCAATGGCCCGGTCCGTCGACGAGGTATTCACCGCGAGCGATTTCGGGGTTGCTGATGCTCTTGTCTTCACCCGGCGTCATGCTCGGAACGAACATGGCGCGCCACACTGCCAGCGGCCAGCGCATGGAGAGCGGCCAGCTGATGTCCGGTGCCTTGTTGGCAAGGGCGACCGGCTTCACGCCATGCATGAAGTAGGCATACATCGAGCGGATGTCGTCGTCCGACAGACGCGCGAATTCAGGATAGGGCATTGCCGGGTAAAGCGTTGCGCCATCCTTGCGGATACCCTTGCGGACGGCCTTCGTGAAGTCCTCAAGGGTGTAGCTGCCGATCCCGTGTTCCGGGTCCGGCGTGATGTTGGTCGAATAGATCGTGCCGATCGGGCTCTTGATTTCCAGACCGCCCGCATAGGGCTGTCCGTGCAGAGCCGTGTGGCAGGCGATGCAGTCTGACAGGCGGGCAACATATTCGCCACGCTTGATCAGGGCTTCATCAGCATCCTGGGCATGAGCGGCGCCGAAAGACACCGCCATGAGGCCGATAGCGGCCGCGAATTTCCATCCCTGTTTCATCTCAGATCTCAGCCTATCCCGAGTTAATGCGTTCAGCATGTCACATGCTCCTTATGCAAACCGCTGTCTCAGGGGTGATCCGCGGTCGGAATATCGGCCGAGGACTGCGGGACATCGAGGAACTGATCGTTAGGGACGCCCTGCTTGTTTTCACGGGCTTTCACTTCGCCCTCATAGGACTCGTTAGACCGCTTCACGAGGTAGTTGCGGATATCTTCAATCTCGGCCGGGGACATGGATGTGTCGAAACGATCCATGCCGTAGGCGGTCAGAGCGCCCTTTCCGACGAGGTTGTAGAATTTCTCCTGGCCGCGGATTGCACCGGACCACCGCAGGTCAGGCAGAACGCCACCCGAGATACCGTTGTCGCCGTGGCAGGCCGCGCAATACGTCTGGAACTGGAAATAGCCGTTTTTGATACGGGCTTCATCCCACTTCTCAGGCGGCTTGACCGGCAGGAAGCCGAGTTCGTTCTTCGGCGGCAATGCGTCCTTGCCGTCCAGCGCGAAAGCGATCACGCGGGAATGGTTGACAGTCCAGCCGGAGGTCCGGGCCACGCCACCGAGGAAGAACGGATAGATGCCGCCCCAGCCCACTTCAACCGCGACATACTGCTTGCCGTTGGCGGTATAAGTGATGGGAGGCGCGATGATGGCGCTCTGTGCCGGGAAGCTGAAGAGATCCTTGCCGTTCGTCGCGTCATAGGCATGGAAATCGCCGGTTGCGAGCCCCTGGAAAAGGAGACCGCCGCCCGTTGCAAGCAGACCACCGTTCCACGGACCTTTGTGGTCAACCGCAAAAGCTGCCTGCTGCTTTTCCGGATCCCAAGCCAGAATCCAGCCCTTCAGATCTTTTAGGAACTGGGCCTTATCAGCTTTGTGCTGCGGATCGGAATCGTCGATCAGGCCGATCTTGTTCATGTCCAGCCCAAGATTCCAGCTGTCATGGTGGGCTTTGAAGCCCCCCTTCTGCGGATCATAGACGAACGGAACCTGCTGTGCGGGGATATAGACCAGCTTCGTCTGGGGGCTGTAGGCCATGGAGGCGAAGTTGTGGCCACCCAGATCGCCCGGAATACCGTACCAGGGCTTGCCCGTCAGCGTCCACAGAGCGTCAGGCACGTAGTTCGGACGGCCCGTGACAGGGTCCAGACCATTGGCCCAGTTTTCGTAGGTGTAGGGCTTGCCGGAGATGAATTTTCCGGTCTTCGCATCGATGATGTAGAAGAAGCCGTTCTTCGGGGCATGGACGATTACATGGCGCATTTCGCCGTTGACTGGCATGTCGAGCGTCATGATCTGCTGGACCGAGGTGTAATCCCACTGGTCCATCGGCGTTTCTTGGAAATGCCAGACGTACTTGCCTGTATCTGGGTTGATCGCGACGATGCTGCCGAGGAAGAGGTTGTTACCCTTGCCTTCGGAGCGGAACTTGTAGTTCCAGGGCGAGCCGTTGCCGACGCCGAGATAGACGAGGTCCGTCACGGGGTCATAGACCAGCGAATCCCAGACGGTACCGCCGCCGCCCTGCTGCTTCCAGGCTCCACCCTTGCCCCAGGTCGGATAGGCCTTGGACATCAGGACGTCGTCGGAGGCTGCGCCGTCGGGCTTGTTGTCGGGGTTCGGAACCGTGAAGAAGCGCCAGTCCATCTTGCCGGTTTCGGCATCATAGGCCGTCACGAAGCCACGGGCACCAAACTCGGCGCCGCCGTTGCCGACTATGACGCGGCCCTTGGCGATGCGCGGTGCGCCATCAACCGTGTAGGAGCGCTGGTGGCCGAGTTGGGCTTCCTTGGGGATCGTGTAGACACTCCAGACCAGTTTTCCGGTTTTGGCGTCGAGAGCGATCAGGCGTCCGTCGAACGTACCGAAATAGACTTTGCCGTTCCAGTAAGCAGCACCACGGTTGACAGTGTCACAGCAGCCGCGATCGGCGATGTTGCCCGGAACTTTGGGGTCGTAGGCCCACAGGAGCTTGCCGGTCGCTGCATCCAGCGCCTTCATCTTGCTCCAGTTGGTCGTGGCGTACATGACGCCGTTTACGACCAGAGGCGTGCCTTCCTGACCGCGGTTCGTATCCAGATCATAGTGCCAGGCGAGCTTCAGCTTGCCGACATTGTCCTTGTTGATCTGGTCGAGCGGGCTGAAGCGCTGCTCGGAATAGGAGCGTCCGTAGGACATCCAGTTTCCGACATTGCCACCGTTATCGGCACTTGTAATGGCTGCGCCCGTATCTTCCTGCGCAAAAGCGACGGGAACAGCAGCTGAGAGTGCCAATACGGCCGCGCAGCTGAGAAGGCGCTTTTTCGTAACCTTGATCGGCGTCAGTAGACCAGAAGTCATGATCCAACTGTCCTTTTTGTAAAGACTGTTTCCGCTGTGATATTCTGGACCTGTGCAGTCTTGAAAAGGGCAGGGGGAAATCCTATCCTCTCAATCCAACGATCAGTACCAGATACCGCCAGCATGAGAACTTACTGACCCTATTTTATTGTTTAAGACAAACACGGCTTCTGACGTTTCCGTGAGGGGCGGGGCAGGATGATCCTGAAACGGGCTATGATGTGGCTCAGGGAATGATTACAGAGGCGTTCCGGATAACGTCCTGTCGCGTTTCTGATACAAAAAAGGGCAGTTTTCCAACACATTACAGAGTATTGCTGGAAAGCCTACTGAAGCGGTACAATATGTTTATTTTGCATATTGGTGCCATGCGGTATGCGATATTCGCATGGCTAAAAAGCCTCGCTCTTTATGGCAACGCTGCCGGATTGACGGTTTTGAGCGGCTCGGGCACCGTGTCGTTCATGCCACAGCTATCCTGCCACTCACCTTTCGGGGCCCTTACCATCAGTGAAGATGAGGGCCAGATCGTCGCTCTGGACTGGGGTTGGGGGCGCGATCAGGAGGAGACTCCACTTCTTCTGAAGGCCCGCGACCTTCTGGAGCGCTATTTTGATGGGGAATCGGTCGATTTCGACACGCTGCCCTATCGCCCTTACGGGACTCCGTACCGCCAGAAGGTCTGGGACGCGCTGCGCCGGATTCCCTACGGCAAGACCCGGACTTATGCGGATATCGCGGCCGAGGTCGGCGGGTCTGCGCGGTCGGTTGGCGGGGCGGTTGGGGCGAATCCGATTCCGATCCTGATCCCCTGTCACCGTGTTGTTGGCCGGGCGGGACTTGGCGGATATTCGGGACTGGGAGGCATCGCGGACAAGCATGCCATGCTGCATCTGGAAGGCGTGCTGTAACAGGCAGGTTTTTTCCCGTCATTCCGGGTGATCGGACAACAAAAAAGGGGAGCTGGAGCTCCCCTTTTTCATGTCGGCCATGCTGATCCGGGATCAGTTGTTCATGGCGTCGAAGAAGTCCTGATTGGATTTGCTGTATTTGAGCTTGTCCAGCAGGAAGTCCATGGCGTCCATCGTGCCCATCGGGGCGAGGATGCGGCGCAGAACCCACATCTTGGACAGTTCGGCGCGATCGACCAGCAGTTCTTCCTTACGCGTGCCCGACTTGGTGATGTCGATGGCGGGGAAGGTGCGTTTGTCGGCCAGCTTGCGGTCGAGGATGAGTTCGGCGTTGCCGGTGCCCTTGAACTCTTCGAAGATGACTTCGTCCATGCGCGAGCCCGTGTCGATCAGGGCCGTTGCGATGATCGTGAGCGAGCCGCCTTCCTCGATGTTACGCGCGGCGCCGAAGAAGCGCTTGGGGCGCTGCAGGGCGTTGGCGTCCACACCGCCGGTCAGCACCTTGCCCGAGGAGGGGACGACGGTGTTGTAGGCGCGGGCGAGGCGGGTGATGGAGTCCAGAAGGATGACCACGTCGCGCTTGTGCTCGACGAGGCGCTTGGCCTTTTCCAGCACCATTTCCGTTACCTGGACGTGGCGGGTTGCCGGTTCGTCGAAGGTGGAGGAAACGACTTCGCCGCGAACCGAGCGTGCCATGTCCGTCACTTCTTCCGGGCGTTCGTCGATCAGCAGGACGATCAGGAACACTTCGGGATGGTTGGCGGAGATGGAGGCGGCGATGCTCTGGAGCATCACGGTCTTGCCGGTGCGGGGCGGAGCGACGATCAGGGCGCGCTGGCCCATGCCGATCGGCGTCACGAGGTCGATCACGCGCGGGGTGTAGTCGCGCTGGTCTTTCTTGCCCTTGCTGCGCGGAGAGGATTCCGTGATGGCGGCTTCGGACTGTTCGACTTCCATCTTCAGGCGACGCTCGGGGTAGAGCGGCGTGAGGTTGTCGAAGTTGATGCGGGTCCGGACGGTTTCCGGGGCCTCGAAATTGATAGTGTTGACCTTCAGCAGCGCGAAATAGCGCTCGCCGTCGCGCGGGGCGCGGATCTGGCCTTCAACCGTGTCACCCGGGCGCAGGCCGAAGCGGCGCACCTGCGTGGGGGAGATGTAGATGTCGTCGGGGCCGGGAAGGTAGTTGGCTTCCGGGCTGCGCAGGAAACCGAAGCCGTCCGGCAGGATTTCGAGCGTGCCTTCGCCGTAGATCGCCTGATCGCGTTCGGCAAGGGCCTTGAGGATGGCGAACATGATGTCCTGCTTGCGCATGGACGAGACGTTCTCGATCTCCAGTTCCTCTGCGTAATCCAGAAGGTCGGCTGGGGATTTTTTCTTGAGTTCGGCAAGATGCATGAAAGACGCGCCTTGATGTGCCGGTAGTGGCAGACCTGATAGGGGGAGGGATGCGCGACCGTACAGAAGGCGGGGCTACTGAACGGGAACTGCTTGTGTCAGGCGGTGATCTGTGAGGATTTCGCAGGACGGGGGAAGCAGGAAGCATCCGTAAGGAAAGGGAGACCGGGTGACAGGACGCCACCGGAAAGTCGTCCTTCGCTTACCGGAGCGCGCGAAGCAGTGTCAAGACTCCTGCGCAGGCTCCGGATCACTTTGATCTATGTCAGATTTCAATCAGGCCTTCAGCATGGCCTCCGCAGTGCGGAGGGAGAGCGCCATGATCGCCAGAGCCGGGTTGGCGGCGGCGGCGCTTGGGAAGATCGAATGATCGGAGATCCACAGATTATCGATATCGAAACTGCGACCGACCGGATTGATGACATTGCTGTCGGCGTCAGTGCCCATGCGGCAGGTGCCGATCATGTGGGCGGCGCGGTCGATGACGCGGATATCCTTTGCGCCCACGGCCTCCCACATCTGCGTCAGCAGGCGGGCAGCATGGTGGTGCATGGCCCATTCATTGGGGCCGTAGGAATGTTCGATCAGCGGTTTGGGGATGCCGAAGGCGTCTTTTTCGTCCGAGAGTGTGACGCGGTTTTCGGGGCGGGGTAGGCATTCGCCGTTGATGCCCATGCCTGCGGAGCGGTTGTATCCGGCCAGCGACCGGGCGAAGGCCGGGCCGCGTGTCGTGGTGCTGCGGGCGAGGTTCTGGCCCCATGTCGCGGGCATCATGCCCAGCGACTGCACGAGGTAGCCGCCGACGAAATCCGCGTCTTTGGGGCGCATCATGTCTTCGGTGATGGTCAGGGACGGGTAGCCGCGATTGGGACGGATGTCTTCGTCGAACTCGCCCCAGACCTGTGTGGAGACATGGGTCATGTAGTTTTGGCCGACCTGACCGGAGCTGTTGGCGAGGCCGTTGGTCAGGAGCAGGCGCGGGGTTTCGACGGCACCGGCGGCGAGGACGAGGGTCGCGCATTTCTGGCGGTGCTCGACGCCGTTCTGACGATAGACCACGCCGGTCACGCGGCCGGAGCTGTCGCGTTCGATTGTGTGGGCGAAGCAGCCGGGGCGGAGTTCCGCACCATAGGCGACGGCCATGGGGAGCCATGTGTTGTCCGTGCCCGACTTGGCGCCGTTGCGGCAGCCCTGATGGCAGGCCCCGCAGTTGGCGCAGGCGTGGCGGGTGCCGAAATGCGGCTGTTCGATATCGCGTGTGATGAGGGCAGCGGGGCCGTCTGCGTGGCGGAGGCCGAGTGCGTCACAGCCTTCGCGCATCTTGAGTGCGGCGGAATTGGCGGGCGGGGGCGCATAGGCATAGCGGCGCTCCGGGTCCCATGGGTAATAGGCCGGGCCGGAGACGCCGATGAAGGATTCCACGCGCTCGATATAGGGCAGCAGTTCGTCCAGACCGAAGGGCCAGTCCACGCCCTTGCCGGTTTCGGTGTGCAGGTGAAAGTCGCGGGCGTCCATGCGCGGCATGAAGGCACCGTAATGGAGCATGGAGCCGCCAAGACCGGTGCCGCTGTTATTGCCACCGAAAGCCTGCGGGTTTGTGCCTGCGGAGAGGCGTTCGTGCAGCCAGTAGAGTTCGCGGGCAGCCACTTCGTCCGGCGTGTGTCCCGTAGCGGAGAAAGCGGGTCCGGCTTCCAGCACCACGACGCTTTTGCCGTTGCGGGCGAGTTCTGCGGCCAGCGGCGCGCCACCGGCACCGCTGCCGATGATGAGGGTATCGATGATGTCCGTTTCGGCGAATGTCTTCATGACGGTCGTACTGCTCATTCGCTGGACTCTGCCATCTGGAGAAGGGGAGCGGTGGTTTTGGGTTCAAAGGACTCGCGGCTGTCGGGGCCGACTTCGGTGAAGCCCTGAAAGACAGTGTCGCCGCCGGTGAGGCTGGAGGAAATGCCGAGTGCCTGCTGGATGCGCGGGTCGCTCATGAGGCAATCTACGACCTCGCCACGCAGGTCTCCGGCCCAGCGTTTCATCTGGGATGCCGTGAGACGGCCTTCGCGTTCGAGACCGATCTGCCCGTCCATGACGGCGTCGAGCAGGGCGCCGCGCAGGTCCGGGGCCAGGTGGATGAAGGCGAGTCCGTGCTGTTCGGCCGCGACGTCGTCGAGGGTCAGGAGAGCGGATTCCCAGGCTTCGGCATCGGGCGGGAGGTCCGCGAAACGCCAACCGTCGCGGGGGCCAGAGAGCGCGGCGTCGATCCGGGCTGTCATGGCAATGTCGGTGGCGGGAGGTAGGATTTCGTCCAGCGGGAGCAGGACGGGCAGCAGCGCGTCGAGGACGGCATAGGCCCGGAGCGACAGGGTGCGCGGCTGTGCGGTGGAGACCGAAAGCCGCGATGTCAGGATCTCGCGGGTACGGGTGGAAAGATGGTCGGAGTCCAGAATTTCAGGACGGTCGGGCGGGTGGGACATTGCGGCCTCCTGTGTTTTGGTTTCAAAGTCCGGCGACGGGGAGGGTTCCGCCTCCCACTGGGAACGAAGATGCAGTATTCTGCATTCTTAACCTTTTCCGGACAGAGTGCCGGGTACGGCACAGACATTTCCCCGCTTCGCGGCGGGACGCAAGACAGGGAAGCAGCATGACGGTCGAAATCAGGGTTCCGGCGCTTGGAGAAAGCCTGACGACTGCGACTGTCGCGCGGTGGCTTAAAAACTCCGGCGACTATGTGCAGCATGACGAGACCATCGTGGAGCTGGAAACGGACAAGGTCAGCGTTGAAGTGACCGCGCCTTCCGCCGGGCGTCTGGAAGATTGTGTGGCGGTGGGCACGGAAGTCGAGATCGGCGGCCTACTCGGGGCTGTGGACGAAACGGCGGAGGCACCGGCTGCGCCTGAACCTGTCGCGGCTGAACCGGCTCCTGCTCCCAAGGCTGCGGCTTCGGAACCTGTCGCATCGCCTGCGCGCGTCACGCCTCCCGCTCCTGAAGCGCCGAAGCCTGTTTCCGTTACCCCGGCCCCGAAGCTGTCGTCGCATGAAGCGCGGGAGCGTCGGGTTCCCATGAGCCGTCTGCGCCAGACGATCGCGCGGAATCTGAAGGCGGCGCAGAACACGGCGGCCATTCTGACGACGTTCAACGAGATCGACATGTCCGCCGCCAAGGCGCTGCGAGCGGAATACAAGGACGAGTTCGAGAAGAAGCATGACGGGGCGCGTCTGGGCTTCATGTCCTTTTTCGCGCGGGCCGTGGTGGGTGCGCTGAAGGATTATCCGGCGATCAATGCGCAGATTGAAGGCGATGAGATCGTCTATCGCGATTTCGTCAATCTGGGCATTGCGGTGGGCACGGAGCGCGGACTGGTGGTGCCGGTGCTGCATGATGCCGATCAGATGAGCTTTGCCGAGCTGGAGCGTCGCATCGCCGATTATGGCAAGCGGGCGCGGACGGGCGGTCTGAAGCTGGAGGAACTGTCGCACGGGACGTTCTCCATCACGAATGGCGGAATTTTTGGGTCTTTGCTTTCCACGCCGATCCTGAACACGCCGCAGTCGGGAATTTTGGGGATGCATGCCATTCAGGACCGTCCGGTTGTGCGGGACGGGCAGATCGTGATCCGGCCGATGATGTATGTTGCGCTGTCCTACGATCACCGGATCGTGGACGGGCGGGAAGCGGTAAGCTTCCTCGTCCGAATCAAGCAGCTTGTGGAAGATCCGAGGCGCCTGCTTCTGGATTTGTGATGCCTTTTGCGTGGCTGCTGCGTTGAAGACGTTCCAGTCATGCCGAACGCCGGACAGGTCTCTGTTCCCTCGCGTTCTGTCTGTTGTTCCGAACCCGAGGATGGTGCCCTGAAGATGCGTGATGTTTCCAGACTGACGCGGTTTGCAGTTCTGTTATGTGCGTCCACAACAATGATTGTGGGGTTGGCACCGCTAGCGGCCTGTGCGCGGCCGGATGGCGCGGGCCCCGAACTGTCCGGCCATCAGCCGGATACGATGCCGTCTCTGGGGGTATCGGTTCCGCCGCCAGCCAGCAATCCGCCGACCGATACACCGCCACGGCCCGATCTGGCACCGCCGCCGCTGGATATTCCGGATCTGCCGGTTGTGTCCGATGAGGCTGCGCGGGAGGAGGCGTCGCGTCTTTCTGTGCTGATGAAGCATAATATCAAGGGGTTTAGCACCTATACGCCCGAGCGCCGCCGGGCGTTCCTGACGCTTGCAAAGGAGCAGGTGACGCAGGCGAACATGCCGATTTCGCGGCCGCAGCTCATTATGGTTGTGGATCGCAACGAGCAGATCCAGCATCTGGATTACGTTCTGGCATTACCAGATGCGCCGTGGGAGTCTCTTGGGGGGACGCCGGTTTCGACCGGGACGACGGGGCGTAAATATTATTACATTACCCCGGTCGGTGTTTTTCAGAACACGGCGGACCGTCTGGGCTACCGGGCGGAAGGCACCAAAAACAAGAACGGCATCCGTGGCATCGGCGCGAAGGGATCGCGCGTGTGGGACATGGGGTGGCAGACGGCGATGAAGGGCTGGCTGCCGCGTCATGAAACCGGACAGATCCGGCTGGAGATCCATGCGACGGACCCGCAGTTTCTTGAATGGCGTCTGGGGCATCCGGCGTCGGAAGGCTGCATTCGCATTCCGACGACCATGAACAAGTTCATGGATCATTATGGCTTGATTGATGCTCTCTATGAACAGGCTGCGAGCTACGATCCGCGCTTTCAAGCACTGCTTCCAAAAGATCGTCAGCCCACGCCGATTGCAGGAGATCTGGTGGTTGTGGTGGATTCAGGACCACTAACTGAGCCGAAGATTGACCCTATTGCAGATAAAAGACCGTTACCGTAAATATAAAATAAGGAATATTTCAAAATAAGTATGAATATTTGAATTAAAACGTGTGAAAGTTTCATTTCAGGAGCGGTAAAGCGGTTTTCCTGATCTGAAGCCTTCCGTATGGAGTGCGCGCCAATCACTGGAGCCCACTCCCCATAACGTTCAAGATGCGTAACCATGCCCTGCCTTCCGGGTGCTTTGCCGGTGCCCTATTGCTGGGAGGAAGCGCCCAGGCTGATGTTTCTGACGCAAAACAGAAGAAGCATGAGGAACACAAAGTCGGAAAAGAAAAAGACGCGACGCCCGGTGTGGAAAATCTGACCGTTCTGGGTCATGCCGCGCGAATTGCGCCTGCGACAGTTCCGCTGGACATTACGGAGCCGACATCAAAAATTCAGTCCGGCTTTCTGAGCAACAACATTATTCCGCTTGCCAGCATCGACGACATTATCCGCTTTCAGCCGAGCGTTTATTCCCAAAATCCTAACGGTCCTGGAATGGGTAAGGCAGAGGCGATGAGCCTTCGTGGTTTTCAGGACGGTCAGTATAACATGACGTTCGACGGCATTCCGTTTGGCGATGCCACTGATCTGCATCACACGACATCGTCTTTGTTTATTTCGCATTTCCTTGGAGAGGCGCAGATTGATCGGGGTCCGGGAACGGGGTCAACGATTGGCAATGCCACGTTCGGTGGCACGATGGGTTTTACGTCCAAGACACCTCCGGCAAAGAGGGGGGTGTCGCTGTATGGGACCTATGGCAGTTTTAATACGCGGGCTGGGGGTATCGAGTTCGACAGTGGCAAGACGCGTTTTGGTCGTGCATTTCTCGATATGCAGCATGAGGAGACGAAGGGATATTTGACCAATTCGGCAGAGCGCCGGAGCAACCTGATGTTCAAGGACGTGATTGACCTTGCGCCCGAGACGACGCTGACATTGGAGACGACCTATAACAAGGAATGCCAGTGATATTCCCGGGAATATGCGGACGCCAAATTCCGTTCTTATGGCGATACGTTACGATTCAAAGCGCATACGTCTTATGCTGACGTTCTGTTTGGTGTGTGGGCGGAGGTGCAGAAGGACCGTCGGTACACCTATGCACTCGATCTGAGTAAAAATTCGATACCGGTTCCGTCTAAAACAGGGTCGGCTTACAGCTATGATATTTCGGATCTGAACACGACCATTCAGCCCTATCTCGAACTGGATATTCACCCCTGGAAAGGTGCGGTTATCAAGCCGGGTGTGAAATATTCCATGTTCACAAGGGATTATGATGTAGCCATTAACAAGTCCACGAAGATGCCGCTGAATGATACGCAGTATTATGGATCGTGGCAGTCTTCTATTGCGATCAATCAACGGATTATGAAAAACTGGAGCGCGTATGCACAGATCGCGCGTGGTTTTCTGGCGCCTCCGATGTCGGTTTTTCAGGTGAAATCGGTTGGAAACGTGAAGCCTGAAACGACGCTGAATTATCAGGTGGGGTCGGTCTATCACGGCAAGAACTGGATGCTGTCACTGGATGTATATTATATCGATTTTTCCAATTATATCGCCTCCGCACAGATCAAGGTCGATGGGATCGGAACCGCGTCTACATATGTGAACAGTGGTGGCGCGATTTATAAGGGGATCGAGCTTGAGCGGCAGTATGTCATTGGATATGGCTTCTCACTTTACGGCAATTACAGCGTCAATGATGCGCGCTACAAACATAGCAGCGTGCGCGTTGCGACGACGCCGGATTCACTGGCATCGTTCGGCCTGTTTTATGAAAATCCGAAGGGGCCGTATTTCTCGCTGATGGGGAAATATGTCGGGCATCACTGGGGGCTGGACAGCACCACGAATGCGGCTGGAAATGCGGTGTTTGAAAACCAGTACAAAATCCACAGCAACGTAACGGCGGATCTGGCACTGGGGTGGCGTATTCATAATATCGGTGGTTTCATGCGCGACGTGACGCCGAGCCTCAAGATTTCCAACCTCTTCAATAACCGCTCTATCAGCGATTTCGCGGGCAACCAGTCTTATGGCGATGCGCCGCTTTACTGGCGTCTGGCAGGCCGCAGCGTCTTCTTCAACATGACCGCGACCCTCCCGTGAAAAAGACGCACTCTGTTTTTCTGCTGGCCTTGTTCCTGACGGGATGTTCGGGCGATGCCTCCGTGCCGTCAGGACCTGTTCTGGAAAAAGTCGTGCTGCTGTCGCGGCACGGAATCCGCAGTCCGACGACTTCTGCGACGGCTTTGCGGGAGAAGACCGGTTTTGACTGGCCGGAATGGTCTGTTGCGCCCGGAGAAATGACGCCGCATGGGGCTGCGGCGCTTGGGGCCATGGTTCAGGCTGTCAGGACGCATTATGTGGATCTTGGATTTGATCCGTTGCGATCCTGTTCCGACGGTGTGCGGATCTGGGCGGATGGCGCGGATCATCGGACGCAGCAGACCGGGCAGGTCTGGGCGCGCAATCTGGCTCTGGACTGTCATGTTTCTGCGCAATGGCAGGAGCATGGGCCGGACCCTGTGTTCAATGCCATTTCGGCTGGTCGCGCGGTGCCGTCGAAGCAGGAGACGGAGCAGGCGTTTGCTTCCATGTTGCCTGTCTCGAAGCATTCGGATGTTCGGGGTGGTTTGCAGGCTTTGCAGACACTGATGGCGCCCGGCGCGTGTGAGGGTATTGCGTCTACGGCGTGGTGTCTGCGCGATGATGCGGTGCTTGAATGGAAGAAAGGCGCGCCGCGTCTCTCGGGAGGGGTGGCGACGGGCGGCATGGCGGCTGAAAGTCTGCTGCTGCTGTATTCCGAGGGCTTTCCGTTCGATGTTTTCGGGTCTGCCAAAGTGGATGTTCCGGGGCTGCTGAAAACCGTTCTGCCGGTTCATGAAGCAGAGAGCCGGATGTTGCGGCGTCTGCCTGTCGTGGCGGCGGCGCGTAACGGGGTGATGGCCGAGAGCATTCGGGCGTTTCTGGCGGACCGTCCGGTGACGGAAATTCCGGGTGTGACGGACTCCACGCGTCTGCTGGTTCTGGCGGGGCACGATACGAATCAGGATGCGCTGGCAGCGATTTTCGGGCTGTCATGGACGTTTGACGATCAGCCGGACAGCACTGCGCCGGATACGGTTCTGGCGTTCGAGCGCTGGCGTTATCCGGACCGGCACGTTGTGGTCAGAGTGCGGATATTCCATCAGTCTCTTGAGGAGCTGCGTGCGGGGCAGGCGTCCGGTGTGGAGCGTTCGATGCAGACGCTTGAGCCGTGGAAGGCAATCCTTCTCTGAGGTCAGCGTTTCATAAAAAAAGCCCGGCTGTCACCAGCCGGGCTTTTTTCGTGATGGAGAGGGCGCGGATCAGTGCGTCCAGTCAGCCGGAACCTTGCCGCCGTTCTTGGCCAGCTCGGCATAGACCTGCTTGATGAGCCAGACGTTCATCGTCGCGGTGTCGTCCGTGCTGCCCGAATAATGCAGTTCGCCTGCCAGTTCCTTGCGGGACTGGAGTGAGCTGTCGAGGCCGAGCAGCTTCAGGAGGTCCACGATGGAAGTCTTGTAGTTCAGCGGCTGGCCTGCATTTGCGGCCAGACCGGACAAGACGGCGTCCACATCCACGGGCGCTGCTGCCGGGGCTGCTGCTGCGGCCGGAGCGGCTGTGGCGGAGGGTGTGGCGGCTTCTGCATGTCCGAAGATCTTGGACATGATCGTGCTGAAAAGACCCATGGGTGTAACTCCTGCTGGTTAAGGAAATCTGGAAGGGCGCAACCGGGTTTCGCCCTTCCAGACCGGCCTCGTCTTAGTAGCGGTATTCTTCGTGTTTGAACGGACCGTTGACGGGAACGTCGATGTAGTCCGCCTGTTTCTGTGACATTTTGGAAAGTTCTGCGCCGACCTTTGCGAGGTGCAGGGCAGCGACCTTCTCGTCCAGAGACTTCGGCAAGGTGTAGACCTTGACTTCGTACTGACCGGGCTTTGCCGTCCACAGTTCGATCTGCGCGAGCGTCTGGTTGGTGAAGGATGCGGACATCACGAAGGACGGGTGGCCCGTTGCGTTGCCCAGATTCACCAGACGGCCTTCGGACAGAAGGATGATGCGGCGGTTCGGAGCCAGCTCGATTTCGTCGACCTGCGGCTTGATGTTGTTCCAGCGATAGTTGCGCAGGGCTTCGACCTGAATTTCGCTGTCAAAGTGACCGATGTTGCAGACGATCGCACGGTCTTTCATCTCACGCACATGGTCGATCGTGATGATGTCCACGTTGCCGGTGCAGGTGACGAAGATGTCGCCGCGCGGGGCTGCGTTTTCCATCGTGACGACTTCATAGCCTTCCATGGCGGCCTGAAGGGCGCAGATCGGATCAACTTCTGTCACGAGCACGCGGCAGCCTGCGTTGCGCAGGGAGGCAGCGGAGCCCTTGCCCACGTCACCGTAACCGGCAACCACGGCGACCTTGCCGGCCATCATGACGTCCGTGCCGCGACGGATCGCGTCCACGAGGCTCTCACGGCAGCCATACAGGTTGTCGAACTTGGACTTCGTGACGCTGTCGTTCACGTTGATGGCCGGAACCTTCAGCGTGCCCTTCTTGGACATTTCCCACAGACGATGCACGCCCGTTGTCGTCTCTTCGGAGATGCCGCGCACGTCCTTGAGCATTTCGGGGTATTTGTCGTGCATCATGATGGTGAGGTCGCCACCATCATCGAGGATCATGTTCGGCGTCCAGCCATCGGGACCATGGATGGTCTGCTCGATGCACCAGTTGAACTCCTCTTCCGTCAGACCCTTCCAGGCGAAGACGGGGATGTTCGCTGCGGCGATGGCGGCGGCGGCGTGATCCTGCGTGGAGAAGATGTTGCACGACGACCAGCGGACCGTGGCGCCGAGGTCGATCAGCGTCTCGATCAGAACGGCGGTCTGGATGGTCATGTGCAGACAGCCAGCGATGCGTGCACCCTTGAGCGGCTGTGTGTCCTTGTACTCTTCGCGAAGAGCCATCAGGCCCGGCATTTCGCCTTCGGCGATGGAGATTTCCTTGCGGCCCCAGTCTGCCAGAGTAATGTCGCGAACCTTGTAATCCTGCGTCGTCATGAAATGGCCCTTGCTGCCCATCTTTGGATGGCTGCCTGTATAAAGGCTTGGCGGAGCCGCGCAAAGGGCGGGCCCGGCAATAGGCTTTTACCTCTTATTCCGGCGCAGACGTCTTGCTGGGGGCGGACGTCTTCTTGTGCGTGTGATGGTGTTTGCCGGGGAGCGTGTGCACGTCCTTCTGGTCTGACGGGACGGGACCGGTTTCGTTCGTGCTGCGGGTCATGGGGCTGGGCGCGGCGGGAGCGGGTTGGTCCGGCTGTTCCGTGATGGTGCGCGGGTTGGTTGGCAGGGCGTTGTTCGGCTGGCTGATTGTGGAGTTCTGCGCTTTCTGGATCGCGGAGGTCGAGGTCTGTGGCTGATCGTTGCTGGGTGCGCTGACAGCCTGAGCCATTGCAGGAGCGGCGATTGCGGTGCCAAGCAGAAGGCTTGTGGCGAAAAATGCTGTGCGGATGGACATGGATATTCCTTTCCGGAGGAGCGTGCCCGTATGTCGGGGCAGACTCATTGCGATATGGTGTTTTAACTGTCTGTTTGGGGTGGAGTTGCATTTCTGTGACGGTTTGGGTGCGCAAAGGCGGGTATATTGCGTCTGTATGCAGGGCATGCGAGAAGCCGGAGAGGGCGTGTTGCCCCGTCGTTTCTGTTGAACCTGCATGCCGGTTCTGCCGGTCCTGAACCCCCTGAAAACAGGAGGATGTCGTGTCAGACAGCACTGCCTACAACTTCCCCTTCACGGTTCTGGACCCACAGCATCAGGAAACCGGCGCGCCTGCGTTCGCAAACGGGCTTGTCTGGGCGGTGCATGCCGTTCCGGGACAGGAACTGCGGACGCTGGGATCGGCTGAGGTCGAGGCGCTTCTGGCGCCGGGACGTCCGCTTGAGAATGAAGGCTGGTACTGGCTGCATTTCGATACGGTGCACAGTTCGGCGCGGGGCTATGTCGCGCATCTGCCAGATCTGCCCGAAGACGTCTGTGCCATGCTGGCCGAGACGGAATATGGCATTGCGCTTGAGGCGTTCGAGGATCTGATCTGGGGTGCGCTGCCCGCTTTTGATGATGCGCTGTCCGAAGAAGACCGGGAGATCTGTGCCTGGCGGTTTGCGATGCGCCCGGATCTGCTGATTACGACGCGACGCAATCCCATTCCGGTACTGGGGGCGGCTTATCGCTCTCTGAGGCCGGATCAGATCCCCAGGACGCCTGCGGGGATTATTGACCGGGCCTTGCGGGAATTTACCGGAACTGTTCGGCGTCAGCTCGGGCATCTGGATGATGAGCTGGATCGGGCGGAAGATGTGCTCCTGCTGATCGAGCATCGCTCTGATCTGGGGCATCTGGGTAGTATTGTGGGCAAGGTGCGTCGTCGTGCGACCGAGCTGCGCCGGGTTGTGACGCCAATTGACCGCGTTCTGAAAGACGAGGATCTGGATCTTCCGGACTGGGCGGAGGACGAACTCCGGGACCGTGCGGAGCGGCAGGTTCATGCGGCGCTGGACGATCTGATCGCGCTTCAGGACCGTGCGCGGTCATTACAGGACGAGCTTGGGTCCAATCAGGCGGAAGAGACCAACAGGCGGCTGTATATCGTTTCGGTTGGGACCACGTTGATGCTGCCCGCGACATTCGTAACCGGGTTCTTCGGCATGAATACCGGTGGGATGTTTCTGGCTCAGGGGTCTTTGGGGACCGTGGAGGCAGGCATTGTCTGTTTCGTCTTCATGAGCGTGACGTTTCTGTTCATGAAGGTGGCGCGTCTGCTCTGACGGTCGTCAGGTTTTCATGTGGTACACAAGAAAAAACCCCCGTGTCTGACACGGGGGTTTTTCGTTAGAGACCTGATTATGATCAGGTGTTGATCAGGTGTTCTGGGGCTTGCGGGAGTTTGCGGCTGCAACAGCCTTGCCCCACTGGACCAGTGTCTTGGTGCAGTCCGTCCGGTCGAGCTTGCACTCGATGAGCGTCGGGCCACGGGTGTTCTTCTTGGCCTTGGCGATGGCTTCGGCCAGTTCCTCGCCCGTCGTGGCATGCAGGCCGAGACCGTACTTGCCGCTTTCCTCGCCGGGGACGCCCTGATTGAAGCACTGCATCAGAGCGGCGTAGTCCCAGTTCTGGATGTAGTTGTACGGGCCGTCATGGATGGCGATTTCGATGACGTAGCCGTGGTTGTTCACGAGGAAGATGATGACCGGCAGTTCGTAGCGGACCATCTGGGCCACTTCCTGCGCGGTGAGCTGGAAGGAGCCGTCACCGACCATCAAAACATGTTTGCGCTCCGGCGAGCCGGTGGCGTTGCCGAACATGGACGGAACGGACCAGCCAATATGGCCCCACTGCATTTCCGTCTCAAGCTTCGCGCCTTCGGGAAGATGCATACGCATGGCGTTGAACCATGAATCGCCGGTCTCTGCGAAAAGGGTGGTGTTGCCGTCGACCAGTTCGTTGATCTGGCGGGTCATTTCGTCGTTGGTCAGTGCCTTGGACGGATCGGCCTTCGGCAGGATGACGGGCTTGTATGCGCCGGTCAGGGCGGCGGACTTCTTCGGGGCCTTCTCGCTCAGTGCTTTGACGAATTCCTTGAGGCGGAAGCCGTTGAAGGTTTTGCCGTTGACGGTCACGCGGTCCGGATCGACCTCGAGAACCTTTTCGCCACGTACGACGCTCTGCCAGCCACCCGAGGAGTAATCGTTCCAGACCGGTGCAAGGGAGATCACGGCATCCGCGCCTTCGATGATCTCCTGTGCGCCCGGGCTGCTGACATCGCCCCAGTACACGCCACGGAAGCCCGGATGCGTTTCGGGGAAGTAGCTCTTGCCCGCGGCCATGACCGTGACGGGGCAACCGAGCTTGTCGGCCAGTTCGACCGTTTCCTTAAGGGCTTCGGCGGCGCGCAGCTTGGTGCCGACGAGGATGGCGACCTTGGTGGCCTTGTCGAGGAAGCTCAGGCTCTCGTCCAGAGCGGCCTTGAGGCTGGCTTCGTCAGGGCGCGGGTGGGCGTGTAGGGACGACACCGGACCTGGATGGACGCAGGGTGCGGCCGAGACGTTACAGGCTATTTCGAGATAGGCTGGCTTCTTCTCGCGAAGCATGGTGCGGATGACATGGTCGATCTTTGCCGGGGCTGTCTCAGCACATGTGATGCTTTCGGCCGCACAGGTGACGTGCTTGGCCATTTCCATCTGGTAACTGTATTCTGTCGTGCCGATCGTGTGGTGCAGGACGTGGCCCGAACCGTGATCGTTGGAGTTTGGTGCTCCGGAAATGACGAGGATCGGCAGGTTTTCGGCATAAGCGCCGCCGAGGCCATTCATGGCGGAAATCGCGCCGACGCTGAAAGTGATGATGGCTGCTGCGGCACCATTGGCGCGGGCATAGCCTTCGGCGGCGAAGGAGCAGTTCAGCTCGTTACAGTCATAGATCTGCTTGGTGCCGCCCTGTTCGATCATCTGGTCGAGCAGAACGAGGTTGTAGTCACCCGCGACGGCGAAATGATGCTTCAGGCCGATCTGTGTCAGGCGTTCGGCAAGATAATGTCCGACAGTGTAGGTCATGATTTCGATACCTCAGGAGCCATAGAGACGATCAGATGACTGGATGGTCTGGCGTGCTGACAGGATCATGCAGTCATCCGACCCGAGACAAGGCGGATGGCGGGTTGCTGGCTGATGTCTGGAGCAGGGTTGTGAGGGGCGATGTGCCGTCAGGGAGGAGCGGAAAATCGTGAAAGTCGGGAGAGCGAT
The DNA here is from genome assembly GCF_002723995.1 of Gluconobacter kondonii. Taxonomy (GTDB): domain Bacteria; phylum Pseudomonadota; class Alphaproteobacteria; order Acetobacterales; family Acetobacteraceae; genus Gluconobacter; species Gluconobacter kondonii. The sequence continues at coordinate 23,377 of NZ_BEWP01000003.1, read as the reverse complement.
TGTCTGTCGTTAAATCATCGGGAGTGTAAGAGAAGAGACGGTCCGTTCCGTTAAGGTGGCCTCCTGAAGCGGCAAGAAAATAATCTGTTACTGACATATCTTCCCATGACAGCCGGAAAATAGACCGGCTTAGTATTAAATACCTGTCTGCTCCAGACGTATGAATGTTTAGAACAAAAATCCTGTCTGTGAAGGACATCGATCAAAAATTACAATTAATTGAAAAAAACCCTTTCTCATGAGGGGGAATTGAATACAGGCAGACAATTTCTGTGGAAATGATGAGGACTGGAATGGTCTTGTTCAGGTATTGTATCCGACAGGGATAATTATAGTATGTTTTATATCTGGGATAAAACTTTTCATATATTTCGTTATTGGATCTGTTTTTATATTATTGCTGATGAAGCGGGTGTTTCGCGGGATACATTAAAATGGATGGGCTGGGCGTTGGTGTCCCACGTCAGTGCGATTTTGGCGGTGGCTCCTGGCATGATCTGGCCGATCTGGATCAGGGCAGCCGTATTCAGGAACAATGGAAGATGCCTGTCGCCAAACTGGAGCATGAATCCCTGTTGGAGCGTGGGTGTAGGAAGGTCGTGCCCCGCATCGTCTTGCAGCTTTACGGTGTTGGGCTTGAGGATCAGGGACAACCCACGCAGCATCTCGACTGTCATGGGAAAGAAGATTTCCCATCCCCCTGGCTCCGGGGCCAAAAAATCTACGGGCTCTGGACCAAGAGGGGAGCTTCTCAGATAGGTGCCGGTCCGCGGGATGAAAAAGACCACGCGGTTCGGGAGGAATTCCTGCATTTCCATTTCAGGAAAAGGGCGTGGCATCGAAATCCGCTTTTCCAGAACCGGACGGCAGGGAAGCTGGAAAGGTAAGGGAACGGCGGTGCTGAGGCCCGGAAGGCGGCCTTCCTGAAAGGGGGTGCGGTCGAGGGCGTCCCTTACGGAATTATGATCGAGCATCCAGCCGAACCAGTCCATGAACCAGAGGCGGAGTGTCGGAGGGGTCTCAGTCATCATGTCTCCGAAGGCTGTTGGGTGAGAGTCAGACATTTCTTCATGACGCCGGGCAGAGCGGCGCGTTTCGTTGAACGGAACGTGCCGAAAGAGGAATCGATCCCTGCATTATGGCCCTGTGGAAGGCAAGCCTCATAGACCGTGAGGAACAGGGTGAAATGGGTGAAGACGTGGCGGATTTCGCCTCTGTTGGTCCAGTCGGTCAGGCAGGGCGCATGACCAAGGGCTTCGTCTTTGCTCCAGGGTGCGCTGCGCCAGTCCGTTCCGGGAAGCTCGTCCATGCCGCCCAGAAGGCCGGTGGGAGGGCGGGTTCGCAGCAGGATCTGACCGCTGGAATCGTGCAGGAGGAAATGTACGCCGTAACGGGTGGGGCGTGTCTGTTTGGGCTGTTTGGCCGGGAGTTGGGCTGCGATTCCGCGAGTATGGGCGATGCAGGAGGTCTGCCAGGGGCAGGTCAGGCATGCAGGGTTGCGGGGCGTGCAGATCGTTGCGCCGAGGTCGAACAGGGCCTGTGCGAAGTCGGAGGGACGGCTTTGGGCGACAGGATCGGCGTTCAGGAATGCGGCCTGTTTCGCCAGAAGGGGCCGCGCAGCCGGGAGCGGCTCTTCGGTTGCGTTGAGGCGGGCCGTGACGCGTTCGACATTGCCGTCAACGGGGACGACGGGGCGCCCAAAGGCGATGGCGGCAATGGCGCGTGCCGTGTAGGCACCGATTCCGGGAAGGGTCAGCAACTCTGTGACCGTGTCTGGGAAACCGCCGCGTTCAAAGACGCGTTTCGCACAGGCATGGAGATTGCGGGCACGGGCATAGTAGCCGAGTCCGGCCCAGAGGTGCAGGACGTCTTCGAGCGGGGCTGCTGCGAGATCCTGGACTGTAGGGTAATGCGTGAGAAAGCGCTCGTAATAGGATATGACGGCTTTGACGGTCGTCTGCTGGAGCATGATCTCGCTCAGCCAGACGGCATACGGGTCTGGACGCTGGCCGGGCAGGCTGCGCCAGGGAAGGGCGCGGCGGTGGTGGTCGTACCAGCGCAGCAGGGCGGATGCATCAGGAGTCACGGGAACGGATATGACGAAGGATCGCGGTTCGGACAAGCGCCCGTTGCGAAATACGGCCCGAAAGAAACCGGCGCAGGAGCCTGATGGCTGGGTTCCCGCGCCTGATCGCAACTGGACGCCGCGCCGTTCGGGCACGAAGCAGATCGGGTCTTTCGTGCAGGCGCTGACACAGCCTGTCTTCAAGAAGAAGCCACCGGTTCTGGCGCGTCTGATGATGGACTGGGCGGATTTTGTCGGTCCGCGACTGTCCAAACAGACCGAACCGCGCCGTTTGTCGGCGGGAACGCTGACGCTGGCCTGTGCGGGACCGATTGCCATGGAGCTTCAGCATCTGGCGCCGCAGATCATCGAGCGCATCAATGTGGCCTGTGGGCTGCGGGGCGAATATGGGATCGAGCGTCTGAAGATTGTTCAGGATCTGGTGGCGTTCGAACGGCCGACGCCGAAGCGTCCGAAACCGTTGCAGATCGAAGTGCCGGATATCGAGGACGAGGAGCTTCGTCTGGCGCTGGAAAGCCTTGGGGGGCATCTGGGCGCGAAGCGGAAGCGAAGGTGACGGAAGTGTTTCACGTGAAACAAGTTGTTTCGTCATGGAAAGGCCCTCTTCCTACACGATCTGGTAATGCCGATATGGGACATATGATCGGGCTTTCCCGCAGGAGACTTGCCATGACCCTCACATACAAACCGGCCGTTGCACTGATGCTGGCCTTGCTGGCGTCCACGATTTCCGCTCCCGCCTTTGCGCAGCATGGGGGCGGCCCGGGCGGCCCGGGCGGAGGTCCGGGTGGCGGAGGTGGTGGATTTCATGGCGGTGGAGGCCCCGGTGGGGGCTTTCACGGTGGTGGCATGGGACCCGGCGGGATGGGAGGTGGCTTTCATGGTCCGGGCGGTGGTGGGTTCCGCCCTCCCGGCGGTGGATATCATGGAGGTTGGGGCGGCGGTGGCTATGGCGGTGGCCGTCCCGGCTGGGGATTCCGTGGTGGCGGCTGGGGCGGAGGCTGGGGTGGCCCGCGCTTTGGCGGCTGGGGCTATCCGGGCTGGGGTGGCTGGAACGGCTGGGGTGGACCAGGCTGGTTTGGCTATGGCTGGGGAATGCCGGGCTGGGGCGGCGGCTGGGGCTGGGGCGGTTGGGGCCTGGGTGTCGGACTCGGCGTTGCGACCGGCATGGCGATCGAGGCTTCGCCTTATGGCTATGGTGGTGGGTACGGCGGATACGGATATGCGCCGGGTTATGCTCCCGGTTATTACGCCGCGCCGTCCTATTCGGGTGTGCCGCCTTACACCTGGGGATACTGATCAAAAAAAGCCGCCGGAGAATCTCTCTCCGGCGGCTTTTTCGTATTCTGCGGGTTTGAGCCCGGTCAGTCCGTGACGAAATCCTTCGCATGATAGCCCTGTGCGAAAAGATGCGCGCGCAGGCTGGCGAAGTTGATTTGGGTGGGAATGATGCGGCGGACATTCGGTTTGGCATGGAAGGCCAGACCGAGGCCCGCGCTGGCGAGCATGGGGATGTCGTTGGCGCCGTCGCCGGTTGTCAGGGCTGCGCGAAGCTGCACGCCGCGCTCTGAGGTCAGGCGTTCGAGATGATCGCGCTTGGCGTCGGGTCCGAGGATCGGGCCAGCGAGACGACCGGTGATTTTGCCGTCTGCGATTTCCAGTTCATTGCCGTAATTCTCGTCGAATCCGCACAGTTCGGCCACGCGCTGGGTGAACCATGTGAAGCCGCCTGAGACGAGCGCCGTGCGGCCATTATGCTTGCGCATGGTCTGCACGAGTTCGCGGGCGCCTTCCGTCAGGGTGACGGATTCCCAGACCTGTTCGAGAACCGAAGCCGGTTTTCCGGCCAGAAGGGCCACGCGCTGTTCGAGCGCGGTTTCGAAATCCAGCTCGCCGTTCATGGAGGCGCGGGTGATGGCCGCGACGTCTTCCCCGCAGCCCAGAAGGTCCGCCAGTTCGTCCAGCGTTTCGCCCGTGACAATGGTGCTGTCCATGTCCGCGACGAGGACAGCCCGGCGGCGACCGCGCGTTTTGAGAAGCAGCGCATCGACACGATAGGGCGCGAGCGTTGCGCGGATCGTGGCGATGTTGGCCGAACCGGGGCGCGGCGGCGGGCAGGGAATGTCGACCGCTTCGCCCGGAGACAGGACGATCGGCGCGTTACCCTTGACGAGCGCGCGGGCCATGTCGATGGCCTCGGGTTTGAGGGGGCCGGATTTCCGGTCGGCGATGAGGGTCAGGACGGCAGGAAGGGACATGAGATCTCGTAACGGTCCGGCACGTGTGGCAGGAGGGGAGAATGAACGCCCCGAAGACAACAAAAACTGCGATCATTGTGGCCGGACCGACGTGCTCCGGCAAGTCAGCACTGGCGCTCGATCTTGCGCGACGCTTTGACGGTACGGTTATCAACGCGGATTCCATGCAGGTTTACCGCGATCTGCGGATTCTGACGGCCCGGCCTGATGACGCGGATGAGGCTGCTGTCCCGCACCGGCTTTACGGGGTTCTGGATGCGGCTGTGCCGGGAAGTGTGGCTTGGTGGCGATCCGAAGCCCTGCGGGAAATGGACGAGGCGTGGGCCGTGGGGCGCATGCCGATCCTGTGTGGTGGGACGGGGATGTATCTGCGGGCGCTGACGGATGGTCTGGTGGAGGTGCCGGACCCCGGAGACGCTGCGCGGACCGAAGCACGGGGGCTGGCGGAAGGGATCGGGCCGGAGGCGCTGCATGGGCGTCTGATGCAGGTTGACCCTGAAACGGCGTCTGGTCTGCGTCCGAACGATACGCAGCGGATTTCGCGGGCTTGGGAGGTCTGGACGGGGACAGGGCATGGGCTGGCCTGGTGGCGGTCGCAGCCGGGTTTGCCACCTGCGCCGTGCCGGTTTGTGTCCGTGCAGCTTGACCCTGAGCGGGAGGGGTTGCGCCGGGCGATTGATGTCAGATTCGGGCAGATGCTGGAGGCCGGGGCTCTGGAGGAAGTGTCCCGTCTGCTGGAGAGAGGGCTTGATCCGGTTCTACCTGCCATGCGTGCTCATGGCGTGCCTGAACTGGCCTCCGTTCTGCGAGGAGAAGAAACGCTTGAGGAAGCGCGGAAATCCGCGGTCCTTGCCATCGGGCGCTATACGCGGCGGCAGGCGACGTGGTTCCGGCATCATGCGTTGGGGAAAGAGGGTGGCGCGATGATTTCGTTGCGTAGATATACCCATTTTACGCAAGATTCGGAAAGTGATTATGAAAAAATAGAGAACTTTATATCGGAACGAGTTGACGCCGCCGCGTTGTCGTCCTAAATCCCGCCGCTCATACCTTGGGAGGAAACGGTGACGGCTGCTGAAAGAGACGCAGGAACAGGCAACGAGGCGCTGAATGGCGCGGAAGTGCTTCTGCGCGTTCTCGATGAAGAAGGTGTGGAGGTCATATTCGGATATCCGGGTGGGGCTGTCCTTCCGATTTACGATGCTCTTTTCAAGCAGGACCGGATTCGACACATTCTTGTGCGTCACGAGCAGGCCGCCGTTCATGCGGCGGAAGCCTATGCGCGCTCGACGGGCAAGGTTGGCGTGGTTCTGGTGACGTCGGGTCCGGGGGCGACCAATGCCGTGACCGGGCTTGTGGACGCGCTGATGGATTCCATTCCGCTCGTCTGTCTGGCGGGTCAGGTGCCGACGAAGCTGATCGGCAATGATGCGTTTCAGGAAGCCGACACGACGGGCATCACGCGCCCTGCGACCAAGCACAATTATCTCGTCCGGGAGCCCGGAACGCTGGCGCAGACCGTGCGTGAGGCGTTCGAGGTTGCGCGTTCGGGACGTCCAGGGCCGGTTCTGGTCGATCTGCCCAAGGACATCACGGTCGGCAAGGCGCCTCTGACGAAGCCTGCACTGTCGCGCCTTCAGCGGCTGCGTCATCAGGGTGGACCGGATGCGAGCGCGATCGCCCGGACCCTCGAAGCCATGAAGACGGCGAAGCGTCCGCTCTTCTATACGGGCGGTGGCATCATCAATTCCGGGCCGGAAGCGTCGGACCTGTTGCGTCGTCTGGCGCGCAAGACCGGTTTTCCGGTGACGTCCACGCTGATGGGGCTGGGGGCGTTTCCGTCTCCCGATCCGCAGTTTCTGGGCATGCTGGGCATGCACGGTTCGGTCGAGGCGAACATGGCCACGCATGGCTGTGATCTGTTGATCGCTCTGGGATCGCGTTTCGATGACCGCGTGACGGGGCGTGTGGATGCGTTCTCGCCCAATTCGTTCAAGGTTCATGCCGATATCGACCCGAGCCAGATCGACAAGATCGTGCCGGTGGATGTGCGGATCGAAGGCGATGTGCGCGATACGCTTGAGGCGCTGCTCGAAGGCTGGGGGGAGACGCCTGCGCGGGATCTGTCGACCTGGTGGAACCAGATCGCGTCCTGGCGGAGTGTGGACGGATTCGGCTTCACGCAGGACATGACGCCGTCTGCCATCATCCGTCCGCAGCATGCGGTTCGCCGTCTGTATGAGCTGGCGAAGGAAACGGGGCGCGATACGTTCGTGTCCACCGAAGTCGGGCAGCACCAGATGTGGGCGGCCCAGCATTTCCAGTTCGACAAGCCGAACCGCTGGCTGACGTCGGGTGGTCTGGGGACGATGGGCTATGGTCTACCAGCCGCCGTGGGCGCGCAGGTGGCGCACCCGGATGCGCTGGTGATCGACATTGCCGGTGAGGCGTCCACGCTTATGAACATCCAGGAACTGGGGACGATCGCGCAGTATCGCCTGCCGGTGAAGATCTTCATCCTGAACAACCATTATATGGGTATGGTTCGTCAGTGGCAGGAACTGCTTCATGGCTCGCGCTATTCGCAGTCCTACAGCGAGGCGCTGCCGGATTTCGTGAAGCTGGCCGAGGCGTTCCATGCGACCGGGATGCGGGCGACGCATGTGGGCGAGCTGGATGACGTGATCCGTCGGATGCTGGCGCATGATGGGCCGGTCGTGGCCGATATCTGTGTGGCGGAGGGCGAGAACTGCTATCCGATGATCCCATCGGGTGCGGCGCATAACCAGATGCTGCTGGGTCCGGATCAGGATTCCGAAGCGGCGGGACTGACCGAAGAAGGGAAGATGCTGGTCTGATGACGGAGACAATCCAGAATTCGGTCATTTCCGTCCTGATCGAGGACGAAAGTGGCGCGCTGGCCCGCGTGGTGGGTCTGTTTTCCGGCCGGGGCTATAACATCGAGAGCCTGACGGTGGCGCTTGTGGATGCGGAGCAGAAGCTCTCGCGCATCACGGTGCTGACGTCGGGCACGCCGATGGTGATCCAACAGATCAAGGCGCAGCTCAAGCGCCTGATCCCGGTGCATGATGTCTGCGACCTGACGGAAGAAGGTCCGTATGTGGGGCGTGAGCTTGCGCTGGTGAAGGTTGTCTCGTCCGGCGAGCGCCGGACGGAGGCCCTGCGCATTGCGGATTCGTTCCGCGCACGCCCAGTGGATACGACGGCCACGAGTTTCGTGTTCGAACTGACGGGCTCGCCCGAGAAGATCGACGCTTTCATCGAGTTGATGCGCTCCCTTGGTCTGGCCGAGGTTTCGCGCACCGGGATTGCCGCCATCGGGCGCGGTCCTTCTGTCTTTCATCTTAACAAGGAGCCTGTCTGATGCGGGTATATTATGATCGCGATGCCGATCTGAATCTGATCAAGAGCAAGAAAGTCGCGATCATCGGCTATGGCAGCCAGGGTCACGCTCACGCCAACAACCTCAAGGACAGCGGCCTGACGGATATCGTCATTGGCCTGCGTCCGACGTCTTCTGCCGTCAAGAAGGCTGAAGAGGCAGGTTTCAAGGTCATGTCCCCGGAAGACGCAGCCGCGTGGGCCGATGTGGTCATGGTTCTGACGCCGGATGAAGGCCAGGGCGCCCTGTACAAGGACAGCCTTGAGAAGAACCTGAAGCAGGGTGCAGCCCTTGCCTTCGCACATGGTCTGTCCATCCATTTCCGCATCATTGAAGCCCGTCCGGATCTGGACGTGTTCTTGATCGCGCCGAAGGGCCCGGGTCATACGGTCCGTTCCGAATACCAGCGTGGCGGTGGTGTGCCGTCCCTCGTGGCCGTGGCGCAGAATGCTTCGGGCAATGCGCTCGAAATCGCTCTGTCCTATGCCAGCGCCAATGGTGGCGGCCGTGCAGGCATCATCGAGACGACCTTCAAGGAAGAAGTAGAAACCGATCTGTTCGGTGAGCAGGCTGTTCTGTGCGGTGGCGTCGTTGACCTGATCCGCGCCGGTTTCGAGACGCTGGTTGAAGGCGGATATGCGCCGGAAATGGCCTATTTCGAGTGCCTGCACGAGATGAAGCTGATCGTGGATCTGATCTACGAAGGCGGCATCTCCAACATGAACTACTCCATCTCCAATACTGCGGAGTATGGTGAGTACGTGACGGGTCCGCGCATCATCACGGCGGAAACAAAGGCTGAGATGAAGCGCGTTCTGACGGACATTCAGGACGGCACGTTCGTTCGCAACTTCATCCTTGAGAACCAGTCCGGTGGCGTTGGCTTCAAGGCCATCCGCGCCCGCAACGACGCGCACCAGATCGAGAAGACCGGTGAGAAGCTGCGTGCGATGATGCCGTGGATTGCCAAGGGCAAGCTGGTCGACAAGACCAAGAACTGATCAAACGAGTCTGAGGGGCCGGATTCGGCCTCTCGGGACCGGGACGTATCAGCGTCTGTCGGGCGTCGGGATTTGGGGGGATTCGTTTCCCGCAGATCCGGCGCCCGAACTGTTTCCGGGGCTCGGGGATTTGTGAAATTTTTGGTCTCAGCCCTGTGTGCAGGAAAGGGAAAACCCCTTTCTCATGCAACAGGGACATGGGGCGAAAAAGATATGTGACATATTGGGGAATCGCCCCATAAAGTGCTTGCATCAGGGGGGAGGGGCCGGTAACTAGCGCGCTTCCTGGCCCAAGGGGGCATTTTTTGCCCAACAGGCTGTCTACTGGTTTGGGGGTACGTGATGAACGCACTTGCTCAACTGGGGATGGTATCGGAACTCCCGAGAGATATCCAGAACAGCGCCGCTCACTTCGTCGAGGATGAGCGCAAAGATTACTTCATTGAGCGTGATGGCGAGCGTTTTGCTGGCAATCACCTGCTGATCGATTTCTGGGATGCCCGGAATCTCGATGATCCGATGCGGATCGATGAAACGCTGTGTGAAGCTGCGGTTGCAGCTGGCGCGACGATTCTGCACAGCCATTTTCACCACTTCACGCCCAATGGCGGCGTGTCGGGCGTGATCGTGCTGGCAGAAAGCCATATTTCGATCCATACGTGGCCGGAACGGAATTATGCCGCTGTGGACGTGTTCATGTGCGGCGTGTGTGATCCGAACCTGTCGATTCCGGTGATGCAGCGCCTGTTCCAGGCTGGCCGGATCGAGGTTGACGCCATGCGGCGCGGCCGCGTGCAGGACAAGGCCGCAAAAGCGGTCTGAACTGATGAAAGGGCCGGGTGAAACCGGCCCTTTTTCAATATACTCCGACAAGGAAACGATGATCCATGGCTGAAACATGGCTCAACGAGACACTGTACCCGGACTGGGGACAGCGTTTTCTCGTTACGCGCGAACTCGCACGGGTAAAATCCGATTTTCAGGACGTGGTGGTGTTCGAAAGCTCCAGCCACGGTCGCGTGCTGGTTCTGGATGGCGTCATCCAGATCACCGAGCGTGACGAGTTCGTCTATCAGGAAATGCTGACGCATGTGCCGCTGCTGGCGCATCCCTGTGCGAAGCGCGTTCTGATCATCGGTGCGGGTGACGGTGGCGTTCTGCGTCGCGTGTTGCAGCATGAGACGGTCGAGAAGGCTGTCATGGTCGAGATTGACGGTGCGGTGATCGAGCTGTCCAAGCAGTATCTGCCGAACATTGCCGGAGATGCCTGGAACGACCCACGGGCCGAGGTCATTGTCGGCGACGGCATTGATTACGTTCTGAAGGCGGCTGATGGGTCGTTTGACGTGATCATCGTCGACAGCACCGATCCGATCGGTGTGGGCGAAGTGCTGTTTACGGACGAATTCTATAGCAACTGCGCGCGCATTCTTTCGGACGAAGGTCTGATCGTGAACCAGTGTGGCGTTCCGTTCATGCAGGCGGATGAACTGCATGAGACGAGCCTGCGTCGTGCGAAGTTCTTCCCGCATGTCGGTGCGTATGTGGCGGCTGTTCCGACCTATGTTGGTGGGTTCATGACGCTGGGTGTGGCCTCCAAGGGGCAGGCGCCGAACACGCAGACGGTTGAACAGATCCGTGCTCGTGCGGACGCTGCGAAGATCGTGGGCACGACGCGCTACTGGACGCCGGAGATCCATGTCGGGGCGTTCAACCTGCCGCCTTATATTGCCGAGCATCTTCCGAAGACCGGAAAATGATCTTGCGCCTGCCTCTTTATTAAAGGGGTAGGCGGTTACAGCTGACTTTTCAGGTTGCTGTTGATCCGTTCCAGAAGTGTTACGAGAATATCGCGTTCAAGGGGTGTAAACCCCTTGAGTGCTGTGTTGGTTAAATGTTCCATAATGGGAACGATATTCCGGCTTTTCTGTTGGCCGTCCGGCGTCAGTGTGACCAGTGTGCTGCGGCGGTCTGTTGGGTCTGGTTCGCGCTGGATCAGGCCGTCGCGCTCCATCCGGGCGAGAAGTGTCGTCATGCCCGGCTGTTCGATATCCGCAAAATCCGCGAGGGCTTTCTGATTGAGCGCCTTCCCGTCCTGCAGGACTTGCAGCACGGGAAGCTGACCGATCCGGAGGCCCGTCTTTTTGAGATCGCGTTCCAGCAGGAGCGTGAAGAGTCTGGTGGTGCGTGTGGTCAGGGCGCTCAGAGGAGACGGGGCGGTCATGCGGATTCCGGGGAACATGTGGATGAAATGCATAACATGTTATGCATTTAGAAAATGAAAAACCCGGCGGCCCCGTTCGGGCCTGACCGGGCTGGAAAATCAGGGCTTCATCTTGGCCAGAGGCGCGACGCAGCGGTGTTCGCGGTAAAGCGTCCATTCGTCGCAGATCTGGTTGGGGGGAAAGGTGCAGGTGCCGGTTTCGCCGCCTGGCGTCCGGACGTCGCCGTTTCGGCCGCCCTGCTGCGTGCAATAGACGCTGGCGGGGTTGGGGATGCCGATCAGGCGGGTGCGCGGATTGTGCTGCGGATGGGACGCGCAGGCGGACACCGTGCCGCACAGGAGGGTAATGGCGAGGAGGCGTTTCGTGCTTGAAAGCTGCATTGTTCAGGGAGTCCTTTTCTTCAGGAAGCGGACGCTGCGTTCCTTGATGTCCAGTTCTTTTACAGCGTTTGCGAAGACCTCGAAATGCGGGGTCCTGAGGTGCTCTTCGAAAGCCGCGCGGTCGGTATAGACTTCCACCAGAATGACGGTATCGGCTTCCGTTTCGGGGGAGAGGACCGTGAAGCTGTGGCAACCGGATTCGTCGGCCACGGAGCGTTCGCTGTCATAGGCGCAGACCTTGAGAAATCTGTCATAGGTTGCGGGTGTGGTCTCGAATTCGGCAATGACCGTCAGTTCTCCAGCCATGGAGGTCTCCTTTGTGCATTTAAGGTCTCGGGACACAACGCGGGAGCGATCGTAACGATTGCGGAGTTTTTCGGAAACTGGCAGGATTGGAGCGACCGACACGGGAGAGACTGGCCGAGAGGCTGGCGCCGAAGGAGCAACCGCCCCGGAAACTCTCAGGCCAAAGGACCGAGGCGGTCAGGACATTCTGGAGAGAGGTGCGCTTGACGCATCCGCCGACGGGATAGCGATCTCAGGCGAAAGGACAGAAGGGGCGACGTTTTTCCGGCCGCGTTCTGCGGAGTGCCGGGGGCGTCTGCATCTTCACGTCTTTAGAGAGAATGGACCGGGCTTTTTCGTATGAGCGATTCCCTCCAGCGTACTCCCCTTTACGATCTGAATCTGGAACTTGGCGCGAAGATGGTGCCGTTCGCAGGCTTTGAAATGCCGATCCAGTTCCCTGCGGGGCTGATGGCGGAGCATCTGCATACGCGCGAGAAGGCCGGTCTGTTTGATGTGTCCCATATGGGACAGATCCGCATTGCTGCGAAAAGCGGGGACGTGAAGGACGCTGCTGCGGCTTTGGAGACGCTGGTCCCTGCCGATTATGTCGGGCTTGCCGCCGGGCGTCAGCGTTATGGTCTTCTGACCAATGACGAGGGTGGCATTCTGGACGATCTGATGGTCGCCAATATGGGCCATGATCTTCTGGTGGTCGTGAACGCGGGTTGCAAGGTTCAGGACGCAGACCGGATCGAGAAGGCGCTGTCTGATCGGTGTGTTGTGACGCGTCAGTTTGATCGGGGGCTCATGGCGCTTCAGGGCCCGGCTGCGGAAGCGGCTCTGGTGCCGCTTTGCCCTGCCGTGAAGAACATGCGCTTCATGGATGTGATCGAGACCGAGCTGGCCACTGCGACTGGGCCCGTGAAGGTGACGGTGTCGCGGTCAGGCTATACGGGCGAGGACGGGTTCGAGATCGGCTGTGCGGGCGCGGATTCCGAGAAAGTCGCGCGTGCGATTCTGGCGCAGCCGGATGTGCTGCCGATTGGTCTGGGCGCGCGGGACTCGCTGCGTCTGGAGGCCGGACTGTGCCTGTATGGCAATGACATTGATGTCACGACCACGCCGGTCGAGGCCTCGCTGGGCTGGGCGATCCAGAAGGCGCGCCGTGAGGGTGGTTCCCGCGAGGGTGGCTATCCGGGGGCGGAAGTCGTGCTGAAGCAGACGCGCGATGGCGTGTCGCGTAAGCGCGTGGGGCTGCTGGCGGAAGGTCGGGCTCCGGTGCGGGCGGGAGCAAAGCTCTTTGCCGATGCCGAGGGGCAGAAGGAAATCGGGGTGGTCACGTCCGGGGCGTTTGGTCCGAGCGTGAAGGCTCCTGTTGCGATGGGTTATGTCGCGTCGGATCATGCGGCGCTGGACACACCCGTCTTCGCGGAACTGCGGGGCAAGTATGTGCCGCTGCATGTGCGGGCGATGCCGTTCGTGGCACCCGGCTTCAAGCGCTGAACTTACAGTAGACTTTCAGATCAGGAAAAAGCAGCAATGACGACCTATTACACGAAGTCCCATGAATGGATCCGCGTCGATGGCGGTCAGGCCACTGTCGGCATCACGACGCATGCCTCGGAAGAGCTGGGCGAACTGGTGTTCGTTGAAGCCAAGGACGAAGGCACGGAAGTTGCCGCCGGTGATGCGGCGGCTGTCGTTGAGTCCGTGAAGGCGGCGTCCGACATCTATGCGCCGGTTGCGGGGACGCTGGCTGGCTTCAACGAAGCGCTGTCCGATGATCCGACACTGGTGGGCCGCGATGCGGAAGGCGAGGGCTGGATTTTCCGCATGACGGTTTCTAACCCGGACGACCTTAAGGGCCTGCTGACAGCCGAGCAGTACAAGAGCCTCTGAGGCTTGCGGGGTCTGCACTGGCAGGCCCCGTTTTTCTTTCAGCCTTCCCCAAATTTCTGCTTCCGCTTTTCATGAAATGCCAGAGAACCTGCCTGTGACGACCTTGTGGCCTGCCCAGACCGAAGATTTCAGCTCCCGCCATATCGGCCCGCGTCCTTCCGAAATCGGGGAGATGCTGCGGGTCGTTGGCGCGTCCAGTCTCGATGACCTGATTGACCGGACCATTCCGGCCGCTATTCTCGATCGCGGGGATCACGGGATTGGTGCAGCCCTGACCGAGCAGGATGCGCTTGTGCGTCTGCGGCAGATTGCGTCGCGCAATCAGGTTCTGACGTCCATGATCGGGCAGGGTTATTACGATACGGTTCTGCCGCCGGTCATCCAGCGGAACATTCTTGAAAATCCGGCCTGGTACACGGCCTATACGCCGTATCAGCCCGAAATCAGTCAGGGTCGTCTTGAGGCGCTGCTGAACTTCCAGACGCTGGTGGCGGATCTGACGGGTCTGGATATTGCCAATGCGTCCCTGCTGGACGAGGGCACGGCCTGTGCGGAAGCCATGGCGCTGGCGCAGCGTGTGGGCAAGTCCAAGGCGACAGCATTCTTCGTGGATGCCGACACGCACCCGCAGACGATTGCCGTGATCCGCACGCGCGCCGAGCCGCTGGGCTGGGATGTTGTGGTTGGCGATCCGGAGACGGATCTGGATGCGTCCTCCGTGTTTGGTGCGCTGCTATCCTATCCGGGCTCTTCAGGGCGCGTGCGGGATCTGCGCGGCGTGATTGCGGCGCTGCATGAGAAGGGCGCGATTGCCGCTCTGGCCTGTGATCCGCTGGCGCTCGTGGTGCTGGAAAGTCCGGGTGCGCTGGGCGCGGACATCGCGATTGGCTCGATGCAGCGTTATGGCGTGCCGATGGGGGCTGGTGGCCCGCATGCGGGGTTCATGGCGACGCGCGATGCGTTCAAGCGGCACATGCCGGGCCGTCTGGTTGGCGTGTCGCGCGACAGTGCGGGCAAGCCTGCCTATCGTCTGGCGCTTCAGACGCGTGAGCAGCATATCCGCCGCGAGAAAGCGACGTCCAACATCTGCACGGCGCAGGCGCTGCTGGCGATCATCGCGTCCATGTATGCAGTGTATCATGGTCCGGAAGGGCTGAAGGCGATTGCCGCGCGTACGCACCGGATGGCGGCGATCCTGTCCGCTGGGCTGAAGACTCTGGGCGCGCGCGTCGAGACGGACGTGTTCTTCGACACGATCACCGTTCAGGTTGGTGCTTCTGCGCCGCAGGTTCTGGCGCGGGCCGTGGCGTCCGACATCAATCTGCGTGATGCGGGGAATGGCCGGATTGGCGTGTCCTGTGACGAGACCACGACGCCGGAGACGATCTGTGCGGTCTGGGCGGCGTTTGCGGGTGAGGGTGCGGATCTGGCGTCTGTCGAGCAGGCGCTTGATGTGACGGATACGCTGCCGGAGGGGCTGTCGCGGACGGCCCCGCTGCTGACGCATCCTGTGTTCCATGCCCATCGTTCCGAGACGGATCTGCTGCGCTACATGCGTGCGCTGGCGGACAAGGATCTGGCGCTGGACCGGACGATGATCCCGCTGGGCTCCTGCACGATGAAGCTCAATGCGACGGCGGAGATGATCCCCATCACTTGGCCTGAATTTTCGCGGATTCATCCGTTCGCACCTGTCGATCAGGTTCAGGGTTATGCCGAGCTGTTCACGTATCTGGAGCGCACGCTCTGTGCGATTTCGGGGTATGACGCCGTGTCGCTTCAGCCGAATTCCGGCGCGCAGGGTGAGTATGCCGGGCTTCTGGCGATCCGTGGCTATCACCGCGCGCGTGGGGACGAGAACCGGGACGTCTGCCTGATTCCGGCGTCCGCGCACGGGACCAACCCGGCTTCGGCCCAGATGGTCGGGATGCGGGTTGTCGTGGTGGCCTGCGATGAGAACGGCAATGTGGATGTCGAGGATCTGAAGGCGAAGATCGCGCAGCATGATGGACGCGTGGCGGCCATCATGATTACGTATCCGTCCACGCATGGCGTGTTTGAGGAGCGGATCGTCGAGATCTGCGAGCTTGTCCATGCAGCGGGTGGGCAGGTCTATCTGGATGGCGCGAACCTCAATGCGCAGGTTGGTCTGGCGCGGCCGGGGCTGTATGGCGCGGATGTCTCGCACTTCAACCTGCACAAGACGTTCTGCATTCCGCATGGTGGCGGCGGGCCGGGCATGGGGCCGATCGGTGTGGGCAAGCATCTCGCGCCGTATCTGCCGGGGCAGCATGGTATTGCGGTGTCTGCTGCTCCTTATGGGTCAGCGTCCATTCTGCCGATCTCCGCTGCTTACATCATGATGATGGGCGACGAGGGACTGCGTCAGGCGACGACGATGGCGATCCTGAATGCGAA
Organism: Gluconobacter kondonii; assembly: GCF_002723995.1. GTDB lineage: Bacteria > Pseudomonadota > Alphaproteobacteria > Acetobacterales > Acetobacteraceae > Gluconobacter > Gluconobacter kondonii. Next base: position 7,419 of record NZ_BEWP01000003.1, on the reverse strand, counting down.
CTACATTGCGTCGCGTCTGGAAGGGCATTATCCGGTTCTGTATCGCGGCACGAACGGCTTTACGGCGCATGAATGCATCGTGGATCTGCGGCCGTTGAAGGATACGGTCGGCGTGACGGTGGACGATATCGCCAAGCGCCTGATCGATCATGGCTTCCATGCGCCGACGGTCAGCTTCCCGGTGGCCGGGACGTTCATGATCGAGCCGACGGAATCCGAAGGGAAGGGCGAGCTGGATCGCTTCTGCGATGCGATGATCGCTATTCGCGCGGAGATTGCCGAAGTCGAAGCCGGGCGTGTGGCGATGGAGGCTAGCCCGCTGCGGTTTGCGCCGCATACCACGGCGGATCTGGCTGGCGCGTGGGATCGGTTGTACAGCCGCGAGGCCGGGTGCTTCCCCGGCGGTGTGGACACGTCGAAATACTGGTCCCCGGTCGGGCGTCTGGACAATGCCTGGGGGGACCGGAATCTTGTCTGTTCCTGCCCGGATATTTCGACCTACGCTGAAGGCTGAACAGCTTCTTCAGTCTGGTATTCAAAGAAAAGGCGTCTTCCTTCGGGAAGGCGCCTTTTTACTGTCCGGGCTCTTTTATCGTGATACCCGGTACGGGTTCTTTCTTACAAAAGTGTGCGGTATGGTTTCACGTGAAACACTGCCCGTCTTCGGAAAGGTCGCGGCCGGGCAGTTGCCATTGTTGATGAGGAATTTCCCCATGAGTCAGACGGTTCACATCACGGCTGTTGTCACGGTCGCGGCGGACCATGCGGCGGCGGCAGAACATGCTTTTGCGGCCTGTATCGTGTCTTCGCGCAAGGAAGAAGCCTGCCGCCAGTATGTGGTCAGCAGGGATATCGAAAAGACTGGCCGGCTTGTGGTTTCCGAAGTCTGGACTTCGGAAGCCGGGTTCGAGGCGCATCTGGCGTCACCGCACTTCAAGGCTCTGGGTGAGGCGCTTGGAAAACTGGATGCGCAGCTCGACATCATGAAAGTCCGGCCGCTGGACGAGGCTGCGGACGCGGTCTGAAAAAGCAGTTTTCATTTCTGCGGGAATATGCCCCATTTCGGGGATCGACTGCTTTGCGGAGCAGCCTTTGAAGACAGGAGAATCTCTTATGGTTTCGATGGTGACGTTCAAGGTTGACGGAATGTCGTGCAACGGATGTTCGGGCAAGTTGCAGTCTGCCCTGTCCAAGGTTCCGGGTGTGTCGTCGGCGGAAGTAACGCTCGATCCGGGGCAGGCTGCCATTCAGTACGATGAGCAGAAAGTGACGCCGGTGGCGTTGCAGCATGTTGTCGAAGATGTTGGTTTCGACGTTATCGCCTGAGAGGCGTCTGAACGGGCCTGCCGCCTATCGTCTGTAATGCGGCAGGCCGAGTCCTTTGATGAGGGCTACGGCGCGCAGGCTGAAGCCAGCCACGACGGCAATTGCGGCCGCAAGGCTTGTATTGAGGCCCAATGCCGTCAGAGAGACATAGCTTCCTGATGCCAACGCGACGGCCGTGACGTAAAGTTCCGGCCGGATGATGATGGACGGCACTCCTGCCAGGACATCCCGGAAAATACCGCCCATGCAGGCGCTGACAATTCCCATGAGGGCCGCCGGAATCAGCGGAATGCCATAGGCCAGTGCTTTGGCTGAACCAAAAACGCCATAGGCGGCGATTCCAAGTCCGTCGAACCATTCCACCGCGAGGGCTGGCCAGAAGCGGGCCGGGGTGAACCAGACGGCGATTGCTGAAAGCAGGCAGGCGGCAATGGGGACGGAAGCGTGCATCCAGAAGACGGGTGCGCCGATCAGCAGGTCCCGCACCGTTCCGCCGCCAACGCCCGTGATGGCAGCAAAGAACATGAACGTCACGATGGTCAGGCGCGCGCGGGCGGCTTCGATCGCCCCCGAAATCGCGAAGACGATCGTGCCTGCGATGTCGAGGACGGGCAGGGCGGACGAAGAGAATGCCTCAAGGGCAGGAGGGATCATCGGGGCGTCTTGGAGTGGTGTGTTGAAAACAGAAAAGCCCGGCGCGAAGGCCGGGCTTTCCGTTAAAGCGATGTTGTGACCCGGATCAGACCGAGTAGTACATCTCGAACTCTACCGGATGCGGCGTGTGTTCGAACTTGTAGACTTCCGGCCACTTGATGTCGATGTAGCTTTCGATCTGGTCCTTGGTGAAGACGCCGCCTTCGAGAAGGAATGCGTGGTCTTCCTTGAGGGCTTCGAGCGCTTCACGGAGCGAACCGCAGACCGTCGGGATCTGGGCCAGTTCTTCCTTCGGCAGTTCGTACAGATCCTTGTCCATGGCGTCGCCTGGGTGGATCTTGTTGCGGATGCCGTCAAGGCCGGCCATCAGCATGGCGGCGAAGGCGAGATACGGGTTTGCCATCGGGTCCGGGAAGCGGACTTCGACGCGCTTGGCCTTCGGGTTGGTCGCATGCGGGATACGACACGACGCCGAACGGTTCGCTGCGGAGTAGGCCAGAAGCACGGGCGCTTCGAAGCCCGGGATCAGGCGCTTGTAGGAGTTGGTGGACGGGTTCGTGAAGGCGTTCAGGGCCTTCGCATGCTTGATGATGCCACCGATGTAGAACAGCGCGTCTTCGGACAGGTCTGCATACTTGTCACCGGCGAAGGTCGGCTTGCCGTCCTTCCAGATGGACTGGTGGACATGCATGCCCGAGCCGTTGTCGCCCGAGATCGGCTTCGGCATGAACGTGGCCGTCTTGCCGTAGGAATGGGCGACGTTGTGCACGCAGTACTTGTAGATCTGCATGAAATCAGCGGACTTCACGAGCGTGTCGAACTTCGTGCCGAGCTCGTGCTGCGACTGTGCGACTTCATGGTGATGCTTTTCGATCGGCAGGCCCATTTCGCCCATCGTCGAGAGCATTTCGGCGCGCAGGTCATGCTCGCTGTCCACGGGCGGAACCGGGAAGTAGCCACCCTTGACGACAGGGCGATGGCCCATGTTGCCTTCCGGATAGGCCTTCATGGAGGCGCCGGGGCCTTCGATGCTGTCGAGCTGGTACGTGCCGAAGTTCGGGCCTGTGCCGAACTGTACGTTGTCGAAGATGAAGAACTCGGCTTCCGGACCGAAGAACGCCGTGTCGCCGAAACCGGCTTCCTTAAGGTAGGCTTCTGCGAGCTTGGCGGTCGAGCGCGGGTCGCGGTTGTAGAAATTGCCCGTCTTCGGATCAATGATGTCGCAGAACAGGATCAACTGCGGCTTGGCCGAGAACGGGTCCATGACGGCCGTTTCCGGGTCCGGAAGCAGGACCATGTCGGACTCGTTGATGGCTTTCCAGCCCTGGATGGAGGAGCCGTCGAACATGAAGCCTTCAACGAAGGTGTCGTCTTCAATGGTCGAGACCGTCTGGGTCGTGTGGTGCCACTTGCCCTTGGGGTCCGTGAAGCGCAGATCGACGAATTCCGCCGCGTGCTCCTGGATCATCTCGAAAACGCGGGCCACGGCCAGCGGGTTCGGAGCGGGCGGCTTGCCTGACGCTGCCGGAGCAGCCTTGGGCGCTGCGGCCTTCGAGGTACGGCGCGCCGGAGCGGCCTTCGGTGTCGCGGAAGAGGAAGTGGGGGCTTTCTTGGCCATCGATCTGTCGCCTTGCATCGTGTAAACGGCTGCAAAACGATTAAGCGACAAATGCCCGTCTGTCGAGTATGGGAAATTACGCTATTCTGCGGATTTGAGGTAGAATCTTGCGGAAGCGGATCAAAGCTTTCCACGTCTGGTCCGGAACCTGCGTAGCAAAGAGGGCAACGGGACTCTTTTTGTGAAATATCCTCATGACCCCTGCTGCGCGATCTGCGTCGGAAAATGCGGAGGCAGGATTGAAAGGCTTTTCAGTCCCGCGCTGGCCTGCAATGGTGAGGGGCTTTGTGTTTTTCGTGTGCTCTGGACCTCATCAATGAAAACTCCGAATCAGTATCTTGCGGGTCTTCCGACGACCATTTTCACGATTATGTCCCAGTTGGCCGTGAAACATGGGGCGATCAATCTCGGGCAGGGATTCCCGGATACAGAGGGGCCGCAGGATATCATTCAGGTGGCTGCGGAGGCGCTTCAGGACGGGCGTAACCAGTATGCGCCGCTGACGGGACTGCCGGAGTTGCGCGAGGCTGTGGCATCTTCCAACCGGCGCTTTTATGGGCTGGAAATCGATCCGGCGACGGAAATTGTCGTAACGTCCGGGGCGACCGAAGCGCTGGCGGCTTGCCTCATGGCTGTGGTGGAGCCAGGGGATGAGGTGGTGGTGATCGAACCGCTTTATGACACCTATCTGCCAGCGCTCAGGCTTCTGGGAGCCGTTCCGCGCTGTGTGCGGCTTCAGCCGCCGCATTGGTCGCTGCCGGAAGCGGAACTTCGGGCGGCGTTTGGGCCGAAGACAAAGGCGATCATGCTTAACTCGCCGATGAATCCGTCGGGGAAGGTTTTTGTCCGCGAGGAGCTTGAACTGATTGCGGATCTGGTGCGGGAGCATGATGCGTATGCGATCTGCGATGAGGTTTATGAGCATCTGACGTTTCACGTGAAACACATGCCTCTGATGACGCTGCCGGGAATGCGTGAGCGGTGCATGCGGATCGGAAGTGCGGGCAAGAGTTTTTCCCTGACGGGATGGAAAGTTGGCTATGTGACCGCACCGGCCGCTTTGGCATCGGTGGTGGCGAAGGCGCATCAGGTTCTGGTGTTCGCGACCGCGCCGAACCTTCAGCGGGCTGTGGCTTATGGGCTGAACAAGGACGAGAGCTATTATCAGGCTCTGTCGGCGCAGATGGAAACGCAGCGGGACCTGTTGCGCGATGGCCTGCATCGTCTGGGCTTTGAGACATTGCCTGCCGATGGGAGCTATTTCATCGTGGCGGATATCTCGCGTCATGCGGAGGGGCGGAGCGACGTGGACTTCGCGCGCTGGCTGGTTGAGCATGCAGGGGTCGCGACGATCCCGGTTTCAGCCTTCTATGACCCTGAGGGCGATGCGCCTCCGCAGAATCTGATCCGGTTCGCATTCTGCAAAAAGCCCGAGATCCTGTCCGAAGCCTTGAAACGGCTGGAAAAAGCCCTTTCTTAAAAGCTCGGTTCTGTCACCCGTTTTCTGTCTGGAGATTTTTCATGTCTGTTGCTGCTGATGCTCTGGGCGCTCTTGCGACGACCGATGCCCTGTTTTTCGGGCGGCCTGATTCAAAGCTGACCCGTGATGACGCCAAAGCGCTCGTTAATCGGGGGCTTGAGGGTGTGGATGACGGTGAGCTTTTTCTGGAATACCGGGAAAACGAGAGCATTAGTCTGGATGACGGGACGATCCGCTCCGCCAGTTTCAATACGTCTTCAGGGTTTGGTTTGCGGGCTGTTCTGGGAACAGAGACGGCGTTTGCTCATGCTGACGATATCAGCCGTGATGCTCTGGCGCGGGCCGTCAGTACGGTGGGGGCTGTGCGGCAGGGGCGAAGTGGTGTGATGGCGCCGGGCCCACAGGCGACGAACCAGCGGCTTTACGGAGACTCCCGTCCGCTTGAAGGGACGGATTTTGCGGCCCGGGCTGCGGTTCTGAGCGAAATTGATGCCTATGCGCGGGGGCTGGATTCCCGTGTGGTGCAGGTCAGTGCCGTGCTGAGTTCCGAATGGCAGGCGGTGCAGATCATGCGTCGGGCGGATGCAGGGGGCGATGTTGCGGATCTGCGGCCTCTGGTGCGGATGAACGTGTCGGTCGTTGTGGAAAAGGATGGCCAGCGCGAGAGCGGAAGCTGTGGTTTGGGTGGGCGGTACGAACTGGACCGTCTGCTGGCTCCGGAAACATGGCGGGATGCGGTCGATCAAGCGCTGAAACAGGCCCTGATCACGCTGGATGCCGCGCCGGCACCTGCGGGCGAGATGGATGTGGTGCTTGGGCCGGGTTGGCCGGGCATTCTGCTCCATGAAGCCGTAGGTCACGGGTTGGAAGGAGATTTTAACCGTAAAGGGACGTCATCTTTTTCGGGAATGATCGGCAAGCGTGTGGCCTCTCCGGGTGTGACAGTGGTTGACGACGGAACACTGCCCGAATGCCGGGGATCGCTCAGTGTTGATGACGAAGGTACGCCGACTTCCCGGACGGTGTTGATCGAGGATGGCATTCTCACGGGTTATCTTCAGGATCGTCTGAATGGCCGTCTGATGGGGACGAAATCGACCGGAAACGGGCGTCGTCAGTCTTATGCCCATGCGCCGATGCCTCGCATGACCAATACGCTGATGCTGGAAGGGAGTGCCACGACGGACGAGATGATCCGTTCGATTAAGCGGGGGCTCTACGCCGTGAATTTTGGTGGCGGGCAGGTTGATATCACGTCGGGGAAATTCGTATTTGCGGCTTCGGAAGCGTATCTTGTGGAAGACGGGAAAATCATCCGTCCGGTCAAGGGGGCGACCCTGATCGGGAATGGTGCGGATGCTATGAACCAGATCTCCATGATCGGGTCCGATGTGGCGCTTGATCCGGGGATTGGAACCTGCGGCAAGGCTGGTCAGGGCGTGCCAGTGGGCGTTGGTCAGCCGACCTTGAAAATTTCGGGTCTGACGGTAGGTGGTACGGGCTGACCCTCGGGAAATCTCGATCGGAACGGCGAAAGCAATCAGCGATGGGACATAATTACGCAAAGCCGTTAACGGCTGAGGCCCGCATGGAACGGGTTTTCTCCCGGCTTCCTGAGGACTGGAACATCAAAATGGAGCGCCAGCGGGGAGAAAAATGGTCCGTCATGATGCAGCGTCCGGACGGGATGCAGCATCATGAAACCGCTGATAGCCTCATTGAGGCGTTGGAAGAGGTGTGGCGCGCCCTGAGATAAAAGTTCTTAAAAGCTGCTCTGGGTTGCGAGCATGAAGAAGATCCGGTTTACGGCGGGATAGACCAGAAACTGGATCAGCAGCAGGACCACCATGGGTGCAAAATCCACGCCTCCTGTATTGGGTAGGATACTGCGGATCGGTGCCATGACAGGCTCGACGATCTTGGCCAGTGTGTTGAAGATGGAATAAAAAAAACGGTTACGGATATCGAGAACTCCGAAACCAAGCAGCATCGACAGAATGCAATATGCCAGAAGAATCCATACGAAAGCCTGGATCAGCATCAGGATAATGGTGTGCAGGGCAACCATGCAAAAACCTCGTCGAATATCGGTCAGGAAACGCTTGTAGCCATAGCAATAGCACAGAACAATATCCTGCGCGCAGGTCCGCTTGACAGCGTGGGGGAAGAGGAGAACTATCGCTCGACCGTGGGGCTGTAGCTCAGATGGGAGAGCGCCTCGTTCGCAATGAGGAGGTCAGGGGTTCGATTCCCCTCAGCTCCACCATGGTTGCCGTATTCTCACTGTCCAGACAGCGAATTTTTGAAAATTACCCTTTTCTGATCTAGAGCGGTTCCACGG
>NZ_BEWP01000002.1 GCF_002723995.1 Gluconobacter kondonii | reverse complement strand
CTTTAACGAATTCTCCAATAACGCCTCAGCTTGATTGCCCGAGGCGTTTTTTGCGTTCTGAGCCTTCGGCCCTCGGCTCGCGTTCAAAAGCGCAATCAGCTTGCGTCCTAAGAATGATACCAAACTAGATGTTTGCTCCTAGGACTTCCTGCTTGCTGTACCACTGCCGTTCCCTATCTCATCCATATCGCGCAGTCTGATAACTGCACGTATTTTGCCGATCCGATCGGCAATGGATAGACACTGGAAGACATCAAGGCCACGCGGACCGATGGCATCCTGCTTCGTTGCCATTCTTTTGAACTTGCCTGTGCTGGTAATGGCTGATCCAGAGCGAGAAACGGGCTTGTCAATAATACAGTGACGAGCCCGTGAAGTTTAAAACCTGAATATTACTCAGGTTCGTCTGGATAATCGGGCGGAGGTATTGTGGCGGCGCAGCAGGCCGAGCAGTCTGTGACACAGACGCTTTGTCTTTACGCCGATGGCATCCATCCAAAGATAGACGATTGGCGTCGTGTAAAGGGTTAGAAGCTGGCTGACGATCATTCCGCCGAGGATGGAAACACCCAGCGGACGGCGCATTTCCGCACCATAACCGTTGCTGATGATGAGTGGGACCGCGCCGAGTGCAGCGGCGAGGGATGTCATCAGGATGGGGCGGAAGCGGGTGATGGAGGCTTTGAAGATGGCATCTTTCGGGGAGAGTTTCTCGACACGTTCCGCATGGATGGCGAAGTCGATGACGAGAATGGCGTTTTTCTTGACGATGCCTGTCAGCAGGATAATGCCGATCATGGCGATGATGCTGAAGGACTCTCCCGCAATCCACAGCCCCAGAACCGCGCCGATTCCGGCGGAGGGCAGGGTGGAGAGGATCGTGATGGGATGGATCAGGCTCTCATAAAGAATGCCCAGCACGATATACATCACGGCAATAGCGGCGAGGAACGCTAGGGCGCCATTGATCATGAGCTTGCGTGTGTCGCCAGCTGTTCCGGTGAAGTCGCCCAGCACGCCATCGGGAGCATGAGTGCTCTGCATGGTCTGTTTGATCAGAGCGACCGCATCGTTGTAGCTCACGCCCGTCGCCAGATCGAACGAGATATTGGCCGAATAATAGTTGCCGCGATGGGTGATATCGAGGGGCTGTGGCTTCCATAGGATGGATGCGACGTTCATCAGCGGGATCATGGTTTCGATCGAGGACGAGACGGCGGAACCGCTGGAGGTATTGCCTGACAACTGGTTGGCTAGCGAGTTCTGGATGGAGGCCGTTGCGAGAGACGTGAAACTGCTGGCGGAGGTGCTGGAGTCGCTGCGGGCGCGGATCAGATTGGAGGCCACGCCACCGGCCGCCGTACCTGCGGAGGTGGAAATCCAGACCTGATGAAGCGTCTCGGGGTCCATCCGGTATTTCGGGGCCAGCACCATGACCACGCGGTGTTCGGTCGTGGGCAGATGGATCGTGGAGACGATGGCCTGACCATAGGAATCGTACAGGACGTTCTGGATCAACTGCGGGGTGACGCCATAGCGCGCTTCCGTGTCGCGCTGGACGGTGATGTAAGCCGCGACGGACTGCCCCTCGGTCGTGGACGAAATGTTGACCAGCTTTCCCGAGGCGCGCAGAGCGTTCAGCAGGATCGGGACATAACCGAACAGGTCCGAGACATTGTCTCCGCGCAGGACGTAGCGGTAGCTGCCGGTATTCTTGGAACTGCTGCCGCCCTGACTGCTGCCGCCCACACTCCAGAACGAGACGTCCGCTCCGGGTTCGTTGGGTACGCGTTTGCGGATGCGATCCAGAATGGTTTCGGCGGAGACGCGCTCGTCCTTTTCCTTCAGATGGATATAAAGTTCGCCGCTGTTTTTATCGTCGCTGAAAATGGTGGTGGACGTGACATCGGGGTCCGTCTGGGCGATGGCGCCGATTTCCCGCAGACGCCGGTCGATTTCCTGAAAGGACATCGTGGGGTCGCCCTTGATGCGTCCCGCCAGCAGCGACATGTCCTGTGAGGGGATGAATTCCTTAGGCATCAGCACGATGGAGCCGATCAGCACCACGAAGCTCAGCGGCAGCGTCATGCCCATCAAGACCGGGTGGTGCAGACACCAGTGCATGGAGCGGCCGTACTGCTTCAGCGTCCAGTCCAGTGAGGTTTCCGTGAGAAACGCGATAGAACCGATCAAGCCTTTGCGGGGCTGATCGCCGTGGTCGATTTCCAGCATCCGTGCGCACATCATCGGCGTCAGCGTGAGGGAGAGCCACATGGAAATGACGATGGCGGAAATCATCGTCATGCAGAACTCGAACATGATCGAACCCGCTCCGCCCGGCAGGAACAGCAGCGGGATGAAGACGGCGACCAGCGAGGCGCTGATGGACAGGACCGTAAAGCCAATCTCCGAAGACCCGACCAGACTGGCCGTGTAACGGTCCTTTCCTTCCTCCATATGCCGGGCGATGTTTTCCAGCACGACAATGGCGTCATCGACCACGAAGCCGACCGCAATGGTCAGGGACATGAGCGACAGAACATCGAGCGTGAAGTTGAACGCCGCCATGGCTGCCAGTGTGCCGGAGAGCGCGATGGGGACCGTTACGGCCGGGATCAGGGTCGTGACGAATCTGCGGAAGAACAGCAGAATCACAAGCACGACCAGCACGACGGACAGGATCAGCGTCAGTCGCGCATCCGCCAGCGACGCACGAATGGAGCGGGACGTGTCGAGACCTACGACCAGATTGACGTCCGCCGGCAGGGCATCGCGCAGATGCGTCAGGTTGGCGTTGATGCCGTCCACAATAGCCACGGTATTGGCGTGCGGCTGGGCTGTGACGACCAGCGTGACGGCGCGATGTCCGTTGATATAGCTGGTCTGATAGACGTCCTGCACGCTGTCCGTGACGGTGGCGATATCGCTCAGCCGGACGGGATAGAAGTCATTGCGGTATGCGATGATCAGGTCCCGGTACTGGGCTGCGTTGACGGCTTGATCGTTGGTGGACAGCATCATCCGCTGGCCATTGCTGTCGATGAAACCCTTGGGCGTGAAGGCATTGGCCGATGCAAGGGCGGTGCGGATGTCCTCCAGACCGATGCCCCATTTATAGAGCGGGTTGGGATTGAGTTCGACGCGCACGGCGGGATTTGTCGATCCCACGACCTCCACACGTCCCACGCCCTTGACCTCGGCCAGCAGCGGTTTGATGCGGATATTGGCGATATCGTAGAGTTCGGCCTGTGTTTTCTGGTCACCGGTCAGACTCATCAGATAGACCGGGAAGCCGCCGCCATCCATTTTGAAAGCCTGCGGATCCGCGTCCATGGTTCCGGTCGGCAGGTCGGCGCGCGCGGCGCGCAGGGCCGCCTGCGTGTCACGCAGGGCGCCGTCGATGTTCCGCGACGACGAGAATTCCAGAAAAATCTGGGCCTGTCCGGCACTGGTGTCGGATTCGATGCTTTCCAGATCCGCGATGGAGCCGAGCCTGCGTTCCAGAGGCGTTGTGACGGAGGTTGCCATCTGCTGCGGGTCAGCGCCCGGCTGGGTTGCCACGACCATGATGGATGTCGTGGTCATGTCCGGCATCGTGGCGACGGGCAGGAGCGGATAGCAGATCAGTCCCGCCATGAAGATGGCAATGGACATCAGTGTCGTCGCGACCGGGCGGTCTATGAACAGGCGGCAGAAATTCATGCGGTCAGTTTATCCACAAAACCGCGTTTCAGGTCATTACTGATAGGACACAAAATGTCAGTTCTTCAGTGTGCGGGCCGTCAGAAGTCCGGCATGCCTGCCGGCTGTGCGGAAGGCTGGGTGACATAATAGCGTTCCGCCAGACGGGGCGGCAGCAGATCCATCAGGCGGGACCCCATGACCAGCCATGCCGGAAAGATTACCCGGCGCGTCTGGCGCAGCGTTCCGCGCAGGATTCGGCGCACGGCCTCTTCCGTGGACACCAGACCCGGCATGGCAAAGCGGTTTCCCTGCACCATGGCCGTATCCACAAATCCGCAGCATACGCTGGTCAGGCTGATGCCAAAACTACCCAGCCGGCCCGCATTGGCCACGATGAAACGGTCCAGTGCGGCCTTGGATGCGGAATAGGACGGCGTGCCAGGGTAGCACACGAATCCCGCGACGGACGCCATCACGCAGATCCGCCCCCGCAGGTTTTCGCCGTTTCGCTCCTGCCCGCGCATGGCCGCGACGACTGGAAAGAACGTGTTGAGCGTTCCAGTCAGGTTGATATCCAGCATGTCGCGGACGCGCTCTTCACGCTCTAGAAGCAGACCGTCGGTGTCGGTATGCGGCAGTCCACCCGTGATGCCCGCACAGAGAAACGCCATATCGAGCCGCTCTTCCGACGCGGCGGCGACCCACTCCGCCATGCCCTGCCGATCGCGCGTGTCCAGCACGGTCGGCACCGCTCTGGCTCCCTGTCCACCGCAGCGTCGGGCTGTTTCCATCAAGCCATCTTCAGCGTGATCGCACAGATGTAGGGAAACGCCCGGACGGGCCAGTTTCAGGGCAAGACCGCGTCCGATCCCGGATGCGGCCCCTGTAATCAGGATATTCATAGGGCCGATTTTAACAGAGTGTTTCCGCGAAGCGACCCCCGAAGGAGCGAAAACATCTCTTCTCTGTCAGGTTAGTTCGCGGAGTTACAGTCCGAACGGGGTTTGGTGCCCGCAAGAAGCTGCCCGGCGAAGCTGTGGGCTTCCGTAATCATGGCGGCGAGCGTGCCGTTATGGCTGGCGTCATGAATCCGGTGTGTTACGGGCGTTCCAGCGGCGCAGAGACGCGCGACAAGGCGTTTCTGTTGGCTTGTGGAGGTGTGCAGATCCTGCGCGCCGGATTCGATCAGAACAGGTGAGGGCAGGGAGAAGCCCGGATATTTCGCCCAGCCAAATGCCGGTGCCAGCACGCGGCCCGCTTCGGGTTCGAGCAGGGTTGCTGGCGTCAGGCCGGAGCGTTTGGCGATCGGGAAGAAATCCGAAGCGCACATGGAGCCCGCATCATGCAAAAGGCGCTGCCCCCGGGGCGTGAAGGCCTCGTTGATGTCGGTGGACGGATCGGCCTCGACCAGCGACTGTCCGAGTGTCAGGAGTTCCGGCACGGCGGGGGAGAAGCTGTGCGGATTGGCGGGATGCAGAAGCTCCTGCGCCGCCTTTTCGTCCAGATAGGGCGGGGCGGCGGCGATCGTGCCCAGAATATGCAGATGCGGCGCATAGGTCGAGGCCATGGCCGCCGCCGCCAGAGCCGCCTGTCCACCTTGTGCATGGCCGTTTAGCACCACATTGTCCGACAGGTCCGGGAGGCGTTCGCGGGCCGCGCGTACGGAATCCAGCACGCTCATGCCTTCCGAACGTGCATTCAGCAGAAGCGGTGCGCCCGGCTCGCCCATGCCGGGATAGTCGGTCGCGACGATCGCAAAGCCCTGACGCAGCCATCCGTCATAGAAACGGGCCTGAACGGTGCCGATTCCCATCACGGACGGCGCGCAGGTCAGGTGCAGGCCGCTCTCTCCATGCGCCCAGGCCAGAACAGGCCAGCCTCCCGCCGGAGCCGGACCGTGCGGGACCAGAACCTGCGCCGACACACGGACGAGCTGATGCGGGTCGCGTGCATCCGTGCTGCGATAGGTCAGGCGATAGACGGAAGCCGGCTCATGAGACGGTACGGAATCCAGCCGGATCGCCTGTCCCGCCGAGACGGGCGCGCTGACGGACCAGTTGTCGCCATCGTCATCCGAGGCGCAGCCGGACAGGGCGGCCCCGGCCGTCAGAAGCATGACGAGCGATGTCAGGGCGGTCAGCGGTTTATGGCGAAAAGAGCAATACGGCATGGGCGGTCTGTCTCCGACAAGAAGCGTCTCTCATAGCAGTGCTCCGCGCTCTGTGGGAGCGGCCATATCCGGCGTTGTGTTGGTGTCGGACTTGGAGAGCTGCCCATCCGGCGCTACAGAGAAGACCTCTGACGCGCCGGTCCGACCTGATCGGATCTGATACAACGAGGATAGCCATGACCGACACCATTCCCGATCGTCTCTCCGCCAGCCCTGACAGCCCGTATTACAACGAAGAGCTGCTCTCCCGCGGCATCGGCGTCCGCTTCAAGGGCGAAGAGCGCACCACCGTCGAGGAATACTGCATCAGCGAAGGCTGGGTGCGTCTGGCCGTTGGCAAAGCCATGGACCGTCGTGGCCGTCCAATGACGATCAAGGTCACAGGACCGGTCGAGGTCTGGATCAAGGATTCCGAAGAAGACGCATGATGACACAGGCCAGCTCCATCGGGACCGCACCCCGCCGTATCGTCATCGACACCGATCCGGGTCAGGACGATGCCGTGGCCATCCTGCTGGCGCTGGCCTCGCCGGAACTGACGGTCGAGGCCATCACGACCGTCGCTGGCAATGTTCCCGTCGCTCTGACGACGAAAAACGCCTGCGCCCTGCTTGAACTGACAGGTCGCACCGATATTCCGGTATTCGCAGGCGCGGCCCGTCCGCTACATCGTATGCCCATCAGTGCCGAGCATGTGCATGGCGAAACGGGCATGGCGGGCGCTAATCTTCCCGAGCCGACGCTGCGTCCGCAGGCGATTGATGCCGCAACCTATCTCGTGGACCTGCTGCGTCGTGAGCCGGAAGGTACGATTACGCTGGTCTGTCTCGGCCCGATGACGAATCTGGCGCTGGCCCTGACCCATGCGCCTGATATCGCGTCCCGGATCGCGGGGATCGTGGCCATGGGCGGTGCCCAGCGCGAGGGTGGCAACATCACGCCGACCGCTGAATTTAACTTCTTCGTGGATCCTCATGCCGCCCGCATCGTCATGCGTTCCGGCATCCCCATCACGCTCCTGCCGCTGGATGTGACGCATCGCGCCATCGCCACACCGGCCCGTCTGAAACCGATTGCGGCAGTCGGCTCGCCCGTGACGGACATGGTCGTGCGGATGCTGGGGGCGGAAGACCGGTTCGAGAAGCTCAAATATGGCTGGGAGGGCGGTGCGTTGCACGATCCGCTCACCATTGGCTTTCTGCTGTGGCCCCAGCTTTTCTCGGGGCTGCGTTGTAATGTGGAGATCGAGGTCGACGCGCCGTTGTGCGTGGGTCAGAGTGTTGTGGATCTGTGGAACGTCACCAATCGCGTTCCGAATGCGTTATGGATCAATGATGTTGAGGCAGATGCCTTCTATTCCCTGCTGACGGAAAGACTTGCTCTTCTGGACTAGGTTTTTCGCTGTCCGTGACACATCTCTACAAAAACAAAAAAAGGGGGGCCGAAGCCCCCCTTTTTTGTGTTCCGCCTGATCAGACGATCAGAAATGAACCCCGAGATTCATCTGGAAGGAACGGCCGATGATCGCATCGTAGTAGCGATTCAGGCTGACCGTACCGGGATATTTCGGCAGCGCATTGGTGATGTTGTTCACCATGAAGTTGGCGCTGAAGTTCTTGGTAATTTCGTAACCAAGCGTCAGGTTGAACATGGCAAAGGACGGACGTTTGTTGGCAAAGTACTGGGTGGCCGGCACCTGCACTGCGTAGTGCGAAGGGCCATACCAGAGGGTCTGCCACTGCAGGCTGAAGGGACCACGGATATAGTTCGCATTCAGCGTGAAGTTGTCGTTGGGTGTTGCTGTTGTACCGCTGAGCAGATAGGTGTTGCCCAGGTAGCTCTGCTGGCTCTTCAGGTAGTGGACGTAGTTTCCTGTAAGGCCGATTTCACCAGCGGAAGACGGCAGGCCGAAGCGTGACAGCGGGCTGTTATATTCAAGACGTGCCTGCAGAGCCTGTGTCTCGTAGTTGGCAATATTATAATAACCAGCTTGATAGTTCTGGAGCTGGCCATCTGCTCCACGTGTAAAGGCAGCGCAGTAGGTATTGTTAGGCCCGTAGGACGTCGAGTCGTAGCAACCGTCCATGATGTCTTGAGCACCAAGATATGTGATCGCGTTGTTGATCTTTACGTCTACGAAGGATCCCGTAAAGTCGAAGCCGCGAATAAAGTGCGGGCGGAATTCAAGGTTTCCGGTATAGCTGGTGGAAACTTCGTTCTTTAGTTTGTTATTGCCACCTGCGGTGCCCTGAACGGTGAAGTTGTTGAAGTTTGACTCGAACGGCTGCTTGATCCTGGCCTTGGCGCAGTTAGCGGCACGCACGGCGGGATTCGGACCAGCATCAACACCAGCCGACGAGCAGGGATCGATACCATCTTCGTAATCCGTGCTCTTAGGAGCGAACAGTTCGGTAACGGACGGGTTGCGGACCGAACGGGCATAGTTGCCGCTCAGGCCGAAGTCCTGCGTCGGCCACCATGAGCCACCGAACATATAAGTCCAGTAGCCACCGGTCATACTGTTATTGATGTAACGACCGTTCGCTGTTGCAGAAAGGTTATAGACACCCGGAACATGCATGCTGGGCGAGACCAGCGGAACGTCAAGCTCTCCGAATACTTCATGCGTGTGGTAGGCGCCGCCTGTGGGCGGCAGTGAGGTTGAGTTGCCATACTGCAGATATGAACCGTCAGACTGTTCCCATCCGCGGGAGAATGCGCCTGGATTGAAGCGATAACCTTCGCGGCGATGTTCGTAACCGATATCCCAGCGGATATCGCCAGCGGGAAGGCGCATGACCGTGCTGGAAATTTCAGCCTGAATGTCGCGTTGTGCGTTGGCATTCTTCTGATGGGCATCAGCCAGGATGTAATTCCGTGCTGCAGGTGTGGACTGACCGGTGCCGAACGGGTTGAAAGGTGCGCAAGTGGAGCTGCGGGTCTTGATGGGAGCGCTGGTATAGCCGGGGGCGCAGACAATATTGCCGCTGGCGTCCGTCGTGGCGTTAAGCGCGTTGACGAGGTTTTGTGTGACGATGGAAGGCTGCCATGTATCGTTCAGATAGCGGCTGTATTCCCCGCGAACTTTCCAATTAAAGTGACGACCGACGGCGTCGAAGTCACCGTTCAGTCCTCCTTGGAAGCGATACATCTGCATCGTTGTCTGATACATGCCCGCATCCAGATCCTGATTCAGGCGCGACATGTAAAACGTGTCAGTCGGTAATCCGGCTGCGGACAGGGCATTCACAATCGTGCTGCGTGCAGAAGACGACAGATACGGATTGTTGGTGCTCAGCGCATAAGCGCCGTTCACTTCAGCATTGTTGTGGTAATTGGACAGTGTCAGTGGGTCTGAGGCAAAGAGCGGAGTATTCCAAGTGCCCTGCCCAACGGTGCTGGACGCAGTGCCTCGAGCGTACCAACCTTGCCACGTTGCATGGATATGGTCGGTGATGTCGTAATGACCGAGCAGCGTCAGGTTCAGCTTGTCGGTAGGGGTATAAAGCTGGCTATAATCCTGAAGTGCCGTTCCGTTGCCACCCACGACCGTAGTTGGACTTTTGGTAGCATAGTTCCACGTCATCGGGACGAGGGACTGGCCATTGCCACTGAACATCAGGGGCTGACCGGCAGCATTGGAGATGCCGCTCAATACCTGACCACCGTAGATCGGCGGATTTCCAGCACTCAACTGCGGAACGCCAGTGACAGATGCGATGACGTTACGCGCACCCTGCGCAAGATTATAAGTGTACTTGCCTGTTCCGCCGATCGGCTGACGAACATATGTGGTGGCGTTGCGACCGGTCAGATAAGGCCGGTCATTGTCGACCATACCGCCGTTATTTCGGTATTCAACATCGAATACCATGCCGCCTTTGCCGTGATCGAAGTCGTGGCCAACTTTGAAGGTGATTTTCTCACCGGGGGCATCGAGCTTCTGGCTCCAGTTGCCCTGGGCATTGAAGTCTACGCCAGTGAAGTGATCGTCAAGTTGGTAGTTGACCACACCAGCCACAGCGTCCGCGCCATAGGCTGCACCTGCGCCACCCAGCTTGGTTTCCACCCCTTTCAGGATTGAGGTCGGAATGGCACTGATATCAACCTGCGACCCTGATCCCGCACCGTAAAGGGATGCCGTCGACCCGCCCACCATGCGCATACCGTCGACCAGCGTCAGGGTTCGATCACTGCCGAGATTGAGCAGGGAGGTGAAGGACTGACCTGCACCGAAGCTGCCCTGGCTACCGATCGGTGTGTTGTCGCCGACACCGAAAGCGGGATTTTCACGCATCAGCGCGATACCGATATCGGTGTAACCACGCTTCTTGATCTGGTCTGCGCTGAGTGTTGTTCCAGCCATGACATTTGTCAGGCGTGTCTGGGACAGGCGTGTACCGGTGACCGTGACAACTTCATCTGTGTTTGCAGCTTCCGTTCCCTGCTGCAGCACCTTGCTGTTCGACTGGGTTGCGGGAGCCGTCGCGGTTGTAACCGGGGTTGCGACAATGGATGTCGGACCTGCGCTGGGTGCAGTTCTGGCTGTCGTGGCAGCTTTTACCGGAGCCTTTTTCTTGGCTGCGCTCTTGTGAGCGGAAACGTGTTTTGCGGGTGCGGTCGTGGTGCTCTGGGCATGAGCGTTCACGCAAGGCAGGACACTGTAGGAAATGCCGGCCATCAGGAACATCCGGACGACTGTCCGGGGCACAGGAGTGCGTCTTTTGAGTGAGTGTTGCACAGAGGTGGTCATCGCGGCCGCTGTTCCTTCTCGAATAAGGTCGCAAGAAAATTTTGTATCTCTGGCGACATGTTCATCGGAAACCGAAACGGTGCGCAATGCTTCTGCTACGAAAATGCAACATGCCTGTCACATGTCATGAAAGGCGTTGCGCTTATGTCACATTTTCATATTTCATAGTTTTATTTCAAAGAAATTCAAAAAGAATAAAGTAAATACAAATATAAAAAATAGATACAAAATCAAATATGAATTAAATAAATAAAGGAACACAATTATATTTCTTTATTTGTGCGACAAAAATCAAAATATATCCCATATTAAAAATATTTCATCGATCTGTATTTTTCTTTTCGATATTATATAAAAATCTGCATGTATGTAGGAAGTTATTTTTGATTTCTGAAAAGTCATTCATTAATCGGGATAAAATCTCAAATATGACTTAATGGCGATTCAATATAGTTTATATTAGAAATTTCTTTCATCCATAACCCATGAAAAACAAGGGGAAAACGATTCTGGGGGATTTTTTGAGATATTAATCACTAAATATAAATGTTGTTACGGTTTTTTGCGTTTGTTTCTGTTTCTGGAGCTGGCGCAGCTTTTTGAAGAGAAAATTTCCGACCATTCCTGAACCTTAATGAAAACGGCAGGGCTGATCCGTGGTTGGCTGTTCATCCGTCTGGATGACCATTAGCGTGACGGGGCCGTCGCCAATATTGCCTGCGAAATGACCGATATGGCCTTTTGCGTCCTTGCGGCTCATTTGGTCTTCGCCGAGGGAGACGTCCCCGGGCCCCATGACGACTTTTTTCCCGTCCATGGCCGTCACGTACCAGGAGCCCTTCAGCGGGATGATCCACTGGACTTTAGGGTCGGGGTGCCAGCTTCCGTCCCAGTGCGCGGGCTGCACGGTGGAAATGATCCGGGCATTGCCTTCATGCACATGGTCCTGCCATTGCGGCCCTGCGGGTTTGGACATAGTTTTTAGATCGTAATTATGGAACGGGCAGCGGGTCATGTGACTGATGCCGTCATGGTCCGTCCAGTTATGCCAATACCAGGCCGTTGGCGGAGTGGGATCAGCAGCGTGTGCGGCACCGAAGGCCGTTACGACGAGGAGTGCCGCAGCTAGGGGAAGAAGGCGTGTCATGCGTCTGATCCTTTCAGCGCGGGTGGCTGATATCGGTCCATGGGGGCGATGTCGTTGAAGCGTTCCTGATGTGGCGTGCAGACCAGTTCCACGATCATGCCCCAGGGCGTACGCCCGTAGCAGAACATGTTGCCCGGTGCGGCTTCGAGAGAGGGCTGGCCCTGTGGTTCGGTCAGAAGTGTGCCGCCCGCTTCGCGGAAACGGTGGCAGGCGGCGTGGATGTCATCGACATAGACGGCGAAATGCTGAAGGCCCCAGTCGCACGGGCGCGCGGCCTCGCGCTGGTCAGGACCTTTCATTTCGAACAGTTCGATGCCCGGCCCATGACCGAGCGCCATCATGCACATTTCAATGACGACCGTGCCGCCCGGAAGGCCGAGAATTTTTTCCGTCTCCGGACCTTTCTGTGGCGCGGTGCGGGTGACGTTCCGGTAGAGGGCAACTGCGCCGAACGCTTCTTCAAGAAAGCGGATGGCGGCGTTGATGTCCGGGACGGTGACACCGACATGGTCGATGCCACGCGGCAGGCCCGAATGTTCTGTGGTCAAAGGGCGATCCTCCGTTGCAGAAGATCTCAACCCCTGAGGAAACGCACGGTTGCCAGAATGCCTGTCACATTGCGGCAAACCGTGTCAGCAGAGGAAGCCTGTAATCAGGCCTCGTCGGTGGGGCGTTTGGGGAGCAGGGCCGGGACGAATACCATTGTGCAGAGCAGGGTGCAGCCGAGGGACATCAGAAGCAGTCGCCCCATGCTCGCCGTGCCCGGATGGCCCGAACGGGCGAGAGAGCCGAAAGCCGTTGCGGTCGTCAGGGCGGAGAACAGCACCGCACGCGCCGTGGGAGACGTCAGCGGGCCTTTGACGCCCTCGCGCCAGTTCATGACGAAATAGATGTTGAACGACACGCCCACACCCAGAAGCAGCGGCAGGGCGATGATATTGGCGTAGTTCAGCGTCTCCGGCACCGTGACGATCAGGATCACGGTCAGAAGGGTCGACATCAGCAGCGGTGCCATGACAAGGGCGGCATCCAGTAGGCGGCGCAGCACAACCAGCAGGATGATGGCAATCATGATGAGCGCGCAGATGGCCGCCACTTTGAAGGCATGCACGATCGTATTGGCGCTTTCCGTGATTTCCATCGCGGGGCCGGCAACATCCGGATTGACCGAACGCAGTTCGCTGACGAAGCGGTGCAGCACCGGTGTTTCGGACATCTGTCCCTTGGGATGGATCGTCAGTCGCGCGCGGCCATCAGGCAGGACATAGTCGCGGCGCACATCCTGCGGAATGTTCTCCATCGTGACGGGGGTGGGCTGAAGCGCCATCCGCAGCATCGACAGTTCGTCCGGCAGGAAGCGCGTCAGGACCGTGCTGGCCTGAAGCAGCGTGCTGTCCGGTGCCGTGGAGAGCGTGTGCAATGCCTGACGGATTTTTTCCAGCGGTGCGGGAAGCTGGTCCTTCACGGCATCCAGCTTCTGCACGGCAGAGACAGCGGCGGCGCGGATGGCGGCGGCGTCCGGTGCGGGTTCAGGATTGGCTACTGTGATGGTCGGCAGGAGGATGGAGGCAGTGTCCTCGATCATGGCCAGCTTGGTTTTCTGGTCATCAGGAACCAGCGCGCCGAGCCACAGCACGTCATGCACGCTGGGAAGCTTCGAGAATTCCGCAGCCTCTTTCGCCGCGTCCGTCAGGTTCGGGGTCAGAACCTGTGCGCTATAGGGCGTCGTGAGCGGATTGGCTTCCAGCAGATGCAGCGCCCGCATCCCCTCGGTGTTGGGGTCTTTAGTGTGCAGCGGATCAGCGTCGAACTTCAGAAGCGGCATGAGGGCCAGCCCCACGATGCCCAGAAGTGCGAAGATGCCGACAACCTTGTGGCGTTTGTGGCGCAGGAACGCGTCCGCAGGCGCCATGAACGCAAAACCCGGCTCTCCGCTGCCCAGCTTCGCGCGAAAGACGGACAGCAGAGCTGGCAGAAGCGTCATCGTGCAGAAAAAGGCGATCAGCATGCCGAAGCCCGCAATCAGCCCGAGCTGCGCCACGCCAATAAAGCTCGTGGGATAGAAAGCGAGGAAGCCCGCCGCCGTGGCGAGGGCGGCGACAAGGATCTGCGCGCCGCTTTCCTGACCCGTCAGAACGATGGCGTCATGCAGGGACGGGTACGAGCCGTCCGCGTTGCGCTGTCCGCGCAGGCGCACGCTGTACTGGATGGCGAAATCGACTGCGATGCCCACGAACAGGATGGCGAAGGCTACCGAGATCAGATTCAGCTCACCCACAGCCAGAGCGGCAAAGCCAGTCGTCAGCAGCAGGCCAGCGATGAGGGTCAGCAGGATCGGAAGGATGACGCGCGGGGAATGGACCGCGAGGATCAGCCAGACTGCAACCAGAACCAGCGAAATGATGAGCCCCAGCACCATGCCGTGTGCGACGGTGGAGAACTCCTCGTCCGACAACTTCACTTCACCGGTAATGATGCCCGTGACCTGTTTCGTTTTCACGAATTCAAGGTTGTTGATCGCCTGACGCATGGCGGTCGTAGCGCCTTCGCCGGGCTGGAAGGAACTGTAATCGAGCTTGGGTTGCGTGACGACAAACTCGTATCGCGATCCCAGTTCCGCCAGCTTGCCGATCAGCAGGTTCTGCCAGGACATGTCCTGCGGATGGCCGTCCGCGGCCTGTGTCAGAGAGGTTGCGAACCCGTCCAGCGCGCCGTTGAAGCCACTGGGGATGCCCTGTCCGGCCTTGATGCCCTCACCGATCAGGCCAAGTGCGCCGAACAGCCCTCGCGCAGACGGATCGGCGGCCAGTGTGCCCAGAAAGGGCTGCGCGGAGACGATCGAATCCAGCAGCGGTTCCAGATCTTTCGTATCGAGGAACAGGAAGCCGTGACTGTTATAGAAAGGGTTGTCGCCGGGCAGGCCGACCGTCTTGAAATGTGTGTGGTCCTGCGAAAGCGTGGCCGCAAGCTCCCGTGCCGCGATGCGTCCCTGTTCGGGGATGCGGCTGTCGAGGATGGCGACGAGCTGGTTGCTGTCCTGCGGGAACAGGCGCGTCAGCTCCATGCTCCGCTTTTTCCACGGCAGGCTGTTGGCAAACATCTTGCTCGTGTCCGTCGTCACGCTGATGCGTGTGACACTCAGGGCAACGCAGGCGGCACAGAGCAGTGCAAACAGCGCCAGAACGAGAGGCGCACGACGCGCGCAGACGGCATTCAGCCGACCGGTTAGATCCGAAAACATGGGGGCTACCCTTAACAGAACGGGCAGCGTTTCCCTACCCCATCCTGACATTTCGGCGATCCTGATGCAGAAGGAAAGCCATGACATGGACTCTTCCCGGCCTCGCGACCTACGAAAGTGTGATTAAGAACAGCGTTTTCCGCGCTTCCGCAGCTCCTGTGGAAGATGAAGCGGCCGCCATGGCCTTCTTCCGCGACGTTGCCGTGCTGGAGGCGACCCATAACTGCTGGGCCTTCAAAACCGGTCAGCGCTTCCGATGCAGCGATGACGGCGAACCCGGTGGGACGGCCGGGCGGCCCATCCTGTCCGCTATCGAAGGGCAGGATTTCGACAATGTCATGATCGTCGTTACACGCTGGTATGGTGGCGTGCAGCTCGGGGCCGGGGGGCTGGTGCGGGCCTATGGCGGCGCGGCGTCGGCCTGTCTGCGCGAAGCAGAGCGGATTGAGCGGATTGAAACCGTGCCGTTGCGCTTTCACTGCCCGTTTTCCAGCTATGCGATGGTGGAGTCCAAGATCGAAAGCTGGCGGGCAAGCCGGACGGAATGTGAGTTCGACGCCGAAGGCGCGTGGATGACACTGGCCGTACCGGTGGAAGAAGCGGATGCCATCACGGACTGGCTGCGGGATCTGACGCGCGGACAAATGGATATTACCCGGCTGGATTAAATACCAAAAAAATAGTCATTTTTATTTAAAACTATCGGGATTGATGTTTTTTGTTGCTGCATAATGTTCTGCGAACCCCGTCTGGAGTTTTCAGGGCATGTTACGTCATCATTCATATCGGAATCGGTCCATTCTGGCTATGATGGCGCTTGGAATCTGCACCTCCCGACTGGCAGCGGCCGCCGATTCGTCCACCGCCCCGACCGCACATTCGGAAGAATGGATCCACGTTCTTTCTACGGAACGTCCCCCCATCCAGAACTATCCCCATGCTGGCGTCGTGGGCCAGCCGCGTCGTGTTGTGGCGAGTCAGAATCATGCGCCGCAGGGACGGCAGGGTCCATGGGGCGCGTTCAGTTATGGCAACGGCGAATCAGCGGGCTTCGGGCCGGTCGGACGTTACGGTGTAGCCCCTTGGGCGGAAGACTGGAGCTTTCTGCGCGACAAGAGTCGGCGCGACGATCCGTTCGATCCGCTGAAGTTCATCGCACTGAACGATGCGAGGACGATCTGGCTGTCCTTTTCCGGCGAGACGCGTCTGCGCAACTGGTACGAGGAGGCACCTTTTCTGGGCAAAAAGGGCAACAGCAATTCGGGGCGTTTCGGTGTGCGGAACCTGTATGGCGCGGACCTGCATCTGGGCGAGCATGTGTGGCTGTTCGGACAACTTATCAATGCGGATGCGGGAGGATGGAAAGGCTTCGGTTACAATACGACGTACCGCAAACGGCTGGATCTCCAGCAGGCTTTCATCGAGTTCAAGGGCAAGTTCGCGGGCGCGCAGACGGGCTTCATGTTCGGCCGTCAGCAGTTCCTCGATGCGCCATCTTACGTTCTGTACAACCGCGAAACGCCCAACGTCCCACTGTCGTGGAACGGCGGGCGCATTTATGCGATCTGGCCCAATATCCGCGTGGATGCGTTCGATTTCGTCCAGACCAAGACCGACGCAACCCTGATGTTCCACGATACGGAAGATTACAATACGCGCCTGTATGGCGGGGACATCACGGCTCTCGTGCCGCAGTTTTCCATCGGTAGCGAGACGGTCCATTCGTTTCTGGATATTTTCTATTACGGTTACCGCTATGGCGGCAGCCTGTCCGTCGTCCCACTTGCATCCGGTGCCCTGAAAGGCACGTCCTCACGCGGGAATGTGGGCTTCCGCTGGTACGGTACCGCCGCGTCTTTCGAATATTCGTTCGGCAGCCTCTATCAGGACGGGACGTTCCAGAAATCTGGCAGCGCGAAAAAGAGCGACGTGCAGGCTTATTCGGTCAATACGATCGTGGGATACCGCCATACGCCCTCGCCCCTGCACCCATTCATCGGCGTTCAGGCGGATCTGTATTCCGGTGGGGCCAACGGAACGGACGGCCCGGTTCGCACTTATATGGCGCCCTTCAACCCGCAGACAAACTATCTGGACACCACGACCTATATCCAGCCGTCCAACCTCGTCAGCCTCTCGCCAGTCCTGAGCATCACGCCTTGGAAAGGCTTTGCGAGCATCCAGTTCAAGGTGCCGTTCATGTGGCGGGAGAATGCGGATGGCGCGATCTGGAACTCGTCCGGCCCGTACACATTCTCGAAAATCTATCACGGCGGCTATATCGGCGTGGTGCCGCAGGCGTCTCTCAAGCTCCAGCTTAACCGGCACCTGACCTGGCAGATCTATGGCGCGCGGTTCATGGCCTCGAACGGGTTACATGCGGCGGGCGGCAAAAGCGGAAGCTATGCTCAGTCCAATGTCGTCTTCCGCTTCTGAAGACCTCTGTTATTCGTCCTTGTCGGAAAACAGCCCGACCAGATCCGTCAGATGCCCGATTTCGCGCAGTTTCAGGCCTGCGGGCGGCTTGACCCTTGCGGAGGCCGCCGAGACGCGCCGGGGTAGGATGGCCTCGCCAAAGCCCAGCTTGGCGACTTCCTTGAGACGTAGATCGGCCTGACTGACCTGCCGGATCTCGCCGGACAGCCCGACCTCGCCGAAATAGGCCGCACTGGGGGAGGTCGGATGGCCCGTGGCGGCGGACACAAGGGCCGCGGCCACCGCCATATCGGCGGCTGGCTCGTTCACCCGCAGGCCGCCTGCGATGTTCAGATAGACATCCATATTCGCAAGCTTGAGGCCACATCGGGAATCCAGCACGGCCAGCAGCATGTTCAGCCGCGACGTGTCCCAGCCCACAACAGCCCGGCGCGGCGCCCCATCTCCGGCCTTGGGAGACAGCAGCGCCTGAATTTCCAGCAGGACCGGGCGGGTGCCTTCCAGCCCCGCAAAAACAGCCGACCCCGCAATATTGCCCCGCCGCTCCGCAAGGAACAGCGCGGAGGGATTGGGCACTTCGGTCAGGCCGATATCGGTCATGGCGAAAACGCCGATTTCGTCGGTCGCGCCAAAGCGGTTTTTGGCCGCACGCAGGATACGGAACTGATGCCCGCGATCGCCCTCGAAATACATGACCGCATCGACCATATGTTCCAGAACACGCGGCCCGGCGAGGGAGCCTTCCTTCGTGACATGGCCGATCAGGATCAGCGCAAAACCGAGCGTCTTGGCCAGCCGGATCAGTTCAAACGCACTCGCCCGCACCTGCGAGACAGAGCCCGGCGAGCTTTCCACGCTTTCCAGCCACATCGTCTGGATGGAATCGATGACCACGACCGTATGCGCCCGGTCCTGCTCCAGCGAGCCGACGATTTCACCCACATTGATGGAGGCCGCCAGATCCAGCGAGTCCAGCATTTTGGGATCGCGGTCCAGACCCAGCCGTTGGGCGCGGATGCGGATCTGGTCCACCGATTCTTCGCCCGACACATACAGGACGCGATGCCCCGACCGCGCGAGCGCGCAGGTCGTCTGAAGCATGAGCGTGGATTTGCCGATGCCCGGATCACCGCCGACCAGCACCACCGACGCCGGGACAAGTCCGCCACCCAGAACGCGGTCCAGCTCTGCAATGCTGGTTGTAATACGCGGGGGCGGCCGTGTTTCGCCATCCAGCCGGACGGTTTGCAGACGCCCTGAACTCAGCTTTCCGGTCTTGCGGGCCGTCGGCTCGACCGTCTCCTCAACCAGCGTGTTCCATTCGCCGCAGGCTTCGCACTTCCCGTTCCATTTCGGATAGGTGGCGCCACAGTTCTGGCAGACGTAACGGGTGGTCGGCTTTTTGGCCAAGGCTGGTCTCTTCGATTTGAGGGGAACAAACCCAGTATATAGGGAGTGCTTGGCCGTTGATCCAGCCGGGGCTTTGCCCCGGACCCCACCAAAGGTCGCGACCTTTGGAAACCTTTAGAATCAGGGTGCAGGGATCAAGATCCCTGCCGGGCCCGGGCAGAGCCCGGAATCCTTACTCCCGCGTCCGCAGAATCAGACGCGCCAGAAGCCGCGAGACCACGATGATCAGCAGAAAACCGAGAAGTTGAAGCACCATGTTCGGATGGGCGGGCTGATGGCGGAACATGATGAACAGGAGCGGCAGGGCGATCAGATAGCTCAGCCCGATGCGCTTCCAGACGATGGGATCGGTTTTCGGGAAACGGGGCAGAAGGCTCATTTGCGCAGCTCCATGGTGATGGGGCCTTCGCGTCGGCCATGGGTGAACTGATCCACCATGGCGTTGCCCGAATTCATGAGCTCGGACGCCTCGCCCTGCCAGATCAGCTTCCCGCGATAGAGCATCGCCGCGCGGTTTCCGATCCGCTGGGCCGAGGCCATATCGTGTGTAATGGCAATGGCGGTGGAGCCGAGTTTCTGCACGCAGTCCACGATCAGCCCGTCAATGACGGCGCCCATGATCGGGTCCAGCCCGGTCGTGGGTTCGTCGAAGAACATGATGTTGGGACTGCCCGCAATGGCGCGCGCCAGCCCCACGCGCTTCTGCATACCGCCCGAAAGCTCAGACGGGCTGAGTTCGCCGACAGACGGGTCCAGCCCCACCTGTTCGAGCAGACCTCCGGCTATTTGCAGTGCCTGCGTGCGGGACGGGGTCGCGCCATTGCGGTCGGAATGCTTGGCGCGAACGCCGAACGCCACGTTCTCGCCAACGCTCATGCTGTCGAACAGAGCACCGTTCTGAAACAGCATCCCGATCTGCCGACGCAGGGCATCCTGCTTGGAACGCGAAGCCGTCAGTAGGTTTTCGCCGTCGATCTCGATCGTCCCGGCATCGGGCTCGATCAGACCGAGAATACAGCGCAGCAGGACGGATTTCCCGGAGCCAGACCCGCCGATGATGACCATGGACGTGCCAGCTTCGACATCGAGATCCACGCCATCAAGCACGATCTTGGAGCCGAAAGCCTTGTGCAGGCCGCGAATGCGGATCTTCGGGGTGCCTAAGGGCGTGCTTACGGGGGGAGTGCTCATTGTGAGAAGAACAGATCTGTCAGGAGATAATCGAACAGCAGGAGCAGGATGGACGCACCCACGACGGCGGCTGTTGTGGCCGAGCCCACACCCTCTGCGCCGCCCCGGCTGTTATAGCCGTTATAGCAGCCCAGAAGCGCGATCAGGAATCCGAACACTGCCGCTTTGACGAGGCCCACGACGACATCCATCGTCTTGAGCGAATCCAGCGTGGCCGTGATGTAGGTCGAGGGCGAGAAGCCGAGCTTGGCGACCGAAACCGTGAAACCGCCCATCACGCCCAGAATATCGGCGACCAGCACGAGGCAGGGCAGCGCGAGCGTTCCGGCCAGAAGGCGCGGCGTCACGAGATATTTCATTGGATCGGTGGACAGCGTGGTGAGCGCGTCGATCTGGTCGGTCACGCGCATGGTGCCGATCTGTGCGGACATGGCCGCGCCTACGCGCCCGGCGACCATTAATCCGGCCAGAACAGGGCCAAGCTCGCGGGTCACGGCGAGGACGACGATCCCGGCAATCGCGCTCTGCACATGATACTGCCCGAAGCCCACATAGGACTGAAGTGCGATCACGGCCCCTGAAAACAGGGCCGTCAGCGCCACGACGGGGAGGGAGAAGAACCCCGTCTCGATCAGGCTGGAGAAGAAAATCCGCCAGTAAAAGGGCGGTCGCACCAGATGCGACAGAGCCTCCAGCGCGAACAGGGCCAGAGCACCTGCCTGCTTGATAAGGCCGAGAGCGGCGCGGCCAAGGGCCGCTATGGGGTCAAGAACGGCATTCACCCTTCAGCCCCTACCCTGCCTGCATCCGGACGTCAAAGTTTCCGTCCTGCATTCAGGCGCGTCGGCCATCGGTTCGCTCCAGATCCCGGAACTGCCGCTCCAGACTGAAATCGGAGGACGTAACGCAGCGTTCGATCAGGCCGAGCCTGCGTTCCATGCGCGCCAGCCGATCCTGAAGCCGGGCCAGCGGATGGCCCGGCGGGACGGAGCGGGAGAAATCTTCCGTCGGTTCGGGTTGCGGACGCCGGAAACCAAGCACGGCATCCCTGACCACGGCTGTCGCGCTGGCGGCGGGTGTTTCCTGCCATGCCGCGCGGTGCCGGGACCAGCTCCGCACACCTTCCGCATATCCTGCGGCGGCCTTGTCCAGCGTCCCTCGGAACGGAAAAACGCCTGTCCGGCGATAGCGTCGGAAAAGACGCACGGCCCAGATGATCAGAAAGATTTTCAGCAGCAGCCCAATCACCCCATGACCGCTGGAATGATGGACAGTGGATGTGTTGCCGAAAGTGATCTCAGGCGTATCCATATGGATATCGAGATGATCCAGAACCTTGCGTGTCGCATCGGACAGGATGGCAGAACCGTCCGGTGTGGTCACGGTCGTGATCCGCGCACCGGCTGTGTCCTCCACGGAGAGCGTGCCGGACCCGATCGGACGCTTCTTCAGCGTTTCGCTCGCTTTCTGAAGCGTGATGTCGCCGCTGCCGAGAAGGGTCAGATCCGCATCGCGGGCGGTGGCGTTCAGCGTTATATCGGCCGAGCCATAATCCCGGACCGTCAGAACATCCACACTTCCCCGTTCAACTCGGATATCGCCTGACGACATGGCCGTGATGCTGGCGCTTGAAGCTGCGAGATCGCCGATTTGCAGGTCGCCGCTGGACAGGCTTTGCACGGTCATCCGTCCCGTCACCCGCCCGATCGAGACGTCTCCGGGGCCTGTCATCGTCAGGTTCAGGCCGCTGGCCTGATCGATGTCGAGATCGCCGTGTCCGCTCTCCGCCGTGACGTCGCCGTTGACGCCGGTGATACGATAGAGCGTCGTATGGTTGTGAGAGGACTGGATGTCGAGGCTGGTCCGTGCCGGAACCATGACTGTTGCACTGTCCTGAGCCGCGCAGTCCTGCGGAGTGGTCGTGAAGGTCAGGCGCTCCCCGTGTTTCTTCAGACTGCCGCTGCCAGAGACGATATGCGCATCTGGGCCACTCACGACGGACAGGGTCTCAAGACATGTCGCCGGGATGACGAGCGTGTCGGGGCTGCTCGTCGAGGACACGTTGAAGGATGGCGGGGCTGGAGGCGGGGGAGGTGCCGGAGGGGCTGGTGGCGCGGGCGCGGCACCGCAGCTCAGAAGCGCGAGCAGAGCCAGACGCGCATGCAGATGATAGCGCATCCCTATTCTCCCTGAGCGCCATTCTGAGCGCTCTTTCCGGTCGTCGAGGGGGTGGTCGGGTTGGCTGCTGGGGCGGCGGGTGTCACTGCGGGAGCCGGAATTGGTGTCTGCGGCGCGGTCTGGACGGGCGCGCTTGTGACAGGAAGGCTGGCAGGCGCCTGCGTTGTTTGCGGCGCATTCGACTCGGCGGCTTTTGACGGAGCCGGGACGCTGGGCGCCTGCGGGATGGCAGGGCTGTCAGGCCCGGAAGGCTGGGGCACAGGCGCTGGAGCCGGAACCGCGGTTGGTGTGGTTGGGGCCTGAACCGTAGGTGTCTGAACCACAGGCGCCTGCATGACGGGCGCAGAAGAAACAGCTGGAGGCGTAACCGCGGGTGCCGGAACGGTCGTAGCCGCGCTGGCAGGGGGCGTCTGAACCGGAAGGGAGGGCTGCGGCGCTGCGGGAGGAGGTGTCGGTATAGCAGCCGGTGGCGGCGGCGTGGGGCGATAGATCACGCCATTCTCCGCGCCGACACGGACTGTGCCCTTGCCCGAGCGCACCATCGGGCCCGTGACGGCCTCGATATTGACATCCCCCGTTCCGTTGGCCGCGACTGTGGCCACGGTGGCGTGAGCCAGAATGGTGGCGCTGGCCTGATCGGCCGTAATCAGCGTCAAGGCGTCGATGGTGCCCCCCGAGAGCGTCATGCCCGCATTCTGCGTCAACTGCACCGAAAGCGCCGCGAGCTGCGCCGTGTCGGCCGTCAGGGTCGAGGTGCCGGAGGCCACGATCTGGGCCGCACGTTCGAGGGAGTGGATGTGGACGCTGGAGGCGCCCTGCATGTCCAGGTCGAGGGACTGGGTGTTTTCGATGTCCATGGTGGCGGAATCGAGGCTGGCGTCCAGGGAGGCGAGCTTTCCGGCGATGACGAAATGCGTGTCGTGGCTGTCGTGGATTGTCAGGCCGGTGCTGGGGGAGATGCTGATTGTCAGCTTCCCGTTGGGGGCGCAGGACTTTGTGGTGATGGAGATGCGGCTTTGCGCTTCTTCCTTGCCGGTATGCATGGAGACCTGTGCGAGGCTGCTTGAATCAAGCGTTGCCCCGTCCTTCATGTTGGGATCGACCACGACCCTGACCTGTCCGGTGCAGGGGATCGACAGGTCCAGATCCTCTCCGGACAGGGTCATGCGCGCGGCATGGGCTGCGGGCGCCAGCAGGACGGTACCCGCCAGCAGGGCCAGAAGCGCCGGGCGGCGGCCGGAAAAGAGGACGGGGCGGCGTGTCATCGTGCGTTCCTTGCTCTCCAGCCCGGGATATCCTCGTCGAGGATGCGTTCGAGCTGGTCGATCCTTTCTTCCAGACGCGTAGCATGGGCTTCGGCCTGTGTCAGGGCGGCCTGAAGCATGGGGTCTGGCTGGGGCGCGCCTTTTGGTGAGCCGCTGGCATGTTTGGCCATGCTGACGACAGCCCAGCAGATGATGGCCGTGATGGGAACAAGGAAGGGGAAGATGGACGAATTCATGCCTTGGGCCTTTCGGTCAGCCTTTTCTCAGCCTGCGCTTTTCTTTTCGGCCACACGGCGCTTGAGGGCTTCGAACTCGTTTTCCACGACGGCATCGGTTTCAAGGGCCGCGAGTTCCTCCTGAAGTGTGGGGTGGCCGGTGCGGCGGCCCAGATCATACGCCTCTGCCTTGCCTTCAAGCTCATCAAGAGCGCGTTCCACTTGATCGAAACGGTTCAGCGTGTCGTCGATGCGGGTGTCGTAGAGTTTTTCGCGGGTTTTCAGGCGCCCCTGTGCGGTACGGGCGCGGATGGAGAGCGCCTTTTCGCGGGATTTGGCGTCGGCGATCTTGGCCTGAAGTTTGGAGATGTCGTCGTTCTGCTGGTCCAGCCCGTCCGAGATCTGGGCGATCTGCTGTTCCAGTGCTTCGCGCGACTGTTCCACGCTGTGGCGGGCGGCGAGGGCTGCGCGGGCGAGATCGTCGCGGTCCCGTTCGATGGCGAGACCGGCCTTGCGGTGCCATTCGTCTTCTTCGTGCATCATGGTGCGCACGCGGCGTTCGAGCTGTTTGCGCTCGGCGATTGTGCGGACGGCCTGACTGCGAACCTCGACCAGCGTGTCTTCCATTTCCTGAATGACCAGACGGATCATTTTCTGCGGGTCCTCGGCATTGGCGAGAATCGCATTCAGATTGGAGTTCACGATATCGGCGAGGCGAGAAAAAATACCCATGATGCTTTCCTTCCTGATGAAGAGACTTAGGACAGATCCCTGCTCTTGTCAGTGATGCTGTTTTGAGGGTGTTATGAACTGAAGACCTGAACGGGGGCGTGAGAGACCATAAAATGGCGAGAAGCACCGATATCGACGAGGTGCCGACCCCGATCGGGCGGGCTCCGGCATTTCTGGGGATGCTGGATCAGGTCTCCCGTCTGGCGCCCCTGCGGCGTCCGGTTCTGGTGATCGGAGAGCGCGGGACCGGCAAGGAACTGGCGGCGGCGCGCCTGGCTCTGCTGTCGGACCGGTGGGACCGGCCGCTGGTGAAGCTCAACTGTGCGGCGTTGCCCGAGGCGCTTTTGGACAGCGAACTGTTCGGTCATGAGGCTGGGGCGTTCACTGGCGCGCAGAAACGGCGTCTGTCGCGCTTTGAGCGGGCGGACGGGGGCACGATGTTTCTGGACGAGATCGGCACCGCGTCGCAGGCTGTGCAGGAAAAGCTGCTGCGGGTGATTGAATATGGCAGCTTCGAGCGTGTGGGCGGCAGCGAGACCATCCGGGTGGATGTGCGGCTGATCGGGGCGACCAATGCGGATCTGCCCGCCATGGCGCGGGAAGGGCGCTTCCGGGCGGATCTGCTGGACCGGTTGGCTTTCGATGTCGTGAATATTCCGCCGCTGCGGGCGCGTCCGGAGGATATTTCCCTGCTGGCCGAGCATTTTGCCACCCGCATGAGTGCGGAACTGGGGCGGAAGATGTTTGCGGGGTTCACGGAGCGCGCGCTGGAACGGTTGCAGGCCTATGACTGGCCCGGCAACGTCCGCGAATTGCGCAACGTGGTGGAGCGCAGTGTTTACAGGATGGACCGGCCGGAAAAGGCGCTGGACGAGATCGTGCTGGACCCGTTCGTCGTGCCGGACTGGAAGGACGCTCAGGTTCAGTGCGCGGTGACGGCGGTGCCTGCGGTTGTTCCGGCAGTGGGAGAGGCGCTGACGTTCCCGCGTGACTTCGGGGCGGATGTCAGGACGCATGAGCGTAGTCTGCTGGAAGCTGCTTTGCGCGAGGCGCAGTTCAGCCAGCGGCGCGCTGCGGAACTGCTGGGTCTGACCTACTACCAGTTCCGCCATCATCTGCGGCTGCACGGGCTGGCCGACAAGGAGGCGCGGAAGGCGCTTGGCGTGAAGGAGTAAGGGCGTGTCCATGAAACCCTCTGATGCATGAACCGTGCCAGATGATGTGAGGGGGGCTTTTTATGGTGTGTGTTTGGATTTTAGAGTTTTGAGAAATGGCATAATGAGCCATTTTTTGAGGTTTTGGGCCAGTTTTTGTGGTGGGCAAACTGTTCCTGGCATTGACAGGTTTTTGGGGATTTCTATAGCTTTTTGGCCGTGTTCGGTTCTTGGAATGTCAGGGCAGCGTTCTGTCCGGATGGGTATGATGAGGGTCCGTGTCAGATATTTTCCTGAAGCGTCAGGCAGCCCTGCGGCGTGGCATTGATTTCAGCCGGGCGCGCTGTCTGGAAATCGGCGCCCTGACGACGCCTGTCCTCACGCGTGGGGACAGCGACGTTCTTTACGCAGATCGGGTGGATACGGAAGGGCTGTTGCGTCAGTTCGCCTGGGACCCCGGTGTGAGCCGCGACAATCTGGTTCCGGTGGATGTGGTCTGGCTGGACCGTCCCTTGAAGGAATGTGTGGACGGGCTGTTTGATCTGGTTGTTGCGTCGCATGTGGCAGAACATGTTCCAGATCTGATCGGGTGGCTGCACGAAGCCTCCGAAGTTCTTTCGGAAGGCGGCGAGATCCGTCTGATGCTGCCTGATGCCCGTTTTTCGTTCGATGCGCTGCGGGGACTGACCCGGTTGTCGGATCTGCTGGTGGCGTGGATGCAGAAACGGCGGACGCCTGATCCGCGCGATATTCTTGATTTTGCGTTGAACAAGGTGCGCGATTCCGATGTGCGCTGTCAGGATTTTCATGATGGTCTGGCGCTGCCGGGCGACATGAAAGCTCAGTATTCTCTGGAGGAGGCTCTGGATTGGGTACGGCCTGCGTTGTCCGATCCTTCACATTATGTGGATGTGCATTGCTGGGTTCTGACGCCCCGGCATTTTGCGACGCTGATGGTTCCTCTGGCGCGGGAGGGTATTCTGGAGCTGGCCTGTGCGGGATTTGAGGACACAGCGCCTCCGGGCTTTGAATTCGGGGTATTTTTCAGGGTTGAGTCGGACGTGGAGCGGCGCGTGGAAAGCTGGGAGCGTATGGCGCGGCAGGCTGCTGATCCGCTTCCCGGGTCGGCTGCGGCCCGACGGATGCGAGAGGAGACGGCTCCTCGGGTCGAAGCCCGGCGGGGATGGCGGGAGCGGTTGATGGCAGTTCCGGGCAGGGTGCGGCGGCTTCTGCGCTGAGGAATGGCCTTGCAGCATCGTTTTAGCACAAAATAAAATCGTTATATCAAACAAAATAGTTTATTTTTGAAATGTGTGCGCCTATGTCTCTGGCAGGCCGCCTGAGCGGTCGGACTGATCTGGACACAGGCAGGTGCGACACATGTCTCTTTCACGGACGGAACTGGATCATCTTCGGCAGATCCCGGAAGACCGGATTTTGCAGGAGACGCTGACACGGCTGCGCGGGCGTGTGGCTGTGGTGTCGTCTTTCGGGGCGGAGTCGGCGGTTCTGCTGGATCTGGTGGCGCAGATCGATCCGTCTGTTCCGGTGTTTTTTCTGGATACGAAGCGGCATTTTCCTGAGACGCTGGAGTATCGCGATCGTCTGGTGCGAAGTCTGGGCCTGTCTGATGTGCGCACCCTCTCGCCCACGCTCAAAGCGTTGCATGACCGTGATCCGCAGGACCAGTTGGCTGCATTCGATCCGGATGCGTGCTGTGCGCTGCGCAAGGTTGAGCCGCTGGATCTGGTGCTGCCGGAATTCGATGTCTGGATTACGGGGCGCAAGCGCAGCCAGTCCGCAACGCGCACGGCGTTGCCGGTTCTGGACCCGCAGCCTGATGGCAGCGTGAAGCTCAATCCGCTGGCGGGATGGGGCCCGGCGCAGATCGAGGCGCAGATGCAGCGCCGGGATCTGCCGCGGCATCCCCTGGTTGCAAAAGGTTACACCTCGATCGGTTGTGCTCCGTGCACAAGGGCGGTCAAGGATGGTGAAGATGGACGGGCGGGCCGGTGGGCCGGTCTGGCCAAGACGGAATGTGGCATTCACAGGCCGGCATGACTACGGAGCGGATAATGACGCAGACACCGATCCTGTCGCGGGATCAGTCCACCACAAGCCTGGCACAACCACGCATCATGGATGATCTGGACCAGCTTGAGGCTCAGAGCATTTTCATTCTGCGTGAGGCCTATCGCAAGCTGAAGCCCCTGTCCCTGTTGTGGTCGCTGGGCAAGGACAGCAACGTGATGGTGTGGCTGGCGCGCAAGGCGTTCATGGGGCGCGTGCCGTTCCCGGTCATGCATGTCGATACCGAGAAGAAATTCCCGGAAATGTATGCGTTCCGCGACGAATATACGAAGAAATGGGATCTCGACTTGCTTCTGGGCTACTGCCCGCCGGTTGAGGAAATCGACCCGTCGCTTCCGCCTGCTGCCCGGTCTGCCGCGCGCAAGACGGCTGGTCTGGCCGCGATGATCGAGAAGCACAAGCTGCGTGGCGTTATTGCGGGTATCCGTCGTGACGAGCAGGCGACGCGGGCGAAAGAGCGCGTGTTCAGTCCGCGCGGTGCCGGGCATCGCTGGGATGTGCGCAATCAGCCTCCCGAGTTCTGGGACCAGTATGCGACGCCGTATGAAGACGGCATGCATATCCGTGTCCATCCGCTGCTGTCATGGCGCGAGATCGACATCTGGCGCTATATCGAGCGCGAGAACATCCCGCTGGTGGATCTGTATTTCGCGAAAGACGGCAAGCGGTATCGTTCGCTGGGCGATCAGGACATCACCAATCCGATTGAGAGCAATGCCTCCACTGTGGCGGAAGTGATTGCCGAGTTGGAAACCAGCCGGACGTCCGAACGTGCGGGGCGTGCGATGGATCATGAATCCGAGGACGTGTTCGAGCGTCTGCGTGTGGCGGGGTATCTGTGACAATGGGCGACAATATCGTGACCGGACAGTATTCCGAGACCCATCGTGCTGCGGCAACGCCCATCGTCATTGTCGGGCATGTCGATCATGGCAAGTCCTCGCTGATCGGGCGTCTGCTGTATGACACGGACAGTCTTCAGGACGGCAAGCTGGCGCAGATCGTCGAGAGCAGCCGCAAGCGTGGGCTGGCGGTGGAGTGGAGCTTCCTGCTCGATTCCCTTCAGATCGAGCGCGATCAGGGCGTGACGGTTGATTCCACGCGCATTCCGTTCCGTCTGGGATCGCGGGAATTCGTGATCGTGGACGCGCCGGGCCATCGCCAGTTCCTGCGCAACATGATTACCGGGGCCGCCGATGCGGAGGCTGCCGTGCTGGTTGTGGATGCCAAGGAAGGCGCGCAGGAGCAGACACGGCGTCATGCCATGTTGCTGCGTCTGATCGGCATTCGTCATGTGATCGTGCTGCTCAACAAGTCCGATCTGCTGGAATTCGACGAAGCGAAGATCGTCAAGGTCGAGTCCGACGTGCGTCAGCTTCTGGGCCGTCTGGAAATCGAGGTTGAGGCTGTTGTTCCGGCGTCTGCGCGTGATGGTGATAACATTGCCAGCCGTTCCGAGCGGGCGCTCTGGTACAAGGGGCCGACGTTGGTGGAAGCGCTGGCCAATGTGCCGCCGCCGGCCTCGCGCGCTGCGTTGCCGTTCCGGATGCCGGTGCAGGATGTCTATCGTTTTGATGGCGTGCGCTATGTGGCGGGGCGGATTGAACGCGGGACCGTCCGTGCGGGCGATCGTCTGACGATCGGCGCGCAGGGGCAGGTTGCGACGGTGGCGGAAGTCTGCCGCTGGCATGCGCCGGAGCTTCCGGTTGCGGGGGCGGGCGAGTCCATCGCGCTGCGTCTGGAGCCGGATCTGGTGCCGGATCGGGGCGATTTGCTGTTCCCGGCGGATGACAAGGCTGCGGCGCCGGAGCGTTCGGCCCGGATTCGCACACGTCTGTTCTGGCTGCGCGGTGAGCCGCTGCGGGTGGGTGAGAGCTTTACGCTGCGTCTGGCGACGGCCGAGCATGACGTGACGGTGGCGTCCATCGATGCCGTGGTGGATCTGGAAGATCTGACCCTGCGTGAGGGCGACAGTGTACCGCCGGACGGGTTTGCGGAGATCACACTGGCGGCGTCTCATGCCGTGCTGTTCGATCCGTTCGCGCCGGGCTTTGGCGACGGGCGTGGTGTTCTGGTGGATCGTTACCAGCGTATCGTCGGTGGCGCGCCGCTGATTGGTCCGGCTGAACTGGCGGACGGCGAACATGCCATTCATCCGACAGCCAGCCGTGTGTCTGCGGCCCGTCAGGTCCAGACGCGCGGTCACAAGAGCGGCGTGTTCTGGCTGACGGGCCTACCGGGTTCGGGCAAGAGCACGGTAGCGCGGGCGGCCGAGCTTGCGCTTTCGGAACAGGCGATCAATGCGACCGTTCTGGATGGGGACACGCTGCGGGCCGGGCTGTGCAGCGATCTTGGCTTCTCGCCGGAAGACCGTCGGGAAAACATCCGCCGTGCGGCGCATGTGGCGAAAATTCTGGCCGAGAGCGGTCAGGTCGTGATCGTGGCGCTGGTGTCTCCGCTTGAGGCGGACCGGGCGCAGGCGCGGCAGATCGTGGGCGAGAACTTCCATGAAGTCTTCGTCGATACACCGCTGGAGACCTGCGAAAAGCGGGACCCCAAGGGGCTGTATGCGGCGGCGCGTTCGGGAAAAATCCCGGAGTTTACGGGCGTTTCCGCGCCTTATGAGGCGCCGGTGTCGCCGGAGCTGCGTCTGGCTGCGGATCGTCCGGAGCACGATGCGGTGAATACTCTGACAGCGTTCATTCTGCGGATTGTTCAGCCGTAAAGCTCTTTTTTCTACTGATGTGGTGTCAGACCCCCTTTCCATTTGGGAAGGGGGTTTTTTCATGTCTGGGGAAAGGACGTGGACACGAAAAATTTCACGCAAAAAACGAAAACCGTCACTTTTGTGATGTTACTTCTGTGAGATGGAGCGTTAAAGAGGACGGATTGTTTACACAATAACGGTCTGCGGCTTCGCGGCGGAAGGTTTTATGATGCAGGGCACGAACGGGTCCATGAGATTGAGCGGGAATGCTCTGACGAATTTCATTGCAACGATTTCGGCAACGGGCGGGCTGCTGTTCGGGTATGATACCGGCATCATTTCCTCCGCACTGCTCCAGCTTCGCAATGAGTTTCATCTGGATACGCTTGGCGCGGAAGTCGTGACATCGGCCATTATTCTGGGGGCTCTGATCGGGTGTCTGGTGGCGGGTGGCATTTCTGACCGGCTTGGGCGTCGGCGGACGGTGATGATCGCGGCGGCGCTGTTCCTTGTGGGGACGGTCATTGTGGCCTCGGCGCATAGTGTCGCTGTTCTGATTCTTGCCCGACTTATTCTGGGGCTGGCGATTGGCGGGGCGTCGCAGATCGTGCCGATCTATATCGCCGAAATCTCCCCTCCCGAGCGTCGTGGGCGCCTTGTCGTGGGCTTTCAGCTTGCGGTGGTGTCCGGCGTCACGATTTCCTTCATCACCGGCTATCTTCTGCGGGATTCGAGCTGGCGGCTGATGTTCGGGATTGGGATGCTTCCGGCGCTGATCCTGTTTGTGGGTATGGCGTTTCTGCCTAACAGCCCGCGCTGGCTGGCTCTGAACGGTCAGACCGAAGAGGCGCGGATGGTTCTGCGGCGGGTGCGGGCGACCGACGAGATTGCGGATCGCGAACTGGACGGCATTCTTGAGAACCACGATGTGCAGGCGCCCTGGTCCGAGCTTGCGAAGCCGTGGGTGCGGCCTGCGCTGATGGCTTCGGTGGGCATTGCGCTGCTGTGCCAGTTCACGGGCATCAATGCGGTCATGTATTACGCGCCGACGATTTTTGCCGATGCGGGCTTTGGTCAGGATTCAGCGCTGCTGACATCTGTGGCCGTGGGTGTGGGCATGGTGTTTGCGACGGTGTTTGGCGGTTGGGCCGTTGATAACTGGGGACGGCGCACGCGTCTGCTGCCGGGAGCTGTGATTGCGCTCGTCGTTCTGGGGACGGCGTTTGCGATGCATCTGACGGGTGGGGTCGGAGCGTGGATCACGGTGGCTGCGGTGATGGCCTACACCATTTTCAATACGGGCAGTCTGTCGGTTGCGATCTGGCTGGTGGGTGCGGAAGTCTATCCGCTGTCGTGCCGCAGCAAGGGCATGAGCCTCGTGGCTGGGGGACACTGGGGCGCGGATCTGGTGATTTCGCTGACGACGCTGTCTCTGGTGCAGGTTCTGGGTGCGGGATGGACGTTCTGGCTGTTTGCTGCCGTCAATGCCTTCGCGTTCTGGTTCGTGCTGCGCTATGTGCCCGAGACCAAGGGGCAGTCGCTTGAGGAACTCGAGCGGCGTCTGAAGAACGGGACGTTTGCACCGGTGGATCGTGCTGCGGCCCGGGCTGAAGCTCAGGCCCGCTAAGGCAGATTCCTAAGGCCGTCCCTTCAGGGACGGCCGATGGACTGGTAATTGAACCCGGCCTCGCGCATGAGGTCGGGGCTCCAGATATTCCGTAGATCCGCGATGGCGTTGCCGCGCATCGCGTCACGCAGGCGGAGAGGGTCGAGGGCGCGGAACATGTTCCATTCCGTCAGGACGACCACGACATCTGCATCCTGCGCGGCTGACAGGGCGTCTTCGCAGTAGCGCACGCCATCCGGCAGGAGCGGGCGGGCGGCATCCATGCCTTCGGGGTCGAAAACCTGAAGGGTTGCCCCC
Organism: Gluconobacter kondonii; assembly: GCF_002723995.1. Taxonomy (GTDB): domain Bacteria; phylum Pseudomonadota; class Alphaproteobacteria; order Acetobacterales; family Acetobacteraceae; genus Gluconobacter; species Gluconobacter kondonii. The sequence continues at coordinate 311,374 of NZ_BEWP01000002.1, read as the reverse complement.
GCGTCGTGCAGGCGGGCGAGGATGGGCAGGGACGCGGCTTCGCGCATGTCGTCCGTATCGGGTTTGAAGGTCAGGCCGAGAATACCGACCGTTTTGCCTTCAAGGGTTCCGCCCGCCTGTGTGATGATGCGCTCGGCCATCCCGGTCTTGCGGGCTTCGTTGATCGCGACCGTGGCTTCTACCAGTTGTGTGGGGGCGCCGGCATCCTGGGCGATGGCGGTCAGGGCGCGGGTGTCCTTGGGGAAGCAGGAGCCGCCATAGCCGGGTCCGGGGCTGAGGAAACGGCTGCCGATCCGCTGGTCGAGGCCCATGCCGCGGGCGACGTCATGGATATTGCCGCCGACTTTTTCGCACAGATCGGCCATTTCGTTGATGAAAGTGACTTTCATCGCGAGGAAGGCGTTGGCGGCGTATTTGGTCAGTTCCGCCGTTTCCAGATCCGTCAGGACGATGGGGGCCTGAATGGCTGTGAGGGGGCGGTAGAGCTGTTCGATCAGGCTCTGCGCGCGGCTGCCGCCATCCGGGCCGGAGCGGTCGATGCCGACGATGACCCGGTCCGGGCGCATGAAATCGTCGATCGCGTTGCCTTCGCGCAGGAATTCGGGGTTTGAGGCCACGTCGAAGGTCAGGTCCGGGCGGGTCTGGCGCAGGATGCGGGCGACTTCGCGACCCGTGCCGACGGGAACGGTCGATTTGGTGACGACCAGAAGGTCCGTCCGGGCGGCGCGCGCGATTTCTTCGGCGGCTGCATAGACATAGGTGAGGTCCGCATGGCCGTCGCCGCGTCGGGTGGGGGTGCCGACCGCAATGAACACGGCATCGGCGTTTTCCATGGCCGCGCCGAGGTCGTCTCCGAAGGTCAGGCGGCCTGCGGCGACATTGCTGCTGACGAGCGCGTCCAGTCCGGGTTCGTAGATGGGGATGCGGCCGTCATGGAGGGCCGCGAGCTTTTTCGGGTCCCGCTCCACGATGGCGACGTCTGCTCCGAACTCGGCGAAGCAGGCGCCCGAGACGAGACCGACATATCCGCCACCGACCATTGCAATACGCATCTCTGGACCCTCTCTTTTACGGTCCGACGTGCATAGCCGGGGGCAGGATAGGGTGCAAATCGGGCCTTAACGCGTGGGGCGGGCGCAGGCGTTTGAGGCCGCGAAACCCTGAAGGGCGGGAGGGAGGTTCGTGACCGCGTTTGAATCCGCAAGCATGTTGCGCCCGACCTTCGACCATGTGGCGAGGGAGAGGGTCGGGGCATCGAAGGGGCCGCTGACGCGCACGGGAACATCGAGCGCAAAGAAGCTTGTCGAGAAGGGGCGGCTGGCGAAGACGAGATCGAGCCATTTGCGGCGGAGGTCGAAATTCGCCTTGGCGGCGATCGTCCCGGCACCTGTTCGCAGGCGGAGCGGGATGACGGTGCCGATGCCCTGATGCATCTGAAGGACGCCGAGCAGGCAGGTGATGGGGGTCACGCCCTTGGCGTGGCGGAACAGCAGGCGCAAATCCATCGAGGCGGTCTCGACAATTTCCTTTGCAATTTCGCCTTTTTCCATACTGACGGCGGCGGTCATGTCGGCGCGGCTGATGGCTTCGTTGAGGGTATGGACGTTCTTGGAACTGGCGGTGATGCGGAAGTTCAGGCTGCCCTTGACCGGAACGGGCGCCAGACCGGCGACGCGGCGCAGGCGATCGATGTCCCCATGCGTCAGGACCACGTCGGCTGTGACACGGGATGATTTTCCATCGGCTTCGATCTGGCCATCGGCGCTGAGGGAAGCGCCGATATAGTCCAGGCGCAGAAGGGGAACTTCAATCCGGTTGGGGGTCTGGGCGGCCTGAATCCGGAGGTTGGTAAAATTGAGCGCGTTGTAGATCAACTGGCGGGCGGTCAGTTCGAAATGGACCAGCGGGTCCGGATCGGGGGGCGTGATGAGCAGAAGGTCGGCGTGCAGGGTGGAGGGGCCTTTTTTGGTGCCCTTTGCGCCTGGCGGGGCGAGGATGGGCATCAGGCCGTTGATGTCGAGGCGCCCGAAGCCGGTTTTGGCCATGACGTCATCGGGTTTGCCGTGGCTGCCTTCGATCAGGGTGAAGTCGCCGCTTTCCATCGTGCTGGTCTGGATGGTGCCCTGTGCTTTGGTGAAATGCCAGTCATCGCCGGAATGGCTGAAATCGCCGGACAGAGCCAGTTTGACGGGGGCGTGGTCGTCCGTGATCCCCGCAACGCTGAATAAGGTATCGGAGGTGGGGGTCGTGACGGTGGTGTGGCCTTCCACGCCTTCGAAATTCATCGGGTCCGTCAGGGTTCCGGTGAAGTCCGAGGTCATGTCGCCGGAGGTCACATGGGCTGTGGTGGCGTAGGGGCGGGCCGGTGTTTTGCGAAGGTCGTTGATGGGCTCCATTTCGGCGGAAATGCTGACGGGGGTGTCGTTATAGGCCCCGGTCAGGGTCATGGTGAACGGGCTGTTGTCGCTGGTGGAGGCGAATGTGACCTTTTCAAGCGTGGTTCTGTAGGACGCGCCATTGGCTGAACGGTAGGTGACGTCGCTGTCGAGGATCGTGGCGTTGCGGAGGCCCGGTGCGCTGCTCAGATCGGGCGGCGTGTCTGCTTTGGCCTGTTCCTCGGGAGTGAGGGGCGCGCGGGGCTCGTTCTGGTGGGGGCCGAAGCGCCAGTTGGGCAGATGCGCGGGTGTGCGCTCGAACAGGCCGGAGAACTTTGAAATAACGATATTGCGCGCTTCAGGCGGACCCCAGATCAGGGAGGTCAGGCGGATCTGGGCGGCGAAATGGCCGAGCGTCATCATCTGCGGTCGGGTGCCGCTGGCGATATTGGCGACGGAGACGTTGTCGGCGTCGATGGTCAGCCATGTGCCCGGATGAACGTGAAGGGCGCCGATATGGACGGTGCGGCCGAGCTTTTTCTCCAGCCGTGGCGTGGCGAAAGCGGCAAGGTCCCGGTGGTCGATCCAGATCCATCCTGCGCCGAACAGAGCCAGAAGGAGGACGGTAAGGGACAGGAGAGAAACCAGAAACCAGCGCAGCAAGAGGATAGTCTTTCAGGAGGTATTCAATGAGGCCGGACAATACCGGGAAGTTTCGTGAAAACGAAACGTCTCACAAAGAGGCTGCGGTGATCAAAAAATATTCAAAAGATAATGAAAATTGTGCTGGGATTTTTTGGAAGATAATCCAGAGATTAAATGGCAGTTTTCATCACTCTGTGTTTCTGCGGCAGGAATGAGGATCATCCTATGTAAAAGCGGATGATCCTCGAAAGGCAGTTTAGTTAAAAGGCATGTATCGGAATGAGAGGAAGACCATGTTGTCGTCGGTATGTGGCGTTCCACCAACGCCGGAGAATGCCTCGACATAAGTGTAAGAGTATTGGGCTCCTACACGGACGGTACCATAATTCCCCTTGAAAGCATTATACCAGAAGCCGGTTGTGGCCTGTGCGACGGTTCGGACGTTTCCACTTGCGGCGCAGAGTGATGAGAGTTCTGTATTGCAGCCCGACATGTTGTACAGTGGGTTGCCATAGCCATACGCTTTGCCATTTACGTTATAGGCTGCGCGTGATCTGACGGTTTCGGCACCGACATAGCCATAGAGTGTAAGAGCTTTGACTGGGTTTCCGTAGAGACCGAGCAGAACATTTGCTTCTGGCAGCGGGTGAGGCGACCCGTTCTGGTTAAAGCTGTAATCAGGGATGTTGCTGGTGCCGTATCGGCCGATCCCGATCCCAACCAGCCCTGATGCCTGGAAGTAGAGTTTATCTTTGATGAGTGGGAGTAGCAGAGCGCCACCGCCACCGCCGGCAACTGAAGTGTGGCTTTGTCCACCGCCAAGAACGCTGGTGCGGTCATGAAGGAAGCGCATGACGCCCGTTACTTCGTAGTGACCCCAGCCAGGATCGGCAGCAAATTTGGTGACAATGTCTGGGGCAACATCGGTTGCGTAGTAGGTGTCTGGATTATTCACATTAGCGCCGGACTCTTTGTAAGTCACAGTTGTTCCGGTCGGCTCATAAGGCGTTCCTGTGGGAACTGCGGAAGGGTTTTCGATAGAAAGACCGACATGGTAGCGGCTGTTATCAAATCCTTTGACGATGCGGACCTGACTGTTTCGTGTCCAGTTAAAGCCAGGAACGTACTGGGCTTCAATCGAAAGTGGGATTTGCTCGTCGCGAGCGGACATGCCTTTGTTAAACATGGTAATGAGGGACCAGTTCTGGCCGCCCAGAATCTGCAGATCGTCAGCCTGATCTTTCAGCTCGCCATAAAACAGGCGCGCGCGCAGGACGTACGAGTTCGACTGGCGTGAATTGGAAGCAGAGCCGGCGCCCTGGAAGTCGGTTTCGACGTAGGCATCGGCTTCGAGTTTGGAGGTGATTTTACCTTCTACCAATGCTGCCAGACGGCTCTGACGCTCGCTCTGGTGGAATTCGTTCATGTGATAGGCTGCGTTGTTGCCCCATGGGATCGCATTGAAGCCTGTGGAGATATCGGAGGCTGTGTTGCGCGAGCGGAACATCGTTGCGGCCTCAGCGAAGCCACCCAGAGTGATGCGTACACCGCCAACCTGAATTTGACCGCGGCGCAGGGGGCCATACAGGCTGGAATGGGCTGGTGGGGTACCGGTGATTTGGCCGTATGGTGTGCTGGCCGTCTGTGGCGGAGCCAGCATTGAGGCGATGGTTATGCCGCCCGTGTGGATCTTGGAATCTGACTGGGGACGGCCAATCATTTTACTGCGCTGGCCATACGGATTGTTTTCGGCTTCTTCCCGCTGATGGGCGAGAACGGCGCGGGCGCGTTTCACTTCTTCAGCATGTTCTTTCTTCATGCTGCTGAGCTGGGCCTGCATGGCCTGGATCTGCCGTTCCATGATCTGCATCTGGTCGGCGGCCAGGGCGTGGCCACAAAGCGGGAGGAGGGAAACCAGAGTCGTTGTGGCCAAAAGGGCCTTGGGGAGACCTGTGGTCCGACGGAAAGAGAAAGCCATTGCTGCGGTGCGTCCTTCTGGGGAGGGCGTGTGTTCCGCAGTTCAGGTATCTGATTCGCTTTTTGAAATAATGGGAAGGTTTCATGACGGGAACATGACAGTTCCATGACAGAAGGCGCGAAAAGCCCCGGAAAACAGGGAGTTCCGGATTTCATATGTCAGTTTTGTTGCGAAAGGGGCGCTGACCGGCGGGTTGGGGCGGGAGGGGTGTGACATTTCGGCACTTAGGGGTGTGCGGGGGCTGTCATGAAACTATCACGCAGGTCCTACTGTTTCTGTGTCCTTGCCAGCGTTACTAAGGGGCAGTTTTCACGCCCCATAAGGGATTCCCATGATCAAGAGCAGAGCTCCGCTATTCGGTCTTCTCGTCGCCACGGCCCTTGGCACTGTTGCCATGACCCCGTTCGTGTCGTCGGCGCAGGCTGCGGACATCACTGGCGCAGGATCCAGCTTCGCCGCACCGATCTATGGTGCATGGGGCACGGGTGCCAAGAGCCAGGCCGGTATTTCCGTGAACTACCAGAGCGTGGGCTCCAGCGCCGGTCAGGATCAGGTTATCGCCCGTACGGTTGATTTCGGTGCGTCCGACAAGCCGATGAATGGCGAGCGTCTGGCCAAGGAAAAGCTGTATCAGTTCCCGACCGTCATGAGTGGCATCGTGGTTGTGGCGAATGTGCCGGGTCTGGCTCCGGGCCAGCTCCGTCTCGATGGTCCGACGCTGGCTGCGCTGTATGACGGCGAAATCACGACCTGGGACGATGACCGCATCAAGGCCCTGAACCCGGGTCTGAAGCTGCCGGATACGGATGTGGCTCCGATCCACCGCGCCGATGGCTCGGGCACGAGCTTTGTGTTCACGTCCTATCTGTCTCAGGTTTCCCCGACCTGGAAGCAGAAGCTCGGTGCCGGTACGTCCATCGCCTGGCCGGGCGGTGCGGGTGCGCGTGGCAATGATGGCGTGGCCGCTCTGGTGCGTCAGACGGAAGGTGGTCTGGGGTATGTCGAATACGCCTATGCCGCCCAGAACCACCTGAACATTGCCCAGATGAAGAACCATAGCGGTGCTTTCGTGGCTCCGACGCTGGCCAGCTTCACGGAAGCCGCCAAGGCTGCTGACTGGGTTCATGCCGATCATTATGCCGTGAACCTGCTGGACACGGATGGTGCGTCTTCCTGGCCGATCGTGACGGCGACGTTCGTTCTGGTGCCGGTCGATGCGGCGCAGAAGGAGTCCGGCAAGGCTGTTCGTGACTTCTTTACCTGGGGTTTCCAGCACGGCGATGCGGACAATGCCCGCCTCGACTATGTCGGCCTGCCGCAGAGCGTGCGCACGGACATTCTGGCCAACTGGCCGAAGTAAGTCCTGCGTCTGTCTCCGCAATGACGGGCCGGACCTGAATTTCAGGGCTGGTCAGTCAGGATAAAAAGGCGTTGAGTATGGAACGGGCTTCTCCTGTGTGGGAGAAGCCCGTTTTCTGTTTTTTGCTTTGTTGAGTCGTGGTGCCCGCGTGTCCGTTACGTCGCTTTCCGAACAGACATCCCCACAGGGGATGAATGGCCTGACCCGTGTGCTGATCGGTGTGATCTTCATTCTGGGGCCTGTTTCGACGGACATGTATCTTCCGGCCTTTCCGGAACTGGAGCACGATCTGGGGCATGGGGCCGGTTCGGCGCAGCTCACGCTGACGGCGTGGCTGGCGGGGCTGGCAATCGGGCAGTTTACGCTGGGGCCGCTCTGCGATCGGTATGGGCGCAAGCTGCCGCTCCTGTTCGGGCTGGTGGTGTATGCCCTTGCCTCGGTCGGGCTGGCGCTGACGACCAGTTTTCACATGTTCTGCACGCTGCGCTTTGTGGCGGCTCTGGGCGGGGCGATCAGTTCCGTGGCGCCGCGGGCGATGGTGCGGGATGTGGCGACCGGGTCGGCGGGCGTGAAGCTGATGTCGCAGCTGATGCTGATTTTCGGTCTGGGGCCTTTGCTGGCGCCGTCGATCGGGAGTTTTCTGCTGGACTGGGGAAGCTGGCGGCTGATTTTCTGGGCGAATGTTGTTTTCGGCGTTGTGACGTTTTTCTGCACGCTGTTTCTGCTGCCCGAGACGCTGCCCCTGGACCGGCGTTTTGCACTGCCGGTTAGCGGGATGGTGGCGCGTTACCGGGACCTGGTGCGTGAGCCGCTGTTCTGTTCTGCGGTCATGGTCGTGAGTTTTGCGACCTTCACGATGTTTGCCTATCTGTCGAATGCACCGGCGCTGTTTGAGAATATTCTGCACTTCTCGCCGCATCTGTTCGCCATTTTCTTCGGGCTGAACGGGATTGGCTTCATCATCGGTTCGCAGGTGAATGCCAAACTGGCAAACCGTTTCCTGTTCACGCGGGTGATGGAGACTGCGATGCTGGCGGTTCTGCTGTTCTGTGCGCTGGCGGTGGTGGTGTGTCTGAGCGGATTTGCGGGGCCGCAGAATCCGTGGATCCTGTGCGCGCTGATCTGGTGCACCACATTTTCGCTGGGCTTCATTGGGCCGAATGCGGGCATTCTGGCGCTGACGCATCACGGGCATCAGGCGGGCGCGGCTGCGGCGTTGATGGGGACGTTGAACTGGACGATTGCCGGTCTGGCGGGGGTGCTGATGTCGTTTCTGCCGACGGACTGGGTCGGGTCGACATCGGTCGGAATGCTGGTGGGGATCAGTTTCTGCTGGCTGTGCGATCTGTGGCGCCGCCGGCTGGATCCGCAATCCTATCTGTCTGTCCGGCAATAAGGGCCGGAGCGGGACGCCCGGCGCGAGGCCGGGCTTGTCCCGAGAAGACTGTGATCAGCTCTCGGAAACGCGGTCAGCAGCAACCGTAGCGATCATCAGGGCGCCGATCATCGGAACGAAGGCAACCATCGAGAACTGTGCGAGAAGGCTGGTGGGAAGGCCGATCAGGTGGATCAGGGTCATGGACGTCATCTGGAAAATCTCCGTGTGGATCTGTGTGCCGTTTTGCGGCGTGCAGCGGGAGAAACTCCAGAATCGATGTCCGAAGCAACAAATACAGATGCAGGGTCAGACCTGCATTTCCTGCATAAATGCTTTTTAAACTTTCGCCGTCTTTGTGGAACGGAAGTTTCCGTTACGAAGATGCGATTATTTCATCAAGGATGAAGTAAAGCGCGATCCGGGGAATTGCCCGGATTTCTTTCGGAAAACAGTACCGTTCCCGGTGGTTTTTGAAATAAAATTGCGCGGCGGCTTATTCTGCGTTGAGGTTCAGATCGCTGTCATGGCGCAGGCCGTGCCAGCTCAGGAGGGTGTCGGCGAGGAAGAACATGAGCGATCCGACGGTGCAGGCGAGAGCTATGCCAAAAAACGCCAGCAGCCATGCCGAGGTCGAAGCATCGCGCAGAGAGCCTACGAACAGCGCCATGGCCGCGCCGCAGGTTGAGGCGCCGCCGATCCCGTTCAGGAGAATCGCGGCGTCCAGAACGAAGACGCGGCGATGCAGCCGGGCCTGCTGGTTGCGCAGGCGGGCGGGCGTGTCGATAGGATCGACAGGGGTGTCGTCCGTTTTCGGGGTGCCGAGTTTCTTGCGGACGTCTTCAAGATGGTCCGTGACGCGGGCCAGACGGGTGTTGAAGACATTGATGAGGGTGCCGATGCCGGAGAGCATGAAAACCGGCGTAAGCGCGACCTGAATCAGGTGGGCGGCGCTGTCGACAGGATCGGGATCGTAGGAAATCGGAAAAGGCATGATGTCTTATACTGCATGATGCGTTTGCGAAAAGACCGGCGTCTTCTGAAAGGGCCGCTTTGGAGACGCGGCCTCTGGAACAGGAAGGGGAAGATGGGGTAGGGAAGGGCAGCCATTGCCAGAGGTGTTCCGGCCCTGATGTTCAATCTGCTTCGTCTGTCGTGTCGTTCTGCCCTGTTCTGTGCGGGGATCGGGCTGTCTGCGGGTTTCGCGCAGGCGCAGGGGTTGTACGAGGGCGGCGCACATTGCACCGGGCTTGCGCTTCAGGCCGAGTTTGCGTGCCGGAGCTGGACCGAGGTGGCGCAGGATGTGAAGGCGGGGACCGATACCGTCATTATTCCTGTCGGCGGGACCGAGCAGAGCGGGCCTTATATTGCGGTCGGCAAGCATAATGTGCGGGCTCAGGTTCTGGCCGATATGATTGCGGTTCAGGCCGGGCATACGCTGGTGGCGCCTGTTGTGGCCTATGTGCCGGAGGGCTCGACCAGCCCGCGCACGTCTCACATGAAGTTTCCGGGCACGATTTCCGTGCCGCCTGCCGTGTTCGAGGGGCTGCTCAAGGGCGCGGCGGAGAGTTTCCGCGTTCAGGGTTTCCGGCGCATCGTGCTGCTGGGCGATCATGGGGGATACCAGTCTTTCATGGCGCAGGTGACGCAGGAGCTGAACCGGGCCTGGAAGGGTCAGGCCGCCGTGCTTTATGTGCGGGATTATTATGAAGTCGTGCCCCATCAGTATGCCGATGCCCTGCGTGCGCAGGGTTATGGCGCGGAAGTGGGGCTTCATGCGGAGCTGAGTGATACGTCGCTGATGCTGGCGGTTGATCCGTCGCTTGTGCGTCAGGACGCGTTGCGCAAGGCTCCGAAACCGGGTGTGGCCGAGGGCGTCTATGGTGGCGATCCGCGGCGGGCATCGGCCGGACTCGGCCGGATCGGCACGGACATGCAGATCCGGACCGCGGTTGCGGCAATCCAGTCTTTCCAAAGGAGCCATCCATGACCTTCAAGACTCCTCTTCTGGTGGCGATGACGCTGCTGGGAACTACCTTGGGAGCTGCCGCGGCCCATGCGCAGGACTATTCTCCGAGCGCGCCGATGGTCCCGGTTCCAGCTGACGCTGCGGCCGCCCCGGTTGCGGCGTCCGGCATCCAGACGATTCCGGGTATGCCGCCGGTGATTGATCCGAAGAACATCTATAGCGAGACGACCCCGTCCCATATCTCGCCCGCGATCGCGCAGGACCCGGCGCGTGTTTATGTGCCGAACCTGCGCGGAGACAGCGTTTCGGTGATTGATCCGGCGTCTTTTCAGGTTGTGGACACGTTCCCGGTCGGGCATTCGCCGCAGCATGTTGTGCCGTCCTGGGATCTGCGGACGCTTTGGGTGACGAATAATAGCGAAGGCCGTCCGGACGGGTCGCTCACGCCGATCAATCCGGCGACGGCCAAGCCGGGCCCGTCCATTGCCGTTGATGATCCGTACAACATGTATTTCACGCCGGACGGGCAATACGCGATCACGGTGGCCGAGGCGCACAAGCGTCTGGACTTCCGCGATCCGCATACGATGGAGCTGAAGGGCTCGGTCGAAACGCCGGAATGCAAGGGTGTCAATCACGCCGATTTCTCCATTGACGGCAAGTACGCGATCTTCACCTGCGAGTTCGGCGGTTATGTCGCCAAGGTCGATACGGTGAACCTGAAGATGATCGGGATGCTGAAGCTGTCCAAGGGCGGGATGCCGCAGGACATTCTGACGGCGCCGGATGGTCACAAGTTCTATGTCGCGGACATGATGGCGGATGGTGTGTTCGTCGTGGACGGGGATTCCTTCAAGGAAACCGGCTTTATCCCGACGGGTATCGGCACGCATGGCCTGTATCCGAGCCGTGATGGCAAGATGATGTATGTGGCCAATCGCGGGTCACATCGCATTCATGGTCCGAAACATGGGCCGGGTGGCGTTTCGGTCATCGATTTTGCGACGGACAAGGTCGTCAAGACCTGGATGATCCCCGGTGGCGGCAGCCCGGACATGGGCAATGTCAGCGCGGACGGCAAGCTGCTCTGGCTGTCGGGCCGGTTCGACGATGTGGTCTATGCGATCGACACCGATACGGGGGCGATGCGCAAGATTCCGGTTGGCGCGGAGCCGCATGGCCTGACGGTCTGGCCGCAGCCGGGACGCTACAGCGTCGGGCATACGGGGATTTTGCGGTAAGGTCTGAAAAGGGGGGGGAGCGTTCTGCTCTCCCCCTTTTTTTGTCAGGCGTAGATCCTGATGGTCTCGATGTAATAGGCCATTCCGCGGAGTTTTTCGGAGGTAAACCGTTCTTCGATATCCGAATCTGTCAGGGCGATATGCCGATCCATAACGGAGCCTCCGAGCTGGCGGGCTGACGTGTCTGGCCAGGGAGGAGGTCCGATTTCGAGGCTCTTTAACAGGGCTGTCCAGAAGTCGCGGAGGCTGGGAAACGGAGCTGAGTGTTTCGGGAGCCAGACAGTCTGGTCATTGAACCGCGCAACCGGATCGAAAGCGATCAGGGCCCATGTGATCCGGGCCAGATCGGTCTCGTTGCAGGCCAGCAGGGTTTCGAGTTCGCGGATGGCGGCGGCCCGGGTGAGGAACGTCCGGGTTTCCGTCACGTCCTGAATGACGTCCATCAGGGTTTCGCCGAATGTGTCGACATCCTCTCCGAACGGACCGGCACCGTAGCTGGCCAGTTGTGGAAAGAGGCGGCGGTATTCCTGATCCGGCAGGTCTGATGGGATGGTCATTTTTATGGGCTTGGGGATTTTTTAGTGAACATGCGGTCGATTGCAGGGCCGATGAAGTAGCCGATGATTCCTGTGATCAGGACGGAGGGCCAGGCCCAGCCAGCGTAATCCTTGAAGAAATCCTGATTTTCCAGATAGGTCATGACGGCGATGTCGATCAGGACGAGGGTCCACAATGTCGTGGATAGGAAAGGCTGGAGCCAGGCGTGGCGGACTGTGCGGGACATAAGGGGTGCTCCGGCTTACGAGATCGAAACGTGGAAGACGAAGATCATTCCGCAGATGAAGGCGCCGAACAGCGGCAGCCAGCAGGTGTGCAGGTGGTTGTGGCTGTCCATGTAGGAATAGGCCAGCGCGAGCGCGACATAGGCATGGGCCAGGACGAGACCGATGACCATGCCGATGAAGCGCTTTTTCAGAACCTGTTCTTCCTGACGGTTTTTTTCGGCGAGAGCGGCGGGATCGGGGCGGGCCAGCGGTGTTTCGGTGGTGGCCGGGGCGGTGGTTTGATCGGGGGCTGACGGCTCTGGTGAGACCAGGACAAGAGACATCGCTGAATTCCTTGGCATGATCCTCGCCGATCGGCGGGCGATGCGGGGCCACGGGAAGATCGGGCCGGGAAATCGTCTGCGGGGAACCGGGAGGAGGGTTCTCGATAATGTGTGGGCAGAATGAGCCTGTCCGCATGGCAATGCAAGACTTTATTTAAATGATTAAGGGTTAGGCTTCCCGGCAATAAAAAACCGGCTCCTGAGAGGAGCCGGTTGGAGGTCAGGTCTGACCGGGGGCGTTGTTCCCGGGGGCGTCATTGGCCGGGATGGGCAGAGGGGCATCTGTGGTGATGCGCATGGCGTTGCCGGGTGGCGTCGTGGAGTAGGACGTAGGTGTGTAGAACTTGACGCCGGCCTTCGCGAAGCGGTTGGCAACACGACGGTAAAATTCGCGTTTGACCTTCCATTTCATCATGGGCGCCGTGCGAACCGTTCCGATCAGGACTGCGCCGTTGCTGTCGCTAGTATCCACACCGAGATCGTTATAGCCCGTCAGCAGCAGTGGTCCGAACACCGCGTCCTGCTGCATTTCCTTGATGGTAGCGGTCATCAGACCGACAACGCGGGGCAGATCCTCGGAATTGTCGACCTGCTGGCGGATGACAATCTGGTTGTAGCCGCGGGCCGTGTTGGCAATGGAGGACACGGATGAGAACGGGATAATATGCAGGTCGCCATCGAAGTCTCGGACCTTTACCGTGCGAATGGACAGGTTTTCCACTGTTCCCGCGACGCCACTGGTCGTCACCCAATCGCCGACCTGGATGGCGTCCTCGACGAGCATGAAGAAGCCCGTAATGAAGTCCTTGACCAGGCTTTGCGAGCCGAAGGCGATGGCCGCACCCATGATACCCGCACCGGTGAGCAGCGGGGTGACGTTGATGCCGATCTGGGAGAGTGTTGTGACGGCGACGATGATGATGATGATGGCCAGCAGGACGGTGCGGATGATGGGCAGCACCGTGCGCAGGCGGGTGGCGCGGGCGAACTGGTCCGAATTCTCGAAACGGGTGAGCTGCTGGCTGAGGAAGGCGTTGATAATTTCCCAGATCGTGACCGCGATGCTCAGGGCGACCAGCATGGTCAGGACGGCGTCGAGCAAATGGCGGCCGACGGCGTTTTTGATGAAGAAGCCGAACGTGGGCAGACCCCAGGCTTCGGTCATGGCGATCAGGGTCAGGAACAGGATGGCGCCAGTCAGGATACGCCGGGCGAAGGGGTAATAGCGGTCGGCGCGCTTCTGGATGTCGGGGAAGCGTTCGGTCAGGACGGGATTGATGCGGAAGAAGCGGTCCTGCAGCCCGTAGGCAAGCACGGCGATCAGACGGGATGCGACGAGAATGCCGATCGTGATGCCGGTGGTGTCGAGAATCCAGCGATAGCCCCCCGGAAGATGGGCGGCCCAGACGATCCAGAGGGAGGCGTCGAGGAACATGGCCGGGACCCACCACAGGCGCGTGATGGCGACAATGATGGTCCACATCGCGGTGTTGGGGACGGCGCGCGGCTGGAGCGCGCTGCTGACGAGGTGTCGGACGCGCCAGATGAAGACGGCGATCAGGATGTGTTCGATCAGGATAATGCCGCGGATCATCGCATCCGTACCGCGCGGCGAGAGATTGAACTGGCTGCCCAGCGTGGACAGGCAGAAGACGATCGCGGGGGCTGCGACCAGCACGTTCCACCAGCGGGTCAGCAGGAAAGCGGTTGCGTCCGTGGCGGGCAGGAGGCGGATCGTGGGGGAGCGGGGCGCGAATCCGGTTTCGACGAAAAGATAGAGAATCCGGGCGGCGGCGTAGCAGTTGGCGAGCGTCATGATGACGTTGTCGGTCTTGGTGCTCCAGGGGAGGACCAGAACGGCCAGATAGGCGACGGCCAGAAAAACGAGGACCGGAATCGCTTTCAGGGCGAAATGTCCGAGCGCATAGGGGACGCGGGACAGGAAGCGCAGGGTTTCGACCTGACGCCGCTGGTCGGCGGCGCGGGTTTCGCTGGAGCCATCGACGATGGGGTCATGCGCTGCGGCGTCTTCGTTCGCGACGGTGTTGCGCTGTTCCCGGTTTTCGGCGTTCTGCGTGAGTTGAACCAGCGGTTTGTGCAGGCTCAGGGCGACGATCCGCTCCAGAGCCACACCGCAGAGCATGACCACGATGCCGCCTGCGAAGGCATGCAGGATCGTGCTGCGGGTATCGGGGGAGGCAAGGGTCGTGTGGGCCCAACGGCCAACGATTCCGAGGTCGCTGAACAGATCGAGGAAATTATGCAGATAGCCAAGGGCCTGAAGGCGGATGCTGCTCAGGCCGGTATGGATGTCGGGCGGCACATCGGCGACGGTTTTGGCGGGTGCGGCTTTTGCGGGGGCTGCGGCAGGGGTTGAGGCAGCGACTGGAAGGCCGCGGGCCATCAGGTCGAGGGTGTGGGTGAAGGCGTCCCGTTCCTTGGGGTTGTTCAGGACATTGAGGAGCTGCTGGGCTTCCTGCTGGCTGAGGGGATGGGTGCTGTCGGCGGCTTTTGCCGGGAGAGCGGGCACCAGAAAACCGAGGAGCAGAAAAAGGAAGAGGCCGAGGACGGCGCGTCCGGTTCGCGGGCGGGGTGGGGCGGACGGATCGGGACGGGGGATCGACGGCATCGGTCTGTTGGGTCCTTGAGATTACGCGTTCTGGGCTGCGGTCTGATATCCGCGCCGGGTGGTCCGCCGAGGGCGGTTGTTAGGTGCGAACATGGCACAGGGGGGTGCCTCTGTCCTACCCCTCTTCCTGTGGGTGTTTTATTCGGAAAGGGATCTATCGTCGGGCATCAGCCGGTCGAGGGCCTCGGCGTTTCTGATGGCCCAGTGGTAGAGAAGTTCTACGGGTTCCACGAAGGTCTGCCCCAGATCCGTCAGGCTGTAATCGACATGGGGCGGCATGATCTGGCGGACGTTGCGGCGGATGAGGCCCTGCGTTTCGAGCTCGCGCAGGGTCTGGGTCATCATTTTTTTCGACAGGCCGGGGATGCTGCGCTGGAGCTTTCCGGGACGTGCCGTGCCGCCCAGAAGATGCAGCGTGTGCAGGATCATGGTGGTCCATTTTCCGCTGAAAAGCCTCAGAATCCGCCGGGGTGCGCAGTCTTCGGCAAAAGGTGCCTGACGGTACTGTTCGGGCAGCGGCGGGGTCATGAAGTGGGAACCTTTTGGTCACCAGGGCACGAAAAGGTGCCGTCTGGTGGAAATGCTGATCGTCTCCAAGATGTGGAGCAGACCCTGTTTTCTGCAAAGGAAAAATCCCATGACATCTTCTGTTCCTGCCATGGTTTCAGCTCGGACCGCGCTGGTCGTCGGGGCGACCGGGATTGTTGGCCAGAACATTGCGGCGCGTCTCGTGGCCGAAGGCTGGACCGTGCATGGTCTGGCGCGCAGGCCGCGTCATGACATGGCGGGCGTGCTGCCGGTTGAAGCCGATCTGCTGGATCTGCCGGCGCTGACCCATGCGCTGCGGGAACTGCGGCCGAGCCATGTGTTTTTCTGCTCTTGGCTGCGTCAGGAGACGGAGGAAGAGAACTGCCGCGTCAATTCCGCGATGATCCGCAATGTGTTCGCCGCTCTGCCGGAGCCGGGGCTTCTGGTTCATGCGGCGCTGACGACGGGCATGAAGCATTATCTTGGTCCGTTCGAATCCTATGCGTCCGGTGAGCCGCCGGTGACGCCGTTCCGCGAAGATGCGCCCCGACTGGATCTGCCGAATTTTTATTACGATCAGGAAGACGCGCTTTATGAAGCCGCTGCCCAGCACGGGTTTTCGTGGAGTGTGCATCGTCCGCATACCGTGATCGGCTATGCGGTTGGCAATGCGATGAACATGGGGAGCACGCTGGCTGTTTATGCGACGATCTGTCGCGAGACGGGACGGCCTTTCGTCTTTCCGGGATCTCCCGTGCAGTGGAACGCCCTGACGGATCTGACTGATGCGCGGCAACTGGCGCGGCAGCTTTTCTGGGCTTCGACCGAGGCGGGGTGCCGCAATCAGGCGTTCAATATCGTGAACGGGGATGTGTTTCGCTGGAAATGGCTGTGGCCGCGTCTGGCGGAATGGTTCGGAATTGAGGCTGCACCATATCCCGGCCATGCGACATCCCTTGAAGAGACGCTTGCGGGGGATGCGGAGCTCTGGGAACGGATTGCCACGAAATACGGGCTTGCGGAGAGCCGGATCGAACGGCTGGCTTCGGCCTGGCATACGGATGCTGATCTGGGGCGGCCGGTCGAATGTGTGACGGATATCAGCAAAAGCCGCCTCGCGGGGTTTGCGGGATATCAGTACACGCCGGACTCTTTCACCGATCTGTTCACGCGGCTGCGGGCTGAGAAGCTGATCCCGTAACACGGGGTTTGTAGGGCCTTTCGGTTTCACGACCGGAAGGGTCCTGCTTTTCGTTTCAGTCAGTGATATGGTGAGGGCTGTTTTCTGAAAACGTGGAATGAGCCTGTCTTGCATCGAATGTTCAGCATGTCGGCCCTGCTTCTGGCAGGGGTTCTGGGTCTGGGTTCCGTGTCCGCACGGGCGGCCGAAAGTGCGCCGGTTGCGTCTGCGAACGACACCGCGACTCTTGTCACGGATCGCGATGCGGTCGGGCCGGATCAGCATCTTCGGGTTGGGCTGCGGCTTCAGCTCAAGCCGGGCTGGCATACTTACTGGATCAATCCGGGCGATGCCGGAGACACGCCGACGCTGGATGTGACGGCTGATGGTGGGGCGACGGGCAAGGGCGGGCCGATCCGCTGGCCGGTGCCGGTGCGGATCAGCGAGGGCGGCCTCATGTCCTACGCTTATATCAATGAGGTGACGCTGCCGGAGGATCTGGTTCTCAAGGGGGCCGGCGGGACGACGCTTCACGCCCATGCGGAATGGCTTGTTTGCGCGCAGGTCTGCATTCCTGAGAGCGGTGATTTCACGCTGACGCTTCCGGCTTCGGCGACTGAGGTGCCGGAAGGCGGGGCGCAGGCGGATCTGTTCCGCAAGGCCGAGGCTGCCACGCCAGTGGCGTCGCCGTTTGCGGCCAGTGTGTCGGGCGATGGTGTGTTGACGCTTTCAGGCAAGGGGCTGTCTGCGGCGTCCGTGTCGCAGGCATGGTTCCTGCCGCAGGACGGGGGCGTGATCGATCAGGTCGCAGAACAGCCGCTGCATGTTTCGGACGGCCAGCTGACGCTTGGGCTAAAATTCCTGAAATCGGCGCATCGGGACAAGCCGCTGCTGGGTGTGGTCGTGCTCAAGGATGCGGCGGGGCAGGAAAGTCCATTGCAGATTGAGGCGCGCCCGGTCGGTGGGGCGTCTGCTGCGGCTCCGGTGCAGGCGAATGCGGCACCGGCTTCGGATGTACCAACGGGAGCTGGCTGGCTGCGGGTTCTGCTGTTTGCTTTTGTGGGCGGGCTGATTCTGAACCTGATGCCCTGCGTGTTTCCGGTTCTGGCGATGAAGGCGCTGTCTCTGGCGAAGATGGGCGGTGCCGGACGGGGCGCGCAGCTTCAGAGCGCGCTGTTCTATACGCTGGGCGTGACCGGGGCTTTTGCGGCGCTGGGCATCGTCATGATCGGGCTGCGTCTGGCCGGGTCTGCGGCGGGATGGGGCTTTCAGTTCCAGTCGCCGGGATTTGTGGTCGGCGTGTGCTGGCTGTTGTTCCTGATGGGGCTGAACCTGCTGGGTGTGTTTGAAGTCAGCGCCGGGCGTCTGGGTCAGGTCCAGACGGGCAGCGGTCGGAGCGGGGACATGATGACGGGTCTGCTGGCGGTTATTGTGGCGACGCCGTGCACGGCGCCGTTTATGGGGGTCGCCATTGCCGGGGCTCTGGGTGGGCCGCCGGTGATGGGAGTTCTGGTGTTCCTCTCGATGGGGCTGGGGCTGGCGTTTCCGTATATTCTTGTGGCCGGGGTTCCGGGTGTGGCGTCCCGGATGCCGAAGCCGGGGGCCTGGATGGGCATTCTCAAGCAGGTTCTGGCGTTTCCGCTGTTTGCGACCTGCGTATGGCTGCTTTGGGTGGCGGCAATCCAGCGGGGCGTGACGTTTGTGGCGCTGACGGCCGGGGGCGTTGTGCTTCTGGGGTTTGCGGGCTGGATCTATGGCGTCGGGCAGCGTCGGTCCATGCTGGAAGGCGGCCGTAGGACGGTGGCGTTCTGCCGGATCGTGGCTGTGCTGTGTGTTGTGGTGTGTGGGGGCGCGCTGGCGCAGGGGCTGCGGGCCGCGCCGGTTCCTGTGGTTGTGGGCGCATCGGACTCCGGGATCGAGCCGTTTTCGGAGGCGCGTCTGGCCGAGCTTCGGGCGCAGGGCAAGCCGGTGTTCATCGACATGACGGCGTCATGGTGCATCACCTGCATGGTCAATGAGCGTGTGGCGCTGGATGTGCCATCCGTTCAGCAGGCGTTCCGGGACCACAAGATCGTGTTCCTCAAGGGCGATTGGACGAACCGTAATGCGGCGATCGGCGCGTTCCTCAAGGCGCATGGGCGCGATGGTGTGCCGTTCTATATCTATTATGCGCCGCATCAGGATGGCGTCGTGTTACCGCAGATCCTGACGCCGGGCATCGTGCTCTCGACGATCGGGAAATGATGTTGCGATATTCGGGCCGTCTGGAAGGACTCAGCGGCCCGTATTGCGCGGATCATCCTGCGGGCTGACATAGACCATGTTGAATGGGCCCGTTCCCGAAACCTGAAGAACGGCGCCCTGACGTCCGGCCTTGATGGCGTGTGGGACGTTGACCGGCAGGTGAACGAAGCCGCCCGGGCCGAGCGCGCGCTGCTGTGTTGTGTCGATGTTGTGTCCCACGAAATGCTGGATGTTGCCGCTGATGACCGTCAGCATTTCGTCCAGATTATGGGTATGGGGCGGGATGAACGATCCGGCTGGCATCATGACGCGCAGGGTGAAGGGGCCGGGTTTGGTGGTGTCGCCTGTCAGGATGGCGATTTTCGTTCCGTGAGGGAACATGGCAGGCGCGGGCTGCCATGCCACGGCATCTGAACCTTCGATGATCGTAACGCCGGGCGGGGTTTCGGTCGGAATGGCGGCGGCGTGTGCGACTGAAAAGAGCGTAAGCGCTGTGCCGAGAAGCAGGGCTGAGCTGGCGGACTGTTTTCTGGAAATCATGCCGAAGGGCATTGGGGGTCTCCTCCGTTCCACAGAGATGTGGGGGCGTGTTGCAGGAACGCAGCGAAGGAGACGTGGTTTTGGGACGAGGCGCGTGCCCCGTCCCTTCCGGTCAGAACGCGGTGGAGATTGTTCCGGTCATGGAAAAGCGTGGGGAAACCATGAAAGAGTTTCCGTAGCCGGTATAGGGCGCCAGATTGCCGCTATGGACCGTGCTCGGGTCCTTGGCGCTATAGACCGCGCCCATGGCGCCGGTGCGGACGATCGAGCCGGTGAGGTTGGTGAAGTTCAGGCGGAAGGTCGGGGACTGCGCGAACATGAAGGGCTTGAAGTGATAGCCCATCGAGAGCGTGTCGGTGACGTAGCCCGGAATGCGCTGGTCACCTGCGATGCTGACGGATTGCGGGCCGGTATAGTGGACGGTGCCGTTCGCGAAGAAGCCTTTATAGGTATAGGTCAGACCAAAATTCGCGATGACATGCGGGGCCATGACGGCCTGCGTGCCCTTGGAATGCAGCATCGTGTTCAGATACGGATCGAAGACGTTGCTGTCCTGTGAGGCATGTAGATATTCGACGGAGGCGTAGGGGCTGAAGCCGTGGATCGGGCGTCCGGCGACCATGACGTCAAAGCCGCGCATCTGCTGGCTGCCGATATTGAACGGCTTGTAGCTGTTCATGCCGACATACTGGTCCACGATGCGGTTGGTGAGGTTGTAGTTGAAGAACGCGACATCGGCGACGATGTAATCGTCATGGTAGCGGTAGCCGAGTTCTTCTTTGATGGAATACTGGTTCTTGGGGATGGCGACGCTGGTGTAGAGCCAGCCGAGATCGACCGCGCTGGGCTGGCGGTAGTCGCCTTCCACGTTCAGGTAGACCTGATGGTGGTTGTTGATGCGGTAGCCGATTGAAAGCTGCGGCAGGGG
Source organism: Gluconobacter kondonii (assembly GCF_002723995.1). GTDB lineage: Bacteria > Pseudomonadota > Alphaproteobacteria > Acetobacterales > Acetobacteraceae > Gluconobacter > Gluconobacter kondonii. Next base: position 291,274 of record NZ_BEWP01000002.1, on the reverse strand, counting down.
GGCGGTGCGGTTGGCTTCCTGACGGCCGTAATAATCCTTGTTCCAGATGTTCGTCATGACGAACTTGAATCCGGCGTCCACCGTCAGGTGATCGTTGAAATACTTGGCCGTGTCATGCACGAACAGGGACTGGATTTCGTAACCGGCCGTCTGTTTGTCGCCAGCGGAAATCTGGTACGCGGCCCAGTTGGGGCTTGGCGCATTGCCGTCCGCCATCTGGTAGCTGCTGGGGTAGGACTGGATCGTCTGGGTGTTTTCATACCAGTAGCCGACCGAGAACGTGTTGTGCCGGTCGATTTCCCAGTTGAGTTTCGTGATCGTTCCGACCGAACGGTATTCGTTCTGCAGGAAGTAGTTCGTCAGGCCGCGCGTTACACCTGCGTCATCGGTCGTCGTGCCGCCCGGAGAGGCGTCCCAGCCCTGCCCGAAGCTGAAATAGGGGTGGATGTCGAACGACAGGTGCGAGGGGAGAACGATATGAACCGGGGCCGAGATGAAAATCTGGTTCCAGTGGTCGTTGTTGTTGCCCCAGTAGTTGTTGCTCTTGCGATCGTCCGTCCGACCATAGCCCAGTCCGGTGTGCTTGTAGCGGAAGAACTGGTCAGAGGTGGGGTAGTTGTCGATGACGAAGTCGGCGGAGTTCCAGGACAGGAAGAACTTGGCGTTGGAGCCGTTATGCCAGTCTTTCTGGAGGCCGAAATCGATGTGTTTGCGCTGGTTGGTGCCAGCACCCATCCAGGAGCGGGCATGGGTGTTGGAGAATGAGAAATAACCGCGCACGCCGCTATGGCCGATTTCGCCGGATTCGAGGCGCAGGAACTCGCGCGACAGGTTGTTGGTGCCGTAGGAAAAGTCGATCAGGCCGCCGCGTTTTTGCGACGGGGTGCGTGTTTCCTCGTTCATGACGCCACCGGCGGCGGACATGACTGGAAGATCGGTCGCCGAGGAACCGGGCGTGACGCTGACACTCTCGACGTTTTCGGAGTCGACATTCTCGCTCAGATATTTCGCCGCCGCTGCCGGAGCACCGTCCACCAGAAGACCCATATCAAGATCCGTCAGGCCGCGGGACTGGATCTGCCCGCCTTGCATGCCCGACGAATCCGGCGTCGTAACGTTGAGGCTTGGCAGGTTCTGGATCAGGTCGAGCGCCGTGCTGGTCGGCGCGCGCATGTCGATGAATTCCTTGGTGACGGTCTGCACGGCATGGGGGGCGGTTTCGACGCGCATCATGCCGCCGCCGCCGTTCAGCGCGCGGCGCGAGGACGTGACAGAAACCGTTTCGGCAGCAGACGCATCAAGCGCATGGGGTACGCGCGGCGCAGCGGCTGCGCGTGAGGGTGTCCGGGCCGCTTTCGGAGCGTTGCGGCTGGAGGTCTGATGGCGCGGGGTGTGGTGTTTCGCGGGCTGTGCGGCACGGGCTGGCGTTGCGAAAGCGGCGAGCACGCTGCCGGCGAGACAGGTGACGGCGAGAAGCTGACGCCTGTAGCCCAGTGAGCCGGAGCGTGATCCGGAGCCGCGGGACTGATGGTTGTCTTTCATGCTGCCGGGCTCCTGCGTCTGTCGCACCAAAAGGTTCACTTTGGAAACGGTATTTATTCGAAACGTGGATGTAAAACGGATGGCCTATCTCCATCAAAGATAAAATGCAGGCCGGGGCATTGCCGTTTTTAGGGTGGTGCAAAAATGTGACAGTCCGTGTCTCCTGTATGACGCAGTTTTTCGGGGCGGGAAATCAGGCCGTAGGATGGGGCTGTGTGGTGGGGGAGAGGAACTCTTTTTCGAGTTCGGAAATCACCAGTCGGGCGGCGCCGGACAGCTGCCGGGAGTGGTCCACGCACAGGGCGAGCGTCAGAGGGGCGAGGTCGTGGTTGGAAATCGGAATGAAAGCCAGTTCGCCGCGTGTGACCTCTTCCATGACGTCGAGCGCGCTGAGAATGCCGAGGCCGATGCCCTCGCGAACCAGAGACTTGATCATCTGGATATTGTCGGAGGACGCAGCGGCATGGATGTGAAGATTGCTGTCGATTTGTAGAATGTCGATCTGGCGGTGCAGGGCGAGCGGGGGCTCGGGCATAATCATGGGATAATTCATCGCCAGACTGAAACGGGCGCTTTTGCGTTCGGCGACGGGATGGTTCGGCAGGCAGACGAAGCCGAGCGGAAAATCCTTGTGCGCGCGGACCAGAAGACCGCGGGCATGGGTCGGGTTGAGCAGTAGAGCGAGATCGACCGAACCGTCGATCAGAGTGTTCTGAATGCGGCTGTTGTCGAGGACATGGGTGCAGATGGTGATGCCGGGATGGGTCGTGCGCATGGCGCGGAGCAGGCGGGGCAGGAAGCCGCGGGTCAGGGCGTCGGGGACGGCGATATCCACCTGTCCACGGCGCAGGCCGCGCATGTCTTCGATCTGGACGCACATATTGGTCAGGTCCCGCGACCACTGCTTGCCGTGCGCATAAAGCAGTTCGCCCGTGGCGGTCAGGCGCAGGCCGGTGGGCAGGCGCTCGAACAGGGGGGTGCCGAGGGATTCCTCGCCCTGAAGGATCTGCCGGTCGATGGCGGAGGCGGCGATGCGCAGATGTTCGGAGGCGCGGCGGATGGAACCGTGCTGGGCGACGGCGAGGAAGTAGCGCAGGAAGCGTGAGAAGACAGGCATGGAAGAACTGCTCTCTTTTTGCGAACGGGAGGAGCGTTTTTATGGAGTATACGACCTTGAGGCGGTGTGAAACTATCCCGCCCGACAGGTGACCTGTCGTTTTTGATGCGGAAAGACACTCCGGCGCCCTCCGGAGACTGCCCTGTCCGTGCCGGTTCTTTGGGGTTTGACACATGATATCCACCGTTTTTCCCGTCGAAACTCCGGCTATGGAGGCTTTGGCCGCGCTTTCAGAGCGCGTGCGGGAGGATCTGGCGAAAATCCGCTATGCGACGGGCAACTGGAGCCTGACGCAGGATCGGGACGGGGAAGCGGTTCTGGATGTGGCGATCATCGGCGCGGGGCAGGGGGGCATTACGTCGTGCTTCGGGTTGCGCCGACAGGGTGTGACCAATGTGCAGGTCTTTGAAAAAGCAGCGAAAGGCGGCGAAGGCCCGTGGGCGACGTTTGCGCGCATGATCACGCTGCGTACGCCCCGGCATGTGACGGGGCCGGATCTGGGAATCCCGAGCCTCACGCCGCAATCTTGGTTCGAGGCGCGTTACGGCGCGCAGGCGTGGGAGGATTTGGACAAGATTTCCCGTCATGACTGGCAGGCCTATCTGGACTGGGTGCGGCAGACGCTCGACATTCCGGTCGTGAACGATCAGGAACTGGTGCATGTTGGCTGGGACGAGGGGCTGCTGCGGCTGACATTCCGCAATGCGGCCGGTCAGGAAACGGTGCGTCTGGCACGGCGGATGGTTCTGGCGACGGGCATCGACGGCGGGGGGACGTGGCATGTGCCGTCCTTTATTTCCGAGACGTTGCCGAAATCCGTTTATGCCCATACGCACGAAGACATTGATTTTGAAGCGCTGAAGGGCAAGCGGATCGGTGTTCTGGGGGCCGGGGCATCCGCGTTTGACAATGCGGCGACGGCGCTGGAAAAGGGTGCGGGGCGGGTGGATCTGTGTCTGCGTCGGGCGAAGATTCCGGCCATTAATCCGTATCGCTGGATGGAAAATGCGGGCTTTCTCGCGCATTTCTCGGAACTGCCGGACCTGACGCGCTGGCGTTTCATGCGTCAGATCTACAGCCTGAACCAGCCGCCGCCGCAGGATACGTTCTGGCGCTGCCGCCGTCATGAGAACTTCGCTTTCCATCCTGGAACGCCTTGGACGGCGACGCGGATGGACGGCGACGAGATCGTGGTGACGACGCCGCAGGGCGAGATGCGCTTCGATTTCCTGATTATCGGGACGGGGTTCACGATCGACCTGTCGCAGCGTCCGGAAACGCGGGATTTCGCGTCGTCTGTTCTGCTGTGGCGGGATCATTTCACGCCCCCTGCCGGGGAAGACAGTGCGCTTCTGGGGAGCCATCCGTATCTGGGTGCGCGGTTCCAGTTCCTGTCGAAAGACAAGGCCGATCCGAAGGCGCCGATGCTGGCGGCAATTTACAATTTCACGTTCGGGGCCATGCCGAGCATGGGGCTTTCGGGGGCGTCCATCAGCGGGATGCGTTTCGGTGTGGAGAAGCTGGCGCGGGGCATTGCGCGCGATCTGTTCGTGGAGGATGGCGACAGGCATCTGGCGAGCCTATTGGCTTATGACACGGAAGAACTCGTCAGTCTCGATCCGCCGGTTCTTTGAAAAGGAAAACGTTCATGACGCAGGACAGCTATCCGCGGGACATGATCGGTTATGGCCGCACGCCGCCTGATCCGAAATGGCCGAATGGCGCGCGTATCGCCGTGCAGTTCGTTATCAATTACGAAGAAGGGGCGGAGAATTCGGTTCTGCATGGGGATGCGGGGTCCGAAGCGTTTCTGTCCGAAATGGTGGGCACGAAATCCATCATTGGCGCGCGCTGTGCGCAGATGGAGAGCCTGTACGAATATGGCAGCCGGGCCGGGTTCTGGCGGCTGCGGCGGCTGTTCGATGAAGCCGGGATGCCGGTGACGGTGTTTGGTGTGGCGAAGGCTCTGGCCCGCAATCCGGATGCGGTGGCGGCCATGAAGGAGAGCGGCTGGGAAATTGCGTCTCACGGTCTGCGCTGGATTGATTATCAGGATTTCCCCGAGGATGTGGAGCGGGCGCATATCCACGAGGCCATTGTGCTGCACACCGAAGTCACGGGGGAGCGGCCTCTGGGCTGGTATCAGGGGCGCACGAGCCCGAACACGGCGCGTCTGGTCGCGGAGGAAGGTGGGTTTGTTTATGACGCCGATTCCTATGCGGATGACCTGCCGTATTACGATCGGACTAATGGCCGGGCGCAGTTGATCGTGCCCTATACGCTGGACGCGAATGACATGAAGTTCGCAGCGCTGAACGGTTTTACGGAAGGCGAGCAGTTCTTCACTTATCTGCGCGATGCGTTCGATATGCTGTATCGCGAGGGCGGACGGATGATGTCGATCGGCCTGCATTGCCGTCTGGCGGGCAAGCCGGCGCGGGCGCTGGGGCTGCTGAAATTTCTGGAGCATATCCAGAAGCGCGAAGGCGTGTGGGTGGCGACGCGGTTGGACATCGCGCGGCACTGGCAGTCTGTGCATCCGGCATGAAGATTTCAGACGTCAATGCACTGCCGGCCGAGGCGTTTGTTGCGCAGTTCGGTGGGCTTTACGAACATTCGCCCTGGGTGGCGGAAGGGGCGCTCCAGGCGCGGCCTTTCGCGGATGTGGATGCGATGCTGCTCGCGTTTGCGCAGATTGTGCGGTCTGTTGGGCTGAGGGCGCAGCTTGCATTGGTGCGGGCGCATCCGGAGCTTGGGCATCGGGCCGGGATTGATCCGGATCTGACGGAACATTCCGCCTCGGAACAGGCTTCGGCCGGGCTGGATCGTCTGACGCCTGCGGAATATGAGCGGTTCCGGGGGCTGAATGACGCGTATCGCGCGCGGTTTTCCATGCCGTTCGTGATTTGCGTGCGCAAGGTCGCTGCACCCGGAAAAGCGGCGAAGACCGTGATTATGGATGAAATGGAGCGCCGTCTGGCTGGCACTCCCGAACAGGAACTGACCGAGGCGCTGACGCAGATTGATGCGATTGCAGGGCTTCGTCTGAAAGATCTGGTGACGGCATGAGTTCTCTGTCCACGCATGTTCTCGACACGGTGTCCGGAAAGCCTGCTGCGGGTGTGAGCCTGCGTTTGTTGCAGGGGGATCGGGTTCTGTTTGAAGGCCAGACGAATGCGGACGGGCGTTGCCCGGAACTGCGGGATGTTGCCGTTTCGAAAGGGATGTATTGTCTGGAATTCCGGATCGGCGATTACTTCCGCAAAGGCGGGCAGGTTCTGTCTGATCCGCCGTTTCTGGATGTGGTGCCGATCGTGTTCGGGCTGGCGGCAGGGGCTCATGCCCATGTGCCCCTGCTGGCGGCGCCGTTCGGATATTCCACCTATCGCGGAAGCTGAGGGCTTTTCATGACTGCCGAGAATGCCGCGATGACCGGTCTGCATCCCGTTGACGAGAAACTGCCGGTCTGGCGGCTTGGGGCCTACGGGTTGCAGCATGTGCTGGCGTTCTATTCGGCGGCGGTTATTGTCCCGATCCTTGTGGCGGGAGCGCTGCATCTGCCGCGCGAGACGCTGATCCATCTGATTGATGCAGATCTGTTCACCTGCGGGATTGCCTCGCTGCTTCAGGCAGTAGGGTTCGGGCCGGTCGGGGTTCGGCTGCCGCTGTTGCAGGGCGTGACGTTTACTGCCGTGGGGCCGATGATCGCTATTGGCTCTGCCGTGGGGGGCGGGACGCCGGGGTTGTTGTCCATTTACGGGTCCGTCATCGTGGCGGGGTTCGTGACGTTGCTGATGGCGCGGCATTTCGCCGGGCTGGTGCGGTTTTTCCCGCCGGTCGTGACCGGGTCCATCATTCTCATCATCGGTCTGGCGCTGTTGCCGGTGGCGGCGAATGATATTGTCTCGGGGGTCAGTCCGTCCGTGATGCAGGACCATGTTCCGTTGCGGAGTATCTGGTACGGGTTGGGGACGCTGGCGTCCATTCTGGTGATCCAGCGGCTGTTTCGTGGGTTCATCGCTACGATTGCGGTGCTGATCGGACTGGTGCTTGGGACGGTGGTGGCCTGGATACTGGGCGATGCGAATTTCGGGGAGGTGTCGTCCGCGCCGCTTCTGTCCATCACGCATCCGTTCTATTTCGGGATGCCGACGTTTCATCCGGTCTCAATCCTGTCGATGGTGATCGTCATGACGATTTCCATGATCGAGACGATCGGCAACGTCTATGCGACCGGTGAAATCGTGGACAAGCCGATCACGTCCGAAGACATTGCCCGCACGCTTCGGGCCGATGGGATCGCGACCATGCTGGGTGGCGTGCTCAACTCGTTTCCCTATACGTGTTTTGCTGAAAATGTTGGTCTGGTGCGGATGACGGCGGTAAAGAGCCGCTGGGTCGTGGCTGCTGCTGCGGTCATCATGATGATGCTGGGGTGTCTGCCGCGTCTGGGGGCGTTGGTGGCTGCGGTGCCGCTGCCGGTTCTGGGCGGGGCGGCGCTGGCGATGTTCGCAACCGTGGCTGTGGTCGGTGTGCAGACGCTCTCGCGGGTGGATTTCAACCGGCAGAGCAATGTGATCATCGTGGGCACTAGCATCGGGCTGAGTATGCTGGCGACGGCTCAGCCGCATATTTCCGACACGTTTCCGATGTGGGCGAAGATCGTGTTTGGAAGCGGCATTACGCTGGGATCGCTGTCGGCGATTTCGCTGCATCTGATCTTCAACGTGAAGCGAACGATTCATGAGGCGACGCACGCGACGGATGTTCCGCGTGAGTCTTTGATCGACGAGCGTATCCGGGAGGGGTGAGGGATCAGGGCTCTGCCCTGAAACCCGCCAAAGGCCGGAGGCCTCTGGACACCGATTCATGTAATCAGGGTGCAGGGATCGAGATCCCTGCCGGGTCCGGGCAGAGCCCGGATTGTCACCTCAGAATCCTGTCTGAGCGGAAAAATAGAAACCCGTCTGGTTTTTGAATGTCGCAATCGTGCCAAGTGACACATAGGCGAGCGTGATGTTCAGATGCTTGTTGATGAAATAGCTGGTATAGACATCGAACCAGTTGCTTTCGTCGGTGAAGCGCTGGTTGCGGGGTTTGGTGCGGTATTCCACGCCGACAATGAGGCCGGGCAGAAAGGGCGGCAGATAGCCGAGGGAGCCTTCGAACTGCGCGTGGTAATTGTTATCGAGGTCGCCACCGAAACCGATGATGCCCCACTGGTTGGCCTTGGTGAAGCGGACGGTGGTGTCGATCAGGATGCCGACTTTCGGAAACAGCTTGGTGACGGCGAGATAGGCGTCTGCGCCATCGGTATGTTTTGAGCCGACCATGTGAATGATGCGGCCGTCGCTGTCATGCTTGTACATGGCGCCGATGGCGACCTGGGGGATCAGGGTATTGTCAGCGACATGGCCGAAAAGGCGGACTTTCGCGCCTGCGACGTCGAGATCGAACTGGTAGCCGTTGCCAATGCCGAGCTTGGCGCCTGTGGCCCGGGTCTGGAAGAAATTATGGGTGTAGGAAAGCTCGACGCGGTCAAAAAGACCGATTGAGGCGCCGACGTTCTGGTCCCAGTAATTGGTGACGTTCACATAGCTGTAGTGAAAGGCCATGCCTGCGCTCTTGTCGCTGCCATAGCCGCTGATGGTGGCCCAGGTTGCGAGGCCACCGCCGCTTGAGCCTTCAAGAGACGTCATGCCACCGGTGCCGATTGCGCGCTGTCCGTCAAAGAGGGTGCGGAACAGGGATTGCCCGTTGCTGTTTCCGTCGTTGCCCAGAGTGACCTGTGGTGCGTTCGCTGTATTGTCTGCGGCGTGTGCGATGCGGTCTGGAAGAAGGATGCCGAAGGACAGCGCCGCCGTCAGGGAGAACAGGGAGCGGAAAGTCTGCGCGGAAGAGAGGGAGTGGTTCATGGGTCCTGCTTTTAGGTCGCGAGCCCGAGGGGGAGCTGAAGTATTCTCGCAGGTTAAATACTCTTTCCAGTATAGTTTCTGAAATGCTGACAAATAATTAAGATGACCCTACGATTTTTGAAAATTCAGAGTCAAAATAAAAATAGCACTTGGTGTCACAGGCTTCAGACTGTTTTGCGCTGATGACGGAGTTCTCCGGCGACATAGGTGGCGGCGACGCTGCGGTCGTCGCCCAGCATGGTCAGGGCAAACAGGCGGTCGGCGAGGGTTTCTGCCGTCTGCGCGCGGATGCGGCCCAGAGGCGTGGCGGCAGGATCGAAGACGCAGAGATCGGCGTAGAGGCCGGGTTGGATGCTGCCGATCCTGTCCTGAAGACCGAGGGACTGTGCGCCTCCTGCCGTGGTAAGCCAGAGTCCCTGCGCGGGGTGGAGTTTGGTCTGGAGGCCCTGTGCGACCTTGTAGGCGTCGGAGAGAACCTGAAGCAGCGACAGGGAAGGCCCGGCGCCGATGTCGCTGCCGATCCCAACGGGCACGCGGCGGTCGGGTTTGAGGGCTTCAAAGAGCGGGAAAGAGCCGCTGCCGAGGAACTGGTTTGAACCGGGGCAGTGCGCGATGGAGCAGCCTGTGTCGTGGCAGCGCTGGAAGTCGGTTTCTTCGGCGTGAACGGCATGGGCGAGAATGGCGCGGGGACGCAGGAGACCGGCCTTGTCGTACACGTCCAGATAGGAGTTGCGGTCGGGGAAAAGTTCGCGGACCCAGGCGATTTCGGAGCGGTTTTCGAGCAGATGTGTCTGCATGAACAGGTCGGGTTTCGTGGCGAGAAGTGCGCCTGCGAGATCGAGCTGTTCGGGGGTGCTGGTGGGGGCGAAGCGGGGGGTGACGGCGTAAAGCTGGCGTCCGCGATTGTGCCAGCGTGCGATGAGGTCTGCGGACTGATCGTAGCCGCTTTGGGCGGTATCGCGCAGGTTTTCCGGGGCGTTGCGGTCCATGAGGACCTTGCCTGCAATCATGCAGGTGTTGAGGCGTTCGGACTCCTCGAAGAAGGCGTCCACGGACTGGGGGTGGACCGTGCAGAACACGGCGGCTGTCGTGGTTCCGACGCGCAGGAGTTCGTTCAGGAATTGCCGGGCGACGGTGCGTGCATAAGTCAGATCGGCGTAGCGGGCTTCGGCGGGGAAGACGTAGCTTTCCAGCCATTCCAGAAGCTGCTCGCCATAGGAGGCGATGACTGGGAGCTGCGGGTAATGGACGTGCGTGTCGATCATGCCTGCGGAAATCAGCATGTCGGGGTAGTGGTCGATGGGTGTGCCTGTGGGGATGGTGTCGCGCAGACTGTCCCAGGGACCGGCAGCGGTGATGCGGCCGTTTTCGATCAGGATCAGGCCGTCGGACTCGTGATGCAGGGCGTCCATCGGATCGGTGGTGAAGGGATCGGCATGGAAGGTCAGGAAGGGGCCGCGGATGGCGCTGATCTGGGTCATGGGAGCACTTTACCGCAGGGATCATGCCTGTGTCTGCGTCATATGGGTCTGGCATCCCCGCTTTGGCCCTGATATTTCCGGGGCTGTCTTTTTTCATCCGATCGCGGCTGTGTCTGCGGTCCCGGTTGCCGGATGCCTGCCTCATGTCCGATATTCTCGAACCGATCCGCATTGTCGCGCTGTATCATTTCACGCCGTTCGCTGATCCTGCCGCATTGCGCGGACCGTTGCTGGAGCTGTGCGAGCGTGAGGGGATCAGGGGGATTCTGCTTCTGGCGCGCGAAGGGATCAACGGCACGATTGCCGGGACGGATGAGGGCATGGAGCGCGTGATGGCGCATATCCGTGCACTTCCGGGCTGTACGGATCTGGAAAGCAAGGAGTCCTGCGCGCCTGAACTGCCGTTCCGCCGGATGAAGGTGCGGCTGAAAAAGGAAATCGTCACGATGGGCGAGCCGGATATCGACCCGCTTCAGGGCGTAGGGCGGTATGTGGCGCCGGAAGACTGGAACGCGCTGATTTCCGATCCGGATACGATCCTGATTGATACGCGAAACGATTATGAAGTGGCGATCGGCACGTTCAAAGGCGCGGAAGACCCCAAAACGAAATCCTTCCGTGAATTTCCGGAGTGGTTTCGCAAACGGCGGCAGGAACTGGAAGCGAAAGGTCGTTTGCCGAAGATTGCCATGTTCTGCACGGGCGGTATCCGCTGCGAGAAATCAACGTCCTTTGCGCGGGCGGAAGGTGTGGACGAGGTCTATCATCTTAAGGGCGGCATCCTGAAATATCTGGAGACCGTGCCCGAGGAAGAGAGCCTGTGGGAAGGTGAGTGTTTCGTGTTCGACCAGCGTGTTTCGGTGAAGCATGGTCTGGAGATCGGGACGCATGATGTGTGCCATGCCTGTCGTCGGCCACTGAACGCGCATGACAAGGCCTCGCCGCTGTTCGTGCAGGGTGTGTCGTGCCCGCATTGCCACAATGAACGGACGGAAGAGCAGCGCCATCGTTATGCCGAGCGTGAGCGGCAGGAAGCGCTGGCTCAGGCGCGGAAGGCTGGGCATCTGGGTGTTCGGCAGAAGTGACTGTCGAGCCGCCGCTGCGTGATGTCGTAGTGTGGCGGGCGTTTCGGATTGCTGGGCTTTATGCGTTGCTCAATGCCCTGATCGCCATCCTTTTGCATCTTTTGATTGGTGCAGCGGGATTCGGGGCGACTGGGAAATGGCAGCCTGGGTTCGGAGCGTCAGTCGTGCTGGCTGTTTTGCTGGCGCCAATTATAGAAACGGCGCTTTATTTCTGGTTGCCGATCGTGTTGGTGCGGAAGGTGTTGGGATATCGACCCCTGACCCCGTTTGTAACGTGGCTTGCCTGTGTGGGGCCGTTTTCATTCACGCATTACGGCGGCAGTCTGGGACGCAGTGCCTTGACGGCGCTTTGTACCGGTCTGGTGGGCGGGAGCTGCTTCTATTTCTGTTTTCTGACAGCGGAAAAGGAGGCGGGACTTAACCCGTTCTGGACGACGGCACTGTGCCACGCGATATTCAATGGCACGGTTCTGACTGCGTTTGGCGTGGCGTATATTCTGGGGTTCGTGTCCTGAAAGGCATTTGGCCTTTCAGGATGTGAGTCGGTTCAGGTTTTGGTTTTGTTGCGGGACCCGGCGGGGCGGCCTCTGGGCTTCTTTTCGTGAGCTTTTTCCGCTGCTTTTTCTTTGGCGACTTTTGCTTTTTTCGCGGCTGTGCGTTCGGCTTTTGGCGGTGGCAGGCTGGCGGCGAGCATGGCTTGGGTGATTTTGGTGGCTGTGACTTTGCGGGGTTGTCTGGCGCCCGGCGCGTCCAGCAGCGGGGCGAGGAAGCGGCCGGTATGGCTGGCTTTGCACGCGGCGATGTCTTCCGGTGTTCCGGCTGCGACGACCTGACCGCCGCCGTCTCCGCCCTCGGGGCCGATATCGATCAGCCAGTCGGCGGTTTTGATGACTTCGAGATTGTGTTCGATCACCAGAACCGTGTTGCCCTGATCGACAAGGGTATGGAGCACTTCAAGCAGCTTGCGGACGTCTTCGGTGTGCAGGCCGGTTGTGGGTTCATCAAGGATATAGACCGTGCGGCCGGTGGCGCGCTTGGCCAGTTCTTTTGACAGCTTGACGCGCTGGGCCTCGCCGCCCGAAAGCGTGGTGGCCTGCTGGCCGAGGGCGACATAGCCCAGCCCGACCTGTTGCAGGATGGCGAGACGGTCGCGGATCTTCGGCGCGGCCTGAAAGAACGGCAGGGCCTCGTCCACGGTCATGGACAGGACATCTGCGATGGATTTGCCGCGGAACTTCACTTCCAGTGTTTCGCGGTTATAGCGTGCGCCCTTACAGGTGTCGCAGGTCACGTACACGTCCGGCAGGAAGTGCATTTCAATCTTGAGAACACCGTCGCCCTGACAGGCTTCGCAGCGTCCGCCCTTCACGTTGAAGGAAAAGCGTCCCGGTTTGTAGCCGCGCGCCTTGGACTCGGGGAGTTCGGCGAACCAGTCGCGGATGGGGGCGAACAGGTCCGTATAGGTTGCGGGGTTGGAGCGTGGGGTCCGGCCGATCGGGGACTGGTCGATCTCGATGATCTTGTCGAGATTGTCCACGCCTTCCAGACGGTCATAGGGGAGCGGCGTCTGGCTCGATTTCATGAGCTGGCGGGACAGCGCCTTATACAGCGTATCGATGACCAGCGTGGACTTGCCGCCACCCGAAACGCCCGTGACGGCGATGAAGGTGCCGAGCGGGAAATCGACCGTCAGGTCTTTGAGGTTGTTCCCGCGTGCGCCGTGCAGGGTGAGCATGCCGCTGGGCTTGCGGCGCTCGGTCGGGACGGGAATGACCTTGCGGCCTGACAGATAGGCGCCGGTGATGCTGTTGGGGTTCTGGGCGACCTCTGCGGGAGTGCCGACGGCGATGACCTGTCCGCCAAGCTTGCCTGCACCCGGCCCCATGTCGATCAGGTAGTCGGCAGCGCGGATGGCGTCCTCGTCATGTTCGACGACGATGACGGTGTTGCCGAGGCGCTTGAGGCGTTCGAGCGTGCCGAGCAGGCGCTCGTTGTCGCGCTGGTGCAGGCCGATGGAAGGTTCGTCCAGCACATACAGCACGCCTGTCAGGCCCGAACCGATCTGCGACGCCAGACGGATGCGCTGGCTTTCGCCGCCGGACAGGGTTGCTGAGCCGCGCGAGAGGGTGAGGTAGTCCAGCCCCACATCATCGAGGAAGTGCAGACGGTCGGTGATTTCGCGCAGGATGCGGCGGGCGATCTCGGCGCGCTGGGGCGTGAGGGTCGCTTCCACGGTGGAGAACCAGTCGAGCGCCTTGCGGATCGGCATGTCCGAGGCTTCGGCGATGTTGAGGTCCTTGACCTTCACGCACAGGGCTTCGGGTTTGAGGCGTGCGCCGTGGCAGGCATGGCAGGGTTTTTCAGACTGATAGCGCGACAGTTCTTCACGCACCCACATGCTGTCCGTCTGGGCCATGCGGCGGCGCAGGTTCTTCAGCACGCCCTCGAACGGTTTGGTGACGATGTGGACCTTCCCGCCGTCGGTATATGGAATGTCGATCGGCTCTTTCGAGCCGTTGATGATGAGGTCTTGCGTGGCGGGCTGGAGGTCGGACCAGGGCGTGTGCATGTCATCGCCGCAATGGCGGGCGAGAGCGGCGAGCGTCTGGTCATACCAGTCCGTGCTGGCGCCCTTCCACGGGGCGATGGCGCCCTCGGCCAGCGTCAGGCTATCATCCGGGACAATCAGGTTTTCGTCGAAATGGGTTTCGGTGCCGATGCCGTCACAGACCGGGCAGGCCCCCATCGGGGCGTTGAAGGAGAACAGGCGCGGCTCGATTTCCTCGATCGTGAAGCCGGAGACCGGGCAGGCGAAGCGCGACGAGAACACGACATGCGCCGGGGCTTCCTTCTCACCCGCGCGTTTGACCTCCTCGGCATAAGCCAGACCATCCGAGAGTTCGAGGGCGGTCTCGAAGCTGTCGGCGAGGCGGGATTCGAGACCTTCCTTGACGACGATCCGGTCCACGACGACTTCGACGGTATGGCGTGTCTTGCGGTTCAGTTCCGGGGCCTCGGCGATTTCGTAGAGTTCGCCGTCGATCTTTACGCGCGTGAAGCCCTTACGGGTCAGCTCGGCCAGTTCACGCTTGCAGTCGCCTTTGCGGTCCCGCACGACGGGGGCGAGCAGCATCAGGCGCATGCCATCGGGCATGGCCATGATGCGGTCCACCATCTGGCTGACGGTCTGGGCTTCGATGGGAAGGCCGGTCGCGGGGGAATAGGGGATTCCCACGCGCGCCCAAAGCAGCCTCATGTAGTCGTGGATTTCCGTGATCGTGCCGACGGTCGAGCGCGGGTTCTTGGATGTGGTCTTCTGCTCGATCGAAATGGCCGGGGAGAGGCCTTCGATGGAATCCACGTCCGGCTTGCCCATCAGTTCAAGGAACTGGCGGGCATAGGCGGACAGGCTTTCCACATAGCGCCGTTGCCCCTCGGCATAGATCGTATCGAACGCCAGTGAGGATTTCCCGGAGCCTGAGAGGCCCGTGATGATCGTCAGGGAATCCCGTGGGATCGTGGCGTCGATGTTCTTGAGATTATGGGCGCGGGCGCCACGGACTCGAATCGAATGATTGTCTGGAAAGCTCACGGAAACCCCGGAATGTGCAGAAAAACGGATGTGAGATTGGGCAACTGGCGGCAAGGGATGCTAGATCACTTTATAAATGGGTCTTGCGATCCATATGAAAAGAACAATTCGAGAAAATTGGTTGGGACGGGAATGGCAGGTAGCGTCAACAAGGTGATTCTGGTCGGAAATCTGGGCAAGGATCCGGAAGTCCGCAACACGCAGTCGGGTGGCAAAATCGTCAATCTGACCGTTGCGACGTCGGACACTTGGAACGATCGCCAGTCCGGGGAGCGCAAGGAGCGCACCGAGTGGCATCGCGTGGTGATTTTCAACGAGCGGACGGCCGACGTCGCCGAGCGTTATCTGCGCAAGGGCCGCAAGGTCTATATCGAAGGTGAACTGCGCACGCGGAAGTGGACCGACCAGTCCGGCCAGGAAAAATACACGACTGAAGTCGTGATCGACCGGTTCCGTGGGGATCTGGTGCTGATCGACAGCAATCGCAGCGGTGGCGGCGATGATGGTGGCTTTGACAACGGTGGCGGCTATGGCGGTGGCAATAGCGGCGGCTTCGGCGGTGGGAGCCGTGGTGGCTCCGCTGGCGGTGCGGGCGGTGGCTTTGGTGGTTCCCGTGGGAATTCCGGCGGAGCTTCTGGCGGCGGTCGTTCGGGTGGCAGCAATGGCGGCTGGGATGCCCCGCCGGACAACGATCTGGACGACGAAATTCCGTTCTGAGTTCATAGCCGCATACGGCTTCTGAAGACTGAAAAACCCCGGAGGCTTAGGCCTCCGGGGTTTTTTTGACTGTGGTGCAGACCCAAAAAAACCTCACCCCCGAAAGGGTGAGGCTTTTTCATTTCAGACCGGCTGGCTTCAGGCGGTCAGGGCTGCGTTTTCTTCCGACGTCACCAGATAGGGGCCAGCGGCCAGGATCTGGATGGCGAGCATGCCGAGGCTGTTCGGCTGACGGGCCGTCAGTGGCAGCATGGCGTTGCCGTTCGTCCAGCGGACTGCGGTGTTCTCCTGAACGTCCCAGCCGGACAGGTCTGCGTCCGTCAGGTGCTGGTCGATGCGGATCGTGTTACCCGAGTCGAACAGCGTGATTTCACCGACCAGAACGCCGAGTTCGCGACGGTCATCCACGAACGGTCCGACCGTTTCGCTCGGGCTGGAGGTACGGGACACGATGCGAACGCCTGTCACGTCGGACGGGATCATGAACATCGCGCGGCCATTGGCGGTGCGGACCTGATGGATGGTCTGGCCCGTGCTGGCGACGAGGTACAGGTTGGCGTCTTCGGTCAGAGCCGGAGCGGCAACCGTGTTCTCAAGGCCTGCTGCGATGGCGCGGGCTTCGATCTCACGGAATATCGGCTCGACCACGTCCCGGCTGACGGACAGCGGAGCTGCTGCGTCGTCATTCCAGTTGCGCTCGCGGCCACCCAGAGAAACAACGCTGCCGTCCTGACGGAAGGACTGGCGGTTGCCGGTGTCGAGGTAGCTTTCCGTCAGCATGCCGTCTGCCATGATGACCGAGTGTTCAGCCGTTTCCACATGGAAGTAGTCATAAACGGCGATCGTGCGATCATAGACCACCGAACGACCATTCACGAGCATACGGGCCGGGATGAAACCGCCATTGATGAACAGGCAGTGTTCCGGAGTGACCAGCATGTCCTTGTAAGGCACGCCTTCGGCGAGTGCGCCCTGCATGATGCGGACCGGATAACCGGCTTCCGCGTCGGCCAGACCGGCCTTGGCGATCATGTGGGAACGGCCGGCCCAGGTGACTTTGCGCTCGACGGTTTCGCCGTTCACGAAAGCCAGAACCGTGCTGCCGAGGCGCAGGGTCTCAACGGCCACATCGCCTTCCGGCGTGCGGATCATGCTGCCTGCGAGGAAGCAGGGGCCTTCAGCTATGGCTTCGATAATAAAAAAGCCTGCCTCTGAATCTTCCGCAAGAAAGCCAGTGCTGCCGTCTTGGACGATGGTGGCGTTGGTTCTTGGAACAAAGCCGTTTGCCATATGCAGGTCGCCGAATGTCAGCAGGCGACCGTCAGCCAGCGTGATCTGAAGCGTGTAGGAGCCATCAGCGTTCGGCGTGTAGGTGGCAGCCGTCGGAGCGGAAGACACACCGGAGATGCCGAAATGCGTGTTGGCGGAGACGCCGTTGATCACGACGCTTTGGGTGTTCGATGAGTCTGTGTGCAGCAGGCCGTTAGCCTGAACATACACCGTGTTGATCGTGTTCGGA
Source organism: Gluconobacter kondonii (assembly GCF_002723995.1). GTDB lineage: Bacteria > Pseudomonadota > Alphaproteobacteria > Acetobacterales > Acetobacteraceae > Gluconobacter > Gluconobacter kondonii. Next base: position 274,306 of record NZ_BEWP01000002.1, on the reverse strand, counting down.
TCAACATTGATGGTATTGATGTTTTCGCCCGGAGACAGAAACAGGCTGCTGTCTTGCGAGAGGTTGAGTGTACCGCCGGAAACGGAGATTGGGTTGGTGGCAGCGCCCAGCGTTGCGTTGATCAGGTTGATCGTGCCGCCATTATTGACGCTGTTTGTATCGAACACGACGTTGTTGTCGTTATTCATGATCGTAATAGTGCCGCCGTCACGGTTCTCTGTGACGCCGCCAAGTTCGACCTTTGCTGCGGTGTTAATGAGAATTGTACCGTTGTTTTCGAAACCGGACGTTGCGAAAACGTAGCCGCTATAAGTGCTGCTACCCTGCGCGGTAATCTCTAGTGTGCTGTTCTGCCAGACGTTGAGGCTGCGGATTTGGTTGTAGGACGGTGCGTCGGCGACGACGACGTTGGGCGTGGTGTTGCCGACATAGCCGACATTAACGTCAGCATTCTGCTCGCTCTGCGGAACCGCGTCGCCGCCGAAGGAACTGTTGGATGTGTTAATGACGTTGCCTTGGCCGTCGTATAGCGTCCAGTTTTTCGGATCGTACCAATCGCCACCCGTAGCAGAACCGGTCCAACGCCAGACGTTGTCATGGTTGTGGTAGCTGACGGCATTGCTGCTGTACTGCGAGGTATCGCCACCGGCTGCAGCCGCTGCGGCTGCGGTGGAGGCAAGATGCTGGTGCAGGTCGCTGGTGACATAGGAGGCAGGAGCCGTTGATGTGCCAGCGTCTTCGATGAGCCAGCCGTTCGAGCCGTCCTGTACGATTGTGGCCTGTGTAGCCGGTGTGTAGCCGCTGGCGACATTGACCGTCGGGTACGTAATGGCGCGGCCGTCATCAAGGGTGATCGTTAGCGTATAGGAGCCGTTTGTATTGGCTTCATATGTGGCGGAGACCGGCTTAGAGGAGCCGCTCAGGATGCCGAAATGCGTGTTTTCGGAAACGCCGTTAATGACGGTGTTCTGAATGGAGCCGCTGCTATTGGAGAAGCGGTCGTTGACATACAGCGTGTTGACGGTTGCTGGGTCGATGTTGACCGTGGCGCCTTCGCCGTACAGGTTCGCAATGAGCGTGCTGTTCTGCTGAAGGTTGATCGTTCCGCCTGAAACGTTAATGGGCGTTGCAAGAGTGCCGAGGGTTGAGTTGACGAGGTTGAGTGTGCCGTTATTCAGCTGCCCGTCGTCAAACGTCACATTGCCATCGTTGTTCAGGATTGTCAGGGTGCCGTTACCCGCTGTCACGCCGCCAAGTTCGACTTTTGATGGGGTGTCGATGATGAGGGTGCCGTAGTTCTCAAAACCGGCTGTTGCGAAAACGTTTCCGTTTCCACCCTGTGCGGTGATTTTCAGGGTGCTGTTTTGCCAGATGCTGAGGCTGCGGATCTGGTTGTAGAGAACGGCATTGGACACGACGACATTCGGTGTCTCGTTTCCGTAGTATCCCACGTTGACGTCAGCATTCTGCTCGCTCTGGGGGATGGGATAGCCGCTGAAAGCACTGGAGGACGTATCAACCGGATTGCCGGCATCGGTCAGAACCCAGTTGCTGGGATCGGTCCAGTCGCCGCCCGTTGCGGGGCCGACCCAGCGCCAGGAATAATCTTGCTGATGGTAGCTTGTTTCGGTGGTGTTATAGCTTGCGTTGTCACTGCCGGCGGGCGTGATGTCGTCGGTGTTTGTGTCGGCCATGATGAGATCTTTCCGAAAAAGTTCCGGCACGGACTCGCCGGAGTGTGTTTGGGAATTGCTAACGTGCTCAATTGGTGCTCGCAAGTTAATAAGATGTTAACGCTGAGCTATATTTTGGAGAACTTCGTTAATCTTTCGTTCGTCGCCTTTACTTGTCGAATGCTTACGAGCCTGAATTTCGACTGAAGGAGAATGTGCGTCACAGTGTCGGGTGTGGGCCGGGTGTGGCGTGATGGCGACGCATGCGGTATGCTGGAAAAACTGAATTCTAGCGTGGTGACCTGTCTTGACCGAGCTGACCGAGCCGACTGATCTGCCCTCTTCCGGCCGTCTTCCTGTGACGATCGAGGAGGAAATGCGCTCCTCCTATCTGGCCTATGCGATGTCCGTGATCGTATCGCGCGCGCTGCCGGATGTGCGGGACGGTCTGAAGCCGGTTCATCGCCGTATCCTCTACGCCATGCGTGAAAGCGGCTTTACGGCTGATAAGCCCTATCGCAAATCTGCACGTGCTGTCGGTGATGTGATGGGTAAATACCATCCACATGGTGACAGCTCGATTTATGACGCCATGGTCCGGATGGCGCAGCACTGGTCGATGCGCGTCAAGCTGATCGATGGTCAGGGTAATTTCGGGTCGGTCGATGGCGATAGCCCGGCAGCCATGCGTTATACCGAAGCGCGTCTGGCCAAGGCGTCGTCCTTCCTGCTGGACGATATCGACCGTGATACCGTTGATTTCCAGCCGAACTACGACGAAAGCGAGAACGAGCCGAAGGTTCTGCCGGCGGTCTTCCCGAACCTGCTCGTCAATGGTGCGGCTGGTATTGCCGTTGGTATGGCGACCAATATTCCGCCGCACAATCCGGGCGAAGTCATTGATGCCACACTGGCGATGATTGCCAATCCGGACATCGAACTCGACGAGCTGATGCAGATCATCCCGGGGCCGGATTTCCCGACGGGCAGCATCATCATGGGGCGCAGCGGTATCCGTCGTGCCTATGAGACGGGTCGCGGGTCCATTCCGGTGCGGGCACGTGCCGAGATCGAGGAAATCCGCAAGGACCGTCAGGCCATCATTATCACCGAGATCCCGTATCAGGTGAACAAGGCCACGTTGCAGGAAAAGATCGCCGATCTTGTTCGGGCCAAGGAAATCGAAGGCATTTCCGACATCCGCGACGAGTCCGACCGCTCCGGAATGCGTGTTGTCATCGAGCTCAAGCGCGATGCAACGCCGGATGTGGTGCTGAACCAGCTCTACCGTTTCACGCAGCTTCAGACGTCCTTCAGCGCTAATATGCTGGCGCTCGATGACGGCAAGCCGCGGACGATGGGGCTGAAGGACATTCTGGAAGCTTTCCTGCGTTTCCGTGAGGAAGTCATTCTCCGTCGCGCCCGGTTCGATCTGAACAAGGCACGGGATCGTGGGCATCTGCTGGTCGGTCTCGTTCTGGCTGTCGCGAATATCGACGAGGTCATCGCGCTGATCCGTGCGGCCCCGGATGCTGCGACAGCGCGTGAATCGCTGATGGCGCGTGAGTGGGATGCTTCGGAAGTTATTCCGCTTCTGGAACTGATCCACGACGAAGGCAATGTCATCATCGATGGCAAGGTTCGTCTGACGGAAGCGCAGGCGCGCGGTATTCTTGAGCTGCGTCTGCAACGCCTGACGGGTCTGGAGCGCGAGAAGATCCAGGGCGAACTGGGTGAGGTGGCCGTCAAGATCGGTGAGCTGCTTCAGATCATCGAGAGCCGTCCGCGCCGGATGGAAGTCATGCGCGAGGAGCTTCTGGCGGCCCGTGCGGAAGTCGCGACCCCGCGTGCGACGGAAATTTCCGATTCACTTGGTGACCAGACCGATGAAAGCCTGATCGAGCCGGGACAGATGGTTGTGACCATCACGCGCGACGGCTTCATCAAGCGTACGCCGCTGGAGGTTTTCCGGTCCCAGAACCGGGGTGGTCGTGGTCGTACGGCCTCGGGTCGTCGTGGCGATGACGTGATTATCCGCAGCTTCAACGCACACACGCATCAGTGGGTGATGTTCTTCTCTTCGGGCGGCAAGGCTTACCGGATGAAGGTCTGGCACTTGCCGGAAGCCGCGCCGACCGCCAAGGGCCGTGCGCTGGTCAACCTGCTGCCGGAACTGGGAACGGATTCCATTACGGCCGTTCTGCCGCTGCCGCAGGATGAGGAACTGTGGGACGATCTGCACCTTGCCTTCGCGACAGCCAGCGGCAATGTGCGCCGTAACCGTCTGAGCGATTTCCGCAATATCCGTGCGTCTGGCCTGATCGCCATGAAGCTCGACGAGGGGGATTCCCTCATCGGTGTGGCGACCTGCCGTGAAGGTCAGGATGTGTTCCTCGCAACGAAGAACGCGCGTTGCATCCGCTTCCAGATCACGGATGAGACGCTGCGCGTGTTTGCCGGTCGTGGCAGCACGGGCGTGCGGGGCATCCGTCTGGGGGATGGCGATGCGGTGATTTCGCTGTGTATCCTCAATCATGTGGATGCCAGCGTCGAGGAACGCTCGGCCTATCTGCGGATGGCCAATGCCAAGCGCCGTGCTGAAAATGCGGCTCTGGAGGACAGTGCCGAAGACGAAACCGTGTCCGGCGACGAGGAAATCGTCGAGATCGCGGGCGATCTGACGCAGGAGCGCTTCGAGGAACTGGAACAGCAGGAAGAAATCCTCCTGACCGTAACGGATGGCGGCTTTGGCCGTCGCTCTTCGGCCTATGATTACCGTGTGTCGGGCCGTGGCGGTCAGGGTATTACCAACATGACCTTCTCTGCGAACCGTCGCGGCAAGGAAGTGGTGGGCACGCTGCCGACGCTTGATGGCACGGACGTCATGCTGGTCACGGATACGGGGCGTCTGATCCGTCTTCCGGTGTCGCAGGTCCGCGTCATGGCGCGTCAGGCCAGCGGCGTGACACTGTTCCGCCTGAATGACAGCGAAACCGTCATCTGTGTCTTCCCGGTTCTGGAAGATGACACGGAAGAGGGCGATGCCGACGAGACTGTGGCCTCCGAAGCTCCTGCCGCTGGTGACGATGCTGCACCTGACGCCTGAGGCGCGGACGGATCCGCGTGTCGGGTTTTATCCCGGCACGTTTGATCCGGTCACGTTTGGGCATCTGGACATCATCCACAGGGCCTCCGCGCTGTTCGACCGGCTGCTGGTCGGGGTGGCGGTCAATGAAGGCAAGCAGCCGCTTCTGGATCTGGAGGCGCGGCTCTCGGCTCTGCGGCATGAGGTGGACAAGCTGCCGCATGGGGAGCGGGTCGAGGTCGTTGGCTTCGATACGCTTCTGGTGGATGCCGTGCGTCAGGCCGGGGCGGGCACGGTTGTGCGCGGGCTACGTTCGGGGGGCGATTTCGATTACGAAAGCCAGCTTTCCGGCGCTTTGCGTCGTTTGGCCCCGGAAATCGAGACGGTTTTCCTGCTGTCGTCTGAAGAACATCGCAGTACGGCCAGTCGCATCGTGAAGGAAATCGCGCGGCTGGGAGGCGATATTTCACCCTTCGTCAGCGAAGATGTTGCACATATCGTCTTGTCGAAACTGGGCCGAGGGCCGACATAGGAACCTTCAACGAATTCTGGAAGGTTCCAAGATGTCCGATACTGCAGTGCCCGACGGCAACAAGCTGGTTTTCGAGCTCAAGACTGGCAAGGTGGTCATCGAGCTGCGCCCCGATCTGGCGCCTCTGGCGGCCGAGCGCCTCAAGCTGCTGGCCAGCGAAGGCTTCTATGATGGCGTGAAGTTCCATCGCGTGATTGAAGGCTTCATGGCACAGGGTGGCGATCCGACGGGAACCGGCACGAGCGGCAGCTCCTATCCGGACCTCAAGGCCGAGTTCACGAATGCTGCCAAGTTCGAGCGTGGCACGGTCGGCATGGCCCGCACGATGGCACCGAACTCCGCCAACAGCCAGTTCTTCATCATGTTCGCTGCCAGCCCGCATCTGAACGGTCAGTACACGATCGTCGGTCAGGTCACGGAAGGCATGGAATATGTGGACCAGCTCAAGCGTGGTTCCGGCGCGGGTGGTGTGGTCAAGGACCCCGACATCATCGTCAAGGCCTATGTCGAAGCCTGAATCCTGCGTAAAAGCGGATTTTACGAAAGCCGGTGCAGTGATGCGCCGGCTTTTTTTTGTTGCTGATTTATGTCGCGTGATAGGCAAGGTTTTTTATAAATCGTTCTTATGAACGGATAGAAACATAAGATTTCACGGATATTTTTTCTGATCGTATGGTCGTCAGGATCAGAAAAGGAAGAATAAAATGATGATCAGGAAATCAACGCTGGTATTGGACGTGATGGTTCTATCCTGTGCGCTGGCTTTGTCTGCCTGTTCGAGTGGCGTGGTGCATGGAGAGGATGCGCGCAGTCATTTCGCCAATACTGTCGCGATCACGACACCGGATGTTGCAAGTATTCCGGATCGGGCTATTTTCTAAAGAAAAAGGCGCCCTGTAGCGGGGCGCCTTTCTTATGAAACGGTCTGAAAGTGGATTTCAGAAGCTGGCGTTGATACGGCCGTAATAGTAGCCGCCGGTGATGGGAACCTGCAGAGAGAACTGGTCGTAGATCTGGGCGCCGCGGGAGTTGTTGATCTGCGGAACACGACGGGGGCGGACGTTGAAGACGTTGTTCGCACCGATCGCCAGATGCCAGTGGCTGTTGAAGCGGTAGCCGACTTCGATATCGGTCAGCCAGCGCGGCGTATTCTTGAACTGCGCAAAGCAGCTGTTGGAATAGGCCAGCTTGCCGCCGCTCGGGCATGTGAGCGTCTTATCCGTCCAGTCATAGTAGGTCAGCATGTCCGTGGTCTCGCCGTAGCGGGTCTGACGCACGTTCAGGTCCCATTTTCCGATCGTATAAAACGCGTTCAGGATGATTTTGCTGCGCGGATAGGCGGTCGTGATGTAGCCGATGTTCTGTGCGTTCAGCAGCACATTGCCGTTGGTGTCCGTTCCGTTGTGGTGCAGACGTGTCCGGTTCAGGTCCAATGCCATGCTGAGGTTCAGGTTGCCAGCATTATGGAAGCGGAACGTGTAGTCCGCCTTGATGTCGAGCCCCTGCGTGCGGGTGCTGGCGCCATTGGTCATGTAATAGGCGGAGACGTTGTCGAGGGTGATGCTGTTCAGAGGCAGGGAGTATCCCATAGCTTCGATGGCATCGACGGCGGGCTGACCGTTGACGGTACCACCGCCCACGATGCGGTCACGCAGATTGATCTGATAGACATCCGTCTCGACGTGGAAGTTCTTCACGGGCTCCAGGACGATGCCGCCGCTGGCGCTAACGGAACGTTCCGGCTTCAGGGCGCTCGCACCCAGAATACGGGCGGCTGTTGAGTTGACGGGCAGCAGGCCGGAGGCGCCGGTTGGGTCCACGTTCATGGCGCTGTAGTGCTGTTCGGCCAGCGTCGGCGCGCGGAAGCCGGTGCTGATTGTCCCACGGATCGCGATGCGTTTGCTCACGTCATAGCGGGTCGAGACCTTGCCGTTTTCCGTGTTGCCGACATCCGTGTAGTGCTCGAAGCGACCTGCGAAATCGAGATCCCAGTGCGGGAGCGGATGGAAGTCGCCATCGACATAGGCAGCCCAGATGTCACGGCTCCAGTTGCCAGCACTGTTGGGGCCGAGACCGGCATAGCCCTGCGTGCCGCCTAGTTCATAGGAGGGCGGGGTGCCTGCCTTGATCTCATAGGTTTCGAGGCGGTGTTCGCCGCCGAAGGCCAGCGTCATGGGCACGACGTTGGCGATATTGAAGTGGCGGCGGAAGTCCAGATTGTTGGTCCACTGCGCCATACGATAGGTTTCAGCACGCGTCGTGGTGGGGGACCAGCCGCAACCATCGGTGGAATAATAGGCCGAGCCCGGAACTGTGGAGCATGTGCTGGCCAGCATACCGGTATTGACGGTGTTTTTGTTGCCGATTTTGTTGCCATCGGCGCCGTATGTGGTGCTCAGATCCCAATCGAAGCCCAGGAAGTTGTCGCCCTTGAGGCCCAGCGTGGCGGCATAGTCGTTCTCTTCCGAGGTTTCGAGCGGGGAGAAGCCAGCCGGATACATGGTGGGCGCGATGACGGGCGTGCGGTAGTTTTCATACGCTTCGCCGTGGCGGTGCATATAGGTGATGAGGCCGTAGAAATTCACGCCTTCGGTAATGGTTTTGCCGAAGTCGATGGCGAGGCTTTCGCGGGTTTCTTCGGGCGTGCTCATGATCTTGTTGGAATTGGTCGGCACGTTCATCGCATTCGGAACGATACCGTTATAGTAGCCCGTCGTGGTGGCGTTGGTGGGCCAGCTTCCGAGCAGACGGTGATCATGCGCGCCGACGACCATGTGATCCGTGTGATAGACTTCGCCGCTGAGATGCAGGTAGCCGTCGCTGCCCCATTTTACGCCGCCATCAGCGCCGACCTTGTACTGCCAGCCATCGCCGTTATAGGCGTTTGCGCCGGTCTGTACGGAGGTCTGCATGCCGTGAGCCTGTTTTTTGGTGATGATGTTCACCACACCGGCAATCGCATCTGAGCCGTACATCGCAGCCGCGCCGTCTTCGAGCACTTCGATATGGTCGATGGCGTTCGCGGGGATTGTGTTCAGATCGGCGCCTGTGGAACCGAACTGCGGGCCTGCATCGGCGGTGATGTTCGCCGTGTTGTGGCGGCGCTTGCCGTCCACCAGAACCAGCACTTCGTTCGGGCCGAGGCCGCGCATCTGGATGGAGGACGTCAGAGCTGCGGAATCCGCACCCATCGCCACCACGTTGATGGAAGCATAGGTCCGGGTCAGGGCGTCCGAGAGGTTCAGCATGCCCGAACGGCGGAGCGTCGCAGCGGAGACCACGGTGACGGGGGACGTGCTTTCGCGGGCCTTGCGGTTGGTCGCATGGGTGCCGGTGGTGACGTTGATCGTCTCGGCTTCACCCGCGAAGTTGATGTCGGTCTTTTTCTTGCGTGGCGCGGCCGTCGCAGTCTTCGCGACTGGAGCGCTGGCGGGATGTGCCGTTGCGTGCGTGCTGCTGCCGGTCCGGATGCTGTGGTGACGGACAGGATGACTGGTTGTCGTCGCGGCGAGCGCGGACAGACAGGGCATGACAGAAAAGGCTGTTGTCACGAGCAGGGAGATGCGGTGCCGGGATTTCATTATTACTCTTTGTACCTCCATAAGACACCGCCCTTGGGTTCAGAGGGGGGTTCAGAAGAGTAATGATAAAAACTCGTTACGCGAAAGTAGCAAAAACGATTTCTGAAAACAGTTTTTCTCCCTGTTGCAGGTTGGCAACAAAAAGATTTTACGGTTCGGTTTGGGGAAATTAAATTCCACATTGATAATTTTTTGAGAAATATAGAGTTGTTCGTTTCGGTGGTGTTTATGTGATCCAGCTTTGGGTTCGGATTTATGTTATTTGATCGTATCGGATGAGATCGTGGTGAAAGGAAAAAGCTGCGGCTGGTCCTGTTCGGAATGGGTGTCGTTGATGGCCCCGGTCAGTCGTCCAGACGCACGGTCCGATTGCGCTTGATCCCTGCCCGGTGGGATTTTCCATCCAGACGCCGCTGTCTGGCGGCTTTCCCGGGGCGTGTGGCGACGCGGAACGCAGGGCGATGGGCCGCTTTCCGGATCAGTTCCGCCAGACGCTCTATGGCGTCTTCGCGGTTGCGCTGCTGCGTCCGGAAGCGACGGGCGGTGATGATGATTTCGCCATTCTGCGTGGCCCGGCTGCCCGCCAGTTCGATCAGGCGGGTTCTGATCCGGTCTGGCAGGGCGGGAGATCGTGCGGCGTCGAAGCGGAGCTGTGCGGCCGTCGCCACCTTGTTGACGTTTTGACCGCCGGGGCCTGACGCCAGAATATAGGTCACTTTCAGTTCGTCGTCTTCGAGTGCAAGGCCGGGAAGAATCTGGATGGGCATCTGTTTCTTCCTTTCGGGGCTAAGAGACGAAGCGTGGGGCGCCCATAGCCTCTTTTGCGAGGAGAGACCATGTCTGGAGAGGCACTGGGCCTGTTTTTCGCGGTTGTGAGGTTGACGCCCTTATAGGTTGTGGGGTAGCCAGCGTGCGGATGAACCGGTAGCTCAGTTGGTAGAGCATTCGACTTTTAATCGAATGGTCCTGGGTTCGAGTCCCAGCCGGTTCACCATTTTCCCTGAAAAGAGCAGATGTCCCTACATCCAACAGCGATCCGCTGGTGGTCTGCCGGGGTTTTGCGGCTTATGATGTCGCAACAGGCTGATACGCAAGGAAAATACTGATGACGCGGGTTCGGATTGGGATAGCGCTTGGACTTCTGGCGGCGCTGGCGGCGTGCGGGCCGGATTATGGCGGTCAGGGGTCTCGGCAATTTCGGGGCGATGATTATGGCAATGTGGGCGCGGGCCGCAGCAGCTATGGCTATCAGGGCGGCCCGACCTGAGGTTTTTCCTGTTCGGGGTGGTTCAGGACAGAGCGTCCTGAACCAGTTTTTCCTGCTGGGCGGCGTGAACGCCCGGTAGTCCGGTTGCGGGAGAGGCGGCACTGTCGCGGCCTGCATAGTCCGGGCGCTGGACCCGATGCTCGCAGGCGCGCAGGGCGCGTTCGATGCGACGGTCTACGAAAATCCATGCCCCGTTATTGAGGGGCTCTTCCTGACACCACACGACCTGTTCTGCGTCCGGGTGGCGGGCGAGCTGCTCCATGAGTGCATGGTGCGGGAAGGGATAGAGCTGTTCCATGCGGATGATGGCGACGTCGTTGCGGTTCTGGCGCTCGCGCTCGGCAACCAGATCGTAATAGACCTTGCCAGTGCACAGAATGACGCGACGTGCGCCTTCTTCCTTGGCCGGGTCCGCGATGACGGGCTGAAACCGGGTGTGCGGGCCCATTTCGTCCAGCATGGATACCGCATCCTTGTTACGAAGCAGGGATTTGGGTGTGAAAACGACCAGCGGCTTGCGGCAGCGTCGCGCGATCTGGCGGCGCAGGGCGTGGAAGTAGTTGGCGGGTGTGGTGATGTTGCACACGCGCATGTTGTTTTCGGCGCAGAGCTGAAGAATGCGCTCGGGACGGGCGGAAGAATGTTCCGGGCCGCCGCCTTCATAGCCGTGCGGCAGAAGCAGGGTCAGGCCGGAGGTCCGCAGCCATTTGGTTTCGCCTGAGGCAATGAACTGGTCGAGGATGATCTGCGCGCCGTTGGTGAAATCGCCGAACTGCGCTTCCCACAGAACCAGCGCTTCCGGATCGCCGAGGGAATAGCCGTATTCGAAGCCGAGAACAGCATATTCCGAGAGCGGGGAATTCCAAATGTTCAGCGGGGCCTGATGGGGCGCGATATGGGTCAGGGGCGTGTCTTCGCGGCCTGTGTCCTGATCGAACAGCACGGCGTGGCGCTGGCTGAATGTGCCGCGACGGCTGTCCTGACCGGACAGGCGGACGGGGTGGCCATCCATGGACAGGGTGCCGAAAGCGAGGGCCTCGGCGGTCGCCCAGTCGAGCGGGCCGCCATCGGCCACCGCCTTGCCGCGTGCCGTGATCTGACGGGCCAGACGCGGATGAACCGCCAAGCCTTCCGGAATCGTGCCGATGGCCTCTCCAACATCCCGCAGGCGGCGGAGCGGTACGCCGGTCATGGGCTGGATGCGGTCCTGCTCGTCCTGCAGACGGGTGGGGTCTTCGGGGCCGTCCAGCCAGTCCGTGCCGTCGGGGTGATAGGTCTTGGATTTTTCGAACTGTTCTTCCAGACGGTTCTGGAAGTGGTTCCACATCTCCTCGACTTCGGCTTCGGTCATGACGCCCGTGCGGATCAGGTGCTGGGCGTAGAGGCTTCGTGTCGTGGCGCGGGACTGGATGGCGTGGACCATCGCTGGCTGTGTGAAGGCGGGTTCGTCGGCTTCGTTATGGCCGTGACGGCGATAGCAGACCACATCCAGCACGATGTCCGACTGGAAGGTGCGGCGCCATTCATGCGCCAGAAAAGCGCAGCGGGAGACGGCTTCGGGGTCATCGCCATTGACGTGCAAAATCGGGGCCTGAACGGATTTGGCGATGTCGGTATTGTGGATGCCGGAATGGGCGTCGGACTGGACGGTAGTGAAGCCGATCTGGTTGTTGATGATGACGTGAACCGTGCCGCCTGTCCGGTAGCCTTCCAGCTTGGACAGGCTCAGGGTTTCGTACACGACGCCCTGACCGGCGAAGGCGGCGTCGCCGTGGACGAGAATGCCCAGATGATGCTGGCGGTCGTGGTCCTTTTCGCGGTCCTGATCGGCGCGGACGCGGCCCAGCACAACAGGGTCCACCGCTTCCAGATGCGAGGGGTTGGGCAGGAGCGAAATACGGACGGTATGGCCCGCATGTTCGAGCGTCGTGGCGGTGCCGAGATGGTATTTGACATCGCCCGAGCCCTGAATGGTGTCGGGCTTGAAGGCGGTGCCTGCGAATTCGCTGAAAATGGCGGCAAACGGCTTGCGCAGGATGTTGGCCATTACGTTCAGACGGCCGCGATGGGGCATGCCGAGCGAGACGGAGCGCACGTCGTCCTGTGCGGCGGCATCGATCAGGGTGCGCAGGGCGACAATGACGCTCTCGCCGCCTTCAAGGCCAAAGCGGCGCATGCCCATGAAGCGCTTCTGGCAGAACTGCTCGAAGGCTTCGGCGCGGGTGAGGGCGAGGAGGAGGCGCTTCTGGTCCAGCGACGGGCCGGGAACAGGGTTTTCAAGACGGTCGATCCACCACTGGCGTTGGGCGGGGTCCTGAAGATGCATGAACTCGGCGGCCGTGGTGCCGCAGTAGGCACGGCGCAGGCGGGCGATCAGGTCCCGGTCGGCACCGGGCGGGTTTAGTTCGGCAATATCGGGGACGGGTGCCAGACCGAGCGGGTCCAGCTTGGCGATGGCATGTCCGCGCAGGCGATAGGCGAATTTCAGGCTCTCGGTGCTGGCGTCGGTCTGTTCGGCGGCATCTGTGGGCAGGCGGTCGGAGCCGAGGGTTTCGAACAGGGCGGCGAAAGCCGTGTCCACGGATGACGGGTCGTGCTGCCAGCGTGTGTGCAGTTCCGCCAGATAGACGGTGTTTTCGCCGTTGATGGCGTCCCGGTCATCGCGATGGTCGCCCATGAACTCGTTCTCCTGTCTCCCCGGCTCCTGTGACGTGAACCGGGGCCTGTCTTTTGGCCGCGCACTCTTCAGAGACCGAATCCGCGTTTCATGGCGTCGATGCGGCGTGCGATGGAGCGGGTGGCGACCGGGGTGTCTGTCTGGTCGAAGATATGGCAGGCGCCGGGCACGATTTCCAGTTCTACCGAAACGCCCTGATGGATCAGGCGCTGCGCGTAGGCGAGGTCTTCGTCCAGAAACAGGTCCAGCGCGCCCACGGACAGATAGGTCGGGGGCAGATCCGATAGGTCGGTGGCGCGGGCGGGCGCGGCGTAGGGCGAGACGTCAGCCGAGCCGGGCGTTATGGGATTGAGGAGAGCCGTCCACATGAAGGTGTTGCTGGCGCGGGTCCATATGAACTCGCCCCCAACTGGGGAGGCGTCGGGCTGACCCGTCGTCGTGCGGTCGTCGAGAACGGGATAGACGAGGTTCTGGAACAGGAGCGTCGGTCCCTCGCGGTCCCGGGTCAGAAGGGCCAGCCCCGCAGCAAGGCCGCCGCCCGCGCTTTCGCCGGTCAGGCCGATGCGGGAGGCGTCGATTCCGAGTGTGTCGGCGTTGCGCGTGATCCAGCAGAGTGTCGTGTAGGCATCCTCGATCGCTGCCGGGAAGGGATGTTCCGGCGTGAGGCGGTAATCCGGGGAAATGACCACGCAGTCCAGATCCTGAGCGAACTGGCAGAGCTGGGTGGCTGTGAGTTCGGGCTGGCCGGCGAAATAGCCGCCGCCATGCAGATGCAGAAGGACCGGACGCGGGGATGTTGCGTCTTTGCGCGGGCGGACGGTGAGGAGGCGGAGGTCGGGCGCGGTGTCTGTGGCGGGGATGGTCAGTCGTTCAAGAATGACGGGATAGTCTTCGGCCTGAAGGAAGGACTGTCCGGCGGCATATTCCAGCCCTCTGCGGAAAGCGGGAAGGGCATCGGGTGAGAGATCGACGATCGGTACTTCTTCAAGAAGCGGGAGCAGTTCGGGGAGGACGAGAGGGCGGGTGTTCATAGGTGTCACCTTGCACCGGGGAGGCAGGAGGACCATGTGTACGCCTGATGGTCGGGCGGCTTGAAGGCAAAAATCTGTTCGTTCCGCCACAAAGATGCCGCAACTTTTAACGTCCGACGTCGTCTTGGTGACTGACCGGTCCTGAGCCGGCCTTGTTGGGATGGGAGTTTCGCTCATGCGTGCTCTGCTGTTTCTTGCAGTTCTGACGGGAAGTGGTCTTGTGTTGACGGGTTTATCGGCTGGCGCGCAGGAGCCGCGCCGGGTTGATCTGTCTGCACGTTCCGTTCTGGCGGATGATGTCGGACAATCTGGAGTGGATCATCGGACGCTGGAATGTCGGACAGATCCGCGCCTGCTTCATACCGTGTGGGACGGGCGGATCTCGTCCCTACCGGTGCCGCATGTCTGTACGAAGGGTGCGAACCGTCTGGGGGCAGGATATGTCCGCTATCTGGCGACGAGCCGGATGGTCAGGACGCATAAGCCGCTGCGGGGGTAATATTCTTTCGTAAAAGGCAGATCTCACATGTGTGGAATAGGCCTTGTCGCCGACGTGGGCCGCGTCTAGCCTTCCGCGCCATGAGCAGGATTTCCCTTGATTATGATGCGTTCGAGAGTGCGCCCGTTGCGGAAAAACCGTTTCCGCATCTGGTGGTGCCGCATTTCATCGGTAACGATGACCTGAAGGCGGTTGTCTCCGATCTGCCGGAAATGAAGTCCGGTGGCTCCTTTCCGCCACAGGCGCTGAAGCTGACGCCACGTGTTGCGGGTATGATTGCGGAGTTGCAGGGGCCGAAGCTCAAGGCGCTGGTGGCGGAGAAATTCGGGCTGGATCTGGCGGATGCGCCGACCATGCTGACGATGCGCGGGCGCACGCGGGAAAAGGACGGGCGGATCCATCGGGATTCGGAGGCCAAGCTGGTCACGATCCTGCTGTATCTCAATCCGCGCGGCGAGGACTGGGCCTCACGCGATGGCTGCCTGCGCCTGTTGAACGGGCCGGATGATGTCGAAGATTTCGATGTTGAGGTGACGCCCGCCGAAGGAACGCTTCTGGTGTTTCCGAACGGTCCGGCCACCTGGCACGGACACCGGCAGTTTGTCGGAACGCGCTATGCGATCCAGCTCAACTATATGGCGACGGGGCGCAAGGCCCGCTACGAACTGCGGCGGCACCGTCTGTCGGCGCTTTTAAAGCGTCTGCCCTTTTCGGGCTGATTTTCAGGGAACGGGAAAAGATCATGGGTTATCGGGTTGCGGTTGTTGGCGCCACGGGTGCGGTCGGGCGCGAACTGCTGCGAATTCTGGCGGAGCGGGAGTTTCCGGTCGATGAGGTTGTGGCGCTGGCCTCGCCGCGTTCGGCAGGGCGCGAGATTTCCTTTGGGGACAAGACGGTCCTGAAGGTTCAGAACCTTGAGACGTTCGATTTTAAGGGCTGGGATATTGCGCTGTTCTCGCCGGGCGGTTCGGTTTCGGCCGTTTATGCGCCCAAGGCTGCGGCTGCCGGATGCGTGGTGATCGACAACACGTCCCATTTCCGTATGGAGCCGGGAATCCCGTTGATCGTGCCGGAAGTGAACGCCGCCGCCATCGGCAAGGCGAGCCGGGGCATCATCGCCAATCCGAACTGCTCAACCGCACAGATGCTCGTGGCGCTCAAGCCGCTGCATGACCTGTTCCGCATCAAGCGGATCGTGGTCTCGACCTATCAGGCCGTTTCAGGCGCGGGCAAGGACGGGATGGACGAGCTGTTCGCCCAGACCAAGGGCACGTTCGTCAACGATCCGCCAACGGTTGCTCAGTTCACCAAGCAGATTGCCTTCAATGTCATTCCCCATATCGACCGTTTCATGGACGACGGTGCGACCAAGGAAGAATGGAAGATGGCCGTCGAAACCCGCAAGATCATGGACCCGGACATCCAGGTTCTGGCGACCTGCGTGCGCGTTCCGGTGTTCATCGGACATTCGGAAGCCATCAGCATCGAGTGCGAAAAGCCGGTCGATCTGAAGAAGGCGCGTGAGGCGCTGCGTAAGGCGCCGGGTGTGATTCTGCGCGATGAGCGCGAGGATGGTGGTTACGTCACGCCGATCGAATGTGTGGGCGAGGATGCGACGTATGTGTCCCGCCTGCGGATTGATCCGTCGGTCGAGAACGGTCTGGCGCTGTGGTGTGTGTCCGACAATCTGCGCAAGGGCGCGGCTCTCAATGCCGTCCAGATTGCGGAAAGTATCGTGGAGCAGGGACTTCTGAAGGACGGGCAGCTTTTCCGTCGCAACGAAGTGCCGGACGAAGACGAGGCTGAATGACAAACTCCCGCACGGAGACGGTTCTTGCGATCAATGAAGATATCGAGCGCCTGCCGCTCGATGCTCTTCTGGAGCGGCTTCTGACATCGCAGAAGGCGGCGCTGGATCGGGTTGGTGAGGCGTTGCCGTCCATCGAACGCGCCGTCGAGGCGGCTGTGCCCCGGCTTCAGGCCGGGGGGCGGCTGGTCTATGCGGGGGCCGGGACGTCGGGACGGATTGGCTTGCAGGATGGTGTGGAGCTGACGCCGACCTTTGGTGTCGCGCCCGAAAAGCTGGTTCTGCTGCTGGCTGGTGGCGCCGGGGCGACGACGCAGGCAGCGGAAGGTGCGGAAGACCGAGAGGATCAGGCGCGGCTTGATCTGCTTGATTATCATCCGACCGAACGTGATGTGGTGATCGGCGTCGCGGCCAGCGGCAACACGCCCTACACCTGTGCGGTTGTCCAGCTCGGACGGGAAGTCGGAGCCCTGACGATTGGCGTGAGTGGCAATTCGGAGTCGCGTCTGTTGCAGGAAGCGGAGTTCGGGATCTGCATTCCGACCGGGGCTGAGGTTCTGGCCGGTTCGACACGGATGGCCGCTGGCACTGCTCAGAAAGTCACGCTGAACCTGTTTTCCACCGCGCTGATGACGCGTCTGGGGCATGTCTATCGTGGGCGCATGGTGGATATGCGCATCAGCAACGAGAAGCTTCAGGTGCGCGCGGAACGTATGGTCATGGAGCTGGCCGGAGGGACAGTCGAAGAGGCGCGTGAGGCTCTGAAGCTTGTGCAGGGGAATACGAAACGGGCCGTTCTGCTGCGGCACGGTGTGGCTCTGGTGGAGATCGAGCCGCTTCTGGAGCGGTGCCAGGGCAATCTGCATCTGGCGCTCGCCGGGCTTTGAACGCTGCGGCCAACGCGGGCGCGACCGGGATGCTCTGGGCGCTTGGACTGATGAGCGGGACGTCTCTAGACGGGGTGGATGCCGCCCTGATCGAAACGGATGGTGTGCGAATCGGGCGTACCGGGCCGTCCTTGACGCTGCCCTACAGTCCGGAACTCCGGGCCAAAACGCGGGCTCTGCTGGATCGTGCGGCGGGTCTGGCGGAGGATGATTCCGACGTTCTCGCGATCGCCCGGGATCTTACTTTGCAGCATGTGGAGGCGGTGCGTTTGTTGCGGGAGCAGGCACCGGATCTGGAACCTGCGGTGATCGGGTTTCATGGTCAGACGATCCTGCATCAGCCGGAACTGGGCCGAAGCTGGCAGATTGGGGACGCCCGGCTCCTTCAGGAACGGTGCGACGTTCCGGTTGTGCATGATTTCCGGACGCGGGATCTGGAAAATGGCGGGGAAGGCGCGCCGCTGGTTCCAGTGTTTCACGCCGCTCTGCTTGAGCAGGAACGGCGTCCTGTTGCGGTTCTCAACATTGGTGGCGTCGCCAATGTGACGGTTCTGGGAGCGCAGGACCCGGCCGGGGAGCGCGGCGTGTGGGCCTGTGATACCGGGCCGGGAAACGCGCTTCTGGATGACTGGGCGCTCCAGCATACGGGCCAACCCTGTGATTTCGGTGGCGCACTGGCATCTGCGGGAACGGTCTGTCAGGATGTTCTGGAGGCGCTTCTGGCGATGCCGTATTTTGCACGTCCTATGCCCAAATCACTCGATAGGCTGAGTTTCCATCCTGAAGCCATGGCGCTTGTGCGGGATTTGTCTGCGGAAGATGGTGCAGCGACTCTGGCGGCTTTTACGGTTGAATCCGTGGCCCGAACGGTGTTTCCGGTGCGGCCGGAACTGTGGTTTGTGGCGGGAGGCGGGCGTCACAATCCGGTCCTGATGGATGGACTGACCCGACGGCTAGGGTCTGTGGCATCCGTAGACAATTTGGGGTGGGACGGGGACGCTCTGGAAGCGCAATGTTTCGGGCTTCTGGCCGTGCGCTATCTGCGCGGGCTGCCGTCCTCCTGGCCGGGGACGACCGGGGTGAGGCAGCCCTGTCTTGCGGGAAGGACTGTCTGACGGCCCTTCCCACGGTCTGATGGCAATCAGACGGAAGCGAGTTCGGGCCAGCCTGTTTCCGGGCGGTCGAGATGCTTCAGCAGGTCGTGATCCGGCGTATTGACGAGATCCTTGACCAGCGTCTTGAAAAGCTTCTTGGTGGTCGGCTTGTCGAGATGTTCACGGATCTCGTGTGAAGCCTGCGGCGGCGCGACAAGCAGAATGCCTTCGACGTTGTGGTCCTGTGCGGCCTTGTTGATATGGGCCGCCAGATCGCGCGTGAAATGCACCTTGAGCTGATCCCGCGGGTTTTCGTGAGGCGCTTTGATGGACGCGACGTCCTTTTCCGCGCTGGAGCCTTTGTGCAGGTCAAAGGTTTCGATGGTGCGGAGCTGTGAACCTTCAAGGCGCAGAAAACGGGCTTTTTCGCCGTCAGCGACAACGTAAATGACGGGGTCCTGTGTAGCCATGTCTGAAAATCCTTAATGCAAAATTGGATGGTGCGTCTGTAACCGCTCTGAGATGGGATGGTTGCCTGTAGCTGCCAAGGTGATGCAGAGTCGTATTCGTCTAAGGTATTGAAAAAAGGAGATTATTTCATTTTTTTGAATGTTTTTTGAAGAATTCCGATTTTTTTCTTGAAATGCGGAAGAGATATGCTCAATCTCTGAATTGAGCTTACCGGAAAATCTTTTCCAAAGGCTCAAAGGAGGCAAGTATGGCTCTGACGAATACTCTTCTGCCGTATGTTGGTCCGATGGCTGCCGCTGTTGCGGTATTTGCCTATACTATCCTGCAAGGGGTTCGGAAACCGGATGTTTCCTATGCCAAAGTACGGCACCGACGATAGCGTCCCGTAAGGGACGCGTATCTCCAGACGTTTTCCCTCTTTACCTGAATGCGTGCCCGGTTCCACAGTAGAGGGCACCATGGCTTTCTTACATAAAACCCCCCGAATTACCCCTCCGCCAGAAGGCAGGACGGGTGTTCTTCTGATCAATCTGGGTACGCCTGACGATACAGGCTATTTCTCAGTCAGAAGATATCTCAGCGAGTTTCTCTCTGACCGTCGCGTCATCGAGAGTCCTCCTCTGATCTGGCAGCCCATTCTTCAAGGCATCATCCTGACAAAACGTCCTTTCGCCAGCGGCGCGAATTATGCGCGGATCTGGGATCGGGACGAAAATGCCTCTCCCTTGCGTGTTTATACCCGTCGACAGGCCGAGGGGCTTGCTGAACGGCTGAAGGCTGAGGGTGTGCCAGTGGAATGGGGCATGCGTTATGGCCGCCCTTCCGTTGCAAAGGCGCTGGAAAGCCTGATGGATCAGGGCTGCGACCGGATCGTCAGCATTGCGCTTTATCCGCAGTATTCCGCAACCACGACCGCCACGGCCAATGATCAGCTTTTTCGTGCCCTCATGCGTCTACGACGCCAACCGGCCGTTCTGACGGTTCCATCCTTTCCGGATCATCCGGCTTTCATCCGCGCGCTTGAAACGTCCGTTCAGGATACGCTGGCGGAACTGTCTTTCAAGCCGCAGCAGATTGTTGCGTCGTTTCATGGTCTTCCCAAAACCTGCATCGAAAAAGGCGATACGTACCGCGACGAATGTGAGCGGACGATTGCCGGACTGCGGACGGCTCTTGGGCTGAGTGAGGCGCAGATGCCTCTGACGTTCCAGTCCCGCTTTGGGCCGCTGGAATGGATCCAGCCCTATACGGCGCCCTTCGTCAAAGCTCTTCCGTCACAGGGTATTACGAAGATTGCGGTCATCATGCCTGGCTTCATGACGGACTGCATTGAAACGCTGGATGAAATCGGGAACGAGCTTCGGGAAGAATTCATGGAAGCAGGGGGTGAAGAGTTTGCTCTCGTGCCCTGCCTGAACGACTCGAAAGGCGCGATTGATCTTCTGGAAGAGCTTTCGCGATCCGCGCTGGCCGGTTTTCAGCGCCGCTGAGGCTTGTAGTCTTCTGATCCTTCTGGAGAACCCACCCGATGACGGGTGGGTTTTTTTTATGCGTTGAAGCCCGGAAAGGCAGGTGGCAATTTTTTGCTTGCATCGCGCGCAGCTTTTTCCTATAACTGTGGCACTGAGCCATTAAACGTTATTGATTACTGGTTCAAAAAATAATTTCAGGTCAAATAATTTCAAAAAGGCTGCTTCCAAAAGAAGCGGTCTTTTTTTGTTGCGAATTTCAGAAGTAAGATATTTTTTCTTTGTAAAAATTACGGCTCAGTACGGGACCTGATTTCTTTATTCAGATTGTACGTCAGCATCCGGACCTGAAACAGGGTCTCGGATGCTGACGTGCGTCTGGTTTTTTCTTTTTCAGCTACAGGAAAACTCATGAACGCTGTTTCCAGCACGCAGAGCGCAGTCCATTCCGGTTCGCGCTGGACGATCGCTGATGCGATGAAGATCCGTACCGATGATCCGACCACAACCATGCCGGTCATCGACTATGCGTTCCCCGTCATCGATTCCGATGTGTGGCAGTGGGACACCTGGCTGCTGCGCGATATTCACGGCAAAACCGTCACCTTCAAGGGCTGGTACGTCATGTTCGCCCTCGTTGCCGATCGTGCCGCCACGGGCGATACGACCGAGGGCTGGCACAGCCGCAACAACTATTCCTATATCGGCTACTACTACAGCCGCACCGGCAATGGCGCGGACTGGAAGTTCGGTGGCCGCGTCATCAAGGAAGGTGCCAACTCCCGCAGTTGGGAATGGTCCGGTTGTGCCGTCATGCGAGAGAACAGCGCCAATACGGTCGATCTGTTCTATACTTCCGTCAACGATACGCCGTCCGAGTCTGTTCCGTCCTACACGACGGGCCGCATTCTGGCAGATGCCACCGGCGTCTGGTTCGAGGGCTTCGATGTCTGCACGGACATGTTCCAGGCAGACGGCGTGAACTATGCCAACATCGTCGAAGACGCTTACTGGGATTTCCGCGATCCGCATATCTTCCGCAATCCTGACGACAACCAGATCTATGCCCTGTTTGAAGGCAATGTTCCGGGCATGCGCGGGAACTTCACCATCGGTTCCGACGAGATGGGTCCGGTTCCGCCCGCCACGACCGTTCCGGCTGGCGCGCAGTATGGCGCTGCTGCCATCGGCATTGCCCGTCTGACATCCGACTCTACGCGGGGTGATTTCTCCAAATGGGAAATGCTGCCGGCCCTCGTCACGGCGCTTGGCGTCAATGACCAGACGGAGCGCCCCCATGTCGTCTTCCAGGATGGTCTGACCTATCTGTTCACGATCTCTCATCACTCCACCTTCACCGGCAACAGCACGGGTCCGGACGGTGTGTATGGTTTCGTGTCCCGGAACGGTATTTTCGGTCCGTATGCGCCGCTGAACGGTTCGGGCCTCGTGCTCGGTAACCCGTCCTCTGCGCCGTACGAAACCTATTCGCACTTTGTCGATCCTGCCGGTTACGTGCAGTCCTTCATTGATACCCTGCCGCAGCCCGGTTCGGCTGACCCGCAGGACCCGGCGACCTATCGCATCGGTGGTACGCTCGCACCGACCGTGAAGATCGTCCTCGAAGGTGAGCGGACCTATCTGACGGAAGTCCACGCTTACGGGCAGGTTTATGCCCAGGGCGTCTGGCCGACCTCTTCGGCCTTTGACAAGCGTTCCTGAAGCCGTTTTGCCCTCTCCCGAAAGGGGGAGGGCATTTTTTTGCGTTTCAGGTTCTGAATTTCAGACGCAGGAACGCGCTGGTCTGTGGGCCTGAAACAGTTTTGGCGATTTCTGGAAAAATTATCGGCTGGTCGGAGTGAGAGGATTCGAACCTCCGGCCCCTGCGTCCCGAACACAGTGCTCTACCAGGCTGAGCTACACTCCGGCCGACGGCGCTTCTCCTACAGGGGTTAACGCTTTCCTGCAAGAGGGCACGGACGAAAAATCAGAGAACGAGCGCCGTTCTGCCGATATCCCGCCATGACCATAGGACGGCGCGGGCCTGCCCCTGAAGGTTCCAGACGGGAAGGAGCCCGACGCCCCCGTCCGCTACGCTGACGCGCGAGTCGGCGGAGTTGTCACGGTTGTCCCCCATAACGAACAGATGGCTGGCGGGAACGGTGAAGGGGGCGATGTTGTCTAACTCCCCATCCTGCGACATTTTGAGAATGTCGTGGTGGATGTTTCCCGGCAGGGTTTCTTCATAGCGTTCTGCCGCACGCCAGACGTTCTTTCGGCTTTCCTCGCGTGTTGGCCCCATGTCTTTCCATGGAAGCACCGTTCCGTTCAGGATGACCCGACCATGCACCAGGGCCACTGTGTCGCCCGGCAGGCCGATCACGCGCTTGATCCAGGTCTGGTGCAGGTTGGCGGGTGCGCGGAACACGACCACATCGCCGCGATGGGGCAGATGCCCGAACAGGCGGCTGTTCGTTTCGGAAGAAGGCTTCAGGGCATCGCCGAACGGCAGATTGGCCGTGCTGAGACCATAGGACGGGACGATGACGCCGATCTGGTCGCCGATCCGCAGTGTCGGCTCCATGGATGCCGACGGCACGATGTAAGCGGCGGCGAGGGCGCTGTGAATGGTCAGGAAGCCCAGAAGAACGGGCAGGCAGGACAGGATGTCGCGGGTAAGCTGGCGCAGGGTTGGGATGCGGGTCATGATGAGGGTCTCCGTGCCCGACAGAGTGCCTCATGGGGACCGGAGTGCCAGTTAAACCTGCGTCAGATCCTGTCATGAAAAAAGGGGCGTCCCGTCATGGGGCGCCCCTTTTTTGTCGTTTCAGGTACGAGCCGTTTTAGAGGGCTTTTTCGAGCGTCGGGAGGACCTCGAACAGATCACCCACGATGCCGTAATCGGCGACCTTGAAAATCGGCGCTTCTGGATCGGTGTTGATGGCCACGATGACGCGGCTGTCTTTCATGCCAGCCAGATGCTGGATCGCACCGGACAGGCCGACGGCGATGTAGAGTTCCGGTGCTACGATCTTACCGGTCTGGCCAACCTGCATTTCGTTCGGAGCAAAACCGGAATCCACGGCCGCACGGGACGCGCCGATGGCGGCGTTCAGCTTGTCGGCAATGGGTTCGAGCAGCTTGAAGTTTGCAGCGTCCTTCAGGCCCTTGCCGCCGGAAATCACCACACGGGCAGATTCCAGTTCCGGACGGTCGGATGCCGAAAGCTCGACCTTCACGAAAACGGACTTTTCGCTAGCCGGAGCTTCGATTGTCTCAACCGTGGCGGACCCACCTTCGGCAGCAACCGGATCGAAATTGGAGCCGCGGACCGTCAGCACCTTGATGCTGTCGGCGGAGCGAACCGTTGCCAGCGCGTTACCGGCATAGATGGGGCGCACGAACGTGTCGACGTCCTTAATCTCGACCACATCGGGGATGGGCTGCACGTCCAGCAGGCCTGCCAGACGCGGCAGGATGTTCTTGCCGGTAGCGGAGGCGGCGGCCACGATGTGGCTGTAGTCCTTCGCGCGGGCAGCCAGCAGGTCGGCGGCGGGCTCGGCCAGATCGTTGACCAGACCCGGTACGCTGAGAACGCGCGTTACGCCCGGCAGGGCAGCAGCGGCCTGTGCGCCGTCTCCGAATACGATGGCATCGACCGCACCAAAGCGGGAGGCAGCGGCAACGGCCGAACGGGAAGCCTGGCGGACTGCGCCGTTTTCGACTTCAACCAGAACAAGAGCGGTCATCAGATCACCTTCGCTTCTGTCTTGAGCTTCTCGACCAGTTCGGCCGCGCTGTTTACCTTCACGCCTTCCTTGCGCTCGGCGGGCTCGGCCACAGAGACCACCGTCAGGCGCGATGCCGTATCGACGCCGAGACTGTCGATTTCGACCGTCTCAAGCGGCTTCTTGCGCGCCTTCATAATGTTCGGCAGGGAGGCATAGCGCGGCTCGTTGAGGCGCAGATCCGCCGTCACCACCGCCGGGAGCGTGAGGGACACGACTTCCGTGCCGCCATCGATCTCGCGGGCAACTTCGATACGACCATCGGCAACCGTCACAGCGCTGGCGAATGTGCCCTGCGGCCAGCCGAGCTTCGCAGCCAGGATCTGGCCCGTAGCGTTCATGTCGTCGTCGATCGCCTGCTTGCCCATGCAGATCAGACCGGCTTCTTCGCGCGTCGCGATTGCCTTGAGCACGTTGGCCACGGCGCGCGGCTCAAGCGTGTCGTCCGTGCGGACGAGGATGGCGCGGTCCGCGCCCATCGCCATGGCCGTGCGCAGCACGTCCTGCGCAGCCTGTGCGCCGACGGTCACGACCACGACTTCTTTAGCCGCACCTTTTTCACGCAGGCGCACTGCTTCTTCGACTGCGATTTCGTCGAACGGATTCATGGACATTTTCACGCCCTGCGTTTCGACACCGCTGCCATCGGCCGCTACACGTACCTTGACGTTGTAATCGACCACCCGTTTGACTGGGACCAGAACTTTCATCGTCATCTTTCGCTGCTGTCGCCGCCACAAAAACGGGCGCCACCGTAGCGGGACTGACCGGAAAAGTCACATTCCGCTCTGGCCGTGCCCTTTTGCGGGAAGAAAATTACATCCCGACCGGATAGTTCGGACCGCCACCGCCTTCGGGCGTGCACCAGTCGATATTCTGCGTCGGGTCCTTGATGTCGCAGGTCTTGCAGTGCACGCAGTTCTGGGCGTTGATCCGGAGTTGCCAGGCGTTTTCGCCCGTCTGTTCCTGTTCATAAACGCCTGCCGGGCAATAACGGCTTTCGGGCGAATCGAACACATCGTGATTGACGGTCTGCCAGACGGTCTCGTTACGGAGTTTGAGGTGAACCGGCTGATTCTCCTCGTGATTTGTGCTGCTCAGGAAGACCGAACTGACGCGATCGAAGGTGATCTTCCCGTCGGGCTTGGGATAGTCGATCTTCGTGCACACCGAGGCGGGACGCAGCGTCTCGTTATCGGCATGTGGGTGATGCAGCGTCCAGGGCGCACGACCCCGCAGGATCATGCTGTCGATCCCGGAATAGAGCGCGCCGAGCTTCATGCCCCATTTTGCAAAGGCCGGGCGGATGTTGCGGACGTCGCGCAGTTCGGACCACAGCCAGGACTGCTGGACGCGCGCTGTCATGCTGGCGGCTTCCTTCTTGTCCTTTTCCAGAGCCTCAGCCACGGCCTCAGCCGCGATCATGCCGGACTTCATGGCCGTATGCGTGCCCTTGATCTTGGGCACGTTCAGGAAGCCTGCCGAATCGCCAGCCAGAACGCCTCCGGGGAAGATCAGGCGCGGAATGGACTGGAATCCGCCTTCGGACAGGGCGCGTGCGCCGTAGATCAGGCGCTTGCCGCCCTCGAAATGCTCCCGGAAGGCCGGGTGCAGCTTGGTGCGCTGCATTTCTTCGAATGGTGACAGATAGGTGTTGGCGTAATCGAGGCCGGTCACGAAGCCGAAGCTGACCAGATTTTCCCCGAAATGATAGAGCCACGCCCCGCCATAAGTGTTGTCGTCGAGCGGCCAGCCAAAGCTGTGCTGCACGAGGCCGGGGCGGTGCTTTTCGGCCGGAATTTCCCAAACTTCCTTGATGCCGAGGCCATAGGTCTGTGGTTCGACGCCCTTGCGCAGGCCGAAACGCTTCATGGCGTGGCCGGTGAGGGAGCCGCGCGCGCCTTCGGTCAGGATAGTCTGCTTGGCGCGGAGGATCATACCAGGCGTGAAGTTCGGTCCGTGCTCGCCGTTACGCTCGATGCCCATGTCGCCCGTGATGACGCCAGCGACGTGGTCATTTTCGATGAATAGTTCCGCACCCGAGAAGCCCGGATAGATTTCAACGCCCAGAGCCTCGGCCTGTTCACCGAGCCAGCGGCAGACTTCGCCGAGCGAGACGACGTAATTTCCGTGATTGGCCATCTGCGGCATCACGCGATCCAGATACGGAACGGCAAAGGAGCGCGTTTCGGTCAGGAACAGCATCCGCTCTTCCGTCACCTGCGTCCGCAGCGGGGCGTCCAGATCGCGCCAGTTCGGCAGAAGTTCATCAAGCGTGCGCGGCTCGATGACGGCGCCCGAAACGATATGGGCGCCGATCTCACTGCCTTTTTCGATCAGACAGACGCCCGCATCCGGCATCAGCTGTTTCAGGCGGATCGCGGCGGACAGACCGGCGGGACCGCCACCGACCACCACGACATCGAATTCCATTTCTTCGCGTTCGATCTGGGTCATGATGTCAGGAAACTCGCTGAATAACTGAGATAGGGGTTTGGCGTGCGTTTCAGGGACGGCGGGTGAAAGTCCAGTAGAACGGCACGCGCCCTTCGCGGAAGGCCTTGGCCTCATAGCGTGTGGGCGACCAGCCTTCCGGACGTTCCTTGGCCGGGGGCGGTGCATCGAACAGGTTCTGCTTACCCATCACCTCTGTGACCCACTCCTGATAGACGGGATGGTCACTGGCGACGCGCCAGATGGCGCCGGGTTTCAGGACACGGTGCATCTGTTTGATGTTTTCCGGATGCACGAAGCGGCGCTTGGCGTGCCGGGCCTTGGGCCACGGGTCCGGGAACATCAGATAGGCCCGGTCGAGGCATGCGTCGGGCATGTCCTTGAGCAGCAGGCGGGCGTCTTCGGCCCAGATGCGGAAATGGGGAGGCGGCGTGGCCGTGTCTTCCTCGCCTTCGGGTACGAGGCGCGACAGCAGGGAGCACAGGCCGTTCTCGAAGACCTCGGAGGCGATATAGCCGACATCCGGGTTCAGCTCGGCCTGACCGACGGCATGTTCGCCACCGCCAAAACCGATTTCGAGAAAGACGCGCGAGACCGCATCGGAGAATCCCGCAGTGGGATTCTCCGGTGAGGTGAAGGAGAGCCGGGGCAGCGCCTTCTCAAGAAGATGCTGCTGCCGGGCCCGGAGCGGATGGCCGCGTTGACGGCCGTAAAGCCGCTCCGGTTGGGGTTTGAGAGACTCGACCAGGGTTTTTCTGCCAGATTACCGGTTGAGGGCGCCACGCAGCGTGGTGACCAGATCCGTCTGTTCCCAGGTGAAGTTGTCCAGAACCGGATCCGGCGCACGGCCGAAATGGCCGTAAGCGGAGGTCGGAACATAGATCGGACGGTTCAGGCGCAGATGCTTGCGGATGCCGCGCGGGGAGAGGTCCACAACGTCGTTGAGGATCGCACCCAGACGGGCTTCGTCCACGTCCTTGCCCGTACCATCGAGGTCAACATAGACCGAGAGTGGCTTGGACACGCCGATGGCGTAGCTGAGCTGGATCGTGCAGCGGTCGGCCAGGCCGGCGGCCACGACGTTCTTGGCGAGGTAACGCGCGGCATAGGCTGCCGAACGGTCCACCTTCGTGGGGTCCTTGCCGGAGAATGCGCCACCACCATGCGGGGCTGCGCCACCATAGGTGTCGACGATGATCTTGCGGCCCGTGAGGCCTGCGTCGCCGTCCGGTCCACCGATGACGAAGTTGCCGGTCGGGTTCACATAGAACTCGTCTTCCGGGCAGTTCCAGCCCTCGGGCAGGATACCATTGACCACGTCGCGAAGCGTTTCGCGGATCGTGTGCTGGCTCATGCCTTCGACATGCTGCGTGGAAATCACGACGGACGTGACGCCAACGGGCTTGCCGTCAACATAACGCAGCGTGACCTGGCTCTTGGCATCCGGCAGAAGGCCAACGCCACGGGCGTCGCCGCTCTTGCGGTAGTCGCGGATGCGCTCGAGGATCGTCTGCGCATAGAACAGGGGCGCAGGCATCAGGTGTTCGGTCTCGCGCGTGGCGTAGCCGAACATGATGCCCTGATCGCCAGCACCTTCGTCCTTGTCACCGGCACTGTCGACGCCCTGAGCGATGTCGGCGGACTGTGCGTGCAGGTAGGAGGTGATTTCGGCTTTCTTCCAGGAGAAACCTTCCTGGTCGTAGCCGATGTCCTTGATCGCTTCACGGGCGCGGTCGATCAGCGTGTCCTCGACCTCTTTGGGACCGCGGACTTCACCGGCCAGGACGACGCGGTTGGTGGTGACCAGCGTCTCACAGGCAACACGCGCTTCCGGATCGGCCTGCAGATAGGCGTCCAGAACGGTATCGGAAATGCGGTCCGCCACCTTGTCGGGATGGCCTTCGGAAACGGACTCGGATGTGAAAAGGAAATCGCCGTGATTGCGCACTCAGGGACCTCGCAGGGAATGAGTGGTGAGAAGGGCCACAGTGTGCCTTGGCAGGCGGTCTGTGGCATTCAGGGAGGGGACGGCTTGGCGGAATTGGGCGCAAGGGTCAAGGGGCCGTGTGAGGTCTGAACGCGGTTTTCTGCGGAAAAGTCCGGAAAGCCACTCTGAAATCACAAAAAAACCAGACGGATATTACGAAAAAGAGAGCGCTGGCCCCCGTTTCATTTTTCAACAACACCGGTCATGCTGCGTTTGTGTTCCCGTGACCGTCATGGCCCGTCAAAGACGTGGCCCGAGGTCGAGTCCGGGAAAAACAGAGAATTTGAGGCATTTGAGATGTCGAATAACTTTAGCGGTAAAGTCTGTCTCGTCACTGGTGCCGGTGGCAATATTGGTCTTGCGACCGCCCTCCGTCTGGCCGGGGAAGGGACGGCCATTGCCCTGTTGGACATGAATCGGGAGGCTCTGGAAAAGGCGGAAGCCGCCGTGCGGGAAAAGGGTGTCGAAGCCCGCTCCTATGTCTGTAACGTGACGTCTGAAGAGGCCGTGACCGAGACCGTGGAGGATGTGGTGCGGGATTTCGGGAAGATCGACTTCCTGTTCAACAATGCCGGTTATCAGGGCGCATTCGCGCCGGTGCAGGATTACCCGTCCGAAGATTTTGCGCGTGTGCTGACGATCAATGTCACCGGCGCATTTCACGTTCTCAAGGCTGTCGTGCGGCATATGATCGCGCAGAATTACGGTCGTGTGGTGAACACCGCCAGCATGGCGGGCGTGAAGGGGCCGCCGAACATGGCTGCCTACGGCGCGTCCAAGGGGGCTATCATCGCCCTGACCGAGACGGCGGCGCTGGATCTTGCGCCTTACAATATCCGCGTGAACGCCATCAGCCCCGGTTACATGGGGCCCGGCTTCATGTGGGAGCGTCAGGTCGAGCTTCAGGCCAAGGTGGGAAGCCAGTATTTCTCCACCGATCCCAAAATCGTAGCCGAGCAGATGATCGGCAGCGTGCCGATGCGCCGCTATGGCGACATCAACGAAATCCCGGGAGTGGTGGCGTTTCTGCTGGGGGATGATTCCAGCTTTATGACGGGTGTGAATCTGCCGATCGCTGGTGGTTGAACGGGGGCAGTCCGGGCTCTGCCCGGGCCCGGCAGGGATCTTGATCCCTGCACCCTGTTTTAGGTTCAGGGCTTTAAGGCGTCGGCCATTGTGTAGAGTCCGGCTTGGCGTCCGGCGAGCCATTTTGCGGCGAGCAGGGCGCCTCTGGCGAAGACCCTCCGGTCCAGTGCGCGGTGGGACAGGGTGATCTGTTCGTCCGCCGCCATCAGGACGAGATCGTGCTCGCCCACGATCTGCCCGCCGCGCAGGGACGCGAATCCGATCGTCCCGTCCGGGCGCAGACCGTTCTGATCGGTTCGGGCCACGTCCTCGAATGCGACTCCGCGTCCTTTCGCCACGGCCTTCCCGATCGCCAGCGCCGTGCCTGAGGGGGCGTCCAGCTTCTGGCGGTGATGAACCTCCAGAATTTCCGCATCATAATCCGGCAGGCCCGCGCCAAGCTGTCGGGCCAGTTCCAGAAACAGCGTCAGAGCCGGAGAGAAATTGGCGGCCTGAAGGACCGGAATATGCTGCGCCGCTGCGTTCACGGCATCCTGTGCGCCACGATCAAGGCCCGTCGTTCCCAGAACCCACGCACATCCGCCCTGCGCGAAGGCCGCCGCATGGGCCGGGACAGTGGTGGCGTGGCTGACGTCAATCACGACATCGCAGTTCTTCGCGAGCGTAGCAGGGTCGGTCGTGATATTGCGTGAGGCATCTGCCGTGCGGGAGAGGCCGCCTGTGAGGGCGCTTCCGGCTTCCTCGGCGCAGAGGGTGCCAAGTCGGCCCGTGATGCCGGCAATACCGATGCGGGGGGCGGAAATCAGGGTCATGATGGGGGCCTTGCGTGCGAAAATATCAGAGATCGGCGTCAAGCCGGGCGTCAAAGCGGGCGCGGGCCGCCTCGATTTCGGGGCGGTTCGACATGGCCCACTGACCGAAGGCTTCCGTCAGCGTCCAGAGTGATTCCCCAAGCGTCGTGAGTTCATAATCCACGCGCGGCGGAGTCGTGGGGGTAACGGTCCGCAGGACGAGGCCGTCACGTTCCAGATTGCGGAGGGTGAGCGTCAGCATCCGCTGTGAAATTCCGTCGATCGCGCGGCGCAGTTCGCTGAAACGGTGTGGTCCGCGTCCGAGCGATTTGACGATCAGGATGCTCCATTTGTCCGTCGTGCGGGCAAGGATGGAGCGGATGACGGCGCAGGCGCTGCTGTCCTGCGCGCAGTTCAAAGGCGCTACACCCGGCTTTACGGACAGCTTCTGGGGAAGGGTGGTGTCACTGACGCGAACATCCATGTGCCTATGGCTCCGGAATGTGCCTTCTTGCGGCGGGGTTCAAAGGTTCCTTATCTGGTGCTGGTTACGATCAGGAACCGGAAAGATCAAAATGAAACTTCTTCACATCGATTCCAGCATTCTCGGTGACAGCTCCGCCAGCCGTCAGGTCAGCGCCGCCGCCGTCGCCCAGTTTCGCAAGAAAGACCCGTCCGTCGAGGTCATTTCTCTAGATCTCGCCAGCGATCCGCTGCCGCATCTCGACGTTGAAGCGCTGTCATGGCTCGGCAAGGAGCTGACGCCGGATGTGTCGGCCCGACCCGAACTGGTTGCCAGCGCCAAGGCTCTGAGTGACTTCAAGGCTGCGAACATCGTCGTCATCGGTGTGCCGATGTACAACCTGTCGATTCCCAGCCAGCTCAAATCCTGGATCGACCGCATCATGGTGGCGGGTCAGACCTTCCGTTATGGCCCGTCCGGCATTGAAGGTCTGGCCAAGGGCAAGACAGTCGTGCTCGCCGTGGCGCGTGGTGGTCTGTATGGCGAAGGCTCGCCCGCAGCGTCCTTCGAGCATCAGCTCAGCTACCTGAAATCCGTTTTCACCATGATCGGCATTACGGACATCACCGTGATCGAAGCCGAAGGTCTCGCCACCAATGGCGGTGCTGACCGTGCCCGCATCCTGTCGGACGCAGAGCAGAAAGCCAGCGCGCTCTAAGTCGGGTTGCTGTCCGGCCGATCGTCTCATGCGCAGGCGATCGGCTGGATTTTCGATATCGGGTCAGACTGTCCGGCATCCGGAAAATCAAGATTTCCTGAAAGTGAATGGACCTTTTGCGCTCCCGTGCGTCATGTCGTGTGAACGCAAGACTGCACAGATCCGAGGAGCCTCTCATGAGCCAGCAGAATTTCCGCAGCATCCTGACGGGATCGTTCTCGACACCCTGCGACGACAACCCGACCGTCGCCATGATCGAGGCCGCCTACCAGCACCACGACATTGATGCCCGCTACATCAACTGTGACGTCAAGGCCGAGGGTCTCAAAGACGCCGTGGCAGGCGCGCGGGCCATGGAATGGGTCGGGTTCAACTGTTCCCTGCCGCACAAGGTCAAGGTGATCGAGTATCTTGACGAAGTGGCCGAATCCGCGCGGATCATCGGGGCCGTGAACTGCGTCTCCATCCGCGACGGCCGTCTGATCGGCGACAATACGGACGGCAAGGGCTTTCTGGCCTCTCTCAAAAAGGTCACGGACCCGTCCGGCAAGAAGGTCCTGCTTCTAGGAGCAGGTGGGGCCGCACGCGCCATTGCCGTAGAACTGGGGCTGGCCTCCGCCGCTCATATCACCGTCATGAACCGCGATCCGAAAAAAGCCGAAACCATCGCCGCCCTCGTCCGGGACAACACGTCGGCCAAGGCGGATGTTCAGGCTTGGGACGGTGATGCCAGCGTGCCGGAAGATGTGGACATTCTGATCAATGCGACATCCATCGGTCTGGGCGATTCCGAGACCATGCCGCCTCTGAAGGTCGAAACCCTGCGCAAGGGTCTGATCGTCGCCGATGTGATCCCGAACCCGCCCAGAACGCGTCTGCTGCGCGAAGCGGAAAGCAAGGGCTGCACCGTGCTGGACGGGCTCGGCATGCTGGTCAATCAGGGCGTGATCGGCGTGGAGCACTGGCTGGGCAAAACGCTGGATGCCGGGGTGATGGAAAAAACCCTGAAGGATATTTTCGGCGCGGCCTGATCTAAAAAACTGACATAAAAAACCCCGGTGCCTTCAGGGAGGGCACCGGGGTTTTTCGTAAGCCTGATAAAGGTCAGCGACCGTCGAAGAAGTCGCGGACCTTGGCGAAGAAACCGCTGTTTTCGGGGCTGCCCTTGGCGTGGTCGTCCCCGGCTTCCTTCTCGAATTCTTCGAGAAGCTCGCGCTGGCGCTTCGTCAGATGGCTCGGCGTTTCGACCGAAACCTGAATATACATGTCCCCGCGCGCTGAAGACCGTAGGACCGAGAAACCCTTGCCGCGCAGACGGAACGTCTCGCCTGTCTGGGTTCCGGCAGGGATACGGACCTTGCTTCGGCCACCATCCACAACCGGCACTTCCACTTCCGTGCCCAGAGCCGCCTGCGTCATGCGCAGCGGAACGCGGCAATAGATGTTCGCACCGTCGCGCTGGAAAATGTCATGCGACAGGACGGAAATGTGGACATACAGATCGCCCGGCTGCACGCCTTCGCCGCCAGCTTCGCCCTTGCCCGCCATGCGGATGCGGGTGCCATCCTCGACGCCAGCCGGGATGTCGATGCTGATGGTCTCGGTCTTCGCCTGTGTACCCGTACCGTGGCAGGCCTTACACGGATTGGCGACGGTCCGTCCCGAACCATGACAGGTCGGGCAGGGACGCTCGACGAGGAAAAAGCCCTGCTGCGCCCGGACCTTGCCTGCACCGTGACAGGTTGGGCATGTGGTGCTGCCCGCCTTGGGATCAGCCGAACCCGAACCGTGGCAGGATTCACAGGCCACGCGGGTGCGAACCTCGACATCCTTCTTCACGCCTGTGAAGGCTTCCATTAGCGTGATTTCGACCTGAACCTGGACATCTGCCCCGGTCCGGCGTCCACCACCCCGACGGCCGCCCATCATGTCTCCGAACATCTGGTCGAAGATATCGCCCAGACCGCCCGCACCGGCAAAACCACCGCCGAAGCCGCCGCCCATTCCGCCCATGCCACCTTCGAAGGCGTCATGGCCGTACTGGTCATAGGCCGCGCGCTTCTGCGAGTCCTTCAGGACATCATAGGCTTCGTTGATTTCCTTGAACTTCTGCTCGGCGGCGTCATCCCCCGGATTGCGGTCAGGGTGAAAACGCATGGCCTGTTTACGGAAGGCTTTTTTCAGCTCGTCCGGCGAGGCCGTGCGGGAGACTTCAAGGGATTCGTAATAGTCGATTTTGATGGCCATGTTCGGTCCTTAGGGGGCGTTCCGGAAGGCGGTCCCTGTTATGGGCCGGAAAAACAAGAATGGCGCCCACCCCCTTGCGGGAACGGGCGCCCTCGGAAAACAGGGCCGGACGGAGCGTTGCGCTCCATCCGGGAAAGTCACCCGATCAGTGCTTCTTGTGGTCGTCTTCGAGGTCTTCGAAGTCGGCATCGACGACGTTGTCGTCCTTCTTTTCAGCTTCCGGAGCAGCAGCGCCTTCAGCACCCTGACCAGCCTGATAGACAGCCTGACCAACCTTCATGGCAGCCTGCGTCAGCTTCTCGCTGGCAGCCTTCAGGGCGTCGAGATTTTCGCCACCCAGAGCTTCGCGGGCTTCGGCAATGGCGGCTTCAGCTTCGGACTTGTCAGCCGCCGGAACCTTGTCGCCACCTTCGGTGATGGACTTCTCGGTCTGGTGGATGAGGCTTTCCGTGCTGTTGCGCAGCTCGACCAGTTCACGCTTGGCCTTGTCGGCGGTTGCGTTGGCTTCCGCGTCCTTGACCATGCGGTCAATGTCGGAGTCAGACAGACCGCCAGAAGCCTGGATCTTGATCTGCTGTTCCTTGTTCGTGGCCTTGTCCTTGGCGGACACGTTCACGATGCCGTTGGCGTCGATGTCGAACGTAACTTCGATCTGCGGCGTGCCGCGCGGTGCAGGGGCAATGCCCTGAAGGTCGAAGTTGCCCAGCAGCTTGTTGTCAGCCGCCATCTCACGCTCGCCCTGATAGACCTTGATGGTCACGGCGTTCTGGTTGTCTTCGGCCGTGGAGAAGGTCTGGCTCTTCTTGGTCGGGATCGTCGTGTTGCGGTCGATCAGACGGGTGAACACGCCACCCAGCGTCTCGATACCCAGCGACAGCGGCGTCACGTCGAGAAGCAGAACGTCCTTGACGTCACCCTTCAGGACAGCGCCCTGAACAGCAGCACCGATGGCGACCACTTCGTCAGGATTGACGTTGCGAGCCGGCTCCTTGCCGAAGAATTCCTTAACCGTCTCAATGACCTTCGGCATACGCGTCATGCCGCCAACGAGAATGACTTCGTCGATCTCGCTCGGGGAGACGGACGCATCCTTGATGGCTGCACGGCACGGGCCGAGCGTACGCTGCACCAGATCATCGACGAGGCTTTCCAGCTTGGCGCGGGACAGCTTGACGACGAGGTGCTTCGGGCCGGAAGCATCAGCCGTGATGAACGGCAGGTTGATCTCGGTCTCCTTGGAGGAGGAGAGCTCGATCTTGGCTTTTTCGGCGGCTTCCTTGAGGCGCTGCAGGGCGAGTTTGTCGCCACGCAGGTCGATGCCCTGCTCTTTCTTGAACTCGTCGGCGAGGAAGCCGATGATGCGGTTGTCGAAGTCTTCACCGCCCAGGAACGTGTCGCCGTTCGTGGACTTCACTTCGATCACGCCGTCGGAGATCTCGAGGATGGAGACGTCGAACGTGCCACCACCAAGGTCATACACGGCCACCGTGCCGGAATCGCGCTTGCCGAGGCCATAGGCGAGGGCTGCTGCGGTCGGCTCGTTGATGATACGCAGGACTTCGAGGCCAGCTATCTTGCCAGCGTCACGGGTGGCCTGACGCTGGGCGTCGTTGAAGTAAGCCGGAACCGTGATGACGGCCTGGGAGACGGTCTCGCCGAGATAGCTTTCGGCGGTTTCCTTCATCTTGCCCAGAACATAGGCTGCGATCTGCGACGGAGCATACTTCTCGCCGCGGGCTTCGACCCATGCATCGCCATTGTCGCCACGGACGATGCCGTACGGCACCATTTCCTTGTCCTTCTGAACGGTCGGATCGTCGTAACGACGGCCGATCAGGCGCTTGACGGCATACAGGGTGTTGGCGGGGTTGGTGACAGCCTGACGCTTCGCGGCCTGTCCGACGAGACGCTCACCCTTGTCGGTGAAAGCGACCATGGACGGCGTGGTGCGGGCGCCTTCGCTGTTTTCGATCACCTTGGTTTCGTCACCCTCGCGTACGGCGACGCAGGAGTTGGTGGTACCAAGGTCAATGCCAATGACTTTGCTCATGTAAAATCAGTCCTCTCAGCGGTCCGTCCCGGCCCTGTGAGGCACCGGATCGAACCCTATTGACGTCCCCAGACCCTCACGGGCCTGTGTTTCGACTACTGATCTAGGCAAGGCTGGAAGGTGTTTCAAGCACTTCGACGACACATTTCGTCGAGAATCTTGTCTCGCCGGGTTCTGAAAGGAAAGATGGCGGTTTCAGATATGCGCATCGCCCTTTAGTAAGGTCGGGCCTTCCGCTTTGCCTGCCAATGGGACAGTCTTCATACAGCCATGCCGAATCCTTCCTACTTTCGTGCCACGCTGCTGGCTGCCCTGACCTGTTTTTCCGCAATCGGGCTCTCTGCCTGTGGTCCGATGGGGCCGGGAAAGCTGCGTAACGACCAGCTCGAATACTCCCGCGCGCTGGGGGATACCCAGAAGCACGAGATGCTGCTCAACATCGTGCGGCTGCGCTATGCTGATCCGCCGACCTTCCTCGATACGACGCAGGTGATTGCGGGTTACAGCGTCTCCAAGAGCGTCAGCGGTGGTTTCTATGCCTATCCGGCAACGGCGGTCGGGAACTATCTGTTTGGCACGGGCAGCATGTCCCTCGGGGAAAGCCCGACTTTCACCTATCAGCCCGTCACCGGGCAGCAATACGCGGAGAACGTGGTCCGGCCGATCTCGCCGACCGTCATCATGCCTCTCAGCCTTGGCGGTCTGCCGATCGACACGCTGTTGCGTCTGACGGCGCAGTCCATTGATGGTCTGTCCAATGTGCGGGGTCTCGGCGCGGGACCGTTCGGCGGCGGGTCGGTGCGGTTCTATCTGCTGCTGCATGATCTGCGGCAGCTTCAGGTTGCGGGTGCCATGACCATCCGCATCACGACCGATCCGGTAACGTCAACAGACAGTAAGAAGAACGGTGGCAAGTCCGACAGTAACGGCAGTGGCAGCGGGCCGGGGCCTGAACGGTCCTACCTTGTTCTGACATCCACTTCGGAAAGCAATCTGCTCGCGATTCAGGCGGAAGTGCGCCGCCTGCTGCATCTCGATCCGACTGCGGAAGAGGCCGAGATCGTTTATGGGCCTTACCCCAAACATCCGGGCCAGATTGCGATCCTGACGCGCTCGATGCTCGCGATGCTGACGCAGCTTGCCTATGAGGTCGAGGTTCCGGAAGGCGACATCAAGGCCGGTCGTACGCCGCCAACGATCGGGCAGGTCGGAATTGAGAACCGGCCCGAAGTCGTGATCCATTCGGGCAAGGAAGAGCCGGACGATCCTTACGCTGCCGTCAGCTATCACAATGCGTGGTTCTGGATCAGCGACCGGGATTTCCAGAGCAAGCTGGCCTTTACGATGGTGCAGGTTCTGGCGGCCCTTGCGGCGACCAATCATACGGGTGGCGCGGTTGTCACGATTCCGGCTGGGTAATTGGAATAACGTTTATTTGAATTCGCCATAATGAAACTGCATTCGCACACGGTTTTGTTAGAATAAAACAGGGGAATATTGCAAAAGAGCCGTAGCTTTCCTGAAAGTCCGGAATTACCGTCCCGGGTATCAGTGCAGGAGGCTTTCACCGATGCCAAATACTTATGGCAACAGAACCCTGACCGAGTGGCTCACGCTCGTGCTTGGGGTTGTTATCGTTCTGGTGGGGCTGTTCTTTGTTATCGGCGGGGCTCAACTCGCGATGCTGGGCGGCTCCGTCTATTATCTGATCTGTGGCGTCGTGCTGGTTGCCAGCGGCGTGTTCATGGTTCTGGGCCGTACGCTCGGTGCTTTCCTTTATCTGGGTGCGCTGGCTTACACATGGGTCTGGTCGCTGTGGGAAGTGGGTTTCAGCCCGGTTGATCTTCTGCCGCGCGATTTTGGCCCCACGCTGCTGGGTATCCTCGTCGTTCTCACCATTCCTGTTCTTCGCCGACTGGAAACCCGCCGCACCCTGAGGGGAGCCATCTGATGCGCAGATCCCATCTTCTCGCCACCGCAGCCTGCGTCACGCTGGCCTGTGCTCCGCTGGCCGCCAACGCCCAGTTCGCTCCTGCCGGAAGTGGCGGTTCGCCGACGGCTTCCGTTCCCGGCCCCGGCAACGCCGACGAGCCGACGGCAACGACTCCTGCCAGTACGAGCCGCTTCTCCGGCCCGTCTCCCTATGCGCCGCAGGCTGCGGGCGTGAACGCTGCCAATCTGCCGGATATCGGGTCCATGGACCCGAACGACGTTCCGCAGATGGTGCCGCAGCAGAGTGCTGCTCCCGCGCAGGGAGACTGGTCTGCCTATGGCCGTGATGACAGCCAGACGCGCTATTCGCCGCTGTCGGAAATCACGCCGCAGAACGCCGATCAGCTCAAGGTGGCTTTCGTCTATCACACGGGCAGCTATCCGCGCCCGGGACAGACGAACAAATGGGCTGCCGAAACCACGCCGATCAAGGTGGGTGACGGCCTCTACATGTGTTCGGCACAGAACGACATCATGAAGCTCGACCCGGCAACGGGTAAGGAGATCTGGCGTCACAACATCAACGAGAAATACGAAGCCATTCCCTACACCGCCGCGTGTAAGGGTGTGACCTATTTCACGTCGTCGCAGGTGCCGGAAGGCCAGCCCTGCCACAATCGTATTCTCGAAGGTACGCTCGATATGCGTCTGATCGCGGTTGATGCCGCGACCGGCAATCTGTGCGAAGGCTTCGGGCATGGCGGTCAGGTCAACCTGATGCAGGGCATGGGCGAGTCCGTCCCCGGCTTCGTGTCCATGACGACGCCGCCGCCGGTTGTGAATGGTGTGGTCGTGGTCAACCACGAAGTTCTCGACGGCCAGCGCCGCTGGGCGCCGTCGGGCGTGATTCGTGGTTATGACGCCGAAAGCGGCAAGTTCCTGTGGGCGTGGGATGTGAACAATCCCAACGATCACAGCCAGCCGACGGGCAACAACCACTACAGCCGTGGTACGCCGAACTCCTGGGCTGCGATGACGGGCGACAATGCGCTCGGCCTCGTTTACGTCCCGACCGGAAACTCGGCTTCGGACTATTACAGTGCGCTGCGGAGCCCCGAAGAGAACAAGGTTTCTTCCGCAGTTGTTGCTCTCGATGTGAAGACAGGCGCACCGCGCTGGGTCTTCCAGACGGCTCACAAGGACGTCTGGGACTATGATATCGGCTCACAGGCAACCCTGATGGATATGCCTGGCCCGGATGGTCAGCCCGTTCCGGCGCTCATCATGCCGACCAAGCGCGGCCAGACTTTCGTGCTCGACCGCCGCGACGGCAAGCCTATCCTGCCGGTTGAGGAGCGTCCTGCTCCGTCTCCGGGTGTGATTCCGGGCGATCCGCGTGCGCCGACGCAGCCCTGGTCCACCGGGATGCCCGCCCTGCGCGTGCCGGATCTGAAAGAGACGGACATGTGGGGCATGTCTCCGCTTGACCAGCTCTTCTGCCGTATCAAGTTCCGTCGTGCGAACTATACGGGTGAGTTCACGGTGCCGAGCGTCGACAAGCCGTGGATCGAGTATCCGGGCTATAACGGCGGCAGTGACTGGGGCTCCATGTCCTATGATCCGCAGAGCGGCATCCTGATTGCGAACTGGAACATCACCCCGATGTACGACCAGCTCGTGACCCGCAAGAAGGCCGACGCGCTTGGCCTGATGCCGATCGACGACCCGAACTACAAACCGGGTGGCGGCGGCGCCGAGGGTAACGGCGCTATGGATGGCACGCCTTACGGCATCGTCGTGACCCCGTTCTGGAACCAGTACACGGGTATGATGTGCAACCGTCCGCCCTACGGCATGATCACGGCCATCGACATGAAGCATGGTCAGAAGGTGCTGTGGCAGCATCCGCTTGGAACGGCCCGTGCCAATGGTCCCTGGGGTCTGCCGACTGGTCTGCCTTGGGAGATCGGCACACCGAACAATGGTGGTTCGGTCGTGACGGCTGGCGGTCTGGTGTTCATCGGTGCAGCTACGGATAACCAGATCCGCGCTATCGACGAACATACCGGCAAGGTGGTCTGGAGCGCGGTTCTGCCGGGCGGCGGACAGGCCAACCCGATGACCTACGAGGCCAATGGTCACCAATACGTCGCCATCATGGCGGGTGGACATCACTTCATGATGACGCCGGTCAGCGACCAGCTGGTGGTTTACGCCCTGCCCGATCACAAGGGCTGATAAAATCGGGAGCTGCGGCTCCCGATACAGGCGAAAGGGGTGGTTTTCGTGCTGGAAATGGCACGGGGGCCGCCCCTTTTGTCGTTCAGGGGGGCCGTTTTTCATTTTTCGGGTGGGAAGGGGAGGCAGACCCGGCTACAGGCTGTTTTCATCTGAAAATACCCTTCCGGAACAGGCTCCGCAGAACCCTCATGACCGACCGCTCTCCCGTCATCCTTCAGGTTCTTCCGGTGCTGGGCACCGGCGGTCTGGAGCGCGGGGCTGTCGAGATTGCGTCTGCTATCACCCAAGGCGGAGGCACCGCGCTTGTGGCTTCGCGTCCGGGGCGTCTTCTGGTGCAGCTCCGTCATGCGGGTGGTCGGCATATCGCGCTTGATCTGAAGAAAAAATCCCCTTTCGCCGTCCTGCGCCGGGCGCGGGATCTGCAGGCGATTATCCGGCGTGAAGGCGTGGATCTGGTCCATGCGCGTTCGCGGATTCCGGCCTGGGCAGCATGGATCGCCTGTCGCCGCGAAAACGTCCCGCTCGTGACGACATGGCATGGCGTGCATGAGGCGACATGGTGGGGCAAGAAACTCTATAATTCCGTGCTGGCGCGGGGCGTGCGCGTCATCGCCATCTCGGAGTTCATTGCGAGCCGGCTGCGGAGCGAATACGGCGTGCCGGAAAGCCGTCTTCGTGTCATTCCGCGCGGGGCAGACCCGCAGGAGTTCGAAGCCGGTGTGATTTCCGGTGAGCGCGTGCAGAAACTGGCTGAAGCCTGGCGCGCGCCTGCGGAAGCAAAAATCATTCTTATGCCCGCGCGGCTGACGGCATGGAAAGGTCAGGGCGTTCTGCTTGAGGCGCTGGGCCTGCTGCGCTCGAAGATGGGCACGGGATGGATCTGCGTTCTGGCAGGCCCAGAGAATGACCGGAAGTTCTCCCGTAGGCTGCAGCAGCGGGTGCAGGAACTCGGGCTTGAAGACCATGTCCGGTTCATCGGAACTTGCACCGACATGCCCGCGGCCTGCGAGCTAGCAAGCGTCGTCGTGGCGCCATCGCTCCGACCCGAGCCGTTCGGACGCACTCTGGTGGAAGCGCAGATGATGGGCTGCCCGGTGATCGGCACGGCGCAGGGCGCGATGATGGAGACAATCCTGCCCGGCGAGACAGGTCTGGTCGTGCCACCCGACGATGCGGACGCTCTCGCCGACGCCTTGAAAAGCGTGCTGGAAACAGGCGAAGACGCGCTGGACTGGCTGGCGGAAAAGGCCCGCGCTCATGCCATCGCCCATTATACGACATCGCTCATGCAGGCCCGCACACTGGGTGTGTATGACGAACTTCTGGGCACCCGTCTGCGGACGACATTCGAGGAACAGACCCATGACCGGTAAGGACGCAAACCCTACGGAGCAGATCATCCGTGACCGCGCTGCCGCCGCAAAGGAAGAGCGGGAAAGCCGGGAGGCCAAGGCGCTCCGGGCCAATCTGATGCGCCGCAAACAGCAGCAGCGTGCGCGTCCGCAGGATGAGGCTCCCTCATCCGCTCCCGACGAGCGCTGAGAGCCCGTGAAACGCAAGTTCCCCATGCCGTCCCCAGAGGAGCTGGCGCTGACGGGCGTGACAGTGTTGTGGGGTGGCACCTTCCTTGTGCTGCATACCGCCATGCAGCATTGCGGACCGCGGTTTTTCGTTTTTGTCCGGTTCATGATGGCCGCAGTTTTCGTCGGCCTTCTAGCTGGGCGGAAACTGCTGGATTTCAATTGGCGGGAAATTTGGGCCGGAACCTTGATCGGCGTTACTCTTGCGACCGGCTATGTGTTGCAGAGTGCGGGATTGCACGACATCACCAGCAGTCGTTCCGCCTTTATTACGGCGCTCTACGTTCCGCTGGTGCCGATCTTTCAGTGGGCGTTCCTGCGCCGGGCGCCGCATCTCATGAGCTGGCTCGGGATCGGTCTGGCGTTCGCAGGATTGGTCTGTCTGGCCGGACCGGCGGCGCTGTCGCTGTCTTTTGGGCGTGGTGATCTGCTGACGCTGTGTGCCGCGATTGCCATTGCGATCGAGATCGTTCTCATCAGCCTTTACGCGCGCGGTGTGGACAGTCTGCGCATAACGGTCATGCAGCTTTTAGCGGGTAGTCTGTTTGCCGGGCTGATGGTCCCGGTTTCAGGGGAAGTGCTTCCGGTTTTCTCATGGGTCTGGATCGCCTGTGCGCTGGCTCTGGGTGGGTTGAGTGCGTTGGTGCAGGTCGTGATGAACTGGGCACAGAAATCCGTCTCCCCGACTAAAGCAGCCGTGATCTATGCCGGAG
The DNA here is from genome assembly GCF_002723995.1 of Gluconobacter kondonii. GTDB lineage: Bacteria > Pseudomonadota > Alphaproteobacteria > Acetobacterales > Acetobacteraceae > Gluconobacter > Gluconobacter kondonii. The sequence goes on along the minus strand of NZ_BEWP01000002.1, from coordinate 232,183 downwards.
AGCCCGTCTGGGGCGGGCTTGTGGGATGGATGGCAGGCGATCATCTGCCTCCTGCGACGCTGCTGGGTGCTGTGTTGATCGTGGGGGGCGTGCTGACCAGCGAGCTGCGCCCGCAATGGCTGGAAGCTCTGCTGGGCCGTTCGTCACAGGCGCTCACGAAAAATGACTGATCTGACACATTGCGTGATCGGGCGTCGCTCGCTAGAGCAGGTGGGTTAGACGCACGGCGATTTCTGTCGCCCCGCTCAGGAGTGCTTTCATGCCCATCATGCCCGACACATGGATTCGCCAGATGGCCCGGGAAAAAGGCATGATCGAGCCGTTCGTGGAGGCCCAGAAGCGCGAGGGCGTCATTTCTTACGGGCTGTCATCCTATGGCTATGACGCGCGTGTGGCCGATGAATTCAAGATTTTTACGGATGTGGACAGCGCCATTGTCGATCCGAAGAATTTTGCCTCCAACAGTTTTGTGACCCGTACAGGGGACATCACCATCCCGCCCAACAGCTTCGCGCTGGCGCATACGGTCGAGTATTTCCGCATCCCGCGTGACACGCTGGTGGTATGCCTTGGCAAGTCCACCTATGCACGTTGCGGCATTATCGTGAACGTCACGCCGCTGGAGCCGGAATGGGAGGGGCAGGTCACGATCGAGATCAGCAACACTACGCCGCTGCCCGCGCGGATCTATGCGAACGAAGGCATCTGCCAGTTCCTGTTCTTCCAGGGTGCCAGCCCCTGTGAGGTCAGTTATGCCGACCGTGCCGGAAAATACATGCGCCAGTCCGGCGTCACCACGCCCCGCCTCTAACCTCCGCTTCTCAAGGCCCGTTTCTCAAGGATCGCACCATGGACCGTTTCATCATTCGCGGTGGCCGCCGCCTGACAGGCGAAATCGAGATCGGCGGGGCGAAGAACTCTGGCCTCAAACTCATGGTCGCGGGGCTTCTGACGTCCGAGCGGCTGGTGCTGTCCAATGTTCCGGGCATCGCGGATATCCAGACGATGCGCGACCTGCTGCTGGGGCTGGGTATTGCGGTTGAGGAAGCTGGGCCGCGCACGCTGTCCATTGGTGGCGAGATCGGTTCCGTCGAGGCGCCGTATGACATCGTCTCCAAGATGCGCGCTTCCATTCTGGTGCTGGGGCCGCTTCTGGCACGGGCGCGTGAGGCGAAGGTCTCGCTGCCCGGTGGCTGCGCCATTGGAACGCGGCCCGTGGACATGCATCTCAAGGGGCTTGAGACGCTGGGGGCCGTGATCCGGCTGGAGAACGGCTATATCAATGCGACCGCGCCGGACGGGTTGAAGGGCGACCGGATCATCCTGCCGTTTGCCAGTGTGGGCGCGACCGAGAACCTGCTGATGGCCGCAACGCTGGCCAAGGGGCGCACTCATATCGTCAACGCCGCGCGTGAACCTGAAATCAGCGATCTGGTGCATTGCCTCAACGCGATGGGCGCGCAGATCACGGGCGAAGGGTCGGGCACGCTGGTTATTGACGGTGTGGAGAAGCTGCATGGCGCGCATTACGCCGTCATGCCGGACCGCATCGAGTGCGGCACCTATGCCTGCGCGGCTGGCATTACGGGCGGTGATCTGCTGCTCGTGGGCGGACGGGCCGATGATCTGGGTGCCGTAATCCGCACGCTTGAGGAAACAGGCGTCGAGGTTGTGGAAGAGGCGCGCGGCTTGCGGGTCCGTCGCAGTGGGACGCTTCAGGGCGTGGACATCATGACCGAGCCATATCCCGGCTTTCCGACGGATATGCAGGCGCAGTTCATGGCGATGCTGTCCGTGGCGGAAGGGGCGTCCATGATCACCGAGACGATCTTCGAGAACCGCTTCATGCATGTTCCCGAACTCAACCGGATGGGCGCGCGCGTGAACGTGCATGGCCGCTCCGCCATTATCCGTGGCGTGTCGAAGCTGTCGGGCGCGCCGGTCATGGCGACTGATCTGCGGGCGTCCTTCTCGCTGATCCTCGCGGGCCTGGCAGCCGAAGGCGAGACGCAGCTTAGCCGTATCTATCATCTGGACCGCGGCTATGAAGGCGTGGACCGCAAGCTCGCCGCCTGCGGTGCCGATATCGCCCGCGTTTCGGACTGATTTGGATAAAAGTTTTTGGGTTCCGCCTTTTTTCAAAAAGGCGGAGGTCTTTGAAGCTTTTTGAAAAAAGCTTCACCAAAAACTTTTATGAGTTTGTGACCAGATCCTTCAGGACGGCTGCGGTGCCGCGTGTTTTCAGGTCTTCGCGGGTCTGGATGAAGCGCGTGAGGAACTCGGCGGAGTCTTCAAGGCCCCATCCGGCGAACACGCTCATCTCCAGCGCCTTGGCCGGGTTCGGGTCCAGCGCCAGCGCACGGTCGTCGGCGCTCAGGCGGGGTTCGGTGACGGCGAAACTGGCCTGTACGTCGTCGCGGCCCACCAGATAGGCACAGTAGCAGGCGAGGGCAAAGGCGATCCGGCGCGGGTCCTGCGCGTTTTTCAGAACGTCTTCCGCCGTGGCGCGCAGGAAGACCGGCAGCTTGGACGTGCTGTCGGACGTGATGCGAAGAAGCTGGTCGCTGACGGCATGGTTGCGGAACCGCTCCAGAAGCTGGGCGGCATAGTCCGACAGGCTGATCCCCGGAGGCGCCGTCAGTTGTGGTGAGACGTCGTGGCGCAGGAACTGCTCCAGCAGGGCCGCGAGATGTTCGTCGCCCATGGCTTCATCGACCAGCCGGTATCCCATCAGCACGCCGGGCAGGGCCAGCATGGAATGGGACGCGTTCAGCATCCGCAGCTTGACCTGTTCGTATGGCTCGACATCGTCCGTGAACAGAACGCCGACCTGCTCCCAGGCTGGGCGTCCGGCGGGGAAGTTGTCTTCCACGACCCACTGGATGAAGTCTTCGCAGAACACCGGAACGCGGTCTTCGATGCCGCTCTGGGCATTGAGGCGCGCCACGTCGGCGGGATGAACGGCCGGGGTGATGCGATCGACCATGCAGGACGGGAAAGCCACTTCGGCTTCGATCCACGCCGCCAGTTCCGCATCCCGCAGACGGGCGAAGGACAGCACGGCATTGCGGGCGACATCGCCATTCGCGGGCACGTTGTCGCAGGACAGGATGGTGAAGGGCGCGATCCCGGCGTCACGGCGCTGGCGCAGGGCTTCGGTCATCATGCCGAAAGCCGTCTGTGGGACCGGGCGATGCAGGTCTTCGGCGATGGTGGGGTGTTCGGTCATGAACCGGCCCGCCTCGTCCATGTAGTAGCCGCCTTCGGTGATGGTCAGGCTGACGATGCGGATGGCGGGGTCCATCAGGCGCTTCAGAGCGGCCTCGCGGTCGGCTGGGGCATGGATGTATTCGACCAGCGACTTGACGACGCGGACCGTATCGGGGCGGTTCGGCGGGCAGGCACGCAGGGTGTAGAGACCGTCCTGTGCGTGCAGGGCCTCGGCCTTTGCCACTTCGCCGGGAAGGTCCATCAGGCCCATGCCCACGATGCCCCAGTCGGACTGTCCCGGAAGGGCCAGAGCGCGGTCCGTATAGACGGCCTGATGGGCACGGTGGAAGTTGCCGACACTGAGATGGACAATGCCGGGTGTGACGTTTGCCCGATCATAAGGGGAGATCAGGATGGAGTCCGGCAGAGTCGGAAGGGTCTGGGATGTCAGGATCATGGAAAGGATCTTTCAGACGAAAGGACCGGCTTCTTTTAGAAGTCTCTTCATTTGAAGAAACTGTTTTTTATTTTGTGAATAATTTCTAATAATTCTCGCAGACCCGGGAGCATTACGGGAAACGAACGCTTTTCTATTAAAATTGGCGTCCTTTCGCGTTTTTTCCGATCTGACCTATGATCGGCGGCCCTAATCTTATGTTTTTGCAGGACTGTCTTTTTATGAGTGCTCCCATCCATCGCCTGAGCGTTGACGAGCTTGTTCCGATGGTGCGGTCCGTCGTGTCGACCGAGACGGACATGATCGCCAACATGGCCAATATCGCGGCCCTGCTGTTCGAGGCTCTGCCGCAGATTAACTGGTCAGGCTTCTACCTCTGGAAAGAGGCTGAACAGCAGCTTGTGTTAGGGCCGTTTCAGGGGCGGCTGGCCTGTACGCGCATTCCGCTGGGGCGAGGCGTGTGCGGGACGGTCGCGCAGAACCGTGAGACGCTGGTCGTGCCGGATGTGCACGCATTTCCGGGGCATATCGCCTGTGATGCAGCGTCGGAATCGGAAATCGTGCTGCCGGTCGTGGCGCGGGGTGCGCTTGTGGGTGTTCTGGACATCGACAGCCCGGTGAAGAACCGGTTTTCGGACGCGGACCGTGTACGTCTGGAAGAGGTTGTCGCGCTGTTGGTGGCAACGCTGGAGGGGTGAGCGGGGACGCGCCCCGCTCCGGAACTCAGGCCGGGACGTTGACGGAGAGGTGTTCCATCAGTTCCGGCACGTCCTGCACAACCGTGAACAGACGGCGGGCGGACGGGTCTGCAAAGCCCTGATCGACCGCCGCATTCAGCGTGTCGACCAGTGATGTGGCCCAGCCGCCGATATTGACGATATAGATCGGCTCCTGATGCAGGCCGAGCTGCTTCCAGGTCATGATTTCCATCAGTTCGTCGAACGTGCCGAGGCCACCGGGAATGATGGCGTAGGCGTCGGAGAGTTCGAACATGCGGGCCTTGCGGGTGTGCATGTCTGGTGTGACTTCAAGCTGCGTGACGCCTTTATGCATGACTTCGCGGGCATGGAGGAATTCGGGGATGACGCCGATGACCTTGCCGCCTGCTTTGAGTGCTGCATCCGCCACCGTGCCCATCAGCCCGACATGCCCGCCGCCATAGACCAGCGTGATTCCGTGTTGCGCCAGAGCCGTTCCGATTTCTGTTGCCCCTTCAGCGTAAGCGGGGGAGTTACCGAAGCGGGAACCACAGAAAACGGCGCAGGAACGAATGATCATGTCGGGTCCGTGTCAGTTGAAGCAAGGATCTGTCAGGAAATCCGGCGGCCCAGCGAACGGCTGATCAGCACACCGCCCAGACAGCAGACTGCGGTGGTGGCAAACATCGTTCTGTAGCCCGCGAACTCGATGACCTGTCCAAGAAACAGCCCCGAGAACGCGATGGCAAGATCAATGAAGATGGAATAGGCGCCCAGTGCCGCCCCGCGGTTCTCCGGACCGGCGCTATTGACGGCCAGAACGCCGAGTGCGGGAAACAGCAGGGAGAATCCCGCACCCGTCAGCGCCGCCCCGACGAGGGCTGCGAACGGCGTCTGGAACAGGCCGAGCGTGGCGAGTCCCAGCGCTTCCACCAGCAGCGAGACGATCGCTACGAACACGCCGCCACGGGTCGCAATCTGTGAGGCGAAGAAAAAGCGGATGACGACGAAAATGAAACCGAAAACCGCCAGCGCGGTCGCCGCGCCCTCCCAGTGCAGGACGGAATAGTACAGGGCCAGAAACGACGAGATGGCGCCAAATCCGATGGAGCCTGCTGCCAGTGCGGAGCCATGCGGCAGAACGAGTCTGAGAGCGCGCGAAAAAGCGATGGGCTTGCTTGTCGCGGGAAGGGGTTCGACGGCGGGATAAAATCCGATGATCGCAAGACCGAACAGGGGTAGCGCCGCCGAGAGAATACCAACCGAGACCAGCCCGCCATAAGGCGCGGCCAGCAGCGACAGTTTCGCGCCGATCGGTGCGCCCAGCGCGATTCCGCCATAGGAGCAGATGCCGTTCCATGAAATGGCGATGGCAGTGTTTTCCGCCCCGGCGCGACGGATGTTCCAGACGATCACCCCGGTCGCGGCCCAGCTTTCCGCCCAGCCCAGCATCAGGCGGCTGGAGAGCAGCACTCCCAGAGACAGCAGCGGCGTTGCGGCTAAGAGCCCGGACCCCGCGATTAACAGGCCCGACAGCACACAGGTGACAAGTCCGCCGATGACGACGGGTTTGGGGCCGATCCGGTCCACCAGTCGCCCGGCGGAAGGGCGTGCGGCGAAGGTCGCGAAATACTGGAGCGAGAACGTGATGCCCGCGACGGTGGTGCTGTAGCCCAAGCTCTCATGGACGAAAATCGCCAGAACGGCGTTGGGCAGGCCGATCACGATATAGACCAGCAGATTGAACAGGACGACGGCAAGAACACGTTTCGTCGGTGAGGCCGCCGACGTTTCCTGCGCGGTCATGGCTCTGCTCTCCTGAGGCTCGTCTGTGAAAAGATCCCCCATGGCATAGGCCAGATGACGGGTGCCGTCACGAGGGCGGCCCTGTCTTTGGGTCATAAATTCCGCGTGGAGGGCGCTTATGAAGGGTCGGGCGCGTCTCGGAACAGCAGTTCCATCTGGTCGGACGACGTGGGGGCGGGCGCATGAAAACCCGAAAGCGTGAGTCCCAGCAGACGCACACCTGGCACAAAAGGAAACAGCGGCGCCATGAGAGTCTGCCCCGTCTGCAGCAGGACGTCTTCGGACGGGACCGGAGCGGGCAGCGTGCGGGCGCGAGTGATTTGGCGGAAATCGGCGTATTTGACCTTCAGCGTTACGGTCCGGGCCTGAAGCTGACGTCGTTGCAGACTGCCCCACAGCTTGGCGGCGATCTGCGTCAGGGCCGTGTGTGCATCGGGTTCGGCGGTCAGATCCTGAAGGTAGGTCTGTTCGGTTCCGAGGGATTTGCGCTCTCGGTTCACAACGACGGGACGGTGATCAATCCCGCGTGAGATGCCGTAATAGAACGCCGCCGCCTTGCCGAAATGCCGGGTCAGGGTTTCGATATCATGTGTCCGCAGATCCGCGCCCGTCTCGATCCCGAGGGCGCGCATTTTCCGGGCGGTGGCCGGACCGATACCGTGAAACGCATCTACGGGCAGCGCGGAAACGAAATCCGGGCCCATGGCGGGCGTGATGACGAACAGCCCGTCGGGCTTGCGATAGTCCGAGGCCAGCTTGGCCAGAAACCGGTTGTAGGACACACCAGCCGAGGCGGTTAGCCCGGTTTCGGCGTGGATATCCGCGCGGATGCGATCCGCGACCAGTGTGGCTGAGCCGTAAGCGCCCAGATGGTCCGTCAGGTCTAGATAGGCTTCATCGAGCGATAGGGGCTGGATCAGGGGGGTGTAGCGGGAGAAAATATCATGGATCTGGGCGGACACTGACCGATAGACATCAAAGCGTCCGGGGACGAACACCAGTTCCGGGCAGAGGCGTTTGGCCGTAACCGACGGCATGGCCGAGCGGACGCCGAAGCGCCTTGCCTCATAGCTTGCGGCTGCGACCACGCCCCGCGCTTCGCCCCGCCCGACCGCGAGCGGACGTCCGCGCAGGGAGGGGTCGTCCCGCTGTTCGACAGACGCGTAAAATGCGTCCATGTCGATATGCACGATCCGGCGTTGCTCCATGATGTGAGTGTCGCCGATTCGAAAGAACGAAACAAGATCAGGAGCCGTCCATGAGCACCGGTAAGACCATCGAAGACGCCCGCAAGGACGCCGGTTTCCAGACGCTTTCGACCCGGCTGGCCTACAGCAATCCCTGGACCGCGTTGCGTGAGGACATCATCGTCCATCCCAACGGTAAGCAGGGCCTTTATGGCATCGTGGAGCGGGGCGAGTTCGTTGTGATCCTGCCGCTGCATGCTGACGGGAAAGTCACGCTGATCCAGCAGTTCCGCTATCCGGTAGGCGAGCGGCTGATGGAGCTTCCGATGGGCATGTGGGAGACGAAAGAGAACGTCGATCCGGTCGAACTCGCGCTGGGCGAACTGCGCGAAGAAACCGGATTGCGCGCCGGCGAAATGATCCATGTCGGCACGATGTATCAGGGGGCCGGATATTCAAACCAGAAGGGGCATGTCTTTCTGGCCCGCAATCTGACGCGCGGTGAAGTGGAACTTGAAGCTACGGAAGAAGACATCACCAGCCATGACATGACGCTGGAGGCATTCGAGACCATGATCCGCGAGGGCGAACTGAAATGCATGGTCTCGCTGGCCGCTTTCGCCCTGATCCGGGCGAAAGGTCTGATCTGAAAAGACTTCCCTGAACGGGAGATCAGATCACCGCGTCTAGAAAAACAACCTCCGATCCGCCGCCTTCGACCAGCGGCGTGATCGTCTGGTTGAACACCTTGCCATGTTCGGTGGCCATATGGGCGGCAAAGGCCGCGTCGTCCCGGTAGGTTTCTTCCACATGGAACAGGTCGGGGTCGGAGGCGAGCGTATAGACCTTGAAACGCTCGCAGCCGGGTTCGGCACGGACGTCTTTTGCCAGTGCCGTCAGCAGGCCGCGCAGGGTTTCGCGCCGTCCGGGAAGGGCCTTGAGCGTGGCGTAAAGGGTCTTGGGCATGGCGGAGAGCCTTGTGGTGGTTGAGAATGGTGCATCATTGACCCGCCGAAGCCCGTCCGCAAAGGCAAAGCTGCGTGAGGGTCAGGGCTTTTCGAGCAGCGCCTTGCAGCGCATCCACGACATGCGGTCCCGGAAGACGAACAGGACGTAATAGTCCAGCTCGCGGCTGCGGGTTTTTGTGGTGCGGGTATAGAAGGGATAGACGTCGAACGGTCCCTGAAGCCCAACGGGAGCAGGTTCCGACGGCAGGACGCAGTTGACGCGGAACAACGGCATATAGACCGCATCGTCACCGGGATTGCGCCGGACATGCCACAGGTTGCGCCGGAATTTCCTCAGCCGTTCCGGCAGGAGGAAGACCATCGATTTTTCGATGAATCCCGCCCCGAAATGCTCCGGCCGGTAGTAACGCATGTCCTCGGGCATGTTGCAGAAATTGGGATGGTCCTGAACGATCATGGACCATCCTTTACGGCATCGGTGAAGGCGTTGGGAGAGGCGCGTCCTGCCTTATTCGTCCGATGTCTTTTGATCGGAAGCCGGGTTTGCGATCTCCGCGGCCGCACGGTTGAGGATCGCCACGATCCGCCGCAGTTCGTCTGCACCCGCGCCGCGGCGGGATTTCAGAGCGGATTTCAGGGCAAAACGTGCATCGTGAAAAGCCTGCCCCAGTGTGGGATCAAGGTCGTTGACGCCGGTGAAAGCCTCGCGGACATCCGCCATGCGGGCGCCGATACGGCTCAGGACGTCGAGGATGCGGGCTGCTTCCTCACTGCGGGTTTCGTGGTTGGCTTTTCCTTCTTCCGTCAGGCTGTAGAGCTTGCGGTTGCCTTCCTGTGTGACGGCGGCGAGGCCGGCTTCTTCTAGATAGGTGAGGGAGGGATAGATCACGCCGGGGCTGGGCTTATAGAATCCGCCTGACCGCTCTTCGAGGCGCCGGATCAGCTCATAGCCATGGGCCGGGGCTTCCGCGAGCAAAGCGAGGATGACGAGCTGAAGCTCATCGGCCGTCAGCTTGCGACCGCGTGTGAAGTCTTCGCCGCCGAGATCGCCGCCAAAGCCTCTTCCGAAGCGCCCGCCAAAACGTCCGCCTCCCATACCGCCGCCACGGCCGCCATGCCGGTGCCCGAAGCCATCCATGCCCCAGTGACGACCACCCCGTCTTTCATTGGGCCGTTCGCCGCCCCGGCCTTCACTTTTGCGCCCATCTTTCTGGTCGTCGCCTTCCGCGACGGGGCGGCCCCTGCCGAAGAAACCGCCGCGGTGATGATGGCCATGACGGTCCGTGTTGAAAAAATCCATTTTACGTCTGAACATGATGTTCTCCTATTCGATATATCGAACGATATAGTATCTTACGATATATCTTCAAGAGGAAAATATGGCCGGATGATTTTTTCGGATGCCCATTCTTCAACGGTGGGTGCGCCAGCATGAACACGTGTTTACGGTCCGGCCCATAGCCGCGGCGGCCTGCGGCTGGTATCGGGCAGGAATGGGTAGCCCGATGTCTCTCCCCCCCGATCCGGACCTACGCCGCACTTTGCGGCAGATCGTGCCGTGGCGTGCCGCGCTGACGATCGGCGCGATGCTGGTGCTGGTGGCAGCACTCCAGCGACTGCCATTCATCCACCATCTGCTGGAAAACGCTCCGCACTGGCACGAGACGCCGGGCGCGCCGTTGTGGTTCCTGCTACTGGCCGTGCCGTACAGCGCGTGCGGTCTGCCGCGTCAGGCGCTGTGTGTGGCGGCAGGCCTTGCCTTTGGATTATGGGGCGGGCTTGTCCTGTGTTCGCTGGCCTATATGCTGGGGGCGGTTCTGGCGTATGGCTGGGCGCGGGTTCTGGCCCCGGCAGCGTTCCGGGCGCGGCTGCATGACAGGCTGGAAGCGGATTATGCCGCTCTGGCCCGCACGCTTCACGTAAAGCCTTTCCGCGCGGTGCTGACGCTGCGGCTGATGCCGGTGGGGTCCGCCCTGCTGGTTTCTACGGCGGCTGGGCTGTTCGAGCTGCCGCTGTTGCCGTTCTCGGTCGCGACCTTTCTGGGTGGATTGCCGCAGACACTGGTTTTCGTTCTGGTCGGCTCCGGGACGCGGATCGGGCATGTCCTTCAGTTGGGGCTTGCGGGAATCCTGTTCGTCGTGTCGGGTGTGCTGGGCGCTGTTCTGCTGCGTCAGCATGGCCGGGAACGGGACGCCCCCTGACCACGCCATCAGACCATCAATCCGCAACCTGAAGTGAACAGGCAGACGCGCATGACAGACCAGACCATGAGATACAGACGGGGAGATTCCCTGCCCGCATGGCTTCCGGTTCTGCTGGGAATTTTCACGGCTGTCGGGCCGGTTTCGACGGATGTCTATCTTCCGGCTCTCCCCGAAATGGAGCGCCAGCTTCACACCTCACCCGGTGCGGGCAGTGCGACGATGGCGGCCTGGGTGATCGGGCTGGCCATCGGGCAGATCAGTATCGGCCCGATCTCGGATCGCTTCGGCCGTCGCTGGCCGCTGCTAATCGGGATGCTGGGCTATACGCTGGGCGAAATCGGCTGCGCGATGGCGCCCAGCATGACGTTTCTGTGCATCTGCCGCGTCTTTTCCGCCATCATGGCGTCCGCCGGACTCGTGGTGCCGAATGCGTGCATCCGCGATCTGACGGAAGGGGACGAGTCGTCAAAAATGATGTCCCGCCTGATTGTCATTCAGGGCACCGTGCCGATCCTCGCGCCAATGCTGGGCGGTTTTGCGCTGAAATTCGTGGACTGGCGCATGATCTTCTGGGCCACGGCCGTCTATGGCGGGTTTTGTACCCTTCTGCTGATGACGGTCTTTCCAGAAACGCTCGCCCCGCAGGACCGTCGCGATCTGCGCCCGATCTCCATCATGGAACGCTACACCTATATTCTGCGGACCCGCAGCTTCATCACGAACGGTCTGGTCTGGAGTTTTCTGGGCTTCGTGACCTTCACCTACCTAACCGCAGCGCCCATGCTGTTCGAGGACGTGTTCGGGATGTCGCCGTTTCATTACGGCATGCTGTTCGGGCTGTTCGCGATCTGCATGATCGGGGCGTCCGCTCTTAACGGGCAGCTTGTCGGGCGCGTCAGTACGGGCAGGATGCTGTTTTCCGCGCTGGGTGTCAGTCTGGCGGGCTGTGCGGTTCTGCTCCTGCTGGCGCTGGTCTCGAACTACGATCTTGATCCGCAGGGGCATATTAAAGCGATGTTCCTGTGGCCGCTCATCATCGCCCTCGTGATCACCATGGCGCCCACGGGCGTTATCGGACCGAACTCCATGGTCGGCGCGCTGTCCGAACAGTCCGATCGCGCCGGTTCGGCCTCGGCATTGGCGGGTACGATGCAGTATCTTTTTGGCGCTGTGGCGAGCGCGCTGTTCGGGCTGATGCCGTCCGGGACGGCCGTTCCGATGGCGCTTTTCATGGCGTTTGCTTTCGTTGCTGCCATGGGCTTCGCCCTGCTGCGGCCCCGCCTGCCGGTCATTGCGGAACCTCCGCGCCATTCCTGAGGAAACATCCGTCATGAAAGCTCTGCTTGTCGAAGATGATGCCGCCATTGCGCTGGTGGTCGAGACGGTTCTCCAGCGGGAAGGCTGGAGTGTCCGACATGTTCTGGACGGGGAGGCCGCGCTGGAGGGAGAGGACGCCCCTGATCTTCTGGTGACGGATCTCAACCTGCCGGGATCGCATAACGGGCTGGAGATCGCGCATCTGCTGCGCGAGCGTCATCCGCAGATGGCCGTCGTGCTCACGTCCGGCGATTATGAAGACCGCGATACCGCTCCGCATGGTATGGCCGTTCTGCCCAAACCGTTCCGCAGGGCCGGGCTTCTCGCAGCCATCGAACAGGCGGCAGCCGTGATCCGGACTTGAGCCCGGGACTTGAGTTGGGGGGGAGACTCCCCTACATGCCGCGCTGTTTGCCATGACCAGATGAAAGCCGTGCCACCATGTCGTTTCAGGATCCCCAGCCGCTCGATCTCAAGAGTTACATCCGCGAAATTCCGGATTTTCCGAAGCCGGGCATCCTGTTCTATGACATCTCGACGCTGATCCGCTCGCCCGACGCCTGGCAGGTCGCCACCGCGCGTCTGGCTCGTGCGATCGCCGCCTGGCAGCCCGATATGCTGGCCGGAATCGAGAGCCGCGGCTTCCTGACCGCCGCTCCGCTCGCGCTGCGTCTGGGCTGTGGCTTCACGATGCTGCGTAAGCCGGGCAAGCTGCCGGGCAAGACCATTTCCCTGAAATACGGCCTCGAATATGGCGAGGACGAGCTGCACATTCAGGCAGACGCCATCAAGCCGGGCCAGCGCGTTGTGGTGCTGGACGATCTGCTGGCGACGGGTGGCACGCTCGCTGCGTCCATCGACCTGCTGCGCAAGGTCGGCGCCGAAGTCGTGGGCGCATCCGTAATGATCGAGCTTGCGGATCTGAAGGGGCGTGACAAACTGGACGTTCCGCTGAACGCTCTGATGACGTACGACGAGTAAGGCGACGAATAAGGGACACGATATGTCGGGCACCTCTTCCGAACGGATTTCCGCACTGTGGCAGACACGGTACCGCACGGCGGCGCCGGAAACCCTGCCGGACAATGCGGTGCTCGACCTGCTGCTGTCGCATCATTCGGTCCGGGCCTATCTGCCGGATGCCCTGCCTGAAGGCACGCTGGAGGCCGGGATTGCGGCGGCGTCCTCAGCTGCAACCTCCAGCAATCTTCAGGTCTGGTCCGTCGTGGCCGTCGAAAACCCGGAAACGCGGGCAAAGTTGGCTGAACTGTGCGGTGGCCAGAAGCATATCGAAGTTGCGCCTCTGTTCCTCGCATGGATCGTGGATCTGTCTCGGCTGGAGCGGATCGCAGAGCGGGCAGGAACGGGACACGAAGCGCTCGACTATGAAGAAATCTTTCTCATGGCGACGCTCGATACCGGTATTGCGGCCCAGAACGCCGTAACCGCCTTCGAGTCCCTCGGGTTGGGCACGGTCTATATCGGCGGCCTGCGCAACCATCCCGAAGAAGTGGCACGCCTCCTGTCCCTGCCGCCGCGGTCTGTTGCAGTCGTGGGCCTGTGCGTCGGCCAGCCCGATCCCGCAGCCCAGAACGGCCACAAACCGCGTCTGGGTCAGGATGTGGTCCTGCACCGCGAGCGCTATAGCACTGAAAACGAAGCTGCAGGCATCGCGGCCTATGACCGGATCGCGGACGACTACCAGAAGGAACAAGGCCTGTCGTCGCGTGCCTGGTCGGAAACGGTGGCCAAACGTGTGGACAGCTTCAAGGGCCTGAGCGGACGGCACGTCATGCGCACAGTGCTGCACAAACTCGGCTTTCCATTGCGGTAAGAAGATACAGAGAAAAGTTTTTGGGTTCCGCCTTTTTTCAAAAAGGCGGAGGTCTCTGAAGCTTTTTGAAAAAAGCTTCACCAAAAACTTTTAAACTGCTGGCTGGTGTTGCCAGTGCGGGGGCTGCGTTCTGACCTTCATTCTTCCTCCCGAACTTCCCGTCACGGCGATTCTGCCGGAGCTTCTGGCGACGTTACAGACGCAGCCCAACGCCGTTCTCGTCGCGCCTCCGGGTGCGGGCAAGACGACTCTGACGCCGCTCGCCCTTCTGGACGCACCGTGGCTCGGCACGCAGCGTCTGATCCTCGTGGAGCCACGTCGCGTGGCGGTGCGTGGGGCGGCCTCGCGCATGGCGTCGTCGCTGGGTGAGAAGCCGGGTGGCATCGTGGGATTCCGCACGCGTACCGATTCCGCAATGTCTGCCAGAACGCGCATCGAAGTCGTGACCGAGGGGCTGCTTCTGCGCCGCCTGCTGACTGATCCGCTGCTCGATGGTGTGGGCGCGGTACTGTTCGATGAAGTGCATGAACGCTCGCTGGATCTGGATGCGGCATTGGCGTTCTGTCTGGACATGCAGCGCGAAATGCGGCCCGATCTGCGGATTCTGGCCATGTCCGCCACACCGGATGGTCGCGCGTTCACGACGCTGATGAACGCCCCGCTGATCGAGAGCGAAGGCCGCCAGTTCCCCATCGACATCCGGCACACCCGCGACATTCCCCATATGCGGGACCTGCCCGAAGCCTGTGCCCGCACCATTCGTCAGGCGCTGGCGGAAGAAGACGGCGATATTCTCGCGTTCCTGCCCGGCGTTGGCGAAATCCGGCGCACGCAGGCGCTGCTGGACGGCACGGTCCCGGTTTTTCCGCTGCACGGCGAACAGACGACCGAAGATCAGGACCGCGCCATTGCACCGTCCGACACGCGCCGCGTCGTGCTGGCGACGTCCATTGCCGAGACGTCCGTCACGGTCTCGGGCGTGCGGATTGTTGTGGATGGTGGTCTGCGTCGTGCCCCGCGGCTTGACCCGAATACGGGCCTGTCGCGGTTGGAAACGCTGAAGATTTCCCGCGCTACCGCCACCCAGCGCGCAGGTCGCGCGGGACGGCAGTCTCCGGGCATTGCCATCCGTCTGTGGTCGGAGATGACGCAGCGCAGCCTGCGCCCGCAGGATGCGCCGGAAATTCTCGTGGCCGATCTGACGGATTTCGCACTCGTCACCGCCGCCTGGCAGGAAGTGATGGGCACGGTTCCGGACAGTCTGCCGCTGCTGGACACGCCGCCTTCCGGCGTTCTGGCGGGCGGGCGCGAACTGCTGCGGGAACTCGGCGCGCTGGATGATGCCAACCGCATTACGGCGCTTGGCAAGCGTATGGCGTCCCTCGGCACGCATCCGCGTCTGGCCGCGATGCTGTGCGCGGCCCGGACCTTGCCGGAGCGCGTGACAGCAGCCTGTCTGGCGGCTCTGCTGGAAGAGCGCGACCCGCTCCGTCCACGCCCGAACCGCCCTTCTGGCCCTGTGCCGGGAGCCGATATCCGCCTCCGCTTCGCCCTGTTCGAGCATGACGATCCGAGGGCGGATCGGGCCAGCCTGTTCCATATGCGTCAGTCCGCCAAACGCTTCCTGCGCCGGATGGGAGAGCGGGACGTGCCGCTGATCCCGCTGCCGGACCATGCGGGGGCGCTGCTGGCCGCAGGTTTTCCGGATCGTGTGGCGCAGGCGGCGGGCGAGCTTGGGCGTTTCCGTCTGGCGGGCGGGGGAAGTGCCCGCGTCTCGGCCAATGACCCGCTGGCCCGTGAGAAACTGCTAGCCGGGGCGGCGTTCCATACGCGGACCTCAACGGAAATCACGCTCGCAGCCCCGTTGGACGCTGAAAACCTGCCCCAGACCCTTCTGGACCGGACCCGCGAGCAGGTCGAGACGACGCTGGACGGGACATCCGGCCGCATCATCGCCCGTCGTAGGCTCCGTCTGGGCGCGCTGGTCCTGCGGGACCGCAACGGGGAGATCAGCCCCGAGGAAGCGCAGAGCCTGCTGATGCAGCAGATCGCCGCGACTCCGGCGCAGGCCCTGACATGGACGGAGGCTGGACGTCAGTTTCAGGCCCGCGTGGCCCATGCCCGCGCGACCTACGCGCCGCATCTGCCGGACCTGTCCGATGACGGGCTGGCGGCGTCTCTGGAATGGCTGGAGCCATATCTTGCGGGATGTGACCGGCTCGCGCAGGTCAGGGCACTGGACCTGCTGTCCATCCTGCGCGCGCGGCTGGACTATGCCGATTTGTCCGCGCTGGACCGGAAACTCCCGCCGCGCCTGACGCTGAAGGCCAGCACGCACGATATCGACTATACCGGCGCGGTTCCTACGGTTTCCGCCCGCGCGCAGGCCTTTTACGGCACGGCCCGGACGCCGGAACTCGCGGATGGACAGCTTGCCCTGCAATGCGCGCTGCTGTCCCCCGCCGGACGTCCGCAGGCGATCACGGCGGATCTGGAGGGCTTCTGGAAAGGAAGCTGGGCCGATATGCGCCGGGACATGCGGGGCCGCTATCCGCGCCATGACTGGCCCGAGGACCCTGCAACGGCAGAGCCGCCGAAACCGCGTTCGAAATCTCAGCAGGGGCGCTGAATCGTCAGGATCTTGGGATGTGGAACAATTCTGTGTTAGCAGATTCGGTATGACGATGTTCCTGTCCTGTTTCCCATGAACCGCACCCTGCAGGCTGCTGCGATCGGTGCCGGAACGGCCACTGTGGTGACGGTGGGGCTGATGCTGGCCCTGCGCGGTCATGGCAACAGCCCGCAGAGCGTTGCACATCCCGTGGAACAGCCGCAGAAGTCGGCGGCCATGCCGGCTCCCGCGCCGAAACTGCTTCCGACCATCATCCCTGACCGCACCGTCGCGGGCGAAAATACGGACGCGCATGGCATCCCGACACAGCCCGCCGTCGTCCCGGCTCCTGCCCCCGCTTTGCCGCCGCTTCTGGTCAAATATGGCCCGCTGAGTTTCGCCCCGCTGGTGAGGCAGGTGATCCCGGCCGTGGTCAACATCGCCATCACCCAGAACAGCCCTGACGGACACGACCATACTCCACCGCAGATCCGTGGTACGCCGCTCGAAAAGCGCTACCGGGATCGTATGAAACGCCAGCAGGAAGAAATGGTCGGCGCAGGGTCGGGCTTTATCGTCGATCCGTCCGGCATTATCGTGACCAACCGCCATGTCGTGGGCGGGGCGGACAAGGTCGTGGTCTCGCTGTCCAACGGGCATGAAATGCCAGCGCGTCTGCTGGGGGCCGACCCGCTGACGGATATTGCCGTCATCAAGGTCGACAGCCCCGAGCCGCTTCCGCATGTCACGTGGGGCGACAGCCAGCAGACCGATATCGGGGACTGGATTCTCGTTGCGGGCAATCCGTTCGGGTTCGGATCGTCCGTTACGGCGGGGATTGTCTCGGCGGTCGGGCGCGATCTGGGGATCGGGTCGCTTGACGACTTCATCCAGCTTGATGCTCCGATCAATCCGGGAAATTCGGGCGGGCCGGCCTTCAACATGCGCGGGCAGGTCGTGGCCGTGAATGCCGCCATCGTGACGCCTGCGGGCGGGTCTGTGGGGATCGGGTTCGGCATTCCGTCCGAAATCGTGGCCCCGATCGTCGCGGAAATTGAGGCGACGGGCCATGCCGAACATGGCTGGCTCGGCATCACGCTCGATGATGGTGATACCGCCATCGGGATTGCCGGTGTCGATAATGGTGGCCCGGCGCAGAAGGGCGGTCTGCGGCGCGGAGATATCGTGACGCAAGTGGACAATGTGCCCGTCACCAGCGCGCGGATGCTTCTGCGCAGTATCGCGGCGGCGCGTCCGGGCGTGGTCCTGAGTTTCCGCATCCGGCGCGGCAAACAGTCTCTGACACTGCCCATTCATATTGGTCCGCGTCCGCAGGATGCGGATGACTGAGCCATCAATCCTCAGAGAGTGGCTCAGAGCATCAATTAATTATCAATGGTCCTTCTGGGGTTTTATTGCTGTTCGCAAAATACAGATAGGCTGAAACCCGTCTCTCAGGATACTTTGGTGAGAACGGTTTCGTAGAGATCGCCCACTGATTTCAGAGCATCAATTTCCCGCGTTTTCAGACGGATGTTGAAATGCTCTTCGATAGCCACAATGATGTTGATCATGGCAACGGAGTCCCATCCCGGAATATCCTGGGCAGTTGTGTCATCTTTCAGGGTAAGATTGGGATCGTCGAAAACATCTTGAAAGATCTTCGTAATCTGTTCAACAACATCGTTACGGTTCATTTTTAAAACTCCGAACTTAAGGTAATAGAGGTTGCTGCGGGCATCCATTCCGCCAGAGGAAGGATGTATGACTTTCCTTCTATTCCCCTGTCTTCCAGTAATGTAAAGCCAAGGCGGGAATACATGTCCGCGACCATGCTATTCTTGAGCGTGGGCAGGTACGTTCCCCTAAGCGCTATTGCTCCTCTTGCGCGAGCCTGAGCCGCAATAACGCTGAGCGTTGCTTCTTCTACGCCACGGCCCAGAACCCTGCAGCTCATCAGCCATGTATCAATATCCACAATTCCTTCGGCAGCGTCCCGCCCTATGACAACCGCAATCAGACCATTATCTCCGAAGCGGTCGGTCAAACGGAACCACAGACCAAAAGCTGTGTCATCAGCCATTAGTGCTGTCAGGTCATCCTGACTATAACGGCGTGTTGTCAGGTTGAACTGATTGCTCTTATTGATAAGCTGTGTAATTCGCGAAAGATTGGTTGAGTTGAACGCGCCATAAATCAGGGTCATGTCTAACCCGTTCAAATAGCTGTCAAGATCCGTAGCGCTTTCCTGCAAAGATTGCCGCTGCAGATTAGCCTGATACTGATCACTTCGATTGAGATCTTCAGCACTGAGCTCAATGAGATCAAAATATCCGGCTGCTGCGACCGCATCGGGAACGAGTGTGGGATCTTCTGGTATTTCTGGAACATTGACCATCGGCAAGGCTTCTCGCACCCGAGAGCGTTCAAATGGATTGTCATCCACAAACACTATGGAATCGAGGCCGATATTGAGGCGTGAAGCAATTTCGCGAATATTTTCTGCTTTGTCGTTCCAGTTGGCGACAAAACACCCGATATCTTTTTCGCGCAGGATCATTTCTGGATGTTTTTGAAAAGGCAAACGGGCATTTACCTCATCGTTTTTGGAGCAGACTGCCAGAACAACGCCCCTGCGGCTCAGGCGCAGCGCAAAATCCTGCAAAGCGACAAAAGCTTCGCCTAAAGGGCTTCCCTGCCCAAGCTCAATACCATCCAGACCATCATCTCCAATAACGCCTCCCCAAAGAGTATTATCGAGATCCAGCACAAGGCATTTCGATGAGCGGCCAGCCAGTGCGGCCAGACTGCGGCCTACGAGTTCGCCAAAAGCAGGAGCTGCACCCGGGGCAATTTCCTGTTTGGCACGCCACCAGAGTGATGGATCATACCATGCCTCAAGACCGTATTGTGTTGCCTCAGCGGCCAGATCGACAAAGATTGCGCCATGCTTGTGACAGCTTGCGGCCAGAAGTGAATTGATGCGCGTTATGAAGTTGGCTGACGATGAGGGAAGGAGAGCCTCTGCGCTTCCCATGAGACGTGGGAAAACAGGGAGAAAAGACGTCTGAAGAACAGGGCAGCCGTAGCGGCTTTTGGCTTCTCGCCAGCATTCGGGAAGCAGACTCTCAACAACCTCCTGACATGCCATATCGGCTGTGGCCTGATCGGCATTGCGTGGAAGAAAGCCCGCGATATGTCGCGCATCCAGAAGGAGAAGAATGAGTGTGGGTGCGAATTCTTTAAGAGCTTCGTCATCCTGTCCGAGCTCCTGTCGATAGCTTCCATACTCTCCGGTATGCACCGTGAGCCAGATACCATGTCTTAAAGCTGCGACCCGAAGTGACGGGACGAGATGATTGATTGTGGAAGAACCAAGAAGCGCAAGGCGAACGGGTTTGACGGAGAGATGTGCAGGAGGCTCCGGGAACTGTCGCGTTAGGACGCGATCCAGCTTCATCGTCCGCATGAAGTTCAGATTATAACGCGCAAGGTCCAGCAGCGTGTCCCAGTCAGGAGCAGCGTCTTTTGCCTGTGAAAGGCGTTGATCCCAAAGATGACCCTTCGTTGTGACAGTCGGGTCCGGAAGCCAGGCGAGTTGGGGTGTTGACATGTCAATTCATTTCCATTTTCGGGGCTAAAAGAGCAAGGGCGGCTCCGCAGAGATCCCTCCATTCTTCTACTGATCCTGAATATGCTTCGGCATAAGGCGCGAAATGTGAAATATAGCCTCGTAATAATCCATCTCCCCAATCTTCCACTGTATTGAGGTCTGTTTTGCCAGATGCTTGCGTCACTATGAGGATCGGGCAGTTTCCATGCCGTCTGACAGCTCGATAGAGAGCACGGGCTTCATCATCTGTGATGACATCATTGGATTTCCGAACAAGGATTTTGGTTCCTTCTTCAAGATCCTCGAGAGTTTTTCTGGCAAGATACCGTAGTTTTTTCTGTTCGCTTACACGAACATCTTCACGCGATGAATCATGAACATATCGATGAGTATGAAAGGTCACGCCATAATGGTCGCTACTGGAAATCCACTCGCCGACTGCTTCATATATTTTAGTATCATCAAGTGTCCCGAGAGCATGCAGGTTCTCATCAAACGCTTTGATAAGGTTTTTTATTTCCTGAATTCCTCCAAATCTAAATAGATCAAGAGGTTCCAAGCCGACTTCACGTTGGATTAATCCAAACTCACAATTGTCACCAAGGCTTATAAAATGAGAAAATAATTTCTGATCATTGGTTAATCTATTTTTAGGATCGTATCGCGAAGGTAGGGGGTACGCATCCAGCAGAATACTTTTTAAGCACTCTCTCTGTTTCGTTGATGGTGCAATGCATTCCGCAAATGGCATCATGAACGCCGGTTGATTTTCTTCCTTTGATGTAACGGGAATAATTTCAGAATTAAGGGCGTAAACGATTTGCGAAGGCGTCGGATTTTTGTTTTCTTCTATTGTGATGGGTGCACGCGAACGCAGACCAGGAAGACCAAATAATTCGATATCAGGTGCCGTAAATGCTGCCAGGTTGGTTTTATTTAGGTCAGAAATCTGGAAAGGATTATTCCAACTACCCTCGCCGCGAAGAGGTTTTTGGATCTGCTCTGGTGGAAAACAAGCAATTGAACCAAAATTGAGTACTCCAAATATCCAACGACTATCCCAATTTTGATATGATGGGCGGATATCAGAAATTAGAATTACAACATCACTACTCAGGACTGTTCTCAAATAGAAGGAAGCAAGGGTTTCAAATGGAAGATCTGTTTTGTTGTGTGCAGAAACGTAATCCCATCCGTATTCATGAGCTACCCGATATAGTCTTGGGTCATCAGAATATCCAATGACGACGCCTGGTTTGGCTATTCCCGTAAGTTTTTCTATTTCCTGTAAATGATGGCGTAGTGTTGCGCGATCCCATGCCCGAACGCCCATGTGGATTCGTAGTTCGGAAAAATTTCTGCATTTGGAGATGGCCCATTTCTGACGGTCTGGTCCATCAAAACGAACAATTTCAAACGTATTGTCTGCGTATTCTACAATACAAAATGATGAAGAAATATCTTCAAAAAAAATATTTTCAGGGAGAAATATAAATTGACTGAAGCGACAATTTTGAGAATTCCCCCCAATTATTTGAAACACATCTGGGCTATCGAGTCCGTAAGAGTCAAGATTATGTTTTGTGTTGCCAATATGAAAAAAAATTCCATTTATTTTTTTCTTATGATTAAAGAACCATCCGTCTATTTTGATTTTAGAAAAATCATGATTAGAAAAATCAAAACTATCTATTCTATAATCTAATTCGGACATTATTTTTTTGCCTGTATTACATTCTATCCAGCACGCTACAACACTCTTGGAGTGACGTTCAAGGGAGGTCTTTCCTTGAAACCGGATCTTGTCAGGCGACAATAGAGGCTCTTCAAAATCGATAACGGCTTTGAGGAATGGTTTGTAATTTCAGGTTTGTGCACCTGAGTGACGGGGGACAGAGTGCAGTTGCATGATTTTTTGATATTGAAGAACGTCCTGCGTGCCTGCTCACTCTGAAAACAGCAGTTATTTGATCTGTTCAGGTCTGATGTCGTCGGATTTGTAGGTCTGATCTTCAACAACTGCCTTTGACGGCGCCCGTCAAGCCGGTATTCTTTCCTGTAAGGAACGGCGAGACTGCGTTCGGAAGGGAAAGAGACAACGATGCGTATCTTGCTGGTCGAAGACGATCCTACTGTCCGTGCTTTTGTGCTCAAGGGGCTGCGGGAAGCCGGGCATGTTGTTGATGAGGCGGATAATGGCAAGGACGGCCTGTTTCTGGCCGTCAGCGAAAATTATGACGTCGTAATTCTGGACCGGATGTTGCCGGGCGGCATTGACGGGTTGCGGATTCTCGAAACCCTGCGCGGTCAGAAGAATGCAACGCCGGTTCTGCTGCTGTCGGCGCTGGCGGATGTGGATGAGCGCGTCGCGGGCCTCAAGGCCGGTGGCGACGACTACATGACCAAGCCCTTCGCCTTCTCCGAACTTTTGGCGCGTGTCGAGGCGCTGGGCCGTCGCGGCCGCCCGGAAAGTGCGCCGCAGACGCGATTGGTCGTGGGTGATCTGGAAATGGATCTGCTCTCGCGCACCGTCAAACGCGGCGGCGAGAAGATCGACCTTCAGCCGCGCGAGTTCCGTCTTCTGGAATTCCTGATCCGCCATGCCGGACAGGTCGTGACCCGCACCATGTTGCTCGAGCGCGTGTGGGACTACCATTTCGACCCGCAGACCAACGTGATCGACGTGCATGTCTCGCGCCTGCGCCAGAAGGTGGACAAGCCGTTCGACAAGCCCATGATCCACACGATCCGCAATGCGGGCTACATCCTGCGGGCGGACTGATTGGGAATGCTCCTGCGTAAAGGTCGCTGTCTCGGACTGTTTCTGAAACGGCGTCTGCGCTGGCCGGTCCGTTCGGCCGGGCTGAACTTTGCGCTGGCCTACGGGCTGGTATTCGTGATTTCGGCCGGGGCGTTTCTGTCCTTCATCTGGTGGAACACGACGGGTCAGCTCGATCGTCAGGTGGAACTGGCGGTGCAGGTCGATGCCGCCGACCTCTCCCATCGCTGGACGCAGGGGGGGGTACCCGCGCTCAGTCTCGCCATTCAGGACCGACTGGACCAGAATGTCGATGATGACGAGCTGTACCTGTTGGTCGGTCCCGACGGTCGTAAATTCGCCGGAAATCTGCCTGGATGGCCGGTTGTCATCAGCCAGATGGACCAGTTTTATGAACTGGCCATCAAGCGCGACGGCTTTCGCACCAATGCCAAGATGCACGCCTATGCCCTGACACAGGGTTTCCGGATGATCGTGGGACGCGATGTCCGTGGGAGGCAGCTTGTCCGACACGTTCTGACCGACACGCTGATCTGGGCGTGGGTCATGGTGTCGCTGCTGGCGGCGGGCGGGGCGCTGGCGATCCGCAGGATTTTCCGGCAGGTCGTCCGTTCCATCGCGCGCACGACGGCGGCGGTGGCGCAGGGCGATCTGAGTCAGCGCATCCCCCTGACCGGTAACGAAACCGATCTGGTGGCGCAGACCGTCAACACCATGCTTGAGCGGATCAACCGCTTGATGGACGGCGTCAAACAGGTCTCCAACGCCATTGCCCACGATCTGCGAACCCCCATTGCCCGTGCTCGTGCTCGGCTTGAAGACGCCAACCGTACCGCCACCTCCGCCGAGGAACTTCATGCTGCGATTGATCGCGCGGTTATGGATCTCGACAGGGTGACGTCGATTTTTGAGGCTCTGCTGCGGATCGCACAGCTTGAGGCGGGTGCCAGACGGGCGGCTTTCACGATTCTGGATGTCCGTTCCCTTTTGGAAGGGCTGAGCGAGCTTTATGAGGCGTCCGTCGAAGACGCCGGGCTTCGGCTGGTCTTCAGGGCCGGGACCGTGCGGCCCGTGAATGGCGACCCGCATCTGCTGCAACAGGCCGTCGCCAATCTGCTGGACAATGCCATTAAGTTCGCTCCCCCCGACACAGCCATTACCCTGTCGGTGGACATGCGGGGTGACCGTCTGGCCATCACTGTGGCGGATCAGGGGCCGGGTATGAGCGAGGACGATCTCGGTCGGGCTTCCGAACGGTTTTTTCGTGCCGAAACGGCGCGTAACACGCCGGGGGCGGGGCTTGGCCTGTCGCTTGTGCAAGCTGTCATGAGCCTGCATGGCGGTGTGCTTGAACTGAAAAACGGGGGGCAGGGTCTGACTGCCACCCTGCTCCTGCCAGTTATCCCGCCCACTGCGAAAGCTGGATGACGGAAGTTTCATGTCAGCCCCACCCTGCGCTTAGTTGGGATGGACTACACGATCTTTAATGCGCCTTTCCCTTCCTTCGCCGGTGATCCTCCCGGCTTTCTGTCTGCTCGGCTGTCTGGCCGCGTCGCCGGTCCTGCATCCGGCGCAGCACCAGCCGTCCGGGCGGTCAGACGATGCGATTTCGGTCACGTCCGAAACGGCGGAATACTGCGCGCGGCTGCGTAAAAGCGTGGATGTAGAACTGGCCGCTCCTTCCGGGGCGATTGCGCTGGGGATGATGGAAGATGCGCGGCATCTGCGTGCGCAAGGAAACCTGCTGTGCACACAGGGGCATGTCCGGGCAGGGATCGAACGCCTGCGTCGGGCGTTAGTCCTGCTGAAACACGCTCCCGAGCCGCGCTGACCGGGCCGCGCTAACGCGCTGAACTGCCTGTCTTTTCGGGGCGTTCCACACGATACCTGTCTTCAGGAGATCCGATGACCCGTCTTTCCTCCCTGATCCGGCCAGCCCCGCTTCTGGTGGCCGCTCTGGCCGTGTCTCCGCTTCCCCTTTCCGGGGCGTTCTTCACAGCACAGGCCGCTGACATGCCCCAGACGACAACCCAAGCTACAACCCAGCTTGATTTCAACGTGACCGGTACTGCCCATGCCGCGCCAACGGAACTGACGATCCGCCTGTCCGTCCGCGCCGACAGCCCGTCTGCTGCGACGGCGCAGAAGGACGTAAACACCCGGATGGCCGCAGCCCTCAAACTCGCGGGTGGTCAGTCAGGAATCGAAGCGAAGGCGGGGGGATACTCCATTTACGAGAACACGCCCGAGCACGCGCCGAAAAGCTGGACGGCCCAACAGGAGCTTGAGTTAAGCGGCAAGGATTCCGTACAGCTTCTCGCTCTGGCCGGACAGCTCCAGTCACAGTCCTTAATGCTGGAAGGAATGGACTGGTCTCTGGACGATGCCACTCGCGAACAGCTCTTGAAAGACGCCCGGACGGCGGCCCTCAAGCAGGTCCGCGAGCAGGCGGAGCAAAGTGCACAGACGCTCGGTCTGCACCTTGTGCGTCTGAAGGAAGTCCGTATTTCCTCGCAGGAGCCGGGTCCGCGCCCCGTTATGCTCATGGCCGCCCGTATGGCTGATTCCGCGCCACCGCAGCGCAGCTCTGACGAACAGACTCTCCGCGTGAACGTCTTTGTGCAGGCGGAACTCTCTCAGTGATATTCCGTCTTCCGGGGTGTTACATGGCATGGTGACGGTCTGGTTCGATGGTGGATGCCCTTTGTGTCGGCGCGAAATCGCGCTGATGAAGCGGCTGGACCGCCGCAAAGCCATCCGCTTCATCAATCTGGAGTCGGCGCAGGCTTGTCCGCTGGATCGGGAAACTCTGCTGGCCCGTTTCCATGCGGAAGAAGATGGGCATCTGTATGAAGGTGCGGCGGCCTTCGCGGCCATGTGGCGCGCCATTCCTCTGCTGCGACCGATGGGGCTAGCGGCTCGGAACCCGCTCATTCTTGCGGTTCTACAATGGGGATACGGGCAGTTTCTGCGGATTCGTCCTTTGCTCCAGAAGCTCGCCTACAGGCTGGAGAGCTGAAACATCAGGTCCGGTCAGGAAAACAGGATATTTTAAGGGTTTCTTAGGGGGCTTTCGCTACCACGGAAAAAAAGGAGCCCTCATGCCCAATTCTTTCCGTTTGCTGGCACAGGATATTCTCGCTCTGGCAGATGCAGGCGATGCTCCCGCTGCATTTGAAAAACTGAATGACGGTGTCCAGACCCTGCCTCAGGAACCCCATTCTGCATTTCTGGCCGGATGTCTGTATGAACGTCTCAAAGACTGGCAACAGGCGCGTTGTTTTTATCTCCGGAGCCTGAATCTGGATATCAATGCCCCGAGGATCTGGCATCGTCTGGGAATTGCCTGTCTGGAAGGAGGGAATCTGGACGGAGCTGAACGGGCGTTGAAAGTCGCCATTCAGCAAAAACCGTCTGAAGCGCCTTATTATGTCGATCTGAGTCTCGTTCAGGCTCGTAAAGGCGCATTCCATGACGCCCTTCAAAACGCCATCACCGGCGATTCTCTCTGTCCGAACCATGTCCCGGCCATCAACAATATTGCCCATGCGCTTCAGTGTCTCGGCCGGAGCGAAGAGTCGCTTCCCTATTATGATCGGGCGATTGCTCTGGCACCGGAAAACGGCGTCTGTCGTTTCGGACGGGCTGTCAGTCTTCTGAAAATTGGAAATTTTGAGGCCGGGTGGCGGGAATATGAATGGCGTTGGCGGTGCAGCCAGACGCCGCGCACGGATCTTTCCGTCCCGTATTGGGAAGGAGAGGATCTGACAGGCAAAACCATTCTAATCCATCACGAACAGGGCTATGGCGATACGCTCCAGTTCATCCGTTTTGTGCCACTGCTCAAAGCGCTTGGAGCGACGACCGTGGTGCAGGTTCCGCCCACGCTCGTCAGGCTTCTGGAACGGATGGAGGGCATTGACAGCGTTGTCTCAGCACTTGATCCATCGTTGCCCTTGGATCTGCATTGCCCGCTCGTCGGCCTGCCGATGCGTCTGGGTCTGACACCGGACACTGCTCCTGAATGTCCGTATCTGTCCGTACCTGTTGAGGAACAGGAGCGCGTTGGTGGTGCGTTGCGACAGGGTGTGGTGCGGATCCCTGAGCAGCCCGAATTGATCGTCGGTCTGGTCTGGAACGGTGATCCCCGCTCCCATGATCCCGTTGCTACACAGGTGGACCGGCGCCGGAGTATCCCTCTGGAGAAGCTCGCGCCCATCATGGACATGCAAGGGGTCCGGTTCGTCAGTTTTCAGCTTGGGGCCGCGAAAAACCAGATTGCCGAGACCGGCTTGCCTGTGATCGATGCGACGAACGGTATTATGGATTTCGCGGATACGGCGGCTGGGCTCTATGGCGTGGATCTGCTGATCAGTGTCGATACGTCCATGGTGCATCTGGCCGGTGGTCTCGGCCTGCCGGTCTGGATGCTCTCGCGGAGCGATGCCTGCTGGCGCTGGGGGGAAACCGGTTCCACGACGCCGTGGTATCCCACTATGAGGATCTTCCGACAGCCCTACTCAGGAGACTGGGAGACGCCGGTGGCCGAAATTGCGGATATGCTGCGGCAGTTTGTTGCGCTTTACCGGACGCACCTCGCGGCTGAAGCCGCCTGAGGCGCATTCCATAAAAAAAGCCGGCCATTTCCGAGATGGAAGAGGCCGGCTTTTTATTCGCAGGGCGAAAGCACCCCTTAGCGGGGAGCGATCACCATCAGCATCTGGCGGTTTTCAAGGCGGGGCATCTGCTCCACCTTCGCCTTTTCCTCGACTTCCAGCCGGATACGCTCAAGCATCTTGATGCCGAGCTCCTGATGGGCCATTTCGCGGCCCTTGAAGCGCAGGGAAATCTTGACCTTGTCGCCTTCGTCAAGAAAGCTGTGAATGGCCTTGAGCTTCGTCTGGAAGTCATGCTCGCCCGTACCCGGACGAACCTTCACTTCCTTGATCTCAACGACCTTCTGCTTCTTGCGGGCTTCGTTCTTCTTCTTCTGCTGCTCATACTTGAACTTGCCGTAGTCGAGAATCTTCACGACAGGAGGAACAGCGGTCGGGCTGATTTCCAGCAGATCGAGACCCACCGAAAAAGCGCGCATCATGGCATCCCGGGTCGTCATGATGCCCTGCATTTCGCCTTCTTCGTCAATCAGACGAACCTGCGGAACACGGATTTCCTCGTTGACGCGCGGTCCTTCACGGGTGGGCGCGGCCTGCATCGGCGGTCTAGCTATGGTCAGCTCCTGTCATCAGTTTCGTTCGGGTCCGGCAGCCTGTATCCGCCTTCACGCAGAAAGGCGGGATACGGCCATTTCCGATCCCGTTCCTTCTGCACATAGTCCTGCCTTACGCGCGGTGCAAGGGGATTACGTTCAATCCTTTGTTGCACGCGCGATGTCAGGGGCCTGAGCCTCTTTCGCGAGAGCCGCAACGGCTTCGTCGAGCGACAGGATTTCCTGCGTCGCGCCGCCCAGACGCCGCATGGCGACCTTGCGTTCCTCGGCTTCGCGACGACCAACGACCAGAATGACCGGAACGCGCGCGAGGCTGTGTTCGCGGATCTTGGCGTTGATCTTGTCGCTGCGGATGTCGGTCTCGACCTGGAGTCCCGCGGCCTTGAGAGTCGCGGCGACTTCGTTGGCGTAATCGCCGGCATCGGAGACGATGGACGCCACGACAACCTGCGTGGGTGCCAGCCAGAGCGGGAACTTGCCGGCATACTGCTCGATCAGGATGCCGATGAAGCGCTCGAAACTGCCGAGAATCGCGCGGTGCAGCATGACCGGGCGATGACGGTTGCTGTCCTCGCCGATATAGGACGCATCCAGACGCTCCGGCAGGACATAGTCCACCTGAAGCGTGCCGCACTGCCAGTCACGACCGATGGCATCCGTCAGAACGAATTCGAGCTTCGGACCGTAGAATGCGCCTTCGCCCGGATTGTATTCGTACTCGACGCCCGCGATTTCGCAGGCTTTCTTGAGCGCGCCTTCCGCCCGATCCCAGACCTCGTCCGAACCCGCCCGCGTTTCCGGACGGTCCGAGAACTTCACGCGGAAGCTCTCGAATCCGAGGTCGGTGTAAACCTCGGCCAGCATTGCCACGAACTTGGCAGTCTCGTCCGCGATCTGGTCGTCCGTGCAGAAAATATGGGCGTCGTCCTGCGTGAAGCCGCGCACGCGCATGATGCCGTGCAGCGCGCCTGACGGTTCGTAACGGTGACAGGCGCCGAATTCCGCCATCCGCAGCGGCAGTTCGCGATAGGAGCGCAGACCGTGACGGAAGATCTGCACATGGCACGGGCAGTTCATGGGCTTCAGTGCGAGGGTTTTGTCTTCGTCCTCGACCGTCGCGATGAACATGTTCTCGCGATACTTGTCCCAGTGGCCCGAAGCCTCCCACAGAGCGCGATCCACAAGCTGCGGGGTGCGGACTTCCTCGTAGTTGTTCCGCTCCTGCGCGCGCCGCATGTAGTCCTGAAGGACCGTATAGAGGCGCCAGCCCTTGCGGTGCCAGAAGATCTGCCCGACGGCTTCTTCCTGAATATGGAAGAGGTCCATCTCGCGGCCGATGCGGCGATGGTCGCGCTTTTCGGCTTCCTCAAGGCGCAGGAGATGGGCGTCCAGCTCCTTCTTGTCGCGCCATGCGGTGCCGTAGATGCGGGTCAGCATGGGGTTGCGATGGTCGCCGCGCCAGTAGGCCCCGGCCACGCGCATCAGCTTGAACGCCGTGCCGACATCGCCAGTGGTGCGCAGATGCGGGCCGCGGCACAGGTCGAGCCATTCGCCCTGACGGTAGATCGAGATCTGCTCGTCTTCCGGCAGGTCCTGAATCAGTTGGGCCTTGAAGTCCTCGCCCTTCTCTTCAAAGAAGCGGATGGCCTCGTCACGGTCCCAGACCTCGCGGACGAACGGTGTGTTGGCCGCCACGATCTCGCGCATTTTTTCTTCGATGGCCGGGAAGTCTTCCGGGGTGAACGGCTTCTCGCGGGAGAAATCGTAATAGAACCCGTCCTTGATGCTCGGCCCGATCGTGACCTGCGTTTCAGGCCACAGGGACTGCACGGCTTCAGCCAGAACATGCGCCGCGTCATGGCGGATCATTTCCAGCGCGTCCTCATCCTTGCGGGTGACGAACTTCACGGACGCGTCGCTGCTGATTTCGGTGCTGATATCGACGGGCTTGCCGTCCACTTCCATCGCCATGGCGGCCTTGGCGAGGCCCGGTCCGATGGAGGCGGCGATCGTCGTGCCCGTCACCGTCCCGTCGAATGTGCGGACGCTTCCGTCGGGGAGTGTGATGGCGGGCATGGAGATCGCTCCTGTGCGAGTGGGACCGGCAGATTGCTCTGCCGAAAAATGAACGGGTAAATGGCCTCAATCCCCGTCCCGCCGCAACCCCCAGACGAACAGTCGAACCGTTTTCAGGTCGCTTTGTCCGTCTGGATCACCAGAGGCGGCCCATCATGGGGATCGGACTGCCGTCCTTCGTCCCATCCGAGCGTGACATAATGGAGGAGGGGCCAGATCCCGTAATAGGCGTCCTGCGTCACGTCCGGATTGCTCCGGGCATAATACAGCGGATCGAACACTCGATATTCGTGCTGCTGCCCGTCATGCCGCGCCCGATGGGCCACAAAGCCGGACGGGATGCTGAGTGGAGGGTGCGGAACGCTCTCTCCCGTGCCCAACAGGATGTCCGGATCGACACCAAGATCGCGGAAGCGCTGCGCGATCAGGGGTGCATAGATATTCGGAACGGGCCGGTAACCGGCAGAAAAAGCCTCGGCGTCCGTACGGAAATAGAAGTGAAGATGTGTCCCGTTTGCAGGGTGTTCCAGTGCGTCGCCTGTGTCTGTGGCGGTCAGTTTCTGGCGCGCAAAGCGGCGGATATCTTCATAATCGGGGCGGTTGTGCAGATGGAGATGCACGAAAGGCGTGCGGACGTAGCGCTCAGGATAAAGGCTTTGGGGATTGTGGAAGCCGCGGTCCAGACTGACGATCGTTCGTGCTTTGAACAGACTGCGCCGGACGATCTGGGGCAGGTAGTAATCCGGCGCTTCCGGCACGTTCAGCAGCAGGCGTTCGGTAATGAAGGTCGCGTTTTCCTGCTTCAGATAGTCGAACTGTCGCCGAATGACGTCAGGGTCGAGCGAAAGCTGGTCCAGAAAAACCGTCAGGAACTCGTCGCAATCTAATGGGACGGCAAAATCATAGGACTCTTCTGCATCCCACTGGCGGATGATGTTCGCGATGACCTCGCCTTTATGCAGGAAATCGCTGTGCGATGCGTGATCGCGGATGATCCGTACGCCTTTTTCCTCATAGCGGGTCTGGATCTCCAGAACGGTGGGATCGGTCGACCCATTGTCGATCACGGTCAGGCTGGGAAAGCCGAAAATCGCCGCGTGCCATAGAATCCAAGGCTCCAGCAGGGTCGCCTCGTTCTTCTGCATCATGACGCAGCGGATTCGGGTCATCGGGACAGCAAGGCGTTCATGCAGGTCTCGACCCGTTCCACGGGCAGCATCGCCAGATCGGGCACCACGATCAGCTCTGTTCTGCCGGACGTGAGGGTGAGGGGGGCCGTCAGGCGCGGATCGCTGTCAGGGCCAAACAGCGTGAGGCAGGGTGTGTCCATCGCGGCAGCCAGATGCATCGGGCCGGTGTCGTTGCCGATCACGAGGGAGGCAAGGTCGAGGACGCCTGCGAGTTCGACCATCGTGGTCTGGCCCGTCAGGTCGAGGGCCGCTGGGCAGACGCGCAGGATGTCCTGAGCCAGTGGGGCTTCGGTCCGGGTTCCCACGATGACCGGACGGATGCCCTTCGTGGCAAGGGATTTTGCGATTTCGGCAAAGCGGGCGCTGGGCCAGCGTTTCTGAGGGCGGTGAGGGGCTGCGCCCGGTACCAGAACGGCATAGGGGACGGCAATGTCCGGCCCATGGCCCTCAAGCCAGCGTGGAACACTGCGTGAAAGGGGCGTGACCCCGGCGTCATGGAGCTGATCGTCGAGCCGGGCCAATGTGTGCATGGCGTTGCGCGACGGATTGCCGTGCGGATGGCAGCAGCCATCGGAAATGCCCGACCAGTTTGCAGGCTGTCCGGCGAGGCGGAAATAGGTTTTGGAGCGACCTGAGGTTTGAAGATCGAACACCCGGTCATAGCCACGCAGTTTTCGTGACAGGCGCCACAGGCCCGGCAGGTTCCGCATCGACGGGCGGTCATCCGTCAGGATGTCGTCAAACCACGGCGCGGCGCGGGCCAGATCTACAAAAGGTGCGGTCGTCAGAAGGGTCAGCGTGGCGTGGGGGAAGGCGGCCCGAATGGACGCGAAAGCGCCGAAAGCCTGAACGAAATCGCCCAGCGCGCCGAGCTTTATGACAAGTATGCGACTCATGAGCCGACTTTAGCAGGGTGTTGCGGAACGCCAACCGTTTCCGGCTGCCGTTCCGCAAAGAAAATCGCCCCTGTAGCCGATTAGGCCGTGGTGTCGACGCCCTGCGGTGCCGCAGCCGGTTCGCCCTTGGCAACCACGACCATGGCCGGCTTCAGCAGACGGCCCTTGAGCAGCCATGCCGGCGTCCAGGCCTGCATGACATGGCCAGACGGATGCTGGTCGGACGGCTGTTCCGCCATCGCCTGATGCAGGTTGGCGTCGAACGGCTTGCCGGTCGGGTCCTCGCAAGTGATGCCGTTGCGTTCGAGAATGCCGAGGAACGAGCGCTGCGTGCCCTCGATTCCCTCACGCAGCTTCGTGATGAGGACATCCTCGCCTTCCGTCTTGGCGGGCAGGGAGGCTAGACCGCGCTCAAGATTGTCAGCGGCTTCCACCACATCGCGGGCGAATTTCTGGATGGCGTACTGGCGGGCATCCTCGATATCGCGCTTGGCGCGGGCGCGGATGTTCTGGCTTTCGGCTTCGGACCGAACCCAGCGGTCCTTGAGTTCCGCAACCTCGGCTTCAAGAGCCTCGATCCGGGCTTCGGGAGTCGTCTCTTCCAGCGTTTCTCCGCCGGTTTCGTTCATGCCCGGCGTTTCTTGGCCGGAGGTCTCGACGCCCTGTTCAGGCACGTCATGGGCCGTTTCCGGCGAGGCGTTGTGGTCTGTCATGTCACGACCTTCTTTGGTGGGACGGGCCATCATGCGGCCCCGTTCTTCTTCAGGAGATAACGCTGATTGTCCTAAAGACAAGGGTTGCGCCGTCGCATAACGACGCATCATGTCATTGAAAAGCCTATTTTCCGCCATCATGGATCATGGGTTATAGGTAAAAAGCCGCAACAGTTCTCAGCAGACGGACCCCTTATGGAGACGCCCCGAACCCCCTACGCGCCGCCCGCGCCTGCCTCGCAGACGCCGCCCGGAGCTTCCGCCGCGCCGATTATCGCGCTGGTGGACGATGACCGGAACATTCTCGCGTCGGTTCAGATGACGCTCGAAGCCGAAGGATTTACCGTTCACACCTATACCGACGGCGAAAGCGCGCTGCAGGGCATCACGTCGCGCCCGGTCAGCCTCGCCGTTCTGGACGTGAAGATGCCGCGCATGGACGGCATGGAACTGCTCCAGCGCCTGCGCTCGCGCTCGAACCTGCCGGTCATTTTCCTGACGTCCAAGGACGAGGAACTGGACCAGCTCATGGGCTTGCGTCTGGGCGCTGACGACTACATCACCAAGCCGTTCTCCCAGCGTCTTCTGATCGAGCGTATCCGCGCTTTGCTGCGCCGTCAGGACGCCAGCCGGGCCGAGGCCACGGGTGTGGCGGCCGTCGGCTCCGCCATCGTGCGGGGCAAGCTTTCGCTGGACGAGACGCGTCATCAGTGCCTGTGGGACGGGCAGGACATTGCGCTCACGGTCACGGAGTTTCTGCTGGTCAAGGCTCTGGCCCTGCGTCCGGGGATGGTGAAGTCGCGCGATCAGCTCATTGATGCTGCCTATGGGGACAACATCTATGTCGATGACCGCACGATCGACAGCCACATCAAGCGCGTCCGCAAGAAGTTCCGGCAGGTGGACGACGAGTTCAACCAGATCGAGACGCTGTACGGCATCGGCTACCGCTACCGGGACGAGTAAGCGCGCGTGGATGATGATTCGGAGGCTTTTCCGACAGGCCATATTCTCGATGCCGACCGGCTGGAACAGGGCCGGGACCGGCGGCGTGCCGAATCGGCCCGGGCTGGTCTGCGCGCGGGGCTGGGCAAGTCCCTGCGAAGGATCGCCGCAAAGATCCTGAAGCGCCTGCGCCCGCGCCGGGCTTCGGAAATCTCGCTATCGCGGCGGCGTCTGGCGTCTCCGCTTCTGGTGCGAATTCTGCTGCTTAACGCCCTGCCGCTCGCCCTTCTGGCCGTCACCCTGCTGTTTCTGGACCAGTTCCAGAACGGACTGCTGGAAACCGACGTCAACGCCCTGCGCGAACAGGCGCATATCTATGCAGGTGCGCTCGGCCAGTCCGCTGTGCGGGTGAACGCGCACGGGCCGGGCCATCCCGCGCCCGGGGGTAATCTGGAGCTGGATGTCGCACAGGCCCGGCCGCTTCTGGCCAGCCTGACCGAGCCGAGCCCGAACGCTCACGCTCTGCTGTTCGATCCGGATGGCAAGCTTGTCGTGGACAGCCGCACGGCATCGCGCCGCAAACAGGACCATGCGCTCCCCGATCCTGCCGACGGTACGCCGTGGCAGCCACCGCGCAACAATATTTTGGAAAGTTTCTATGACTGGCTGCTGTCGCTCCTGCCGCTGACCTCCAGCGAGGAAGTCACGCTCGACACCAACGATACCGCTATGGACGGCCCGCATGACGCCCGGCCGCTCCAGTCGCAGGCTGAACTGCCCCCCTTCATCCGCCGCACCAAGGACCATCAGCTTGTCGTGACGGTGGTGGAGCCCGTTGTCCGCGACGGCGTGACGGTGGGCGAAATCCAGCTAACGCGCCATGCGCCGGAAGTGGACCGGACGCTGTTTGCCGTCCGGTCCTCGATCCTGTCGCTGGTGCTGGCGGCGCTTGTCGTGACGGTGCTGCTGTCCTGGTACCTGTCGCTCACGATCGCCCGTCCGCTCCTGACGCTGGCGCGGGCGTCCAACGACATGCGCGAGGCGGATGGGCGCAAGGATCTGGTGCCTGAACGGCTACTGGTCCGTCGGGACGAGATCGGCGTTCTGGCCCGTTCGCTTCGGGGCAGTGCGCTGGCGCTCTGGGCTCGGATGGATGACATCGAACGCTTCGCCGCCGATGTCAGCCACGAAATCAAGAACCCGCTTTCCTCCATCCGATCCGCCGTCGAGACGCTGCCGCGCATTCAGATTGCCGAGCGGCGTGACCGGCTGATGGGGATCATCAATAGCGACGTCAAACGGCTGGACCGTCTGATTACCGACATTTCCGACGCCAGCCGGATTGATGCCGAACTCTCCCGCGTGCGCCCTGAGCCCGTTTCGGTCGTCGCCCTCCTCGCCATTCTCGCGGAAATGCACCAGACCACCCGCCGGGAAAACGATCCCGTGCTGCGTCTGGATGTTCGCGATCAGGATCCGCCGCTCAAGGCGTTGGCCGTGGAGGACCGTCTGGTTCAGGTGCTGCGGAACCTGATCGGAAATGCAGTCTCGTTCTCGCCGCCCAAGGGCATCATCGCGCTCCATGCCAGCGCGCGGGACATCGCGGGCAGCGGGCCGGGAACGGGGAGTGTGGTGGAAATCACCATCACCGATCAGGGCCCCGGCATTCCGCCCGGCAAGCTGGAAAGCATTTTCGACCGCTTCTATTCAGAGCGCCCCCAGACCGAGAATTTCGGCCAGCATTCCGGCCTCGGGCTCGCGATCAGCCGGCAGATCATTCACGCCTTGCGCGGCAACCTGTTCGCCGAGAACCGGATGGATGCGTCCGGTGCGATCAGGGGTGCCTGTTTCGTGGTGCGGCTCCCCCGCGCGTCCTGACGCTGCCATCCGGCCTGTTCCCTGCACCGTAATGGCGGGCTCCGGGAACAGACCCGCAATCGCGCCCGGAATAAGGGCTGCCGCGACAGGCAGCGCCAGAATCAGGGCCGCAAAAGCGGGCCGGGACATGGCCGTCACTTCCCGGAGGAAAGGGCGAGGACGACATGACCGGTCTGATGGCGCGCGCGCTGCTGGTCCCGCAGGACGTAAAGATCCTCATGGGCGCGGGAGAACGCGTCCTGCTCGCAGTCGGCGCCATCACTGTCCACCAGCCAGTTGTCCTGAATGAGCTTCTGGCAAACGGCGTGGGACGCCTGGGCAATTTTCTGGTTGGCGATGGTCCAGTCGCGCGTAGTCCTGAGATCCAGCGACGAGAGGTCGATTTCCGTGCTGGTCGTCCCGATCCCGCTGGGAGCGGCATGGGCGGCCTGAAGCGGCAGGGCGAGGCTGACGGTGGAGAGAGCGCAGAGCAGCAGAGTGGAAAAACGGGTCATGGCACGACATTCCTGAAGTCGGTTCCGACGCTGATTGCGTCTGGAAATCTTCAATGCAGGAAGCGTGCCAGTTTTTATTTTCGGTCAGAAAAATTCGGTTTCCGAGAGGTTGAAAGCGAATTATTTCGACAAAATGGAAAATCCCGCCATGAAGTGGCGCATTGTTCCATTATCCGTGAGGCGTAGCCGTCAGACTGAGGGCGATGCGCTGCTCAGGAAAGGGGAAACGCTGTACGATCCGCAAGGTCAGGGCGGGCTTTGCTCCCCCCAGAGCTTCGTTGAGGGCTGCCTGACACTGGTTGAATGTCTGTCCTTCGCGGATCATAGCCGCGACATGCCGGGTATGGTCCAGCGTGAGGCCATGATCGGCCAGCGCCAGAGAAATGGCCGAAAGTGCGGCCTGACATTCATCCGTCAGCCGTCCGGGCCGATCCCCATCCGCGCTGAAACCGCTGAAATCCGTGCAGGTGACCTCGTCTCCATATACGGTGACGGTCGGGGGAGGGAAGGATGTGCCCATGGTGGTTCGAAGTCCTGATCCATGTCAGGGGGCCGTCATGCCCCAGTCCGGTCCAAGGTCTTAGTCTGCTCCTAAGGAGGTCGCAATCCGTCATGTCTGTCTCGCTCTCCCTGCCTGAAGGTTCGGTCCATGCAAGTTGTGTGGCGTGGAACGGGGCGGCTGTCCTGATTTCGGGGGCATCGGGCTCGGGGAAATCGGAACTGGCTTTGCGGCTGATGGATGCGGGATTTGATTTGGTGGCAGATGATCGTGTGCTTTTGGAGGGAGCGGTGGCTTCGGCCCCGGCGCGACTTGCGGGGCTGATCGAGGTCCGGGGGGTAGGAATCCTGCGGACATCTTTTGTTGCGAAAGCGACGGTCCATCTACGGGTCTGTCTGGGGCAGGGGCAGCCCCGCCTGCCCGAATCGCGTCGGGACCCCTGGACGGGTGCGGTGATGTTGTGTCTGGAGCCCGATTTTCCGGGAACAGTGGCCCGGATCAGGGCGGCGCTCAAAGCCTGTTGCGGTTCTTATGAATGGGTGGCAGGGGCCGGAGAAACGCTAAAAAAACGTGAAGGTTTGAAATAGTTCCGTACCAAAAGAAAAAAGGCTAGAGTGTGGCATGGCATCGGCGAACCATCCCGAGTCTGGCTCCTTATCCGGCTATGGTCACGGGTCCCGTCGGATCCTGATTGTAACGGGTCTGTCCGGGGCGGGAAAATCATCCATATTGCGGGTTCTTGAAGATCTGGGTCATGAGGTCGTGGACAACCCACCTCTGAATCTGATCCAGGCGCTCGCGTCACGGGCCGGACAGAATCTGGCCATCGGAATCGACGTCCGCAGTCGCGGGTTCGAAGCCTCTCGCGTTCTTGAAGAGCTGGAGCGCCTTCGCCTTCTGCCGGACTGCGTGGTGCAACTCCTCTACGCCACTGCCGAACCTGAAATCCTTCTGCGTCGCTTCACCGCCACGCGCCGCCGCCATCCGCTGGTGACAAGCGGCACCATTCTTCCCGGAATCGAGCAGGAAACCGCCCTTCTGGCTCCGCTGCGCGCCAATGCGGATCTGGTGATCGACACGTCCGACCTGC
This sequence comes from Gluconobacter kondonii, assembly GCF_002723995.1. Classification (GTDB taxonomy): domain Bacteria; phylum Pseudomonadota; class Alphaproteobacteria; order Acetobacterales; family Acetobacteraceae; genus Gluconobacter; species Gluconobacter kondonii. The sequence continues at coordinate 194,488 of NZ_BEWP01000002.1, read as the reverse complement.
CTTCGCCGGAGCTGCGCCAGCTGATTGAAACGCGCTTTGGCTGCTCGGGTGGGGACGGGCTGACGGTTGCGCTGATGTCCTTTGCCTATCCGTCAGGTCTGCCGCGCGAAGCCGATATGGTTTTCGATGCGCGTTTCCTGCGTAATCCGCATTATGATCCGTTCCTCCAGCCCATGACCGGTCTGGATGAGGCAGTCGTGCAGTACGTGAAGTCAGACCCGGCCTATCCCGCCTTTTTCAGCCATATCCAGAGCCTTCTGGAACTGGTGCTTCCCCGTTTTGTCGCGGAAGGCAAGAAATATGCCACTATCGCTATCGGATGCAGCGGCGGACGCCATCGCTCGGTGACGATCGTGGAAGAACTGGCCCGTATTCTTCCCAAAACCATGCCGGTCGGGCCGATGATGGTTTTGCACCGCGAACTCGCCCGCAAAGGGGTGGCGCCCCGGCGCTGGGCCGTCCCTCCGCAGGACCCACCACAGGATCTTTCTTTACAGGACAGAACAGTATGATCGGACTCATGCTGATTACGCACGGACGTCTTGGCGATGTCCTGCTGGAAACGCTGGTTCATGTCGTGGGTCCGCAGACTCAGGTGGGCGTGGTCGGCGTTGCGGATGATGACGATCCCGCCGTGCTGCGTCCTGCGGCCGAACGCCTGCTCCAGCGCCTCGATACCGGCGATGGCGTTTTGGTGCTGACGGATATTTTTGGAAGTTCGCCTTCCAATCTGGCGCTGTCCCTGCGCGAGCCGGGGCATGTTGAGGTCGTGTCGGGCGTGAATGTGCCGATGCTGGTCAAACTGGCGAAAACACGTCGCGATCTGGACCTTGCGGGTTGCGTGGAAAAGGCCACAATGGCGGGGCGGAAGTATATCGCCGTGGCGTCACAACTTCCTGCCCCCTGTCTCCATGGCGGGCCGCGTGCCTGTACGCTGCCGGTTCATTGAATCGAGTTCGCTGAATGAGTGATACGACCCTGTCCGTCCCGCCGCGCACTGTCAGCATCGTCAACCATCTGGGGCTTCATGCCCGTCCCGCCGCCAAGATCGTGACCACTGCCGAGCGTTTTGACGCCGAGGCCACGATTGCTCACGGCTCCAATGTCGTCTCCGCCCTGTCGATCATGGGACTGATGATGCTGGGAGCCGGGGAGGGGCAGAGCGTGACGCTTCGTGCCCACGGGCCTCAGGCGGTCGAAGCGCTCGACGCGCTGGAGGCCCTGATCGCGGACGGATTTGGCGAGCGTGACTGAAACGCCGTCCCGTCGCCGCTCTTCCCGACAGCCCCGCCGCAGCGCGTCCTCCAGTACGTTTCTCCAAGGCAAGGCCATCACGCCCGGTATGGCACTCGGCCCTGCCGGACGGGTTGAAGCCCTCCCGCTGCCCGACATCACCGAACGCTACAGCGCCATTGGGCCGGAGGCAGAGAACGTCCGTCTGGACGAAGCCATCGCTCGGGCATTTCATCAGATAGAGAAAATGCGCGACCGGCTGGTCGGCTTGCCGGAAGAGGGGCGTGCGGAAATCGCTTCCCTTCTGACGGTCTATGAACGGATGCTCGGCCCGTCGCGGCTGGTGCGTCAGGTGCGGGAGCGGATCGCGGGCGAGGGGCTTTGTGCAGAGGCAGCCGTTTCGGACGTCACGCAGGAACTGGCGGCGCAGGTCTCGCGCATGGCGGAAGCCGTGGCGCGGGAGAACAGCGCACAGGACGCCGACGCCAATCTGCGTCTTGCGGGCGAGTTCGAAGAAGTCGGGCGTCGCCTGATGCGGAACCTGACCGGCATTTCCTATCGCGCGTTTTCCAGCCTGTCTCCCGGCTCGGTTCTGGTGGCGGAGCAGCTTCGTCCAGCCGATGTTGCCATGATCGATCCCGCACGCATCGCGGCGGTCGTCACGCAGGGCGGGGGCGGGGCGGATCACACCGCGATCCTGCTGCGCGCGCTCGATATTCCGGCCATCCTCGCCGTGCCAAACCTCATGGCGCAGGTTCAGGAAGGCGAGATGCTGGTTGTAGACGGGCATCTCGGGACCGTCACGCTGTCGCCCAACGAGACCGAACTGCGTCTGGCGGCAGAGTCCGCACAGCGTGAGGTCAGGGAAAAGCGGGCCTTCGGACGGCTCAAGCGCTTGCCTGCTCAGCTACAGAGCGGCGAGGACATTGAACTTTCGGCCAATCTGGAATTGCCCGCGGAAATGCCGATGCTGCTGCGCAATGGTGCGAAGGGCATTGGCCTGCTGCGCAGCGAGTTCCTGTTCGGTGAACGCGAAGACCTGCCGGACGAAGACGGTCAGACAGACGCCTATCGCGCCATCGTGCAGGCCATGGACGGCCGTCCCGTCACGATCCGCGTGCTGGACTGGGGCGGCGAGAAAGGTCGGGCCTGTATGCGTCGGCTGGGTCTGGCCGAACAGGTCGCGGATGGTGGCAACCCCGCGCTGGGGCTGAGGGGGGTGCGTCTGCTCCTGCGGGTGCCGGAGGTGCTGGAGACGCAGTTCGCCGCGATCCTGCGGGCCGCCGAGTCTGAAGAAGGCGCAGCCATCGGTCGGGTGCGGATTTTGCTGCCGATGGTGACGTCCGCAGACGAAATCGTTGCAGCGCGGGAGATCTATGACCGGGTGGCCCGACGCCTCAAACGCAAAGGCCATACGTTGCCCGATCCGCTGCCGCCGTTGGGGATCATGATCGAAACTCCCGCCGCCGCTCTGACGGTGGATACGCTGGCCCGGCACGCTGATTTCATGGCGCTCGGCACCAATGACCTGACGATGTACACGCTCGCCGTGGACCGTTCGGATTCCATGGTGGCGGACCGCTACAGTCCGCTTCATCCGGGTGTGCTGCGGCTGATCGAGGCGGCGGCGGATTCGGCCCTAAAGGCGCGTCGTCCGATTTCGGTCTGTGGAGAAATGGCGTCTGATCCGCGGGTGGTGGCGCTGCTGATCGGTCTGGGTCTGCGGTCCTTTTCCATGAACTCCGCCTCCCTGCCACGCGTGAAGCGCCTGATCCGCACCCTGACGCTCGAAGACTGCGACCAGCTCCGCCGACAGGTCATGCTGGAAAGCGATCCGGACGTGATCCAGGATCTGGTCCGGCAGTTCGCAACCTGACACTGTTTTGCAGGTGGGTCTCTCGGCAAAGCGGGGCGGGGATGCCATATTGACGTCCATGCCGGATTCTTCTGCCACTGCTGATACGCTCGTTTTTTCGCCCGAAGTCACACAGCGCCTCGACCTCACGGCCGAGTGGTGCCAGCGCAACGGTCAGCGCCTGACCGAAACGCGTCGGCAGGTGCTGGGGCTGATCCTGTCCAGCGAGAAGCCGTCCGGGGCTTATGATCTTCTGGCCAGACTGCGTCCCGCCCATCCGAAAGCCGCCCCGCCTACGGTTTACCGGGCGCTGGATTTTCTGCTGGAAAACAGCCTGATCCACCGTCTGGAGCGGTTGAGCGCCTTCGTAGGCTGTTCGCACGCTGTGGAATGTCCGCATGGCTGCAACCACCATGACGAAGGCGGGATGCACCGGGCGCAATTTCTGATCTGCCGGGGTTGTGATCGGGCGTGGGAACTGGAGCAGGAATCCATCGCGCCGGTTCTGACCCGTGCCGCGCAAAGCATGGGCTTTAAAGCCGAGTCCGCGACCGTCGAAATCGAAGGCCTGTGCGTGGCCTGCCAGAAAGCCGGTGTCCTGCCGGTACGCCGACCGAAAACCACGGCAGGCTGAGACGCATGGGCCGCCGTCGTTCCCCGTCGTCGGCGCCGCTGTTTGAAACGCTGCCCCAGTCCCGTCGTCCGCGCCCGGAAAATCCGCTGCCCCGTGCTTCTGTGCCCCCGACTGACCAACCGGATCTTCTGGGCTGGACACCACCGCTGACGCATCTGGATGCGGATGAGGTCGAAGCCTGTCTCCTGAATCCTGTCGGGTTCCGCCCTCCGTCCGGGGAGGCGTTTGTGTATCATCTGACAGATATCGTCAGCGCCCGGATGATTGTGGAAAACGGCCTCCTCCTGACGGACGGCCTCATATTCCGCACGGCCGCGCATCTGGCGCAGGATCTTGCGGATGCTCCGGTGACGGAAGATCTGGGTATCGTGCGTGTTCGACGGCGTCTGATCCAGCCCTGGCTGACGGCGGATCGTCAGGACGGCCGTCCGTGCTATGTGCTCGGTCCGGAAATATCATGAGAGGCAGGAAGAGTATCATATGGCAGCACAGTCGGGCCTTCTGGCCGAGGTCACGCGCGGCGGACGCGTCGAATCCCATCATTTGGGCCGGGCGGTCGTCGTGGATGCCGATGGTGGCGTGGTCTGGTCCTGCGGGGATGTGGAGGCTGCGGTGTTTCCGCGTTCGACCGTCAAATCTCTGCTGGCGATCGAGCTTGTGGAAAGTGGCGCTGCGGACCGTCTCGGTCTGAGTGGCGACGCTCTGGCGCTTGCCTGCGCCTCGCATGGTGGCGAGAAAGCCCATGCCGAAATGGCGGCCAAGATGCTGGAATCGGTCGGCAGGGATGTCGGGTCTCTGGAATGTGGGACGCACTGGCCGACCTATGAACCGGCTGGCCGCGCGCTGGCGGCTGCCCATCAGGACGCCTGTCCGCTGCACAACAACTGTTCGGGCAAACACGCGGGCATGGTGTGCCTCTCCTGCGATCAGGGAATCGATCCGACCGGCTATATCGACCCGTCCCATGAGATCCAGCGCCGCGTAACGGATGTGCTGGCCGCCATGATGGACACGCCGCATGACGACGCCAACCGGGGCATGGATGGCTGTTCCATGCCGACCTATGCCGTCCCCCTGAAAGCACTTGCGAAAGGTTTTGCAAGATTCGGCGCGGGAACCGGACTGTCCGAAGGGCGTTTCCGTGCGGCCACACGTCTTCGTGAGGCCGTAGCAGCCAATCCGTTCATGGTCGCCGGGACGGGGCGTTATGACACGAAAATCATGGACCGGTTCGGCACGCGGGCCTTTGTGAAGATGGGGGCGGAAGGCGTGATGATCGCGTCTTTACCGGAACTGGGGTTGGGTCTGGCCATCAAAACCGATGATGGCGCCAATCGCGCTGCGGAAGTCGCAATGTCCGCCCTGCTGCGTCGCTTCGGTGGCGAAACGCTGTGTCGGGACGCCGCAGACCGCGACATTCTGGACGCAACCGCCACGCAGACCATGAGGAACTGGAACGGGTTCACCGTCGGCGAACTCCGCAGTGCCCTCACGCTGTAAACGGTTTTGTGTTATAGGTTACGGATATGACATCCGCATGAAAGATTGATGTCATTTTATGACAGAATAAAAGGAACGCACTGCCCTATGAATGATCAGCCCGGAACGATAGGGACCATTTCGCCGCAGGATGACAGCAGCACATCCATTTTCGACGCAACGCGCTTCAAAATCATCGCCATTGGCGTGATTGCCGCGCTGGCGGGTCTCATGTCCGGGCTTGATATCGGGGTAGTGGCAGGGGCGCTGGACCTGTTCGGCAAGGAATATCATGCCTCCACCATCGCGCTGGAGTGGGTCGTCAGTTCCATGATGGCGGGTGCGGCGGCGGGGGCCTTGAGTGCGGGCTGGATGTCCAAGACGCTTGGCCGCAAACATTCCCTCATCGTGGGTGGCGCTATTTTCGTCGTCGGCACGATCGGCTGCGCCATGTGCTGGTCGGTCGCGTCCATGATTTCCTTTCGGGTGGTCATGGGCGTCGCGGTCGGGATTTCCGCCTTCACGGCTCCGCTCTATCTGTCGGAAATCGCCAGTGAGGATGCGCGCGGGGCGATGGTCTCGACCTATCAGCTCATGGTGACGGTCGGCATTTTCATCGCGTTCCTGTCCGACACCTATTTTTCCTATAGCGGCAACTGGCGCTGGATGTTCGGTGTGGCTGGCATCCCGGCCGTTCTGTTCCTGATTGGCGTGTTGTTCCTGCCCTACAGTCCGCGCTGGCTGACGGCGCAGGGACGCCACAAGGAAGCGCGACAGATCCTGCTGGACCTGCGGGAAGACCCGCTGACGGCCGCCAAGGAAATCCGCGCCATCCGCGAGCAGCTTGAGACGAAACAGGAAGGTTTCAAGCTCTTCCGCACCAATCCCAACTTCCGCCGCTCCGTGGCGCTGGGCGTGATGCTTCAGATGATGCAGCAGCTCGCGGGCATTAATATCGTCATGTATTACGCGCCCAACATTCTCGCGGCAGCGCATTTCGATGCACAGTCGCAGATGTGGTGTACGGCCATCATCGGTCTGGTGAACATGCTGGCGACCTTCGTAGCGCTGGGACTGGTCGACCGCTGGGGCCGCAAGCCGATTCTCTATGCGGGCTTTACGGTTATGGCGTTCGGCATGGGTATTCTGGCCATTCTGCTTCAGACTGGCATGACCACGCAGTCCTCCCAGATCGCGGCGGTGTTCCTGTTGATGATTTTCTGCGCTGGTTTCGCCATGTCGGCGGGGCCGCTGATGTGGGTGCTGTGCTCCGAAATCCAGCCGCTCGGCGGGCGTGACTTCGGCATTGCCATTTCGACTTTCACCAACTGGATGACCAATCTTCTGGTCGGCGTGAGTTTCCTCACCCTCATGCAAACCCTCGGCACGTCAGGCACGTTCTGGCTCTTCGCTGGGCTGAACGCACTGTTCCTGCTGCTGACCATCCTGTTCGTCCCGGAGACGCGGGGGATGTCCCTCGCCGTCATCGAAAAGCGGCTCATGTCGGGCGTGAAGCTCCGCAAACTTGGCCGCTGACATTTTCCGGGACATCACCATCGCGTGATTTTGCGCCCGGCCTCTCTGGTCGGGCGTTTTCATTTGAACCTTCCATCAGGAGACGCGCTTGAGCGAATTTTCCAGAACCTCCCGAGCCTCTAGCCCCGTCGTTGGCAGAAGCGGCGTGCTGATTGTTTATGCACTGTATATCGCCCGTTTCTTCACGGGCATCAGCCTTCTGGCGGGTGTGATTGTCGCCTATCTCCTGCGCCGACCGAGCGTTGGGATAGAGCGGATGCATCTGAACTGGCTGGTGCGTTTGTTTTGGTATGATGTTGCCTTTATCGTCGGTTCCGCCGCTCTGTTTCTGGCGTGTTTCCTGACGGAACCGCCCGGAAGTTCCGGCCCCGGCCAGCTTCTTTTCCTGCTGCCGATCGGTATTTTCGCAGTCTGGAACATCGTCCTGCTGGTGGCTCTGATCGTGGGTGTACGTGGCATTCTCGCAGGAGATGGCCCGCTTCCCGAACGTTTCCGGGCATTGGCGGAATAGGCTCGTCGGGAACTGGCGCAATACGCCATTTCTTCAGAGTTCCCGGCGGATTTCATGCGTCGAAATGCCGGGAATCCCTATCTGGCACGGTTTGTGCATCAAGGTTGCTGTCGAGTTTTTCTCAGAGGAATGTTTCCCTCATGTACGCATCCTACGCCCCTTACGAACCCGCCAGCCGCTACGGCCGCGGAGATGATGCCCGGAGCGGTCGCGATCTGGTCCTGTTGATCTATGCGCTGTATGTCGCCGGATTTTTCACGGGCGTGACAGCCCTGATCGGCGTGATGATCGCGCATAAAAGCCGCCGCTCCGCCACGGGCCTGACGCGCACGCAACTCGACTGGCAGGTGCGGATGTTCTGGTACGGTGCGCTCGCCCTGACCATCATCGGGACGATCCATCTCATGGTCGCGGCTCTGGGCGCTATTACGGGCGGGCTTGGGCTGGTGTTCATGGTGGTACCCTGGGGGCTGACACTGGCCTGGGGCATTCTCACGGCCTGGGCCATTGCCCGCGGCGTGCATGCCGCTTTGCTCAATCGTCCCGTCGCCGGTCGCTGAAGCCCGAAAGGCCCATATCATGAACCGTTTCGCGCTTTCCCTTCCCATTCTCGCCCTCGGCACAGCACTGGCCTTTCCGGTCTGCGCAGCCCCGCTGAACCAGTCCTCGATTTCGGACGATATGTCCCTGTCCACCCTGCCCGAAGGTGGAAAACTCTCCAGCATCAACGGAGATGTCAGTATCGGGACGTCAGACGGTCCGCTGTCTGTCCGGACCGTCAGCGGCGACATTCATATCAAGCAGTCCAGAGGGCCGCTCGAGGTCCATACGGTCAATGGCGCGCTGGATGTGGATCATGCGGTAGCCGCTGTGGAAATCCGCAGTGCCAGCGGCGATATCACGCTCGATCATTCCGACGGTGCAGTCTCGATCCGCACCATGAATGGTGACAGCACGATTGATCATGCGACCCACAATGTCATGATCCGCAGTGTCAGCGGGGATACAAACCTTACGCTTGATGCCGCGCCGCAGATGCGCACGATTGATATCGGCACGGTCAGCGGCGATATGACGATCCACCTGCCTCATGGATTTGGTGGAACCTTCGACATTCACCTGAAACAGCGACGCTCGGACAAGACGTTGCCTCTCCAGCAGTCTCTCGGCCTAACGGTGCAGATCGGGAACTGGGAAAAAGAATCCGGCGGGTCAGCAGAGGTCCGGACGATCACGGCCACCGGGAAGGTTGGCGATGGCCGCGATCACGTCATCACCCACAGCGTGGTCGGCACGCTAAAACTCGTTCAGGACTGAATCACGCTCTCGCAGCCCATCCGCCGCAGCGTCTCCGCCATGAAATCCGGCGGGGACGCTTCCGCGGCGAGTGTGTCAGACGGCAGGTTCAGTTCCAGACTGCGGGCGAGCAGATGCAGCCCCGGTAAAGACTGCCCTGCTGCAGCCCCGTAAACCCTATCGCCAAGGATCGGCGTTCCCAGTTCCGCGCAATGGATGCGGGCTTGATGCGTGCGTCCCGTAAGCAGTTCCAGTTCCACCCAGCACAGACCCTTGCCGCGTCCCAGCACACGCCAGCGCGTCCGGGCCTCATCGCCTTTCGCATCCACAACCATGCGCCAGCCCGAGGGATCGGACTGCCGCAGAAGCGGTGCGTCAATTTCGCCACTATCCTGCGGCAGATTCCCTACCACAACCGCCCAGTAAAGCTTGCGGACCTGCCGCTCCTGAAACGCTGCCTGCGCCTCGATCAGCGCCGTTTTGCGCCGTGCAACCAGCAGGCAGCCGGATGTGTCCGTATCCAGTCGGTGCGCCAGCCACGGCCCTCCGCGCGGATGCGGCAGCAGGCGGGTTTCTACGGAATCCTGCGTGGAAGGGCCGGGATGCACCGCCAGTCCGGCTGGCTTGTCCAGAATCAGGAATCGGGGCGTTTCCAGCAGGACGGGAATCTCCATTCCCGGATAAAACGGGGTGCGCGGGCCTTCGGAGGCGGGGGAGTCCGCCTGCGTTGGCAGGCGGCGCGGCTTGTGGGCGTTGCGCGAGGCCTTGGCCCGTCGGATCCGCTCCTTGCGGTCAGTCTTCATGCTCTTCCTTGCGGCGGACAAGGATCTCGCGTTTGCCCACATGGTTCGCGGCACCGATGATGCCTTCCTTTTCCATCTGGTCGATCAGCTTGGCCGCGCGGTTATATCCAATCGAGAGGTGGCGCTGGATGAAGCTCGTGGAGGCGCGGCCTTCACGCATCACGATGTCCACGGCCTGATCGAACAGGGTGCCTTCTCCGTCACCGCCTGAGCCGGACCCTGCTGTCAGGCCGCCCGCACTGTCGTCGTCCTGACCGGAGACCACGTCGTCGTTATAGATCGGATCGCCCTTGGAGCGTAGATCCGCCACAACGGCCTCGACTTCCTCATCCGCCACGAACGGGCCGTGGACACGCGTGATGCGGCCACCGCCCTGCATGAACAGCATGTCACCCTGACCCAGAAGCTGCTCCGCGCCCTGTTCCTGAAGGATCGTGCGGCTGTCGAACTTGCTGATAACCTGAAAGGAAATCCGGGTCGGGAAGTTCGCCTTGATGGTGCCGGTGATGACGTCAACGGACGGGCGCTGCGTTGCCATGATGACGTGGATGCCGGCGGCACGGGCTTTCTGGGCCAGACGCTGCACGGCAGTTTCGATTTCCTTGCCCGCGACCATCATCAGGTCGGCCATTTCGTCGATGACGACGACGATATAGGGCAGGTTTTCTGTTGCGACCTGCTGTTCGTCGAACACCGGGCGGCCCGTTTCAGGGTCAAAGCCGGTCTGGACGCGCTTGGTGACCATCTCGCCCGAAGAGCGGAGCTGGTTCACGCGCTCGTTGTAGCCGTTGATGTTGCGGACCTGAAGCTGCGCCATCAGGCGGTAGCGGCGGTCCATTTCCTGCACGGTCCATTTGAGCGCGCTGACGGCTTTGGTCGGTTCCGTCACGACCGGGGTCAGGAGATGCGGAATCCCGTCATAGATCGACAGTTCGAGGATCTTGGGGTCGATCATAATCAGGCGGCACTCTTCCGGGCTGAGCCGGTAGAGCAGCGACAAGATCATGGCATTCACACCGACCGACTTACCCGAACCTGTCGTACCTGCGACGAGCAGATGCGGCATTTTCGCAAGGTCAGTATAGACCGGAACGCCTGCGATGTCCTTGCCGAGCGCGATCTGAAGGCGACCGTTTCCGTTCATCCATTCCGGCGTGCGGAGCAGTTCGGAGAAATAGACCGTCTCGCGCTTGGCGTTGGGAACCTCAATGCCGATGACGTTGCGTCCCGGCACGGTGGCAATACGCACACTCAGAACAGACAGCGAGCGCGCCACGTCGTCGGCAAGTCCGATCACGCGGGATGAGCGGATGCCCGGTGCGGGTTCGAGTTCGTACAGCGTGACGACCGGACCGGCATGGATATCGCCGATCGTGCCCTGCACGCCGTAATCGGCCAGAACGCTCTCCAGCAGGCGGGCATTGGACTGCAACGTCTCCTGCGAAGGCCCCGTTACGGCGTGCGGAGGCGGCGGGTTCAGCAGGGCGAGCGGGGGCAGTTCCCAGCCCGTCGCCACGGCATTGCGCGGCGCGGCGGGACGTGGGGCAACAGGTTCGGGCGGACGTTCCGGGCGACGCATTCCGAACAGGCCACGCTTTTGCGGCTCGGGTTCGGGCGGTGTGTCGATGCTGCTCTGGGGCAGATCCTCGTCCATTTCGTCGTCAATCTGACGCCGGACGGGCGGCAGCGGCGTATCGCGCTGGCGGGCGATCTGGGCCAGACGCTCGGCATAAGGGTTGGAGGGGGCGTCTTCCTCTTCCGGCGCCGCAGTCTGGCGAGCGCGGGCAGCCGCGGCTTCCGTCCGGCTGACCGGGCGCGTCTCGGCGGCTGGCTGGCTGTAGGGATCGTCCTGCGTGTCCATGGGGGGCTGCATCCAGCCGGTATTCTGCGGCACGAACGGCTCGGGGCGGGAGCGCGGATCGCTCTTACCGAAGCTACGGCGCAGGAAGGACAGGGGGGCTGCATCCGCTGCTGGAGCGCCACCGGCTGGGCTGGGCTGGAATTCATACAGACGCGGATCGGGCGCGGGCCGATGATCGGATGTCTGCGGGCCGTTCATGCGCTTGGCGAGTGAGAAGGGCTGGCGCCCCAGCACCACGGCCGTCTTGCCCAGAGCGCGCCATTCGCGGGCCTCAAGACCCATAGCCAGTGGCAGCAGCAGACCCATCAGCAGCAGGACAAGAAGAACGGCAATCGCGTTTCCGGCGGCCCCGGCTTCGGCATGGGCGGCATCTAGCAGGCGATGGGCAAAAGAAACGCCCATTTCACCGCCCAGACCGCTGGCGGTCGGCCAGTCGACCTGAAGGCCGGGGATGAGAAGCTGAAGCGTGCCGATGAAGGTGGCGGCGGCTGGCAGTAGGGCAAGGGCGGCCACGATCCGCAGGATCGGCAGGCTCATGCCGTGATGGCGGACCATGCGCCAGGCCCAGGCGAGCAGAATGACGATCGGCATGCCGCTGCCGAGGCCGAGCCACTGGATCAGCCCATCCGAAATGGTCGCGCCCGTACGACCCAGAAGGTTCGTCGGCTGCGTTCCCGTCGAGGTATTGAAGGACGGATCGTGCGGATTGAAGCTCCACAGCGCGATCCCGACCGCCACGGCGAAGATCAGCAGGACCAGCCCGAGAAGCTCCATGCAGCGCGCGCGCAGGGCGCTTCGCAGTTTCGGTGTCATGTGCCGGTCATGCGCGTCGCGGACGATGTTGCGCACTGTACTGGTCGATCGGCTGAACGCGGCCAAGTCTCGTCACCCCGTCGTTTTTCTGGATTGCGGCTTGTAAAATTCACTCTGAACTATAGCCGACAGGGTACTGAATACAGAGGGAAAATTAAGGAAAAGTGGAGGAATGCTTCCAGATCGTCACCTTTGCCGCGCCAAAACGGCGTTCACAGAGGATTTCTGGCGTGAGTGTGGGCATAAAGTGTTCAGAAGGTGGCATGATGGGCGTAAATTCTTCCGTGGCGCCCGTTTCGGCCACGATCAGCGCGCCCTGCGCCAGCCAGCCGTTCCGCGCCAGCGCCCGCAGACCCGATTCGACAAGCCCCTTGCCATAGGGCGGGTCGAGGAAAACCAGCGTGTAGGGTTCCGTGGCCTTGGGCGGATGCGTGACGCTGCAACTCAGCACGCGGGAACGGTCCCGAGCCTTGCAGATGTCCAGATTGATCCGCAGGGCCGAGAGCGCACTGCGGTCGCGTTCGATGAACGCGGCTTTTTCCGCCCCGCGCGACAGGGCTTCGAGCCCCAGCGCGCCGGTTCCGGCGTAGCAGTCCAGCACGGAAGCCTTTTCCAGCTCCTCCTGCCCGTACCACGGCGCATGAGCGAGCATGTCGAAAATCGCCTGCCGCGTGCGGTCTGACGTGGGGCGCGTGCTGGTTCCCGACGGCGCGGTCAGGGCGCGGCCCTTGTTGTCTCCTCCAACAATCCGCATGGATCAGCGCGTCCGATGACGCTTCGGGGCGGGGAGGTCCGGCAACTGCTCGCGCAGGGTCTTGCCGGGAACTTCCTCCAGCTCGCGCGCTTTCAGCGAGCCAAGCTGGAACGGGCCGTAGGACAGGCGGATCAGGCGGCTGACATGCAGGTTCAGACCTTCCATGACGCGCCGGATTTCACGGTTCTTGCCTTCACGCAGACTGACCGTGAGCCAGGCATTGTCGCCTTTTTTCGAGTCCAGTGCGGCTTCGATGGAACCGTAGCGCACGCCGTCATAGTCGAAACCATTGATCAGTGAGGCCAGACGCTTTTCGTCCACAACACCGAAAACGCGCACGCGGTAGCGGCGGACCCAGGAATTGCCGGGTAGTTCGAGGCGGCGGGCCAGTTCGCCGTCATTGGTCAGCAGCAGCAGACCTTCGGAATTGATATCCAGACGTCCCACGCTGATGACGCGCGGCAGACCTTCGGGCAGCGTGTCGAATACCGTTTTACGGCCTTCCGGGTCCTTGTGGGTCGTCATCAGGCCGTCGGGCTTGTGGTAGCGCCACAAACGCGTGCGCTCGGGGGAGTCCACGGGTTTGCCGTCCACCAGCATGATGTCGCCCGGCTGCACGAAAGTCGCCGGATGCGTGACGATCTGTCCGCCCAGTTTGATGCGTCCGTCCTCGATCATGCGTTCGATATCGCGGCGGCTGGCCACGCCGGCGCGGGCCAGCGCCTTGGCGATGCGTTCGCCTCTCGGGGCTGCTGCGTCCGTCTCGGGCGCAGTGTCCTCATGCAGGTCAGAGATTTCGGGCATCTCGGGGGCGGTGTTTTCGGTGTTGTCGTCGGTCATCGTGCAGTCTCCACAAGCGCCGCATACAGGCGACGGTCGCCGGGGTCGAGGGAGAATTCGGGGTGCCACTGTACGCCAATGGCAAAACCGGGGCCATCAAGCTCGATCGCTTCGATGGTGCCATCCGGCGCATAAGCGCAGATTTTGGCCCGTCCGGGGTCGCGGACGGCTTGATGATGCGAGGAGTTCACGCTCATGCGCTCCGCCCCCACGATCCGCGCGAGTTTCGTGCCGGGGACGATGTCGATGTCATGGCCGGGTTCGTGGCGCGGGTTGGGCTGTTCGTGTTGCAGCTCTTCCGGAAGATGCTGGATCAGCGTGCCTCCGGCATGTACCGCCAGAAGCTGCATTCCGCCGCAGATGCCTAGAACCGGCTTGCCCTGCGCCAGTGCGACCCGCAGGAGCGCCAGTTCGGCGGTGGTGCGGGCCGGGTGCGGGCTGGTCAGCGGGTGCGGGGGCTCGTCATAAAGTGCCGGATCGACATCGAACGCGCCGCCTGTAACGATCAGCCCGTCCAGCCGTGCCATCAGGGCTTCGGCATCGCAGTCATAACCCAGACACACCGGCATTCCCCCGGCGGCGCTCACGGCGCTCAGGTAATTCTCCCGCAGGGCATGGAAGGGATAACGCGAGAACTGCCCCGGCCCGCCGGGTTCATGATCCAGCGTCAGACCGATCAGCGGCGCGCGATGCGAAGGGGATGGACGGGGAGGGGTCATGCGCCGCATCATCGCATCATGAGTCAGGGGCAGACAAGGATTTACACGGATATCGGTCCGGCGATGCAGACCGCGCTCCAAGCCGCGCGGGAGGCGGCCTCGTGTGGCGAGGTGCCGGTCGGCGCGGTCGTGCTAGCCCCGAACGGACGGGTTCTGGGGGTGGCGCGCAATCACGTCGAGGGCGTGCATGACGCCTCCGCCCATGCCGAGCTTCTGGCGATGCGGGAGGCGGCTGCGCGTCTGCAAAGTCCGCGTCTGACGGACTGCACGCTGGTTGTGACGCTGGAGCCGTGTCCGATGTGTGCGGCGGCGATTGTGCATTTCCGGATCGGGCGGGTCGTGTTCGGCGCTTATGATCCCAAAGGCGGCGGCGTGGAGCACGGGCCGCGCATTTTCGAGCGTCCGTCCTGTCTGCACCGCCCTGAAGTGATCGGCGGCGTGTGCGAGCGTGAGGCGTCGGCGCTGCTGAAAGACTTCTTCCGCAAACTCCGCAAACCCATCGCAGAATGAGGTTGCGGCGGGCGAAATTCACAGTCCGTCACGAACTTACGGATGTTTCACCCGGCGGTCAGCTTGTGGAACGGGAACAGGGTTCATAGTTCAGCGCTATAAGCCACGATGTTTCGCAACAAGTCGGGATTGATATGACCACACGCTTTCGCACGTCCCTGTCCGCTCTCGCTGCAACCACCATGCTGGTCGCAGCCCCCTTCGCTTTTGCGGACACAACGCCCGCTGCCACAGCACCCAGCGGCGCCATCAAGCCCCAGACGGGCGTTCAGGCGCTCCCCAATTTCGTCACGCTCGTCAAGCAGGTGAAGCCCGCTGTCGTGTCCATCACGTCCCATATCAAGGCGGATGTGGCGGAAGAAGAGGAAAACGGTCCGGGCGGCGGTGGCGGTGGTATGGGACAGGGTTCGCCGTTCCCGTTTCCCTTCCCGTTCCAGATGATGCCGCAACAGCAGCAGCCCAACCGCACGGTCGAAGCCCGCGGTTCGGGTTTCATCATCTCGTCTGACGGCTATGTCGTGACGAACAACCACGTTGTGAACGGTGCGACCAAGGTGACGGTCACGCTCGATGACGGCACGACGCTTCCGGCCAAGATCATCGGCCGCGATCCGAAGACGGATATCGCCCTCCTGCGCGTCAAGCCGACCGGCAAGCTGCCCTTCATCGAACTGGGCGATTCCGACGAGGTTCAGCCGGGCGAATGGGTCATTGCCGTGGGCAATCCCTATGGTCTGGGCGGCACGGTGACGGCGGGTATCGTCTCCGCGCTGGGTCGTGACCTGCATTCGGGCGCCTATAACGACTTCATTCAGGTCGATGCGCCGATCAATCATGGCAACTCCGGCGGCCCGCTGTTTACGCAGGACGGCAAGGTCGTGGGTATCAATTCCATGATTATTTCGCCCAATGGTGGTGGCTCGATCGGCATCGGGTTCGCCATTCCGTCCGATACTGTCAGATCCGTCGTGAGCCAGCTTGAAAAGACCGGCCATGTCACGCGCGGCTATCTCGGCATTGAAGGGCAGGACATCTCGCCCACGATGGCGCAGGCCCTGAACCTCCAGTCCCCCGAGCCGGGCGCGCCGCCGCACGGAACGCTGGTGGCGTCTGTCTCCAAGGGCAGCCCGGCTGAGAAGGCTGGCATCAAGAGCGGCGACGTCGTCACCACGCTGAACGGCAAACCGATCAAGAACGGTCATGATCTGGCGGTGAAGGTCGTTTCCATTGCGCCGGGCACGCAGGCGACGCTGGGGCTGCTGCGTGACAGCAAGCCAATGACGCTGAACTTCACGGTCGGCAATCTGTCCGCGCAGGATCATGCTTCGGGTGATGCGACCGACAGCGCGCAGTCCGGTGCGGGTAAGCTGGGTGTGTCGCTAGCCTCTCTGACACCGCGTGCGCGTCAGGAACTGGGTCTGGACGATAGTGTGCAGGGCGCAGTCGTGGCTGATGTCGTGCAGGGTTCACCTGCCGATCAGGCTGGCATCCGTCCGGGTGATATTGTTGTGGCGGTTGGCAATCACGTTACGCCGTCGCCCAAGGCCGTCGTCGCGCAGGTGCATGACGCGCTGGGCCGCAAGCAGCCGCCGCTCCTGCGCATCCTGCGTGACGGGCAGCAGCTTTTCGTAGCCGTCTCCCCGACCGGTTCGGATGACGACAGCTCCGACGACGCCCAGTAAGAGGCACGTCAGAACTCAAAAAGGCGGGAAAGGTCAGACCTTCCCGCCTTTTTTTATGTTTGTTTTTATATCGAACCCGAAATACTCTCGGACTTTCACCTGCCCGGGACCGTGTTGTCGTGCACCTGATTACTGTCATGAAATTCGTCGGTGGAGCGCTGGCTTTGCTGGCGCTGACTTTTCTCCCAACGATCATTGCGCTTTGTACCCGCAAAGTTCACTGGCGTGAGGCGTTTGTGGTCAATCTGGCGTTTGCTTTTACATTTGCAGGCTGGTTCGCTGCCATCGCATGGGCTGCGACCGGAGACGACGCGAAGATCAAGACCCGCTTCAGGGCGCTTTCAACCCGCAAAAAGATCCTGCTCGTTCTGGAACTGGTCTTCGTGGAAGTGGCGGTGACGGGGTATGCCGTGTTCCATCACTCTTCCCACGCCACGCATCTTCTGCACTGATCCGGGATCAGCGCTCCGCCTTGCCGATCCGGTCGTAGAAGAACCAGACGCCCAGCATTTGCGACAGCAGGATCGTCGCATTACACGCCGCCGTCGACAGGCAGGCCCCTGCGAGGCCGAAATGCCGCGTCAGAACATAGAGCGCCGGGAAATAGATCGCCATGACGGCGGTGCGGTTCTTCATGAGGAACTTCACATGCCCCACGACGATCAGCAGCGGTTCCAGCGGGATGACCAGCAGGCTGAACACCGCCGCCAGCAGCATGATGGAAATATAGAGCGACGTGTGATGCACATGGACATGCAGCAGGAAGCGGAAGATCGTCGATCCGAAGAAGGCGGACAGCAGCAGAAGGACGACTGAAAGCCCGCCCAGAACGCCGAACATTTTCCAGGTTACGCGCTTGAGGCCGCGCCAGTCCTGCCGGTCCCGCATCCGGACCAGTTCGGGATAGAGCACGGGAGAGATGAGCTGCGCCGGGGTGACGATCCCGTCCGCGATCTGACGGCAGACGCGGAAAACGGCCGCTTCCGCCGGTCCGAGACCTGTTCCGACCACCAGCGTTGCCACATGGCCCGAGATGTTGCCCAGCGTTTGGTTGATGCTGGCCGCGCGCGTGAACTGCCACATGCCCGGAAGCTGCCAGCGCCAGTGCCGGAAAGCCCGGAAATACCGGAACTTGAATTTCCGGTGCAGGATGTCCAGCGCATAATAAATGTAAAAGCCATAATCGATGACGATTGTCATGGCCCAGACAAACAGGAAATATCCGAGCTTCAGATGCAGGACATAGCCCAGAAGCACGCCGAATGTCTTGGCGATGGCGGCGCAGCTGTCGATGATCGGGACGAGATGGAATTTCCCTGCCATCCGCAGGATGCCGTTCGCCCAGCCTGAATACATCAGCGGACTGACACACACATACAGATCCGCCAGAAACCGTACATGGGCGGACCAGTGTGCGGTGTGTCCATAGATCTGCACGCCCACGAGGCCGAACACGATGGCGAGCGCCGCCGAAAGCGTGTCGAGACGGATGCAGAAATGGACCACCCGGTGCAGGAGGTCTGTGTCATCGCTGCTGAAGCTGTCGCTGCCGAAGCGGATCAGCGTCTGCCAGGACTGCATCCGCGACAGGACGGAGCCGGTCGAGGCCAGCGAATGGATCAAAATCAGCAGCCCGAAATCGGACAGCCCAAGCGCCCGGACGGCTACGGCAATATAGATGAAACTGCACAGCGCATTGGCGATGCGACCGAGGGTGAGAACACTGACATTTTTGAAAATGGATTTGAAAACGGAGCGTTCGCCGGACATGCGGGCCTTACTGACCACAAAGCCAGTGGAGTGTCTATGCCAGTAACGAATTGTAGCATTTCGGGAAGGTTTCTTGACACAAAGAGGTCAGAGATTATGAAGAAAATGTTACATATTTCGGTGTCAGGATTTCTGCGGACGGGATCTTGCGGCGACCCGTCTTCTCCTGAAGGCCTCAATCCCGAAAAGCGCAGGTTTCCGGCCTGTTTTTCAGGCAGGACGCATCTGATTAATGAAAATCGCCTTCATCTATATTGCCGAACCCTATCAGTGCTACCACACGGCGTCCGTTGCCAGCGCACTGGCCGCGATCCCCGGTCATGAGGTGGTGGAATATTACAGTTTCCCAGAGACGGTGAAGCATCTCGCACGCATCCGTCGTGCACTGGACGTGCCTGACCTGCCGCTGAAGGCTTTTCCGAAATCCTTGAAAGCCCGACTACTGAAGCGCGCAAGACGCCTCGATCAGGAACGATTGGTGGTGCTGCGGGAGAACATCGCCGAACTGAACCAGTATGATGCGGTGGTGGCGACGGAATATACGGCCGGTGTGCTGAAGGACATGGGGCTTTGCGGCCCGAAACTCATCCTGTTGATGCATGGCGCTGGAGACCGCTACGTCAATGACGAGCATCTGGTGCGGGATTTTGACCTGACGCTCGTTCCCGGCCCCAAGGTCGAGAGCTATTTTCAGGACAAGGGCCTTCTGAAGCAGGAAACCACGCGGGTCGTGGGATATCCGAAATTCGATGTGTTCGAGGCCGTGCAGCGCGAAAAGACGATCGCGTTCGGCAATGGTCGCCCGTTTGCGCTGTATAACCCGCATTACCAGCGCAAGCTGACCTCCGCATCAGGCTGGATGATGCCGCTGATCCGGGGGTTCAAGGCCCAGAGCGAGAGCGGGGAGAGCGACTATAATCTGGTCGTGGCGCCGCATATCAAGACCTTCCACAAGGGGTTCGGTATTCGCGAACGTCAGCTCAAGCGGCAGCGAAGCCCCGAAGTGATGGTCGATACCGGGTCGTCCGCCATGCTGGACATGACCTACACGTCTCAGGCGGCACTTTATATTGGCGATGTCAGCAGTCAGGTTTACGAGTTTCTCGGTATTCCGCGCCCCTGTGTTTTCCTCAATCCGCGCAAACTCTCATGGCGGGATGACCCGTATTTCCTGCACTGGACGCTGGGTGAAGTGGTGGAGGATCTGGACGATCTGATGCCTGCCATTGCCCGCGCGCAGGAACGCCATGCGGCATATCGTCCGGCGCAGGAAAGCCTGTTTCACGAAACCTTTGGCACCCCGCTTTTGGGGGGATCGCAACGCGCTGCGGACGCCATCGCGGAGTTCATGGCCGCGGCGTGAGGCCTTTCAGCATTCGGGGAAATTGACGGCCAGACCGCCAAGAGACGTTTCCTTGTAGCGGTGGTTCATGTCGCGTCCCGTCTCGGCCATCGTGCGGATGACCTGATCGAGCGAGACGTGATGTGCGCCGTCGCCATGCATGGCGAGGGATGCCGCGTTGATGGCCTTGATCGCGCCGAACGCATTGCGCTCGATGCACGGGATCTGCACCAGCCCCGCCACCGGGTCGCAGGTCATGCCCAGATGATGCTCCATGCCGATTTCGGCGGCATTTTCAACCTGAAGCGGCGTAGCGCCCAAGGCCGCCGCCAGCCCCGCTGCCGCCATTGAGGACGCGACGCCGACCTCGCCCTGACAGCCGACTTCCGCGCCTGAAATTGACGCATTGAGCTTGAACAGACCGCCAATGGCCGCTGCCGTCAGCAGAAACCGGCGCTGTCCGTCGAGCGAGTATTCGGGGCAGAACTCCCGGTAATAACGCAGCACGGCCGGGATCACGCCCGAAGCGCCATTGGTGGGAGCCGTGACGACGCGCCCTCCGGCGGCATTTTCCTCGTTCACCGCAATGGCGAACAGGCTGATCCAGTCCATGATGCCGTGCGCGGAAGGCTGGTTGCTGCGGCTTTGGTCCTTGAGCCGTTCGTAGAGTGCGGCGGCCCGCCTGCGAACGTTCAGACGTCCCGGCAGCGTGCCGGAGCGGTGCAGCCCGGCGTCCACGCACTCCATCATCACGGAGACGATCCGGTCCAGATAGGTTTCGACCTCCGTACGGGGGCGTAGCACACTTTCATTCGCCAGAACGACGCCTGCGATATCGAGCCCCGTGTTTTGCGTGCGCTCCAGAAGCTCCGTGCCGCTGGTGAAGTCATACGGCATGTCGGGCTGGGCGTAGGTCGCGGTTTCGGTGGCCTGTTCCGGTACGATGAAGCCGCCGCCGACCGAACAGAACCGCGCGCAGGCGAGCAGGGTGTCCGTGGAATCGAATGCTTCGAACTGGAGCGTGTTGGGATGGACCGGCGGGACGGTCTTCGTGTCGAGTACGATGTCCGTGTCCGGGTTGAACGGCGTGGGATGGCCGTTGAACGCAATGAGATGCGCCTGCGTCACGGACTGCACGATGTCGTCTGCGAGCGCCGGGTCCATCGTGTCGGGCTTTTCTCCCGCCAGCCCGAGAATGACTGCGCGGTCCGTCGCGTGGCCCCGGGCCGTCCAGGCGAGCGAGCCATAAAGCGTTACCCGCAGTCGCGCCACATCCGGGGCATCGCACAGGCTCTCCGCAAAGCGGGCGGCCGCGCGCATGGGGCCGATGGTATGGGACGAGGACGGCCCGATGCCGATCTTGAACAGGTCGAACAGGCTGATCATTCAGGCAGCGATTTCAGCCAGCAGCGCATCGACGTCTTCGATGCGTGTGTGAAAACTCGGCACGAGGCGAATCAGCGTGCCCGATACGCCTTCCGGCGTGGGCCAGCGATAGAAGCCAAATCCTGCGGCTTCCAGTTCTTCGACAAGCCGGTCCGGCAGGATGACGAACACCTCGTTGCCCTGCGTTTCGAACGGAAGCTGTGCACCCGCATGCCGGCGCAGACCTTCGACGATGCGCTGGGCCATGGCGTTGGCATGGGTGCTGTTTTTCAGCCACAGATCGTCTTCCAGCAGCGCCAGAAGCTGCGCGCTCAGGAAGCGGGCCTTGGACCACAGATGCCCGCTGCGCTTTATGCGACGCTCGAAATCCTTCAGCACCGGACGCGTGCGGTCATTGACGAAGAACACGACCGCTTCCGCCGCCATCGCCCCGCATTTCGTACCCCCGAACGACAGGACATCCACCCCGGCTTTCCATGTCGCTTCGGCGGGTGTGCAGCCCAGATGCGCGATGGCGTTGCTCAGCCGCGAGCCATCCAGATGAACGCGAACGTCATGGTCATGCGCGATCTCACAAAGCGCTGCGAGGCTTTTCGGCGCATAGACCGTGCCCCATTCGGTGGCCTGCGTCAGCGACAGGGCGTGGATGGGGGGCTTGAGGATCCCGCCCTCCGCATTGACCCGCAGTCCTGTCCGCAGGGCCTCGGCGTTCATGCGGCCATCGGCAGAGGGGAGCGTGACGAGTTTGGCGCCATGCATGAAGAACTCGGGCGCGCCGCCTTCGTCGTTGTTGATATGCGCGCTCTGGTCGCACAGAACCGCGCCATAGGGCGCCACGAGCGAGGA
Organism: Gluconobacter kondonii; assembly: GCF_002723995.1. Classification (GTDB taxonomy): domain Bacteria; phylum Pseudomonadota; class Alphaproteobacteria; order Acetobacterales; family Acetobacteraceae; genus Gluconobacter; species Gluconobacter kondonii. The sequence continues at coordinate 172,618 of NZ_BEWP01000002.1, read as the reverse complement.
CAATGCCAGACTGTTCGCCGCCGTTCCCGTCACAATCGGGAAGACCGCAACCTCCGTTTCAAAAACTTCGCCAAACCGCGCATTCAGAGACCGGCTCAGCGCATCGTCGCCATACGAACCCACATTGCCCGCGTTAGCGCGCATCATGGCGTCCATAACGGCGGGGCATGCGGGAGAAACATTGTCACTGGCGAAGTTCTTGCGTATTTCGTCGGTCACGAGACCATCCTCAGTTCCTGTAGCCGTTACGGCCCATTCGTCAGCGTAACTGAAACGACCGCCTGTTGTCATCCGGAGAGCCCATGAGCATGTTGTCCCCCGAGAAGCAGTCCGAACTGGCCTCAAAAATCATCGACGGCAAAGCCATCGCCCGCGCCCTGACCGATCAGGTGGGCCGTGAAGTGGCGAAATTCGTCGAGCAGGGCAATACGATCCCCGGTCTTGCCGTGGTGCTGGTGGGTAACGATCCGGCGTCGGAGGTCTATGTGAAGAACAAGGCGATCCAGACCCATCGCGTGGGGATGCGCTCTTTTATGCACATGCTCCCGCAGAGCACGTCGCAGGAAGACCTTCTGGACCTGATTGCACAGCTCAACACCAACCCGAAAATTCACGGTATTCTGGTGCAGCTTCCCCTGCCAGCGCAGATTGATCCGGTTGTCGTGACGAACGCGATTGCCCCGCACAAGGACGTGGACGGTCTGGGTGAAGTCAATGCGGGCCGTCTGTCGCTCGGGATCGACGGGATCGTACCCTGCACGCCGCTGGGCTGTCTGATGCTGCTCCAGTCCGTCCATAAGGACATGACCGGAAAACATGCTGTGGTGATCGGCGCATCCAACCTCGTGGGCAAGCCGATGGCGCAGCTTCTGCTCAAGGAAAACTGTACGGTTACGGTTGCGCATATCCATACGCGCAACACGAAGGAACTGGCCCGCGAGGCCGATATTCTGGTTGTTGCGACTGGCAAGAGCGGTCTGGTCCGTGGGGACTGGATCAAGCCGGGTGCGACCGTGATCGACGTTGGCATCACCCGCGTTGCAGCGGAAAACGGCAAGACCCGTCTGGTCGGGGACGTGGTGTTTGACGAAGCACTTCCGGTCGCGGGGCACATCACGCCGGTTCCGGGTGGCGTTGGGCCGATGACGATTGCCTGCCTGCTGCACAACACGCTTCAGGCGGCCCGCGCCACATCTTCTTCAACGTCTGCGGATGCCTCCTCATGACGCGCGTTTCTGTTGAACTGGTTCCACGCAACGCCGACTCACTGATGGCGGATGTGCAGACCGTGCGGGAGATTCTGCCGCAGGTCAGCATGCTGAACGTCCCGGACCTGATCCGCTTCGATCTGCGTAGCCATGACGCGGCATCGCTGATCGTGAAACAGACGCCGTTCGAGGTGATTGCGCATGTCCGTGCGACCGATATCGCCCCGGGTGCGCCGCTGCCCGGTGCGGACCGGCCGGAGCTGACCTCTATTCTGGTCGTCGCCGGAGATCCGCCGCCAGCTGGCAGCGACCGGGTGGTTTATCCTAATACCTCCGCGCAGATCATCGAACGCTACCGCCGCGAAGCCCCGCATCTGAAGGTCTATGCGGTGTTCGATCCCTATCGCCGAGCGCCCTATCACGAGCTTGAGGAGATTGCCTGCAAGCGCGACGCCGGGGCCTGTGGCTTCTTCACCCAGCCGCTTTTCGACATTCCGATGCTCGAATGCTGCATGGACTGGCTGCGGGACGACACGGTGTTCTGGGGCATTTCCCCCGTTCTGGGCGACAAATCCCGCCGGTACTGGGAGCGCATGAACCACGTCATCTTCCCGCGCGATTACGACGGGACGCTCGACGGCAACATCGCTTTTGCGCGCCGGATGCTCGGTGTCGTGAACCAGAAAAACGACAATGCCTATCTGATGCCGCTGAAAGTTGATCTTGCCTCCTATCTGGGAGCGCTTGGAGATATTATAACGGAATAACATCGAACTTACCCAACGGAGGGCCCGCCCCGGATGTCTGTGCGCCTTTTTCTGCTTCCTCTGCTGGGAGGCGTACTCGTTCCCGCCGCCCTGCTGCCCGAGACCGTCACTGCGAAAACCCTCGCTGACCCGGCCACTGTCTTCGCGCCCCTGACCCTTCCCGACGCTCCGAACGTCTATCGCTCAGGGTCGGGGCTTCCGGGGCCGCAATACTGGCAGAACCGCACGGACTACGTCATCCATTCGCGGATCGACACGCAGGCCCATGTGCTGCACGGTTCCGAAACCGTGACTTACAGCAACAACAGCCCCGAGGCACTGGATGTGTTGTGGCTCCAGCTTGACCAGAATATCTACCGCGCCGACACGCGCGCTGCCGTCGGCGCTATTCCCGGCAGCCACATGATGACGGGCGATCATACCGACGGCATGACGATCGAACACGTTTCGGTCGTGCAGGGTGGCCGTGAAGTGGAGGTCACGCCGCTGATTTCCGACACGCGGATGCAGCTCACGCTGCCCCGCACGATCGATCCGCATGGCGTGGCTTTCGTGAAAATCGACTGGCATTACACAATCCCCGGTCCGTGGGGCGGCCGTACCGCTGTTACGCCGACCCGCGAAGGCGACATCTATGAAGTCGCGCAGTGGTATCCGCGCCTGAGCGTCTATGATGACCGTCGGGGCTGGAACACGCTGCCCTATCTGGGGCAGGAATTTTTCCTCGAATATGGCAGCTTTGATTACAGCGTAACGCTGCCGTGGAACTACACGCTCGTAGGCTCCGGCGCGCTGCTCAACCCCGAACAGGTTCTCACCCCCGTCGAGCGGAACCGTCTTGCACAGGCCGCGCAGAGCGATGCGCGCGTCATGATCCGCACGCTCGATGACATCACCGATCCAAAAAGCCATCTGAAACAGAGTGGCGAGGTCACCTGGCATTACGGGATGCGGAACACACGCGATGTGGCGTTTGCCGCCTCGCCAGCCTTTGTCTGGGATGCCGCGCGCATCAACCTGCCGCCCGTCGTGCCCTGGACGAACTATCATGCCGTGCCGAGACTTGCGATGTCGGTCTATCCGCGTGAGGGGATCGGGCCGCATGGCTGGGATCGCTCAACAGATTACGTCAAACACGCCATCGAATATTTCTCGTCGCAGTGGTTCGAATACCCTTGGCCGAACGCCATCAATCTGGGTGGTCATGGCGCGGGAATGGAATATCCGGGCATCGTTTTTGACGGCATCAGCGACCGCGATCCGCAGCTTTTCTGGATCACGACCCATGAGCTGGGTCACGGCTGGTTCCCAATGATCGTGGGGACGGACGAACGTCGCAATGCCTTCATGGATGAGGGCTTCAACACCTTCATCGACGTCTATGCGTCCGATCACTTCAATAATGGCGAGTTCGCTCCCAAGCGTGATTCTGAATTCGCTCCCCAAACCGGCAATCCCGCGCAGGATATCGTCCCGGTCCTGACTGACCCGGATGCACCGGTTCTTATGACGGCCGCCGATGGTGTGTCTGAAAAATATCGCCACAGCGTGACGTATTTCAAAGGCGCTTACGGGCTGAAACTGCTGCGCGAACAGATCCTCGGACCAGTCCGGTTCGACGCGGCCTTCCGGCGCTATATTGCCGAATGGGCCTACAAACACCCGTCTCCGTCAGATTTCTTCCGCCTGATGAGCAGCGAAGCGGGCGAGGATCTGGGATGGTTCTGGCGCGGCTGGTACTTCACCAATGCCGCCCCGGACTATGCGCTTGGAGCCGTCCATCACGACGCCGGAAAGCCTGTGACGGTACAGGTCCGCAATTACGGAGCACTTCCGCTGCCGGTGGTTCTGCGTGCCGATTATGCGGACGGGAAATCGGAAGACCTCCGCATCCCGACCGAAGCCTGGCGCCAGAGCAGCGATATTGTTGTTTCGCTGCCGGTTCATGACGGCCTAAAGGCCGTGACCCTCGACCCGGACCATGTCATCCCGGATATCGACCGTTCCGATAACCGACTGACCATTACGCCCTGATATTGTCACGACAGGCGAGGCATCGAGAACGCCTCGCCTGTCGTTGCTTCTGAGCATGGAAAAAGGGCGTCCAGGTGAACCGGCGCCCTTTTTCCATGCTCTGGTTATTAGTTTTCTTGCGTCTCGCAGAAAATGTATGCCCGCAAGGCGAGAAACTTCAGCCCACAAGTTCCAGAGAAGATTGGCCGGTCGTGCCGGCATAAGCCGAAGATGTTGTCGTCAAGACGGGAGGCTTGGTGTTCGCAGAGAGGCCTTCGATCATGTCATTGTTGACGTCAACGAGAGGCTGCAGATCTTTCGGTGCATTAAAGGCCGCGTTGGAATAGCGCATCGACCACGATCCAACCTTAAGGATATCATCGCGCAGCACAGAGGGGAGGGGGCAATCAACTCTCTCGACGCTGAGAGAGAGAATGCTCCACAGCTTCAGATTGGCGGCCAGCGCGGCGACCTTTTTTTCATGATCTTTGGCTTGCGTGAGCAGTGAATTGACGTGTCGGAAAGCCATGACCTCCATCTCCCGGGAAGACAGATAACTTCCGGACTGTTTTTGATACTGTGAGGCTGCGTAGGTCATGACGGCAAACTCCGTGTGAAAAAGACTGTTTCAGAAACCTCTGTCCCCTGCGTCCAGAGGCTTTTGAAACAGTCCCCGCACTCTGGCTGGGGAAAGTCTGGAGAGTACCGGATAGACCGGTACCCTCCAGAAACCTGATCAACCGCGGAAGAGGCTGAGCAGGGTGGACGACTGCGAGTTCGCAATCGACAGCGACTGAACGGCGAGCTGCTGCTTCGTCTGAAGCGAGGTCAGCTTGGCGCTCTCGGCTGCCAGATCGGCATCCGTCAGCGCGCCAACACCCGTCGTCAGGGCGTCGGACAGGCTGGATGTCGTGGTCTGAAGGTTGGAGATCGTCGTGCTGGAATAACCGATCGTGGACGCCGTGCGCGTCACGCTGGAAATAGCAGCCTGAACGATGGTGCTGACGACGGCAGCACCGGTGACGGCCGTGGGGGTGGCGGAGGAATTCAGTCCGTTGGCGGCGGTCAAGGCCGTGCTCGACGTGTCGAGGTTGTTACCGGCAACCGTCAGGTTGTTAGAAGAATCACGGCTTACAGCAAAGCCCTGATACTGCATGGCCTGTGTGAGCAGGTTGGTCTTGTTGACCATGAGCTGGCTCGGGGAGCCGGTCGTTGTGGCAGTCGTGTTGCCCGTGGCAGCGCTGAGATTAACATCGGAGATCACGGTCTTGGCCGTTGCGTTGCCGTTCGCATCGGTTCCTGTTGTAACGCTGTAGACCGCGTTGCCATTACCATCCTTGGAAGCCACGACGCTCTTGCCATTGGCCAGAGAAAACGTCACGGAGCCGTCAGAGGCGGTGGTCGATGTAGTGGTGGATGTTCCTTCTTGCAGCTTGCCGTTAACAAGGCTGAATGTTCCGCCGGAAGCGGTATTCAGAGCCGTCAGCGCATCAGCTTGTGTGCCTGCTTCATCCATAACGAAGTTGTAGCTGACCAGTGGGTCTGTTGCCGATCCCATCGCAGCGGTAGCAGTCGATCCTGTTCCTGTCGATGCAATCGCAGGTACGCTGCTCAGTTTAAGAGATTGGGAGCCGGTGTAATTCGTGCTTCCCAGAGCAATATCCATACCTGCCGTGTCCATGCTCAGATTGGACAGGCCCAGACCGGCGGAGGTCACGTTGAAGCCGTTCTGCGTGAAGGTGGAACCCTGTGCGTCCATGGCGGTCGACAGGCTTGTATAGGTCGTGCCGTTGCCCGTCTGACCGGAGAGCAGGTTCACGCCCTGGAACTTCGCGCCCGTAGCGGCGGAGTCGATGGAGGCCAGTGTCTTAGTGATGGCATCGTTCAGGGTCGAGTTGTCGACGCCTGTCGTGTTCGTGCCGATCGTGGTGGCGAGAGACTGAAGCGCGCTCGAAATGCTCGACAGACCCGTCGTTGCCGTGTTCAGCACCTGAGCGGAGAACGCAAGACCGGTGGAAACACCCGACAGCGTCGAGATCTGTGCCGTCATGTTCTGGGCGATGGAATACATCGCGGGATTGTCGGACGCCGTGTTGACGGACTTGCCCGTGGAAACCGCGTTTTCGGTCTGGGTCAGGTCTGCCGTCGTCTGGTTCAGGCTCTGGAGCGCGGCCATTGCCGCAGTGTTCGTATTGATTGACAATGACATTGAATCGGTTCTCCGTCGGTGCAGGTTTGCGGCCTCAGGATAGGGGGGAGTGGTTAACGGAAGCTGAATCGGTTCCGTTAAAAAAAGCCCTTCAAAAATAACGGAAAACTGGGAAACAACAGGTTAATTTCACGGTTTCTCTTGCGTTCCATACTCCGGAACGAAATAAGAACAAGACATGAAGAAAACACTCTCCCAGAGACTGGCGATTCTCTCCGATGCGGCGAAATACGATGCCTCCTGTGCGTCGAGTGGCTCGACGCGTCGGGACTCCGCAAAGAGCGGGGGGCTTGGGTCCACCACAGGGAACGGAATCTGTCACGCCTATACGCCGGATGGGCGGTGCGTGTCGCTGCTCAAGATCCTGCTGACCAATTTCTGCGTCTATGACTGCGCCTACTGCATCAACCGGTCGTCTTCGAATGTGGAGCGTGCGCGCTTTACGCCCGATGAGGTTGTGTGGCTGACGCTTGAGTTCTACCGGCGGAACTGCATTGAGGGGCTGTTCCTGTCCTCGGGCATCATCCGGTCGTCCGACCACACGATGGAGCAGCTTGTGCAGGTGGCGCGGGATCTGCGTCTGAAGCATGGGTTTCGGGGCTATATCCATCTCAAAACCATCCCCGATGCGTCGCCGCGTTTGCTGGAAGAGGCGGGGCGTTATGCGGACCGTCTGTCGATCAATGTGGAAATGCCGACCGTGGCGGGGCTGGAGCAGTATGCGCCGCAGAAAAAAGCGGGCGGTATCCGGCAGGCGATGGGGGAGATGCGGCTGAAGATTGATGCGGGCAAGGACCGCAGCCATACCGGGCGCCGGGCCGAACGGTTTTCGCCGGGCGGGCAGAGCACGCAGATGATCGTGGGGGCGGATGCGGCGTCTGATCAGGATATTCTGGCCAGCAGCGCCAATCTCTACGGCTCCTATGGTCTGAGGCGCGTCTATTACTCTGCCTTCAGCCCCATCCCCGATGCGTCCGCTCTGCTGCCTGCGAAAAGTCCGCCGCTTCAGCGCGAACACAGGCTCTATCAGGCGGACTGGCTGTTCCGGTTCTACGGATTTGCTTTCGGAGAACTAACGGCCGGACGTGCGGACGGAATGCTGGATCTGGAACTGGACCCCAAGCTGGCCTGGGCTTTGGATAACCGGGCGTTGTTTCCGCTGGATCTGAACCGGGCGCCCAAGGAAATGCTGCTGCGGGTTCCGGGTCTGGGTGTGAAGGCCGTGGCGGCCATTCTCAGGGCGCGGCGGCATCAGGCCGTGCGGTTGGAGGATCTGGCGCGGCTGAACGTGTCCATCCGAAAGGTTCGGCCCTTTGTGCAGACGCCGGGTTGGAGTCCCGCCCGCCTGACGGACCGGCACGACCTGCGCAGCCTGTTCAGCCCCGCGCCCCAGCAGATGAAGCTTTTGTGACACGTTACGTCCTGACTCTTGAGGACAGTGCGGCTTTTGAGCCCTGGCGGGAGATGGCGCGTGCGGCTTTGCAGCGTGCGATTCCGCCGGAGAGCCTCGACTGGCGGATCAGGGGCGGCGAGACGGATCTGTTCGGGCAGCAGACCAATGACAGCGACGGCATGGTGGCGCTGACGGAGGGGCCGGTCCTGAAAAGCGTGACATTGCGCGCGTCCTGCATCGCCCTGCTGCGGGACATGCTGTGCCATTCCGATCCGGGCCGGTTCGCGCTCGCTTATCGGATCGCATGGCGCGTTCAGGGCAATCCGCATCTGCTGGATGTGGCGACGGATGTCGATATCGCAAAAGCGCGGATCATGATCCGGCAGAACCGGCAGGACTGTCACAAGATGACGGCTTTCGTCCGCTTTCGCGAACTGCCCGCACAGATCGGGGGAGGGGGACGTCGACGGTTCCTCGCCTGGTTCGAACCGCAGCATCATATTCTCGAACGGGTCGCGCCGTTCTTTGCAAAACGCTTTACGGACATGGACTGGATGATCCTGACGCCTCGCGGGTCCATCCGCTGGGACGGGAAGGACCTGGCTTACTCCGCCGAACCCTGCGAACAGCCGGAACTGGATGACGGGTTCGGGGATCTGTGGAACACCTATTATGCCTCCACCTTCAATCCGGCCCGTGTCCGCACGAAAGCCATGCGGCGTGAGATGCCGGGTCGCTACTGGAAAAACCTGCCCGAAACGCGCCTGATCCCGCAGCTTGTGGCCGGGGCTGAAGCGCGCGTCCGGATGATGGCCGAACAAATGCCTCTGCCGGCTCCGGCTTTTCACGGAAAGCTGCGTTCCCGCGACAATCTTCCCGTCCAACCTCTTTCGCATACGCCTGAAGATCTGGCGGCGAAAATTCGGACCTGCACCGCCTGTCCGCTGCACTGTGCGGCCACGCAGGCCGTCGTCGGGGAGGGGGCGATCGATGCGCGGATCATGGTCGTCGGCGAGCAGCCGGGCGATCAGGAGGATCTGGCTGGACGGCCCTTCATTGGTCCGGCTGGGCAGGTTTTGCAGGAGGCGCTGGAAAAAGCGGGGGTCGATCGTAGCACGCTGTATCTGACGAACGCGGTCAAGCATTTCCGTTTCCGCCTTCAAGGACGCCGTCGCATCCATCAGAGCCCGGATGAGGCGCATGTCGCGGCCTGTCGCCCTTGGTTAGAGCAGGAAATCGCGCTGGTCCGTCCCAAACTCATCGTCTCGCTTGGTGCCACGGCTCTGAAGGCGCTGGATGGTCCGGGCAGCGTGATGGCGGAGAGGCGCGGAACGCTCTGGACGGTGGGAGAGGGCGAAAATGCCGTCCAGCGTCTGGCACTGGCTCACCCGTCCTGGCTGCTGCGTCTTGGGGACAGCGCACAGGGAGAGATCGAACGGCAGCGCTTCGGAGAGGGCCTTGTGCGTCTGCGGGATTTTTGCGGCCGCCCGAAAGTGTAAGGGATATGAAATTGGAAACGGATCAGTTTTTTCCAGCTTGAAGGCTGCGAGACGATATGTCATGGATGACCGAACCGATCGGTCAGTGGAGGGTTCCAAACCCCGCACACCAAGCCCGGTCACGATCTGACAGACCTGTTTTCAAAGCGAGAAAAACACTATGGCGCAAGGCGATCAGGCCGATCACGCGCAGGATGACACGACATCCGACAAGAACGGAAAGCCGCAGAAAAAGCGCAATCCCGTTGTTCGGATCGCGTTGATCCTGCTGGTGATTCTGGTTCTCGTGGGTATCGGGGCCTATCTTTTCCTGACCCGCAACAATATCGAGACGGATGACGCCTACACGGCCGGTCGCAAGGTTGCCATAGCGCCCCATGTCAACGGTTACGTCACGCAGCTTCTGGTGAATGACAACCAATTCGTCCATGCCGGTGATCTGCTCGTAAGAATCGACAGCCGGGATTATGCTGCTTCCCTCAACAAGGCCGAAGCCGCCGTGTCTCAGGCGAAGGCCAATATCGACGCCTATCAGCTCATGCTGGCCGTGGCGCACAAGAACTTCCCCGGACAGCTCGTTACGGCACAGGGCAACCTCGCTGCCGTTCAGGCCGAACTCATCAAGGCCGAAGCCGATTACCGTCGCCAGCGTTCAGTGGCGCGTGCCGCTACGTCGCAGCAGGATATCGACTATGCCCGCGCTGCGCTGGATCAGGCGAAGGCCCGCGTCCTTCAGGCGCAGGGTCAGCTGACGCAGGCTGAGCCGGTCAAGGAAAACGTGGCGAGTGCCGATGCCCGCGTCACACAGGAGCAAGCCTCCCTTGCGTCCGCCAATGCGGAACTGACGCAGGCCCGCCTGAACCTCGAATGGACGGAAGTCCGCGCTCCGCATGATGGCTGGATTTCCCAGCGTAACGTCGAGCGTGGCGACTACATGCAGGTCGGGCAGGAGATGTTCTCCATCGTCGAGCCGGAAGTCTGGATTGTGGCGAACTACAAGGAAACGCAGCTCACTCACATGCGTGCCGGGCAGAAGGTGGATATCGACGTCGATGCCTACCCGCAGCTCAAGCTGCATGGCCATGTGGATTCCATCCAGCTTGGCTCGGGTGAATCCTTCAGCGCCTTCCCTCCTGAAAACGCGACCGGAAACTTCGTGAAAACGGTCCAGCGCATTCCGGTCAAGATCGTGGTGGACAGCGGGCTTGATCCGAACCTTCCGCTGGCCCTTGGCCTGTCTGTCGAGCCGACGGTTTATGTGAAATGAGTGATACTGCCGGGCATCAGGACTGGAAACCCAGTCACAATCCGTGGCTTGTGGCCGTTACGGTCACGCTGGCGGCTTTCATGGAGGTGCTGGACACCACCATCGTCAACGTGGCGTTGCCGCATATCGCGGGGTCGCTCGGCAGTTCGTATGATGACGCCACCTGGGCATTGACGTCCTATCTGGTGGCAAACGGCATCGTGCTGACGATTTCAGGCTGGCTGTCGCGGCTCTTTGGCCGCAAACGCTACTTCCTGATCTGCATTACGATGTTCACCGTCTCGTCCTTCCTGTGCGGACTGGCGACATCGCTGCCGATGCTGGTGGTGTTCCGGCTGATGCAGGGCTTCTTCGGAGGCGGCCTGCAACCCAGCCAGCAGTCCATCATCCTGGATACATTCCCGCCTGAAAAGCGCGGGGCAGCGTTCGGCCTGACGGCCATCGCCACCATCGTCGGCCCGGTTCTGGGGCCGATGCTGGGCGGCTATCTGACCGATAATTTCTCCTGGCGCTGGATTTTCTTCGTCAACGTGCCTTTTGGTATTCTGACGGTGATGGCCGTGACGGCCTTTGTGGAAGATCCACCATGGGAGCGCAAAAAGCGCGAGAAGGTGGATGTTATCGGCATCAGCCTAATTACGCTGGGCTTAGGATGTCTTGAGGTCATGAGTGATCGTGGCGAAGATGACGACTGGTTCAGCTCACACTTTATCGTCACAATGGCTGTGCTGGGTGTGATCGGCGTTGTCGGGGCCATTCTGTGGCTGTGCTATGCGAAAAACCCTCTGGTCCGCCTATCCGTTTTCAAGGACCGTAATTTTGCTGTCGGCACACTGCTGATCTCAATGGTGGGCGCGACGCTCTATTCCTCGGCGATTGTTGTGCCGCAATTTGCCCAGCAGGTTCTTGGCTACACGGCAACCACTTCAGGTTTACTTTTGGCGCCGGGCGGTGTCGCGGTGATCTGCTTGATCCCAATCGTGGGCAAGCTGATGAAATTTATCCAGATGCGTTATCTGATCGCGTTCGGATTTTTTGCGATGGGCATGGCCATGTTTCAGGCCGCGAACCTGTATGCTGCGATCGATTTTAAGCATCTGATGTTCTATCGCATCAGTCAGACGGCCTCGCTCGCGTTCCTGTTCGTGCCGATTTCGACGATCGCTTACTCGACCTTGCCGCGCGAACTGAATGCGGATGCGTCTGCTTTGTTCTCGATGGCCCGGAACTATGTCGGCTCCCTCGCCATTTCTCTGGCGACGGCAGCGATCATCGAGACCCGGCAGCGCCAGCAAACCTATGTTGCGGATCACATGACCCCCGCCAATCCGGGGTTTAATTCCTATATCGCCAATGCTCAAAAGGTCGCGGAAGCGCATGGTTTCCCGGCTGCGCAGGCACATCATTACGCTCTCTACCGGACCTTTCAGGAATTCACCTCTCAGGTCTCCATGCTGGCCTATAATGAAGTTTTCAACTGGATTGGCGTGATTGCGCTGTTCGTGGTGCCGCTGTGCTTCCTGCTGTCTCCCAACGGCAAGAAGGCGGCTCAGGCCTCAGGCGGCGGTCACTGATGGCGCGGTTCGTAGATCTTCAGGAAGCTGTCGGCGGTAAAGGCGGCAAATTCCGCAATGGCGGCATCGCTGTCATCGACCGGCAGTCCGAAGCGTCGGTGCTGGATGATGCGGGCCTGACACATGAGCATGAACTGCTCGGCCGAGAGGCTCGGATCAGCAATCTCCAGTTCCCCAAGGGCCACGCTGCGCGCAAGATATTCCGTCAGGTTGCTGAGCGTTCGGCCAAAACCGTAGCGCCAGAACGTGTCGGCCAGATGGGGAAATTTTTCGACTTCGCTGACGATGATGCGATGCAGCCCCAGCGCCATCGGCGAAATCAGCAGATGAACCGTCATGTCTGCAAAGCGGATCAACGTCACGCGGATGGATTGTTCACTGCCGTGCGACAGCGCTTCGATGGAGGCCATATGGCAGCGGGCCTGTTCCTCGAAGAACGCGGAAAACAGGGATGCCTTGCCATCGAAATGGTTGTAGAGCGTTCCCTTGGACACGCCGGCCATCTGCGCGATACGGGACATGGACGCGCCTTCGTAGCCGTCCGCCAGAAAGATCGTTCCGGCCCCCTTCAGAATCTGTTCGCGCTTGGCGTTTCCCGCAGGATCGGTGTTGGCCGATCCGTCGGGAGTGTCCGCGTGGCCGTCGTCCGTGATGCCCGTCATGTGAGCGAAAAATCCTTCTGTCCGTCAGGTTGTATTCCTGACATGCTGACCGAACCGGTCGGTCACTGCAAGATCATTTCCGCTTCAGGAGTTTCTTTGTGAGCGCAGCCTTCACTTCCCGCGCGCTGCTTTGCGGCTGCGCCCTGTTCACCCTGTCCGGCTGCCTCATGGTGGGGCCTGAATATCACGCGCCCAAGCCCTGGTCGCCTGCGCATTATACCGACCATATGGCGGGTGCGCCCGACAGCATTATCAGTGAGGTGAAGGCCGACAGCCGTTGGTGGCAGGTTTTCCACGATCCCGAACTGACGTCTCTGGAAGCCCGTCTGGTCAATCAGAACCTGTCCTTCCGCCTTGCGACCGCCAATCTGGCGCAGAGCCGCGCACAGCTTATCATGGCGGGGGCCGAGCGCTTTCCGGCCCTGAGCGCCTCGGGCTCGTATCAGCGTAGCCAGTACAGCACCAAGGAAATGCAGGAGATCATCAGTCGGGTGGGCGGCAATATCGCGAAATCCGCTGGTAACACCCTCGGATCTTCGGTCGGACCACTCCTTCAGGGAGGGGCCGATGGTGCCACCGTTCCGCTACTGAACCAGTGGCGCAGCGCAATTGATGCGACCTATGAAATCGACCTATGGGGCCGTGTCGCGCACCAGTATGATGCTGCCAAGGCCGATCTTCAGGCGACGGACGAGGAACGCCGTTCCATTCTCATCGCCCAGCAGGCCGACATGGCGCGGGGTTACATGGGCCTGCGTGGCGACCAGCAGCGCCTGAAGATCCTGCGTGACAATCTGCGGGTTCTCACTCAGATCACCTCCATCGCGCAGGAGCGCTATCATGGCGGTCTGGTGACGGAGCTGGATGTGGACTCCGCGCAGGGCCGTCTGCATGACACGCAGGGTCAGGAAGCTCAGCTCGAACAGGCTGTGGCGCAGGAAGAAAACGCGCTTGCGCTGCTTCTGGGGGCGCCTCCGGGCAGCCTGAATGCTGAGCTGGACAAGAACGCCGGCGTGCCGGTCGTGCCGCCTGTGGTGCCCGTTGGCATTCCGTCCGAACTGGCCCAGCGCCGTCCGGATATCCGCGAAGCCGAGGCCCATCTGCGTGGTGCGGTGGCCGAAGTGGGCGAGGCCACGGCGGATTTCTATCCCAAGGTCACGATCAATGCCGATTTCGGCTTCCAGACCCTGTCGTTTCGCGATCTGGGGTTCTGGAATGCGCGTGCCTGGAATGTCGGCCCGTCCATTTCGCTCCCGATCTTTCAGGGCGGACGGCTGTACGGTCAGCTTGAGTTGAAGAAATACGCGCAGAAAGCGGCGGCGATTTCCTATCAACAGACGGTCATCAAGGCATGGCATGACGTGGACAACGCGCTGATCGCCTATCGGGACGAACAGCTGCATCGTCAGGGCCTTCAGGGTGCCGTTAACGACAACAGCCATGCGCTCATGCTGGCCCAGAGCCAGTATCGCAGCGGCCTGACGAACTATCTGAACGTTCTGAACGCGCAGTCACAGCTTCAGTCCGCCCAGCTTGATCTTGTCAGCAGCGACGCCACGCTGGCGACCAACCTGACGCGTCTTTACAACGCGCTCGGCGGGGGTTGGGAAGACGCTCTTCCCAACAATCCGGACGTGGCGAAAGCGCAGCTCGCCTCCGCAACGCCCGGTCCCTGAACGGAAAGCTCTTGAACGGGAGGCTTAAGCCTCCCGCAAGCCGGTCCCGTCAGGCCCTTATCCGTTAGGCTTTATGTGCGACGGACCGGCCCTTGGAGCCTAGAATCTCGAAGGCTTCGTCCAGTCGGCCGACGATGGATTTCTCGCCCACGCGCAGCCATTTGCGGGGATCGTAGAGGGACTTCATCGGCTTGTCAGTGCTGGGGTCGATCTGGTGCTGGAACGCGACCGGATGCTCCAGAATATAGTGGCCCACGCCCTGTGCGAACGCGAACTGGATGTCGGTATCGAGGTTCATCTTGAACACGCCGTAGGACACTGCGGCGTCGATTTCCGCAAGCGTCGAGCCTGAACCGCCGTGGAACACCAGTGGCAGCGGCTTGGGACCGCTCTGCGTGGCCTGCTCGACCGCTTCCTGCGAGTTCTTCAGAATCTCGGGGCGAAGCTGCACATTGCCCGGCTTGTAAACGCCATGCACGTTGCCGAAAGACGCGGCAATCGACACGGTGCCAATCGGGGAGAGCAGGTTCCAGGCCTTCAGAACATCTTCGGGCTGCGTGTAGAGATGGGCGTTGTCCGCACCATCTTCGAGGTCGTGGCCAACGCCATCTTCCTCGCCGCCGGTCACGCCCAGTTCGATTTCCAGCCCCATCCCCAGAGGAGCAAGGCGCTTGAGCATCGCGGCTGACGTCGCAAGGTTGTCCTCGAGCGGTTCGGCGGACAGATCGAGCATGTGGGAGGTGAACAGCGGCTTGCCGGTCGTCCGGAACTCTTCCTCGCTCAGGGTGATGAGGTCGTCGAGCCAGGGGATCAGCTTGCGGTCGGCATGATCGGTATGGAGAATGACGGCGATGCCGTATTCCTTCGCCAGAAGATGGACGTGTCGTGCCATCGAGGCCGCGCCGAGCACGCGGGCGCGATGGGCGTCGGGCAGGCCTTCGCCGGCATAGAAGCGCGCGCCACCATTCGAAACCTGAATGACGACGTCCGATCCGTTCCGGGCCGCTGCTTCCAGAACGGCATTCACGCTGTCGGTGCCGACGACATTAATGGCGGGAAGGGCATAGCCCCCTTCATGGCAGGCCTTGATAAGGGCCGTATAACTGGCGCCACTGACGACGCCGGGTGGAATTCTTGACATTGGCGGCTCCAACTGAACGCATGAAACAGGCCAGCAAAACGGGTGCGGCTGTAATGCGTTGTACTGTACGATACCAATCGGTTTTCGTCATGAGCCTTCAAATCACTGAAAGATTTATTGTCAGGATTTGTCGCTTGTGATGCCCGCCCTGTGGAGACTATGGAAAAAGACATGGTGCCAAATCTTTCCGACCCAGATCTTCCCGCCCGTATCCTCGTCGTCGAAGATGACGCCGGAATGCGGACCCTCATCCTCCGTGCCCTTCAGGGCGGCGGCTTCCGCGCACGAGGTGTTGCCTGTGGGGAGGAGATGTGGGCCGCGCTTGAAGTCGCACCCGTCGATCTCATCATCATGGACATCATGCTGCCGGGCAAAAGCGGCATCGAACTGTGCCGCGCGCTGCGCAGCGGCCAGGGTGCCCAGCACGAAAACGAGACGCCTCCCGCCCAGGTGCCGATCATCATGGTCTCCGCCCGGGGCGAAGAGCGCGATCGCGTGACCGGTCTCGAATCGGGCGCGGATGATTACGTCCCCAAGCCGTTTGGACAGCGCGAGCTTCTGGCGCGTGTGCGGGCCGTACTGCGTCGCGGCATCGCCACCACCGGCGCTCCGCAGGAGCGTGTCCGCCGCGAGACGCTGCGTTTTGCGGGCTGGACGCTCGATCTGCGCCGCCGCGAACTGACGGACCCGTCGGGCGCGACCGTCGATATCTCCGGCGCGGAACATGACCTGCTGACCAGCTTTCTGGACAATCCGCAGCGTGTCATCGCGCGTGATCGTCTGCTGGAACTGTCGCGGACCCGTCTGGGGGATGTGTCGGACCGGAGCATCGATGTTCTCGTCAGCCGCTTGCGCCGCAAGCTGGGCTCGGACGCCGACCAACTCATCCGGACCGTGCGCGGCCTTGGATACATCTTCGTGGCAGAGGTTGAACGGGTCTGAACATTCAGAATCGCATCCTGCTGTGGCCGCTGGGGCTGGTCGGGCGCGTCTGCGTTGTCCTGACCGTCGCAGTGACACTGGTGTTTCTGACGAACGCCATTTTCTACGGTCAGGCTGAAACCTATATCGTCGATGACGTGCGCATCGCCCAGCTTGGCGAGGCGCTGAGCACGGATCTGCGCGTGCTGGCTGCGGCACCTGTCAGCCAGAGATCGTTTCTGGCTGTTATGCTCTTGGGCAGCGAACTCAGCGTGGCCTGGCAGCCAGCCTCCATCGCACCCGTATTACCGGGGCGCTCCCCCGTCGCGCTCACACAACTCGTCCAGCGTCTGAAGGCGGACGATCCCATTCTCGAACAGGCCCATCTGGACCTCTATACGCTGGGGCCGGGGAGTGCGGACGTGCTGGGGTCCCAGCGTCTGCCGGATGGAAGCTACATCCATTTCCGGGTGCCGGGGATGCTCGGCCATCATCGCGTCACGCGCGGTCTGGCCTCGGCAGCGATTGCGGCTGGAGCGGTCGCCATCGCCGCGACCATGCTGATCCGCGGCCTCAGTATGCCGCTCCGTGCGCTGGCCTCGGTCGCCGACCGCATCGGCTCCAACGAAACATGGGTGCCGCTGGCTGAGCGTGGTCCGCCGGAAGTCCGCGGCCTCGCCCGTGCCATCAACGCGATGCAGGAGCGCATCCAGAGCCTCATCAACGACAGAACGCAGGCTCTGGCGGCGGTTTCGCACGATCTGCGAACGCCCCTGACGCGCCTGCGCCTGCGTTGCGGCTTTCTCAATGACGGCGAAGCACAGGCCGCCATCGAGGCCGATCTGGACGAGATGGAAGCCATGGTGAACGGCATCCTCGCCTATCTGGCGGGGGCCGACGATCCCGAAGTCCCCCGTACCATCAATATCGTTGCGACGCTCGAAACCCTCGTGGACGACCATGTGGATCGTGGCCATGAGGCCCATTACGAAGGGCCGGACCGCGCGCTGGTCCATGTTCGTCCGCTCGCCATGAAGCGCGTCCTGTCGAACCTGATCGAAAACGCCATTAACTATGGCGGCAATGTCCTCGCCACGCTCCGCACCCGTGAGGACGGCGCGCTGGAAATCGCCATCAGCGACAGCGGCCCCGGAATCCCCGAAAGCGAATACGAACGTGTGATCGCCCCGTTCTATCGTCTGGAAAGCTCACGCTCGCGGGCGACGGGGGGAATCGGGCTGGGTCTGGCCATCGTGCAGCGCGAAATCTCGCGCGAGGGCGGCACTCTGGTTCTCGGGCGCGGAGATGCCTCGAAAGGCTATGGCGGGCTGTGCGCGACCATCATCCTGCCGAAGGGACTCCCGTCTCCATCAAGGAAAAACGAGGGGAAAACCGAGGGAAAAGGCGAGGGGCAGGGCGAAGAGGTCTGATCGGGCGTGTTCTAGCGTTAAAAACACGCGAAGTCGGACCAATGCAGTCCCGACACTTGCACCTTGAGGCGAAGTGGCACATGTCAGGGCGGACTGGAACGCAAGGACATGACCACGATGTTCATCGAGACCGAAGACACCCCCAATCCCGCTACCCTGAAATTCCTGCCCGGCCGCAGCGTGACCGGCGATGCCCGTCCCGTCGATTTCGGCGATGCCGATGTCGCTGCCGGACGCTCCGAACTGGCGACCGCACTGTTCGAACAGCCGAATGTGCGCCGCGTCTTCCTTGGTGGCGATTTCGTTTCCGTCACGAAGTCCGACGACATCAGCTGGGGCGACCTCAAGCCCGTCGTGCTCGGCACGATCACGACGTTCTTTGAAAGCGGCCGCCCGGTTCTTTCGGGAACACAGTCCGCTCCCGAACATGATGTTGCTCCCGAAGACGCCGAAGTCGTCAGCCGCATTCAGGACCTGCTTGACACCCGTGTGCGCCCTGCCGTGGCCGGTGACGGCGGGGACATCGCGTTCCGTGGCTACAAGGACGGCGTGGTCTATCTGGCCATGCAGGGCGCCTGCTCCGGCTGCCCGTCTTCGCGTGCGACCCTGAAGCACGGCGTCGAGAATATGCTGCGGCATTATGTTCCCGAAGTCGCTTCGGTCGAACAGGTCGAGGACTGAACCATGGACGGCCAGACAGCCCCTGATTGCGCACCGGTTCCGGGCGCGGAAGCCCTGTTCACGCAGGCCCGGACGCCGCGCAGCTTCTCGCCGCGCCCGGTCGGGGAGGATGTCCTGCGCCGTCTGTACGATCTGGTGAAGCTGGGGCCGACCTCCGGCAACTGCTCGCCGGGTCGCTTCGTTTTCCTGACGACACAGGACGCCCGCGAGCGCATCCGCCCCGCGCTATCGCCGGGAAACGTATCTCGCGCCATGGCGGCCCCGGTTCTGGCCGTCGTGTGCCATGATCCGCTGTTTTTTGAAGCGCTGCCCCGTCTGAACCCGCAGGAGGGTCTGCGCGACTGGTTCGCCGCCGATGTGGGCCTGTCTGACGAAACGGCCTTTCGCAACGGCACGCTCGAAGGTGCCTATTTCATCATGGCCGCCCGGATGTTGGGCCTGTCCGCCATGCCGATGTCCGGCTTTGACTGTTTCATGGTCGAAGACACGCTGCTGAACGCCACCGGCTGGCGCGTGAACTTCCTTGTCGGGCTTGGCTATCCGGCGGAAAACGAACCTGCCCCCGACCATGCCGAGCCGCGTGCGCCCCGTCTGGACTTCGGAGAAGCCTGTCTGTGTCTGTGACGGGGTCTTCACGGACGGTCGTTTTCAATGGAGCCGGGGCAGGGGCAGGTCTGACCAGTCTGGTGGCTCTGGTTGAGGACGGTCGGGTTATCGCGGAAAAATTGATGGCCGGGCGCGGCGCTTCCGAGCATTTCGCTCCCGCCATTCGCGATCTTTTGGCACAGAACGACTGGACCACGGCCCCTGATCGCGTTGTGGCTGTCCTTGGTCCGGGATCCTTCACCGGACTGCGCTCGTCCCTGTCACTGGCCGCAGGTCTGGCGGCAGGCTGGAACTGTCCCACGATCGGCGTCACGCTCGGTGCAGCCATCCGCGCCACCCTCAGCAGTCCGGATGCTGTCTGCGTCAGCATCGCGCGTCGGGGACGGGTGTTCGTGGACCCGCCGCACGGCCCCGTCACCGCCAGCCAGACCGTCGATCTCGACCCTGCAGATTGGGCCTGTGTGACGGGCGATGCCGTGTCCGAAAAATCGGACTGGCCGTGTCCTGTGCTGTCCTGCGAGGCCCCGACCGCTCTGGGCATCGTTCAGGCCGCAGAGAGCGTTTCTCCCGGCCCCCTCATGCCGCTTTACGTCGATCCGCCCGAAGCCAAACCGCCCGCAGCCGGTCTGAGACCCTTGCCCCTGTGAGCAGTCCGGGACAGGCGTTTGAACTGCGGACGATGGGGATCGAATGTGCGCCGCTTCTGGCGGAGCTTCATGAAGCCGCATTTCATAGCGGAGAAGTCTGGAGTGCGGCGTCCTTTATTGATTTACTATCCATGCAGGGAACGGAAGCCGTCATTGCACTGATCGACAATATTCCTGCCGGTTTCATTCTCTCGCGGACAGTTCTGGATGAAACGGAAATCCTGACACTTGCCGTTCATCCATATTTTCGCCGCAGATGTGTCGGAAGGTCTTTGGTGCAGGCCATTCTGCCCAAAGGACAAGTATTTCTAGAAGTAGCAGTCTGTAACAATCCGGCCATTGCGCTGTATGAAGCTTGCGGTTTTGTAAAAGCTGGCCTGCGCCGCGGCTATTACAGGGACGGAAGTGACGCGCATGTCCTTGTTTCTAACGCCTTTTGATACTCAGACAGTAAAGATCCGCTCTGTCTGAAACAGGGGAATCAGCTAGAATTGTATGCCCCAGTGCCTGCACTGATGCCCTGACGTTCTTTCGTGTTTCTGTTCCATAGAGCCACACATCAAGTTCCTGACCGGAAGTCATGGCATCGAGTTTGGCCCGCACATATACAGTCGTCATGGGGCACTTTTTCTCCGTTATATCTATGAAGAATATTTCATTTTCTGTCACGGGCCCGTTTCTTTCTTTTTATGCTTGAACGTAGCAATTCATGACTGCTACATGCTCACTCTCTCAAGGATGAAGGACTTAAATTTATCATGTCGCAAGAGACAAATGCTCCCGAACTGCATCAGCTGACCGCGCAGATTGTTACGGCCTATGTATCAAACAACGATATTCCGGCTGACGCTCTCCCGGCCCTGATCCGGTCCGTCCATGACTCTCTTGCAACGGTGAACGTTCCGGAAGAGGCTCCTGCCGAGAAGCTGGTCCCGGCCGTTTCGCCGCGCAAGTCGGTTTTCCCGGACTACATCATCTGCCTTGAAGACGGAAAGAAGCTGAAGCTCCTGCGCCGTCACCTCAAGACAGCCTACAACATGACGCCGCAGGAATATCGCGAGCGCTGGGGCCTGCCGCCGGAATACCCGATGGTTGCTCCGAACTACGCGAACCACCGTTCCTCGCTGGCCCGCAAGATCGGCCTTGGCCGTCGTCGCGAAGACTGAGAGCCTCTTTTCCCTGTCGCCGGTTTCTTCATCCCGGCGACAGGGAAAATCCCGACAGGCTCCATAAAGTGGACAACACGCCTGTTTTTCGGCTAGGCCGCAGATATGGTCGCAGATACGAAAACCGCTGAGAGACGCAGCAGCCCCGGGAATCGGAAGGCCTCCTCTTCCCCCGTGCCGGATGATTCGCACATTGCCCGCCTGTGTGTGGAAAGCGGTCTGAAAATGACCGGCCAGAGACGTGTCATCGCACATGTCCTGTCCATTGCTGACGATCATCCCGACGTCGAAGAACTCTATCGCCGTGCCTCCGAGATCGACAGCCGCATCTCCGTGGCGACCGTCTATCGCACGGTGCGTCTCCTTGAGGAGAAAGGCATTCTCGAACGTCGCGATTTCGGCGGCGGACGGGCACGCTACGAAGCCAGCGACAGCGGCAACCATTACCACCTGATTGACGTCGATAGCGGCCGTGTCATCGAGTTCGAGGACGACGAACCGGTTCGTCTTCTGGAGCAGCTGGCCCAGCGTTTGGGATTTGACCTCGTCTCCCATCGCATCGAGCTGTTCGGCCGTCGTGCCGAGCCCGAAAACAGGAAAAAATCTTCTCCCGAAAACAGGAACAAGAGCGGATCATGACCACCAAACTGGATGGCCCCCCCATTTCCGCTCCGCATACGCTGGTCAGCAGCGAAGAAACCCTGCGTCAGATGGAGACGCTCTCTACCCTGTCTCTGAACCGCGAAGGCGGGTTTCAGGAACTGCGTGGTGGCACGCTGGGTGTGCGCATCGCCGAGACGGAGGAGGAGCGCGACGCCGCTCAGGCCCTGCGCTATCGCGTCTTCTTTGAAGAACTCGGTGCCCATCCTGACGAGCGCGCCTTCCGCACCAAGCGTGACGTCGATGAATTTGACGAAGCTGCCGATCACCTTCTGGTTATTGACCATGACAAGGGCCCGGGTGCAGCCGGTGTTGTTGGAACCTATCGTCTGCTGCGTTCCGATGCTGCGGAGAAGGTCGGGCGTTTTTACACGTCTTCCGAATACGACATCTCGACCCTGACGGAATTTCCCGGACGTCTGCTCGAAGTTGGTCGCTCCTGCGTGGCGAAGGAATATCGCGGCCGTTCCGCCATGCAGCTCCTGTGGCGCGGTATTGCGTCTTACATCTTCCTGCACCGGATCGACGTGCTGTTCGGGTGCGGCAGTCTGCCGGGAACCGACCCGGATGCTCTGGCCGACCAGCTCACCTACATGCACCACAACCATCTGGCTCCCCCGGCCTTGCGTATTCGCGCGCTGCCGGACCGTTATGTGGAAATGCAGCGCACCGATCCGCATGTGCTGGACTACCGCGCCTGCCTCAACAAGCTCCCGCCGTTGATTAAGGGCTATCTGCGTCTGGGCGGTTATGTCGGCGATGGTGCCGTGGTGGACGAGCAGTTCAACACCACAGATGTCGCTGTTCTGGTGAAGAGTGAGCTTCTGGCGGACAAGTATTACCGCCATTACGAACGCCGCCTCCGCGACGCCCTCGACTGACAGCCTTCCCGCAGCCGGATCTTTAGGGTCCGGCTGTTTTCTATTTCAGCCCCTTCGTCAGCCGGACGGTTTTCCCATGATTTCGACGCTCCCTGTCCGCGGCTGGCGGCTCGCCGGACTGATGCTGCTTGCCGGAGCGCTCGCAGCCCTGTCCCTGCCTCCGGTCCATTTCTTGTTCCTGCTGCCTATGGGGCTGATGGTCCTGTATCGCGTGTCGGAAGATGCGCGCTCATGGAAACAGGCGGCATGGTGCGGTTTTCTGTTCGGCATGGGCTTCCACACGGTCGGGCTTTACTGGCTGACGAACGCGATCCTGACGCGCGTCCACGAATTCTGGTGGATCGTGCCGTTTGCGTCCCCCGGCGTTGCCCTGCTGATCGCCCCCTTCATCTGCGTTCCGGCGGTTCTGTGCCGCGTGGTGCCGCCCGGATGGCGACGGGTGCTGATGTTCGCCGGAAGCTGGACCGTCATGGACATGGGGCGCGTCTTCATGTTCTCGGGTTTTCCTTGGAACCCGCTCGGCAGCGACCTTGAAGTGCCGGGTCTCGCTGGAGATGTTCTGATCCAGCCTGCCGCCGTACTTGGCGTGGATGGGCTGTCGCTGGCGCTCGTGCTCGGCTCGCTCGCTCTGTTCCGTGGCAGACGTGCGGCGTTGGCGGTACTGGTCGTCTCAGTGCTGTGGGTCGGTGCGGGTGCATGGCGACTGTCCACTGCAACGCCCCTGAATATCACCAATCCCCGGGCCGTTCTGGTGCAGGGCAACGTGCCGGAAGCGGAAGTCATCAGCCATGCGGATGCAGTCGGCAATTTCCGCCGCTATTTGAGCCTGACCGCACAGGGCGCGCAGAAAGCCTATGCGCAGGGCGGTCGGTCGCCTGTGGTGATCTGGCCGGAATCCGGTTTCCCCGGCCTTTTGGACGAAGATACGCTGGCCCGACAGATGATCGCCCGGGCGGCAGACGGCGCCCCGGCTCTGGTCGGCTCGGACCGCCAGTCCGGCAAGGACTGGTTCAACAGCCTGATCGCGGTCGCTCCCGATGGCAGCATTGCGGCCATTTACGATAAGAGTCGTCTGGTGCCGTTCGGCGAATACCAGCCGTGGATCCTGCCGTTCAACGTCCTGCCCGGCGTTCTGACACCGGGACCGGGCCTGAAGACATGGGACCTGCCGGGTCTGGGACGCGTGGGGCCGATGGTCTGCTACGAGATTATTTTCTCCGGTTCTGTTACGGCTCGCAACGACCGTCCGGACTGGCTGGTGACGATTTCAAACGACGCCTGGTATGGCAACAGCGCCGGTCCGCGCCAACATCTCGCTACCGGGCGGATGCGGGCCGTGGAAGAGGGGCTTCCGGTTGTTTTTGCTAACAATACCGGGATTTCCGCCATCTATGATGCAACCGGACATGAAACCGCCCGTTTGGGTTGGGGACTGGCTGATGTTCTGGTCAGTGATATCCCGTCACCACTTCCCCCGACGGTTTTCTCCCGTTTCGGGCGTGCAACGCCTTTGACGCTTTCGATCCTGTGCATGGTACTTGCCCTGCTTCCTGCGCGTCGGAAACAGTACGGACAGGGTGTAAAAGGTTAATATTGACAATCTGTGGTTGTCTAATTAACCATTTGGAAGTGTCAGAAAAAGAGCCTTCTTCCACGGATCGCAGCCGCTCCGAACCACGCAGTTCCGCTGCGGCTGGGCCGGTCGATGTCCATGTTGGCAACCGGATCAGGCTGCGTCGCACCCTCTTGGGACTGTCGCAGGAAAAACTGGGCGAAGCTCTCGGCCTGACATTCCAGCAGATCCAGAAATACGAACGCGGTGCAAACCGCGTGGGCGCCAGCCGTCTTTACGATCTGTCGCAGGTGCTGGATGTGCCGATCGGCTTCTTTTTCGATGATATGCAGGAGTCGCAGGACACACGCGCCTCTGCGCCCTCAGCCACGCCCCGGCAGTTCTCGGAATCCGTTCCGGCATTCAGTTCGGCTTTTGGCCAGCCTCAGCCCGCTCAGGCGCCCGTTATGGGATTTGCTGAAACGCAGTCTGCATTCGGTGCCCCTCCGTCCCGGACGGCTCCTCCGCGCGCGCCATTGCCGCCCCGTCTGTTCGATCTGCCTGTGGATGAGGCGGCCCTGTTCAGCCGCCGTGAGACGGTTGATCTGGTGCGGTCCTATTACCGCATTCCCGACCCAGCGGTCCGTAAACGGATGCTGGACCTGATCCGCTCCCTCGGCCCGGCAGACCCGAAAGCGGACTAACCGCTGGGGCTTTTATTCCCGGCGCAGAATGCTGTCATTCACGAAAGACGCCAGCTTTCCAGCTTTGAAATCGGCGCGCAGACGATCTTCGTCATATTCATCTCGCACCCAGTCCATGAACGGCAGACGTCCCTCGGCTTCTTTCTGGTAGCGCAGGAAAAACGCATCCAGGATCCCGGTGCGGGAGCTGTTGAAATGCCCGAACCGCCAGTGCAACTGCCCCAGAGCATCCTGAGCTGTGCCGCCCTCGAACATCAACACCAACCCCGACGCCAGACCTGCGCGGTCCGCTCCGGATTTGCAGTGCATGAGCATGGGAAAAGCCAGCGTCTGGTACATGTCGTAAAACCGCAGGATACGGTCACGATGCGGCGCGCCCCGGCTTTCGAAGGCCATGTCCAGATGCGTCAGACCTAATTTTGCGCTGGCCCCGCGTGACAGCGCATCGGAGCCGCATTTGCGATGTCCGCGCAGGTTCACGAGCGTCTTCAGATGAAGCCGCCGCTTCAGGCTCCGTAACCGCGAGGGCGTCGGGTGATTGCAGCGCCAGACCTTGCCCGGCACAACGGGGGCGAGATTGGTCCAGCCGAGCCGGAAGATGGAGTGATCCACGAACAGACTGTCCCACCAGGCGCGCCGCCGTGTGGCGGGGGTCGTGATCCGGCCTTCGAACATGGTAAATGCATCCTTGCTGGACAGGCCGCTGATCGCGGCGGGAACGCGCTGTGTCCCATCCCGCAAAGGGATGCGTCAACCGCTGAAAAGTGCTATATTGCCTGCCATGCGTTTCGTCTCTTCCCTCTTTATGCTGTCGTTTCTTGCCATGACAGGCTGCGGCTCCATGCTCAGCGGGCCATCCCCGGACATGGCCCCCCTTCCGCCGCCGGGTGCAGGCCCGGGTCACGGATCGCATGCTCATGGCAGCGCCCGTCACCGTCAGGGAAGCGGCGTGTCCTATGCCGACGATGCGCCGGTTATGCCCATGCCGCCGGGTGCGGAAAGTCCGGCAGCGCCTTCCCATGACACCAGCAGCGGCCCATCCTCTGGTGGGATGTCCTTTGGCGGGCAGGGCGGAAGCGTCGATATCGCGCCGCATCCGGCAACACCTGATACTGAGGTGTCCTACGGTCAGAACAATACACCGAACTGATCGGGAATCCGTCGGGGTTTCTTCATGATTGCGTAACTCTTGGCGTGTTAGGGGCTTTGCCTTGAATAAGCGCCAAATCCACGCTCTGGAGACTCCGACTATGACTGAGCAGGTCAAGGCAGACATTGCCGAACGACTGCTTTTTCTTGGCATCGGCGCGGCTGAGAAAGCCCATCTGGCCAGAATCCGACCGCAGGCCCTGAGCGTTCTGGGGGCTGCGCTGGACCATTTTTATGGCCGGATTCTCAAAACCCCGGCCCTGAACAAGTTCTTTTCCAGCGAACAGCACCGTAACGGCGCGCGCAGTCAGCAGGAAAAGCACTGGAAGCAGATTCTCGAAGGTGATTTTGGTGCCGATTACGTCGCGAGCACCCGTGCGATCGGCAATACGCATGCCCGGATCGGTCTTAAACCCCAGTGGTATGTCGGGGCATATGCCCTCCTGATCGAAGGTATGGTCACGGGGTTGGTCCGCAAGTATTGGCCCGAACCACGCCGCAGCTTTCTGGATCGTCTTCTGCGTCGTCCGGCGCAGGAAAACTCCGCTGAAGAGGTCGCTTCTCAGATCGGGCTTCTGATCCGCTGTGGTCTACTCGATATGGAACTCGGTCTGGAAACCTACACTCAGAATCTGGACGTGCAGGAACGGTCGCGTGCGGAAAACGAACGGATCCAGAGCCTCGCTGCCCTGTCGGATGCGCTGGCTGATGCGTTGGATCGCATGGCAGGCGGCGATCTGGTCCAGCAGATTGATCCTGCGCTGGAAAACGGCTCAAGCCGTATGGGAGGTGCGTTTCATCGTGCCTGCGAAGGGCTCGGGCGTATCGTCCATGCCGTTCGCGAAACCTCAGGGGCCGTGGAACAGAGAGCCCGCGAAATCAGCGGCTCCACGGAAGACATCACGGGCCGTATCGCCGAACAGGTTGATGCGCTGGCGGCAGTCGCGCGCAATATTGCGGAGTTGACGTCTTCGGTGAAGGCTGTGGCCGAAGAAGCCCGCCAAGCGGATACGACCGTGGCCGATTGCTGTCAGGAAACCGAACAGGGGCGTGAAATCGTCGGCAAGACCGTCGAGGCGATGGCCAAGATTTCGTCATCCTCCAACCGAATCGTCCAGATCATCGGCGTCATTGACGAAATCGCGTTCCAGACCAATCTTCTGGCGCTCAATGCGGGTGTGGAAGCTGCGCATGCCGGAGATGCAGGACGTGGTTTTGCCGTCGTCGCACAGGAAATCCGGGCGCTGGCGCAGCGCTCCGCCACAGCGGCCAAGGAAATCAAGTCGCTGATCGCCAGTAGCATGCAGGATGTGCAGCGCGGAGTGCAGATGGTCGATGAAACCGGTACGGCCCTTGGCAATATCAGCACGTCGGTTGAACGTCTGGGAACCGCTGTGGGGCAGATCGCTTCCGGTGCCGAAGCGCAGGCCCAGCGCATTATGGACATCAACGCCAGCACGACACAGCTTGAAGGCGTGACCAAGAGTAACGCCGCGATCGTCCATCAGACCAGCAGCGCCAGCCAGAAACTGGTCGGCGATGCCGGGGAACTGACGCGCGTTGTGCGAAACTTCAAGGTCCGTAAAGCTCAGCCCGGCCCGTTAAAGCGTGGAGGAGTATCCTCCGCGCCGAAAGTGCCACCCCAGAACGGCATCAGGGAAAGGGCCTGATTTCAGGCCCAGTGATCAGGCCCAGAAATTAGGCGTCAATCGAACGGGCTTCGTCTGCCAGCATAACCGGAATGCCGTCGCGGATCGGGAAGGCGAGCTTGGCCCGGGGGCTGATCAGCTCCTGGGTCTCGCGGTCATAGGTCAGCGGCCCCTTGGTCAGCGGGCAGACCAGAAGGGAGAGGAGGCGGGGATCGAGTTCAGTCGTCATGACTATTCCATGCCCCTCTCAAGCAGATCCAGCAAGAGCCCGGCGCGCTCGTCCAACGTCATGGCTTCCAGCAGGGACTGCTTTTCCACTGGTGTGAACGGTACAAGCATCGGCAGGACAACCAGCAGCGTCTCATCGTCCATATCCTCAATCAGCGGCCAGCTTGCCTGAAGGTCGCGGGACTCGAGATAGGTTTTCAGACCCTCCAGCAGCAGGTCGCGATTGATCGGCATCGGATCTTCTTCGACCAGATCGGCGGCGAATGGGGTGGCATCAATGATTCCTTCGCGCCATCCGTGCTCGGTCGGGGTTTCGCGGATCAGACGGAAGCGGGAAATTCCCAGCAGGGTGACAGTGAAGGTTCCGTCCGCATGTTCGGCAAATTCTGTGATGCGGCCCAGCGTTCCGGTCCGATAGAGCAGGGGGTGCTCGTCCGTATCGGGGTCCATGAGGGGTTGGATGACGCCGATCATCCGGCGTCCGGCCAGCGCGTCCTCCAGCAGCGCCACATAGGGCGCTTCAAAGACCAGCAGCGGCAAATGGCCGCCGGGCAGCAGCAGTGCGCCTGACAACGGAAACAGGCCGACGCGGGGTGGAATATCGGCCAACGTCAGCTCCGTCAGGGGCGGAGCCCGCCGGGGAGGCTCGTTCGGTACGTCGTCAGGCGGGAGATCGGGGGTTTCGGTCATCGGCTCACGAAAACAGAAGGGAAGAGAGTTTGCGTCTTGCGGCCAGCGTAGCAGGGTCCGTATGTCCCCATGCCTCAAAAAAGCGCAGAAGCTCGGTTTTTGCTGCGCCATCGTTCCAATCCCGATCGGCGCGGAGGATGTCCAGCAGCGTATCAGCAGCCTGCGCCCGCTGACCGGCTCCATTGAGAGCGGCGGCCAGTTTAAGGCGCAGATCGAAATTATCGGGTTCTGCGGCGCTTTTCTGGCGTAGTGTGTCGAGTTCCGAGGCGGCTTTGGTGCCTTCTATATGCAACGCTAGTGCAGCGCGGGCCCCCGTGATTTCTGGATGGGTGTCCAGTTTGGCAGGAACCTGCGAGGAGGCATCTTCGGCGGCTTCCGGCTCGTTCAGGGCAATCAGCGCACGGATCATGCCGCCCCAGCCTTCGGGGCTTTCCGGTTCTGCTTCCAGAAGTTGCGAGAACAGACCGGCTGCCTGATCCGCATGGCCGTCTGAGAGCGCCTGACGGGCGGCTGTCAGAATTTCCGTGGCGGGCATGACGTCCCCGGCCAGTTTGAGCAGGGACTCCACGAAACGGCGGATTTCGCTTTCCGGCTGGGCACCCTGAAAAAGATCCAGCACCTGCCCTTTCCAGAACGCCACGACGACGGGAATAGACTGAAGCGGCAGTCCAAGCTGTTCGAGCTGTGCGGCGAGGGCCTTGTTGGCTTCCACGTCCACCTTGACGAGTCTGACCCGCCCTCCGGCTGCGCGGACGACTTTCTCCAGAACGGGCGTCAGTTGTTTGCACGGGCCGCACCACGGCGCCCAGAAATCCACCAGAACCGGAATCGTGCGGCTGGTTTCCACGACATCCGCCATGAAGCTGGACTGATCGGCGTTGATGATGGTGGCGGTTGCGCCTGCCGGGGATGTTGTGGGGGATTGGCCGATCAGATGTTCGTCGAATGTGCTGCTCATTGTGGCGGGAACCGTTCGCTGGGAAGACAAGTTCCCTGAAAGATCGGATGTGTGTGCCTGTGGTGCAAGTCCACACCATGTCGGAGGAGGCGGGGAAGCAGATATTGCATCAGAATCGAAAAATCCCTCTTGCGTGCTTTCTCTGATTCGGTCATAAGCCCCTCCACGGAGTGCGGGTGTAGCTCAGGGGTAGAGCACAACCTTGCCAAGGTTGGGGTCGTGGGTTCGAATCCCATCACCCGCTCCAGTGAAAAAAGGCACCTTCGGGTGCCTTTTTTCGTTTCTGCACTTTGCCGCCAAAGTGATGTCCTGATGACATCTTCTCCTCTTGCGTGCTTTCTCTGATTCGGTCATAAGCCCCTCCACGGAGTGCGGGCGTAGCTCAGGGGTAGAGCACAACCTTGCCAAGGTTGGGGTCGTGGGTTCGAATCCCATCGCCCGCTCCAGACAGTTTCCAGAACAATGAAAAGTATTCCTCCTCCCGGTTTCGAGTGATGGGGTTATGCGTTCTGTGTCCCGGACTTTCCGAGAGCGTCTGTTACGAAACGTCCCGCTCAGTTGCCTGCGTTTCGACCATGCTTCACAGGCGATTCTGTGGAGAAAAACGGTAGTATGTCCCCTTCAGACGGGCCTTTTATTGCCATCATTGGTGGCGGGGCCAGTGGAACACTGCTGGCTTGGAATCTGCGCAGACTGCATGTCCGGGCGCAGATTATCATCATTGATCCTGCGGATCGTCCTGCGGTGGGGTTGGCGTATTCAACGCTTTCTTCATGCCATTTCCTTAATGTTCCTGCTGGTGGCATGAGTGCTGATCCCGGTGATCCGGAGCATTTTCTGCGTTGGCTTCGCAAACATCACGATCCGGACGTCACGTCTGGCCAGTTCATGCAAAGAGCTGTGTTCGGCCGGTACCTGTCCGCTCTGTGGGCGCAGGCACGTCCTGAATGGCGCCAGACGCGTGTTCTGTCCTGTGAGCGGGTTGCGGGGCGGTTGGAATTGACCCTTGAAGATGGGGATGTGCTTCGGGTGGATCAGGTCGTGCTTGCAACCGGCAATTATGGTCCTGCGCCTGTTGCCCGTGTGACATCCGAGCTGGCCCGGAGTGGGCGGTATCATTCGTCGGGTTGGGATAACGGATTTTATGAGCGGGTTGGACCCGAGGATGCCGTCGTTCTGATCGGGACGGGGCTGACATCACTTGATGTGCTGATGCGTCTGCGGGAAAACGGTCATCGCGGCCGGGTTGTGGCATTGTCCCGGCATGGTTGGTGTCCTGAACGTCACGCACCTTCTTTTGCGGCGACAACCGACATTATTCCTGAGGAAACACCTGCGGCGGCGCTGGCCTATTTCCGAGCGTTCCGAAGCAGTCTGGCATGTGGGATCAGCTGGCGCAGTGCAGTGGATGCGCTGCGTCCGCGTATCAATCTGCTGTGGCAGGCACTCGATCTGACGGAGAAAAAGCGTTTCCGGCGGCACCTTCAGCGACGCTGGGATATCGTGCGGCATCGTATTGCGCCTGATGTGGCAGATTTTATGAGCGTCGAACTGGAGAATGGTACGTTGGTCTGTTGGCGGGGGCAGGTGACCCGTCTGGATTTTGAGAGCGCACAAGTGTTTCTGCAGGCGCGCTGTCCGGCGGGGGTATTTACACTGTCAGCCGATCATGTCGTGAATTGTACGGGGCCAAGCCGCTCTTACGATCAGATGCCAGACACTTTTCCTTATGAGCTTTTGCGGACTGGGATGGTGCGTGGAACAGCATTGGGGGGATTGCATTGCCGGGACGATGGTGCGCTGACTGATGCGGGCGGACAGTGTTTCGGAGATCTGTTTGCTCTGGGGCCCATGCGCTGGGGGACGTTATTTGAAACGACGGCCATTCCGGAAATCCGCAGACAGGCAGCAGATCTGGCCGCTCTCCTGACGGAGCGGTGCGGTTATGATGTTCAGGAAGCACCCTGTAACGTGGTGCTTCCTGAAGAGGGCCTCAGAAGAACTGGATATGGCTCTTGAAGCCAAGCATTGCGGCGTCCTTGAGGGCTTTCTGTGCGCCCGGACGGAAATAGTACTGGAAGTCAGGCGCGAAGGTGACGCCGCGCATCACATGGATGCGGTATGTGGCTTCCAGAACTTCGCCGAATGTCTGCGGCGTCAGGGAGCCTGCCATGAGCGGCACGCCATACAGGGCCTGAAGCCGTTCCGTTGCGGTCGCGTTCTTGGAAACGCGGACATAGGAGAAGTTGATACCGATCGTATCCAGCGGGCGTGAGGCCCAGAATCCGGTATCAATCAGGCCCGCGAAATATTGCTGGCCACGAAGCTGGGTGCGCGGGCTGTTGGCGTACATGCCGCCCAGCAGGATCAGGCCGGCATCGGCATTGCCCTTAACGTGATGGCGCAGCACCATCTGATCGGCCAGAACCCAGGCCGACCATGAATAGTTCACGGTCCGGGGGGGCAGGCCGCTGATGACATAGGGCTGTCCGTTCATGTCATAGTAGTTGTCCTTGTGGGGCGCGTTGTCGATGGCGTAGCCAACTTTGTAGTGACCGGGCAGCTTGTCCTTGCCGAACAGCGGTTCCCACCCGGCTTCGACCGGGATTGCTTCGCCGTGGATGTCACCGCCATTGAACTTAAAACCCGTACGGTATTGCACGTTGCCGTAAATTCCGGCCTGCGCGAAATAGACGCCGGTCTGGATGTAGGTGCTGACGGTTGGCCGGGTCCGGGCGCGGAATGCCCAGCCCGCATCCGGGTAGGACGAATGGGTCGTGTTGTCGGACGAGGCTTTCGGGTTTCCGCAGAACGCATTGTTCTGGAAGGTGCAATACAGCGGATTGGACGAGAAATCGTTCAGGAACGGGATACGCCCGGCCGCAAGGTCCACGCGGCCCTTGGCGATTGTCTCTTCGGCATAGGCATAGACGAGATGGACGACCACGTTGCCGCCTGCGCCGTAGATTTCGGAGCTGGGGTTGAGGTTATCGCCAAACATGCGGCTGCCGGGGATACCGTACCGGCCCACGACGAGCGCATGGGTCGAGAAGCCGCGGACATTGGCAAGCTTTTCCCAGTCGATATCGTTCTCAAGACTGTACTGGCCAGCATTGCTGCTGCCCTGTTTCAGACCATAGCCCGGTGTCGGGCTGGTGATGGCACCGGAAAACTCGTTGGTGGTGTCCATCGTTAACGCGATGCCACGGTCGCGCAGCCAGGTATTCCAGCCGAACGGGTTCGTCAGAAGAGCTTCGGGTTGTGGAAGGGGAGGAACCCATTCATTGCCGAAATAGATCTGGTTCAGAGGCGTGTCGACGCGCTCGCTGGGGAGTTCCGAGTTTTCGGACGGCCAGATGACTGGCGGAATTCCCTGCTGCGGGGCTGTGACCTTGATCTGTGTGACTTTTGCGTCCGGGCTATAGGCCTGAAAGGTCGAGAGCGTCCGGTCTGAAGCGGATCCCGTGCCGGGTGTTGAGGAGGTCCCTGAGGTGTTCTGGGTCCCAGCACTCTGGGCCATGACGCAGGACGGAAGAATTGTGGCCAGGCAGAAAGCTGCGTGGAGATGGACTCGAGACAATCCGCTGATTCCTTGGAAAAGCAGGTTAGCTTTCCGAAGGTAACATATATTTACCGGTAAAGAACATAATATAATGTTACTTGTATCATAAATTCCCACAAATATATGTGATATCGAACAAAAACCCCTGCCTCCGGGGGAAGCAGGGGGTTTTGAAAGCGTACCCATCAGGGTGTCCGTCGGGGGCACGCCATGGGCGTTCCTCCGACGGAAGTCAGGAGTTTACTTGGCGGCGGCGACCGAAGCCATGATGACTTCGCCTGCGGCGGCCTTGTCAGCCCAACCCGTGACCTTGACCCACTTGTTGGGTTCCAGATCCTTGTAACGCTCGAAGAAATGCGTGATCGCCTTCTTCGTGATTTCCGGCAGGTCGTCCACGGAATGGACGTTCGTGAACTGCGGATGCACCTTGTCGTGCGGGACGCAGATGATCTTTTCGTCCTGGCCGCTTTCGTCTTCCATCTTCAGCATGCCGATCGGGCGCGCACGGATCACGGCACCCGGCACGACGGCGGACGGCGTCAGGACAAGAGCGTCAGCCGGATCGCCATCGGCGGCCAGCGTGCCCGGAATGAAGCCGTAGGCAGCCGGATAGGCCATCGGCGTGAAGAGGAAGCGGTCAACGACGAGGGCGCCGCTGTCCTTGTCCACTTCGTACTTCACCTGCGATCCCTGCGGGATTTCGATGACGACGTTGATGTCGTTGGGCAGGTCTTTGCCGGGCGAGATCTTGGAAACGTCCATGATGTTCATGTCCTGAACTGTTTGGAGAGGCGGGGATATTACCGGCGCCTGTGGTCCCTGCCCAGAGCGGAAAGGAGGGAAGTCCGGTCTGACGGCGGGAAGCGGGTATAAAAAAACTCCCCGTGCCGTGGGGCAGGGGAGTTTTTGCGAAAATCCGGGTCCTGCGGGCAGGGCTCAGAGCATCGGCTGTGCGGCCTTGACGGCTGCGTGACAGGCGGCGCGGCGGTCGTCTTCGTTCGTGTAGGCCACGAGGTAGAAGCGCTTGCCATTGCTGTCGAAGTAACCGGCGGTGCCGAGCGCGTAGTCGAAATTGCCGACTGTCTGTTCGGTGGCCTTGTATTTCTCGCTCAGCCCGTAAAGAACCGGGTTGCCTTCGTCATAGGACACATACTGCTGCTCGACGCAGTAGTTCATGATGCCAGCGAGGTTGGCGGGCGAAACGCCCGTGAAGTCCTTGCTCGGTGTGCCCTGAACGGCTGGCGGGGGCGGGGGGGACTGTTCCTGTGCCATGGCGGCCTGGGAAGCCAGACCGAGCCCGAGGGCGAGGCCGAGGACGGGCACGATACGACGAAACATCACGGTATCCTTAGTTCTGAAACCCAGTAGGTCTTAAACCTGTCGTCCGCGGTATCCCGCGGCTGAAAACGAACAATTCCCCCGTTTCCCGGAAAAGGGAAGTGTGTTTCAGAACATTTCTTCGTGATCGGTTCGTGAGGATTGTGTCAGCCAGTCGATTCCAGTTCCTCGGAGCGGACGGACGGGTCGAGATACGGACTGTTCGCGTCGAAGAAAACACGGTTTGTGTCCAGTTCCGTGGCGATGACGTCCAGACTGGTCAGGGCGGCGATCAGGATGAAGCGTTCGCGGGGGCGGGACTCGTTGCGCTCGCATGTTCGCAGATGCAGGATCGCGAGCTTTGTCGCCCGCAGGGTGCGGCCGTAATGTCCGTGATAGCGTCCGCTGAAATGGCTCATGCGCCCCATGACGAGGGAAAGCGCCTTGCTGGCATCCCCGACAAGCCGCGTATCGCGGCGAATGGCCTGAAGACGCAGAAGATTGAGCATGACGCGCATGCCCGACAGAATTCCCGTCAGATAGGCCTGAATGACGGGCGACGGGGTTGAGCCCGAATTGGTCATGAGCCGCACGAAGCGGTCCACATTGCGCGAGACCACGCTGTCCACCGTTTCGCGGGCGCTCCCATCCGCGATCCGATGCAGGTCACGCAGGATGTTTTCGCGCATGGTCCAGCGTTGATGGGCGGGGTCGTAGGGCAGAAAAACGCGATACATCCACGAGGCGTAGAGCAGCCCCAGAACAAGCGGCATGGCTGTGTTGAAATAGGTAATTTCGTCGGTTTTGGCCTGATTGGACGGGCCGATCAGGATGGGCAGGAACAGGTTGTACGATACGGCCGGGAGGGTCAGGGGCGGGTAGGCGAAGGCCAGACCGCCAATCATCATCGCAAGGCCCGACCACATGCCTAGCATTTCAAACGTCGTCGATTTGCCCATCAGGGCCAGATTCAGGATGCCCGCCGCGACGACCGCACAGCAGGCTCCGCGCAGGAACGCCTGCGTGGCCAGTGCCGGGCGTTCCAGAGTTGAGAACAGGCTGCACACGATGCAGACGAACATGATGAAGGTCAGCCCGCTGGGCCAGGCGGTGCAAATCCAGATGAGGCCCGCTCCGAAGACCGTGACGGAGGAGCGCAGGCTGTTGGTAATGGCTTGCTGCCAGTCGCGGTAGGAGCGGATTGGTGCATGGAAATGGTCGTGTGCTTCGGGGTGTCGGCTGGCTTCGAACTGGCTTAACGCCATGCGGAGTGCGTCGATCAGTTCGACGAGAGCCTGCTGAAGCATGCCGTGGCGAAGGACGGCTTCGCGCGCGGCATCGTCCGGCTGGGCGGTGTTGAAATCGATCACCACTTTCTGGCGGCACTGACGGCGCAGGGCCAGCAGATCGGCCAGAAGGGCGCTCATGGTCTCCGTCCCTTCCAGTCGGGCAGGGAGTTTGAGAAACACGTCCCGGATGGCCTCGGCTTCCTGATGGAACATGTCGTCCTGACTGAGCGGCAGGCGCATGAGGGTCGCGAGATCGAGGGCGCGGGCGAGAAGGACTGCGATATCCGCCAGCGCCGCGCGGGCATGGTCTCCGGCGTGGTCGCGGCGGCCCAGTTCGACTTCCGCGAACTCCACCTGATCGCCGAGCGTCGTGATCTGGGTGAAGATACCTTGCACGTTCTGCATCGCCCCGTCCTTGCCGATCAGAATGTCCGCGATGGCGGTCAGGGCGGGTTTGAGTGTGTCTTCAAACGTGCTGGCGAGCTGGTGGCGCGTCCGTTTGGTCAGGCCGAGCTGGAACAGCCCGGAAATCGAAGCTTCCAACACGATGCCCAACAAGATGTAGGTGGCGCGCGCCATGGCGATCGAGAAAATGTGGTGCGGGTCCGCGATGCCGTCGAGGGAGACGATTGCGTAGGTGAAGCCCGAGGCGCGCATACCGTGGATGCGGTAGTTCGTCATGGACGCCGGACCGGGCATGAATGTGCCGATCATGCAGAACGCGCCGATTCCGCCTGCCAGCAGGAGAATGAACATCAGGGGCGACTGCGGAAAGGAGGCGACCAGTATGATCCCGCTGATGACGCCGACCACCATGCCGAACAGGTGCCATTTGGCTTTCGCGAGGCTACGTCCGCGCGTGCCCTGCGCGACCATCCATACGGTCAGCGCGGCCCATTGCGGGCTGCCAAGCTCCATCCGCAACGCGATTCCGAGCGCGAGCAGCGAGGTGAACGTTGTCCGGAGCGCATATCCGGCCATGACCGGATCGGGAGCGTAGAGCCAGCGCAGTTTGCGGATAAGCGCGACCGGCCCGGCCTGTATCATGTCTGAGAGGTACTGCTGGGTATTTTCGCGATATTTGCAGGCATCGGACATCCCTTCGGGCAATACGGACCAGTGAGGCCATCTCGCAACGGCAGCAAAGGTCGCCTGAACGGCCTTTAGGGAACGGGAAGGCGTGACACACTAACTTAAAAAGACACATTCCACCATGTCAGCCCTTGCAAAAAGACCCGAGTTGGGCGATTGCGGACTGCACCCGCGCGCCTGTAGCTCAATTGGTTAGAGCCGGCCGCTCATAACGGCTTGGTTGGGGGTTCGAGTCCCTCCGGGCGCACGGTGTGCCGATCTGATTTTCGCGGGACAGATGTTCCGCTTTTCCCCGCCCATCCACCGATTGAGGAGACCTCCCATGGCCGCCTACCAGTATGTCTATGTCATGAAGGACCTTACGAAGGCCTATCCGGGTGGGCGCGAAGTCTTCAAGGGCATCACGCTGTCCTTCCTGCCGGGTGTGAAGATCGGTGTGCTGGGTGTGAACGGCGCGGGTAAGTCCACGCTGCTCAAGGTCATGGCGGGCATTGAGAAAGAATATGGCGGCGAAGCCTGGGCCGCCGAGGGCGTCCGTATCGGCTATCTCGAACAGGAGCCCAAGCTCGACGAGAGCATGACGGTCGGCGAGAACGTTGCGCAGGGCTTCGGGGACCTGAAAAAGGCCGTGGACCGCTTCAACGAAATTTCGATGAAGTTCGCCGAGCCGATGTCGGACGACGAAATGACCGCGCTGCTCGCCGAGCAGGCCGATCTTCAGGAAAAGATCGACGCTGGCGACGGCTGGGAGCTGGACCGCAAGCTGGAAATCGCGCTCGATGCGCTGCGTTGCCCGCCAGCCGACAGCCCGGTTACGAAGCTTTCGGGTGGTGAACGCCGCCGCGTGGCGCTGTGCCGCCTGCTGCTCGAAAAGCCCGACATCCTGCTGCTTGACGAACCGACCAACCATCTCGACGCCGAAAGCGTGAGCTGGCTCGAAAAGACGCTGCGGGACTATCAGGGCACCGTCATGGTCATCACCCATGACCGTTACTTCCTTGATAACGTCACAAACTGGATTCTCGAACTCGAGCGTGGCCGTGGCTATCCGTTCGAAGGCAATTACTCCTCCTGGCTCGTTCAGAAGCGCAAGCGTCTGGCGCAGGAAGAGAAGGAAGAAAGCTCCCGTCAGCGTGCTCTTGCTGCCGAGCAGGAATGGATTTCCAGCTCGCCCAAGGCCCGTCAGGCCAAGAGCAAGGCGCGTATCACGAAGTATGAGGAAATGCTGGCCGCCAATGCTGAAAAGGCAGGCGGCACGGCGGATATCGTAATTACGCCGGGCCCGCGTCTGGGTGGCACGGTTATTGAAGCCGAAAATCTCAGCAAGGGCTTTGGCGATCGTCTGCTGATCGACAATCTCAGCTTCAAGCTGCCGCCGGGTGGCATCGTGGGCGTGATCGGACCGAACGGTGCAGGTAAGTCCACGCTGTTCAAAATGATCACGGGCGATGATGCGCCGGATGGCGGGTCGCTCAAGATCGGCGATACGGTGAAGCTGGGATACGTCGATCAGTCCCGCAACACGCTCGATGATAACAAGACGGTCTGGGAAGAAATTTCCGGCGGTACGGACGTCATTCAGCTTGGCAAGCGTACGGTACCGTCGCGGGCCTATGTGGGCGCATTCAACTTCAAAGGTGCGGATCAGCAGAAGCGCGTGGGCATCCTGTCGGGTGGTGAGCGCAACCGCGTCCATCTCGCGAAGATGCTCAAGCAGGACAGCAACGTCATCCTGCTCGACGAACCGACCAACGATCTTGACGTCGATACACTGCGTGCTCTGGAAGACGCTCTGGCGGAATTTGCCGGTTGCGCCGTGATCATCACCCATGACCGCTGGTTCCTTGACCGTCTGGCCACGCATATCCTCGCATTCGAGGGTGACAGCCATGTCGAGTGGTTCGAGGGCAACTTCCAGGACTACGAAGCTGACAAGCGCCGTCGTCTGGGGCCGGATGCAACCGAGCCGGGTCGCATCAAGTATCGTCCGCTGGCCCGCTGATCCGGCGTTTTCCCTTCAGTGGACGGGACACCCCTGTCCGCTGAAGGTTTCTGCTGATGGTCTGGGGAGAGCTGCGTGCTGGGGCGTGAAATCCGAACCGCCCGGCTTGTCCTGACTCCGGTCAACTGGCCGGACCTTGAAGACATGGTTGCGCTCAAAAGTGATGCCGGTGCGTTTGCGCGGATGTTGGGCGGCGTTCGTAATCGTACGACGACCGAACAGGAGATGGCGGAAGACGTCAGTTTCTGGGCACGGCGTGGCGTGGGGATTTTTGCGATCCGCGAAAATGGCCGTTTTGTTGGCATTACCGGCGTTCACGAGCGTCCCGACGGGCGCGGTCTGGGTCTGAGATTTTCCATTTTTCCCTGGGCTGCCGGGCGTGGCATTGCCCGCGAAGCGGCTGCTGCGGCCCTGCGCTATGTGCTGGATACGGGCGAGAAGCGTATCGTGGCCGTGGCCCGGGAAGACAATCTGGCGTCCCGCACAGTTTTGGGCAGTATTGGCCTGAGGGCGGTCAAGACGTTTGAGCGCAATGGCGACACCATGCTTTTGTACGAGATCACAGCAGACTGAACTGTGCCCGCCCTATCGGGCGCGCAGGACGTGGAGCGAGGGAAACCCTTCAACGGGCGCGTAAAGGCTTGCAAGTCTTTCTTTGACGCAGGCGAAGAAGGGCCGAACTGTCAGGGAAGTGGGATCGGTTTCCGGCGTATAGACGATCAGTGGCGGCGGAGATTTGAGCAGGCTCTGGCACAGATCGCGTGGGTAGCCGGGTATGGAATGCTGGGCATAGACCCAGTCCCAGGGCAGATATTCGTAAAAGCCCTCGGGAGGGCGCCGATCGGCCATCCAGTAAAATTCGGGCGTATAGGGCAGCATCAGAATGGGCTGCCCGGGTGGTACGAGGGCTCTGACCTTCTGGCTGATGGAGTCATTGAGGGGCTGGTAGAGTGTATAGGGTGGTTGGTGTGTGCTGTCCCGATAGGTCCAGCCGAAGGGGGTGTTTGTGGCAAGATGGCTGCTTCCCCAGAACGCCAAAACCATCAAGGCAGAACAGGCTAACGGGTTGAGCGGTAGTGTCCGGGCAGTTTTCTGACGCTGTTCGAAGAATCCCATAAATGCCATCCCCGTCAGGGCGAAGGCTATGATCAGGCTTTGTCCGTCCTTGAAGCCTGTTGCGGCTCGGGCGTTGAGGAGAATGACGCCTGCAAACCCGATCAGGATGGCGATCCGGTTCCGGGTCGGGCGGCGGTAGAAGAGCAGAGCGAGTGACCCCGCAAGCAGGAGATGTGCAAGCGTGGGATAGAATGCTTCCCCATGGAAGGACGGCACGAAGGAAGCCAGAAAGGTTTTTGGCCCGAAATTGATGAAGGGAGCATAGGCAATCTGGTTGAAGAGAATGTGGAAAACCACATAACTCCCAAAATCCGAATATTTGAGGAACCAGACACCAAGCAGGAGTGTTGTCAGGGCTGCCCCGCCCGTGAAAGCGCGGATGGCGCTGTAGTCCCGTTGTGCGGCCAGCAGCCAGAACGCGGAGCCCACGATCAGTACCATCCCCGGCCCGTAGGCGTAAGCGCAGGCCAGAACCAGCACGAAACAGCCTCCTGCGAGCGCGCAGAGCGAGGGGTGGGGCGCTTTGTTGAGCCACGTCGGGACGGCGAAGAGCGCCAGAAGGCCGACGGTGATCAATCCGGCCACCGGATAGAAGCTGACCATGTAGAACGCATCCATCAGCCAGTAGGATGCGAGGCTTCCAAGGAAGATCAGGCTGGCGAGAAGGCGATGGCGACGGTCGGATAAGGCCGGTGTGATGCTGATGGACACTGCAGCCAAGAGCGCCAGAACAATCAGAAACAGTCGCGCGCCCTGTGGAAAATGCCATCCGAACACAGCGCCGTAGAGCTGGGTCAGCATGAAGATGGCTGGCCCGTGCGAGTCGATGTAGGTGACGTAAAGTCTGCCGCCTTCGTTCAGCATCTGTCCGCCCAGCAGATGCTCGCCTTCATCGCAGAATGACAGGAACCACAGACCTTTCCAGCAGGCCCAGCCGAAAAACACCAGACAGGCAAGGCTGAAGGCCGCCAGAGCGATGCGCTGAAGGGTGGGGACAGGAAATGCCTTCATTGGAGAGGCTGGATGGTTTTTGGGCGTTGTAGATCTGTCATCTGGTCCCATGACTTCGTTCTGGATACCAGAACGGGCGGCTTCCGGGGAAAAGCCGCCCGTCGCAGAGCCTTATAATCGCAGGGGCTGCGGTGTTTACTGGTGGTGGCTGAGCTGACGTTCGAGAGCGGCGTTCAGTGCGTCAACGTCACCGTTATGACGGGCGAGATAGGAGCTGTAATCGCCGCGCTGGTTCATGCGCAGGCTCGCACCTTCGCCATACATGTCCACCACTTTTGGTGGGTTGCCGCCGATGATGAGCTGCATGTTGACTTCCGGCTGGCCCGGACGGTCGATCAGCGCATTGACGCGCTCGCCCTCAGGGACTGTGGTCGTCGAGGTGACGCGGAAGCTCACACCCTGATAGCTGCCGATCTGGTCTGTGATGGTGTTGACCAGAACCTGATCGAACAGGGAGATGTACTTGTCACGCTGGGCCGGCGTTGCCGTACGCCAGTACTTGCCGAGGCAGTAGCGGCCGATCCCGGTGATGTCGACATTCTCCTTAAGCAGAGGAAGGACTTCTTTCTTCTTCTGGTCCAGGGACTCGTGCGAATTGACGACCTGTATCAGACGGCCTCCGAAAGAGTTCACGAAGTCCGTGGCCGTGCTGGCCTGCGCAGCCCCTGTCGCAACAGCAAGGGAGACAACGGCCCCAAGAACAGTGCGGCGCGAAAATACGTTGAACATGTCGTTGTCCTCAGTTGTACCAGTCGGGAGTGGTTGCGCGGCCGTCGTTCTTGATCGTGTCGATCTGGCTCTGGCGGTTCTGCTGCCATGCACTTCGGATATAGGAGTACGGGTCCAAGCTGTCCTGTTCGACATGGTCGATCTGGTCGATGGAGCTGGCATAGCCCTGTATGGTCCCGGCGGTGTTGTAGGCCCAGTTAAAGGTTAGCAGTTCATAGCCGCGGGGCACATAGTTGATTGGCGTCAGGCCTTGGGAGATTCCGTAACCTGCGCTATCGCGGAAATTGGACGGGCCGAGGAACGGCAGGAAGAGATAAGGCCCGCTCGGTACGCCCCACGTGCCCATTGTCAGGCCCGGATCGGTTTCATGTTGGTTGTAGCCGACAAGTCCGGCGACATCGAAGATACCGCCCACACCAGCGCTCATATTGATCGCAAAACGCATAAAGGTGTCGCCTGCGCGCCGCGGCTTGCCTGCGCCGACGTCGGAGAAGAACACTGAAGGCTCGCGCCAAGTCTCGGCGATATTTGCTACGGAATGACGCACAGGCTTAGGAATAGCCCAGATCCAAGCCTTTCCGATCGGACGTAGGGCATTGTGATAAGCCCACATCTGGATGTTGTACATCTTGCGGTTCAGGGGTTCGTAAGGGTCGTTCGCGGCCTTGTAGTCCGCAAGATCGTCCGGATCTGTCGGGGGAGGGTTACGTATTGAGCCACAGGCGCCCAATGCCAGCAGGGCAAGCGCACCTGCGAGTGTCCTGCTGCGACGTGACACACGGCGTAAGCGCGTCTCCCGGATTGCGTTGTCGTCCTGCCGAAAGTCCATAACCATCCCCAAAATACCCTTCCCGGCCCAGTGCTCACGAAGAAGTCACCGGAAAACGGAAATTTTCGTAATCCGTTCCCTGAAGGACTCCATGAACCCCGATCGGCCACGCGCCATCCGTCGCGGAAAACTGCGGAGGGGCGTAGTCATAACGTATCCTCCGATAGCGTGCATCCCTGTATGTCTGCAAATGCTGCGCGTTTGAAGAGGCCAGATGCTTTAACGATCCAGATGCTTTCCGGCTGCTTTCGGGCCTTTGACCCTTCGAGATTTTTGGGATCAGTGTGGCCTCAACTCAACACCCGGGAGGTTTCCAATGTCCAGATTCTTCGGCTCGAAGGGTACGTTTCTCGCCACTGTCGCAGCTCTGGCCATGAGTGCCGGTGTGGCGCAGGCACACCCTACCGTGGCCAATCAGCCCTGGGGCAACACGCCGGATGGCAAGCCCGTGCGGATCGTGACCCTGAAGAACGGTCTCGGCACCACGGCCCGCATCATCACCTATGGCGGCATCATTCAGTCCGTCGAGACACCGGATCGCGAAGGGCATATTCAGGACGTGGTTCTCGG
The DNA here is from genome assembly GCF_002723995.1 of Gluconobacter kondonii. Taxonomy (GTDB): domain Bacteria; phylum Pseudomonadota; class Alphaproteobacteria; order Acetobacterales; family Acetobacteraceae; genus Gluconobacter; species Gluconobacter kondonii. The sequence continues at coordinate 129,770 of NZ_BEWP01000002.1, read as the reverse complement.
GTTCGACAATCTGAAGGGCTACACGGTTGATAGCGCGAAGGGCGGTCTGTTCTTCGGCGCCATCATCGGTCGTTACGCGAACCGTCTCGCCGGCGGCAGCTTTCCCGTGGACGGCAAGATTTACCATACGGATGTGACGGCTCCGCCGAATGCGCTGCATGGCGGTAAGAAGGGCTTCGACAAGAACGTCTGGACGATCGAGAAGACCGGCACCAACGACAATGGCGCATATGTGACGCTCAAGCTGGTCAGCCCGGACGGCGATCAGGGCTTTCCCGGAAAGTTGACGACGCATGTGACCTATACGCTGGGCACGGACAACGCCCTGTCGCTGCATTATGTCGCCACGACCGATGCGCCGACGGTTCTGAACCTGACGAATCACAGCTACTGGAACCTGAACGGTGAAGGTTCGGGTTCCATCGAGCCGGAAATTCTTCAGATCAACGCGGATGGCTTTACGCCGACCGACGCAACGTCCATTCCGACCGGCCAGATTGCGCCTGTCGCCGGGACGCCGCTCGATTTCAGCAAGCCGACCGTCATCGGCGATCGTTTGCGCAGCAATGACCAACAGATGATGTATGCGCGTGGTTATGACATGAACTGGGTTGTCAACGGGCCGTCCGGTCAGGCACCGCGTCTGGCGGGCAAGGTCTATGATCCACGTTCGGGCCGCAGCATGGAAATCCTGACGAACCAGCCGGGGCTTCAGGTCTATACGTCCAACTCGCTGGATGGTGGTTATGCCGGGGTGTCCGGTCATGCCTATCGTCAGGGCGATGCGATTGCGTTCGAGGCCGAGCATTATCCCGACAGCCCGAACCACCCGTCTTTCCCGACGACTGAACTCAAGCCGGGCCAGACGTTCGATTACACGACGATCTTCAAGTTCTCGAACAAGTAAAAGACATCAGGGTCCGGGGCGCAGGCTCCGGACCCTGACTGCTTTTATGCCGGGCGAGGAGTGGTGCCCACGATCCGCGCCGGATTGCCGACGGCGGTGGAATAGGCCGGGATATCTTCAAGCACCACCGAAGCCGCGCCGATCCGGGCATATTCTCCGATCACGAGACGCCCGAGGATTCTGGCTCCAGCGCCGATCATGGCACCGCGCCGCACGATGGGGTGACGGTTGCCGCTCAGCTTGCCTGTGCCGCCCAGCGTAACATCCTGAAACAGCGAGACGTCATCCTCGACGATGCAGGTTTCGCCAATGACGATCCCCGTGCCGTGGTCGATGCTCAGCCGTCGCCCCAGACGGGCCGCGGGGTGAATATCGATGGCGAAAAGCTCGTTGATCCGGCTCTGGAAATGATGGGCCAGATGCTGACGGCCCTTCGTCCAGAGATGATGCGAGATCCGGTAGGCCTGAAGCGCCTGCCATCCCTTGAAGAACAGGAAGGGCGTGACGAGGTCCGGGCAGGCCGGGTCGCGGTCATAGGTCGCGAGAATGTCTGCTGCCGCTGCTTCGGCGATATCGGGATCGGCACTTAGGATCGAGGCGACGAGACGGGTGATCGTCGTGGCCGGGATGGAGCGGTCCGCAAGTTTCGTGCCCAGCAGTGAGGCCAGTGCGGATGCAAAATCCGGATGGTCTCCGATATTGGTAGAAAACACGTCCTGAATCAGCGGGTCATGGCAACTGCAGGCTTGCGACTGCATGTCCTGCCAGAAGGCCGTGAGGTCCGATGTTCTTTCGAAGGGCGTTTCGATGATGGCTTCCGTCATACGCCCATGGCCTTTCGGACGAAGGCCCGGCGCAGGGCAGGGAAGCGCTGGACGCCCGCGATGCCGATATCGCGCAGGCGCCGCAGGACCGGATTGTCGTTGCCGAACAGGCGTTCGAGCGCGTCTGTGGCGGCCAGCATTGCCATGTTGCCAGGGCGGGTGTTGCGCTGATAGCGGACGAGAAGCTCGCGGCTGCCCATGTCCTTGCGCGTGCGATGCGCCTCGATCAGCAGGTCTGCGAGCGAAATCACGTCCCGGAAGCCGATGTTTAGTCCCTGACCTGCGATGGGGTGGATGCCGTGTGCGGCGTCACCGGCCAGAGCAAGGCGCGGGCCGATATAGCTGTGCGCATACTGTGCCGAGAGCGGATAGATCCAGCGACGGCCGGTCGGGGTGATCTCCCCCAGATCCTCGTCCGCCATGCGGGCCTTGATTTCGCGGGCGAAAATCTCGTCCGGCAGGTCATGGAAACGCTGGGCGCGGCCTTCGCCTTCGGCCCAGACGATGGCGGAACGGTGCGGGTGTTCAGCCGTGCCGGGCATGGGCAGGCGTGCGAACGGACCTTCCGGCAGGAAATGTTCGAGCGCCACGCCATGATGCGGCTTTTCATGCGCGATCGTCGCGACGATACCGTACTCGTTATACGGAATCTTGGTCAGGCCGATCCGCGCCTGACGACGGAGCGGTGAACGGCGTCCTTCCGCAGCGACGGCCAGCTTCGCCGTCACGGTTTTGCCTGAGGCCAGACGGATGGAGACATGATCCGGGTGGAACGTGAAGGTTCCCAGATCCGGCGCATGCACATCAAGCGTGTCGTACTGCTTCAGCGTCTGGTTGATCGCAAGCCGCAGGTCCCGCGCTTCGACCATCCAGCCGAAGCTCTGGCCTTCGGGGGCGTCTTCCGGGCCGAAATGCAGCGTCAGCGGGGAGGGGGCCTCATGTGGGCGTCCGTCCGCAACACGGATTTCGTGGATCGGCTGGGCCACATTGGGCAGATTGTCCCAGATGCCTGCGTCCGCGAGCATCCGGCGGGAGCCCTCCGCGATGGCATAGGCCCGCCCGTCCAGAGCAGGATCTTCCATTCCGGGCAGGGCATTGTGGTCGATGAGCAGGACGCGCACGCCCTCTGCCGCCAGACGACACGCCAGCGTAGCGCCGACAGGGCCGGCGCCGTTGATGCAGAGGTCGTAATGGGTTTTTTTCATCGTACTCATCTCCCTGCCCCTGTCCTACTCCTGCGAGGGTTTGAGCGGAAGGGGGCGCTTTCCTTATGGAGGGCAGCGGGCAAGACGCATCTGAAGCAGGGTGAGGGCAGCCTGATGGAAACTGCGTTCGGGGTGTTCCCGACAGTACTGGATGAGAAAGGCCTGATCCTCGCGCACTACTTCGGGCGTCAGATTCAGTGTCATCACGCTTTTTCCGTCTTGGTGGCGGGCGGCGTTGATGGCCGTTACAAACCCGAGATACCAGTTGTAGAAAATCACGCTGACGGGGGACGTCGTGTCGGTGGCGGTCTGAGTGAAATCCGCGCAGGACCGCGCACCCGCACCGTAAATCAGGGGCAGAGGCAGTTCCGGGGCAGCCTCATCATTGACTACGACCTTCCCGTTCGGGTCCAGATCGTAGCGCTCACCACTGTCACCAACGACAACGGCTTTGAGGCGACGGCTGATCCGGACCATTTTGGCCATCTGCTGTTCATCTGGATATTTGCAGCTGATGGCGTCTCCGGTCCAGCAGAACAGCGTGTTTTCCGGCTTTTTGGAGGGATCGGGATGGTTCAGCCACTCTGCATTGCAGGTCGGATATTTCTCGGGTTGGCTCGATACGGCGAACTGGAGTTCATCATCTTTCTGGATGACGTCGAACCACTCTTCCAGCAACAGGGGTTTGCCGGGCCTGCCGGACCAGAGGGGGTTTCGCGTAATCTCGAGATCGTACCCCATGGAGGCATCCTTGAATTGCTGAACTATAACGTTCAAGACAGACTGAAAACGGATCTGCGGTCCATAGTCAAACTGTCTTCTTCACGTGAAAAATGGGTGTTGTGGTCCTCCGTGTGAGGCTTCTGTGCTTTCATGGAAGGGGATTCGACCAGCACGCTCCTGGATGATTTCAATCCGCGTACGCGATTCGGGAACGATCTGCAGCGGATGATGTTGTCTTGCGGAGGCCCGCGCCAGACAGCAAGAAGAGAAGGAAGCGCAGAACGCATGATTGAAAACTCTTACATCAAGTCCGTCAGTCGGCTTGGACATATGCTGGACTGGCTTCCGGCTCCGTTGGGCTCGATTCTGATTCTGGTGTTCGCGGCGGGTATCGCGCTGCTGTCCAGCCGCATCATTACGGATGCCCTCCCGCGGCTGCCGGGCCTGCGGCGTGTCCAGTTCATTCATGCCATTATTGGGCGGCTGCGGGCGCCTATCCGCAATGGTTTGATGATCATTGCCGCCAGTGCCGCCCTTCAGGCCACGATCGGCTTTACGGATGCAACGACTGCGTTTCTGGAACAGATTTTCATCTGTCTGTTCATTCTCAATCTTGGCTTTGGCATCATCCGGACGTTTCGTCTGCTGACGGATCAATACCTGACGCGGATCAGCGCCAAGGAACATATGGATGATATCACGGTCCGCTCGCACCAGACGCAGATCCGTGTCCTGCGTCGCCTGATCGAGATTTCGTTCGGTGTGCTGACGGCTGCGTCTTCGTTGATGGTGTTTCATTCGGTGCAGAAATTCGGTGTGTCGCTGTTTGCGTCCGCCGGTGCGGCGTCCCTGATCGTCGGTCTTTCCGCGCGTCCTGCTCTGACGAACCTGATCGCGGGCATCCAGATTGCTGTCACCCAGCCCATCCGCATGGAAGACATGCTGATCCTCAACGGAGACTGGGCGTGGGTGGAAGAAATCAACGCGACCTATGTTGTTCTGCGGACGTGGGATCGCCGCCGCTATATCGTGCCGATTTCGTATTTCCTTGAAAATCCGTTCCAGAACTGGACGCACAGTTCGCCGTCCCTGATCGCCTCCTTGTTTCTGTGGCTGGACTACCAGACGCCGGTTGACCGTCTGCGGGAGATGTATTTCGAGGAGTTGGCCAAATGCCCGGACTGGGATCAGGACAAGACCTCCATCGGCTGTCAGATCGCGGACAGCAACGCGCAGGTCATTTCCGTGCGTCTGATTGCAGGGGCGCCCGATGCGGACTCGATGTGGGATCTGGCCTGCGATATTCGCGAGCGGATGCTGCGTCGTCTGCGTCTGGAAATGCCGGAATGTCTGCCGCGTGGCCGTACGGCCATTGTCTCCGGCGCGCCCGATCAGAACGCCTGGCCGGATGGTCTGGTGGCCCCGGCGGTCAACCGGCCGCAGAATGGCCCCTATCGCGGCCCGGATATGCCCGGCTCCCTTCCCGCAGTGACGCCCGGGCGCGCCTGAGGCGGGGCGTTCAGACAACGCTTCATGGGGATTTCAACACGAGCGGTACGGTCGGGCTGCCAATATCATTATGAGACTGGCATGATCTGAGGCATACTCTGACAAAGATTACTCGATCGCAACGAGGATATGCCGTTCGTGAAGCTCGTTACTGCCATCATCAAACCCTTCAAGCTTGATGACGTCCGCGAAGCCCTGACCCCGCTGGGTGTTCAGGGTCTGACAGTTACCGAAGTCAAGGGTTTCGGTCGCCAGAAAGGCCAGACCGAAATCTATCGTGGCGCCGAGTATCACGTCAGCTTCCTGCCCAAGCTCAAGATCGAGGTCGCCGTTTCCAACGCGATCGTCGAGGACGTGATCGAAGCCATCATGACCGCAGCCCGTACCGGCAAGATCGGTGACGGCAAGATCATGGTCTCCAGCCTCGACCAGCTCATCCGTATCCGCACGGGAGAAACCGGCGAGGGCGCACTCTGATGCGCGCACCCATCGATACGGGCGATACGGCCTGGATGCTTGTCAGTACGGCTTTCGTGCTGATGATGACCATTCCCGGTCTGGCGCTTTTCTATGGCGGCATGGTCCGCAAGAAGAACGTGCTGGCGACGCTGATCCAGTCTTTCATGATCTGCTGCATTGCCAGCCTCGTCTGGATGGTCGCGGGTTACAGCCTTGCGTTCTCGACTGGCTCGCCGTGGATCGGGGATCTGTCGCGCGTCATGCTGCATGGCGTGGCGGATAATTTCCGCGCAGGCGTCGATTCCGCCTTCACGCTGGGCGCTGGAACGCCCGCCGCCGTGACGATGACGATCCCTGAGAGCGTCTTCATGATGTTCCAAATGACGTTTGCCGTCATCACCCCGGCGCTGATTACGGGCGGCTATGCGGATCGTATGAAGTTCTCCGCCATGTGCCTGTTTAGCGTGGCGTGGCTTCTGCTCGTTTATGCCCCGGTCGCGCACTGGGTGTGGAGCCCGACCGGCTGGGTCGCGGGGCTTGGTGCGGTGGACTTTGCGGGCGGGACGGTCGTGCACATCAATTCCGGTGTGGCCGGTCTGGTCTGTGCCATCATTCTCGGTCGCCGTAAGGGGCTGGGCCATGAAGACTTTTCGCCCTTTAATCTGACCTACGCCATTATCGGCGCGTCCTTGCTCTGGGTAGGCTGGTTCGGTTTCAATGCCGGGTCTGCTCTGGGCGCCAATGGCCGTGCGGGTATGGCGATGCTGACGACGCAGGTCGCGGCGGCTGCAGGCGGCGTGGCCTGGATGGTTGTCGAATGGGCGCGGACGGGCAAGCCGACCGCTCTGGGCATTATTTCAGGTGCGGTGGCCGGTCTGGTTGCCATCACGCCAGCGGCGGGTTTCGTACTGCCGGGAAGTGCTGTCGTCATCGGCCTGATCGCAGGGGCGGGATGCTTCTGGAGCGCCACATGGCTCAAGCATCGTTTCGGTTACGATGACAGCCTTGATGCGTTCGGCGTGCATGGCACAGGCGGCATCATCGGCGCCATCCTGACGGGTGCGTTCGCCTATGGTCCGCTCTCGGCCACGGCGTCCAACCCGACTGGAACGGTCGCCAGCGTCCATCAGGTCATCGCGCAGGCCGAGGCCGTAGGGGTGACGATTGTCTGGTGTGTTATCATGACAACCGTGATTCTGAAGGTTCTGGATCTGGCGATGGGCCTGAGGGTGTCGCCGGACGAAGAGCGTGAAGGTCTCGACATGGTTCTGCACGGTGAGCGCATCAACTGATCGCGCTTCTCTGATGCTCAAGCTGCGGGGGGCTTTTATCTCCCGCCGATTTCAGAATGAAGGTTCTTTCTGCATGACGTTTACAAAAGCCTTTTCCGGCCTCTCCCTCGCCGCCCTGCTGGCCGCAGGACTGAGCGTCGCACCCGCTCACGCCCTGACCGCCAAGGAATGCCATGCCGCATTCAAGACGGCCAAGCAGAACGGCTCCCTGAACGGCCAGTCCTATAAGGCATTCAAGGCCGCTTCCTGTGGTGACGCGGCCAAGGCCACCGCTCCGGCCGCCGCAGCCAGCACAACGCCTGCTGCTGCCCCGACAACGGCTCCCACTACGACGGCCCCAGCCACTCCTGCAAGCGCCGCGCCTGCGGACTCGTCTCCGGCTGGTACAAAAGCCCCGATCGCTCCGAAGGCTGCCGTTGCGTCCTCGGGTAATGTCGTGTTCCCGACTGCCATTTCCCCCGAGTTCAGTAAGCTCTCCGCTGGCCGCGCCCGCCAGAAGACCTGCGTCGCCCAGTACAACGCCAACAAGGCGAATGGCGGCAATGGGTCGCTGAAGTGGATCCAGAAAGGCGGCGGCTACTGGTCGCAGTGCAATTCCCGCCTCAAGGGTGAATAAACTCCGCTTTTCCAAAAAGGCTCTTTCCTTCGGGAAAGAGCTTTTTTCTGATCCGGTTTTCACAATATTTAGACTTATTGGCCTGTCCTACTCTGCCCTTACTTTGAAAAGCAGCATGACAACGGCTGGATCAGGCACCTTCCTCGAACAGGAAGAAATCAAAGATAAAGTGTACGATATTTATCGGGGTGTATGGCATCTTGGTGTGGGCTCGTTGGGTCAGGACTGGGATATAGAAGGCAATAACCTTGTCGAATGCCTCGCCTCGTTTTGCAGACATTACCGACCCGACAGAAAAATCCTTGTTGATAATGCCCGGATCTGGCTGACATGGGATGATGTCACGTTTGAGCGTTGGACCAAGGCCGCGATTTTATATGATTTCCGGCGTGAGGAAGAACCGGGGGATTATCCCACGGCCCGCGTTTTCTGGCTCGCTGTTGTGACATATGTTGAGCGCAGCATCCGCGAATATCCAGACAAAATCGCCCAGTCCTCTTTGCGTTACCGGAAGAAAAGTTGCCCACTGGCATAGGACAGCCAGATGTCGTGATGGGCGAACCAGTCCGAGCCCAGCAGCATGTCGGCCTGATCGTGGACCGGGGCGACGGTCAGGACGGGGCGGCTCCAGACGGTGCCACCCAGTTCGAAGCGTTTGAAATGGTGCCAGTGATAGGCGCGTTCGTGCAGATCCACGCCTGAGGTCATGCCGCCCGGATCGAGGGCGAGCTGCTCGTCCGTCAGGCCGAGGCGATGGGCGAAATCCGTGCTGACGATATGCGAACGCGCACCGCTGTCCAGAAGGGCCGTTCCGCTCAATCCATCCAGCGTGAAAGGCACTGTCAGGCGGCCTGAGATCCGGCGGACAGGCACACTCGTCCAGTGGCCGCTCCAGACAGGCGGGGGCTGGCAGACATGGGAGCCCAGACGGACGCGCCATAATGTCAGGCGCTGGTGCGGGACGTCGAATTCCAGATCGTAATCCGCCAGCACATCCGCGCCGAGCAGCCCGAAAACGGGTGGCGTGATCATGGGAGAGCCGGGGAGGGCACCAACCGCCATCGTTCCGGCCCCGAGCGCGAATTCTCTCGAACGCGGTGTGCCGAGTTTTAAATCCTGTATCCGGACATTCGGCACGACACGCGGCGCACCGTTCGGGCCCTGCATCATTGTCCGATGCTGTGGGTCGGGCGGCAGGTGGAAGGCTGCGACGCCCCCGGGAGTCATGAGGCTGCCTTCGGAGCCTGTATCGACGATCATCGATGCGTCATGGCCATTTACCGTTACCGGCACGCTCAGATAACCGCCATCGTCGCGCAATGGCAGCACCACGGCGCGGCTCATCTCGCAGACCGGAGCCGCATGGGTTGTCGTCATGCACAGGCCCAGAATCAGGGCAGCGGACAGGAGGCGTTTCATGACTCCTGATCCGCACGGGGATGGGCTTTGCGCCAGACATCCAGCAGGTGTTTTTCGTCCGCCAGCGTATAGGCCTGCGTCGTGGACAGGCTCGCGTGGCCCATCAGTTCCTGAATGGTGCGCAGGTCCGCGCCGCCTTCCATCAGATGCGTGGCGAAGGAATGGCGCAGGGCATGAGGAGTTGCGGAATCGGGCAGGCCCTCGCCTTTGCGCCAGTTCCGCATGGCGCGCTGGGCCACACCGGGATTGAGGCGGCCGCCTCGCACGCCGCAGAACAGGGGCGCATCGGGCGCGGGCGTGGGATGCGCCGCTTTCCAGCTTTCCAGCGCCTCGATGACTGCCGGAAGCAGCGGCACGAGCCGTTCTTTGCCGCCTTTGCCAACCACGCGAAGCATGTTCTGCCCCGCATTCGTCAGGTCCCTCATGTCGAGCGCCAGTGCCTCGCCGATCCGCAGCCCCGTGCCGTAAAGGAGCGTGAACAGAGCCCGGTCGCGCAGGGCGGCCTGACTGGTCTCGGCATCATCGGAAATGCCTTCCGGGGCCGCCAGAGCCGCCTCCTGCCCCAACGGACGGGGCAGGCGTTTTTTCATGCGTGGCGTGGCAAGCAGGGACGGGGCGGGATTGGACAGATCGTGCCGCAGCGTCAGATACCGGAAGAAGGACCGCAGGGCCGAGACATGCCGTGCCCGGGAGCGGGCTCGCGAGTCGGCACTGGTGGCGCGACGGGTTGGCTTTTCGCTGCGGGCTGTTTCATGCGCGAGCCAGGCGCGCAGGTCGGCGAGAGAGAGTTTCCCCAGATCCGCCAGCGTGACCTCCCCGCCCAGATGCTGCTGGAAAAACGTCAGCGCCAGAAGGATGTCGTGGCGATAGGCCTCGACCGTGCGAGGGCTGGAGCGCTTTTCATGCGTCAGCCATTCAGTCCAGTCGCGCAGGGCATCGAGCGCCATCAGGGATGCGGTCATGGCATTTCGGAGCGGGGGAGGTTAGACACGGTCATGGCATCCAGCAGCCTATCCAAGCCTGATCCCCGGCGAAAGCCACCTTCCACCGGAACGCGCGTTTCGGTGCTCGTGCCGCTGCCGTTTCCGGGGCCGCTCGACTATCTCGCTCCCATGCCGCTTGAGCCGGGAGACCTCGTGACGGTCCCGCTGGGGCGTCGTGAAACCGTGGGGTGCGTGTGGGAAACCGATCGCACGCTGCCTGCCGATTTCGCGTTGCCGGTCGGGCGTGAACTTCCACTCGAACGTCTGCGTCCCGTTGTCGGGAAGCTGGATGTGCGCCCGCTCCCGCAGAGCCTGCGCCGTTTTATCGACTGGGTGGCGGCCTATACGCTCACGCCGCCGGGGCTGGTTCTGGCGATGGCGACGCGCATCCATCTGAAAGATGCACCCAAACCCACTCTGGGCTGGGTGCGGACGGAAATGCCGGAAGGCGATCTGCGGATCACGCCCGCGCGCCGGTCCGTGCTGAATTTTGCGTCTTCCACACCCATGAGTACTGCCGAACTGGGAGATCGCAGCGGGGCGAGTGCGGCCGTCATTCGCGGTCTCGCTACGGCCGGTCTGCTGCGGGAGGCCGTCATTGCTCCGGCTGCTCCGTTCGGTCTGCCAGACCCGGCGCATGGGGCGCCGAAACTCTCCGAAGAACAGGCCGAGGTCGCGCAGGAACTGTGCAGTCCCGTTGAGGCCGGGCGGTTTCAGGTCACGCTGCTGGAGGGTGTGACCGGATCGGGCAAGACGGAGGTTTATTTCGAGGCCGTGGCCGCCTGTCTGGCTAAGGGAAAGCAGGTTCTGGTCCTGCTGCCGGAAATCGCGCTTTCTGCCCAGTGGACGGACCGCTTCATCCGGCGCTTCGGGGCTGAACCTGCTGTCTGGCATTCCGATCTCGGAGCCAAGCGGCGGCGCGAGACCTGGCGCGCCGTGGCGGAAGGGAGCGCCCGTGTTGTGGTGGGGGCCCGCTCGGCACTGTTCCTGCCGTTTGCCGATCTGGGTCTCGTCGTGGTGGACGAGGAGCATGAGAGCGCTTTCAAACAGGAAGAAGGCGTCATGTATCATGGCCGGGACATGGCGGTTGTTCGCGCCCGTCTGGCGGATGCACCGGCCATTCTCGTCTCTGCCACGCCATCGCTTGAAACGCTTGCGAATGTGGAGAGCGGACGCTACCGGCACGAACTTCTGACCGCACGGCATGGTGGGGCGACCCTGCCGGATGTGTCTCTGGTGGATATGCGGGCCGACCCGCCGGAACGCGGTCTGTTTCTGTCGCCCAAACTCTGCACCGTTATTGATGAGACGCTGGAGAAAGAGGAGCAGGCCATGCTGTTCCTCAACCGGCGCGGTTATGCGCCGCTGACGCTGTGCCGGGCGTGTGGACACCGGATGCAGTGCCCGAACTGTTCAGCTTGGCTGGTGGAGCATCGGGCACGGGGTATTCTGACCTGCCATCACTGCGGGCATAATGAGCGGATTCCGAAAGACTGCCCGGAATGTCATGCCGAGAATTCACTCGTGCCCATCGGGCCGGGAATCGAGCGCATTACCGAAGAGGCCAAGCTGCGGTTTCCGGAAGCGAAACTGCTGGTGATGTCGTCCGATACGCTTGGCTCCCCGGCTGCGACGGCGGAGGCGGTGCGGAAGATTTCGGACGGGGAAGTCAATCTCATCATCGGCACGCAGATCGTGGCCAAGGGCTGGCATTTCCCGAAACTGACGCTTGTGGGCGTTGTGGATGCCGACCTTGGTTTGGGCGGCGGGGATCTGCGCGCGGCCGAGCGGACGGTGCAGCTTCTGCATCAGGTGGCGGGCCGTGCGGGCCGTGCGGAGCATCGCGGGCGCGTGCTGCTTCAGAGTTATGTCGGCGAGCATCCGGTCATGACGGCGTTGGTCTCCAACGATTTCCAGACCTTCATGGAACAGGAAGCGGAGCAGAGACGCCCGTCGTTCTGGCCGCCTTATGGGCGGCTGGCGGCGCTGATCGTGAGCGCGCCGAGTGCGGACGCCGCGGACGCGTTAGCGCGGGAGATTGCGCTCTCCGCGCCGGAGCGGGAAGGGGTGCAGGTTCTGGGACCAGCGCCGGCCCCGCTCGCTGTCCTGCGCGGACGACACCGGCGCAGGCTTTTGCTACGGACGATGCGTGGCATCGCCGTGCAGCCGATTCTGCGTCAGTGGCTGGGGGATATCAAACCCACGGGCGGAGCGAAGGTCGATATCGATATCGACCCTATTTCCTTCCTTTAGGGCTGAGTACTCAGTCCTTACGCTTGCGGAAGAACTCTATTGCGGCTGTCGCAACTGCGATGACTGCCAGAATCTGCTGGAAATACGGGCGGAAACGCTTGGGTCCGAACGTCGCCATGGCTGTCATGCCAGCGAGGCCGATTTCACGAGCGCGCGTGGCCTTCTGACAGCAGGTCTTCATTTTGGAGCAGCAGCTTTTCTTGGAGCTGGCGTCTGCAATGGCGGTTTCGGCGGCGGGGGATGGCTTGGTCATAAGGGATCTCCTGAAAAATGGAATCAGGGGATCAACACACAACATTACAAGGGGTTGCCAGCGCCGCACATGGAAGATGCTGCCCGGAAGCGTCAGTCCTGCTGGCCGTCGCGGGCCTTTTCCAGTGTTTTGAGCTGCGTGTCGGAATCGGGTGATTTCGGGTTCAGAAGCAGCATCTGGTGGAAAGCCTGAAGGGCGGCTTCGGGTTGGTGTCGGTCATGTTCGGCTTCCGCGAGCATCCCCCATGCCGTGGGATCGCCGGGGTCGGCCTGAAGAACGACGCCCAGATCGGTGATCGCGCCGTTATTGTCGCCCGCTGCCAGTCGGATCGCTGCGCGCTGACGGTAGAGAATGGGCTGGTCGGGCTGGATGGTGATGGCAGCGGTCAGATCGTCCTGAGCCTGCTGGAAATCATGTTTTTCCAGCGCATCGTGCGAATCGGTAATGAGCATCTGCACGCTGCCGGTCAGGGCGCGGCTGCGGAGGCCTTCGGCACGTTCGGAAATCTCGCCAGCCTGTTTTTCGTTCCCGGCCATGGCGAGCGCTTTTTCCGCATCCATGAGGCGGTCATGGAGCGTTTTGCGCGGGGAGCGGGGCGCGGAGGCGGGCGGTTTGGCAGTCGGAGAGACTGCGGGGCCGGGCGCAGCAGGATTTGCGGCGGGTGCGGCCTGAACTGGCAGAAAAGTCAGGGCCGGGCTACAAAGCAGAACGGCGCCAGCCATCAGCCAGCGCCGCCCGTCCGTCATCCGGCAGACCAAGGGGTTCAGCCCTGGCGAGCCTTCATGCGCGGGTTCTTCTTGTTGATGATGTAAACGCGGCCGCGGCGGCGGACAACGCGGCAGTCCTTGTCGCGGACCTTGGCGGACTTCAGGCTGTTGCGGATCTTCATGGTTGCAGGCTCTCGACGGGTAAGGCCCTTGCGGACCGGACAGCGGGCCAAAACGCCCGCGAAAGAATGGCCCCGATTACCCATCCCGCCTTGCAGAGTCAAGCTAACAAGCCATCTGTGTGGCGGAATTCCTTGATGCTGCTGATTTGCAACAACCTGCAACAGCGTCGTTCAGGGTCTTTGTCCAGCCCGCGTTTTCTCCTAACGTCAGTTTCATGATCAAGCGCCATTCCCGCCCCGCCCTGCTGCTGGCTCTTCTTCCTCTCGCCGTCGCTCTTGCCGCGCCCGTGGCCGCAAGAGCGGATGACGGAGAAGCCAAGACCAACGACGACGATCCGACGATCAACCAGCAGGGTTTCGCCATCAACAAGATCCTCCGGGTGCTCCAGACCAATCCGGATGCCGCGGGCGACTCCTGCATCAATGCGCTCAAGGAAATGCATCAGGCCCAGACGGCTCTGGGCAAGGAAGAGGGCATCGACCCGGAGCACAATCAGGATATCGGCGTTGCGCGCGACGTTCTGTCCTCTGAAATGGAGGATGTCACGAATATGTGTGGTGCCGATGCGCGGACCTACTGCCGCAAGGCGGCTGCGCATCCCGACCCTAAGCTGACAGCGGCCTGCAACGCTCTGCCGAACGAAGAAGAGTAATTCTTCCAGACAGACCAGATGGGAAAACGCCGTCTGTCAAAATATGTCCAGAAGATTCGAGGACTAACTTTTCCGGCCCGCTGCTCCTAAGGTCAGAAGTCTGATTCTGGTAATGAGGGCCGTGGGACTGTTTCTGATGAAGTCTGTGTCGGGCGGGGGGCATCGCTCTTGACCGCCGCACTACAGTCAGTCTTCCGCCCAGGATGGGTCCAGTTCAGTCTCAGAACATGGTCTGCACTTGTGCTGGCGCTTGGAACGGCCTTCTGGTCACAGCTTGATACGCCCGCCAGTGCGGGCGTGACGGTCATGATCCTCGCGCAGCCTTTGCGGGGACAGGCGCTGTCCAAGGCGTTTTACCGTCTGGCTGGGACCGTGCTCGGCGTCAGTGTTTCCATCATTCTGGTGGCGATGTTCAATCAGGAGCGCGCCCTTTTTCTCGGCGGTGCGGCCCTGTGGATTGCGGCCTGCGCGTTTGTGGGGTCGCTGGAGCGCGATTTCCGCTCTTATGGCGCTCTGCTGGCGGGCTATACTGTTGCGCTGGTGGCCATTCCCACGATGGACCATCCACAGGACATCTATTCCGTCAGTATCGCGCGCGCGTCCGATATTGCCATTGGCGTTGCGTCCATCGCGGTCGTGAACATTCTGTCCGGCTCTCCCGAAGCGTGGCGCAGGCTCTCCAAGGCGATGGAGACGCTGTCGCATCGCGTGCGGCAGACCGGCAAGGCCGCGATTATGGGCGATCCGATTGCCACGCCGGAGGAAATGATCGGACTGAGCGGCGAAATCCTCGCGCTCATGACCCAGATTTCATACGCGAGAACGGAAGTCGAGCGCGGGCGTCTGCGGATGGCGGGCGCGCGGCTGGGCATTATTGGCATGTTGACGGTTCTGACCACGAGCCGTGCAATTGCGTGGTTGCTGGAGACTGGCGGCATTTCCGACCTGCTGATCCGCCACGTCCGGGCCTGGCACGAGCGGTCCGAGGATGGTACGACCCGTCTTGAGACGATGGACACGATTCTGGATGGAATCCGCGCGGAAGATCCAGATTTCGTACCCTCGGCGCGGGAGGCATGGTTTCTGGAACGCTGTTCGACGCTTCTCAGCAACCGTCTGCATATCCGCACAGGCATGAACACGCTTCTGCGCGCCACCCCGGCGGGCGATGCGCTCAAACTGGCGCACCTTGCGAGTAACCCGGATTATGTGACGGCCTTTATCAACGCCATGCGCGTCTTGCTGGGCTTTAGCGTTGCAGCGGCGCTGTGTCTGGGCTCCAGTATCCCGGCCTCGGTGACGTCCCTGTCCCAGACGGCACTGGTCCTGACACTGGCGTCCACTGCCATTGACACGGCGCAGTTCGGCAAGGGCGCCATTATCGGAATGCCGGCTGGTATTCTCGTGGCGGCCTGGCTGGACTTCATGATCCTGCCGCATGTGGGCAGCATGTTGAGCCTTGCGCTCGTTTTGCTGCCGCAGACCGTGATTTCCTGCCTGCTGCTGATGAACCCGAAAACCAGCGCCATCGGCTTCAATTATGGTGTGTTCTTTCTGGTGTTCATCGCGCTTGGCAACCATCACAACTACGATCCGCTGGCGTTCATCACGCGCAACACGTTCTATGCGATGGCCGCCGTGCTGTCCTTCGTGCTGCTGGTGCTGCTCTGGCCTCCGACCGCGCGACGGCACCGGTTCCGGCTAGCGGTCTCCATCGCCCATGATCTGGAACTGCAACTTGCCGGGCACGGCGAGCGCATGGGGCCGCCGCTGCTGAGCCGGAAATACGAGCGTCTCAGCCAGTTTCTGATGTGGACGGAGCGGCTGCACGATCCGGGGCTGCGTTCCCGTCGGGTTTTCAACCGTTTCGTCGCGCTGGAGGATTTTTCCAGCACCATTGCCCGCGTCCGGAATTATCTGGATCAGGCGGGGCATCTTCCCGGCCTCAAACCCATGGTTCGTCATGTGCGGCGTTTGCTGGCGCATGACAGGCTCGGTCTTCTGGAAGCTGAAATTCCCGAGCTTCAGGCCATGTTTTATGAGCGCCTTTCAGACGGTATCCGCGAGGAGCAGTCCATGATCATCAACTGTATCGGCGGTCTGGAATCGGTGCGGACAATGGTGCGTCAGAACCGCTCGGCCGTGCATCACTATGGAATAGGACGCAAGCGATGGTGACGAGACAGGTCGTTGATCTCGATGGCGTGCTGGTGTCGGCCTTCGTCATCAATCTGGCGCTGGCCCTGCTGACACTGGCCGTTCTGCGCTGGATTCTGGCCTGGTTCGATCTGTGGCGTTTCGTCTGGGATCCGCCTCTGGCCCAGTTCGGTATCCTGATCTGCCTGATTGGCCTTTACACCCTGATCCTCTGACCCTTTCCTGTTTCGAACCGAACCCAAGGTGACCGTCCCGTGCTTTCCAGTGCCCATCGCCTGATCCGCCTGACCATCACGCTCTGCATCCTTGCAGTGGCGGCGCTCGTGGTCGTCATTCTGTGGGATTACTACACCGCCTCGCCCTGGACGCGGAACGGACAGGTGCGTGCGCAGGTCGCCAATATCGCGCCGCGCGTTTCGGGACAGATCATCGAGGTTCTGGTGAAGGACAACCAGTTCGTTCACAAGGGGGAGGTGCTCTACGTCATCGACCCGTTCGATTTTAAAGTGGCGCTGGAGACGGCCAAGGCCCATGTGGCCGAGCGCAAAGCCGATCTGGAATTCCGCCTCGTGCAGTCCCAATGGCGCAAGGCCATTCCCGGCACTGCCGTTTCAGTCGAGGAAAAACGGCAGTACGAAGCGCTTTCGCAGCAGATGCAGGCCCAGTACGCCGCAGCCGAAGCCGCCGAGCATCAGGCTGAAATCAACCTTGAGCGAACGCAGGTCCGCAGTTCCATCGACGGCATCGTGACCAACCTCATCATGCGACCCGGCGATTTCGCCACCGCCGGTGTGGTCAACATCCACATCATCGACACCAGCTCTTACTGGGTGGATGGCTATTTCGAGGAAACCAAGGTCCATGATCTCGACGTGGGCGATCTCGTTCGCATGGATCTGATGGGCTATCATGACCCGCTGTTCGGGCATGTCGAAAGCATCACGCGCGGTATCGCCAGCAACAATGCGCAGGTGAACAAGCAGGGCCTGCCGGAAGTGGACCCGGTCTATACCTGGGTGCGTCTGGCGCAGCGTATTCCGGTGCGCGTGAAGATCGACAAGATCCCGGATGACCTGACGCTGGCGGCTGGCATGACGGCGACCGTGACCGTGGTGTCAGAAGAAGGCAACCGCCGTCACCGCTCTACCCACGCCGCCTTCCAGCATTTCGGCGACGACATCCGGCATCTGTTCGGGCACCGGTAAGAATTTTGGAATAAAAGTTTCTGGTGAAGCTTATTTTCAATAAGCTTCGGCGTTCTGATCTCTTTTATAAAAAGGCGGAAATTAGGAATTTTTATTCTAGTTTCTCTTTCAATCGTTGCCTTGCTCGTGACTACGGTAGATTTTTCTGAATCGCTTTGACTGACATCTACGATGGAAACGAATAATTCAAGGATATTAAAATGTGCACCAATATATTAGTCGGTGACATCATTCGCCCATCAGAAGAAGTCATCAGAAACTGTAGTAACCCACATCTCAGAAGATCTTTTTACGGATCTTTTTTGGCGCGGCGTCCAGCACTGGTTCTAAAAAGAACTGATGGATATTATCAGGACTCAGAAGAAGCTATAATTGCATATAAATTAAAAACCGGGGAATGGAGAGAGGAAAAGTGGAGAAAATGGTTAAAAAACTTTACTTTCGTAAAAAGACCTAATAACAGCGATGAATTGAATAAATTTCATAATTATAGGGGATTCACCAAGAATAGACATCTTACTATATACTTTGGAGTTAAGTGTTTTTTTATTCGGTCATGGCTCGGTGGAGTTGGTATAACTGACCCTGATGTTCCTTATCAATATGGCGATCATCCTATTGATCCATCAACGCTTGGAAAGAAAATACGTGTTGCATTTTCCCAAGTGCATGATTGTAATCATCTTCGACAGGACGGAAAGCTGCCTGAGGGATTTCTTGAAAAAATCAAGAAAAAAGCATCTGAAAATATTAAAAATTCTGAAACTGAAATAATAAATAAATACAATATAAAACCAGAAAATTTCTGGAAAAAAACAAAAGAAATAAGTATACGTCAGTTACATGATTGCTATGTATTGAGAAAAAATGGATATCAATTTACGGAGGCCGACGAGTATGTAAGTATCTCTGTTAGCGATGAATTTCTTGGCATAAGTGTAATGGATTTTTCCGCCTCACCTAGAGGGAGCGAGAAATATTTTCGTACGAATAGATCTTATCTTTCTAGAGTGTTACCATTTTTAAGTGATGATATATTAAATATAGATTTTTAAGAGAAAATAAAGAATACATTTGAATTTTTCCGAAGATATTTTGATTATTTCATAGTATATTATAATAAATATATTATTTTAGGTCCGTTCTCTAAGAGCGGACCTAAAAAGACCTTTGTAATTTCTTTAATAACTGTCACTCACTAAGTCGACCTATCGCCCAGATGGCGAAGGCCTGAACAAGGGCGACTTCTTCCAGACGTTTGAAACGGCCTGACGAGCCGCCATGCCCGGCTTCCATGTTGATGCGGCACAGGAACGGGCCGCCGGAGGTGACTTCTCGCAGTTTTGCAATCCACTTGGCGGGCTCCCAGTACGTCACGCGCGGGTCGGACAGGCCACCCATTGCCAGAACTGGTGGATAGGTTTTGGCGGTGATGTTGTCATAGGGCGAGTAGCTGGCGATCAGGTCATACGCGGCGGGGTCTTCCAGCGGATTGCCCCATTCCGGCCATTCCGGCGGCGTGAGTGGCAGGGAGACGTCGGACATCGTGTTGAGCATGTCCACAAACGGCACCTGCGCGGCAATGCCTGCGAACAGTTCGGGCGCCATGTTCGTGATTGCGCCCATCAGCAGACCACCGGCCGAACCGCCCTGCGCGACGATGCGTCCTGCCGAACCATAGCCTTCCGACACGAGATGCCGGGCGCAGGCGATGAAGTCGATGAAGGTGTTGGGCTTCTTCGTCCCGCGGCCGTCCAGAAACCAGTTCCAGCCCTTTTCGGAGCCGCCGCGAACATGGGCGATGGCGTGAATCCAGCCCCGGTCCACTAAGCTGAACACGGTTGTGGAAAAATCCGCGTCCATAGCGATGCCGTAGGAGCCGTAGCCATACAGAAGCAGGGGTGCCGAGCCGTCCAGAACCTGACCTTTGCGCATCAGGACCGTGATGGGAACCTGCGCGCCGTCTGGCGATGTTGCGAACAGGCGCCGCGTCTCGTAGCGGGAGGCATCATGGCCGGACGGAACCTCGCGGATTTTGCGGAGGGTGCGCGCGCCGCTGGCCATGTCGTAATCGTACCAGTGTGCCGGATTGGTGGGGGACTGATAGATGTAGCGCAGGATCGGGGCATCATATTCCAGCGTGCCCAGCATCGTCAGGTCATAGGCCGCTTCGTCCATCCCGATGGCCTTCGCCTGCGCCCGGACATCGCCCTGCGTGCCTTCGGGCACCACGAGAATATGGATGTTCCCGTCCCGCCGTTCGGCCCAGGCGAGATGCCCGCGCGAGGCACTGGCGCCCAACAGGTAGTGGCCCTCGCGGTAGGGGACGAACGGCGTCCAGTTCTCGCGTCCAGTGGCCGTATCGGGTGTTTGCATGAACTGGAAGTCCACGGCGCTACCGGCATTGGTCAGGATGATGAAGCGGTCATTCCAGTGCGTCAGGGAATAGCGCTCGCCCCGTACCAAGGGTGCCGCCACGAC
The DNA here is from genome assembly GCF_002723995.1 of Gluconobacter kondonii. GTDB lineage: Bacteria > Pseudomonadota > Alphaproteobacteria > Acetobacterales > Acetobacteraceae > Gluconobacter > Gluconobacter kondonii. The sequence continues at coordinate 109,942 of NZ_BEWP01000002.1, read as the reverse complement.
AGGCAAGGCCGTCGGATCGGAAGCCGGGATGAGCAGCGTTTCGTTCGTATCGTGGTCGCCGCGTTCGATGACGATCCATTTGCGCGACGCGCTGACGCCGATGCTCAGGAAGAACCCCGGATCGGTTTCGTCGAAGACCAGAACATCCTCGCCCCCCGTCAGTGGACGGCGATAGATCTTTGAGGGGCGGCCATTATCGTCGCGGTAGATCCAGAACAGCCACTGGCTGTCCGGTGAAATGGCGAAGCTGCCCGTCGTGCTGGACACGGGTTCGGCGCAGAGCGTTTCTGTTTCCAGATCCGCGACCTGAATACGGTAGACCTCGGAGCCCTGAATGTCTTCCGCATAGACGAAGTAGCGGTGATCGGGCGAGTGGTCCGTCTGCGAGAGCGCGTAATAGTCATGCTGTTTGGCCAGTGCATCGGCATCGAGCAGAACCTGTTCCGCTCCACCACCGCGTGGGTAACGGACCCGCAGCGGATGCTGGGCACCGTCTTCGAAACGTACGGAATATTCCCATGGGCCGTCGGGAACCGGAACCGAGGATTCCGCAGGCGGAATACGGCCGATCATTTCCTGAAGCAGCGTCTCGCGCAGCGGCTCCATCCCGGCCAGAACGGCCTCCGCATAGGCGTTTTCCGCCTTCAGATGCGTGGCGATGTCTTCGCGCAGAACAGACGGGTCCCGCAGGACCTGTTGCCAGTTCTCGTCTTTCATCCAAGCATAGGAATCCGTGCGGGTCCGAGCAAGCTGCGTGGTGCTCAGCGGCTCACGACGGCCGACGGGAGGAACGGGTGTGGCGGAGGGGGCATCGGGGCGCTGTGACATGACCAAACTGTGACGCAGAAACGCCCGGCATTCAATCGGACTTTGACTGGAAAAGAGGCTTCCTCAAGAAACTGCAACGGCTCTCAAGTGTTATTCAGGTCAACGGAGCATTCTTCAGGACGCTCCAGACCGGATGAATTCTGTTTCTCCTTTTGGGGTGCAAACAGAACATCCTGCGATGTGGAAAGAAGAGTATCATGATTTCAAGCAAGTATTTTGCTGTTCTTGCCGCTGCTGGCCTGAGCATTTCCGGTGCTGCCGTCGCCCAGACCGTACCGCCGGTTCCGCAGAGCAGCCCTGTGATGACCATTCCCGCCGGAACACAGGCCCGACTGCCTGGCGTTCATGTTCAGGCGGTCGCAGGTGGGAAGAATGTCCTGAGCGCTGCGTCACCGGGCGTTCTGGGTGCTGATGGCCTTCCCTCTATCGAGGGCGCACAGGCGGGCAATATCGCTGGTCTGACCTATTACTGTACGCATCACAAGCTGGTGCTCGGAACGGCTCCGACCGTGGCGGCTCGCAAGATCGCCAAGCGCCCGGACGTCCATAGTGACGAGTTCTATTCGCTGGGCGGCAAGGGGCTGCTTCAGATGTCGGATGGAAACGTCTTCGATATCGGCACCCTCTCCAAGGACAAGCGCGTCACGACGTGCAACGACCTTGTCAAGAAGGCCCAGTCTTTCAAGTAATTGCTCCGGCCTACAGGTCTGCAATGAAAAACGCCCCGGCTATGATGGCCGGGGCGTTTTTTGTGTCGTGACGTCCTGTAGTTCTTCAGGCCGCGAGCTTTTCCATGAGAGCCAGACCTTCGGCACTGCCCAGAACAGCGGCCTTTTCCTGACGGGAGAGGCGCTCCAGCGCGATCTGGAGAGAAGGAGCTTCCCGTAGCTTAAGCAGGCCGACAAGAAGATGCGGGTCGATCGGGCTGCCGGGGCTGCGGGCCGGAGGAAGCGCGCCTTCGTGGGCGTTGAGAAGTGCCGCGTTTTCGCGAAGTGCGGCAAAGGCTTCTTCCGGCGGCGCATCGGGGGCATGGGCAGCGCGTTCACGCGCGGCGTCATTTGCGGCGGCAAGCTGGAGGATCGGCGGAGGGGCGGTTTCCTCCTCGATCAGCAGAAGCCCTGCGCGACGCAGGCCCAGACCGACGTCCCGGCTTGCGGTCAGCGCGGCCAGCGGGATGGCAAGCACCAGCCCGAGCAGCACCGGCGTCATCCACAGGAACAGCGCCTGCGAGACGGACCATGCCGCAACGGCCAGAAGCAGGCCAAACATGGTGTAGATCCAGTAGCCGTGCGCCACGTCCTTCAGCGAAACCCGGCCATCGTCACGGTTCTGCGCGTTCCATCCGGAATCCCGGCCCAGAAGGATCGAAATGACGCCGGATGTCTGGATCAGCATGGCAATCGGCGCAATCAGGCCGCCGATCAGGGTTTCGAGCACGATAGAGACCGCGAGCCGGAAAACACCGCCAGAACCCTTCAGGGCCGCGCGATCGAACAGCATGGCAATGAACGCCAGAGCCTTCGGTGCGAGCAGAATGCCCATCGTCCCAATGAAGACGAGCTTGGCCTGCACCGGATCAACACGCGGCCAGTGCGGATAGAGCGTCGGGGTCGAGCCGAAATATTCGGGATGATAGAAATGCGACTGGAGTGAAATCAGGATGCCGAAGAGCAGGAACAGCAACCAGAGCGGGGACATGATGTAGGAGCCGATGCCCGTCAGCATATGAACGCGGCTGACCCAATGCATGCCCTTTGTGCCGAGGATCTTGCTGTGCTGCAGATTGCCCTGACACCAGCGGCGGTCGCGGATGGCGACGTCCGTCAGCGATGGCGGGCTTTCTTCATAGGAGCCGAACAGTCCCGGCACCATGTGGATGGCCCAGCCGCCACGGCGCATGAGGGCAGCTTCCACGAAGTCATGGCTCAGAATGTGCCCTCCGAACGGCGGGCGGCCCTTCAGATGCGGCAGTCCGGCCTGTTCGGCGAAGGCTTGCGTGCGGATGACGGCGTTATGGCCCCAGTAATTGCCTTCCGAACCGTGCCACCAGGCAATGCCATGCGCGATCAGCGGCCCGTAAACGCGGCCTGCGAACTGCTGCATCCGGGCAAAAAGTGTGCGGCCACCGACGATGACGGGGAGCGTCTGGATCAGCCCCACGCCCTCATGCTGTTCCATGGCCGCCGTGATCCGGACGATCAGGCTGCCATCCATCACGCTATCTGCATCGAGGGTGAGCATCTGCTGGTAGGAGGCGCCGAACCGCGTCACCCAGTCGCCCAGATTGCCCGCTTTGCGATCCGTATTCTTGTGACGGCGGCGATAGAAGACGCGCTTTTCGCCGTTCGTGGCTTTACGGAACTCAAGGAAGGCGCGCTCTTCCTGCACCCAGACGTCCGGATTGGTCGTGTCGGACAGGATGAAGAAATCGAAGGCGTCGATCTGTCCCGTCGCCAGAATGCTGTCATGAATGGCGCGCAGACCCGCGAGAACCCGCGTCGGATCCTCGTTATAGGTCGGCATCAGGACGGCGGTGCGGTTTTTCAGTTCTGGCAGCGGGCCTGTGCGGTGAATGCCAAGCCCGAGGCCGCCACGCCGGATCAGCGACACGAAACCGCCGAGGCAGGACATGAAGGACAGGGCGATCCAGAAGGCGAGAATGGCGAACAGGATTAGGATGATGACGCCGAGCGCCGAGACGCCCAGTGAGTTGAAAACCTGATTGATCCTGTAAATGCCATAGCCCGTCAGCAGCATCGCGCCACCGAAGACGAACAGACGGCGTGCCCAGAGGAACGAAGGCGTCGTCGGCAGCGGATCGAAGGAGCGGCCATGACGGTCCGGCGGCTGCTGAAGGTTCTGCGGCTTCATTGCCAGCGGCGCTTCGGGCGGCAGGAAGGGGGCGGCTTCCGGAGTGGCGTGAGAAGACAATTCGGTCACGGCGTCCAACGATACATCCATTTTTCTGAAACCGGACCCTGATCATTGGCGAGCTGGGCCTGAAGTTCGCAGCTCTTCGCATCGCCCGGCACGAATTCGAAGGTCGCGCGCCAGCCCTGGATTTCCGGGTTCGGTTCCACGACGACATTGCGGATCGTGCCAGGACTGGCCTGTGTGATCAGATGGAAATTCGTACCCGGTGGCACGTTTTGGAAAGGCGCGCCCGTGAAATCGATCGCGAAGAAGCGTGCTTCGGGATGGTCGGTTACGCTTCCGATCCGCGTTGCGGCAACGCGCGCCATCTGGGTCGGCCACGGCGTGTCCCAGCCCCAGTACATTCTGTAGATATAACTGTATTCCTGACCGCCCTTCATGGGCTGTTTGGGGCGCCAGAACGAGACGATGTTGTCGTTCACCTCGTTGGGGGTCGGGATCTCCACCAGATCGACGGCGCCGTCGCCCCAGTTGCCGATCGGTTCGATCCAGAGAGACGGGCGCTTCTGATAGTTGAGCGCCAGATCCTCATAATCATGGAACGAGCGCTTGCGCTGCATCAGACCGAAACCATGCGGGCTGCTGTCTGCGAAGGCCGAGAACTGGAGGTCGGTCGGGTTGGTGAGGGGGCGATAGAGCTGCTGTCCAGCGCCCGTCCAGATCTGGAGAGCCTCGCTGTCATGCGCGGCAGGGCGCCAGTCATCGACGTGATTGCGGGCGTTCGCGTCGAAATAGAACATGCCCGTCAAAGGGGCGATGCCGGATTCCGTAATGTCCTGACGTGGGAACAGCGAAGACTGGACGTCAAAGACGGTCGTATCGCCGGGACGGATGGTGAAGCGGAACGCACCGGTCAGGGACGGGCTGTCGAGCAGCGCGTGAATGACGATGGACTCCACGCCCGGTTCCGGTTTTTCGATCCAGAACTCGCGGAACAGCGCGAATTCCTCGCCTTTGGGGTTGCCGGTGCCGTTTGCGAAAGCGCGGGCCGACAGACCGTAATTCTGACCCTTGGCCACGGCCCGGAAATAGGATGCGCCGAGGAAGACCGCGCATTCTTCCATCATGCCTGCCGTGTTGATGGCGTAGCGCAGACGCAGGCCGGCGTAGCCGAGATCGTCTGTGACGCGCAGAACGGGGTTGGCATAGGTGAAGGCGTCGGGGTCGTAGGGAATGGGGGTGGACTGTCCGCCCGTGACTTCGTTCATGCCGATCCGCGGCTTGTAGAGGAAGCCGCGCGGAAAGAACTCCACGTCGAACGCCAGATTCTGGCCGTGCCACAGGGCCTTGTCCGGATTGAAGGCAATGCTGCGGAACTGGTCGAAATCCATGTTCGCAATGGCACTGGGCAGCGTCTGGGACGGTGGGGAATAGGCTGTCTTCGACAGGCGCTGCGCCAGAAGCCGAACCGTACCATTGTCAAACGGCGTCGCCTGCGGTGCAGGGGGAGCAGCAGGCTTGGTGCCAGTCAGAGGAGCTGTGGCCAGAGGAGCAGTGGACTGGGCATGGGCCATACGGGAGGCTGTTCCCAGAAGGGTCAGTCCGGCCCCAAGCTTGACCAGATCACGGCGCAGGATACTCATACTTTTCCCAATATCCCTGTTTCTGTCGGCATCTCCGCAACGAAGCCCGATGTCCCAGCGATATGCCGGAAGCCTTGCGTTGCGAAGAGCCCTTCTATGACGAGGACGTTATTTCACAAGGGTTGACGCGGCCTTTTTATGGCATGCGCCTAAGATGACACATTATTGTGAAATCTGTTGCTGCAAGACATCAAGTGACGGAACGTGACCCGATAATTCAGAGACGACCGTTTCTGTTATCGCGTCAAACTGCGGAACCCGGAACAGGATAGGCGTTTTTCCGAAGTGTGCAATATCGCGTTCATTTCCGGGATTGGGCGGTCCGACCGGAACCACGCCCAGAACCGGAACACCGCGCCGCCTTAGGGCCTCAAGGCTTAGAAGAGTATGATTGATCGTCCCCAGTCCGCTGCGTGTAACCAGAACGACGGGCAGACCCAGACGCTCGATCAGGTCCATGATCATCATGTCCTCACGCACCGGCACCATCAGCCCGCCTGCGCCTTCCACGACAAGTGTCTCCGGCACCTGTGGCAGGACGAGCCGCCCCGGATTGACCGTCACGTTTTCCAGATCCCCTGCCGCGAGTGGCGCGAGCGGGGCCTGAAACGCATAAGCCGGGGGAATGATGCGGGACGGGTCCAGACCGGCCAGATCCCGCACGGTCGGCGTGTCGCCATCTTCGTCCGTAAGGCCTGTCTGAAGCGGTTTCCAGTAGGTGGCGTTCCAGGCGCGGCACAGAATGGCGCTGACGAGGGTCTTGCCGATGCCGGTATCCGTTCCCGTGACGAAGACGCCGCGTTGAGAGCTCATAACTGTGGTCCTTCTCCGGATTTCACAAACGTCCCGATACCGATCTGATAGGTCACGTCGGAACTTGTGCGGTCAAAATGCCGCATGGCCCGGCGCAGGGCCGCGATGCTGGCGGGGGTGCTATCCTGACGGGGCAGGGATGCCCCGATCTGCCGCAGACCCCGCAGGAACTCGCGCGCGCTGCCGACAGGATCGTGCAGGGTCAGCACCTCCCACGATCCGGTACCGCTGTTGGGCCATTCCGCTTCCACGGTCGGGACGGACGGATAATCCGGCACGCCGCAGGGTGCGCCTTCCGCCAGACAGGCCTGTTTCCATTCGTCCAGACTGTCTTGCAGGAGGGTTGCGACGATGAGTCGTCCCTGTGGTGCGAGGAGGTCGCAGAGCCTGCGTAATCCCTCGGCTCGGTTGGAAAACCATTGCAGGCACAGACTGGAAGCGATCAGGTCGAACGGCCCGGATGTGTCCGGATGCTCGGCGTCCATGATGTGAAAGCGGATGGGTTTTTCGGCAAGGTGCTGCTTGGCCCGTGCGATCATGCCGGGGGCCAGATCGCTCGCCAGCAGAGAGGCCTGAGGGAACTGCCCGGCAAGCCGGGCTGTCAGGAAGCCCGTTCCACAGCCGAATTCCAGAATGGAGGCAGGTGTCTGCTCCGTCGTTGCCGTCCGGATGCGCTCCATCAGCGCAGTGACGCAGCGGCGCTGGATATGTGCGGCGGCGTCATAGCCCTCCGCCGCGTCGAAGCGCGCGGCGATGCTGTTGCGGCGCAGGGTGTCGTCAGCCTGCGTCATCGAGCCTCCGTCGCACGAAGTCCGCGCAGAGTCCGGGATGGGTGAGGGGCAGGAGATGGCCGCCTGAGACCCGTTCGCCCGGTGATGCGAACCCGGTCTGTGCGGCCCCGAACGGATCGTCCGTGCCCGTCATCCAGTGCAGCCTGTTTCCCCAGTCGGCTGCCTGCGCCTGATGGTCCTGCTGCTGAAGCGCCTCAAGTCCCCTATCCAGTGTTTCAGTATCCGGCTCACCGGGAAGGGGGGCTTCCGTTCCGCAAAGGGCCCGGAAATCGTGCAGTACGGCGGCTGGATCGCGTTTCAGGCGTGCGCGCATCCGGACCAGAACCCGTTCGGGTGTGCCGTTCGGGAAGTCCGGTGCGGCAGTAAAGCGCGGGAAGCCGTTGAAAAATACCAGCCCGTCACATCCCGGCAGATCCTGCCCCAGCAGCGCCAGAGATCCGGCGGAATGTCCGATCGCCAGATAAGGCGTTTCGGGCAATGCAGGACGATGTTCGGCGCCGAAATACCCGCAATCCACGACCTGCGCGTTCACATCCGGCAGATGCGACAGCAGTGGTGCCCAGAAGGACGCATCGAAGCCCCAGCCATGCACGAGATAGAGCGCGCGTGTCATGCAACGTCTCTTGTCAAAGCGATGACGGCCTGTCCGAGGCGATCGATTGCGGCATCGTCCAGTCCGGCATGGAGTGCCAGCCGCAGCCGTGCGGTTCCTGCGGGGACCGTTGGTGGCCGGATCGCGACCGTCAGGAACCCGGCCTCTTCAAGTCGGGCGGCTACCGTCATGGCGCCTTCTGATTCCCCGATCAGCACCGGCACGATCTGGGTCGTGGAGTCCGCCGTGGACAGCCCCGCGCCATGCAGCATGACCCGAAGTCGTTCCGCCTTTCCGAGCAGCCGGGCGCGTTCCTCATCCAGACCAGGTGTGACATCCAGTGCCGCATCGATCGCGCCCAGAATTGCAGGGGGGAGCGCTGTGCTGTAGATGAAGCCTGACGCATGGTTCGCCAGATAGTCGCAGAGCGGTTTCGAGCCCGCGACGTAAGCGCCCATCCCGCCAAGCGCCTTGCTGCATGTGCCCATCGTCAGATCGGCCATCCCGCAGGACAGGCCGCGACCTTTCGGCCCTAGAACGCCGGTCGCATGGGCCTCGTCAATATAAAGGAACGCGCCCGCCCGGTCGGCCAGTGCCCGCAGGGCCGGAATGTCCGCCCGGTCTCCGTCCATGGAGAACACGCTCTCCGTCACGATCATCCGCAGGCCGGGTTTTTCGGCCTCGCGATTCAGCAGGTTTTCCAGATGGGACAGGTCGTTATGCCGGAACCGGATCTGCCGCACGCTTGCCGCCGCGCAGCCATGATGCAGGCTGGCGTGGTTCAGGCGGTCTGAAAACACCAGCATCGGCGCGCCTGTTCGGGCGACGGAGAGTGCACACAAAGCGGGCATGACGGACGCATTGGCCTGCCAGCCCGAGGCGAACAGGATCGCGTCCTCACAGCCTTTGAAGGCCGCCATTTTCGTCTCGACCTGCCGGTGCAGGTCCAGTGTTCCGCTGACCAGCCGCGAGGCGCGCGCGCCTGTCCCGAAGCGTAACGCCCAGTCGGCAGCGCGTTCGCGCAGCAGCGGGTGATCCGCCAGCCCGAGATAGTCGTTGGACGACACATCCAGCATCCGCCGTCCGTCGCGGACGATCATGCCGTCCTGCCGGACTACCGGACGTAGGGTCCGGCGCGTCCCTGCGGTTTCGCGCTCGCTCAGGGCGGCTGTGAAATGGCTGTCGAACAGGCTCATGCGCCCTCCCGCAACACGTCCACGATGGCTGTCGTCAGGCGTGTGAGTTCTTCGGGTGTGATCGTAAAAGCTGGCGTCAGATAGACGATGTTGCGGAAGGGCCGGATCCAGACGCCACGTTCCACGAAGGCGCGGCGCAGGGCGTCCGGGTTGTCCAGCGTCTCAAGCTCCACGACGCCGATGGCGCCGAGGACGCGCACGTCCTTCACACCGGATAGTGCGCGGCAGGGCTCCAGTTCCCGCGCGAGCTGGGCCGAGATCGCTGCGACCTGCTCCAGCCGAGGCTCGGACTCGAACAGGTCCAGCGACGCGTTGGCGACCGCGCAGGCCAGTGGGTTGGCCATGAAGGTCGGTCCGTGCATCAGGGCGTGCCCGGCGCTGTCGGACAGAAACGCCTCGAAAACGCCGCGCCGGGCTACGGTGGCGGCCAGCGCCATGGTGCCGCCCGTCAGAGCCTTCGAAAGGGCCACGATATCCGGCACGATCCCGGCCTGTTCGCAGGCGAACATTGTCCCTGTGCGACCGAAGCCGGTGAAGATTTCGTCGAGGATCAGCAGGATTCCATGCCGGTCGCACAGGTTGCGCAGCTGGCGCAGAACTTCGGGGTCATGGAACAGCATCCCGCCTGCGCCCTGAACCAGCGGCTCCGTGACCATCGCTGCGATGCTGTCGCCGCGTTCCACCAGCAGGGCTTCAAGCCGCGCCAGACTGTCCGCATCCACGGGCAGATCGGCCAGAACCTGTTCGGGCAAGACGCCGGCGAACAGGCTGTGCATGCCTTCCTCGGGGTCGCAGATGGACATCATGCCCAGCGTGTCCCCGTGATAGCCGCCGCGGAAAGAGAGGATCTTTGTCCGACCCGTGGTTCCACGATTGATGTGGTACTGCACCGCCATCTTGATCGCGACTTCCATCGCGACCGACCCGGAATCGGTGAAAAACACGCGCTCAAGATCATCCGGCAGCATCGCGGCCAGCCGCGCGGCCAGACGGATGGCCGGTTCGTGGACCATGCCTCCGAACATCACATGCGGCATCTGCCCGGCCTGACGGACCAACGCTTCATGGATGTGCGGGTGGCTGTAGCCGTGACACGCCGTCCACCACGCCGCCACGCCGTCCACAAGCTCGCGCCCGTCCGCAAGCGTGATCCGGCTGCCGGATGTGCGGGCGGCTTTCACGGGGAAGGAGGCAGTCTGCATCTGGGTGTAGGGCAGCCACAGATGGGGGAGGTCAGCGGCAGTATGAGGGGTGCGAGGCATGGTTTGCGTTTTCCCGCATGGTTTGGGGTGAGTCCATCCCCTTGTCTCCTGTGACGTCATAGAGAAAGGCGGGATCGTTCCGCGGGCGGGACGCCGTATCATAAAAGGGTCACGTTTTGTCAGGCAACGATGTGGCATGAGCCCCGTTAGTGATGCGTTCCTAAAAGAACGTGGAAACATTCTGTGCTCCCGACGCGGGGGCCATGACGAGGTTGAAGACCAATGCTGAGTTCCAAGGTCATTCATGTCGATGGCGTCTTTCTGGGGACAGCCATCATGACGGGAAGCCTGAACACCCTGCGGTTCTATGCGACGCATGAGAGCGTGCGCGCGTTGCACAATGCCTGCATGTCCGACTTTGGCGCGCTTTATGCTCAGGTCAAAAGCCTGTTCAACCGCAGCCGTATGCTGACGCCGCAGCCAGCCTGATCCTGTTTTTGCGGCGTATCAGGTGCCGCAGAAGGTGTTTTTCACCTGTTCATGAACTGTCGGCGGGGCTTCGAACCCGTCAGCTCCGTCTTCAAACGGATGCGACAGCGCCTCGCTCAGACGATGGAACGGCGTATAGTCGCCTGCTACGGCTGAACGGATCATCTCCTCGATCCGGTGATTGCGCGGAATGATGCGCGGATTCGTGGCCTGCATGTCGGCATGGCAGGCCTCTGCGGAGCGTTCTTCCCGATCCAGCCGCCCCTTCCAGTCCCCGATCCAGTCTTCGATCTTCGACCCCGGCCCAAACAGCGACACGACGTCCTCAGTCCGTCCGCTCTGAACAGCGTCCCCAAGTCTGCGGAATGTGAGCGTGAAATCCGCTTCTCCACGATGCATGGCCGTCAGCAGTCGCCCCGCCAGCCGGGCATCTCCGTCTTCTTCCAGAGCCAGCCCCATCTTTCTGCGCCAGCCACCGAGATAGGACTCGTTGAAGACGCCATCAAAGCGCATCAGCGCGCTTTTGGCCTGTTCAACCGCCCGTTCATGGGTGGAGTCCAAGAGCGGCAGGAGGGTTTCCGCCAGTCGGCCGAGATTCCACAGAGCCATGTCGGGCTGGTTCCCGTAGGCATAGCGGCCATTCTGATCAATGAAGCTGAAAACCTTTGCCGGATCATAAGCGTCCAGAAAGGCGCAGGGGCCGAAATCGATGGTTTCGCCCGCGATGGACATGTTGTCCGTGTTCATGACGCCATGAATGAACCCGATCAGCATCCACCGCGCCACCAAGTCCGCCTGTCGGGCCGTCACGGTTTCAAGCAGCGCCAGATAGGGGTTTTCGGCGTCCGATAACTCCGGATACAGACGCCCGATGACGTGATCCGCGAGAATGCGGACGCTCTGAGTGTCGTCCTGTGCCGCGAAATACTGGAATGTCCCGACCCGCACATGGCTGGACGCAATCCGCACAATGACGCCGCCGGGCTGCATGGTCTCGCGCATCACGCTCTCGCCCGTTGTCAGGGCGGCCAGTGCGCGTGTCGTCGGTATGCCGAGCGCGTGCATGGCTTCGCTCACCACATATTCCCGCAGGACCGGCCCCAGAGCCGCCCGTCCGTCCCCGCGTCGTGAAAACGGTGTCGGCCCGGAGCCTTTGAGATGGATGTCCCGAAGCCGCCGCGCCCGATCGGTGACTTCTCCGACCAGCATCGCCCGTCCGTCCCCGAGGCTTGGGACGAAATGCCCGAACTGATGCCCCGCATAGGCCATTGCCACCGGAGGTGTGCCATCCGGTCGACTTCCCTGACCCAGAAATGCCAGTCCCGGAGGGCTGCGGAGCCAGTCCGGGTCCAGCCCCAGTTCTCGCGCCAGAGGCTCGTTCAATGCCACGATCTGCGGATTGCGGAGCGGCGCCTGGGTGAGGGGGGCGGAAAACTGCTCGGGCAGGGACGCATAGATGCGGGAAAGCTGCATCGGAGATCCAATCAGGACTGGAAAAGTCTGTCTTTAGATGGCTCACTAAAGACCAAAAGGAAAGACCTCTCTTCTTTGTTTAGTCCCGGAGTTCATGGGGAAAGCAGTGTCGTTCCAGAAGCCCCGTCAGCCACTCCGTAAAGACTTCGAGCCGGCGGGAGAGATGCTTTCTGTGTGGGAAGAGCAGCGTCATTGGCAATGGCGCGGCCCGCCATTGCGGCAGGATGTCCACCAGTTCTCCACGCCGGAGATGGGGCAAGACGTCATAGGCCGGGAGTTGTGCGAGGCCGAGCCCGGCCAGACAGCAGGCGACCAATCCTTCCGCACTGTTCACCGTCACACGCCCCTGAACCGCGCGGCTTTCTTCCCGTCCGTCCCGCTCCCATTCCCATGCCTCGATCCGCCCGGTGGAGGGGGAGGCATAGAGAACGGCCTGATGGGCTGACAGGTCATCAGGTGTCAGGGGAATGCCGAAACGCTCCAGATAGGACGGGCTTGCGACATTGAAGACGGGCAAGAGTCCGAGCCTGCGTCCGATCAGACTGGAATCCTGCAAGGGGCCAACCCGGAGCACGCAGTCGGTTCCATCTTCGGCCAGATTGATGCTGCGATCCGTCATGCCGAGCTCGATATCGAGCCCCGGATACTGCTCCAGAAACGCGGGCAAGGCGGGAGCCACCACCAGTCGCCCGATCCGGCTGGGCAGGTTGACCCGCACATGACCGCGCGTTTCCGAACTGTGAAGCCGGAACTGGTTCTCGGCTTCCTCGAAATCCCCCAGAAGCCGCAGGGCTGTCTGCTGAAACCTCTGCCCGTCATCGGTGAGCCGTACAGAACGCGTCGTCCGCGCTAGTAACTGTGTGCCAAGCCGGTTTTCCAGTTCCTGAATGGCGGTCGAAACCGTGGAACGGGGCATCTGGAGCGTATCGGCCGCATGCGTAAAACTGCCGCTTTCCGCAACCCGGATGAAAATACGAAGCAGGTCGATCCGGTCCATGATGTCTTCCGTGTTTTGTTCGGAAAATCTGACGGATGATGTCAGAATTTCAGACTTTTTCCGGATTTATCGACAAATCATAGTCCCTGTCATCATCCATCATTGCGAGGACATCCTCTCATGGCCGATCACAGCATCAAGGGAAAAACCGCTCTCATTACGGGAGGCGCCAAAAATCTCGGCAGACTGATCGCTCTGGATCTCGCCGCTCAGGGCGCGGCTGCCATCGCCATTCATTACAACAGCGCCGTCACGAAAGCAGAGGCGGACGCAACAGTGGCGGCGCTGACGAAGCTCGGTGTTCAGGCACAGGCGTTTCAGGGCGATCTGACCACCGCCAGCGCGAATTCCAGACTGTTCGAAGAGGTCGTGGCGGCTTTCGGAAAGCCGGATATCGCCATCAATACGGCCGGAAAAGTCCTCAAGAAGCCGATCCTTCAGACATCCGAGGACGAGTATGACGAGATGTTCGCGGTCAATGCAAAGGCGGCCTATTTTTTCATTAAGGAAGCCGGACGTCATCTGAACGACAACGGCAAGCTGCTCACGATCGTGACGTCCCTGCTGGGCGCCTATACGCCGTTTTATTCAACCTATGCCGGGTCCAAGGCTGCCGTCGAACATGTGACGCGCGCGGCGTCGAAGGAGTTCGGAAGCCGCGGCATTTCCGTCAACGCCATTGGTCCGGGTCCGATGGACACGCCATTTTTCTACGGTCAGGAAGGCTCTGAAGCCGTGGCCTATCACAAGACCGCAGCAGCCTTATCGTCGCTCAGTCGGACCGGCCTGACCGATATCGAAGACATCGTCCCGATCGTTCGCTGTCTTGTGTCGGACGGCTGGTGGATGACAGGACAGACCATTCTGGTCAATGGTGGCTATACGACGAAGTAATGGGTTCCCGGCATTGCGGGCGTAAGAAAAATATGCCTGCAAAACGGGACTGTTCCTGAAGCTGTTAATGAGTTTTTGATCCTTCTGGACTATGCTGGCGTTAGGTATTTTTCCGTTCCGGCCTGTAGGGGTGGTGACGGAAAAGAGAGTCTTCTCTATTCATGAGAAGACGAACTGGCGTTCCTGCCTTTGGTGCCGCCCTTTGGTCCGCCTTTGGCGCGACAACAGCATAGAGGACATTTCGTGGAGCATACCCAGAGCTTGTCAGGCCCGGGCGGAAGAGTCAGTCCGACCGTCATCCGGCTTTACGCCGTGCTGGCCGCAGCCCGTTATCACGGTCTGGAACTGGATATCCGCGATTTTGCGGCCGAGCCGGGGGAGGATTCACCGTCCCCCGCTACTCTGGCAAGATGGCTGAATGAACAGGGTGCTGTTGCCAAAGGCATGCGCCTTCGTTGGCGCTACCTGATCAAAATCCGTAATGCGCCGCCTGTTGTCCTGATGTTCAAGGACGGATCAGCGGGCCTCATGGTTCGCGCTGATGCTGAAAAAGGCGTGGTCTGGCTCCGAGATCCGATGGGCGGGGAAGGGGATGCGCCGGTTCCGGTTGACGAGCTGCGACTCATGCAGGTCTGGACCGGAGATGTCCTGCTGGTCAAACGCCGTCGGGACGAATCCGAAGCGGACGCCAACTTCGACCTTTTGTGGTTCTCCAAGATGGTGCTCCGCGAAAAGAAGGTCATGCGCGACATCGCCTTTGCGTCGCTGGTGTTGAGTATCCTTCAGATTTTTCCAGCACTGATCGTCATGCAGGTTATCGATCGTGTGGTGAATTATCACTCCATGGCGACGCTCATTTCGATGAGCGGCTTTATTCTTATTCTGTCGTTTTATGAAATTCTGCTGACCTACGCCCGCCGCGAACTTTCTCTGATTCTCTCTACCCGACTGGATGCGAGAATTTCGCTGCATGCGTTCAACAGACTTCTTGCCCTTCCGCTCGAATTCTACGAGCGTGAACAGACGGGTGAGATTCTGGGCCGGTTTATGTCTGTCTTTAAGGTTAGAGACTTTCTGACCGGTCAGTTGATGACAACCCTGCTGGATCTTTTTACGCTTGTTGTGGTCCTTCCTGTCCTGTTCATCCTCAGTGCCACTTTGGCTTGGATGACACTTGCCGCCGCAGGATGTATCGGTCTCATTGTTGTGATTTTCCTGCCTCCTGTTACGCGTGTCATCGGTCGACAGGTTATAGCGGAAATGAAGCGTGGCTCGGTTCTCTATGAGACGGTCGCCGGTATCCGGACGGTCAAGACGCTGGCTCTGGAAGCGACACGACGTGAAGTATGGGACGAGCGAACGGCTGAAGTTGTCCGTTGGAAACTGGCGGCAGGGCGCATGGCCAGTTGGCCGCAGACGCTTGCCATGCCATTCGAAATTTTTATTAACCGCGGCATTATCCTGATTGGTGCCTATCTCATTCTTACAAATGCAAGCTCCATGCAGGCTGGCGCGTTGATGGGTTTCATGATGCTGGGCGGGCGTGTTGCCAGTCCGCTGGTCAATCTCGCCAGACTGATGGAAGCATTCAATGAGGTCAGTGTTTCCCTCAGCGAAGCCGGAAAAGTGTTGAACCAGCCTACGGAGACCAAGGCGCTGACAACCGGGATGCGTCCTGTCATCAAAGGCGCGCTGTCTTTCGTAAATGTTGATTTCTCTTACCCAGGATCGACCAGCAAAGCCCTGAATGATGTGACGTTCGATATTCCGGCAGGTACAATGCTTGGTCTTGTGGGACGTTCAGGATCTGGAAAGTCGACAGTAACGCGCCTTCTGCAAGGTGTTAGCCGTAACTATACGGGTTATCTGCGCCTTGACGGAGTGGATCTGCGGGAAATTAACCTGACCCATCTGCGTCGCTCTTTTGGTGTTGTTCTTCAGGACAACTTCCTGTTCCGTGGTACGATCCGTGACAATATCACTGCTGGTCGGCCCGGTCTGACGATTGATGATGCCATCCGGGCCGCGCGCCTTGCCGGTGCTGAGGAGTTCATTGAGCGTATGCCGGCTGGCTACGACACATGGATTGAAGAAGGTTCGACCAATATTTCGGGTGGTCAGAGGCAGAGGCTTGCGATTGCACGTGCTGTCATCAGTGATCCGAAACTGATGATCCTTGATGAGGCGACCTCGGCTCTGGATCCGGAATCTGAAGCGCTTGTGAACGCCAACCTGCAGCGGATCGGCAAGGGTCGTACGATGGTGATCGTCTCCCATCGTCTTTCCTCTCTTGTGGACTGCCATCAAATTGCTGTCATGGATAAGGGTAAATTGGTCGATATCGCACCGCACAAGATCCTGCTTGAACGTTGCGAGATCTACCGGATGCTCTGGCTGCAGCAGAACCGGCACATGGCAGATAACGATGTTCCTGGCGCTGCCGGGCAACTGACTGAAGGAGAGTAATCATGAGCTCTTCCGACATGATTCCGAAAGATGACCGGACGCCCCAGCAGGCCGACGAAGACTTCAACCAGCATATTCCGCGCTCTGCTGCGGATCCGTTTGCTCCTGATGATATTCCGCTAGCGTTGCTGGAATTCCATTCACCGACAGCCGGGCTCGTCAATCTTCCAGCCACGCCCTCAGCGCGTTATGTTATCCTGCTGATCGGGGGGCTGTTTATGGCATCCCTGGCTGCGATGGCATTCTTCCCGATCAACCGTGTTGTCTCAACACCCGGGCGCCTGATTTCTACGCAGCCGACGATCGTTGTGCAGCCGCTTGAAACGGCAATTATCCGCTCGATTGATGTGCGGGTTGGCGATTTCGTGAAAAAGGGGCAGGTTCTCGCCCATCTCGATCCGACGATTACCGAAGCCGATATTACAAATATGCGGCTGCAACGTGATGCCTATCAGGCTGAGTATGATCGTCTGAAAGCAGAAGCTGCCGGTCAGGACTACAAGGTCGATCTGAATAATCCGGCATCTGTGGAGCAGGGAGCAGCGTTCTTGCGTCGCAAGGCCGAATATCAGGGCCATATCGAAAATTACGATCAGCAGATTGCGGGTCTTGAAAGCGACATTCAGGGATACCGTGCCAATGCGGCCATGTATGGCAGCAAGATGCGGGTTGCGTCTGAAGTGCTTCAGATGAGACAGCGCGAACAGGCTGATCAGGTGGGATCCCGGCTTTCAACTCTCGGTGCCCAGAGCGAAATGATGGAAGCCGAGCGGTCGGAAATATCCGCTCAGCAAAGTGCGAATTCTGCCGAGAAAAAGCTGGCTGCCATGAAGGCGGAACGCGACGGTTATATTGGTAACTGGCAGGCCAAGATTTACTCGGAACTGACGGAGGCCGGTCATCATCTGTCAGAATATCGCAGCTCGTTTGAAAAAGCCCGTCTGCGTCAGGATCTTGTCCTTCTGCGTGCCCCGGAAGATGGTATTGTCTTGACTGTTGGGCAGGGATCGGTCGGCTCCGTTCTTCAGTCTGCGGGGCAGTTCATTACCCTTGTTCCCACGGGATATGGGCTGGAGATGGAGGCCGTTTTGCGCTCGCAGGATGTAGGCTTCGTTCAGGTTGGAGATCACGCAATCCTGAAATTCTCGACGTTCCCTTATGACCAATATGGGGGTGCAGAAGCTACGGTTCGTGTCATCAGTGCCGATGCTTTCACACCGTCGTCGCAGAATGGCGGTGCGAGTGGAAATGGGAGTCCGTCTTCCGAAGATTCCACTGCGTTGGGTGTCTATCGTGTTCGCTTGCGGATTGACCGTTACACGCTGCATGGTCAGCCATCGTTTTTCCATCCTATGCCGGGCATGTCTTTGACTGCTGATATCGACGTCGGAAAACGGACCGTGCTGCAGTATCTGTTCAACAACCTTACGCCTGCCCTGACGAATGGTATGAGGGAGCCGTAACAGGGAGTTTGAGTGTTTCTAACAACACTCAAGTTGAACGTCCGGTAAAGTCCGGGCGTTCCAACACGACAGTGATTCAGGACTTGTGCTGCCCATGTCATTCAAATCTCGACTTGCCGCCCTGTTTTCGTCAAAGGGGAAGCTAGAATATGCAATCCGTCTGACGGAAAGTGGCAAGGCGGTTCAGGGATTTGCTCTGTTCAGTCGCCTCGCGGCGACTGGAGACGGGGAAGCCTCCTTCCGCGTCGGGCGTGCCTATCTGGATGGAATCGGCGTTCCTCCCAGTTTGGGAGATGGAGCCCGTTGGATCTATCAGGCGGCACAGGCGGGTCATACTGAAGCAACTTTCGTTCTGGCCACTCTTTACACGGTGGGGCTTCCGGAAGGATTTGAAATTCAGTCAGTCCGCGATGGACTGGATCTTTCTCACGTCCCCTCGTCTGGTCCCAGACATCCGGATTTTCATCTTGGCCTCCATTGGGCCAAGATTGCTGCGGAAGCCGGGTCTCCTGATGCCCAGGCGCTTCTTGGCTATATTCTTACGAACGGGCCTGAAGATCTGCGGGATCTGTCGCAGGCCCGTTCATGGTACGACCGCTCTGCTGCGGCAGGATGTTCGCAAGGGCATCTGGGAGTGGCCCTTTCCATTCTCGACAATGCTAGGACAGATGAGGAGCTTTCTTCTGCGGCCCGGCATTTGATGGAAGCGACGAAAGGTGGTCTTGGGACGGCGTTTGATATTCTTGGCCGGATGTATGAATCAGGTTCGGGTGTGCCACGCGATCTCGGCAAAGCCGCTACCTATTTTCATGAGGCGGCCGAACGCAATATTGTGACGGCGCAGGCCCGCTACGGATTGATGCTTCTGGAGGGGACCGGAATCCGCAGGCATTTCGGCCGGGCTGAAACCTGGCTGAAGCGGGCTGCGACGAATGGTGACACGCAGTCTGCTGCTTTACTTGGTGATCTGTGCGCTAATGGTGGAGATTTGCCGCCCAATCTCGTTGAGGCATCAAAATGGTATCGGCTTGCCGCAGAACAGAAGCATGCTGGCGCAGCGCGGGCTTTGGGACTGCTGTATCTGACTGGAAACGGGGTGCATCAGGACCCTGATGTCGCATCCCACTGGTTCAAAATTGCGTCTGAAGCTGGGGATGCACATGCAGATGCCGATTTTGGCAACCTGATCCTCGCAGGGGCTTCCGCTACACCCGATGAAAAACAGGCGCTGCACGCCCGCTTTGAAAAAGCGGCTGAAAAAGGCGATCTGGTGGGGGCTTACAATCTCGGCGTCTGTTTTGCCGAGGGCGTGACTGGCGAACAGAATGGACGTGAAGCCGCACGGTGGATGCAGAAAGCTGCGGACGGTGTGGTGAATGCCCAGTACTGGTATGGCAGGATGCTGCTTGAAGGTCGCGGCGTACAACCTGATCCAACGCAGGCGTTGTATTGGATGGAAAAAGCTGCGGACTCTGGCATGGCTGAGGCTCAGGTCGCGGTTGCTGGGCTGCTGGTTGATGGAAGCATCAATGGACGCCGGGATCATGAGAAAGCCCTGGCGCTGTATCAGAATGCTGCTGAAAGTGGCAATGTGGATGCGATGTTCTCGCTGGCGGCGCTTTATGGTGGGGGACATGATATTCCCGAAAACCGGCCTCAGGCTCAGATATGGTTCCGCAAGGCCGCGCAGCGGGGTAACGGACTGGCGCAGATGATGCTGGGTCGTTACCTCTGCCGTGGACTGGCTGGTGTGACGGATCCGGTTGAAGGTCGGATATGGCTGGAGCGTGCGAAAGCGCAGAACATCAAGGATGCAGAAGCGGAACTGGCCCTTCTGGACGAAGCGCAGCCCGATGACGATGACTGATCTGCGTGTCTTCTGAGCGGCTCGCCTCCAGCGAACAGAAACTGAGTGCGTCATTCGCGGGCTTTGGACGGGTTGTCAGCGAAGAAGACCGGCTCCGCTGGCGGGAGGCCATGAGCCGTAGAGCGCAGGAGGCTTTTGCCAGAGGACAGGCCGCTCTTCAGGCGGGTAATACGTCTCTGGGTCTGTTCTGGTTGGAGCGGGCGGAAAGAATGTCCCGTCATAATCCCAATCTGAAATGGTCCGTCGGGCTGGCCTGTCTGTCGGCAGGGCGGATCAGCGACTGTTTGGTGCGAATGGAGGGGTTGCGTCAGGATTTCGGCTTGCGGGAAGCAGCGTTTCTGGAGGTTATCTGCCTTGTGCGGCTTCAGCGGATGGAAGAGGCCATTCACAGAATGCAGACGGCTCTTTCGCGTTTCCATGCCACGCCGCAAACGCATCTTCTGGCCAGACAGATCGCTGTTGCGGCTGGACGTCCGGGTTGGATGACCGCATCCAATACGGACACCATTTTCATCGAAGTATCCCGACCGTTCAAGCTGTTTCTGGACGGGCAGGAGTGCATTCAGGGAAACGAAAGCGGCACATATGATCTGCCGAAAGACTGGCGTTCGGCCCGTTCTTTGGACGTGCGCGTTGGTCGTCGGCATGTTCTCGGCAGTCCGTTGGACATTCGTGTCCTGACGCGATGTGAATCTTTTGTTGAAGCGACGTCTGATGGCCTGAGAGGCTGGATCTGGGCTCCGGCTGAACCTGAATATAGCCCTTGTGTCACGCTTTGGGATGGGGCCACCTTCCGGGCCGAGACATTTGCAGAGGATGTGGACAGCGACATTCCTCTGGCCCGCACGAAGGTTTTTCATATCCCAACCAGCCGTGTGCCAGAAAACGACACTGGCCCTCTGGCATTGCGAGACGAAAACGGATGTCTTTTGACGGGAGCACCCGTAGATCCGCTCGTAGGGAGACTGACGTTGGGCCGACGAGGTGGCCTGCCTGCCCGACTGCGGCCCGTAAAGGTCAGAACCTGGACGCCACGCCCGCGCTGTCCCCGCACAAGTCCGGGATGCGCGGTTGTCATTCCGGTTTATGCGGATCTGCGCCGGACAATGGCCTGTTTGCGCACCGTGCTGGCGACATGCCCGGCCGATGTGTCGGTGATCGTCGTGGACGACGCGACCCCTGAGCCTCCTCTGGCGCGAGCGCTCGATCAACTGGCAGCGGAAGGCCGGATCGTCCTGATCCGCCATCTCCAGAATCAAGGTTTTCCGATTTCTGCCAATGACGGCATGCGGGCGGCAGAGGGGCGGGATATTCTGCTGCTCAACAGCGATACGCTCGTTCCCGCGGGTTGGGTTGAACGGATGCGGGCAAGATTGGCCTTCACCGATGTTGGAACGGTGACGCCATTTTCCAATGACGCGACGATCCTGTCCTATCCTGCCGTGGATCGTCCCAATCCGGTTCCGTCACTTGCGGACATGCGGGCGCTGGACCGGCTGTGTCAGGAGACATTCAAAGCAACGGGCAAAACTTCTTGCGACGGGCCGGACCTCCCTACCGCTCACGGTTTTTGTATGGCGATTTCCGCAGATTGTCTGGCCGAGATTGGTCTGTTTCGGGAGGATCTGTTCGGTCAGGGGTACGGCGAGGAAAACGATTTTTGCCTTCGGGCGTCTGCGAGCGGTTTTCGACATCTCCCCGCCCCGGATCTGTTTGTCGCCCATATCGGATCGGTCTCATTCGGGACGGCCGGAAAATCTCTTGGTGCACGGAATCTGAAGATTCTTAACGCTCTGCACCCCGGTTATGATCGTCTGGTGAAACGCTTTATCGACGCCGACCCTCTGCATACAACCCGGCGCAGACTGGATATCGCACGTTTGATCCGTCTGGCTGGGGGGCGGTCTGCTATGCTGATGGTGCAGCATGACGCAGGAGGCGGTGTCGGGCGGGTGGTGCGTGAACGCTCGGAAGTGTTTGAAGCTGATGGTGGCTTGGCGCTTGCTCTGCGTCCCCATGAGCAAGGATGTAGTCTGGAAGATGCTTTGGACGACAAGCGCTTCCCCAACCTGACGTTCCGCCTTTCCGAGGACCTTCCGCTTCTGCTGGACGTGCTTCGGACCGTGCGGGTCCAGGTTGTCGAATGGCATCATCTGATAGGCCATGCACCCTGCGTCAGAACATTACATGAGCGGCTTGGGGTGCCGTATGATGTGTTTATTCACGACCATGTCTGGTTTTGCCCGCGTATTTCCCTCTGCGACGGAGAGGGGCGTTACTGTGGCGAGCCGGACATAACGGGATGTGAACAGTGTGTGACACGCTGGGGTGGTTATCTGGGAGAAGACATTTCGGTGTCTGCTCTGGTGGCGCGTTCAGGACAGGAGCTGTCTGGCGCCCGAAGGCTCATGGCGCCTTCTGAAGACACCGTGCGACGGATCAGACGGCACTTTCCCGGTGTGATTATTGAAGCTGTTGCGCTGGAAGATGATGCTACGCTTCGCAAGAGTATCCGGACAGGTCATCACGCCGCATATGGGCAACCGGTGCGGGTTTGTGTCGTGGGCGGGATCAGTCGGTGGAAAGGGTACGACGTCCTGCTGACACTAGCTGCCGAAATCCAGAAGCACCGCCTTCCGATTGAGCTTTCTCTGGTTGGACATACGCATGATGACGATGCTCTGATGTCGCTCGGAGTCCGGGTTACGGGTGAATATCGTGAAGATGAAGTGCAGGCATTGATCCAGCAGCAGCAGCCAGATGTCGGGCTGATTCCTTCCATTGCACCGGAGACCTGGTGTTATGCTCTGGGCCATATCTGGCGCAGCGGTCTGGAGGCGGTCTGTTTCGATCTGGGCGCACAGGGAGAGCGGGTCACGCGAAGCGGAACTGGTCTGGCTGTACCACTGGGGATGCCGCCGTTTCAGCTTGCCATGATAGTGATTCGACGCTGGGGCGCGCTTCAGTGAGGGATGGTTTACCTTTTCTATCGAAACAGTCCATTATGGTGGCTTGAACAGAAACCGGTATTTGTCGAAAGCTGTTGCAACATCTCGTCGGAATACCGCTCATAACTGTGACGACCATTCGTGACAGTCTAGAAACATGCCAGTATTATTGCCCGTAAGAACGGATGCAATTGGGAGTAGGGAATGTCTAACGCCGCCGAAGCACCACGACAGAACCGGGTCATCGACCTTAAGGCCGGGGCACATATGATGGTGCTGGATGCAGGAATTTTCTGCATTTTCCATGCTGCTGGTCAGGCTCCTGCAGGTCCCGCCGGATTGCCGGGCGTCCGGATTTCACGCGCGCCGGGTACGCCTCCCGGAATCGTGGCCGTCAGCACTTTCGAGGAAGATGGCTGGATCGGTGGCTCAAACGGCGCTGCTCTGGTGCGAGTCATGCGTGGTCCGGCCGCTGTTCTGGTGACAACGTATCAGGAGCCTGACAGCCTTCACGCAGCTCCTCGTCTGCAGGTTGCACAGCTTGCCGGTCCTGTGACTACAGCACCTTCGCAATCTGCTGTTCCAGAATCCGCTCCCGCGTCTCCTGCTGCTGAAAAGGTTGAAACTGCGGCGGAGCAGGCCGTTTCCAAGGATATTTCCGCACATATCCAACGCCGTGGCGATGTGACGGGTGGTATCGGGCACTGGATGGGTGTTCCGGGCAGCCAGGGTTGGATTGAGGGCTTTAGTATTGCTCCCGAAAATGGCGTTCCGGTTGCGGACATTGAATATCAGGCCGTTCTCGGCAAGGGATGGCTTTCCCCTTGGGCTGAAGGCGGTCAGTATTGTGGATCGCGTGGCATGGCGCTTCCGATCCTCGGGTTGCGTGTTCGTCTGAAGGGTGAATCCGCGAAAACATTGAAGATTCGTCTTACGGCGTCCTTCACGGATGGAACGCGCCTTGGCCCTGTTGATGGTTCCGAGGCGCTTGAAGCTGAAAGCCTCGCCCCTCTGGAAGCCTTCCTGCTTGAAATCGTGCCTGAAAATGAGGCACTGGTGGAG
This sequence comes from Gluconobacter kondonii, assembly GCF_002723995.1. Classification (GTDB taxonomy): domain Bacteria; phylum Pseudomonadota; class Alphaproteobacteria; order Acetobacterales; family Acetobacteraceae; genus Gluconobacter; species Gluconobacter kondonii. The sequence continues at coordinate 86,344 of NZ_BEWP01000002.1, read as the reverse complement.
CCGGAAGCTCCTGCAAAGGCTGCCCCAAAGGCACGCGTTGCAAAAGCCGCTGATGCTCCGGCCAAACCCGCCGCATCCAGAAAGCGTAAATCTGCTGCGGTTTCCTGACTGCCATTGAGGTCTGGCAAAGTGACTGGGGAAGGAACCTGTGTTCCCCGGTCACTTTGAAGGTCTCTGTCATCCGCTGTCTTCTCCGTGCGCGAACAGGACTTCACGGAGGGTTCCAGTCGCTCCGGAGAAAACGTGCGTTACCTATTCGTCCATCAGAATTTTCCCGGGCAATTCCTTCATTTTGTCCGTCATCTCCTCGCGCAGGGTCACGAGATCGTCTTTATTTCGGAGGCGAACAACAACCATATTCCGGGTGTCAGGCGCGCTATCTACCGTGTCCCGCGTCTGCCTTCGATGGAGACGCATCCCCATCTGAGAGAATTTGAATATGGCCTGCTCCGTGCCGAAGCCGTTGCAACTGCGGCCCGCACGCTCAAGGGGCTGGGTTATGAGCCTGATATTATTGTCGGACATCATGGCTGGGGTGAACTGCTGAATCTGGGGGATGTTTTCCCCGGTTGTCCGATCCTTGGATATTTCGAGTTTTTCTACCACGCGGATCAGAATGATGTCGGTTTTGACCCGGAGTTCCCGCCCTCTGCGGAACTGGCGGCTGCCGTGCGGGTCAAGAATTCGATTAATCTGCAAGCACTTTGTCTGACAAACGGTTATGGTCAGAGCCCGACAAAATTTCAGCGTGAAACCTATCCTGAATGGGCGCGGGAAAAAATTTCACTGCTGCGGGAAGGGGTGAATCTGGATCTCTGTTCCCCCGAGCCTCAGGCTAAGCGGCGCAATCTCGTCATTAACGGGGTTCGGATCACCCCCAAAGATGCGCTTGTCACTTATGTTGCCCGTGATCTTGAACCCTATCGGGGATTTCATGTGGTCATGCGCGCGCTCCCGCGTATTCTGGCCGAGCGTAAGGATGCGCAGGTCATTCTTGTGGGTGGAGACAGGGTCAGCTACGGCACACTTCCTCCTAGTGGAGGAAGCTGGCGCGAATTCATGTTGCGCGAACTGGCGGGTAAGCTGGACCTTGACCGTGTGCATTTTGTCGGAAAGGTCGAATATGATGATTTCCGAGCCTTACTGCGACGATCAGATGCTCATTTGTATCTGACCTATCCGTTTGTTGCGTCCTGGTCTCTACGTGAAGCTATGGCGACAGGTTGTCCGGTTGTCGGGAGTGATACAGCGCCCGTCAGGGAATTCATTACGCATGATGTCACCGGGCGTCTGGTACCGTTTCTGGACTCAGCTGCAATCGCAGAGGCGACATTGCAGCTTCTGGATGATCGTCGCAGCGCCCGTCGATTGGGGCAGGAAGCCCGGCGTTATGCTGAAGCCGAACTCTGTTTGGATGATTATCTGGAGCGTTATGACGATTTGGTTCAACGGATCATCAAGACGAAATGACGTCGAAGAGCAAACAACAGGGATTTGATCTCTTTCTGTGGCCGTTTTTGATTGCAGAATTGACGAATTCCCGATGATGAAGCGCGCAGATCATGGTTAAAAACGAAGTTGTCTCGGCTATCAAAAACTCTCTGAGGAGTTGGGTTTGCAGAAAGGGCGTATCGTCCCATCCTGCTTTGCTTACAGACTCCGACTTTCATGCCCTTGCTGTTGCGACAACGGAGGGAATGGCTGAGACGCCGTCTTCGGAGGGAGTGCGGGAATGGGGCAGCCTGAAAGAGCTGACAAAAAACTGGATCGTTCACCAAAGGCCGCACGTTGAGCCGGGGCCATTAGGAACCAGTGATTTTGAACATCTGGCGGCTCTGATTGCCGCGGCTCTGCCAGATGAGCAGTCGTTTTCTTCTGCTGTGAAGCATGAGCCGTTACAGGACAGTTCTGAAGCCTGCACAGTTCCGCAATCGGAGGAGGATTGTCGGGTACATGACTCTATGCAGCTTGTTTTCGCTCGGGAGCATCTGGATCGCTGTCTCTGAATATCAAAACGCCCCGCAGGAGCCTGCGGGGCGTTTTGATATTTTTAAGAAATCGTTCGGATCAGTTGCGACTGCCCTTGTGGTCGCCATCACGCATCTGACCGGTCGGCTCCTGAACATGGGCCTCAAGGAACCACAGGTGCTTGTCGAGGCCACGGGACACTTCCGTGAAAATGTCAGCCGTGTCGTCATCGCCCGCTTCGTCCGTCACCTTGATGGACTCACGTACGTTGTTTGCCACTGTCGCATAGCGGTCGATCAGGGCCGCGAGGTGGTCTGCAACGCGATAGATGTTGTTCGGATAGGGCGTGCAGGCACTGTTTTTGGAAACGTCCTGCACGGTTCCGAGTGCTGTTCCCCCAAGCTGTACGGCACGCTCTGCAACGGTGTCTGAATAACCGTCAATGCTGGTGCGGAAGCCATCAAGCATTTCATGGACGCCGATAAACTGCGGTCCCTTGAGGTTCCAGTGGGCCTGCTTGGTGATCAGCGCCAGATCGATCAGGTCCGACAGGCGGGCGTTCAGCGTTTCGATGGAAACATTCTTGGTGTTGTCCGCTGTGTTGTTCTGCGTCACATGACGGTCTGTTCTGGAAACCATGTGAATACTCCTGAGCACTGGCTTACGGCCCGTTTCAGAGGACCGTCAAAGCCGCTGAGATGTCTTGGCACTCCGCTTGATGCGGGGCTGTCAGTGTCCCAAACGTGTTATCCGTAAGGAGGTTCCTTTGAGGGTGCTTCCATTTCTGACCTGATGGTTTTCTGTTTTGGAAAAGAACGTCGTGCGGGGTTTTTCTCTAGGTTTAGTGAGGTGTGTTCCGGGCATTTGATGCGGTAATGACATAAATCTTTCATCGGGTGTCGTTCCTGTTCCGGTTGTTCTTCCCCGACAGGAGGGCTAATGCACTGATGTGGTGGCTTCGGTCGCCGGATAATGCCCGTTTTTCAAGTCAGAGCTTTTCACGCATGACCCTTGCCACAGCCACGCCGTCCGAAGAGGCCCGCGACACGGCCGGTGCTTCCCGAAGTGGGAGCCGCCGCAGCGGTCCTGACACCGCCTTCCATTTTCTGGTGGCGGCATCTGCGCTGCTGGTTCTCGTGGTGCTGGGGGGGCTTGTGGTCCTCATGGGAATTGGGGGAAGCCAGGCGTTTCGGACGTTTGGTCTGGGTTTTGCCTTCAGTGATGTCTGGAATCCGGTTGCGGATCTTTATGGTGCCTGGGCGCCGCTGTTCGGGACGATTGTCAGTACGCTGATCGGTGTGGCGATCGCGCTGCCGCTGGCCTTTGGCACGGCGTTCTGGCTGACGGCGATGGCGCCGCCCCGGATTGCCGCCATCGTGGGGACGGCGGTTCAGCTTCTGGCTGCCGTGCCGTCGATCATCTTCGGTATGTGGGGCTTTTTCACGATCGTTCCCTTCATGGCGCGGACGGTCCAGCCGTTCCTGACCCATCATTTCAAGCACGTGCCGGGCATCAAATTCATTATTCATGGTGCGCCCTTCGGAACGGGCCTGATGACGGCCGGTCTGGTTCTGGCGGTCATGATTGCGCCTTTCATGACGGCAGTGATGCGCGACGTCTTTGCCGCGATGCCCAACATGTTGCGTGAAAGCGCCTATGGCCTTGGAGCCACGCGCTGGGACGTGATGTGGAAGGTTGTGGTGCCGTGGTCCCGCTCGGGCATGATCGGTGCGATCGTGCTGGGCATGGGGCGCGCGCTGGGCGAGACCATGGCCGTAACCTTTGTGATCGGGAACGTGACGGATGTTGGCTGGTCGCTGTTTGCGCCGCGCAGCACGGTTGCGTCTCTGATCGCTCTTCAGTTTCCGGAAAGTCCGGCTGGATCGTTGCGACTTTCGGCGCTTTTGGCGCTGGGCTTCATTCTGATGCTGCTGTCATTCGCCAGTCTGGCGTTGGCGCGGATGCTGCGGGGGAATACGAAATGAGCGATAGCGTCGTTTCCACCAACGGCTGGAAGCCCAACCCCCGCGCAGCCCGTCGTCGGAGCGCCGATCATGTGGCCACCGCTTTCGGGATGGTCATGGCGGGCATCCTCGTGCTGGTTCTGGCGTCTATCCTGTGGACCCTGCTGTCCCGCGGGCTTGCCGGACTGTCCGCTGCTGCGATCATGAAACCGATGGGGCCGCCGGGCTCGTCTTCCGGTCTGGCGAATGCCATCGTGGGCAGTCTGATCCAGACGTTTCTGGCCCTGCTGCTCGCGACGCCGCTCGGGCTCGGATGCGGGATCTATCTTTCGGAATACGGGACGGACACCAATAAATTCGCATCCTGCGTCCGGTTCGTCTCAGACGTGCTGATGTCGGTGCCGTCCATTCTGGTGGGTCTGTTCGTCTATCAGGTTATGGTGGCGCCGTTCGGACATTTCTCCGCGCTGGCCGGTTCCGTGGCTCTGGCCATTCTGGCTGTTCCGATCATTGTTCGTACGACCGAGGACATGCTGCGTCTCGTTCCGACTGCCATGCGCGAAGCTGGTGCGGCTCTGGGAGCAACGCGCTGGAGGGTGACGCTGTCGCTGTGCCTGCGTTCCGCCAAGACGGGCGTTCTGACGGGCATTCTTCTGGCGCTGGCCCGTGTGAGCGGTGAGACGGCGCCGCTGCTGTTTACATCGCTGGGCAACCAGAACTGGTCTTTCAGCCTCACCCGCCCGATGGCGAGCCTGCCGGTGACGATCTACCAGTATGCCGGTGCGTCCTATGAAGACTGGGTACAGCTTGCCTGGGCCGGTGCGCTTCTGGTGACGATGGGTGTGCTGGCCATCAATATTGCCGTCCGCGTCTCGGCGCGACGCGGATGACCCCGGGAACACTGCAGGGGATGACACAGGATTCCATGATGACCAAGACTGATCCGCAGGCGGCGAAGAGCCCTGAAGTGGCGCTGGCTGTCCGCAACCTGAATTTCTATTACGGCGAAAACCACGCCCTGCACGACATTTCGGTGGATTTTCAGGCCCGTCGGGTAACGGCCATGATCGGGCCGAGCGGCTGTGGCAAATCCACGTTGTTGCGGATTTTTAACCGCATGTATGACCTGTATCCCGGCCAGCGTGCGACCGGCGAAGTCATGTTCGACGGGCGCAATATTCTGGATCACGATCTGGACCTGAATATCCTGCGTGCGCGTGTGGGTATGGTGTTCCAGAAGCCGACGCCGTTTCCGATGTCGATCTATGACAATATCGCGTTCGGCGTGCGTCTGCATGAAAAGCTGAACAAGGCGGACATGGATGCGCGCGTTCAGGACGTTCTGACGCGTGTGGCGCTGTGGAACGAAGTCCGGGACCGTCTGAACGCTCCTGCTTCCGGTCTTTCCGGTGGTCAGCAGCAGCGTCTGTGCATTGCGCGTTCCATTGCGACGCGGCCTGAAGTCCTGCTGCTTGACGAACCGACTTCGGCGCTCGACCCGATTTCAACGGCGCGTATCGAAGAACTGCTTGACGAACTCAAGGAAGAATTCACGATTGCGATCGTGACCCACAACATGCAGCAGGCTGCACGCTGTGCGGATCAGGTAGCGTTCTTCTACATGGGGCGTCTGATCGAAGTGGATAGCGCGGACCGGATGTTCACCAATCCGAAGCAGCAGCAGACCCAGGACTACATCACCGGCAGGTTTGGATAACGCGTCATGGCTGACAGATCCCACATCGTCAAAAGCTACGAACAGGAGCTGGGCCAGCTCCGCTCCATGATGGCGCAGATGGGCGGCATCGTCGAAAATCAGGTTGCTCTCGCGCTGTCTGCCATTGCGGACCGTAACGAGGAAGCCGCCGATGCGGCGGCGCGCCAAGACCCGGAAGTGGACCAGCTCGAACGTGAGGTCGAAGGTCTTGCCATTCGTCTTCTGGCGCTGCGAAGCCCGATGGCGGGCGATCTGCGTGAAATCGTGGCGGCGCTGAAAATTACGGGCGATCTGGAGCGGATTGGCGATTATGCGTCTTCCATCGCGCGTCGTTCGCTGCGGATCCGGATGCCGGAAAACCAGATTTCGCTCTCGGGTTTGCGCAGCATGGGGCGTCTCGTGCAGGAAAACCTGCGCCGTTCGATTGATGCGATCACGCAGCAGGATTCCAACCGCGCCATGGAAGTCTGGCACTCGGACCGTGCGGTGGACGAATATTACACGGCTCTGTTCCGTGAACTCGTGACGTACATGATGGAAGATGCTCGCAATATCCGCGCCTGCACGGAATTGTTGTTCATCGCCAAGAACCTTGAGCGGATTGGCGATCATGCGACCAATATCGCCGAGCGCGTTTTCTACGCCGTGACCGGCGATAATCTGCCGTCCCTGCGCCCGCGCGGTGGCCCGGCTTCCGCCCTGACGGTGACGGAAACGATGCAGGAGCCGGACGTTCGGTGAAGAGCCCATCCCCCGCACGTGCCAAGGGGCTCGTTCTTCTCGTCGAGGACGATCCTGCCCTGCTGCTGATGACCTGCTACAATCTCGAACAGCGCGGCTATCGCGTCGAGACGGCGGAAGACGGAGAGGCGGCGCTTCTGGCGCTTGAGACGTCCCGCCCGGATGCCGTTGTTCTGGACTGGATGCTTCCGGGCCTGTCCGGACTGGATGTGTGCCGTCGCATCCGAGCCAACCCTGCGCTGCGGGACGTGCCGGTGCTGCTACTGACGGCGCGTTCGGCCGAGCAGGATGCGATCCGTGGGCTGGACACGGGCGCGGACGATTATCTGATGAAGCCGTGCAGCGTCGATACGCTCGATGCGCGTTTGCGCGCTCTGCTGCGGCGGCACCAGTCTTCCTATGATCGCCTGTCCTTCGCGGATATCACGCTCGATCCTGAAACGCACCGCGTGGAGCGTGGCGGTCGGATGCTGTCTCTGGGGCCGACGGAATATCGCCTGCTGGATCTGCTGATCCGCAATCCGCGCAAGGTGTTCTCCCGCGAGGATCTGCTGCGCCGGATCTGGGGGCAGAACATTCATGTCGAGATCCGGACGATCGACGTTCATATCCGGCGTCTGCGCAAGGCCATCAATGGGCCGGGCGAGATGGATCTGGTGCGGACCGTGCGTGCGGCTGGTTATGCGCTGGATGACGGCCCGACGACGGACGGCGCCTGACGGGTGTCGTCGGGAGCACTTTCCGGAGCGCTGCCGGGAGGAGGACTTCCGTCTGTAGCGGACACGCTGCCGTTGCAGGTAGGCATGGTCCTTGTCTGTGTGGCGCTCGCGGGATGGGTGCTGGCGGTCTGGCTCCTGCTGCGTCAGCCACGCGTTCCGACTTCGCCTCCTGACGACTACCTGAAACCCGTCTCTCCGGCCGATCTGCCGGTCGATCCGTTGCCCGCCTGTGCCGTAGTTCTGGATGGGCTGGGAGCGATCGTGCAGGTCAATGAAGAGGCAGCGTCCCAGTTCGGGGAAACGGTGGGCGCGATCCTGCGTCATCCAGCGGCCCGCTCGGCCCTGTCTGCGGCTTTGCGCGTTCCGGCACCATCCGGCACAGCGGAGGGTAACAGCCGTGGCGACCTGCCGCCCGTTTGCTCCACGACGTTCACGCTTGATGTGCCGGTTCCGCGGACGCTTCATCTGATGCTACGCCGTCTTCCGGGCGGCAAGGGGCAGGACAAGCGTGTTCTGGTCGTGCTGAACGATCATAGCGAGGCGCGGGCTGCGGACCGGACGCGAACGGACTTCGTGGCGCACGCCAGCCATGAATTGCGTACGCCGCTGGCGTCGCTGAGCGGATTTATCGACGCATTGCAGGGCGCGGCCGGGGAAAATCCGGTCATGCGTCAACAGTTTCTCGATATCATGCGCCAGCAGTCTGAACGGCTGAAACGGCTGATCGACCGGCTTCTATACCTGTCGCGTGTTCAGGCGCACGAGCATCAGCGTCCGCGCGATCTCGTGGATGTGGCGGATCTGATGGCCGTGGTACTCGGGGAAGTCGCGCCGCGTTTCGAGCGGGAAGGGCGTACGCTGACCCTTGAAGTCGAAGACGATCTCATGGTGCGGGCCGATGAGGACGAGATGGTGCAGGTGCTGCTCAACCTGATCGAGAACGCCCTGCGCTATGGTGCAAAAGAAGACGAGCCCCTGACCATTACGTTGTCGGCCCGGCGTGCTGTCATCCCCGATGATCGCTGGCCTGCGGATGGTGGCGTCATTCTCGGGATTGAGGACAATGGCTGTGGGATGGAGGCGCATCATCTGCCCCGTTTGACGGAGCGGTTCTATCGTGTTGGCGCGCCGACTGACGGGGCAGGGCAGGGGACGGGCCTGGGTCTGTCCATCGTACGGCATATTCTGGACCGGCATGGCGGGCGTCTTCGGATTGCGAGCGCGCCGGGCAAGGGGACGACCTGTCTGGTCTGGTTACCGGCTGCAGGGACCGCACTTGCGGTTTCGCTTGTGGAATGACAGTTTCCTTCTGAAACAATCAGAAGGAATTGTTACAGTGACAGTTTTTCGCAGTTTTCGCCGGGCCGGTCTAGCCGTTCTGCTGACGGGCAGCATGTTCACGCCGCTGCATGCGGCGGATGTTCCCGACACCATTCCCGGCTGGCTGAGCGATATCAATGGCGCGCAGGCGATGGCCTGGGTGAAGGAGCAGAACGCCCGTACTCTGCGCCTTCTGGGGCATGGTCCGCTTTACCAGAGCCTATATGCGACGTCCCTGAAACTGCTTCAGACGCATGATCGTCTCGCCTCTCCCATCCAGATCGACGGGATGATCTATAATTTCTGGCGTGATGACCAACATTTGCGGGGTGTCCTGCGCCGGACGACGCCGGATTCCTATGCGACCGATCATCCGGAATGGACTGTCGCGCTGGATCTGGATGCGCTGGCGGCGAAGGAAAAGCGTAACTGGGTTTATGGCGGGGTGGACTGCCTGCACAGCCAGCAGAATCTCTGCCTGCTCCATCTTTCCGATGGTGGTGAAGATGCCAAGACCGTGCGGGAATTTGATCTGCGGACTGGAAAATTCGTCGAGGGCGGGTTCAATCTTCCGCATGCCAAGCAGGATTCAAGCTGGCTAGACCGTGACACGCTTCTGGTCAGCTATCCCTGGACGTCTGCAGATGTGACGGAATCCTCTTATCCGTACATCGTGAAGCTTCTCAAGCGCGGCCAGTCCCTCGATCAGGCGCAGACGGTTTTCACCGGCAGCCGGAAGGACGTCGAAGTCGGGCCGGAAGTGCTGCATGACGGCGCAGGACATCAGGTCATGCTGATCCGCGAAGGGCTGGATGCGTTTTCGTCGAAGCTGTTCTTGTATCGGGGCGGTCAGGTGACGCAGGTCGCCATTCCCCTGAAGGCGGATGTTGCCGGACTGTTCAATGGTCGTCTGGTGGTTCAGCTCAAGGAAGACTGGAAGGTCGGAGCGCAGTCCTTCCCGCAGGGCAGCGTGGTGCTGGTCGATCCGGCTGCGGCAACGGTCGCGCCCCAGCTTCTGGTGGCACCGACGGGCCGTCAGATGATCGAGGGGGCGTCCACGAGCCATGGCCATCTGATCGTCACGCTCTATGACAATGTGCGGGGCAAGATTTCGATCTATACGCCCACAGGCGCGGCCTTCACGCACCGGGATCTGCCTTTGCCAGAGAACATGTCGGTCGATCTGGCCAGCGTCGATGAAGACAGTCCGGTGGCTTATGCTGTTTCGAGCGGTTTCCTGAGCCCGACCACGCTGTGGGAGATCAACAGCGACACGGCTTCGGTTCAGAAGCTCCATACGCTGCCAGCGCAGTTCGACGCCTCGAAGATGGCGGTGGAACAGCAGGAAGTTCGCTCGAAAGACGGCACCAGCATTCCGTATTTCATCGTCCATCCCCGGGACATGGCGCTGGATGGAACCAACCCGACACTTCTTTACGCTTATGGCGGGTTTGAAGTGCCGCTTTTCCCGTTCTATTCGGCCGGGATCGGCAATAACTGGCTGGCGCGCGGCGGGGTGTATGTTCTGGCGAATATCCGCGGCGGTGGAGAATTCGGACCGGCCTGGCACGATGCGGGTCTGAAGACCAATCGCCAGCGGATCTATGACGACTTTGCTGCCGTAGCGAAGGATCTGATGGACCGTAAAGTGACGTCGCCGCAGCATCTGGCGATTCAGGGCGGTTCCAATGGCGGTCTGTTGATGGGCGTGGAGTTCACGCAGCATCCGGATTTCTGGAAGGCTGTTGATATCGAAGTGCCGCTGCTGGACATGATGAACTACGAACACATGTCGGCGGGCGCGTCGTGGGTCGGGGAATATGGAACGGTCTCCATCCCCGAGCAGAAGGCGTTCCTGCGCGGAATTTCGCCGCTTCAGAACCTCAAGCCCGATGTGAAATATCCCGTGCCGTTCATCGAGACGACCACGAAGGATGATCGCGTCGGTCCTGTTCATGCAAGGCGTTTTGCTTGGCGGATGAGCGAACTCAAACTGCCCTATTATTATTGGGAGCAGGTTGCTGGCGGTCATGGCTTCGGGGCCAGCCAGAAGGAAATCGCCCAGACTCAGGCACTTAGCTATGCGTATTTGTGGTCTGAACTTGGGCAGGCGAAATAAGGCTTCCCATCATGCGGAGATGAAAAAGGGCGCTCTGCGGAGCGCCCTTTTCAAATGTCAAAAGCCAAGAGAACGGGATCAGCCGTGGCGACGGCTGCGGTCCAGCAGGCACCAGCCACCGATTAGTACGGCGCCGATCAGCGGGATGGCGCCGATCGTGATCGTACCGTCCGGGTAGTCGAAAGCCATCATGACCAGAACGAAGCCCAGAAAACCCAGCGTCGCCCATGTCGTATAAGGAGCGCCGGGCATGTTGAAGCCCGTTGGCATGATGTCCCCGCGATTGATCGCGGCCCGCAGCCGGAGTTGGCACAGCAGGATGAAGCCCCATGTACTGATGATGCCCAACGCCGAAAAGTTCAGGACGATTTCAAACACGCGGGACGGGATGAGATAGTTCAGCATCACACCCACCAGATACACGCCCAGCGTGGTGAGAATACCGACATAAGGTACAGAGCTTTTGTTCAGCTTGCTCAGCGCCCGGGGGCCGGATCCACCGAGAGACAGGGCGCGCAGCACTCGCCCGGTGGAGTACAGGCCGGAATTGAGGCTGGAGAGGGCGGCCGTCAGCACTACGATGTTCATGATCGTGCCGATACCGGGGATGCCCAGTGCTTGAAAGAACGTGACGAACGGGCTGGTGCCGGCATGATATTCTGTCCAGGGCAGGAGGCAGACCAGCAAAACAACCGAGCCCACATAGAACAGCCCAATCCGCCAGATCACGCTGTTGACGGCGCGCGGAAGGATTTCACGGGCGTCCTCGCATTCGCCTGCGGCTGTCCCCAGCAGTTCGATACCGGAATAGGCGAACACCACCCCCTGAAGCAGCATCAGGGCGGAAAACAGTCCATGCGGGAAGATACCACCGTTTTCGGTAATCAGGTGAAAGCCTGTCGTGTGGCCGGCAACCGGCATGCGCGTGCCGAGAATGAGGGCGCCTGCAATCAGGAAAAGCGTCAGCGCTATGACTTTGATGAGGGAGAACCAGAACTCCATCTCGCCAAAATAGCGCACGCCGATCATGTTCATGGTGCCGACGATCGTCAGTGCCACAAGAGCGAAGACCCATTGCGGAACCGGCAGGAAAACTGCCCAGTAATGCATATAGAGCGCGACGGCCGTGATATCGACGATGCCGGTCATGGCCCAGTTCAGGAAGGACAACCAGCCCGCCATATAGGCGGCACGTTCACCGAGGAATTCGCGCGCATAAGTCACGAAGCTGCCGCTGGTCGGGCGATACATGACAAGCTCGCCCAGCGCGCGCAGGATCAGGAACGAAAAAACGCCGCAGACTGCATAGATGATGGCAAGAGACGGTCCAGCCATCTGGAGGCGTGAGCCCGCCCCGAGGAATAGCCCCGTACCGATGGCCCCGCCGATGGCAATCATCTGGACATGACGGCGTCCGAGATCCTTGTGATAGCCTTCCTCGCTGATGGCCCCTGTCTGATGGCTTGGGGTGTGATCGGGGGCCGGGCTTGTCGTCATCTGCGCGTCCTGAGAAGTCTTCGGGGAAGGTATCGGTAAAGCTGAAAGGGCGTGACGAGAGGCGAAGGCTTGGAGGGTCTACGCTTCATGCGCGGCAGCTATGTGTCTCATGCATGGGAACATAGGCGAAAGTCGCCACATTGCCAACGCGGATTGATTGCATGGGTGAAACTGGGTCGCTGACTGTGCCTTCAATGTCCCGGCGGAACGGCCATGCAGGCCATTCCCTGTCCGGAAAGAGTTGAGCAGGCCTCGGCGGCTCCTGCGCGGCTGATGCCCGTCAGGCGCGCGCGCCAGACAGTGGTGCCGTGACTTGGCGTAGGGTGGACTTCGATTCGGGCAGACTGAAGCGGCGCAAAGGCCGCCTGCCGCGCCATGGTTGCGGCGAATTTTGCCTGTCCGATACTGCCGAATGCCCCCACCTGAATGGCCCATGGACCATAGCTCCCCGGCCGGTGATAGCCGACGACCACTGTGGTCGACTCCGTAGGCTGAACCGGAAGCATATGTGGTGTCGGTATGACAGGAGGCGCTGCGAGAGGCCGGGACGTAGCTGTTGCAGAAGGTGGAGGGAGCTGTGAGGTTCCAACGGGCTGGACGGCACAGGGTACGTCTGGATCGTAGGCGTCGTCCGGGTTGCACGGCACGGCGCTGGGGGCGGCGATTGGTCCTGTAATCGGTGTCTGTGCCGCAGCACTCGTGACATGTCGGCTCGCCCAGACCTGCTCGACACTGCGCGAGGCCGTCATGACGGGCGCAGGAGTGCTCTGGGCCATTGGCAGTCCGGCATAGGAGGCTCCGGACTGGGAGGCGTTCAACTGATCTGCGCTGGCATAGGCGGCCAGAGGGCCTGTCATGGCAATCTGCGTGCCCAGATGAGGTGTGATGCTTGCGACGTAATTGACGGTTTCGTTAGGCAACTGGCGTCCCTCGGAAAGGTACTCCTCAAGTCGCTGCGGGCCGGCATTGTAGGCCGCGAGAAAGGCCGGAGCCCCGTATTTTCGGGCGAGAATGCTGATATAGCCAGTTCCTGCCATGATGTTGTCATGAGGTTCGTAAGGGTCCGACCTCAAACCGTAGCGCGAACGCATGTCGGCGTAGGTTTGTGGCATGAGCTGCATCAGCCCCATTGCGCCGGAGTGGGAGGTGATGGGCCGTCCGTCCAGAAACTGGTGGCCGCCGGATTCCTGATGGATGACGGCCCGGATCCAGTCCTGCGGAATCGAGAAGCGGCTGGCGGCCTGCAGGATGTACGGCCGCCAGGGATCCCCGGCCGGTCCCGGTGCGCGGTAGGCCCCGCTTGAAGAATAGTAGCGGTTGTAAGGAGAACGCTGGGACGCGCAGCCCGCAAGGGCCGCGAGGCTCAGGATCATGGTTCCCGTCTGAAGGAAGACTCGCCTTTTCCTGAGCATCATAAACCCACTGTTAATCTTTTGCGCAGATGATGAGCACTGTCCGAAAGAGAAGGCAGGCAAACGGTGACGACGGAGACTCCGGAAAACGAAACCCCGGTCAAGAAGGGGGGTAAGCGCAAGATCATCATCCTTGCAGTGCTCGCATGCCTGCTTCTGGCTGGTGGTGGAGCCTTTGCATGGAAGCATTTTCATCACGCGGCAACCCCGGCTGCCAAGACTGCTGCCCAGCCCGTGAAATGGACGACCATCACCATCCCGACCATTCTCTCCAATCTCGACTCCGGATCGGAGCGGACGCGATATGTCCGGATCGGCGCACGACTTGAAGTTGAAGACGGCAAAAATGCCGAAAATGTCGCTGCCCTGATGCCTCAGATTCAGGATGCTTTCCAAACTTGCCTGCATGGGATGCAGCCTTCGGAGCTGTCCGGAAGCGGCATTTACCGCCTGCGGGAAACAATGCTGGCGCAGATCACCAATATCGTGGCGCCTCTTCGGGTCAGGGATCTCTTTTTCGTAGAGGTGCTGGTGCAGTGAGCGATGATCGACAGGCCGACACCACGTTTGCAGATCGGGATCCCGGGATACCTGCTGCGGCTTTCCCGCTTGCCGGAAACGGTTTTGCGGGTTTTGAGGAAGGCAACGATCAGGTTCTCAGTCAGGCTGAAATTGACAGTTTTTTTGGGAAAGATTCCGAAGTCAGCGGCCCTTCGAAAAGCAGCGGCATCGAACGTGTTGTCAGCACGTCTGGCATATCGTCCGAGCGCCTGCCCATGCTCGAAGTTGTTTTTGACCGTTTCACGCGGATTCTGACCACCAGCCTGCGTAATTTTACGAGCGACAATGTTGAAGCGTCTATGGACCGGCTGGGTTCCCAGCGTTTTGGAGATTATCTCGAAAACGTTCCAGGACAGGCCATGATTGCAGTCTTCAAGGCTGAAGAATGGGACAATTACGGCATTCTCGTGCTGAGTTCTTCGCTGATTTACAGCATTGTCGATGCCCTCCTTGGAGGGCATGTCCGCAACGATTGCCCGACGCCGTCTCGGCAAACAGGTCGGCACCATACAGCTATTGAACGCGCCCTGATCGAGCCTATGGTCAGGATTATTCTTGATGATCTGGAAACAAGTTTTAGCCCGCTCTGTGCCGTCAATTTTCATTTCGAGCGGCTCGAAATGAACTCACGTTTTGCGATGGTCTGCCGTGCTGGAAACGGTGTGATTACATCACGGTTCGGCATTGATATGGAAGGTCGAGGGGGAGATGTGGATATCGTGTTGCCGCACGCCACACTCGAGCCAGTTCGGGACATCCTTCTTCAGCAGTTCATGGGAGAGAAGTTCGGTCACGACGGCATGTGGGAAAGTCATCTGGCGGAGGAGCTCTGGCAAACTGATCTGACCCTTGATGCCGTTCTGGAAGAGCAGACCGTGAATTTGAGAGACATCATGAAGCTCGTTCCCGGAGATCAACTGGTCCTGCGCCGAAAACCAGAAGCTCTCGTCACTCTGCGTTGTGGCGAACATGCTCTTTTTAAAGGGCGTGTCGGGCGAAAACAGGGACAGATCGCTGTCAAGATTGAAGAAGTTCTTAACCAGAAACCCGGCACGGATCGTGCCAAATCCTATAGCTGATCGGAGCATATTTTATGGACGGATTTCAGCTCGGGATTGAAATTGCCCTTTCAGTGCTGCTTCTGGTGACTATTTTTTACAGCCTGTACTTGGGGCGAGCCCTTTCAGTGCTGCGACGTGACCGTGGACAGCTCGATGCTCTGATTTCAAGTCTTCAGTCCAGCAGTGCTCAGGCGCAGTCGGGTATTGATCATCTGCGTCAGACCACGGAACTCGTGGGGCGTGCTTTGGGTAAGACGGTTGAATCCGGCAAAAGTCTGAAGCGAGATCTGGCCATGCTGTGTGACCGGTCCGAAACCCTCGCTCAACAGTTGGAATCGCTCCTGCCTGCTGGACGTGTTGCAGTAAAGGCATCCTCTCGGACCGAGGAACCATCCGAGGCAGCGAATTTCCGTTCGGCCCTGCGTCTAAAGCCAGATGAAGTCCGAACGATGAAGCCTAGTGGCAGCAAAAGCGCGGCGGAGCGTGAACTCTTGCGAGCGCTTCGTCAGAAGCAGGGATAATCAGGCATGTTTTTCCGTATTCTGCATCTTGCCTGTGGCCTGATGATTGTTCTTCTCGGGGTCAAGATTTACGCTATTGCGGGCGATCTGATGGGTGATACAGAGGCCTCATCGTCCGCTCTGACTGCTGTCGCCATGGCCCAACCTCAACCTGTTGCACCTGCGCCGGCGCCTCTTCAGGTTCAGCCTCCCAAGCCTGCTGAAACCGTTCCTCCTGCCGCTGGGGCTTCTCCGAAAACCGATGATCTGTGTGCCAAAGGGGGATGTAAGGGTCCTGCATCCGCAGATGTGCCTTCTTTGGTCCAGCCCGCTGATCCTGCTCTCGCTGAGCAACTCGCTTCACGGGAGAAAGAACTGAATCGCAGGGATGCGGCTCTGAATGACCGTCAACGTCTTGTTGATGCTGCTGAGGAAGAACTTCAGCGCCGCATGACTGCGCTGGAAAATTCCCGAACAGCGCTTGAAAGCAGCGAACAACATACGGACCTGTTGCGGAACGATGACGCGGATCGGCTCGTCAAAATCTATCAGACGATGAGGCCGGAAGATGCCGCCGCGATCTTCAATATTCTGGATTTACGCGTTGGTGCGGCGCTCCTCAACAGGATGAACTCTCGCAAGGCTTCGGCGATCATGGAAGCGATGTCGCCTCAACGCGCCATTCTGGCGACACAGCTTCTTGCAAATTCTCATGCACGTCCCATTGCCCGGATTGGTAGCAACGGATGAAAAGGGTGATCCTGGCCGCAGTTCTGGGTTTCTCTTCCCTTGGAGGAGCAATCGCCGCGCAGACCAGAACGTCCAGTGTCAAATCCGGACCAGAGAAAGGCCCTGTCGGTCCTGCAGCGGATGATAAGCTGTTGCCTGCTGGATGGTCGTTTTTAAACGATCCTGCGCCTCTTTTCCCGCACCCGGAAAAAGCTGTGCAGGAGAAACGGATTTCGGCGGGGTTCACTCCGATATCCGAACCTCAACCTCAGGTTGTTAATGTGTCGTCTGCGGCGTCCATGCAGGTTCCTGACGCGACCGGACTCTGGCTCCCGCTTGGGGAACTGACGCCTGTTGCAGCTTTTCGGAACGGTCAGAATATCGTCCTTGTGGCGGCCGGACGGCATGCTCTTGATACGGCAGGCCTGTCTGGCGTCGGGCCCTTCACGTCCGTCTCCAGCAGACTTCTCCCTGATGTAACGGTTATAACGATTGGATTGTCTGATGATCGTGATCCGGTTTTGCGTCCTGTGGGGGCGGGGTGGACGGTTTCGATCGCTTCTGACGCAAAACCTCAGGCCGATATGCTGCTGGGGCAGGACGGAAACGCATTGACGTTCACATCGCCTGTTCAGGATGGATTACCTCAGGTCGTGGCACTGGATGACCCGGCCTCGGGTCGGAGGCTGCTTCTGGGAATGACGCGATCGGGACGTATCGAACAGCCCATGCGCCGTCAGGGAAGCGGATTTGCAGTTCGAAGCAGTCTGATGGGTGTGGTGGTTGCGGCTGATTCTGATGATATCGAATTGCGTCAGACGGCCGGAAAGCTAGTTCTGGATACGATGGGGCCGGGGAGTTTCCCTTTGATGGGGGCCAATCGGCTTCAGCCCTATGGCTCTTCCCTGAGTGGTGTCAGCCTGAGAAGCGGAACGCCAGAAGAATTGCGTGAGGCCCTCAGAAGAAGTGTGCGCGCCGCCGCTCTGGCCTCATCGGCCGATCGGTTTGAGGCTCGTATGCGGGTTGCCCAGGCGGCAGCGCGTGTGGGGAACGGACCGCTCCTGGGTGAAGTCATGCAGGTGGCGTTGCAGGACTGGCCTGAAGGCGCGGAAAAACCTGAGGCGCGTCGGTTGCAACAGATTTCGGCCGTGCTTAACCAGCGCGAAGCCTTATCTTATCTGACTGAAGATGGAGAAAGTACTCCTGAAGATCAGCTCTGGCGTGGAATGATGCGTATGCTCATGCCGCCCACCAGTAGGGCTGGGCAGATTGCATCGGGAACGGTGGAAAGCGACCATAGTCATACGGCAGACCTGATTGCGACAGGTTTGCCTGTTCTTCAGGCATATGCGGCCCCTCTGCGAGATCGCCTCCTGCCGTCTGCCGCCCAGTGGGTGGCGCGCTATGGAAATGAAAACGCGACGAAAATTCTTGAGAAGTTTCCAGATGAGCCGCAAGTGGCTCTTGCGAAAGCGCTTCTGGCGGCTCGCCGGAATGCACCGGATGCAGAAGAGAAGTTGAAGGCGCTGTCACATGAAGCGTCGCCGCTGGTTTGGCCGGTGGCAAGAGAAGCGCTTCTTAAGCAGGCGTTGGATAAGAAAACTCTGCCCCCGCAGGCTGTTGCCGATCAGGTTGATGGCGTCCTGCCGGCACTTCGGATCGCAGGGCGGGAAAAGAATGCGCGGCTTTTGCAGATTGAGGCTCTGATGAACGGTGGCAACCTCGCAGGGGCTGCGGCAGCGATTCGGGAATGGGATCGCCTCTATCCTGACGATATGGCGGAAGTGGAGCCCCAGAAGACTGATATCATCCGCCGTATGGCGCAGGCTGCCTCTTCAGGGGGGAGGCAGAATATGGATGAAGTTGCGTTTCTGAAGGATGCGCTGAACGGAGCTTCAGAGAACGTTCCTTTACAGCGGGATATTCTCGACGGTCTGGCCCGTCGTTATGAGGCCATGGGGCTGCCCGATCAGGAACGGGATGCTTTGAGGAAGCTTGCGGATCTCCAAAGTGGGGCGCAGGGCATGGCCGTCCGGATCCGGTTGACCAAGCTGGAACTCGATATGGGAGATGCCAAGGCAGCACGGCAGGATCTCTCAGGGTTTGCCGAAGGCTCTCCTGATGCTGCGCTGGCGCTACCGGGAGGCAGCAGCAGTCAGTCCGTGGAGGTTGCGCTTCTGCGCGCGCAGATTGCTCTGGCCGATCATCGTTCGGATGAAGCAGCGGGCGAACTTGCTAGCATTCGGGATCCGCGGGCCTGGACGCTGCGGGCCCAGATAGCTGAAAAGGCAGGGGAGTGGTCCCGGGCGGTGGAGGCCCTGACGCCCATGCTGGACGCGCTGCCGGGAGCTGGCGAGGCGGCGAAGGCGCCGCTTTCTCCGGACCAGCAGGCTCTCATTCTTCGGATTGGCGGAGATGCGTCCAGAGCGCAGGATCAGCAGACACTCAGAAATCTTCAGACTCGGTTTGGTCCGTCGATGAAAGGGACAGCTTCTGAAGGTGTTTTCAGTCTGTTGACGGGGAGCAAGGATGGCGCCGCGACGCCACCCGTCTCGGCTGGCGGTTAATGCCCGTTCAGGGGAGGGCTGACGGGACGATGCCCTTCGAGGAAAACCCTTATGCCGTAAGCCATGAATTCCTCGAGCTTTTCTTTTGAACGACTTGGTTTGCAATGTGTAAGGCGTCCCAGCGTCGGGCCGCCGAGTGTCATGCCGAAAAGGAGGTCCGAAGCTTCCGTAATGTCGGGAATGTCCAGTCTGCCTGCTTCGGACTGAATGGTCATCCAGTTCTGAATGGGCAGAACGCGCCCCGAGAGCTGAAACAGATCTGCGACCAGTTGCCGGACTGCGGGGTTGCGGCTCGTTTCCGTAATGACGGAGCGCAGCAGGCTCAGACGCTCATCACAGAACATGCAGGCAGCAATACTGGTCATGAGGCCCAGAAGCTGTTTTTCCATGGAGTCCGTTGGGACGGGTGTGTAGTTTATGGGAGCAAACAGCCGCTCAAGGATCAGTGTTTCGAACAGGACCTGTTTGGAGTCGAAAAACTGATAGAGAGTTTTTTTGGACATTCCCGAGCAGGATGCGATGCTGTCCATCGACGTGGCGTGATAGCCATGGGTGATCAGGACCGAACTGGCGGCGTCGAGAATCCGGTTGCGTCTTTCCGCTTCGTCGAGCTGCGCTGGGCGGCCACAGCAGGGCTGTTTCCGGTCTTCGGACTGGCTGCTCGACTGACTGGGCAAGATGAACTCCAATATTATTTCACAGACCGAATTGACGTCTGTCAAAGAAACCCGCTAGTTTCCGTCCTCGCGGGAAACTAGCGGGTTTCTGTATCACAGGATAGCGGCCGTATCATGCCTTCTTTTCAGAAAATGTCTTTGAATTGTTCTGCTGCCCTGTCTCCGGTCGGTTCGTGGGGTGGGAGGGGCAGTTTTCTGGTGCCGCTTCTGGCGCTCCCGCTGCTGGTGGCAGGGTGTCAGAAAAAAACGCCCCCTCCCCAGATGCCGCCCCAGCCTGTCGATGTGGTCACGCTCAAGACCCAGCCGGTCACGCTTGAGACGTCCCTGCCGGGACGGACGGATGCTTACGAACAGGCGCAGATCCGTCCGCAGGTGAATGGTGTTATTGTCTCGCGTGATTTCGAACAGGGTGCGGACGTCAAGGCCGGGCAGCAGCTTTTCCAGATTTATATCGCTCCGTATCAGGCAGCTTACGATCAGGCGAAAGCGCAGCTTCTGAACGCGCAGGCCGTGGCGGAGCGGGCGAATGGGCAGCTCAAGCGGTACCGTCCGCTGGTGGCTGCCCACGCCGTGAGTTCGCAGGATTTCGACAATACGCTGGCAACGGCGCGTGAAGCCGAAGCGCAGGTGGCACAGGCGAAAGCCGCGCTGGAAGCAGCAGCCGTCAACCTGAATTATACCCATGTTCGTGCGCCCATCAGTGGGCGTATTGGCCGCACGCTTTATACGGCGGGTGCGCTTCTGACGGCGGGGCAGACCCAGCCGGTTGCGGTCGTGACACGACTTGACCCGATTTATGTGGACGTCAATCTGGCCGCCACCGACATGTTGCGTCTGAAACGTGAGCTGGCGGATGGGCAGCTGGAGCGGAATGGTGCGGATGCGGCCGCGGTCGGCCTGAAGCTCGAAGACAACTCCGAATATCCGTTGCGCGGCAAGTTGCAGCTTTCTGAAGTCACGGTGGATCCGGCGACCGGAACGCTCGTCATGCGTGCCGTTTTCCCGAACCCCGATCATCTGCTGCTGCCGGGCATGTTCGTGAATGCCCATATTGAAGAAGGTATTGATCCGCACGGTCTGCTGGTGCCGCAGGTTGCGGTTGCGCGGGATGCCAAGGGCAATCCGTATGTCATGATCGTGGACGGTGAGAACAAGGTCAGTCAGCGTTCCATTCAGGTCCTGCGGACGGTTGGCGAATCCTGGCTCGTTTCGGACGGTCTGAAAGCAGGCGAGAAGGTGATTGTGAGCGGCCTGCAGAAAGTGCAGCCGGGTGCAAAAGTGTCGCCTCATGAAGCGCCGCCCGCAGCGCCTGCGGGAAAGGCGGAGTAACCCCGCATGTCATTGTCCCGCTTCTTCATTGACCGGCCCATTTTTGCGTGGGTGATTGGTCTGATCATCATGCTCGTTGGTGGTGTCGCGATCACGCGCATGCCGATTGCGCAGTATCCGAACATTGCACCGCCCCAGATTGCCATTTCGGTCATGTATCCGGGTGCATCTGCCGAGACGGTGAACAACACGGTTGTCCGCCCGATCCTTCAGCAGATGTATGGTCTGGATCATCTCGAATACCTGTCGGCCTCGTCTTATGCGAGCGGACAGATGGAGATCGACCTCACCTTCGAGCAGGGCACGAACCCTGACATTGCGCAGGTTCAGGTCCAGAACAAGCTCCAGCTGGCCCAGCCGCGTCTGCCGGCGGAAGTCACGGCGCAGGGTCTGAGCGTCACGAAGGCGACCAAGAACTTCATGATGGTCGTGGCCTTCATTTCCGAAGATGGCAGCATGTCCGGGCAGGACATTTCGGATTATGTCGCGTCCAACATTTCCGATCCGCTGTCGCGTGTTTCGGGCGTGGGCGATCATACGCTCTTCGGTTCCGAATATGCGATGCGCGTCTGGCTGGATCCGTCGAAGCTCTACAATTTCGGCCTGACGGTCGGGGATGTCCAGTCCGCCATTCAGGCGCAGAACATCCAGGTTTCTTCGGGTGAGCTTGGCGGTCTTCCGGCCAAGAAGGGCATCGGGTTCGACGCCACGATTATTGGCCCGACACGTCTGAGTACGCCTGACCAGTTCCAGGAAATCCTGCTCAAGGTGCAGCAGGATGGCAGTCAGGTGCGTCTGAAGGATGTGGCGCGGGTCGAGCTTGGAGCGCAGAGCTATGCGCTGGGGTCGTCGTATAACAACCATCCCGCTGCCGCGATGGCGCTCAAACTGGCGCCGGGAGCGAATCAGCTCAGAACCGAAGCTGCTGTTCGGGCACGTCTGAACGAACTGAGCCGCTATTTTCCGCAGGGTCTGAAGCTCGTCTATCCGCTCGATACCGAGCCGTTCATCACGCTCTCCATCCATGAAGTGGTCGAGACGTTGATCGAGGCGATCGTCCTCGTATTCATCGTGATGCTGATCTTCCTTCAGAACTTCCGCGCGACGCTGATCCCGACGATCGCGGTGCCGGTGGTGCTGCTGGGAACATTCGGGCTGATGTCCATTCTGGGCTACAGCATCAACACGCTTACCATGCTGGCCATGGTTCTGGCGGTCGGTCTGCTGGTCGATGACGCGATTGTCGTGGTCGAAAACGTCGAACGTGTCATGACGGACAAGGGGCTGTCTCCCAAGGAAGCGGCCCGCGTCTCCATGGACGAGATTTCAGGCGCGCTTGTGGGCATCGTGCTGGTGCTGACGGCGGTGTTCCTTCCGATGGCGGCCTTTGGTGGTTCCACGGGTGTGATCTATCGCCAGTTCTCCATCACGATCGTTGCGGCCATGTGGCTATCGGTTCTGGTGGCGATGGTCATGACGCCGGCCCTCTGTGCGTCCATGCTCAAACCGACGCATAAAGGACATGAGCATGGGCCTGCGGCCTGGTTCAACCGGGGGTTTGGCCGCCTGACGAACGGTTATATTAGCGGCGTGAAATGGCTGATCCGCGTGCCGGTTGTCAGCATGATCGGGTTCGTTCTGCTGACGGCGCTCGTCGGGTTCCTGTTCCTGCGCGTGCCGGGTGGGTTCCTGCCAGACGAGGATCAGGGAATCATCTTCGGTCAGGTCACAATGCGCAACGGGGCGACCGAAGCGCAGACGGCGGCCGTCAACCGTAAGATTACGGACTACGTTCTCAAAACCTACGGTCCGTATGTTGAGTCCGTCTTTACCATGACGGGCTTCAGCTTCGCGGGGCAGGGCCAGAGTGCGGGTGCGTTCTTTATCCGGATGAAGCCGTGGGACAAGCGCCCGGGCTCTGCACACACCACCATGACCGTGTCGCGTGAGATCATGATGCATTTCTGGATGGATCCGGAAGCGCAGATTTTTGCGGTCAATCCGCCTGCTGTGATGGAACTGGGTAATGCGACCGGCTTCGATCTGGAACTGGAAGACACCGGACATCTGGGGCATGAAGCCCTGCTGGCGGCACGAAACCAGATTCTGAGCGAGGCGGCGAAAAATCCGCTTCTGATGGCTGTTCGTCCGCTGGGCATGGATGATGCGCCGCAGTTCAAGCTCGATATTGACCGTGAGCGCGCCAATGCTTTCGGTCTGACGAATGCGGACATCAACACGACGATCGAAGGGGCGCTGGGTTCCATCTACGTCAACCAGTTCATGCGCAATGACCGCGTCAAGCAGGTTTATATTCAGGGTGAAGCCTGGGCGCGTATGACGCCGGAGGATCTGAACCGCTGGTATGTCCGCAATACGACGGGGACGATGGTGCCGTTCAATGCCTTCGCTTCCGGACACTGGGTCAACGGGCCGCAGAAGGTCGAGGACTATAACGGCCTGAACTCCTACGAAATTCAGGGTCAGCCTGCCGTGGGGTCGAGTTCGGGGCAGGCCATGGTGGAAATGGAGAAACTTCTGGCCAAACTGCCGCGTGGCATTGGCTATGAGTGGACGGGCCTGTCGTTCGAGCAGCTTGCGTCGAGTGGATCGACCGGACCGCTTTATGCTCTGGCTGTTGTGGTCATCATGTTCTGTCTGGCGGCTCTTTATGAAAGCTGGGCCATTCCGTTCGCGGTGCTGCTCGTGCTCCCACTCGGTGTTTTGGGTGCCATTGCGTCGACGCTGGGACGCGGATTGGCCAACGACGTTTACTTCCAGGTTGGACTGCTCACGACGGTGGGTCTGTCGGTGAAGAACGCGATCCTGATCGTGGAATTCGCCAAGGCCTTCTTTGAAAACGGCGAAACTCTGGAAGACTCGGTTCTGGAAGCCGGGCGTGAGCGTCTGCGTCCGATCCTCATGACGTCGATCGCCTTCGTCTGCGGTGTGTTTCCGCTGGCGATCGCGACCGGTGCCGGGTCTGCGGCGCGCGTGGCGATCGGAACCTGTGTCGTGGGTGGCATGCTCTCGGCAACGCTGCTGGCGGTCTATTTCGTCCCGGTCTTCTTCGTGGTGGTGTTGCGTCTGTTCCGGGTCAGCCGGATCAAGGACCGCAAGAACCCGTATGCCCATCTGGACAACAAGGCGGCATCTGTCGCCGAAGGGGAGCACGGCGCATGAAGGCCCGTCTCGGACTGACTTCCGGATTTGCCGGGATGCTGATGCTCTCGGCCTGTAACATGGCGCCGGTTTACCACCGACCCACACAGGCCATCCAGAACAGCTACCCTGCAGATACGGCATCGAAGAACACACCTGCGGCTCAGGCTGCCTCCAATCTCGGGTGGGAGGATTTCTTCACCGACCCGCGTTTGAAGGCGCTCGTGGCACTGGCTCTGAAAAACAACCGCGACATCGCAGCGCAGCTTGATGCTGTGGGCGTGGCGCGCGGCCAGTATGAGATCCAGAATGCGTCCCTGTTCCCGATCATCTCGGCTGGCGGGCAAGGGATGTTCATGGCGCCATCCGACACGGCAGGTTTTTCGTTTGCGCCGGGCGTTGGTGAGCATATCTCGACCCTGCGTCTGTATCAGACGTCGATCGGATTTTCGTCTTACGAAATCGATCTGTGGGGTCGCATCCGCAACCTGACGCGTCAGCAGAAGGAAACGGTGCTGAACAACGTCGAGAACGCGCGGAACGTTCTCATCACGACGGTCTCGCAGATCGGGACGACCTACATCCAGTGGTTGGCTGATCGCGAGCAGCTCCGGGTGACGCGCGCCACATTGGCGTCAGAGCGCGATACGCTGCGGCTGACACAGCTTTCCTATGACAATGGCGAAACGGATGCGCTGACGCTGGCGCAGGTCAAGACACAGGTCGAGCAGGCTTCTGCCTACGAGGCGCAATATACGCGCGCGCTGGCGGATGACGAGCATGCGCTTCAGCTTCTTGTTGGCTCGCCGCTGCCGTCGACTTTGCCGGAACCGGCGCCTTTCGGGTCGCAGACCATGATTGCGGATCTGCCGGAGGGTCTGCCTTCGGATCTGCTGGAGCAGCGGCCGGATGTTCGTGCGGCCGAGCACACTCTGTTGGGAGCCAATGCGAATGTTGGTGCAGCGCGCGCGGCGTTCTTCCCCCGCTTTACGCTGACGGCTTCGGAAGGTACCAGTTCGCTTCAGTTCCGCAAGCTGTTCACACCGGGTGCTGAAACCTGGAGCATCTCCCCGTCCATCAGCGTTCCGCTGCTGACATGGGGGCAGAGCGAAGGGAACCTGATGATGGCCAAGGCGCAGTCCCGTCAGAATGCGGCACAGTATGAAAAGACCGTACAGTCGGCCTTCCGTGAAGTTTCGGATGCGTTGACGGCACGGGAAACCTATACGACCCAGCAGCGCCACATGGACGAGCTGGTGGCGCAGTCGCAGCAGGCGTTCGATCTGGCCAACATGCGATACAAGGCTGGCATCGACAGCTATCTGACCACCCTGACGCAGCAGCGCACCCTCTATCAGGCGCAGCAGAATGCAATCACGGTCAAAGCTGCGCGGTTCCAGAATATTGTGACATTGTATCGCGCGCTCGGTGGTGGGTGGAGCCAGAAGACGGTTTCGCCTAAGGTGCCCGCACAAACGCACTGACCGGAGAGCATCATGCGCAGGTTGATTGTCCCAGTACTGGCCGTTCTTGCCGTTTCAGGCGCGGCCCTTGGTACGGCCGTGGCGCAGGATGCGGATGACGGTCCCAAGAAGCCGAGCATGCACGACCTGTATCACAACTCGTCGCTGCCCAAGAGCCATGCCGATTTTAGCCGGTATCGGTATCGCCCGCCCGGGGACAAAGTGATTGAGCAGCCGGATGCCTTCCGGCTGCTGTTCCAGACGAAGGACGGTCAGCCGGACGGTTATGCCGAACGGCGGGGAACGTCGGTCTTTTATTACGACCGCTACGGCAAGCTGCGTCAGATCCAGCCTCTGCCGGAGGATGAACCGGTCGACTGAATGCTGTCTTGATAAAAGCCGCTCTGAAAATTCAGGGCGGCTTTTTTTCATTCAGGGGTGCGGACCGGATGCCGCTCCGGCAGAAATTTCGGGTTTCCAGAGCCGGTATCCGTTTGCCGCCAGCACGACAAAACCGGCATAGAGCAGGGCTGTCGGATAAAGGCCGCGGCTTATGAACAGGGCGACATAGGCGCTGTCCACCACAATCCATAGCAGCCAGGTTTCACGATAGCGCATGGTGTCCCAGTACTGGGCGAGAATGCTGTAGGCCGTGAGGGTGGCGTCCATGATGGGCGTGGGATCGTTGGTGAAGCGGGCAAGGACGAACGCCCAGACAGCACTTCCCGTCGCGCCGCAGAGCAGCCCTTTCAGAAGTGTGGGGCGTGTCGGGCGGCGGACGTGGATGCGGCCATCCGGTTTCGCCATCTTGCGCCAGTGCTGCCAGCCGTAGACGACATACAGGCAGAATGCGATCTGAAGCCCGGCATCGGCGTAAAGTCGGGCCTGAAGGAAAATCCACGAATAAAGCCCTGCCGCGGCCAGAGACACGGGCCAGCAGATCATGCTGCGCCGCGATGTCAGCCAGACGGCAAGTGCGCTGAGGACGGCCCCCAGAATTTCGATCAGGGACATGGCGCTGTTTGGAGATTATCCGTCAGCCAGTGCAGGAATTGCTGCCCCGCAGGAGACGAGAACCAGTGGGCGTGACCCAGAAGATAGTCCGTATAGGCGGCTTTCACTCCGGCTCTGTCATGAACCAGTGTCTCGTAATAGGCGACTTCGGACAGGGCATATTCGACGTGAACGAGAGGCAGGAAAAGCGGCACCAGGCGACGCTCTTTCGTCGAAAGGGCATAGTGTGTCCGATAGCCTGACAGGAAGGCTTGGAGGCGGTCGAGACTGACAGGACAGTTGTTTTCGGGATCGAGCCACGCGATAGCGGTGCGTTCAATGGCGACAGCGAGATCGTAGGCGGCGCAGGTGCGGTCCGACATCCCAAAATCGAGAATACCGCAAACCTGCGCTTCCGGCCCGGTGCTGGTCCAAAACAGGTTTGACGGGTGCCAGTCGCCATGTCCCCAGCGCGGCTGAATTGTGCCGAGATGTGGCTTCAGCCGTTCATGAAAGGGCAGGAGGGCCAGGGGGATATCGTCGCGCCAGCGGTGGTGTGTCAGGGCTTCGGCAAGCCCGGCCTGATGTGGGATCCAGCGGTCCAGCCCGGTCATCAGGTCGGGAGATGTGATGACCTCGAATGTGGAGAGAAGTGGGCGGCGGGAAGGGCGCGCAGGGGCGTCGAAGCTCCTGGAAGCCGCGTGAAGCTGGCCAAGACGCTGGCCGCCGGAGAAAGCATGTTGGACGTTGTGGAACGGTTCCCAGGATTGCACGGTCTCGTAAAGATCATGGCCGGGCATGATGGAAAAGACTTCGTAGGCCGATCCGTTGAGATCGAGTGCGGCCTCCCTGCTTTTGGTGCGCCATGTCTGGCCGACCGGAACACCCTGCGCTGCCAGATGTGTGATGAAGCGGTGTTCTTCCGCAAGCGCTGCCGCATCGCGCAGGCAATGGTCGTGGCGTTTGAGAAAAACGCGGCTTCCATCTTCCAGAAGGACGACGCCCGTGGAGGAAAAGGGGCGTCGTCCGTGCCAGATGACCTGCCGCGCGGGGGAAGGAAGCGGAAAACGGGAGAGGACATCGCGAGCTTCGGCATCAGATAGGGCGGCCCAGTCCCGCCTGCTTTCGGGACCATTGACGCCGAACTGCCCGGAAGCCTCCGCCATGCTCAGAATCCCGTCGAAGCAGTGAACAGGGCCGCAAACCCGCCTCCGATGAAGTAGCTCGGGGCACTTCCGGCGATGGTGGTGCCATACACGCCGGTCGTGTCTTTCGCATTCATGGTCGGGCTTGCCACGCCGGAAAGGTAGTGTTCGTTCGTGATGTTGATGAAGTTCATCCGCAGGGTCGGCTGATGCAGATGGATATGGTCCGAAAAGCGGTAGCCGATGGCGAGATCGCCGGTCGTGTGATCCGAGACGCGCTCGTCATTCATGAAGGTCGCGTACTGGTGGCCGGTGTAATGCACGGTGACGACGCCGAAGATGTGTCCGTCATCGTAGCTCAGCCCGGCCGCGGCCTGAAGGGTCGGGCTGCGGACAGCGATGCGGCCACGGGTACGCAGCAGGTCGCCGCCCGAAATCAGATCGTTGTCGATCGTGGCGTGCAGGTATTCGCCCGAGACATAGGGGCTGAAATGGTGCCAGGGTCGCAGGCCGATTTCTACGTCCACGCCGCGTGAAGTCTGGCCACCCGCGTTCATCGTCGTGCTGACGATAGAGCCGTTCTGGACGGCCTGTGTGGAGATCTGGCGGTTGGTGAAATTGTAGTTGAACAGCGTCAGGCTGCCGATGATCCAGCGCCCCGTGCGGCGGTATCCCAGCTCTTCGGAGATAGAATATTCGTTCCGGACATCAGCCGATCCGGTTCCGTACATTTCGCCCGAAGAGGGGTCATAGGTGTTGTACAGCGCGCTCTGGTCCGGGGCGCGGAAATTGGTCGTGGCGTTGAAGAAGATCTGGTTTTCCGCGTCAATGCGCCAGCGCACGCCGAGACGGGGCAGGGGCTCCATGCTGTTGGAGCCGACATGGTATTGCGGGCCCGGCATGCTGTTAGTGCCATCGCGGCTCATCATGACGGCTTTGAAGCCAAGGTCGATGGCCAGATGGTCGTGCAGCAGGGACATGTGATCGCCGACGAACAGTGCGTTCGTCTGGGAAATGGTGTGAAAGCTGCCGCCCAGAAGGCGTTCGCCGTTGGACAGGCGGATTACGTCGCGGCCGTTTTGCGCCCAGATGTCCGGGGCGTAGCCATTGGTCTGAACGGCCGTGAAGGGCTGCTGCTCGTTGTCGTCACCGTAATCGTACCAGTATCCGAGGACGAAATCGTTCCAGCCGGTTTTGTAGTGCAGCGCGCTGGTAAAGCCCGAGCGATAGCTGCGCTGGGTGTAATCTGCGCGGACTACGCCCACGCCGTCCTGTGCGCCGGGAAGGTTCAGCGTGTCCGACAGGGCCTGTGTGCCCTGATAAAGTCCTGTTTCGGACAGGGTGCTTCCGCCCGGCCAGTTGCCATAGGCAAGCTGCGCGTAGGGTGTGACGTCCAGCGTCAGATGGTCGGTCAGGGTCAGATGGACCGGCGCGCCGCCGTAAAGCGTGCGCTCTCCGTCCCGCCACAGGCGCCAGTAATTCGCGCCGTTTTCCGGATTGCTGCTGTCATAATGGGCCAGCAGGTTGTTCTGGCCTTTGATCCCGTCCGATTTCCATGTGTCCATGGTGGGTTCGGGATACCAGCTTGTGATGGTCGTGTTGAAAGTGCCGATGAGGCTGGCGCGGTTGCCCTGACCCCATTCCTTGAGGAGCTTGAAATCGACATGCTGCTTTTCGTCGCGTCCGGGCCCGCGCCAGTTGTCGGTTGCGCCGTGGGAGTAGGACACAAAGCCACGGATGCCGGTATGGGCGATGTCGCCGGTGTCGAGACGGATGAATTCGCGGTTGGTGTTGTAGGACCCGTAAGACACGCTGGCGTCACCACCCGCTTTTTGGGCGGGGTCGCGGAAGGTCAGGTTCATCAGGCCCCCGGCGGCGTTTAGCACCGGACTGTCCAGATCGGCAGAGCCCTGCGACAGGGCAATTTCCTGATAGTTCTCACTGTCCGCGAACTGGCTGGGCGTGCCGGAATACGCGGCGACATCGTTCAGCGGCATGCCTTCAAGCACATAACCGATGGCGCTGTTGTCGAGCCCGCGAACGGTGATGTCGGTATTGGGGGAAAATCCCATTGGATCGGACGAGGATACATTGGCGCCGGGCAGCATGGCGGCAAGCTGGAAGGCCGTGGCCATGGGAGCCTGTTTGGAAATGAAATCCTGACTGACCGTACTGACGGATTTCACACCGTCCTGTGGGTGGATCAGGCCGCCTCCCGGCTGGTTTCCGGGCGCGCTGTCTGGAATTCGGTGGACGATAATATGTTCGGCTGATGCCGGGCGCGGTGCAGTCGCGGCTGAAGGGGCAGGCGCTGTGTGATGGGTCTGCGGTTTGTTCGTATCGGCCGCGTGGGCGACGGACAGACAGACCGTGGTGCCGATCAGGGCGGGCAGGATGCCATGATACCGCAGGCGGGGTGCAGCAGAGTCTCCGGGGTGTCCGTGGGCCATGATGGAAAACGCCTCGCCTGCAAGCAATGGAAGTTCAGCGCTGATAGGAAAGGTTCAAGCTGCTGGCTGGCGGGCTCGTGAAAATGCGTCCGGCAGGCAGCGACCACCATCCCTCCGCCAGTGTGAACTGGATCAGGTTCAATGGGTCACTGCGCCCATGACGGACAAGCGTCATGACAGCAGAATCTCAGCCCCTTGCCGGGGCTCCCCACGGTGAAGCGTCACAGATCGTCTGGGGACGGAAAATTGTCAATATGAGCAGATTCTGTCCGGGCCGTGCAGGGTGAGTGTTGCAAACAATTTCGAGAGTATTCTTCATTCTTTATTAATAACGACATGTATAGTTTTCAAAAAACATCACGCTGGTGTCCAAGCGGAGCGTGAGACCTGATGTCAATAAAGGCGATCATGCTAAACTGGATTGAAAAAACCGCCTATGTCCGACAGAAAATCAAGGTGCTGTTTGCACTTCTTGTTCTGATCGCCGTGGTACAGTTTGTGGTCGAACAGCTTTGCGAGCGTCTGTTTATTCATTACCGGCATGAACAGATGCTTTCGCAGTGTATGGGGTTGATGTTTCAGGTTGCGCTGACACTTCTGATCGCGCGGTTCGCCATTCATGTGATTGCCGTACCGTTCGAGCAGATTACGGCGGCGACGGAAAAGGTCGCGGCTGGTGCTCTCAACATCACCATTCCGTGCCTTCATCATCATGACTGTGCGGGGCGGTTGGCACGCTCTCTTCAGCTGTTCCGGGAAAACAGCCAGAAACAGCTGACTCTTCAGGAAAATTCGGCGGAAGAAGCGCGCGATGCGGCGCAGATCCAAAAGGAACTGTCCAGCCGCAGCGATCGGATCCGCCGTGTGCAGGATGAGACGATCGGAACCATCTGCGCTGGGCTGGAGATTGTGAAGGAAGGGGATCTGACCTTCACGTTCGGCGATGGTTTTCAGGACCGGTTCGAGGAGTTCCGGCAGAATTTCAACACGCTCATCCAGATATACCGGACGGCGATCGCCAAGATTTCCGATGCGACCTCTGTCATCGCTAACGGAACCGCCGAAATCGCCTCGGCTTCGACGGAACTGAGCGGTCGAACGGAGCGTCAGGCTATCACGCTGGCCCAGTCCGCCGCTTCCATCAACAGCATCACCCAGACGGTCGGGAAAACGGCGCGTTCTGCGGTGCGGGCGCGTGAAACGGCTCTGGAAACGCGGGGACAGACCGTCGTGGTGTCGGGCATTATGCATTCCGCCAACCGGGCCATGGGCGAAATCCGGACGTCTTCGCGGCAGATCGAGAGCATTCTGGGCCTGATCGAGGAAATCGCGTTCCAGACCAATCTTCTGTCGTTGAATGCCGGAATCGAAGCGGCTCGTGCGGGGGAGGCAGGTCAGGGTTTTGATGTGGTGGCGAAGGAAATCCGGGCGCTTGCGCAGCGTTCTGCCAAATCGGCGCAGGATATTCGCAACATCATCACGTCTTCGGGTCGGCAGGTGGAAGAGGGTGTCCAGCTTGTTGGGGATGCGGACCGGTCTATGAAGGTCATCAGTGAGCATGTGGACGGAATAACGGCCCTGCTGGAGGACATTTCGCGCTCCACGACGGGGGAGGCCGAAAGTCTTGAGACGATCAACAAGGCCATCAGCGAAATGGACCAGATGACGCAGCGCAATGCCGCGATGGTGGAGGAGGTCACTGTGGCCTGTCGGAATCTAAGCAACGAGGCGAAGGATCTTTTCGCCGAACTGTCCAAATTCCGTTTCAGTCCCGCACAATCCGCAGGCAGGAGAGCGGGGTCCATACCTCATGAACTGGCTCCGGCGGGTTTCTGACGCTTTTTCAGGAAAGTGAAAGACGCATTTTCCTGACATGTCTCGACATCGGAGCCGATATTCCCGACACTGACGTTCATGGTTGTCAGTCCGCTCTTTCTTTTTGCGCTGAATGACAGGGTCTGCCCATGATGGGCGGGGCCTTCCGGTCTCTGGGGCGGCGGAATTACCGTGTCTGGGCCATGGGGGCGCTGGTTTCGAATATCGGAACCTGGATGCAGATGACGACGCAGGACTGGCTGGTCCTGACGGAACTGACCCGACATGACGCGACGGCAGTCGGGATCGTTACGGCGCTTCAGCTTGCGCCGCCGCTTCTGCTGATTTTCTGGACCGGAAAAATCGCCGACAGGGTGGAGAAACATCGCTTTCTGCTTCTGACGCAGGCTGCTCTTGGTACACTGGCCATCGCGCTTGGGGCCTTGGTGGTGACGGGAATGGTCAGGCTGTGGGAGGTGGATCTGTTCGCCTTCTTGAGCGGATGTGTGGCGGCGTTTGACAGTCCGGTCCGGCAGATTTTTGCCGGTGAACTGGTGGGGGAGGAAGATCTGCCGAATGCGGTGGCGCTTAATTCGGTGTCCTACAATGCCGGTCGCATGATCGGGCCTGCGGTGGCGGGGTTTTGCATTGCGGAACTGGGGTCGGGGTGGTCGTTCATCCTCAATGGATTTTCGTTCTATGGCGTGCTGATGTCGCTCCTGTCTCTGCGGACGCAGGATCTGTACCGTCTTTCGGCCCGAAAGCCGGAAAACGCCCATCAGGAAAAGCAGGATCTGCTGTCGGGCCTGCGGTATGTCTGGAAGCGCGATGACCTGCGGACCATCCTGTTCATGCTGTTTCTGCTCGGCGCCTTCGGACTGAATTTCCCGATCTATATTTCGACCATGGCCGTCAGTGTCTTTCATGTCGGGGCGCATGGTTACGGGGTTCTCAATTCTGCTATGGCGGTCGGGACGATTACGGGCGCGCTGTTCGCCGCCAGCCGCAGGACCATGAAGTTTTCGGCGCTGCCGCAGGGGGCGGTGGTGTTCAGTCTGGCGTGTCTGCTGGGCGCGCTTTCGCCTGGATACTGGGCTTTTGCGGTCACGCTGGTCATGGCCGGCATGGCGTCCCTCACGTTTACGGCGGTGAGTAACAGCTACATGCAGCTTGCGACCGATCCGGGCATGCGCGGGCGCGTGGTGTCGATCCGTTTTGCGGTTTTTGCGGGGTCCTCACCGCTGGGCGCGCCGTTGGTGGGGATGGTAGCCAATTCGCTGGGGCCGCGCTGGGCGCTGGGTGTGGGGTCTTTGGCCGGGATTCTGGCGGCGGGGGTGGCGCTGCTTTATTTGCACCGTACGCAGGCAGGTAAGGAAACGGTGTCCTGATGGGGCGCAGGGGCTGGGTTGTGAGCGGGCTGACGTTTGGTGCGGTTCTGCCGGGTCTGTTTCTACTCTGGATGGGATTCGTGGCGTTTCGCGGAGTATCGGCTGTTCCGGAGCGTTCTGAAATGGCGGTTATTTTTGGGACGGCGGTGACTGCGAAAGGGCAGCCCCGCCCGGCGTTGCGTGAACGGTTGGAAGAGGGGCTGCGGCTGTGGCGCGGCAGCCTTGTCCGGACGGTCATGGTGAGCGGTGCGATCGAGAGCGGCAATCGTCGTGACGAAGCCCGGATCATGGCGAACTGGCTTATGGAGCGGGGTGTGCCGGAAGCCGCCATCATTGTGGACTCGCACGGGAACAACACCTGGCTGACGGCCCTGCATGTTGCGCGCCTGCATCCGCAGGGCGCAGTCGTGGTCACGCAGTGGTTTCATGTCCTGCGCGCGGAATGGGCGCTCGAACGGGCGGGCGTGTCGGCGGTTTCGGGCGCGGCACCGTCCCGGTTTCGGCTTGCGGAACTCTGGTATCTGTTTCGCGATTCCGTGGCGCTTCCGGTTTATGTGCTGACGAAAGCGCCGCCCGGCTGACTCAGTAGGGAACGCCGATCTGTTCGATCGCTGTGGCAAGAGAAGGTGCCAGAGGCATCATGGGGGCCAGTGTGGACTGATAGGCGTGATACAGGTCGCCCTTGCCCTTGTAGATCGTCTCGGTGGGGTCGCCTTCCGAGCTGACTTCGTTGAACCAGCTTCCGAAATCCCGGTCGATCAGGGTCGTGTCGATATAGTCCCAGATCGTGCGGTACCAGTGCTCGTAATGGGGGTTTCCGGTCCGCTTGTAGAGGTTGATGGCGGCTGTCAGCGCCTCGGCCTGAGCCCAGTGGATGCGGCTACAGTTGTGGGGAGCGTGCTCCCAGTTGATCGTGTAAAGCATTCCTGGCCGTCCATCGGCGTTCCAGCCGGTTTTCATGCCCGTTTCGAACAGCGCCTGCGCATCATGCAGCATCCAGTCCGGGGCCTCCAGTCCATGACGGAGCAGGGCGGCTTCGAGCTTTAAGGTCAGATGCGCCCATTCCACGAAATGCCCCGGCGTCATGCCGTAAGGGCGCAGGTCGTCATTGGGTTTGTTGCTGTGATAATCGCGCATCAGGGTCCAGTCGCGATCGAAATGCTCCGGCATGGCGAAACCCTGCCTGGCGGCCAGTTCGTGCACGAAGCGGGTGACGATGCGCCGGGCGCGGTGCAGCCACTTCACGTCTCCGGTGACGTCCGCCAAGGCCATGAAGGCTTCGGTGGAGTGCATGTTGCTGTTTGCACCCCGATAGTTTTCTTCATCTGACCAGTTCGGCGCGAAGCTCTCGCGCACGACCCCCTCGTCCTCGCTCCAGAAATGGGTGTCGATCTGATGGGTGGCGTCTTTGAGTAGTTCGCCTGCGCCTTCCGCCCCGATCAGGACGGCGGAAGAGGCGGCAAGGGCGACGAACGCATGGAGGTAGGCTTGTTTGCGGTCATTGTCCTTGTCCGCGAAATGCTGCCAGCCACCGTGGGCATCATCGCGGAAGTGCGTGCGCAGGGCGTGAATGCCGTGCTCGACAAGCGGAGCGCTTCCGGGAAGGCCCTGCAACTCGGCCAGGGCATAGGCATGGACGCAGCGTGCGGTCAGGGTAGCTTCGGGTTTGGCGTTTTCAGGGAGGGTGCCTTCCAGATCCAGCCCCGCGAAGCCTCCGTCCACGCATCCGCCTTTGCTGAAGTCCAGAAGGCGACGTCCCTGCATCTCCAGCCAGGCCCGGTGTGACGGGCGGCGGATCCAGCTGTCGCGGCTGAGCAGGGTATGCGAAAGGCGATCGGTCATGAGACGCTCCGGGCAGATCGGCGGATTTGGGCATCAGGACGTTTCAAAAGCGCCGGAGTTCCAAAATGTTGGACACGCAGACATGAACCTCACGAAGATGAGCATTGATACGGATGTGGCTTGCGTCGCGCGATGGGTTTGCCGATACATGAGTGTATGACTGAGCGTTCTTCGATCATTGTCGCCCCCAGCCTTCTGGCTGCTGACTTTTCCCGCCTCGGGGAAGAGATTGCCTCCATTGCGCGTGCGCCATGGCTCCATCTTGATGTGATGGACGGGCATTTCGTGCCGAATATCTCGTTCGGCCCTCCGGTGATTGCGGCACTGCGCAAGCATACGGACGCGAAATTCGACGTGCATCTGATGATTGATCCGGTCGATCCGTACCTGGAAGCGACAGCAAAAGCCGGTGCCGACCATATCACGGTGCATGTCGAGAACGCTCCCCATCTGCACCGCTCGCTTCAGACCATCCGTGCGCTGGGATGCCGTCCGGGTGTGGCGATCTGCCCGGCGACGCCTGCGGTGGCGCTGTCGGAAGTCATGGATCTGGTGGACATCATCCTCGTCATGACCGTCAATCCCGGTTTTGGCGGACAGAGCTTCCTCGACAGCCAGCTTGCCAAAATCAGGACGCTGGCGGAGATGATCCGCAAGAGTGGTCGTGAGATCATTCTTGCCGTGGATGGTGGGATCGACCCGCGCACGGCGCCGCGCGTTGTCGAAGCCGGTGCGACCATGCTCGTCGCAGGTTCGGCGATTTTTGGAAAAGAAGACCGGGACGCGGCGATCCGGGCGCTTGAAGGACCGTTCGTGGAACAGACCCCCGGATGACAGGCAGTCCCTGGCTTCGCGGTCTGCGTCTCTCTCTTGCCCGTTTGCCGTTTGGCGCGCCTGCCCCCGAAGGACCGGTGCATGTGTTCCGTGATCCCTGGAAGGGAGATGCTGAGCACGGTGCACGCCTGATTGGCGGGAAGTTCCGTTTCGACCGGCATGATTATGTTTTGCCCAGCGGTAACTGGGAGCGGGGCCCCTGGCCCGAACCTGCGCGGGAATGGCTGCATGGGTTCGGCTGGCTGCGGGACCTGAGGACGCTCGGGAGCGACAGGGCACGCCTGACTGCGCGCGGACTCGTTAGTGATTGGCTGGCGCACCCGCCTACCGATCCTCTGGTCCGCGATGCCTGTGTGACGGGATCGCGTCTGGCCTCATGGCTATCGAACCACGAATTCTGTCTGGCATCCGCTGATCCGCGACTTCAGCAGCGTTTGATGGAGCGGATGCTGGTGGAGGGGCGCACCATTGCGGCCCTTCTGCCGCTGCCGCCGCAGGGCGCGCGTGGGTTGATGGCCTTTCGGGGGCTTCTGGCCGCGGCGATGGCGATGCCGGAGCAGACGGGATTCATGTCCCGCTTTCTGCGCTATCTTCCGGCGGAGTTGGAGCGCCTTGTTCTCGCGGATGGGACCGTGATTGAGCGTAGCCCCGAGGCGCAATTTCTGGTGGCGCGTGAGCTGGCGGAAATGTCCGTCATGTTCCGCACGGCCCATGCAAGTGTGCCTCCGTTCATCGACCGGGCTCTGGACAAGGTCTGTCCTGTTCTGCGAGCCATGCGGCACGGGGATGGAGGGCTTGCGGTCTTCAACGGGGCGAACGAACGGCACAGTGCGGCGGTGGAGGATGTTCTCGCGCAGGGATCGCGCCAGAAGCTGATCGCGCCTGCCATGCCGCAGGGCCGCTTTACGCGGCTGGCGCTCGGCAAGTCGCTGCTGATTGTCGATAGCGGACCGCCTGCTCCGGCGGGTTTCGATAAAACCGCCCATGCCGGAACGCTGTCTTTTGAGTTCTCGCATCAGCGGCACCGCCTGTTCGTCAATTGCGGCAGTGCCGTAATCGGCGCGTGGCGGGACGCCATGCGGAGCAGTGCGGCCCATACGGTTCTCGTCGCGGATGGTCTGTCTTCGGCAGATTTCGGGCCTGATGGCGGCATGACGCGCCGTCCGGTCACTGTCTCCTGCGACCATCAGACGGACGGGACCGCGCACTGGCTGGATCTGTCGCATGACGGTTATCATGCCCCGCTGGGCGCGAAATGGACGCGGCGTCTGTATTTCGGTGCTGATGGTGAGGACCTGCGGGGGCAGGAGCTGATCGACGGCGAACGCAATATCGATTTCGCTATCCGTTTTCACATCCACCCGGATGTGACGGTGACGCAGGATGACGAGGACATCATTCTTCAGGTCGGTGGGACGATCTGGCGTTTCAGGCAACGCGATGGTGTCGTACGTCTGGAAAACGACGTGTATCTAGGGCGTGGAAAACGCGAAATCTGCCGCCAGATCATCATCACGCCGCAGCCGGTTGCCGAGGTCGCTGCCCCGCCTGAGGGCGACAGCGCTCCCGAGCCTGAAAAACCCGCAGCGCAGAAGCCGGTCAAACGGACCCATCAGAGCGTGACATGGTTGCTCGAACGTATTCCGGAATAAGCCGTCTCGTGTTCAGGGGGCGGGCGTGAAGATCCTTGAAATCACGAATGTGGATTTTGCGCTCAGGCAGTTTCTACTGCCGCTGATGCGGGAACTGCGCGAGGCCGGGCATGATGTTCAGGGGGCCTGTGCCGAAGGTGCGCATCTCAAGGCCGTGCGGGCCGAGGGCTTTACGGTGCATGGCGTTCCGATGGCGCGATCGCTCTCGCCGGTTGCCCAGTATCGCGCTTTTGTTGCGTTGCTGCGGCTGATCCGGCGTGAAAAGCCGGATCTGGTGCATGGTCATATGCCCATCAGCGGTATTCTGGCACGGTTTGCCGCGCGTCTCTGCGGAGTGCGGATCGTGGCCTATACCTGCCATGGCTTTCTGTTCAATCAGCCGGGATCATGGCGCCGTCGGGTGCTGTCCCTGATGTTGGAATGGGCGGCGGGGCGTATGACGGATCTGTATATGACCGTTTCGCGCGAGGAAGCGCGGGATGCGCGTCGCCTGCATCTGAACCGCAACCCCATTGCCATTGGCAACGGCCGCGACCCGAAACGCTTTCATCCCGATCCGGCCATTCGGGCCCGGATGCGCGAGGAGCTTGGGGTTCCGCAGGATCGACCGGTGGTTATCGTGGTGTCGCGTCTGGTGCGGCACAAGGGTCATCCCGAGTTGCTGCGGGCGATGGAAGATGTTCCGGATGCCGAACTCTGGGTCGTTGGCGAGCGTTTGGCTTCGGATCACGGGGTGGATCTGACGGTGCCATTCAAACGCGCGGGGGAGCATCTGGGGCCACGTCTGCGGATGCTTGGATATCGGGAGGATGTGGCCGAGCTTCTGATGGCAGCGGATATTTTCGCGTTGCCCAGCCATTTTGAAGGTCTGCCCATGTCGGTCATCGAAGCGATGCTGACGGGGCTGCCGGTCGTGGCGACGGATGTTCGCGGACCCAGAGAGCAGGTTGTGGACGGGGCAACCGGATTTCTGGTACCGCCGGGTCTTTCTGCTCCGCTTGCCCGCGCCCTGAGTCTTCTGGTGCAGGACGCGGCGTTGAGAGAGGCCATGGGCAACGCTGCAAGACGACTGGCGCTGGAAACTTACGACGAGCGCCGTATTCTTGGGCATGTCGTTGCCTTAATGGAAAAGGTTGCGTCCGAGCATGCGCTTGGCAGGCAGAAAGCCTGAGACTATTCTGGTTTTTTAATCTTCTTCGATGAATACTTGAGAATCATCTTTTCAAATCACGATCAGATATTGGTATTACTATCAGGACTAAAATACTCTGGTTATGATGACTTCGATTCTCCCGTAAACTTGTCTTTTGTTTTTATGTTGTTTTCATGAGACTGTGATCATACGCGTTGATTGAAGGCAAAGGTATTCCCATGAAGGTCGGTCTGTTTGTTCCCTGTTATGTGGACATGTTTCATCCCGAAACAGGAATTGCGACTCTGGAACTGCTGGAGCGTTTCGGACTGTCCGTTGAATATCCGGTCGATCAGACATGCTGTGGCCAGCCCATGACCAATACCGGCTGCGAGCGCGAGGCCGCCAAGACGGAAGAGTTATTCGTCCGCAATTTCGGGAAATACGACTATATCGTCACGCCGTCCGGAAGCTGCACCAATCAGGTGCGCAACAACATGACCGCCATTGAACAGACCGATGCCGTCAAACATGTCCGCAGCCGCACCTATGAACTGGTTGAGTTCCTGCACGACGTTCTCAAGGTCGATGCATTCCCTTGGGCTGAGTTCCCGCATCGTGTTGCCTTGCACAACAACTGCAACACGCTGCGGAACCTGCGGATCGCCAGCATGAGCGAACGTCGGGAAGAGCCGTTTTCCAAGCCGAAGGCGCTGCTGGGGATGGTTAAGGGTATTGAATTCGCCGATCTGACGCGCCCTGACGAATGCTGCGGCTTTGGCGGCACGTTCTCGGTGTTCGAGGAAGGTGTTTCGGCTAAAATGGGTCAGGACAAGGTTACGGACCAACTCAAGTCCGGCGCGGAATATGTCACGTCGTCCGACAGTTCCTGCATGATGCATCAGGAAGGCTGTGCGCGGCGGATGGGCGCCAATCTCAAATACATTCACATCGCCCAGATCCTGAACGGAGCACGCGCATGACCGCCGAATTGCATGAAGAGCTGACGGACCCGCATGGCGAACACCTCGATCACGGCGCCGCCTCGTCCCCGCCTCTGAAGTCCCGGATTTCGGAACCCCAGCCGCGGGGTGCGAAAATCCGTGGCAACCGCCCCGTTGACCAGTCCGAAGCTGCGAACCGCTTCATGGCCGCGACCGAACATGAAGCCATGCATGACGCGCGCCTGTGGGATTTGCGTCAGAAGCGCGACAAGGAAATGCATGGGATCGAGGAATGGGAGGAGCTTCGCAACCTTGCCTCTAGCATCAAGGAACACACGCTTTCGAAGCTCGATTACTATCTCGAACTGTTCGAGAAAAATGCGACGGCCAACGGAATCAAGGTTCACTGGGCGAAGGATGGGGCCGAGCATAACGCCATTGTTCTGGAAATTCTGCGGAGCAGGGGCGTCGAGCGGCTGATCAAGAGCAAATCCATGCTGACGGAAGAATGCGGCTTCCGGGAGTTCATGGCCCACAATAATGTCGAGGTCATCGAGACGGATCTGGGCGAACGCATCCAGCAGTTGGATGATGAAGCCCCCAGCCATGTCGTGGTTCCGGCCGTGCACAAGTTGCGCACCGATGTCGCCAGTGTTTTTGCCAAAACGATCGGCTCCGACCCTGACAATGCCGATGCGCACTACCTGACAGAATGTCAGCGCGAGGCTACGCGCCCACTGATCCTCTCGGCGCAGGCGGGAATGACGGGCGGTAATTTCGTGGTTGCGGAAACGGGGACGTTCGTTGTCTGCACCAATGAGGGCAACGCGGATCTGTCCGCCAATACGCCGCCGCTGCATATCGCGTCCATCGGGATCGAGAAGCTCATTCCCGGCCTGAACGAGTTGCCGGTCTTTATCCGGCTGCTGTCGCGGAGCGCTCTGGGGTCCCCGATTACGCAGTATACCTCGCATTTTCGCGGCCCGCGTGAGGGTGGCGAGATGCATGTTGTGCTCGTGGATAACGGGCGTTCCGAGCGTCTGGGGATGGAGAAGTTCTGGCCGGGGCTAAAATGCATCCGCTGTGGCGCCTGCATGAACACCTGCCCGGTGTTCCGGCGGAGTGGTGGTCTGAGTTATGGCGCGACTTACGCCGGACCGATCGGGCTGATTATCGATCCGACTTTCAACGTCCATAAATACCGTAACCTGCCGTATTCTTCGACGATGAACGGGAGTTGCACCAATGTTTGCCCAGTGAAGATCAATATTCACGAACAGATTGCTGACTGGCGCAAAACGCTGGCGGGCGAGGGGGAAATTTCTCCGGTCAAGAAGGTCATGATGAAGGCGGCGGGCGAGGTTCTGGCGTCGCCTGTGGTCTATCGGGCGAGCCTGCCTCTGGGGCGGAGCGCGCTGCGGCACCTGCCGCATTTCATGCTCTATAACAAGCTCAATACCTGGGGCCGCAAGCGCGACATTCCTGAAACGCCCAAACAGACCTTCAATGAATGGTATCGCAAGAACCGGAAGTCGCAGAGCGAGGGAGAAAAGTCATGAGCGGCTCACGCGACGCCATTCTGGGAGCAATCCGCAGCACTCATCTTCAGGGCGAGTATCCCCGTCCTGCCGTGCCGCTGTTCGATCAGGCAGCCCCAGTCGATCTGAAGGCTCTGTTCCAGAAATCTCTGGAACGCATGGGCGGGAAAATGCTGCTTCCGGATGTGGCTGATCCGATGGCGCCCGTGCGGCAGGCCATCGTCAAGCCGGGGCCTGTCGTGTCCTGTGTGCCGGAGTTTGAGGGGGATATGAAAATCACCCCCCAGACGAAGCCCACGGATATCGCGCCGGTCGAATATGCCGTTCTGCGTGCGGCGTTTGGCGTGGCGGAGACCGGGTCGCTGTGTTTCACGGAAAAGCAGCTTCATGTGAACACCACGGGCTTTCTGCCACAGCATCTGATCGTCCTGCTGGACCCCGCCCAGATCGTTTACAACCTGCACAATGCCTATCAGCGTCCGGAATGGTTGCAGGCCCATTATGCCGTGTTCCAGAGCGGCCCGTCAGCGACGGCGGATATTGAAGGGGTTCTGGTGCACGGTGCTCAGGGGGTGCGGTCTCTGAGCGTTCTGCTTCAGCCCTGATAAAACGGCGGGCCGCTTACAGCCAGCCGTTCGCGCGGGCGATGCGGCCGGCTTCTATGCGGTTCCGAGCGTCCAGCTTCTGGACGATTTCCGAGAAATAGTTGCGGACTGTTCCTGAAGACAGGGACAGTTCTTCCGCAATTTCACGGTTCGTGCGTCCGGCTTCGGCCAGACGAAGCATGGTGCGTTCGCGTTCGGAAAGCGGATCGGGCAGAGCGTCCCAGACGGCTTCGGCCAGATCGGGTGCGATCGCCCGCCCCCCTGCGGCGACTTTGCGGATGGCGGCGGCAAGCTGTGTGATGGGGGCGTCCTTGAGCATGTAGCCGCGCACCCCGGCCTGAAGCGCGCGGCGCAGATAGCCGGAGCGTCCAAAGGTCGTCACGATCATGACGCGGCTGGGAAGATTTTCCTGAAGGATTTTCTCGGCAAGTTCGATGCCCGTGACATGGGGCATTTCGATGTCGGTCAGGACCACATCGGGGCGGTGCTCGCGGATCAGCTCGAGCGCCTCGCGCCCGTCCGTGGCGCGTCCGACGATCTGGATATCGTCTTCAAGATGGAGCAGGGCCTCGAAGGCATCGAGGAGCATGGTCTGGTCTTCGGCAAGGATGAGGCGGATCATGGCAGGGTCGTCGCAGTCAGTGTGAAACCCCGGGGGCGGGGAGAGATGGTCAGGGTGCCGCCCGAGGCGGCCAATCTGGCGCGCATGCCGCGCAGACCGTTGCCTTCGACGATGGTCCGGGCGGGTTGTGCGGCCTGAAGCGGGCCGTCGTCTTCGAGGGTGAAGGTGTGGATGTGCCCGCTGGCGTCGTACAGAAAGGTCAGGGTGCAGGTTCGGGCGTCGGAATGACGGATGACGTTCGTAACGGCTTCACGCAGGGCGAGGGCGAGTACGCTGTTTGGGGGGGCATCAGCAGGAGGCTCGCGGCCCTCGAGAACGAGCGTGATGCCTGTCGTGTGCAGGGCTTTGCGGGCACGCTCCAGTTCGCGCAGGAGGGACGCCCCGTTCATGCCGGACACGGCCTCGCGGACTTCGCGCAGGGACGTGCGGGCGATCTGGCTGATTTCGTTGATTTCCTGTCGGGCACGGGGCGGATCGGCTGTAAACAGGCGTTCGGAGAGTTCGGCCTTGACGGAAATGACGGTCAGGGAATGGCCCAGAAGATCATGCAGGTCACGGGCGATGCGTTCGCGCTCGGCGGTTGTGGCGAGCGCACGGATTTCGTTCTGGGCTTCGCGCAGTTCGAAATTGCGGATGCCGAGCTGCCACTGCACGAGTGTTCCCATATAGGTGATGATGCTGAAAAAGGCGCCGGGAATGACTTCAAGCGTGGTTTTGTGTCGGAAATGGCCGGAAATGATGAGTACGACCTGCAACAGGATGACCATCGTAATGGACTGTCGCCTTTCGGGCAGGCGCGCACACATTCCAGCAGCGAAAATACAGTAGACTTCCCAGTCGCCATGCGTCCAGGCACAGGCATGGCCGATCAGATCGGTGAGGATGATTTCGCCATAGCCGTAATAGCGATCTTTGCGGTAGGGCGCGAAATAGACCAGCAGAAACAGCAGCATGGCCGCTGCCGAAAACAGGACGCCCGGCAGCGTGGGGCGGTGATAGCCCAGCAGCCAGGGAACCGGATAAAACAGCAGGTAGCTCAGATAGGCCACCAGATAGTGGTTGAAGTGCGGCCAGGGCGTTTTACGATCCGCCAGATGGCGGGAGAGGGAATCTGCGGCCATCAGGTGAGGGTGATGGAGGCCGGTTCGGCAGGCAGGAACAGGCCGGACCGCCATAGTCGTATCGCGCTGCCAACCCAGATGGCGAGGGCCGTGCCGAAACCTGCGACTTCCAGATGGTGCGGTTCGGGCAGAAGCATGGAAAGGCCCGAAATCAGGACGATGGCGCCGCCCATGAACACATGCACCGGTTCTTGCAGGGCGCGGCCCAGCGGGACGTAGGACAGGCCAATGATGGCCCCGAGCATCGGATAGAACAGGTCCAGCCGGTGATGGGAATGGGTCCATGACGCGGCGGCGAAAATCCCTACGAAACGCAGGATTTTGATGCGACGCGTCAGCTTCGGGTCAACGGAGATTTCGGGGCGTCGCAGGATGAGGTCGCGGCGGGCGAAACCGAGGACCAGAAGAAGCGTCGGGATGGCGATGAGTGCGATGGTCAAGGCTGTGGGCAGTTTGCCCGCCTGTGCACCGCGTGTGGCCCAGACGGCTGCGAAGGCCAGACCTGCGCAGTCAGTCAGCAGGCCACGCCAGTTTTTGCGTTCCGTCATCATCCGCGCTGCGTCTCCGTTGGGGGCAACCTGCGGCGAGGATGCCCGTTCCGGCGGAGAAAAAACAGGGTGCAGTGTCAGGAGTCGCGGATGACATCGGTCATGACGGATGTCAGACCGGACGGAGCAGGATGTGCTTTTTCTTGCCGGACGACACCTTCAGAACACCGTCGCGCAGGTCGTCGAGCGTGAAAGTCTGGTTTTCGTCCGAAACTACCACGTCGTTGACGCGACCGCCGCCGCCGCGGATCAGGCGGCGGGCTTCTCCGCCACTTGCGGCCAGTCCGGCCTCCTGAAAGACGCGGAATGCGGGCAGACCTTCAGCGATCAGAGTGGCAGGCAGGTCGATTTCTGGCAGGGCAGCCTGAG
This sequence comes from Gluconobacter kondonii, assembly GCF_002723995.1. GTDB lineage: Bacteria > Pseudomonadota > Alphaproteobacteria > Acetobacterales > Acetobacteraceae > Gluconobacter > Gluconobacter kondonii. Next base: position 41,840 of record NZ_BEWP01000002.1, on the reverse strand, counting down.
TGGAGCCCTGCTCGAAGACGCGGCGTGCCGTTTCGGCGGCGTCTTCAGCCGCCGCGCGACCGTGGCAGATGGCGGTGGCTTCGGTGGCGAGTATTTTCTTGGCCTCGTTGATGTCCGCGCCTTCGAGCGCCCCAAGCCGTTCGCACTCCTCGACGGGAAGATCCGTGAAGAGTTTGAGGAAGCGGCCGACATCGGCGTCTTCGGTGTTGCGCCAGAACTGCCAGTATTCGAATGCGGGCAGACGCTCGGCCCGAACCCATGTCGCGCCGTTGGCGGACTTGCCCATTTTCGCGCCCGAGGACGTGGTGACGAGTGGCGTAGTCAGACCGAAGATCTGTTTTCCGTCCGTCCGGCGGGCCAGATCAATCCCGGAGACGATGTTGCCCCACTGGTCCGAGCCGCCCATCTGAAGGATGGCGCCATGGCGGCGGTTCAGTTCGCGGAAATCGTAGGACTGGAGGATGGAGTAATTGAACTCCAGAAACGTTAGACCCTGTTCCCGCTCCAGGCGCTGCTTCACGCTGTCGAAAGCGAGCATGCGGCTGATGGAGAAATGAACGCCCACGTCTTGCAGCAGGTCAATGTAGGACAGTTTGTCCAGCCAGTCCGCGTTGTTCGCGAGGATGGCGCCGCTGGAAGGGTCTTCATCGCTGAAGGTGATGAACTGACGCAGGGATTTCTCGATCCCGGCGATGTTGTGCGCGATCGTTTCGCCCGTCATGAGGGAGCGGGCTTCGTCGCGGAAGGATGGATCGCCGATTTTGGCTGTGCCGCCGCCCATCAGGGCGATCGGGCGATGGCCATGTTTCTGGAGCAGGCGTAGCGCCATAATGGAGAGCGCATTGCCGACATGCAGGGAGTCCGCTGTCGGATCGAAACCCACATAAGCGGTGATCGGTCCGGCCAGCAGGGCCTCGTCGAGGGCGTCGAGGTCGGTGCATTGGAAGATCAGGCCACGCGCCTGGGCTTCGAGGAGGAACGGACTCTTTGGCATGGGTCGGTCTTGCTACGCTGCTGCTGAAAAGAAGGGACACGGACCCTAGCATGACCGGCGCGGGAGCGGAAATTTCGGCGTTTGACAGGGATTTGTGGAGCCGGAATCAAAAAGGCTCTCCGCGAGGGAGAGCCTTTTTGAAGGTGTCTGTCGGGATGTTCGTCCCGGATCAGTCTGCGGCCAGAGCCAGTGCCTTGCGGCCACGCATCGTATTGACGTGATCTTCCAGCGCCTCGCCGACGCGGTCGGCCTGTTTGGCGAAGATGTGGTCGGCGTCGTCGAAGATACGGTAGTCGACGGTCACGTTCTTCTGGGTGTTCAGCTTGTCTACCAGCTTGCGGATGCCGGGCTCGGGGGCCATTTCGTCCTTGCCGCCGGCAATCATGAGGCCGCCGCAGGGACAGGGGGCCAGAAAGCCGAAATCGTAGTCGTTGGCCGGGGGGGCCACGCTGATCCAGCCGCTGATTTCAGGGCGACGCATCAGAAGCTGCATGCCGACGAACGCGCCGAAGGAATAGCCCGAAATCCACAGTTCGTTGGAGTTCGGATTGACCATCTGCATCCAGTCAAGGGCGGCAGCCGCATCGGAAATTTCGCCGATACCGCCGTCATAACGGCCCTGGGAGCGGCCGACGCCACGCGAATTGTAGCGCATGACCGAGAAGCCCATTTTCTCGAAGCTGCGATACATCGTGTAGGTGATGCGGTTGTTCATGGTGCCGCCGTGGAGCGGATGGGGATGCAGCACCAGGGCGAGCGGAGCGTTGGGTTCGCTGGAGTGGTGGTAACGACCCTCAAGCCGGCCGTCTGGGCCGGCGAACATCACTTCAGGCATAATACTCTCGCGCTGTGTCAGGCAGGATTGGAACTCTGCCGTCCGGTGGTGCTGTGTATACCGATTCGCAAAAGCCGATTTCCACCAAAATCGACATGCCATTGCGATTTCCGCCTGTTTGCCCAATCTGGAAAACATGATGACTGCGCTGAAAACCGTTCCCGCGACGACCTATCTGGACGCCAATGCCACCGAGCCGCTCCGCCCCTGTGCGCGGGACGCTGCGCTGGAGGGGATGACGCTGTCTGGAAACCCGTCTTCGGTTCATGCTGAAGGGCGGGAGGCCCGCCGGTTTCTTGAAGATGCCCGCAGCCGGATGGCGGCGGGTTTCGGGCGGATTTCCGGCGCTTGCGTGTTCACGTCCGGTGCGACGGAAGCCGATGCTATGGCGGTTCATGCTTTCGGGCAGGGGTGTCGGATTTTTGTTGGGGCTACGGAACATGATGCCATCCTCAAGGCCGCGCCGGACGCTGAAATCCTGCCTGTAAACAAGGATGGAATTTTGGATGTGGAACACCTCCGCGTACGGCTGCGGGAGAGTGGTCCGGCACTGGTCTGTGTGATGTCCGCCAATAACGAAACGGGGGTGCTTTCGCCGCTGGAAAACGTGTTAGCCGTCTGTCGCGACTCGGGCGCGCATCTGCATGTGGACGCTGTACAGAGCGCGGGGCGGGTACCGTTTGCGTTGGGCGGGTGCAGTGTTGCGGTGTCGGGGCACAAGATGGGCGGCCCGAAAGGGGCTGGCGCGCTGCTGCTGGCGGAAGATGAGCCCATGGACGCTCTGGTGGCGGGGGGCGGTCAGGAGCGCGGTCGCCGGGGCGGAACGCAGGCGCTTCCGGCCATTCTGGGCATGGCGGCGGCGTTTGATGCGTCGCGTGTGCAGGGCTGGGGGCCGGTGCAACGTCTTCGGGATCGGGTCGAAGCTGTGGCGAAAACTGTTGGCGCGCGGGTTGCCGGGGAAGCGGTGGCGCGGCTGCCGAATACGAGCTGTCTGATTCTGGACGGTGTGGCAGCACAGGTGCAGCTTATGACGCTGGATCTGGCAGGATTCTGCGTCTCTGCGGGATCGGCCTGCTCGTCTGGGAAAGTGTCGTCTTCGCATGTGTTGCGGGCGATGGGGGAGACGGAGGGTGCCGCGCAGGCCATCCGTGTTTCGCTTCCCTGGAATGTGCAGGAGGCTCAGGTCGAGGCGTTTTGCGAGGCGTATGAGGCGATGGCGCGCCGTTTAAGGAAATGATCGGGAAACGGGCATGATCTATCTCGATTATCTTTCGACAACGCCATGCGATCCGGCTGTCGTAGCGGCCATGCTGCCGTGGTTCGGGGAGGATTTCGGCAACCCGCACAGTGTGCATGGGCCGGGGCGGAAAGCGGCGCAGGCCGTGGAGCGAGCACGGGGGGGCGTGGCTGGGCTTTTGGGCGTGGAAGCGCGGGAGATTGTGTTCACGTCCGGCGCGACGGAAGCGAACAATCTCGCCATCAAGGGAGGGGCGCGGTATCTGGTACGGCTGGGCGATCCGCGACGGCGGATCATCACGGTCGCGACGGAGCATAAATGCGTTCTGGAGTCGGTGCGGGCGCTGGAGGCTGAGGGCTTTGAGGCGGTCGTGCTCGGCGTGGATTCTGACGGGCGGGTTGATCCTGAGGCTTTGCGGGAGGCTCTGAAGGTGCCGACACTGCTCGTAAGCATGATGGCTGCGAACAACGAGACGGGTGTGTTGCAGGATATTCCGCGGCTTGCGGCACTTGTGAAGGCTGCAGGCGCGCTGATGCATGTCGATCTGGCGCAGATGGCCGGGAAAATACCGGTGTCGTTGAAGGATGTGGATCTGGCGTCTGTTTCCGCGCACAAAATGTATGGGCCGAAAGGGATCGGGGCGCTGTATGTCCGCCGACGACCGCGTGTCCGGCTGGAGGCGTTGTTTTCGGGGGGCGGGCAGGAACGCGGATTCCGGTCTGGAACGCTGCCGACACCGCTTGTTGTCGGGTTTGGGGTGGCTGCGGAACTGGCTGTTGAGAACATGGCGGATGAGGCCGTGCGGCTGGGCCTGTTGCGGGACGATTTGTGGGCGCAGCTTCAAAACGGCCTGCCGGGGATTGCCCTGAACGGGGGGAGGGCGTCGCGTCTGGCGGGGGCGTTGAATGTCTGTCTGCCTGAGGGACTCCGGGCGCTTGACGTTCTGGAAGCCTGCCCGGATGTTGCCGCTTCGACCGGATCGGCCTGTACGGCAGCGGAGATTGCGCCCTCTTATGTGCTGACGGCGATGGGACTTTCTGCGCAGAAGGCGTCGCAATGCTTGCGCCTGTCGGTCGGACGCTCTACCTCCAAGGCCGATATTGACCGTGCGGCCGAACTTATGATCGCAGCCGCGCGGACGTGCCAACCCAACTGAAACCGGAAAAACGGACGACCTATGCCCAAGATGACCTTTATCGAGCGTGATGGAACCCGTCGTGACGTGGACGCGCCTGTCGGACTGTCGGTGCTGGAAATCGCGCACAAGCATGACATCGATCTTGAAGGCGCCTGCGAAGGATCGCTGGCCTGCGCGACGTGCCATGTGGTCGTCGATCCGGACTGGGCTGCCAAGCTGGGCACGCCCACCGATGACGAGGAAGACATGCTTGATCTGGCGTTCGGTCTGGAAAAGACGTCCCGTCTAGGCTGTCAGATCGTCATGACGGATGCGCTGGATGGCCTGACCGTCCGCCTTCCGAAGGCGGGCTGAGCACCATGCGGATCCTCGTTGCCATGTCGGGAGGCGTGGACAGTTCCGTAGTGGCCGCGTTGCTCAAACGGCAGGGCCACGAGGTGATTGGCGCCACCCTCCAGCTTTACGACCACGGACAGGCCGCCAAGCCGGGTGCATGCTGTGCGGGGCGTGACATCATGGATGCGCGCGCCGTGGCGGACCGTCTGGGCTTTCCGCACTATGTCATTGATGCGGAAACGCGCTTTCGTGACAGCGTGGTCGAGAGCTTTGCGGACGCTTATGCGCGTGGCGAGACGCCTGTTCCCTGCGTGGCCTGCAATCAGGGCGTGAAGTTCACGGATCTTCTGGGCATGGCGCGGGATCTGGGCTGCGAGGCCATGGCGACCGGGCATTACGTCCGCCGTGTCGACGGGCCGGACGGGGCGGAAATGCACCGTCCCGTCGATGCCGAGCGGGACCAGACCTGGTTCCTGTTCGCCACGACCAAAGATCAGCTCGACTATCTGCGCTTTCCGCTGGGCGAGATGCCGGACAAGGCGCATGTCCGTGCGCTGGCCGAAGAACTGGGCCTGTCGATTGCGGCCAAGCCCGACAGTCAGGATATCTGTTTCGTCCCAACCGGCTCCTATGCCGAACTGGTCGAGAAGCTGCGCCCGGAAGTGCGGGGCGAGGGCGAGATCGTGGACGAGGACGGCAGGGTTCTGGGCCGTCACGAAGGCGTGGCGCGTTATACGGTCGGGCAGAGCAAGCGTCTGGGCGACATCCATACCGCAACCGGCGAGCGCCAGATGGTGACGCGCATTGATGTGCCCAAGCGGCGCATCGTGGTCGGGCCGCGTGTGCAGCTTTCGGAAGCCGACAGCCGCCGGACCGTGCATCTGCGGGACATGAACTGGCTGATTGATGCCCCTGCTGAAGGTGTGCGTTGTGGTGTGCAGATCCGCGCGCGGGAGAAGCTGCGCGAGGCTGTCGTAAAGCCATTGGAAAATGGTGGCGCACTGGTGGAACTGAACGAGACCGCGATGCCTGCGCCCGGTCAGGCCTGTGTGTTGTATGATGGAAGCCGCGTGCTGGGCGGCGGCTTCATTACTGCGGGAGAGGCCTGATGGCGGGAATGCTGCTTCTGGGATCGCGTCGGTATTCGTCCTGGTCTCTGCGGGGCTGGCTGGCGGTGCGGCTGGCCGGGCTGGACGTGACGGAAAAGGTTATCGCGCTCAAGGGCGGTGGCCGGACGACCGAGATTCATGTCCGCTCCCCCAACCGGATGGTGCCGTATCTTCAGCATGACGGTGCGGATGTCTGGGAAAGTCTGGCGATCTGCGAATATTGCGCGGAAATCGCACCGTCTCTGTGGCCCGAAGACCGGATTGTGCGGGCTCATGCACGCAGCATCAGCGCGCAGATGCATGCCGGTTTCCGTCCGATCCGCCAGAACTGCTCTATGGATGTTGAGCGTACTCCTGCGCCTCTGGCGGAAATCAGCGAGGAACTGGCGGCCGATGTGGCGCTGCTGAGCCGCACACTCAAAGACGCACTTCTGCGCTCGGGGCAGCCGACGACGTTCCTGTTCGGGGACCGGATGACGGTGGCGGACTGCATGTATGCGCCGATTGCCATCCGCATTCACACGTTTGAGCTGACCGTTGATCCGGTCGTGAAGGTCTGGGTGCGGACGATGCTCGATCAGCCGTTGATACAGGAATGGTATGCGCTGGCGGAGGCCGAACCGGCGGAGTGGCGGCTGCTTTACTGAGGCTTAATGGTGGACGAAGCCCATGCCGGTCTGGAGGGCGGTTCTGAAAACCTCTCCCCAGACGCTGCCGTTACCGCCCATGCCACCACCGCCGTGCCCGCGATCACTTTTGACTGTGTAGCCGGAGTCATCGTCGTCATTGGCGGCTGATGCCATGTCGGCCGGTGCGTGCGAGGCGCAGGCTGCGAGCAGGATGAAAACGGTTACGGTGCAGACCTTTTTCACGAATTCCGTTTCCTCCGGTTGCTGTTCCGCCAAAGAATGCGTGCTGCCGTAACGTCTGTCATGTCAGGAACGGTAAGGAAGCGTAAGCGTGCTGGTGATAGTGCGTGGCGTCTTTCAAAAGAAACTTCCGGGTGCTCCGCGTAGTTAAGCATGATGGATCTGTCCGCGGCTGGCTTGTCATGGCGTCTGTCGTTGCGGGGGCAGAGATCGGGAAGGGACAGTGCGGTTATGAATTCTCTGGGGCTGTTTGCTCTGCTGCTGGCCGTGGCAACGCTGCTTGGAATCATCAATTACCGAACCCTGAAACTCCCATTGGCCATCGGAATCCTGCTGTTTTCGATGCTGATTTCTTTGGTCGTGGTGCTCCTGAATCCGCTTTTTGAGGGCTATGATCTGCAAGAGGTTCCCCGGAGCTTGCTGGGCACGATCAACCTGCCTCGGACACTACTCGACGGGGCACTGTCCTTCCTGCTGTTCGCAGGGGCGATGCAGGTCGATCTGGGAATGATCGTATCTCGCGGTAAGGCGGTCGCGGCGCTGGCGATTGTGGGAACATCGCTGGCCGTAGCACTTCTGGCGGTTCCGGTCTGGTTCATTTTTCCCGTATTCGGGCTTGCTGTGCCTTTCAGCTGGTGCGTGCTGCTGGGCGCGATGCTGGCGCCGACCGACCCGGTCTCGGTTGTGGGCATGTTGCGGCGTCTGGGGCTGCCGCCCTCGCTTCAGGCGACATTCGCGGGAGAGAGCCTGTTCAATGATGGCGTAGGTGTCGTCATTTACGGAACGATGATCGGGATGGCTACGGGAGACATCGCGTCCGTCTCGGCCAGTGATTTCATCTTGCGTTTTCTGGTCGAAGCCGTGGGAGGCGGGTTGTTCGGAGCCTTCACGGGCTGGCTGGCAGTGACGCTGCTACGCGGCGTCGAGGATGCGCAGATCGATCTTCTGGGCTCTCTGGCGCTGGCGGCGGGTACCTATAGCCTTGCGAACGGGCTGCATATGTCCGGACCAATCGCGGTCGTAGTGGCCGGAATGAGTCTGGCCAGCAAGGCGGGGCACAGGGCCATTACGCCGCAATCCCGTGAAGAAATGGTAGGGTTCTGGAACCTGATCGACGAGATCCTGAACGCTCTGCTGTTTCTGTTGATCGGGTTTGAACTGCTGGAAATCAGGCCTCATCTGGCGCCGTTCCTGATGATGGTGGTGGCCATTCCGCTTTCGGTTCTGGTGCGCGGGGCAAGTGTTTTCCTGTGTACCATTCCCGTGCAGCTCCAACCCGGAGAGCGGGGGCGTGCGCTGGGCCTCCTGACTTGGGGCGGGCTGCGGGGCGGTATTTCTGTTGCGCTCGCGCTGGGGCTCCCGGCGGGGGAACTGCGCGATACGCTTTTGCCTGTGTGCTACGGTGTTGTGGTGTTCACGATCATTGTTCAGGGCCTGAGTATGGGGCGGGTAGCGCGTTGGCTGTATCCCGAGAGGCCTTCCGCAGTTGAAGTGCCTCCGGCCTGATAGGGGTGGGTATTTCCGTAAAAGGTGTTCGGCAGGGTCTGTGGGTTCCGGAAGAGGGCTGTGATAGGTTCGGAAAACAGAGAATTCTGCTGGAGCATTTTACAGATGATACGTTTGAAGCATGTCACGATGGCCGCAGCTTTTGGGGCGGCGCTCGTTGCGCCGCATCTGGCGTCCGCGACGCCGCTGCCGGGCCAGACGGCCTGCTGGCAGTCGAATGTGGGCGAAGACCCACGCCCGGAAATCAGCTGTCAGACCCTTTCACCAGAGTTCCTGCGCAAGCTGGAACATGCAACCCCGGCTCAGGTCGTCAAGCTGTTCGCAGTACCGGGGAAAGACGGCAAACCGACCTATTTCGAAGGTGTGGGCAAGATCCCGGGTTTCTATAACGGTTATGTGGAACTGGTTTACACCAAAGGCCATGTGACGAATGTGAGCGCGGTGACGACCGCGTACCAGAAGAACGGCATGGCGGGTGATGAAATGGATTTCCGCTGGGATTCCGTGAAGGGCGAATGCTCGGATTTCCCCGGCTCAACCCATCGCTGCAACGCTGCCGAATAAGCCGGCTTTTACCGTTCTTTGGCGATGGCGTGGCAGTTTTCCGGTGTGATGCTCCGGAGATAGGCTGCGAAATCGCGAAAGACTGGAGCCCGTGGGTCCGATGCGCGCCAGGTCAGACCGATCGTGCGGCGCGCTTCGGGTTCGGGAAGCGGGCGAACGGTGATGAGATCCTCGAAGTCCACCCGGTTGCGCAGTGCAAGCTGGGGGATGAGAGAAAAGCCTTCGCCCGCTCCGATCATGTACCACAGCATTTCAAGGCTGGTGGCCAGACGCTGTTCGCCCTCGCGCGGAACGGTCGGGCAGATGGACAGGGCCTGATCGCGCAGGCAATGCCCGTCCTCCAGAAGCAGCAGGTCCGGCCGGCCGAGCTGACTGAGGGAAAGTTTGGGTTTCTGCGCCAGTTCATGCGTGCTCGGAAACACGGCAAGAAAAGATTCCTCAAAAATTGGTGCGCTTTCCAGAGCGTCTGAGGGCGCGGGCAGGGCCATCAGGGCGACGTCCAGTTCGCTGTTGCGCAGGGCATGGACCAGCGTGTCCGTCATGCTTTCGCGCAGGCGCAGGCTGAGTGCTGGATAATGCTCGCGCAGACGGGGTAGAAGGCCCGGAATGTAATACGGGCCGAGCGTGGGAATGACGCCGAGCCGGAGTGCGCCTTCCATCGGCCCGGTTTGGGCGCGGGCGACTTCAAGCAGGTTGCGGGCCGCTGCGAGAACCTCCCGTCCGAGCGCGAGCAGACGCTCGCCATCAGGAGTCGGGGCGACGTGACGCCGCGAACGCTCGAAAAGTGTGACGTCCAGAAGCTGTTCGAGTTTGCGGACCTGTTCTGACAACCCGGCCTGACTGACGCCGCAGCGTTCGGCAGCGCGGGAGAAGTTGCGCAGGTCATCGACCGCCACCACATATTCGATATCGCGCAGGGATAGGCCGGAAAGGGGAACATAGCTCATATCCCATAGATAAGACCGAATAACGTTATGGGGAAGTGCGGTTCTGCCTGTTAAAGAAAAATAACGTCGGAAGAGGCGGTTTCCTGCGGGCAGGATTCATATCATGATCGGGAGTCTTGATATCTTCATCTCATAAGTTCGGTTTTAGCGATCAGTCATATTGACAGGAACTGTTTCCTGTCCCTCTCTTTCTGTGTGACACAGAGTCCGCAACACAACACCAACCCAAGGTCAGGAGACAGTCTGATGGTACGCATCAACTCCCCGCTGAAGCCCTTCTCCACCGATGCTTTCCGCAACGGTGAGTTCCTCACGGTCACGGACACCGACGTGCGCGGCAAGTGGTCCGTTTTCTTCTTCTATCCGGCCGACTTCACGTTCGTCTGCCCGACGGAACTCGAAGACCTCGCCGACAACCAGGCCGCTTTCGACAAGCTGGGCGTGGAAATCTTCTCCGTCTCCACGGACAAGCATTTCACGCACAAGGCCTGGCACGACACGTCCCCGGCCATCGGCAAGATCCAGTACACGATGCTGGGCGACCCGACGGGCGCGATTGCACGCAACTTTGATGTGCTGATCGAAGAAGCTGGCATGGCCGATCGCGGCACGTTCCTGATCGATCCGGAAGGCAAGATCCAGTACATCGAGATCACTGCCGGTGGCGTCGGCCGCAGCGCGACCGAACTGCTGGAGAAGATCCAGGCTGCACAGTATGTCGCAAGCCATCCGGGCGAAGTCTGCCCGGCCAAGTGGAAGGAAGGCGGCGAAACGCTCAAGCCGTCCCTCGACCTCGTCGGCAAGATCTGATCCTTCCCGGATCTGATCAGGGTGGGGCTTTCGGGCTCCACCCGCTTCCGCCTCCTGAGAGGGGCGGCTGCGCCGGACAGTCTTCCGGTTCCAAATATTCAGTCCCGTAATCCGGAGAAAAAAGATGCTTCAGGACGACCTGAAAACCCAGATGCGCGCCTATATGGAGTACCTGCGTGATGCGGTCGTGCTTGAGGCGACCCTTGGCGCAGATGCCCGGTCGGCAGAAGTGCGTGGCCTGCTGGAAGATATTGCCAGCCTGTCCCCCAAGGTCACGTTTTCGGACAAGGGGCAGGGTTCCCGTACGCCGTCATTCGTCATCCGCCGTCCGGATACGGATATTCAGGTCTGCTTTGCGGGTCTGCCGATGGGGCATGAGTTCACGTCTCTGGTTCTGGCGCTGCTTCAGGTCAGCGGCCATCCGCCGAAGATCGATGCGGATGTTGTCGAACAGATCCGCGCGCTGGACGGGGAGTTCCATTTCGAGACGTATTTCTCACAGTCCTGCCAGAACTGCCCGGACGTGGTGCAGGCGCTCAATGCGATGAGTGTGCTGAACCCGAAAATCCATCACACCGCTATTGATGGCGCGGATTTTCAGGAAGAAGTAGAGCGCCTCGGCATCCGCTCGGTCCCGCAGGTCTATCTGAATGGTGAGCCTTTTGCGTCTGGCCGGATGGAAGTGGCGGATATTCTGGCCAAGCTGGACACGGCCTCGGTCGCGCGTTCGGCGGAAAAGCTGAACGATATGGCTCCGTTTGACGTGTTGGTGCTTGGCGCCGGGCCTGCTGGTGATGCAGCTGCGATCTATTCCGCTCGTAAGGGCCTACGGACCGGTCTTGTGGCAGAACGGTTTGGTGGTCAGGTCATGGACACGGCCGGGATCGAGAACTTCATTTCCGTGCAGGAAACGGAAGGTCCGAAACTGTCAGCAGCACTTGAGGCTCATGTGCGGCAGTATGACGTGCAGATTATCGCCTCGCAGTTGGCAGCCAAGTTGATCCCGGCTGAGGACGTCGGTGGTCTGCACCAGATCGTTCTGGAAAGCGGCGCGACGCTCCGTTCGAAGACGGTTATTATTGCGACCGGCGCGCGCTGGCGGCATCTGGGGGTTCCGGGCGAAGACGAATATCGCACCAAGGGCGTGGCCTACTGCCCGCATTGCGATGGTCCGTTCTACAAGGGCCGCCCGGTTGTGGTGGCTGGTGGCGGCAATAGCGGTGTGGAAGCAGCAATTGACCTTGCAGGCATTGTCTCGCATGTCACGCTCTTGCAGCGTGGCGCGCATTTGAAAGCCGACAAGGTGTTGCAGGACAAGCTGCTGAGCCTGTCGAATGTCACGGTCCTGACGAACGCCCTGACCACGAAGATCGAAGGGGACGGCAAGGAAGTCACGGGTCTGACCTATAGCGACGGTGATGGTGGGCTGCATCAGATCAAGACGGATGGCGTGTTCATTCAGATCGGCCTGCTGCCCAACTCCGAATGGCTGAAGGGCGCGCTGAAACTCAGCCCGTATGGCGAGATCGTTATTAACGACCACTGTGCGACATCCGTCCCCGGCGTGTTTGCAGCGGGAGATGTGACGACGGTCCCGTACAAGCAGATCGTCATTGCCATGGGTGAGGGGGCCAAGGCGTCCCTGTCCGCCTTCGATTACCTGATTCGTCTGCCCGTGGCTGCAAAAGCCGGATAAAGAAAAGGGGATTGGGGATTTTCAGGACGGGGTGTAGGTTTCGATCATGCACCCTTATCTGATCCCCCTTCTCACTTTTGCGGCTGCGGCTGCCGTCTTCACGATTACACCGGGCCTCGATACGGCCATGACGCTGCGAACCGCTACGACGTCGGGCTGGAAGGCCGGTCTGGCCGCGGTTGTGGGGATCTGTCTTGGACTTGGGATCTGGGGGCTTGCGGCGGCATTTGGCCTGACGGCCCTGCTTGCGGCGTCGGAAACGGCGTTTACGGTCGTCAAATGGGCCGGTGCGCTGTATCTGGCGTGGCTTGGGATCGGGCTGATCCTCCATCCCCGGACGTCCCTTGGAACAGCAGATGCAGTGCCGGTACAGGCTGATGCCCGGGCGGCCTTTCGCCGTGGGCTGCTAACCAATCTGCTCAATCCCAAAGTCGGCATTTTCTACATGACGTTCATGCCGCAGTTCATTCCGCCGCATGTGAACGTAAAGGAGTTTTCGCTCCTTCTGACGGCCATTCAGGCGCTGTTGTCGTTCTCGTGGCTGGCGCTGCTTGTTGTGCTGACGGTGCCTCTCGGACGGTTTTTGTCGAGTGCGACGGTCGTGCGCCGCATGGACCGGCTGACGGGCAGTATTTTTCTGGCGTTCAGTCTCAAACTGGCGCTGAGCCGCAGAGCCTGAACTTCAAACCAAAATGGCGGGGCCGAAACCCCGCCCTTTTTTTAGGCTGACGCCATTCCTCGCAGAACGTAAGGCAGGATGCCTCCGTTGCGGTAATAGTCCGCCTCATCGACCGTATCGACACGGCACAGTAGGGGGGCGTCCTGTGTGCTGCCATCCTGACGGGTGATCGTCATGGTCAGGGTCTGGCGCGGCGTCAGGGTTTCGATGCCGTGGATGGCAATCGTCTCCGTTCCGTCCAGACCCAGTGTTTTCCGCGTCGTGCCCGGCTCGAAGGTCAGGGGCAGGACGCCCATGCCGACGAGGTTGGAGCGGTGGATGCGCTCGAAGCTCTCGGCGATGACGGCTTTGATACCCAACAGGCGCGTGCCTTTCGCGGCCCAGTCACGCGATGAGCCCATCCCGTATTCCTTGCCCCCGAACACCACGAGCGGTACGTCGTCCTGTGCGTAGCGGCTGGCAGCATCATAGATGGACATCTGCGTGCCGTCCGGTTGATGCAGCGTGACACCGCCCTCGGTTCCCGGCGCCATTTCGTTGCGGATGCGGATATTGGCGAAGGTTCCCCGGACCATGACGCGGTCATTGCCGCGACGGGAGCCGTAGGAATTGAAATCCTTCACCGCAACCTGATGCTCCTGAAGATACACGCCCGCAGGAGAAGAGGCCGCAATCGCACCGGCCGGCGAGATGTGGTCGGTCGTGATGTTGTCGCCCAGCAGTGCCAGAATCCGCGCACCTGAAATGTCTTTCGTAGGTGCGGGTTCGGCCGTCAGCCCGTCGAAATAGGGCGGGTTCTGCACATAGGTCGAGCCGGGCTGCCAGTCATAGGTGGCTGAGGTTCCGGCAGAGGCCAGAGCCTGCCATTCTTTCGTGCCTTCCGTGATGTGGCTGTAGCGCTCGACGAACGCTTCGCGCGTGACGGCGGAGCCGACGAGCTCGGCGATTTCATGGTTGGCCGGCCAGATATCGCGCAGGTGGACCGGCGTGCCGTCGGGACCATGTCCGAGCACAGCCGTCGTGATGTCCTCGCGCATCGTTCCCAGCAGCGCATAGGCGACGACAAGCGGCGGGCTTGCGAGATAATTGGCCCGCACGTTGGGCGAAATCCGGCCCTCGAAGTTGCGGTTGCCGGACAGGACAGACGTTGCGACCAGACCATTGCCTTCGATCGTGTCCACCAGTTCCTTCGCCAGCGGGCCGGAATTGCCGATGCAGGTCGTGCAGCCATAACCGACCGTCTCAAAACCCAGCGCGTCCAGATCGGCGCTCAGATTGGCGCGATCCAGATAGTCTGTCACGACCTGCGAGCCCGGTGCGAGAGACGTTTTGACCCACGGCTTCGGCATCAGACCGAGTGCACGGGCCTTGCGGGCCACCAGTCCGGCTGCGACCAGAACGGCGGGATTGGACGTGTTGGTGCAGGATGTGATGGCGGCGATGACGATGGAACCGTGCCCGATCGCATAATCCGTGCCAGCGACGGGGGCAGTCTTGTGAATCGCGTCCGGTTTGACGCCGAGCGCTTCCGTTAGGGCTTTTTCGAAAGCCGGGGTGGCAGCGGAGAGTTCGATCCGGTCCTGCGGGCGCTTGGGGCCGGAAATGCAGGGCGTGACTGTGCTCAGATCCAGCGTCAGAACGTCCGAAAAGACCGGCTCCGGCGTGGAGGCATCGCGGAACATGCCCTGCGCGCGCAGCCATGCTTCGGTCAGGGCAATGCGGTGTTCGTCACGGCCGGTCTGGCGCAAATAGTCGAGCGCCAGCGCATCGACAGGGAAGAAGCCGCAGGTTGCGCCATATTCCGGCGCCATGTTGGCGATGGTCGCACGATCTGCGACCGGCAGATGATCGAGCGCCGGGCCAAAGAATTCCACGAACTTGCCAACTACGCCCTTGGCGCGCAGCATCTGCGTGACCGTCAGCACCAGATCGGTCGCGGTCGTGCCTTCTGGCAGACGTCCGTCCATCCGAAAGCCCACGACATCGGGAATGAGCATGGAAATCGGCTGGCCGAGCATGGCGGCTTCGGCTTCGATCCCGCCAACGCCCCAGCCCAGAACGCCAAGCCCGTTGACCATGGTGGTGTGGGAATCCGTGCCATACAGCGTGTCGGGATAGGCGTAAGTGACGTCCCCGACCGTGCCCGTCCAGACCACCTGAGACAGATATTCCAGATTGACCTGATGGCAGATGCCCGCTCCCGGCGGGACGACGCGGAACTGGTCGAATGCTTCCTGACCCCAGCGCAGAAACGCATAACGCTCACCATTGCGCTCGAATTCCAGCGAGACGTTCTGCTGGAGCGCGTCCTTGCGTCCGGCCACGTCCACCATGACGGAATGGTCGATGACCAGATCGACGGGGACGAGCGGATTGACCTTCTGCGGATCACCGCCGAGCGAGACAATACCGTCGCGCATGGCGGCCAGATCGACCACGGCCGGAACGCCGGTGAAATCCTGCATCAGAATGCGCGCGGGCTTGAACGGGACTTCCGCGGTGGAGTGTGCAGCTTTCGTCCAGTCGACAATCGCCTGTGCGTCTTCAACGCGATAGGTCGTGCCATCCGTAAAACGCAGCACGTTTTCGAGCAAAACCTTCAGGCTGACGGGCAGGCGTGAAATGTCTCCGAGTTTTTCAGCCGCGACGGGCAGTGAAAAATAGCGATAGGAGCGCCCTTCAACCGAAAGGTCGCGCTGGCAGTCCAGAAGGTCGTGTCCAACCTGTTTCATGATAGGAATGTTCCTTGGAGGGCTGTCAGAAAATTACTGGATGGCGCGCAGAAGGGCCTGCGTGACGTCCTGTGTGGTGGCGTTGCCGCCCAGATCGCGGGTACGGAGGCCTTCGACCTGAAGGATCTGCTTCATCGCACCGTCAAGCCGTTCGGACAGGTCCAGTCGTCCGACATGGGCGAGCATCATGCTTCCCGCCATCATCAGCGCCAGCGGATTGGCGATGCCCTGCCCGGCAATGTCGGGCGCGGAGCCATGCACGGCTTCAAAGATCCCCATTTTCTCGCCGATATTCGCGCCCGGCGCCATGCCCAAGCCGCCCACAAGACCTGCTGTCAGATCGGACAGAATGTCGCCAAACAGGTTGGTCGTGACGATGACATCGTAATTTTCGGGACGGATGACGAGTTCCATCGCGCAGGCATCGACGATACGCTCTTCCAGCGCCACGCGGCCTTCATATTCCGCGGCGACCTTGCGACCTTCATGCAGGAACAGGCCGCTCAGAATTTTCAGGATGTTCGCCTTGTGGACGAGCGTGACCTTCTTGCGGTTGTTCTTGATGGCGTATTCAAAGGCGAAGCGGACGATCCGGTTGCATTCCGCGCGGGTATTGAAGCCGGCGCCATACGCCACGGCTTCAGGGTCTCCGTCCACGGCCATGTAATGCTCCATCGCAGCATAAAGGCCTTCGATGTTCTCGCGGATCACGACCAGATCGACGTTTTCATACCGTCCGCCGGGCACGATCGTCTGGGTCGGGCGGACGTTGGCGTACAGATCGAACGCCTGACGCAGCGTGACGTTGATGGAGCGGAAGCCCTTGCCGACGGGGGTGGTCAGCGGACCTTTCAACACAAGTCCAGTACGGCGGATGCTGTCGAGTGTAGCCTCGGGGAGGGCGGTTCCGTG
The DNA here is from genome assembly GCF_002723995.1 of Gluconobacter kondonii. Taxonomy (GTDB): domain Bacteria; phylum Pseudomonadota; class Alphaproteobacteria; order Acetobacterales; family Acetobacteraceae; genus Gluconobacter; species Gluconobacter kondonii. The sequence goes on along the minus strand of NZ_BEWP01000002.1, from coordinate 25,476 downwards.
CTGATCGAACGCGCCGACGCCTGCGCTCTGGTGATCCCAGAGGAAGGGGGCGTCGAGGGCGTCCATGACGGTCGTGACCGACTGCATGATTTCCGGGCCAATTCCGTCACCGGCGATGAGTGTGGCGGGAATGGTCTTGGTCATGGCGCGTTCCTGTCCGGTCAAAAGGATATGTGTCTGTGACGCTGCGGACCTTAAAGAAGTTCCGTGTCTGAACCAATGTTTGCAGAGGGGTTTCATCATACTTTAAAGGTATGGAATGATCGAACTCAGACACCTCCATGCCGTCATCGCCATTGCCGAGGAGCGCAACCTCACCCGGGCTGCCGAGCGGCTGGGAATTCAGCAGCCCCCGCTGACGCGGCTTCTCAAAGGAGTGGAGCAGGAACTGGGGGTTCAACTCTTCGAGCGTCATGCAAAGGGCATGCGGCTAACGTCCGCAGGACGGAGCATGCTCAAAGGAGCGTATGATGTCATCGCGCGTATGGACGAGACCGTCGAAGATGTCCGCCGGATCGTGCGGGGGGAGACTGGGGAACTGTCGATCGGGTTCACCAACTCCGCTCTGTGTCATCCCAGTCTGCCGGACATGCTGGGACAGTTTCGCGAAACCTGGCCGGACGTTGGCCTGACGCTGACTGAGGGCAATTCCAGCCAGCTTCTGGGAGGCTTGCGGGAGGATACGGTGGATGTCGCTTTTGTGCGGACGTCCATTCCCGATGTGTCGGATGTTGTGGTCGAACTGATCGTGGAAGAACCTATGGTGGTGGCGGTTCCTCGAACGCACCGTCTGGCGAAAGATGCTCCGGCTTCAGGTCTAAAACTGACTGACCTCGAGAATGAGGACTTCATCCTGTACCAGAGCCAATACAATAACGGCCTGTACAAAACGATCGTGGATGCCTGTCTGGGAGCGGGTTTTACACCACGGATCCATCAGAAGGGGCCGCAGCTTCTAGCGGCTCTCAATCTGGTTGCCGGGGGGCTGGGAATCTCTCTCGTCCCGCAGTCCATGCAGCAGCATCATGCCGGACAGGTGGCCTATATTCCGCTATCCTCTCGCACGGCCCTGACGGCACCGCTTTATCTGGTGTTTCGTTCTGTCCGCATGACAGGTGCCAAGCTTTATTTCATTCATCAGGCCCGACGTATCAGGCAAAATTATGGGCTAGTAGCGGCCGAGTAGCGTCGTCGGTTCAGGGTTCCGTGGGAGGTGTGAGGGAAGGGTTTTTCTGAGCGGAGTCATTGATCCAGCTTTTGGTCAGCGTGTAAGCAACGGACAGGATCAGTGGGCCAATGAAGATGCCGACAAGCCCCAGCCCGCCCAGCCCACCGATAACGCCGAGCATGATGAGAATGAGCGGAATATCGGCCTGTTTGCGGATAAGGAACGGACGCAGCACGTTATCGATGATAATCGTGATGATCGTGACGGCAAACAGAAGTACAGCGGGCACGAGGCCACGTTCAAAATAGACCCAGATTACGGCTGGGATCAGGGTAAAGCCCGGTCCGCCTTGCAAGAGGCAGATCATGAATGTGACGGCGGTAAGAATACTGACCCAGGGGACACCTGCGAGTTTTAGTCCGATGCCAGCAACGGTAGATTCTACGACGGCGGTCACTGTGACGCCAAAAGCCACGCCTCGAATTGTGCAGGCGGCCAGTTGCAACATTTCCCTGCCCCGCTGGCCTGCCAGAATGGTGACAAGAGTATTGGCAATGGCAGTCGCAGACTCCGCGCGCATCAGAAGAGCACCGAGAATGACAAGCGTGAGGATGAATTGCAGGGCCAGAATGCTGAAGCTGCCGGCGTAAGCCAGGAAGGTGTGGATCATCGTTTCCGGCGCGGGAATAATTTTTTGAATCATTTCCGGGAGTTGCATGTGCTGAACACGGTCCCAGAGCGGCGCGATATGCGGGCCAATCAGAGGAAGGCGGCCGAGCCATTCTGGTTCATTGGGAATATGAAGTGTTGAAGCCATGGAAATCAGGGCGGCAATATCGCCAAAATGACTGGAAACGGTGGTAATGGCGAGCCAGAGCGGGAGAAGGAAAACCAGCATGGCGATCAGAATTGTCAATGAGACCGCCATCCGGCGACTATTTCCGACGACAGTCTGAAGGCGGTGTAACAGGGGCCAGGTGGTCACCGCGATGGTGACGGCCCAGATTGTGGCTGGAAGAAATGGTTTGAGGATCCAGATAGCGCTGATGACAATCGCGCTTGCCAATAAGGCGACCAGAACGGAGCGGGTGTTGTCCTGCGGACCATTCTGGGGGAAGTCTGGCATGGTGTGTCGGCTTTTCGAAATAGAAACAATGTGCCGGAAAGATATGCGACTTTCTGAAGATGAGGAAGTTACATCTGAGTGTGAGTAAAAATTCTTCTGAAAAGCCAAATTTTTTAGTAAATTACCGTTTTAATTGAAAATAAATTCTTAAATCTCAAAAATTTCTTTTATCAGTCCTTTTTGAAAGATATTAAAAATCGTTTTCCGGAACTTCAACAACACTGATTGGCGTCATCAGGTGTTCACGGAACAGCCAGATCGTTCCTGTATCAGGAACACGCTCTTCCGGATTTTTAAGCCCGCGTAGCTTTTTGATTGCAATTTAGTGAACATTTTCCGGTTTTTCCCAGAAATTAATTCTGAAGAAATTTACGTCAGGTTTTGGTCAGACTGCTCAAATATCTCTTTCGTCAGACCGAAACGACCATAAGAACTGCAGCCGCATCTGATGGAACGTTCGGGTAAGAGGGTAAGCGATATCTTGCTCTCTGATCACAGATTTTCTGATGTGGAGAGCCGCATGTCCTCGGTTGACAGTTACAACACAACATTTAGCCCGATGAGCACGGGCGACCTCAACACTTCAGTCACCGGCCAGAACCTGAGCACGGAAACGGCACAGGAAATGGAGCAGGCCCTGATCCAGCTCCTGCAGGAAATGGAAGCAAGCGGCAACGCTTCGGGCACGGGGTCGTCCGGTACCGGTTCTTCGACACCTACACCCGTTGGAAACACGGGTCTGTCCCTGACCGGCAATCTCAGCGATGACATGAAAACGCTGAAGACGCTCGTCGACATGAACGGCACGAACGGCAATACGCTCCAGCAGTATGCTCAGGCTGTTTCGTCGGAAGCCAGCCAGCAGGGTAACGGCCTCGACTCTTCCGTTGCGGGCAATATTGGCCGCAGCCTGTCGGATGGTACCTACGACCAGGGTGGCAGCAGCAATGCTATCAAGCAGGCTCTTCAGGGCAACAGCGTCGATGCGCTGAGCAACAACGTCGACACGATTGCGGATGCCCTGCAGTCCGGTAAGTCCGGCTCGGATGAGTTCAACAATCTCAATGCTCTGGCTCGCGAAGCCTCGAACGCTGGCAACAACAGCCTTGCCGATGTTGCGAAGATGCTGGCCAGCGAAATTCAGTCCGGCACGTTCAACGGCAGCTCCGCTGCGTCTGAACTGAAGTCTGCACTGGGTTGACGCCCGGCATTCTGCCCCGCGCGCCTTCGGGGTGCGGGGAGGGTGCAGAGCGTATTCAGGCGTTCGCTACGAACGTCACGGTTTTCGGGAGTTCATGTGAATTTCCGAATGGCGCTGAGAGAAAACGGCGCTGTTTTTAGTCACTAACAATGTCATGGAGAACAAAATGAGCGGTTCCATCTCTGCCAGCAGCGACTCAACCATGCAGCAGATCATGCAGGAGTCCGAAGCCATGGAAGACCAGAACCTGCAGAAGCAGGAACAGATGTCTGAAATCTCCAACGCCCAGACGTTTGCAAACGACTTTGCCCAGACGATGGAAAGCAACGCGAAGTCTGCCTTCACGAAGGACTGATTTCCGCATCGTCGGACATGGCCTGCATGTCGGGAGCAGATCCCGTCGTGCGGGCCATTTTCCGTTTTTATCACCTGGAGGACCTGTCCTCCCAAGCCGGGACGCATCATGCTGGTTGTTCAGAACGGGTTGCACAGCGATGCCGTCATGACGTTCGGCACAGAGCCTGTCATTATCGGCTCAGGCCCGGATGCGACCATGGCGCTGCTTGATGACGGCATCGCGGCACAACATCTTTCGATCAGGCAACAGTCTGGTAGTACCTATATTTTACAGGCCCTTGCACCGGATGTCGTAGTGAATACGGTGGCGCTTCCGTCTGGTGAGAGCACGACCGTCACAGGTCCCGCAACACTCCTGCTTGGCACTGTTTCCCTTCATCTGGGTTCTGATGGCACCATCGCGGCTCCGCCGGAAACGCTTACCTCTACAACCGAAGATATTCCTGATACAAAACGAAAAACCAATCCCACATTTATGATCGTCGGGGGGATGGCGATTGTTCTGATGCTCGTCGTAATGCAGGCGCTGTCACGCTCCGCAACGCCCGCGCACAAAACGGCCAGCGTCTCTCCTTCCCGCACGCCCGATCTGGAAACAGCTTCCACCCAGCAGACGGTCAGCGATGCCGAGCTTGGACGTCTGGTTGTGCAGCAGCTAACGCAAAATCATCTTCCTGAACTCAAGGTCAGTGCCTCTTCCGGCGTTATCATCATCGATGGAAGTCTCTCGGCTCAGGAAATGAAAACATTTCGGGATGTCGAAAAATGGTTCGATGCGTCCTTCGGAACGCAGGCGGTCTGGGTTTCGAACGTCTCAGTTGCGCCAGAGTCTGCGCCGGTTGATGTGCCCATTCAGGCCGTCTGGAGCGGAAAAAATCCCAATATTGTCGTGCATTCGCAGCGCTACCGGGTCGGCACTGAAATTGTCACAGGATTGTCTCTTTCAGAAATACGGAAACATACCGTAATAATGCACAAGGGTTTACGGCCTGTTAACTTTCAGTACTGATCTGCTTCACCGGTAGATCAGCCGGAGACAGTATAGATGGTTCAGAGGGTCTGGTCTGAAGGCACTGTTCGTCTCGACCGCGCTCTGCAGGATCTGTCGCTTCAGCATGACGACAGTCTGTTGAACGCTGAAGTTGCTGCCCTTCGCCAGACGCTTGCGCCTGAAAACGCACTGTCCGAAACCATCGATCCGCCCACTGTCATTGGCGCGGTGTACGCCCACATCATGCCACATCTCCGCAACCCGGCGGTTCTTCTGCCATCCCGCAGACAGGAACTGCTGCGACGGCTGGAAGAACAGGCTTCCTCACGCTCCAGCACAGCACCTGTCGTCCCTGGTGGGTTGGAGACGCTCAGGCATGAGCTTGCGGCTCTGGAGCAGTTGCTCAAGGCGTCCAACAGTCTGATCGGCGGCTAGGCATGGAGAGCGATCAACGCGATCTTTTGCTGTCTTTGGCCTATCTCTATATCTGCTGCGGACGGCCCTGGCGGGCTCTGCCCATGCTGCTGCTGGTGCTCGCCCAGCGCACGGGAGACCGTGAATGTCTGAGAATGCTGGCGCATGTCTATACCGTCATCCGCCGCAGTGAACTCGCCCTCGTCGTGCTCGACTGTCTCGACAGGCTTGAGACCACTCCCGATGCGGGCAACGCGCTTCTGAGAGCGCGGGCGCTGCATCAGCTTGGTCGGCTCGACGAAGCGCGCACCTGTTTTGCGCACTATACGCGGCACGCTGCGGCATGAAGCATCTCACGCCCTTTTTCCGGGTCATGAGCCAGCGGCAAGATCTGGCCCTCGTTCTGGTGCTGGTCCTGACGATTGGCATGCTCATCATGCCGCTGCCTGCAGCCTTCGCAGACGTGCTGATCGGATGTAATCTCAGCCTGTCGGTCCTGCTTCTGATGGTGGCGGTCTATCTGCGGTCGCCGCTGGATCTGACAGCGCTTCCCGGCATGATCCTCGTTTCGACCGTGTTCCGGCTGGCGCTTGAAGTCACGGTCACGCGGCTGATCCTCACGACGGCGGATGCCGGGGCGATTGTTGAAACGTTCGGCGAATTCGTCATTGGCGGAAACATCGTCGTCGGTCTGGTGGTCTTCGCCATCGTCACCACGGTCCAGTTCATCGTCGTCACAAAAGGCACCGAACGTGTTGCCGAAGTGGGGGCGCGCTTTACGCTCGATGCCATGCCCGGCAAGCAGATGAGCATCGACAGCGATCTGCGGTCGGGCGATATCGACGCGATCGAGGCTAGACGCCGTCGCACGGAACTGGCCAGCGAAAGCGCCCTGCATGGTGCCATGGATGGCGCCCTGAAATTCGTGAAGGGCGATGCGATTGCCGGGCTGATCATCATCGTGGTCAATCTGGTGGGCGGGATCGGCATTGGTGTGGCGCAGCATGGCATGGCGATCGGTCAAGCCATGCAGACCTACACGCTGCTGACGGTTGGCGATGCTCTGATTTCGCAGATTCCGGCGCTTCTGCTGTCCATCACGGCGGCCGTCGTGGTCACGCGCGTGGGCGGTCATGGCATGGATCTGGGCCGCGATATGGCGACCCAGCTTACCGCAAACAGCAGCGCCCTGCGCGTGGCGTCGGTCGTGCTTCTGGCGATGGGGCTGATCCCCGGTTTTCCTAAACCCGTCTTCCTCATTCTGGCGGCAATTTTCTTCTGCGGCAGTCGCCCGGACTGGAAGGGCCTGACGAACCGCGTGTTCCGACGCTCCGCCGAAACGCATCCCGGCGCGCAGGACGATGTCTTCTCCGCCGCCTCACCGGCGGGGCACGCCAGCACGACACTTCAGGAAAACTTCACCCCCCTGATGGCGATTACTCTCAGCCAGAAGCTGAACGCCACTCTGGATCAGGGACGTCTGACCCGTCTTCTGGCGCGCGTCAGCATGGAAATCGGCAACGATCTAGGCTTCCAGTTCCCGCCCCCCACGCTCCGACAGCGCGACGACAGCGGGGATTTGCGATTTTCGATCGATCTGGAAGACGTTCCCATCGAGGAGCATGAACTCCGCAAGGACTTCCTTCTGCTGCATGACGATCCGGTTCATCTGGACCTTGCCGGAATAGATGGCGAGGAAGGCGTTGCTCTGCTGACCAATGATCCGTCCCTCTGGGTTCCCTCCGTCAGCGAAGGGCGGCTCCGGGCGGCGGGGATAGGGTTTCATGATCATGCCGGGATCATTGCTTTCCGCTTCCGTGCTGCGTTGCGTCGCCATGCCGGGCGTTTCCTTGGGCTTCAGGAAACGCGGCAGATCGTCCAGCGCGTGGAAGCACAATATGCCGATCTGACGCGCGAGGCCACGAAACTCGTGCCCGTCCAGCGTCTCGCCGAAGTTCTCAGGCGTCTCGTGGAAGAGGATGTGTCGCTGCGTAACATGCGCCTTATTTTGGAAACGCTCGTGGAGTGGGGCGAGACCGAAAACAAGGTGCCGATGCTGGCCGAACATGTCCGCAATGCCCTGTCCCGTCAGATCTGCCACCGTTATGCGACGAACCACAGGGCGATCCCCGCGATCGTTCTGTCGCAGGCAACGGACCAGCTTCTGCGACAGTCCGTCCGCGAAACACCAGCCGGTTCGTTTCTGGCGCTGGAAGTGGATGCGTCCCAAAAACTTCTGGAGGCCGTCCGCGAGCGTCTGGCCAACGCCCCCGGGAAATCCGGTGCGGAAGCGGAAACCACCAAACCCATCATCGTGTGTTCGGTCGACACGCGACGCTTCGTCAGGGGATTCCTGATCCGGAACGGCTTCGACAACCCCGTTCTCTCGTATCAGGACCTTGCCGACGAATTCCCGGTCCATCCCATCGCGTCCATCGGAACGGACGTGTTCGGGGCCGATGCAGCCATTGCCAGACAGCAATGACAGATCAACGGATTTTGCAGGAGAAACGCACATGAGACTGATGATCATGTCCCCCGATAGCGGGTATGCCGACAGCCTTGCCAAAAACCTTCAGAGCGCCGGTTTCGGCGCGGATGTTTTCACGACGCTCGACGATGCCAACGAGGCCCTGACGGCTTCGAATTACAGTCTTGTCCTGCTGGATTCCACAAGTGGCGATGGCGTCTATAGCGTCTGGTGGCAGGCGCGCTGTCGCTGCCGGCGACATGACGGCGACGAATTCCTCGTGCTCATCGCCAATTGTCAGGACGAGCGGATCGCGGCCCTTGAAGCGGGCGCGGATGACAGCGTGACGCGCGATGTGAGCCCCCGCGAACTGGTCGCACGTGTTCGCACTATCATGCGTCGCCCGCGCATCCGGTCGGCAGAGCAGCATCAGTTCAGTGACCTCACCCTCTGCACCGCTACACGTGAAGTGCGGGTCGGTAATCTCGAACTCACGCTCCAGCGCCGAGAGACGCTCATTCTGGAATCACTGATGCGCCGCCGTGGTCACGTCGTGCCCCGCGCCGGACTTGAGCATGACGTTTACGGCGCACAGGCCGAGTACTGCCCGAACTCCCTTGAGGTGCGTGTCAGCCGCATTCGGCGGCAGCTTGCAAAGGCACGCTCCCTCGTGACGATCGAATCCGTGCGCGGCGTGGGTTATCGTCTTGCGGCACGGCTCGATAAGGACATGGGACTTACGGCATGATGAACAGTTTTTCAGTATGATTTCAGGCCGTTCAACACACCGCATACGGTTCTGGCAGGCCGCCCGCACAGGCGCATTGCAGGGATCTTTTCTGCTCTTCGGCGCCGTATGCGTCGGCGCCATTCCGCAAAACGCAGCCGCGCAGGTGCAGTCTGCCCGCCACGGTGGGTCCATGACGCTATCGGTCGGAGGAGCGCAGCTGATCCAGCTTCCCCGCGCGGCAGGCAATGTCATGATTGCCGATCCGACGGTTATGGACGTGCAATATACCGATAATGACGGCCTGTTCATCTTCGGCAAAAAACCCGGCCATACGACACTTATCGTGCTGGACCAGAGCGGCCAGAAAATGATTTCCGGCGACGTGACGGTCACGTTCAACAAGGACGCGATGCGTACCATGATCGCCAAGGAAGGGGGCCGGAATGTTCAGGTGCAAATGTCGCCTGAAGGTGTCGTCCTGTCCGGCTCTGTTCCGGATGCCAAAGCCGCCGCGCATCTGGAGGCTCTCGCCCGGCAATATGGCGGGAGTGGTGCGAAACTGATTAACCGCCTGACCATCAGCGAGCCGGTTCAGGTCAATCTTGTCGTGCGCGTTGCGGAAGTGCAACGGCAGCTCTCGCAGGATCTGGGTTTTAACTGGACGACAGTTTTCAACGGTGTGGGCTCTTTCGCCATCGGTGCCGCTACGGGCGGACTGAGTGGTGTTCCCAGCGCCATCAAGGCCCTGTCGAGCGCAAGCAATGCGCTTTCGGGAAGCTATACGAGCGGGAGTTCGTCCGTCACAGGCACACTGGACGCCATGGCGACGGAGGGGCTTGCGACCATGCTGGCAGAACCCAACCTCACCACCATGTCGGGCGAGACAGCCAAGTTCCTGTCCGGCGGGCAGTTCCCCGTTCCGATCCCGCAGGGTCTGGGCACTGTCGGGATTACCTACAAAAATTATGGCGTCAGCGTCGATTTCACGCCAACGGTCCTGTCTGACGGCACCATCAGCATGCATGTCGCACCGGAAGTCAGTTCCGTTTCCACGGAAGCGTCGGAAGGGGCGTATTCCATTTCCGGCAGCAGCGTCGTTCCCGCCATCCGCACCAACCGGGCTGATACGACCATTCAGCTTGCATCGGGTCAGAGTTTTGCTATCGGCGGTCTGATTTCAAACGATGCCAGCAATACCATCTCCAAGGTGCCGGGGCTGGCGGATATTCCGGTACTTGGATCGCTGTTTCGCTCCACGTCGTTCCAGCGCAACGAGAGCGAACTGCTGATCGTCGTCACGGCCTATATCGTTCATCCATCCGATCGTGTTCCGGCGCTGCCGACCGACTATATCCGTCCGACATCCGCCATCGAGGCGCTGCTGCTCCGACGCTCGGCGGCCGCCGCAATAGATGCGCCCGATCCCACACGCATGCCTCATCTTCAGGGTGCGGCCGGGTTTCTTTACGAATGAGACACGCGCTCCTCGCCCTTCTCGCACTGTCGCTGGCCGGATGCACCTTCAGCGGCACGCGTTCGTCTGGCCCTCCGCCGCCGCTTCTTCTGGGCGTCAACCAGCATCGCATTCCTCTTGATTCCGCCGACGCAGACCGTGCGCTCGATGCCGCGCTCACCAAACTGGGCGATCCGCGCGCTGTTCACGCCACGATCAACGGTGCGGACCCGCAGATTACGGCTCTGGTGACGCACGCGCTCGTCCGTGCCGGTGTGGAACCGGCGCGGATCCGCGTGGTCCACGATGCGTCCAACACACTCGTTCTCAGGGCGTATGTCGTAGCCCAACCCGATTGTCGTCAGGCCGTCCGCCCATCCTGGACCGGAGACACGTCCGACAGCCTTTATCCCCTTGGACAATGCCTTCAGGCCGCAGCGCTCGCCGCGGAAATTGCCAATCCGGGGGATCTGCTGGAGCCTGCCCATCTGCAACCGGCCAATGGCGCGCGGTTTGGGCGCGTTGTGGAATTGTGGGAGGCGGGGATGGATCGCACTTCGCAGAACAGAACGTCTGCGACGTCGAATGTCCCGTCCGCCATCGGCGGTGGAAGCATGGGGGGTGCCAGTTCGTCTGCGACGACTGGAAGCGACAGTCCGGCAACATCCACAAACACCACGACGCAGACTGATGCGTCTCAGCCCCCCGTTGCGGACGAGGCGGCATCCACGCCCTGAGCGGCGTGCAGGAGCGTATAGAACCGCATATTCTGCTGGATCTGTTCGCTGCTGAGGGCCGCCGAGCGTGCGGATTGCCGCGCATCCGATAATTTGCCTTCAAGAGCGTAAACAATCGCCAGATTCCCGTCGATCGTGGAGAGCGAGGCCGCTGAAGCCCCGCGCTCGACGGCCTGCGTCCTCAGGGCCAGAAGCTCGTTCAGCGCCTGATGAGGCTGCCCTCCAAGGGCTTCCGAAAGGGCGAGATCATTGGCGGCGGCGATATTGTTCGGGTCGATCCGCAGCGCATCGCGATAACTCTGGCGCGCACCCTGTGCATCTCCGGAAATTTCATACGAAATTCCCAGCGCCACCCGCAAAGGAGCGGAATTGGGGTTCTGCTGGATCACGGGGAGGAGAACCCCGATCGCTTCCTGTGACCGCTGTGCGGTATTGAGCAACTGGGCAAGCAGCAGCGCAAGACGCACACGTTCGGCAGGCGTCGCGTTGGCTTCGGCACCATGAATGGCTTCAATTGCCTCGTTCGTCCGCCCCTGATGCATGAGCGCTTCGGCATAAGGCCCGACATAATCCGGCTGTCCGGGGCGCAGTGCAACGGCCCGGCCGTAAAAGGCTGCGGCGGTGGTCCAGTCTCCGCGTGCGCGCGCACTGTCGCCGACTTTCATCATGGTCTCGGGGTTTCGCGCCGCCTGTCGCTCTCGCGCGACATCCTGTGTGTTATGTGAAGCGTTTGAGACACAGCCGGCAAGAGGCACCGTCAGCGCGAAAGCAAGGAACACAGCACGTGACGGAAAAGAAACCCGCATGGAAAAACTTTCGTAACGAAGCGCAGAACAGACCTGAGGGGCGCAACCTATCAATCTTATTCGATGCTGACGATTTCAGGCGGCCTTTTGAAATATGGAATTTTTTTGACAGGGCTCAAAAGCCTGATTTCCATCAGATTATTATGGTTCCGTGAAACCGGAACAGCGCTTTGTAAATGTTAAAGCCAGATCAGGATAAAGACAGACTGCTCTCTTACAGAATGAAAGCACGCCGATTTGCCCCTCTGTCCCGGTCTTTCAGCATTTCGGTGATGAACGCAACATTGATTTATAGAGAGAGCCAGAGATGACCCTTCATAGCGTTGGATCTAGGGAACCTGAGCCGCATACGTCTGTACCCCACACTGGCGAAAGCACCTCTAACCCTCAGAGCGAAATTACGAATTTCAACGAGGCCTATCATAACACGGCCCCGAGACCTACCAGCTCCGTTTATTCGCAGGATTCGGGAATGCATCCCCCATCGATAGCGTCTGAACATGTGCCTGCTGAGCACCCCCCTCATACTGAAACCGAGACCGCTACCGCAGAGCCGAAAGCAAAGCCCACCAAGTCCAAAAGCGACAAGGCAAAGGATTTTGGCGATAAATTCGACAAGATCCTGAAGCCTTTGACCGTTCCGCTGGGGTCCCTCACGCAGATTGCCAGCCTGGTCACGTTCATTCAGGCACAAGAGGCCAAGGACAAGGCCTCTTCCGGCAGTTCCAACGGAAGTAGCGTGAAGGATACGGAAACGTCCGGTGGCGCTTCGGGAACCGATGCTTCCGGCACGACCGGACAGCTGTCGGATCCGGCCGCCATTCCCTCGCAGCAGACGTCCTGAGACCTGCGCGCACTTCTCTTCCCGGTCACAATTTCTGATCGGGAAGAGTTTTTATATCCGTTCGTCAAAAAACGTCCCGATCTATTTCGAGACGTCCTGAACGGCACTTCCCCGGAAAATCCTGACTGTCCGATGGCCTGCGCCCGGTCCGCTGAGGGACTGGATCGTCTGGCTGATGCGATCGCGCAGATCGGGCGGCCCGAAGACACTGACGGAACGCCCGCGATCATCGGTGTGGACCGAATAATGGGGCTCAAGCATTTTCTTCGCGTCTACAGCCCGCATCAACGCCGCATAAGACACACCACCCAGCGGAAAAGACTGTGTCGTCGTCGCGGATGATGGCGTAACGTGCAGCGTGTTGCCGTCATAATACCAGTCCAGCCTGTATTCGGTAGACAGCGCATTCAGGAATGCCAGCGGCGTCTCGGCGGTAAAACCGGAGCGTACATTCCCCTGAATGGATGGGTCCACGACGACACGCAGATTCACGTCTTCACAGAACTGGGTCAGGACATCGGGCAAAGTCTGATGGATGACCGTATAGCGTCCCTGATCGGGTAGCGGGAGCGGCTCGGCCCGGACGCTATGCGGCAGTGCCAGCACAACAGAGCCCAACACCACAGAGGCCCGCAGAACGCCGGAGAGAAATCGCTGGTGCAACGTCGCCGTCTTTTCTGAACTGCAATTGGAGTTCTGCTTCATCTGTTCTTCTATAGACCGCGCGCAGAGGCCCGACAATTCTTGCCGAACGCCTGAAGGCACTTTCGGACAACTCGTTTGAAGGTCAGGTTCAGATCAGCTTTCGTCCCTAGGCTTGATCCCGATAGGTCCGGGCCTGTTGCAGGAAATTGTTCGGGGTCGCAGGTATGACAGGCATTACGGGATTGGATGCGACAGCGCTGGCCCAGCGCTCTCTCACCGACCAGACAAGCGGCATGGCCGCAGGAGCGCCTGCGCCCGTCGACGATCAGATTGCCTTCCTGCAGAGCACACCTGCCCGCCAGACATACGAGACGCAGTCCCTCTCCACGACAGACACACTGGGGGACCAGATCCTGTCCGGACTGGGGCGGATCAGCAGCGCTTTTTCCACGCTTAATACGCTGGCGCCGACTGTTATTCCGACGACGGGAACGGAACACCTGGCTCTTCCGCAGGGCAGCGTCGGAACAGCGGGACTTTCAGCCGCTTCCAATGTCGCTTCCGCAGGCAAGGCGGATGGAAAGACTGCCCCCCTGAACAGTCTGTTCGAGAAAGTCGAGCAGGAGGGGATTGCGATGTATAACGAGGCCCTGACGCGACAGATGGCATTCACCAATTCCGAATTCGAAACCCATATCATCACCGTGTCGTCACAGAATATGACCTCCACGCTGAAGAGCCTCCTCACACCGGGAGGCTGAGATCATGTTCCGTATCCGCCGCCTGTTTCTCACCCTTCCCGCCCTGCTCCTTCTCCTGTCCCTCACGGCGTGTCAGACCGTGCTCTACACCGAGCTTTCGGAACGCGATGCGATGGAGATGATCGCCATCCTTCTGCAGCACGGGATTTCCGCCACCCGCCTGATCGCCAAGGACGGCAGTTCCACTGTGGAAGTGTCGGAACGGCATGTGGCGGATGCCGTCTCCATCCTGCGCAGCAGTCATTATCCCCGCAACGGATATGACAGCATGGACAAGATTTTCCAGCAGCAGGGCATGATCAGCACCCCCACGGCCGAGCGCGCCAAGCTGTATTACGGCATCAGTCAGGAGCTTGGGCACACGCTCAATGATATTGATGGTGTGATTGATGCGCGTGTCCATATCGCACCTGCCGCGAGCGACCCGGTGACGGGTGTGGACAAACCGGCCACGGCCTCTGTCGTCATCCGGTACGATTCCGGAACGGCTGTATCGGGGCTGCTGCCCAAGATCAAGCTGATGGTCGCCAATGCCGTCCAGGATCTGGCCTATGACCGGGTCTCCGTCATTCTTTTGCCAGTCGCGGTTCCGCATCTTCCGCCGGTTCAGGCGGAATGGATGAGTCCGCTCGGCTGGACCGGATGGTTTTTCGCGTTCGCCTTCCCTGCCGGATATGGCGCCAGCCTCCTGTGGCGGCGCTTTCGCAGGAAACCGGTGCCGACCACGACGGAACTGGCCATCGTGCCGCGTGAGGCTGCGTGACCGTAGCCCACAGCATGAGCGCATCTTCCGGGTCAGACTACAGTCAGATGCTGGCAAGTATTCATCCGTCCCATCTGCAACTGCGCCTGCCGATGCTGCACCGCGATACGGTCCAGAAACTCCAGACCTGTTCGAGACTATCAGAACGTCTGATTGCATTGCTGGATTGTGAGGGACTGCCACCAGCCCACGCTCCACAAGGCCCGCTGGAAGCTCTGGCGCTTCAGTCAGAGGATCGTCTTCAGAGCGCAGGACGTCGTATGGGTGCGGTCGTTTACTGGCGTAGTCTGGCGAAACAGGTGGACCGTCAGGCGATTACGGTCCTTAATGCCGCGTTGGGCGAAGGCGTCAGACTGTTTGGTATCCGCAACGGAGCTCACTGGGCGCAGGCTGGTCTGTCAATCCCGGACGCAGAAGCACCGACCGAACCCAACATGGACCTTGCCGGCCTGACCAGAACTATCACGGATTGCGGCTGGTCCTGTCTGATTCGTTGGCGCGACAGTCTGGCCGGAGATTACGGGCGTCTCGCCACGCTGAAGCTGCCCGCAAGGACCCTTCTGCCCGCAGCCTCCAGCGCGTACGATCCGATTATCCTGAAAGTCGCGGAAGGGATCGCCTCGCATGTCTGAACGGATGTTTTCGCGGATGCGGCCTTCCACGACGGTCTTGCGCCCCGAAGACATGAGCGCCTGGTGCGATGCGTCGCTGGCCTATGACACCGCCATCCGCAACGCCACGATGCTGCTCTCCGCCACACGGAACGCCTATGATGCGGAATGTCGGCGTGGCTATCAGACCGGGCATGACAAAGCCTCCGCAGAAATGGCGCGTCGTCTTCTCGTGACCGATGAAGCGGTCGCAAAAGTGCTCCGGGATCTGGAAACGAGCCTTCCGGCCATTGTGACGGATGTCGTGACGGATCTGTTCGGTCGGCTTGATATCGGGAGCGCTCTTCCGGCTGCTATCAGACATACGCTGGGGAAAATCCGGCATGGCACGCTCGCCACGCTGCGGGTGGCGTCCGACTGCGCCGACATCCTGCGCCCGGTCGTGGAAGACCTGACGGTCCATAATCCCGGCCTGCGTCTTGAGATCGACCCGATGCTGTCGCCCGGACGGTGTGTGCTGGAGAGCGAACTGGGCGTGGCGGAACTGGGCGTCGACGCCCAGCTTGCCGTGCTTCGGGAGCATCTCAGCGCACAGTGGATGCAGCATGACTGACATCCCGCTCACGTCGCCTTCTCAGGCTCCGGACGACACGGTTTCCATGGACGGGATCATGGATGCCGCGCGCCCGGCTGTGTCTCTCGCCAGTGCGCTGGAAGCAGATTTCGTCCGCCTGCACATGTTTCAGCAGACAGACAAGACGCAGCCGGAGCAGGACCTGCCCCCCGAAGACGCGGAACAGGCCGTTTCCCGTCCCGGTCCCGAAACACAAGACGCCCGGACCAATCAGTCCGAAGCGTCTCTCATCAAACGCGATCCGGCTTCAGAAAACCCGGAGCCGGAAAACATGCCCCGTCTTTCCGGCGCGCCCGTGATGCAGGACCGGCAGGCTGATCCTCTGCCCCGGATGCAGGTGAGCCGCGATCCGTCGCAGACGGCGGATCATGTTATCGCGCGGATGAAAACCCTCCTGCCCATGCTGCGCTCACGTGCGGCGGGGATCGACACACATCCCATGCAGGGACGTGTCGTGAGCGCCACTGGAACCATCATTCGTGCCATTCTGCCGAATGTAGCCGTGGGCGATCTGTGCCGGTTGCAGAACCGCGACCGGGACTGGTTTCTGGATGCCGAAGTGGTGGGGCTGGACGGAAACGAAGTCCTCATGACGCCGATGGGCGGCCTCGAAGGCGTCTCAGTGGACACGGAAGTCGTCACGACCGGAGGGCGACGCAGCTTCCCGGTCGGCGAACGGTTGCTGGGCCGGGTGCTTGATGCGCTTGGTACGCCGATTGATGGTCTGGGACCACTGCCAGCCGGACCATCACGCTCTGTCTATGCCGCGCCCCCTCCTGCCATGGAGCGTCAGCCTATTGCCCGGCCGCTACCCGTCGGGCTGCGGGCTTTGGACGGCTTGCTGACCTGTGGCGAAGGGCAACGGCTCGGGGTGTATGGCGAGGCCGGGGCGGGCAAATCCACGCTGATGTCCGCCATCGTCAAGGGCAGTTCTGCCGATGTCGCGGTCGTGGCGCTGGTGGGCGAGCGTGGCCGTGAAGTCCGCGAATTCGTCGAGCATAATCTGGGGGCGGACGGGCTGAAAAATGCTGTCCTGATCGTCGCGACTTCCGATCGGCCCGCCGCCGAGCGTGTCGTCTGTGCACAGGCCGCCACGACAGTTGCGGAATATTTCCGCGATCAGGGGCTGAAGGTCCTGCTGTTCGTGGACAATGTCACCCGTTACGCCCGGGCCCTGCGCGAGATCGGGCTGGCTGCCGGGGAACCGCCCACGCGGCGCGGCTTCCCCCCTTCGGTTTTCGCGGCTCTGCCCCAGCTCATGGAGCGCGCGGGCATGGGGGTGAGGGGGTCGATCACGGCATTTTATACCGTGCTGGTCGAGGATGGGATGGATGATCCGATTGCTGAAGAAACACGCGGCATTCTGGACGGCCACGTCATTCTGTCGCGCGCACTGGCGGCGGCGGGGCACTATCCGGCCATTGACGTCCTGACCAGCCGGTCGCGCGTGATGTCTCTCGTGACCGATCCCCGTCATCAGGCGGCGGCCACGAAAATCCGGAGCCTGTGGGCGAAATATCAGGAGATCGAATTTCTGTTGCAGGTCGGCGAATACAAGCCCGGCGGTGACGCACTGGCGGATGAGGCGATTGCCAAAATCGGCGCGCTGCGGGGTTTCCTGCGTCAGGGCAATGACGAGCGGACGTCTTTTGCGGAGATGCTGGAATGGCTGAACCGTCTTTGCGCCTGAGCCCGCAGGCGGCGGGACAGCTTGTGACGCTGCGCCAGCGCCGTGCCGCAGAGGCGCGTCAACTTCTGTCGGCGGCAACATCGCAGGTCGATCAGCGTCTGGCTCGTTTCAACCACGCCAGCCAGATCCTGTCCGACCATCAAGCACATCAGCTTGGGGTTCAGACGGAGATCGCTGCACGCGCACAGAATGCGCCGGTCAGCGCCGTGCTCCTGCGTCGGGATCATGAGCATATTGAAGAGCTCGCCCGTCACGAAAAACGCCTGAAAGACGGGATCGCGCAAGCGGAACGGGACGTCGAAAAAGCTCGGCAGCTCGTCGCCGCAGCACGTCGCCTCCTGATGCAGTACGAACAGCGCGAAAAACAGGCGCGCGACCTGCTGGAGCGCGTTCTGACAGAACGCCGCACGGCGCAGGAACAGCACGAGGAACAGGACATCGCGGAACTTGCCATGATGCGCCAGAGCAGCGGACGGCTCACCCGCCAACGCAGCACAACGTCGCGGTTCAACGCTCCATGACGCTGTCTCTATCACGCGCGATACATCGCCTTACACCGAGGCCGCTGGGCTATGACGCTTCGGCAGCAGGTCTGCTCGGGCGGCAAGACTTTGCGCTGTTTGTAGGTGAAGAGCGGCTTTCGGTGCGCTTTACGCCGCCGATCCTCTTACCAGCACAGTGGAGTGCGATCTGTTTTCGGATCGATGATAGGGAGGGGCAATGTGTTCTCCCTCACGAGACCCTTCAGAGGCTGGTTTCGCTGGCGGAGCCGAAGCCTCGCGCCCCGATGGAAGCGCCGGCAGCCCTGCTGCTGCTTGAGATGTTGCTGGATCAGGGCCTGACGACGCTGGAGGCAGCGATAATTGCACCGATCCGGTTCACGCGGATCGAACCGGCGCAGCAGGCCACATCCCACATGCCCGCGTTTGTCGAAATCGGATTTGAAGCCCGTTTTGACACAGCGGACAGCTTTTGCGGACTGCTGCGTCTGCCTCCGGCATTAATGCCTGTGCTGCACCCTCTCGCACCGTCGCTTGTGCGCCGCTTTCCCGATCCGCCGGTGATGTTATCTTTGAGGATCGGCAGCGTTCTGCTCTCGCCCGAAGACCTCATGGCGCTCGGCCCCGGTTTCGGACTGGTCCTCGGGACGGCAGCGCAAGTCCGACATGTGATTGTTGCGGGCGAGATGCTGGGCGCAGCGGTCCGGCATGACGGCAGCAGGATTGTTTTTGAGGGCGGGTTTCTGCCTCTCGCCCGGATTTGGCCAGCAGATTGGAATAGCATGACTGAAACACCTCCGTCCTCCGCGACCGACCCTCACCAGTCCACGACAGTCGAAGCCTCCGCCATCGAACAGCTTCAGATCCCCCTGACTTTTGAACTGGCGCGGATGCCGGTTTCGCTGGCTGAGCTGAGGACGATCGGAGAAGGACATGTGATTGATATCGGCGCGCTCACGGAGCGTTCCGTGTCGATCATGGCCAATGGCCGCCGCATTGGCGAAGGCGAACTCGTGGATCTCGGGTCCTCCGTCGCCATCCGGGTAACGCGGATCATCACCGCATGATCGGCTCGACCAATCTCGTCACGGCCCTTGTCCTGACCCTTGGGTTCGGCGTCCTGATCCTCGCGGTCATCACCACTACGTCGTTCGTGAAAATCTCGGTCGTCCTGTTCCTGCTGCGCACCGCGCTCGGCATCCAGCAGTCTCCGCCGAATATCGTGCTTTATGCGATTTCGCTGATCCTCACGCTCTTCATTTCCGCGCCTCTCGGCCACGACATCTACAAGGCGGCCATGGAGAGCGACCAGAAATACGAGACACTGACGGATTATGTGGATGCCTATGAACGCGTACAGGCGCCTGTCGCCCAGCATCTGCTCCGCTTCACACAGGCGCCCGAACGCAACTTCTTCATGAACGCCACCCAGCGCCTGTGGCCCGAGGACATGCGCGACAGCCTGACGCCGGAATCTCTCCCGATCCTTCTGCCGTCCTTCCTGACGGGAGAGCTCAAACGTGCGTTTGAAATCGGCTTCCTGATCTATCTGCCGTTCATCACCATTGACCTCGTCGTGACCACAATCCTGATCGCGATGGGCCTGTCTCAGGTGCAGCCCAACACGATTTCGGTTCCGCTCAAGCTGCTGCTGTTCGTTCTGGCCAGCGGCTGGACACGCCTGCTGCACGGACTGGTGATGAGCTATGCGTAGGCCGCCACTTCGCGCGCATCTGCGGAAGAACACTGCCTGTGGATGATGCGGCCCTTACGCAGGAACTCTCTTCCGCGCTTTTCCTGTTCGCCTCAATCGCGGGACCGCCGCTGGCGATCGCGCTGGTGGTCGGGCTTCTGATCGGGCTTTTGCAGGCTGTAACTCAGCTTCAAGACCAGACAATGCCGCTGACCTTCAAGGTCGTCGCCGTCTGCGCGACACTGGTGCTTATGGCCTCGACACTCTTTCCGCCTCTGCTGGCCTTTACCGAACACGTCCTGACCGATTTCCCGGCCATGACGCGCTTCTGAGCCGTGCCTGCCACTGACGCCATTACTGTCCTACAACAGATGATGCCCTGGCTGAGCTCCATCGCGTTGGCGATGAGCCGCCCGGCGGGGGCGGCCATCGTGTTGCCGGTCTTTACACGCATGCAGCTTGGCGGCCCCATCACGGGGGCTATTGCCTTCGCGCTCGCTATTCCCGCAACCCCCATGATCCATGCGGGACTGCTCACCGATCCCCGCTCCCTGATGGCGCTCGGTATGCTCGGGGCCAAGGAAATGGTGATCGGCGTCATCATCGGTTTGCTCATCGGTCTGCCGATCTGGGGCGTACAGTGCGCGGGCGAACTGCTCGACACCCAGCGCAGCGCAACGCAGGGACAGGCCGAAGATCCGGGGAGCGGCAATCAGGAGTCCACAACCGCCGGTTTTTTTGCCCTTGCCGTCACGACGCTGTTTGTCCTGTCAGGGGGGCTCAATCTTCTGGCCGATACGCTGCTGTCGTCCGAAACACTCTGGCCTCCGCTCGCTCTGGCGCTGGCGCCGCAGCCGGGGTTCGGCATGGTTCTGCTGGGTCTGCTTGACCGGTTGGAAACTGTGAGCCTTTCAATCGGCGCTCCCGTCATGCTGGCGATGCTGCTGTGTGAGGCGAGCGTTATTCTCCTGATGCGCGCCATCCCGAAACTGCACCTCTATGATCTCGCCCCGAACCTGCGCAATCTGGTCTTCATCCTGATGATGTTCGGCTACTGCGCGTGGCTCGTGTCATACATGAGGCATGATCTTGTCGCCTCGCGGGATGTTCTTGGCACCATGCACCAACTGCTGA
Organism: Gluconobacter kondonii; assembly: GCF_002723995.1. Taxonomy (GTDB): domain Bacteria; phylum Pseudomonadota; class Alphaproteobacteria; order Acetobacterales; family Acetobacteraceae; genus Gluconobacter; species Gluconobacter kondonii. The sequence goes on along the minus strand of NZ_BEWP01000002.1, from coordinate 4,748 downwards.
AGCCATGAGCGGAAGCAGTAGCGAAGAAAAATCTCTCCCGGCATCTGCCAAGAAGCTCGCGGATGAACGTCGCAAAGGCCATATCGCCAAGGCTCCGGATCTTCAGTCCGGAGTGGTGACCATCATCCTGATCGGCTGGCTTCTCCTGCGGCGAAACGCGATTGCCATCCATCTGCAAGCGATGATGGATGCGGTCGGGAACGCGCTTACGATGGATTTCAGATCCGGGATCGCAAGCGTGGGTCAGGCTCTGAGGACCATCTGCTTTGAAGACGCCCTGACTCCTCTCGCTCTGGCCGTCGTCACGGGCATTCTCGTCAGGCTGCTGACCAATGGCGGGTTTGTTTTCGCACTCGATCCTGTGATGCCGAAGTTTGAGAAGATCAATCCGGTTTCGGGGTTCGCAAATCTCTTTAAAGCCCGGACTTTCGTGGATCTGGGCATGTCACTGGTCAAAGTTCTGTTTTTCGGCGGAACACTGGCGCTCATTATTCATGGTGCGATTGGCGGCCTCGTCCGTGTGCCGGAAGCCGGAATTACCGAACTGCCCCGCATTCTCTTCACGCTGCTGATGCCGATCTTCAGTGCCGCCTGTGTTTTCTACATGGTTGCCGGCGTGATCGACCTGCTGATCCAGCGGCAGATGTTCCTCAAGGAAATGCGGATGACGCCCACCGAAGCGAAGAACGAACGCAAGGAAAGTCAGGGCAATCCGCTCATCAAGCGCCAGCAGCGGCGCCTCCAGAGCCAGGCCCGTCGCAATACCGCACCGCTTGGCCCGAAGCAGGCCAGCGTCATGATTTGTGGAAACGCTGTTGCCATCGGCCTGCGCTATCAACCGCCGCAGACGCCTCTTCCGCGCATTGTCTGTCGGGCGCATGGAGAACAGGCGGAGATCTATCGCACGATCGCTCAGGAGAGCCGTATTCCTGTCGTCTGGGATTATGAACTTGCGCGAAACCTTGCGGAAAAATTCAAACCCGGAACAACAATCACGCCTGAATTTTTTCAGCCGGTTGCGCGTATTCTTCAGAACCTTCCCTCGTAATGTGGTTAGGGCTCAAATCAGGCTGACGTCAGCTTTGCATCGTAAACAGACCGTGCAGAAAAACGCGGCCATGAATCCGTTTGCCATGCCCGCTTTCAGCCGCACGATGAGGACGACATGAGCACTTCAATCACGCCCGACACCCAGAGCCTGATCCAGGAACTGCTGGCCGCAATGCAGTCCGGAAGCCTGTCTTCCGGGACCGGAAGCGCAAGCGGCACAGGCCAGAGCACTGGGACCCAGAACTCGCAGGAAGAGGCCAAACTTGCGGAAGTCTTTCAGGAACTTATGGCTCTGTTGAAGCAGGGGAACCAGGAAGGCTCCACAAACTCCGGCTCCGATACGACAAGCCCGGCTATCTCTCCGGCTGCTGGCTCTTCCGCCTCTGCGACACCGACCGCAGAATCTACGTCGCCCACAACCCCGGCTTCGAGTGACGCGTCCAGCCCTGCTGCCACAACGTCTGGCACGTCCAGCACCAGTGCAGGAGACGGCCCCAACACGACCACCATCACAAATACCAGCAATCACGACGAAAAGATCGGTCAGTTTCTCAATGGCGGCTCCACGACCCAGCCTACAGCCGAGATCGACCTCAAACCCGGCCAGACCGGCACGCTGAAATACGAGAATGGCCAAGGCGGCTATGACGCCGAAGCAGACTCGTCCGGCAATTTCCAGTCCACCGCCAGCCGTCTGGAATTCTACGCGGATGCCAAGGGCGTCAATAACGACGATGTCAGCTACATCGACGGACGCAACGCCTCCATCAAGGTCTCTGACGGCAACGGCAAAACCGCAGGCGATAGCCAGAGCATTGCTAACGATGCCCCTTCCAACGCCATCACGAAGGACGCAGGTGGGCGTGCGACCGTAACCGGATGGTATGACGGCTCAACGCAGGACATGAAAGACGGCGGAGCCTATATGGAGTCAAAACTGGGCACGGGGAACGCCTATATCCATCCGGATGACGATCGTAACGCGACCAGTTCCAATCCGATGACTATGGCACAGGATACAAGCCAGCATTACACGGCAGATTTCGGAGACGCCTGATCCGGCATCAGGCGAAACAGCCATGAACCGGGGCGATATTGCTCCGGCTCATGGCTTCTGATTTCAGAACATCAAACCGAAACGCCACCAAAGTGGCGTAACACGGTCTCTCTCAGGCTTCGCCTGTATTTTTGTGCTGCTGCACAATTGGGTCGCCCTGGCCCATGCTGTAAAGATTATAGCCATAATCGGCTGTATCCAGACCAGTCATAAGTCCGTTGCCGACTTTCCCGGCAGCACTTTTGAGAATATCGCCAATCGAAGATGCTCCCTTTTCAGCACTCTGCGCAACACCATCAGCCGCGCGGGCAGCAGCTTCAGCCCCATCAACTTCCGGCGCGATCTCGGGGACAAAAAGCAGCGCTGCATCGCTGGCAACGCCTTCGAACATTCCGCCCAGATCTTTCAAACCCTGACTTTTGTTGCCCTTGGCAAACTGGTCGATCATGCCGACACCGTCCGTCAGCGGAGAGACCATAGAAGACAGAAAGTTACCTATCCCCGTCTCAAACTTGTCCCATCCTTTGGCGGCCTTCGTGCTGCCACGATCAATCGTGCCTTCACCGAATTCTGCCTCGAACTCCGCAGCGTCCTTCTTCGAGACCTTGCCTGCCCCCATCTGTCCGATCTGGCTTCCCAGTGCCGCAGCATCCGCATCGGAGAATGCCCCGCCAGAACTGGCCGCCTCCTCACCAGCAACTTCCAGATCCTGCGCCATGGCATTGCCATTCTTCTTGCTGGCATCGGTCGAAAACTGCTGGGCCAGAGAAGGATCTGTCTGCTCCAGATCAGACATGGCCTGCTGTGTCGCGGTCGACAAAGCACCACTTCCTGCCTGAAGGATCGTTTCCTTACCCGGACCGTCAGACGTCGTGGATTTGATACCCTTCACGATCTGCGCAATCGGGGACGTATCTTCGAGGAATTTGAGGATCGCATGACCGGCACGGGTCTGGCCGCCTTTGATATAGCTTCCTCCCAGAACCTCTTTCGCCTCGGCTCGCTCTTTCTTGCTGATCCGCCCGCCGCCATTATTGTTTGCAAGTGACTGGGCACCGGAAATCGCCGCAATCGCCTGATTTTTGGTCAGATCGCCTTCCTTGTAAGCCTGAAGCTCATCCTCGACGAGACTGTTGCCGTTTCCGGACTCTCCGGCTGTCATGATCTTTGAAAACAAGGCAGGATCGCTCTGCTGAAGCGTATCCATTCCCTGTTCCAGATTTTGATTATAAGCAGCGTTCTTGTCGGCTTTCTTTCCCGTCTTGGTACTATCCGTACCAGCCTGTTCCAGTTCCCCACCAGCGATCTGAGCGCTCCCTTCAGTGCCCCCCGAAGCGATAGTTCCAATCAACATGCTCGCACCCCATCAAGACAGAGAAAAACTATTCTGGCTGAGACGTTAAAAGGACATGCTGACGTCAACCTGTCTGACAGGTCTCTGGCTCACTTTGGCGGAACCATTCCCCAAAATAAATCTGATTCTGGTGTTTTATGTTTGATCCAGTTTGGTTTTGAAAAATACAGAAATACAATATTTATTCCACAGTACAGAGAATTTTCATAGTAAACAGATAAACTCAGATCACATCACGCATGTATAATTAACGGAATACTTCATTGGTTTTTGGTCGGAGAAATTTTCTTAATATGAATATATTATAATCCAATTAGCTTTTCTAAAAATGGAACCAAATGGACTTTTTGTACCTTTTTTCTATTTATTATTGAATAAAGATCAATTTTATCGTTAAATGTAAGTTTATTAAAGTAGTCTATAAAAAAATCTTTTGAAAAAGGGATTTTAGAAAACTCATGTTCGGATTTATTTAATTCCGAATGAATTTTTTTATAATCCATTTCAATTAATTGTTCGTCGTAGAAGCAAAAACATATATTTTTGTGACTATCTATAATAACAGCAGAAAATTTTCCTTCTGCGAAAGGCATTGATGACCAAGAAATGCCTAATTTTGAAAGGAAAAAACTCATAATACAACCGTATTTATTGAGGATTATACAATAATAGCTATTGCTCTCTGAGATGGATGTATTGTACACAAATGAATAATAATCGCCGTAAAATTCTTTATTATTATAATAAATTTGGCTTTTAATGCAAATTTTTGAACTCCTAAAATAAACACAATTAAGATAAAATGGCAATATTTCGATAACTGTTTTTTTATGAATGAATTATCAATATTTTTTATCTTGTTTCTTATTAATGAACTTATTATGTGACTTATTTCTAGGTAATATAGCGATAAATGGCCACAATTTTGGAGTATTATAACGTTAATTTTTTTAAAAATTTGTCGATCATATGAACTGTTTTTTTATCATCAATCGAGATTGGATCGATTATCAAAATTAGTCTTTCTTGATTCTTTAATTCCAAATTTGATATTTTAACATCCTTTAGACAATAGTTTTCTATGGAAAATCCATTTATCCTCTCCTGTAATACCCTATTATCGTTGTCGCTAAGGTCCATTTCTTCTGAAGAAAGAGATAAATATGGGCTACAAACAATGCATAGATAAATTTCTATATACTTATTTAGATAAAAACCAAAAAACCGCCCATAGAATGAGTAATTACAATTACTTCAGAAAAATCCTTTAAAAAATATCGTTTTCCA
>NZ_BEWP01000001.1 GCF_002723995.1 Gluconobacter kondonii | reverse complement strand
TTGGAGTGCACCTGATGGATGGCGTTGATCTTCTCTTCCAGCTCGGGCGTGATGATGACATCTGTCGCGCCGAGAATGGTACGGAGCTGATCGACGCTGGTGGCGCCGATGATGTTGGATGTCACGAACGGGCGTGAGGTGACGAACGCGATCGCGAGCTGGGTAGGGTCGATCCCTTCCTCGCGGGCCAGGGCGTGATAGGCCGTGATGGCATCGTCAACGCCGGGCTTTTCGTAACGCTGGCCACGGTTGAACAGCGTGGTGCGGGCTCTGGCGGGGCGGGCGCCGTTCAGATATTTTCCGGTCAGGTAGCCCTGCGCGAGCGGGGAATACGCCAGCAGTCCGACCTTCTCGTGCAGCGCCATTTCGGCAAGACCGATCTCGAAAGTCCGGTTGATCAGGTTATAGGCGTTCTGGATTGAGGCTACGCGCGGCAGGCCCGTGCGGGAGGCTTCCAGAAATTTTGAGACGCCCCAAGCCGTCTCGTTGGAGAGACCGACATGGCGGATCTTGCCTTCGTTCACGAGATCGCCGAGCACGCCGAGCGTCTCTTCGAACGGAACGGCGGAGTCTTCGGGCAGGTCGCGGAAGGTCGTGCCACCTTCGCCGAACAGGCCCACTTTCCGGTCGGGCCAGTGGAGCTGATAAAGGTCAATGTAATCGGTGCCGAGGCGGCGCAGTGAGCCTTCGAGCGCATAGCGGATCTGGCGCGGGGTGAGGCGTGCTTCCTCGCCATCGGGGCGGAACCACGGCATGGCCGTCCGTCCGACGACCTTGCTGGCGATGACGAGACGGTCACGGCCGCCGCGCGCTTTCAGCCAGCTTCCGATGATGGTTTCGGTTGAGCCCTGCGTCTCGGCGCGGGGCGGGATGGAATAAAGTTCGGCGGTGTCGATGAAATTGATGCCGTGGTCCAGCGCCATGTCGAGCTGGGCGTGGCCCTCGGTTTCGGTGTTCTGCTGACCGAAGGTCATGGTGCCGAGGCAGATTTCGCTGACGGCAATGCCGGTGCGGCCAAGTTCACGCTGTTTCATGGAAAAGACCTGATCAGAAAGATGGGGAAGCCTCTAGCATGAACAGAGCCGGGCCATTGATCAAGGCGCGGCTCTGTTCATGCTCTGCTTATGGGGCCAGCGTGACGATGACGCGCAAGCCCCCGCCGGTCCGGTTTTCAAGGCGGACATCACCGCCCTGACCGTGCAGGATGGTGCGGGCAATGGCCAGACCAAGGCCGGTTCCACCGGTTTCGCGGTTGCGGCTGCTCTCGATGCGGACGAAAGGTTCGAACACGCGGTCCAGCTCGTTTTCAGGCAGGCCCGGGCCGTTGTCTTCGATCAGGATGCGGACCGCATTGCCTTTCTCGCCGGGGCGAGTGGCCGGAATGAGTGTGACATGGGCGTCCCCGCCATATTTCAGGGCATTGAGGATGAGGTTGTTCAAAGCGCGTTTCAGCGCGACCGAGCGCGCCTTGATGCGGACGGGCACGTTGGGCGGTTCATAAAACAGGTCGTCCGCCTTGTCCGGCAGGCTTTCGGCGGCTTCATCCATGATGGTCTGGAGCAGGGCGCGCAGGTCCAGCGTGACGATGGGTTCGGCGGAAGCGCTGTCACGTCCGAAGGCCAGTGTGGCGGAAACCATGGCTTCCATCTCGTCCAGATCGGCCAGCACCTTGTTGCGGAGTGCGTCGTCGTCGATGAACTCGGCGCGCAGTTTCAGGCGCGTGATGGGCGTGCGGAGGTCATGGCCGATGGCGGTCAGCATGAGCGTGCGGTCCGTTACGAAACGGCGGATGCGCGTGGCCATCGTATTGAAGGCAATCGCGGCACGTCGGATTTCGGAAGGGCCGTTTTCGGGCAGGGCTGCGGTGTTGACGTCCCGGCCGAGTGCTTCGGCGGCGTTGGCAAGCGTCGTGACGGGGGCGATCAGGCGGCGTGTGGCCCAGACGATCATCGCACTGCCGGCAATGGACATGACGAGGAACGCGATCAGGAAGGTCGGCGATCCGAACGGGTTGGGCAGAGGGGTGACGAACCGGACCACGACCCAGCAGTCCCGGTCCGGCAGGAGGATCGAAGTGGAGTGGGTTCGCAGTTTCTGGCCGATCAGGACCTTGCGCGGATAAAGGGACGACGGCAGCAGCGCCCATCGCACGAAGGGCGGCATATCATGTCGGTGCAGGCTTCCCGGGAAGCGGGGGGTTCCTTCCATCGGGGGAGGCATATGGCCGTCCATCGGGTTCCCCATTGGACCCGGCATGGGGCCACTCAAGGGCGTACCGGAAGGGCCGGGGGGCATGTGGAAATCCGGACCGTTCATGCCGGGTTCTGGAAAACCGGGTGGACCCATATGTTGGGGCATGTCCGCGCCCGGATGGGGTCCGTTTTCATCCATCATGCTGGGCTGGGGAAAGCCATCGCGCGGATGATGCAGGAAAGGGGAAGACACTCTCGGGGGGAGGGGGATTTCATGCCCCTCGATCAACGGGTCCGGCTCTTTGAGAAGCAGGACCGTGACGTTGGAGGGGACGCGTAGGTCTTCGATCGCGTCGCGACGGTCAGCGGGACTGGCTTCCGCGACCGTGCGGTAGATCGAAAAGACCTGTACCTGCTCCTCATGGACCTGACTGCGTTCTTCAAGATCGAAGCGGTCCAGCGCGTGGATGGCCAGTCCTGCGGCTTCCACGATGGCAAGCCCCACAATCAGCAGCAGGCTGGTGCGGGTGACGAGAGATCGTGGAAGGATATGCATTCCGGTCAGAGACGCTCGACTTCTGCCGCGAGGACATAGCCCCCGCCGCGCACCGTCTTGATGACCTGCGCATTGCGGCCGTCGTCTTCGAGCTTGCGACGCAGGCGGCTGACTGCGACGTCGATGGCGCGGTCGAACGGTCCGGCCTGACGGCCCCGAAGCAGTTCCAGAAGCATGTCGCGCGTCAGCACGCGGTTTGCGCGTTCGAGCAGTGCCATCAGTAGGTCATACTCGCCACCGGTGAGGGAAACTTCCGCACCCTCCGGGTTCAGCAGGCGACGGCGGACGGGATCGAGGCACCAGCCCGCGAAGTGGATCTTGCGGGTATCGGCAACCTGTCGCTTGTCCTCGACGTCGATCGTCCGGCGCAGCACCGCGCGGATGCGGGCGAGCAGTTCGCGCGGGTTGAAGGGCTTGGCGACGTAATCGTCCGCACCGAATTCGAGACCGATGATCCGGTCGGTTTCGTCGCTCATGGCAGTGAGCATGATAATGGGGACGTTGTCCTGCGAGCGCAGCCAGCGCGCGACTTCAAGGCCGCTTTCGCCGGGCAGCATCAGATCCAGCACCACGAGCTGGTAGTGGCCGTTCGCCCAGGCCTTGCGGGCTTCGCGGGCGTCACGGGCAGCCGTCACGCGGAAATGATTGCGTTCGAGGAACTGGCTCAGCAGTTCGCGGATTTCGCGGTCATCATCCACGACCAGAAGATGGGGCAGTGTTTCCGTGCTCATGACCAGAGGCCTTTCAGGAATGCTGTGACCGCGTTCGGACTGCGTGTGCCGCCCCCGAGAAGGGACGGCACTGCGGCGAGGTCAGGCCAGCCAGGGCGGGACAGGCAGGTTTTTCGCACGCAGGAACTCCGGGTTGAACAGCTTGGACTGATATCGGGCACCACCGTCGCACAGAATTGTAACAATCGTATGTCCGGGTCCAAGACGGCGTGCGGTGCGGATTGCCGCAGCGACATTGATGCCGGACGAGCCGCCGACCGAGAGACCTTCGTTCGAGGTCAGCGAGAAAATCTGCTCCAGCGCCTCGGCATCGGGAATGCGTTCGGCGTCATCGGGTGCCGAGCCTTCCAGATTGGCGGTCACGCGGCCCTGACCGATTCCTTCGGTAATCGAACCCCCAGTGATGGTGAGGTCGTTGGACTTCACCCAGCCATAAAGCGCGGAACCTTCCGGATCGGCGAGAACGACGCGCGGTGCGGTCTTTCCGGCTGCTGCGGCCTGATCGCGCAGGCCCAATGCGATTCCAGCCAGTGTTCCGCCCGTGCCGCAGGCGCAGGTGAAGGCGTCAATTTTTCCCCCCGTCTGTTCCCAGATTTCACGGGCCGTAGTGGCGCGGTGGCCTTCGCGGTTGGCGGTGTTGTCGAACTGGTTGGCCCAGAACCCGCCGATCTCTTCGGCCAGACGACGCGAGACATGGACGTAATTGCCCGGATCACGATAAGGCTTGGCGGGGACAAGACGCAGATCCGCGCCGATCATGCGCAGAAAGTCCAGCTTCTCGCGGCTCTGTGTTTCCGGCACGACGATCACGGCCTTGCAGCCTACCGCATGGGCGACCAGCGTCAGGCCGATTCCCGTATTGCCCGCCGTTCCCTCAATGACCGTGCCGCCGGGTTTCAGGGCGCCGCTTTTCAGGGCATCATTGATGATTGCAAGAGCCGCGCGGTCCTTTACGGAACCTCCGGGGTTCATGAACTCGGCCTTGCCGTAGATATTGCAGCCGGTTTCCTCGGACGCGCGTTCAAGGCGGATGAGGGGCGTGCCCCCGATCGCGGCGGTCATACTCGGGGAGACGGTCTGCCATCCGATCGTGGCAGCCTGGCGGTTCGGAGAGAGGTCGGTCATACGGTAACTCCTGTGCTGGCCCGTGCTGGGTGAATTATAGAACGCGTTTTGGAAGGATGAGAAAGAGCATGAAGGTTCTGACAGCAAGGCAGGCGTGGGACATGCTTGAAAAAAAGCATGGAACGGCCTCTGAAAATGACGCGCAGCCTGTTCTGGTGGATGTGCGCACGCCGCCGGAATGGATGCATGTGGGATTGCCCGACGCGGATGCGATGACCGCGCCACTTCTGTGCGTGACCTGGCAGTCGGACCTTCAGCGCGAGTTCCTCGAAGCCCTGCTCGAAGCTGTTCCCGACCAGCAGACACCGCTGCTGTTCCTGTGCCGGTCGGGCGTACGTTCTCATCATGCCGCACTGCTGGCGGAAAATGCCGGTTATGCGGATGTCAGCAATATCGTGGACGGATTCGAAGACCAGCACGGCCCCGGCAAGGGCTGGCGTTCCAGCGGCCTGCCGTCGGCTTACATGCCGCTGTCGGGTTCCTGATCCGCGTCGTAATGCACTTCCAGCACGGCGCACCAGGGATAGCGGCTGTCGTAGCTGTGCCCTGAACTGTCGGCGATCATGCCGTTGGCATCCGTGGGAACATGGGTGAGGGCTACGGCATCATCCACGTTGCCGCCGATAATGCTCAGCTCATGTCCGAAAGGCTGGGCATTCTGGTCGGTGGCGGAGACAATGCCGCAATGCGCCGGAAAGCCGTAGCTGGTCGGCAGCATGGAGAAGGTCACGGTTTTGCTCTTGCCGCGTCCGACGCAGATCAGATCGCCGAGCTTGGGGGCATAGGTTCCGGGATCATGCGCCGTCACGCCGCTGGACTGCCCGCTGGCGGCAGCGTTGATATAGGTGGAGTGATTGGGGGAATACGGGAAGCGTCCATTGGCGCCTGCAATACGCATCACATACGAGATGAATGCGGCAGACCAGGCATAATGGCCGTCATGCGCGATCTCGAAGCGGGTGCCCTGGGAATCCGTCTTACCCGTCCAGCCGACTTCCGTCTCATACGGATCCTGTCCGATCCACCAGTATTCGCCGATCCGCTGCCAAAGGCCCGGAAGCCGTTCGGGCTTCAGCGCCGCGTCCGTGGGTTCAGGGCGGTCTTCGGGATTGTCGTCCGAGACGGGAGAGCCGAACATCCGCCATTCGCGCAAGGCGATGGCCGCAACGTCCTGCCGGTTGAACGGCTCGAAATTGCGAGTGGCGAAGTCCGGAACATGGACGTCATAACCCACGGGACCACTGGTTCCGTTCGCATACTGGGCGTTCGGCGTGCGGGCCGGATACGGGCTGACACTCTGCTGGCTGGAACATGCAGCCAGTGCGAGCAGGGCGGCCGTAGCAGCTGCTCGCCTGAAAAGATGCGAATCTGGCACTGTTATCCTCATGTACCCATCATGACTTCAACTTGAACGGCATGTGACACAGAGCGTCAAGGATGGGAGCTGACTGATGGAGGGGACAAGGTCTGCCATGTCTTTATTTTTATGCAGATTTTCTGAATGACAGGGAGCCCCACGGGAGGAAACCAGAAGCCCAGCAGAGCCGTGGATATTCCAGCACAGAATATTGTCTGCATCAGTGACATGGGTCTTGTTCTGAACAGGAATGTCAGCGTGACGATACAGACAATCGGCAGGAGGCCGAGATAGATCAACATACAGCGGGTAAAGAGGGGCTCGCTTGCCGGGTTGTCCATGGCCATACCGAACCCGATGCAGAGTGCGGGCAGAAAGACGCTCGCAGTCAGCCCCAGAACAGCGTTTCCTGCAAGGAACGCTCGAATGATCCGAAACCATAGCGGAGCGTAGCCCTTGCAGGGTGCCGCAGAGGTCACGGAGTATCGGGAAACAGTGACCGCAGCCCGGCTTCACTGGCGTCGCAACGGCCGCGCTCTGTGATGAGGCCCGTCACGAGGCGGGCTGGCGTGACGTCGAAGGCCGGGTTTGCGGCCGGGCTGCCGAGAGGTGCGATTCGGACGCGGCTGGCGTCTCCCCGGCTGTCGAGGCCTGTCATGAACAGCACTTCGTCCGCGCTGCGCTCTTCAATCGGGATTTCTTTCACACCGTCACGCACGCGCCAGTCGATCGTTGAGGACGGTAGTGCCACCCAGAACGGGACGTTGTTGTCATGCGCGGCAAGGGCCTTGAGATAGGTGCCGATCTTGTTGGCCACGTCGCCCTGCGCCGTGACGCGATCCGTGCCGACGATGACCATATCCACCCGTCCGGCCTGCATGTAATGGCCGCCGGCGTTATCGGCGATGACGGTGTGCGGCACGCCGTGACTGCCGAGTTCCCATGCCGTCAGCAGGCTGCCTTGATTGCGGGGGCGTGTCTCATCCACCCAGATATGAACCGGAATACCTTCGTCATGCGCCATATAGATCGAGGCGAGGGCCGTGCCCCAGTCGACGGTGGCGATCCATCCGGCATTGCAGTGCGTCAGAAGATTGACCTGTCCCTGACGGCCCTTACGCTCCCAGATTTCACGGATCAGCTCAAGCCCGTGACGACCGATGGACTCATTGACCTGAACATCTTCGTCGCAGATGGCGTCGGCTTCGGCATAGCCCGCAGTGACACGCCCAGCTTCGGGAACAGTCTTGAGGTGTTTGACCATGCGCTCAATGGCCCAGCGCAGGTTGATGGCGGTCGGGCGCGTAGCCACGAGAAACGCTGCGGCCTTATCCAGAGCCTCGTCAGACGCGTCGTCCTGAAGGGCGAACACCAGACCATAGGCCGCGACGGCCCCGATCAGCGGAGCGCCGCGCACCTGCATGGACGTAATGGCCTCGGCCACGCCGCCGACGTCCCGGAGTTCCAGAAGCTCCACAGCCCAAGGGAAGCGGGTCTGGTCGAAAATCCGGATGCTGCTGGCATCGTCGGACGGGCGCCAAAGACTGCGATAGGAAATGCCATTGATTTTCAAGGGAACGCTCCTCGGAAGGCCGGAAAGACGGGGCTGCAACGGGAGCGCGAACGACCCCATGCTGACTGAACTGCTGGGTTCTGCATGTGCGTGATCTGCGGGCCTGACTCAAGCCCCTGTGCATGAAACTTTCATGCACAGGGGCAAAGACGTTTACAGGCGCAGGATTTTCAACGCCGGACGGCGTCGAGGATGACCTTTGCGCCGGTGGTCCACGGAACGGGTTTGAACTCGCTCCGCACTTTCTGGGTCCACGCGGCCAGATCTTCTGGATCGTCGATGACCTGACGGATCAGGGCATAGGCTTCACTGAGATTGCGCGGGTTGAAGTAGCGTCCGAGCGGTCCGCCAGCCTCGGGGATGGAGGTCGTGTTGGAGGCGATGCAGGGGCGCCCCATCGCCAGACCTTCCGTCACCGGAAGGCCCCAGCCTTCGAAGAAAGACGGGAAGACCGAGAAGCTGCAATCGGAATAGAGGCGTCGCAGTTCGGCATCTGACGGGTTCTGGATGAAGCGGATTTTGCCATCCAGCCATTTCGTATTCTCAAGCTGCTGCATGAGATCGGAAACGAGCCAGCCCGGACGCCCCGCGAACACCAGTGTCGGAACCTGATCGACCGGCATGTCTTCCAGCATCTGCCGCCAGATCCGGAAGAGGAGCATGTGGTTCTTGCGGGCCTCGATCGTGGAGACGAACAGGACGTAGGGCTCGCTCACCAGACGTTCGGTCGGCATGACGGTTTCCGCCAGTCCGAACTCCGTTCCCATCGGAACATGCTGGACCGTGATTCCCGTTCCGATGCCTTCTTCCGCAAGATAGGACTGGACGTCCTGTGCTGTGGCGCGGCTGTTGGCGAAGATGATGTCCGCCAGTGGTAGCACGGCATGATGCCAGGCCCGGAACGTCGTAATCACGCCGATATGGCACCATTCGGGGCAGCGGATGGGAGCCAGATCATGCATCAGGAGTCCGAAAGAGACCCGTAGTTCATCACGCAGCCACCGGACCGTCTGGACATAATTCTCATGATGCCACGGAGAGCCCAGCGTCAGGAACACGTCCCCAGCCTCGACAGCTTCCGCCAGGGGGGTTCCTTCGGCGTGCTGTGCGGCGTCGGTGCTTGACTGCTGACGTCGGCGGCGCAGAGCCGCCTTGCCTTCGCTGACTGCCAGTCGTCCCAGCCCGGCCCACAGGCTCGCCAGTCCGCCCAGAACTTGTCCTTCCGTTTGCAGGATGCCGGTCAATGCCTGGCGGTGTGTTGCGTTCTCAGCGAACTGCATGGCGGAAAACAGTGGAGCCGAGGCTTTTGCGGCTTTGGCGCCACTGTCTTTCATAACTTGCCGCAGCAGCGTGTCGACTACCGACCAGTCGATGGTTCGGAAATCGCGCGGATCGTGTTTGTTCGCTCCGCGGCGTACGAACTGGACGTTGTGGCCGTGTAGGGTCCGCAGGCCCGCGCAGAGCTCGAACACCACACGCTGAATGCCGCTCGGTCGTCCATGATGGACGAGGTGAAACAGCAGGTCGTCGACGTCGATCCAAAGGGTCATGACGCTCTCCCGTCCACATACGCGGCGTGACAGGCGTCCAGAATGGCGTCAGCAGTATGCTCCCACGGGGTGGGTTTAAACTGCGTCCGGACCTGCTCCTGCCATTTCGTCAGGCCTTCGCGGTCTTCGATTGTCTCACGGACGACACGATAGGCGTCGTCGGTATTTTCCGGATCGAAATAGCGCGACAGCGGGCCGCCGGCTTCGGGGACGGAGGTCGCGTTCGAGGCCACGCAGGGACGGCCATGGATCAGGCTTTCCGTCACCGGCAGGCCCCAGCCTTCAAACAGGGATGGGAAAAGCGTGAACATGCAGCCGTCATATAGATGCGCCAGTTCGTCATCCGACGGGTCGCGCAGAAGACGGATCTTGCCACGCAGCCAATCGGTATTTTCAAGCTGCTGCATGAGGTCGGAGACGAGCCAGCCGACCCGTCCTGCGAAAACAAGCGTTGGCACTTGCTCGGGAGGCAGATCAGCGACCAGACGACGCCAGACGCGGAACGCCAGAATATGGTTCTTGCGCGCTTCGATGGTGGAGACGAACAGGACATAGGTTTCTGGTGCAGGCAGTCCTTTCGGACGTTCACCTGTCACTTTGCGGGGCGGCCCGAAGCCGCTGCCAATGGGCACGGTCTGCACGGGGGCCAGCAGCTTCAGGCGATGCTTGCGGGTGTAGTCATCAATGGTTTTCGCCGTAGCGTGGCTGATGGCCAGAAGGCGTCCGCACTGCGGGAGGGTCGTATCCAGCCAGTGCCGGAAATCCCGGATCAGGGACAGCGCACACCATTCCGGCCGAATAGCGGGGATGAGATCGGACAGCAGCAGGACAGGCTGGATGCCGTACGCTTTGCGCATTCGGGCCAGACGGTCGCCGAAGCCGGGCTCCGACCATGCCGCGCCGAGGATCAGGAAGATATCGCCGGGCTTTGGCTGATTGGCCGTGCTGGCCGTAGTTGATGACTGCATCACAGCCGGTGTTCGGGCAGTTTCCGTTTTCGGACTGCGTTTCAGCTGTTTTTGCACGAAACGGCGTAAAAGGCGCAGGGCGCGCAACTGGTTTACGGCCATCGTCAGCAGAGGGCGTGCCAGTTCCGGCGGCAGGCTCTCGATGCGTCTGATGACGGTGTGGCGCAGATTTCTTACGAAAGCACGGGGTGTTTTGCGCGACCGGGGCGCCGGGCGGCTGTCATGCGCGACTTTTTCGTCAGCACGGACGGCGAAAAGATTTTCCAGATCGTCGAAAGACACCGTGGAAACAAGCTGTGTTTCGTCCTGTCCGCGTCGGATCAGGGCAATATTGCCCATACCCGGTTTGGTTGCGGCCTGTTTGCGGATGACATGCAGGATTTCGTAGACAAGTCGCTGAATTCCGCTGGGGCGCGAATTGTTTTCGAAATACTGGAAAATGTCTTCGACGTCGATCCAGATGGTATAATCTGTGTTCATATGTCCAGACTAGCTTTGTGGCGGCCGACAGAAACGCCGGTCTGTCAAACGATATTGGTGTTAAAGTTTTAGGTAAGCCCCGGCGGATGGGCAAGGGGCATTGGGAAAAGGTCGGGTTCTTGCCCCTGCAGGATACAGTGAGTCAGGGGAGAGTGCTGCTGTGCACAGCGTTACGGTTCGTCAGTGCGTCATTTTACTTGAAAATACTGCTACACATACCTTGCCTCTTTCACTCATCCTTTGTGGAGATAAACCATTTGTCGCGTGGTTGATGCGAGAAATGCAGCGTTTTGGTGTCGAGGAGTTTGTATTCCTGACCAGTCGGTATTCACAGGATATTGCGACTGCCGTTGAAAATATCGGAGATTTTCTCCCGAGATTCGCGAAGATTACCATAAGCGTTACACAACCCGAAGTGGGAACGGGAGGCGCACTTCATCATGCTCGATCCCATCTGCAGGAGAGGTTTTTCCTGTGTTCCGCAAACGCGCTGTTTTCATGTAATCTGGCACGTTTTCTGACGGCCGCCCGAAGTAGTCATTGGATGCTGCTGCGTCAGGCGGGTCCACATGACAAACAGGCGAGAATGCGTTTTGAAGCAGGAAACTTAGTATCGTTTTGTGGCGATATCGAAGCGAATGATCAGCAACTGATCAATGCTGGGCTATATCTTTTTGATGCATCGATCTGTGAGCTTCTGACGGAAGTCTGTTCTTTGGAATGGGATGTGATTCCCAGACTGGTGGAAAATCAAAATCTCCGGGGGATGCCTTTGACAGGGGATTTTTATTCCTTTGAAAATGGCAGTGCCTTGGAAAAAGTCTTGGGGCAGATGTCGCAGCGGCTGCGTCGTCCCGCCGTTTTTCTGGATCGTGACGGTGTTATTAACCGGGATTTCGGGTGGGTTGGAACGAAGGAACGCTTTGAATGGGAACCGGGCGCACGTGAGGCCATCGCTCGGCTTTGTGATAGCGGCTACCATGTTTTTATTGTGACCAATCAGTCAGGGATCGCACGCGGATTTTATTCTGAAAATGATCTCGTGATGCTGATGGATTGGGTCATGGACAGTATTCGTGAATATGGTGGAACTGTAGATGACTGGAGATATTGTCCGATGCATCCTGAAGCTGCAATCGAGCAATATCGTGGATATAGCGCGGATCGCAAACCGGAACCTGGGATGATTCTTGATCTATTGAAGCGATGGGAACTGGATCCCATGTGCTGCGTCGTGTTCGGTGATCAGCCTACAGACATGCAGGCAGCGAAAGCAGCAGGGTTGCAAAGCGTCATGATTGGTCCAGAGAGTTTGTCTGATTTGGTTCCGAAATTGAATATTTCGTCATATGAAAACGAGCTCTTAGAAAGACCTCGACATGGTATTGGACGATAGTTACAGTTTGTATCAAACAGTCTGAATGGAAAGATGATGGCATCTTACAGGGACGCGGAGACGCCGCCGTTTCACATTTCCTCAAAGACGCAGGAGGTTGAATGCTGCGATCTTAGGGAAAGGATCCCTCTGAGCGCAGTTGAAAAATATCGGTTGTTGCGTGAAACGCGCCGTGCCGTCAGACGAGAGCGTCTGGCTGATGAGCGTAAATCAGAAGCCCATCAAGAAAGATGATCTCTGGAAATTTTGACGCTCTTTGATGAGGTGATCGCGGTGTCCGTCATTCCCGGATAGGCTGATAAATCTGCGAGAGCAGCAGGTCGTCCCATCAGGAAACCCTGCGCCGTAGTGCAGGATGTGTGGCGCAACATATCGAGCTGCGCCGCAGTTTCTACGCCTTCGGCGATAACTTCCATCGACATGGCATGTCCAAGTGTCATGATGGCGCTGACGATGCTCTGGGCCCGCTGGTCGTTCAACATGTCGCGGATGAAAGAACGATCGATCTTGATCCGGTCAAAAGGAAAGCTGCGTAAATAGTTCAGGCTTGAAAACCCAATCCCGAAATCATCCATGACAATCTTGATGCCCAAGGAGCGGATTTTACCCATTGTTTCGAGATTTCGCTGTACGGCATCCAGAAATATGCTCTCTGTCAGTTCGAGTTCAAGCCTTTCTGCAGCCAACCCGGTCTGAAAGAGTGTCTGGATAACGGCGGCATACATGTCGTCATGTGCGAACTGAACTGCGGAAATATTAATGGCCACTCTGATATGAGGTGGCAGTCTGCTCGCTTGGGAGCAGGCTTCCAGGAGGACCCATCGACCGATCGGGACAATGAGGTTGCAGTCTTCTGCGACCGGAATGAACTCATTTGGAGCAATTACGCCTCTGACGGGATGTTGCCAGCGCAGAAGGGCTTCGACGCATTCGACCCGGTTGGTTTTTAGGCAGATCAGAGGCTGGAATTCGAGAAAGAACTGGTCTGTCTCGAGGGCACGTCGCAGGTCGTGTTCCATTTCACAGTGATGCTGGATATCTGCCTGCATAACAGGATTGAAGCTGATCCAGTCCGAAGACTGAAGGCGGCGTGCTTCGTTCAGCGCGAGTTCGGCATAATGGCATGCTGTTTCAAAGCGATAGGTATCAAACGGAATGAGGCAACAGCCGATACTGGCTGTTATGTGTATTCTGTGTCCGTTCACGGGGAATGAGGTATGGAAAATATCCCGTGTAATCTGTGCCCAGCGTGTCGCCTGTGTGGGATGTTCGTATGGGAAAGGACAGAAAATGCCGAATTCGTCGCCGCCAAGTCTTGCGACAACGCACTCTTTGGTCAGGAATGTTCGAATCCGTTGTCCGATTGCACTCAGAACGCCATTGGCAATTCTGGTGCCGTAACGTTCGTTGATGGCGCGAAAGCGGTTGATGTTGACGTATAAAAGAATTCCCGCCGAATGTTGGCCTGTCCCGTTGGCGAAGAACTCTTCCAGATGTTGTTCGAATTCTTCTTTACTGCACAGATCCGTAACGTCGTCCCGGCTTGGCAGGTTTGTTGTGACAGAAGTTGTAGTAGGGAATGTGATAGCCAGAGCGATACAGTCTTTATCCTTCTGGCGAAGAGGGGTCAGTCGGAACTGTACCGGAAGAGCACGCTCTTGGAGTGTTACGAGAATACCGGAATGATAGTGATTGTCCGGCAGAACCTTCAGGGCTTCGGGAAGGATATTTTCGAGAGAGGGGAAATTCTGGAGATCAGTTCCTATGCAGGAAAGAAGAGGGCTGTTGGCTTCGATGATCCGGCCCTGATACAGAATGGCCAGTCCTTCGCTGGCTGCATCGGCAAGACGATGAATGGGCGAGAAAGCCGTGGTGTTTTCCCCGGGCACAGTCTTTGGAAGGCGTGTTTCCGCGCAGGAGCGGTCTCCTTCCTGGCCGGTTCTCTGGGAAATACGCACAGTCATTTCTGTCCCTCTGTCTTAAGATAAGATGACTCGGCTTCTGTTAAGAAACTGGAAATGTCGAACAATCAGGAATCGTTCAAACTGCAACAAAATGTTTCTCAGAACGAATATGACACGATTCATGCTCAGATTCTGACCATTCTTCCGCCACGTGAGCGTTACGAAGCGGGGCATGCTGGGGCCATCTCCCTACTTGTCAGTCGGCTCGCCAGTGCCGGGGATATTGTGGCGGGAAGCGGAACTGTCGGCGTGTCTTTGCCGGGGGGGCAGTATAGAGCATTAACCATACCACGAATTCCTGTTTCGTATGGATGGCGTTTTCGTGTGTCCTGCGTCGCTATGATGCGGTCGTCTCGACCAGTTTTGACGGAAGTTCACAATCGGCCGGATCTGGCGCGTTTTCTGGCACGGTTTGGGCCAGTCCGTCTGGTTCTGCATAACGATCCCCGCACCATGCGCGGCGCACAGTCTGTTCGGCAACGTCAGGATCTGGCGCGGCATGTTCTGGTCTGTGGTGTTTCGGAATGGGTGGTCCAGCGTTTTCGGGAAGGCTGCGGACCGATCCGGACCGAAGTGCAGCCCAACTGTCTCGATCTGTCTGTGCTGCCGGTTCCGCGCGAAAGAGAGAAGATTGTTCTGTTTGCCGGGCGGGTTGTGGCGGATAAGGGAGTGGATGCGTTTGTTCGGGCCTGGAACCATATCCGCGTACGTCATCCAGGGTGGCGGGCCGTTATCATGGGGGCAGATCGGTTTGGGCCCGATTCCCCCGAAACGCCTTACCTGAAACAGCTTCGGCCTCTTGCTGCGGCTGCTGGTGTCATGATGACGGGGTATCGACCTCATGAGGCTGTGCTGGAAGCGATGACGGAGGCGGAAATTGTCGTCGTGCCGAGCCGCTGGCAGGAGCCTTTTGGCATGACCGCTTTGGAGGCCATGGGCTGTGGTGCGGCGGTCGTAGCGTCCCCTGTAGGCGCGTTGTCTGATTTGGTTGGAGAAGCAGCATTGCTGGCGGCACCGGATGAACCCGGAGCGCTGGAACAGGCCCTGAGCCGCTTGATGACGGATGATGGTCTGAGGGAAAAGCTGGGCGCAGCAGGACGTGAACGGGCCGCCCGATTTGATGTCGGTGCAGCCCGCATCCGGGTGCAGGAACTGCGACAGGCAGCGATTGCGTTTGTCCAACATATGCCGCAGTCCTGAAAAATTCAGTCCCGCTGAGGCGGGGCCATGAAGGTTGGGTCGATGGCGTTCGGCACGTGACGGGCCAGAATGTCGTCCACGGCTTTCTTTTCTTCGTCCGTCAGGGTCCAGCCGAAGACGTCCTTCACACCTGAGACCTGTTCCGGCTTGCGGGCCCCCCACAGGGCGATGACCGGTCCCTGATCGAGAACCCAGCGGACGGCGAAGGCCATGGTCGATTTGCCGCGCTTTTCGGCGAGTTTTTTGAAGTCTTCGACGGCTGCGAGATAGTTCTCAAAGTTCGGTTCCTGAAATTTCGGATCGTTCGAGCGCAGATCATCCTTGGGGAAGGTCGTGTCGCGGCTCATCTTGCCAGTCAGCAGGCCGCGACACAGGGCACCGTAGGCTAGAATGACGGCATTGTGCTTTTCGGCGTAGGGCAGGATGTCCTTTTCGATCGTCCGTTCGAAAAGGTTCAGCGGCGGCTGGATCGTAGCGATCGGGGCGACTTCGCGGAAAATATCCATCTGTTCGGGCGAGAAATTGCTGACGCCGAGGGCGCGAATCTTGCCTTCCTGATGAAGTTTCTGGAGTTCGCGGGCGCTTTCGTCGATCGGGGTTTTGTCGTCGGGCCAGTGGATCTGTTCGAGATCGATCGTCTCGACGCGCAGGCGACGCAGTGAGTCTTCAACTTCCTTGCGGATGCGCGCCGGGCGGGAGTCCCGGAAGACCTTCATGTTCTTTTCGTCTTCGCCAGCCCAGTGCAGACCAAGTTTGGTGGCGATATGGGCCTTGTTCGGCTTTTCGGCGAGGGCGCGACCGACGACTTCTTCCGAATGGCCAAAGCCATAGACCGGGGCCGTGTCGATCAGGTTGATTCCTTCGTCGAGGGCCGCGTGAATGGTGCGGACGCCATTGTCATCGTCGGGGCCGCCCCACATCCAGCCGCCGATGGCCCATGTGCCAAGAGCGACGCGGGAAAGGGGCGTGTCGATGCCGGGGATGAGGATGGTGTCGGATGCCATGATTGTCTCCACTCGAAATAGACAGTAACGAAAAAGCGCTTCGGACTGTAAGTGGTTGCATGCGAAGCCGAAACCTTCCATCCACTTAAGATGCGCTTCTCTCCTTCCACTGTGACCCGGATCGGCCGATGGGCTTCTCTGGTCCTGCCTCTGGCCCTGACGCATGTGCGCGTGGCAGGTGAGGCCGATCTTGATCTTCTGGCTGTTCTGCTGCTGCTTCACTCTTCGCTGATTGGGCGGCGTGAGGGGGGATGGGACTGGCTCCGGGAACCTTGGGTCGTCGCCACGTTCTGCTGGTGGGGCTGGCAGGTTCTGTGCACGCTGTGGGTGTCCCCGGGACATGGCGCGCTGGGCCAGGCGCTGCTGGCGATCCGTTTTCCGCTCGCGGCGGCCGCGCTCGGCTGCTGGCTGCTCCGGGACGTGGTCTGGCGCAGGCGTGTGTTGTGGCTGACCTGTGCGTGCGGGGTTTATATTGCCGTGCAGATGCTGGTTCAGGCCGTGTTCGGGCGCAATCTGTTCGGGATTCCGCGCTTTCATGACGGAACGCTGACGGGGCCGTATGAGCATCCACGCGCTGCTGCACCATTGTCCCGACTGATCCTGCCGTTGTTGATGGTGGGCTGTGCGGTGGCGGAAAAGGCGCAAAGCCGTCTGATGCGGACATTCGGGCTGTGTGCCGCCACAATTCTGGCTGTCGGGATCATGGTGCTGGCGGGGCAGCGGATGCCGCTTGTACTTTCGCTTCTGGGGATCGGGGTGTGCGCGCTGTTATATCGGCCGATGCGTCCGGCCGCGCTGGCTGCGGCGGCGATGCTGCCGGTTCTGGTGCTGGTGGCGCGGGTGTTTTCACCCGGCAGCTTCTTTCATCTCGTGACACTGGCGCGGCAGCAGCTCACGCATTTCGGCCAGTCGCCTTATGGGGAAATCTATACCCATGCGGTCGTGATGGCGCAGGCGCATCCCTGGATCGGGCAAGGCTATGACGCCTATCGGCATTTCTGCTCGGACCCGGCCACCTTTCATGGCCTGCCAGGACTGTCGGAGGCCGTGCCCGAGAGGGGGTGGCTGGACCTGTGTGTGCAGCATCCGCACAACCATTATCTTCAGGCTCTGGTCAATGCCGGGGTGCCGGGGCTGATCCTGTTCGTCTTGATGATTGCGACATGGCTGAAGGCGATCTGGCCGGGACGGGACGGCCATGCGATTGCGATCGGTCTGTTTGCGGCGGTGCTGATTCAGGAATGGCCCATCGCCTCCACGTCGGACTTCCTGAACCTGCCGCTGAGTGGGTGGGGGTTCCTGTTGCTGGGGCTGGCGCTGGCCTATAGGGTCTTGCCGATACGGAACGGGTTTCAAGCGGGCGGGGTCCGGCCTATATCGTAAGGCAGATTACGGAGGCCTTATGTCCAGCACCCCTGATACTACTCGCGAGACTGCTGCGTCTGACCGGAGCGGCACCGTTCCTGTGACGGTCCTGACCGGCTTTCTTGGCGCCGGCAAGACCACGCTTCTCAATCATATCCTGACGGCCGAGCATGGCCGTAAATATGCGGTTGTCGTGAACGAGTTCGGTGAGCTTGGGATCGACAATGACCTCGTGGTGGATGCTGACGAGGAAGTGTTCGAAATGAACAACGGCTGCATCTGCTGCACGGTGCGCGGGGATTTGATCCGCATTCTGGGTAGTCTGCTGCGGCGTCGGAACCGGTTTGACGGCATCATCGTCGAGACGACCGGACTGGCTGATCCGGCCCCGGTCGCGCAGACCTTCTTCGTGGACGAGAACCTCCGCGAGAAGGCGCGTCTGGACGCGGTTGTGACGGTTGTGGATGCATTCAACGTCATGGAAACGCTGGACGAAAGCCCCGAAGCCGTCAACCAGATCGCGTTCGCGGATGTGATCGTGTTGAACAAGGTCGATCTGGCGGATGAAGAACGCCGCAAGGACATCGTGGCGCGTCTGAAGAAGATCAACGCCGTGGCTCAGATCCATGAGGCGCAGCATGGCGGCGTGAAGCTGACGGACATTTTGGATCGGGGTGGCTTCGATCTGGCGCGCGCCCTCAAGACGATGCCGGACTTCCTGGAGAACGATCATCATTCCCACGAGGAAGGCATCACCAGCATTTCCCTGAGCATTAAGGAGCCGATCGACCAGCCCCGCTTTCAGGCATGGATCGGGGCGATCCTTCAGGAGCAGGGCGCAGACATTCTGCGGGCTAAGGGCATCCTTCATTTCAAGGGTGAACAGAACCGTTTCGCGTTTCAGGCCGTGCATATGATGGCAGATGGGGATTTCATCGGCCCGTTCCGCGAGGGGGAGAGCCGGGATTCCCGTCTGGTGTTCATTGGGCGCAATCTGAACCGTCCGCAGCTTCGGCGCGGCTTTGAAAGCTGCATTGCGGCATGATGCAGGATCTTCTGACGGACCGGGGTGCTGAGCGCCGGTTCGAGAGCCCGATCGTTCATGTGGTCTCCTCCCGCGACGGGCGCAGCTTTGCGGCGCTGACGGTGGATGGAGAGCTTGTGCTCATTCCGCGGGACCGTCTGCGGGATGCGGAAAGCTGGACGGTCGTGGCCGCGCATGATGGCGGGTTGTGTCTGGCTCAGGGCTGCGAGCCGGATTCGTTCCTGACGGGCGGGGAGGACGGGAAGCTCGTCCGGACCTTTGCCGATGGACGGATGGAAACTCTGCATGAAGGCCGTCGCTGGATCGACTGTGTGGCCAGCACGACAGACCATATGGCGTTTTCGTGCGGCAAGCAGATCGAAGTCCGTGCGGCAGAAGGGCACCAGACGCTCAAGGTGCTGGAGCATCCCTCCACCGTGACTGGTATCGTGTTCGATGCGAAGGGCAAGCGCATTGCGGCGTCACATTATAATGGTGTGTCGATGTGGTTCGTGCAGGCCAAGGTCGACAGCGTGCGGCCGTTCGAATGGAAGGGCAGCCATATCGCGATTGCCATCCATCCGGGCGGAGAGGCGCTGGTGACGTCCATGCAGGAAAACGATCTGCATGGCTGGCGCCTCTCGGACGGGCACAATATGCGTATGAGCGGCTATCCCAAGCAGGTGAAGTCCATGGGCTTTACGCGTAACGGGCGCTGGCTTGCGACGGCCGGGGCGGATGCGATCGTCCTGTGGCCGTTTACGGGTGGCGGCCCGATGGGCAAGGCTCCGGCGGAACTGGCCCGGCTGCCGGGTCTGTTTGTCAGTGCGGTCTGCCCTAATCCCAAGGAAGACATCATCGCTGCCGGCTATGAGGACGGGACGGTCGTTCTGGCGGAAATCGGCGGCGGGGACCAG
This sequence comes from Gluconobacter kondonii, assembly GCF_002723995.1. Taxonomy (GTDB): domain Bacteria; phylum Pseudomonadota; class Alphaproteobacteria; order Acetobacterales; family Acetobacteraceae; genus Gluconobacter; species Gluconobacter kondonii. Next base: position 518,662 of record NZ_BEWP01000001.1, on the reverse strand, counting down.
CGCGTGCTGCCGCTGTGCTCGGGACAGGATACGAAGCGCGGCAAGGTGACATCGCTGGGCTTTACGCCGCAGGGTGGCGCGCTGGTCTTCGGGACGGAAGATGGGGTTCTGGCAGCAATCGACCTGTCTAGTGGTGCTTAAGTTTCACAATCAATCAATTTGGTTCTTGAAGTAATCCGTACTCCGGGTGCAGTGTGGTCTGAAATGCTGATTTAATTGTTGGCAATGTGGAAACGCGCTACGTCTTTCTGAGGTAGAGTAGAATCTCGTTCAGGAGGCACATCTGGAGGCTGTATCACCATTGGATGCACTGGGAGTAAGACCTGCCGGGCTGGATATTGATGGAGATCTGGAAGCCTTTTCAGACCTCGATTTGGACGATATTGCAGTCTCGGCGGCTTCACTCTGTCGTGCGCCGATTGCCCTCGTCAGTATACTGGATGGGGATCATCTCTGGTTTCCGGCCCGTTTCGGAACGGATCAGGTTTACGGCGCGCTGGCCAATTCGGGGTGTGCGGCGGTTTTAGCCCACGGCGTTTCGGTAGTGATCCCCGATATGATGATGGACCCTGAAACGCAAAAAAATGCTCTTGTCTGTGGAGAGCCAGGATTGCGGTTCTATGCCGGATATCCACTGATCACTGCTGAGAACAAGATTTTTGGCACGCTGTGTGTCATGGACCTGAAAGCGCGACCGCAGGGGCTTTCGCAGCAGGAAAGTGAAGGTCTAGCAGCCCTGGCGCGACAGGCCATGCGGTTGATGGGGCTGCGTGGAGAAGCAATCACACAGGAACGGCGCCTGACAGCACAGCATCTGCGTCGGGAACGCGTAGCCCTTCAGGCGCAGCAAGCGGATTTGGAACGTCGGCAGGCCAGGGAAAAATATGCTCTCCAGCAGGCTGCGGTAGCGGCGGGTGGCGTAGGTATTTATGAATATGATCTGGTCAGTGGGAACATTACGGTTTCCCCTGAAGTCTGCCGTATTATTGGGATTCCTGTTACCGAAGTCGTGACCGCTCTTCAGTGGACGATGAGGGTTCATGAGGACGACAGGGAGCGGATCCCCCTTGTGTCACAGCTGATGGACGGCTCGGCGCCTCTGAAGCTTGAATATCGCGTCATCCGGGCGTCCGACCGGAAGGAACGATGGATTCTGCAGCAGGGTATGCTGGACAGGGACTGGGCCGGGCGTCCGATCCGGTTGATCGGAACAATTCAGGATATCACGCCGGAAAAAAACGCGACCAGCCGCCTGATGACGCTTCTGGCGGTCGGGGATGCCCTGAGGATGGCTACAACGCGTAGACAGGCTCTTACAGAAGCGTGCCAGCTTCTGGGAGGTCGCCTTGATGTGCAGCGCGTCGGATTTGCCGCTGTTGCGGTGCGTGATGCGCTTTTCACTATTGATCTCGGATGGTGCAGCCCGGATGTATCGCCGATTTCGGGGAATTTGCAGTTCGGGGTGTTTCGCAGAACGTCCGATTTCCTGCGTAGCGGGGCTGTTCTTGTTGTGGATGATATTTCCAGCCCACCCTGGATGCAGGAGGAACAGAACGCCTGTCGTGCATTGCAGATGGAAGCGCAGATTGTCGTCCCGAAAATGGATCATGACGAACTGACGGGGTGTCTGTTCGTTCACAGCGCCACGCCACGAGACTGGACGCTGGATGAAACATCCTTCATTCGCACAGCCGCAGACCGGATTTTTACGGCGCTGGACGAATGGGATGCCGAGGTGCGCCAGGAGATCGTCAATCACGAAATTCTGCATCGTCTTAAAAATACGCTCAGCATCGTCCAGAGCCTTGCCCATCAGGGGTTTCGCAACGTCGACGATCAGGGACCACTCACAACGTTCACGTCTCGTCTTGTGGCGCTCAGTGCTGCGCATGATCTGTTGATGCGAAGGAACTGGCAGTCCACGGATCTGGCCAGTCTGGTGGGTGGCGTGCTGACGCCGCTGGGCGTTGAAAGTCGTGTCGAGATTTCGGGGCCGTTTCTCAAATTGGGTCCTGATACGGCGACATCTTTCTCGATGGTGCTGCATGAACTGGCGACGAACGCCATGAAATACGGCGCCCTGAGTGTCCCGGACGGGAAGGTATTTTTGAGCTGGACGATTACAGGGGCAGGTGAAAGTGCTGTGATGTCTTTGATATGGCGGGAGGCCGGTGGGCCGCCTGTTACGCCACCTGAGCGAACCGGATTTGGTGTGCGTCTTCTCAAAGCCGGACTGGGTCGACACGGAAAAACGGAACTTCATTATGCTCCAACGGGTTTATGGGCAGATCTGACTGCCCCGACCCTGTCGCTTGCAACATTCTGAGACTGCCTGGAGATCCGTATCTTTCATGTTGGAGGACCCTGACACGCGGCCCACAATTCTGATTGTTGAAGACATCGTGTTTATTCGCATGATGACGGAAGACTATTTCGAGAATGCCGGTTTCAGGACCCTCAGCGCCCGTTCGACATTGGAAGCGATTGCATTTCTCGAAATGGATCCGAAAATCCGTTACCTGTTTGCCGACATTCACCTGCCGGACGGTGATGATGGCCCGAGGCTGGCTGAAACAGCGCGAAAATGCTGGCCTCCCGTGAAAATCATTCTGACATCTGCGGATATGCCCGCAGATCAGGTTCGGCTGCCGATCCGGGGCCTGTTCGTTCCCAAGCCCTATAGTCTCGATCAGGTCAAAAAGGCTTTCGAGACGATGGCCTGATCAGGACTGTTGGGTGGAGGGGCGGTCGGTATGTCCGAGGTCCCGGTCAGGGTCGATGATGTCCCGCACGCGTTGCTTCAGGTCTTTCGGGCCTGGAAACCCTTCGTCGCGTTTACGCTCCCAGATCAGCGTTTCGTTCACATGAATTTCGAAACGGCCTCCGGTATCGGGGATCAGCGCGACTTCGCCCAGAGCCTGACCGAATGTCGATAGTAGCTCCTGCGCCATCCAGCCGGAACGGAGCAGCCAGTTGCACTGGGTGCAGTAGCGGATGGAGACGCGGGGCGCAGTGGACGTCATGGGGCGATCCTGTCGGGCTCTGGAGTTTGGATACTGTCATGAGGGCTTCATGCGGAAAAGCCTTCGCGTCAGAGGCGGCCGTCGTTAAGGGTATGGGTTATTATTCTCTGACGGGATGTTCCGGCCCATGCGTTCTGCCACTCGTTTACCTGTTGCCATGCTTTTATGTGCGACTGTTCTCTCGGCCTGTGCTCCGTCAGCGCGGCATAACGGAGCGTTGCCTGAAAGTGCCGCACCGGACGAGCGGATCGTTCTGGCACCGCCTCCCGTGGCAGGCAGCGCGGCGCAGATTGACGATGACCGGGTGTTCCGTGCCACGCGCGCCCTGAAGGACACGCCGCGCTGGCAACTGGCGCAGAGCGACGCGGATCTGGATCCGGCGCATCTGGTTCGGGATTTCTCGTGTGCGGCAGGGTTCGATCTCGACCTTGCACAGGCGCCCCATCTGGCGACGGTGCTGGAACGGATACGCCATGCCGTTGGCCGTCGGACGTCCGAAGCCAAAACATACTGGCACCGCACGCGCCCCTTTGTAGGCACGAATCTGCCGATCTGCACGTCTCCCGAAGGGCTCGGGCTGCACGCGTCCTATCCTTCAGGCCATACGACGGCGGGATATGGCATGGCGCTGCTTTTGGCACATCTGATGCCCGAACATGCCACGGCGCTGCTTCAGCGTGGCCGTGTCTTCGGGGAAAGCCGGATCGTCTGTGGCGCGCATTGGAAATCTGACGTTCAGGCTGGTTATCTGAATGCGTCATCTCTGATGGATGCGCTTTTGGCCAATCCAGACCTTCAGGACGATCTGACAGCAGCACGACGCGAATTGCTGGCAATGCAGGCGCATCCAGTGACGCCCGATGCGGCACGTTGCGCGGTAGAACAGGACGCGGCGACGCACTCTTTGCTGAGCGAACCCTGAGGCGGGACGGACGGCGCTCCTGAAAAAATCAGGGCGCCGGTTTGTGCTTGTCCGAGGAAGGCGGGCTGTGATGGGCGCCGCGATCGTTCGCTTCCATGAAGCGGTCGGCAAGGCAGCTATAGAGCGAATGCGGGCAGATCATTTTTGACACACCGAACGCCAGAAAGGACGTGGCCAGCAGCGCAAGCGTAACCTGCTGGTTGTCGCACATTTCCATGACGATGATGGTTGCGGTCAGGGGGGACTGCGACATGCCGCAGAAATACGCCACCGTACCCAGCAGGACGACCGCGCCGGGCGTGGTGTGCGGCAGGAACTGCTCCACCCAGCCGCCAATTCCTGCGCCGATGGCGAGTGATGGGGCGAACATGCCGCCGGGGATGCCGGAGCAGTACGAGACGATCATCGCCAGATATTTGAGGACGAAGAACGAGGCCGGATAATGCTCGGTCCCGTTGAAAATGGCGCTGGCCTGATCGTAGCCGGTGCCGTAGGTCGCGCCTTTGGAGAGGAGGCCGATCAGGGCCAGTATGAAGCCGCAGGATGCGGCAAAGGCGATCGGACGTGTGGCGGCGAAGTGTCCGACCCAACCCGGAATGCCGCGTGAGGCTTTGATGAGAATGGCGGAGAAGCTGCCTCCTGCAAGGCCGCCGAGAATGCCGCAGGTCAGAACCGCGATCCACGCCGTGCCGACAGGAACGTCCACGTCTGCATGGCCGAAATAGGTGTAGTTGCCGATCAGGGCGATGGCCGTGACGCCGGAGAGGACGACAACCGTGAGGGTGCGGCCCGAGGTCTTCTGTTCGAAAGAATGGGAGAGTTCCTCGATGGCGAACATGATTCCGGCGAGGGGCGTATTGAACGCCGCAGCCATGCCTGCTGCGCCGCCTGCAAGGATCATGCTGCGCCGCGCGGCGATGTTCGACTGTCCCAGCAGGCGCGAGAAGGCGTGCATGATGGACGCACCAACCTGCACGCTCGGGCCTTCACGCCCGATGGATGCGCCGCAGATCAGGCCGAACGAGGTCAGCAGGATTTTACCAAGCGAGGTCTTGAGGGACAGCACGCGGTCCACGACTGCGACGTTTTCGATGTGCAGGGTCGCGATTGTTTGAGGGATGCCGGAGCCCTGTGCGCCCTTGAAGATGGTCCGTGTGGCCCATGTGATGAGTGCCAGTCCGACCGGGGCCACGACCAGCATGGCCGCAGGGTGCCAGGCGATGATCTGATGGCGCACACCTGCCGCCCAGTCGCCTACTCTCGCGAACAGCACAGCCACGATACCGACCAGAACCGCGCCGAGCCAGTAGACCGCCGTGCGGCGCCACTGGTTTGTCGTTACTTGTGCCGAACGCTTCAGATGCAGAATGCGGTCTTTGCGGCGCATGGCATGGGCAGAGGAACGCACATCTGTGGCCGGAGGCTCTGCGGGAACAGCGGCAACGGGAGAAGGAGGCGGTGTATCGGCCAATATTCGGACGTCCGGGAAGGAGGGTCAGGCTGTGGAGGATACGCCCGGTTCAGGCCCGTGCGCTGATGATGTGCACCTGCCACCAACGCGGGAGGAGGGTCAAGGGTTCTCCGACGATGAGGCGCGAGGGGCTGAATCCGTTCTGGTCTGTGTCATAAACCGCACAGTCCTCATTCTCTATTCCCTTCTTCAGCTCAGGACGAGAACGCCGGAATGTTTGGCCTTGTCTTCAGGCTCGACATGGATGTGGATGGAGGCGCGGCCCAGTTCGGAGCGGATGGCGGCTTCGATCTGGTCGCAGATTTCGTGGGCGTCATGCACGGTCAGGGCGCTCGGCACCACGAGATGGAACTCCACGAAGGACAGGGCGCCGACCTTGCGGATGCGGAGGTCATGGGCTTCCAGCGCGCCGGTAGCGCTTGAGGAAATCACGGCTTTGACCGCTTCCATCTGCTCGGGGGATGGCGCTTCGTCCATCAGGCCGGACAGGGAATGCTTCATCATGGAGAAGCCGGCGCGCATGACGTTCAGAGCGACCAGTCCGGACAGCACGGCGTCGAGGCGGTCCCATTTGAGCAGCGGGATCAGGGAGACACCGATCACGAGTGCCACGGTCGCCCAGACATCCGAAACAACATGTTCGCCTGCGGCCTGAAGCGCCTGTGAGGCCTGTTTGCGCCCGACCGTGATCAGGATGCGGCCCCAGACGAGATTGACCAGTCCGGCCAGTGCGTTGAGGGCCACGCCGGAGAAGGGCGCGCGAATGGGTTCGGGATGGCGCCAGTCATGAACGGCGATGACCAGAATGCCGACGGCCGTCAGAACAACTAGAACGCCTTCGAGAACGGCGGACAGATATTCCGCCTTGCCGTGACCGTAGGGATGGTTGTCGTCAGCCGGAAGCGCTGCGACGGACATCGCCCAGAGCGTTCCGACAGCGGCCACGACGTTCAGGATGGTCTCGATCGCGTCCGAAAGCAGGGCGCTGGAGCCCGAGACCACATAGGCCGCGTATTTGATGGCAAGAACCACCACGCTCAGCGCGATGGAGGCCCGGGCGACCTTGATGCGGGTTGATGTCATGACGCGTCCTCAGCAGCAGGGCTGGTGCGTGTCGCAGACAGAGGGCTGTGTTTCAAGCTGGAAAGTGGGATGGGCGATGTCAAACTGCGTCCGCAGCAGCGCGGCGGCGCTCGCGATGATCCGGTCCGGAGAAACGGGATGTGCCGGGTCGCAGAGAAGATGGACGGTCAGGGCGGTTTCGGTCGTGCTCATGGCCCAGATATGCAGATGATGCAGACCGGATACGCCTTCGACAGACAAGAGTGCCGTCTGAACCGCGTCGGGGTCGATCCCCGCCGGGACTGCATCCAGCGCCAGATCCAGCGAACGGCGGAGTAGGGACCACGTGCCGATGACGATGGAGGCCGAGACGATCAGGCTCATGATGGGGTCGATGATCGTATAGCCCGTAAACGAAATGAGCAGACCGGCGATGACGACCGAAAACGCCATGACGGCATCTGCCGCCATGTGCAGGAAAGCGCCGCGGATGTTGAGGTCGCTCGATGCGCCTTTCATGAACAGCAGGGCTGTGACGGCGTTGACGGCGATCCCGACCAGCGCGACCCAGCTGATGATCTCGCCCTGCACCATCTCGTGGGAAAACAGGCGCAGCACGGATTCCCAGACGATACCGCCAGTCACGAGCAGCAGGATTGTGGCATTCGCAAGAGCAGAAAGGATCGTGGAGCGGCGCAGGCCATAGGTGAAGCGTGCGCTCGAAGGGCGGGTCGCCAGAACCTGCGCCAGCCATGCGCCCGCGAGACCCAATACGTCGGACAGGTTGTGCCCTGCATCGGCCAGCAGGGACATCGAATGCGCCCAGACGCCCCACAGCGCTTCTCCGGCGACATAGGCCGTGTTCAGGGCGATCCCGATGGCGAAGGCTGCGCCGAAACTTGCCGGTGCATGGACGTGCTGGTGGCCGAATCCGAAGCCATGACTGTGCCCGTCGCAATCCCCGTGGTCATGATCGTGGTGGCCATGGTCCGCGTGGTCGTGTCCTGCATGATCATGCGGCGACGCGGTGTCATGATGGTCGTGATCGCAGGCGTGGTGGGGATCTGAAGTCATGGAGGCCAGTGCTGCAAGAATGAAGGCCTAACCTTACCGCATGTGACGCGACCGTCCCATCTCTATATCCCCATACGTGACGATATTGCCGAACGGCGCGGAGCGTGGTGTCGTTAGAGGGTGAAGAATGACCACAGTCTTCGAGGGCTGTGATTGTGAAGAAGGACAGGAAACGATGGCCGAAAAACGTATTCTCATCATCGCAGGTGATTTCGTTGAGGATTACGAAATCATGGTGCCGTTCCAGATGCTGCTTCTGGTCGGGCACAAGGTCGATGTGGTCTCGCCGGGCAAGAAGGCCGGGGAGCAGGTTGTTACGGCGATCCACGATTTCGAAGGCCATCAGACCTACACCGAAAAGCGCGGCCATAATTTCACGCTGAATGCGACCTATGCAGGCGTGACGGCAGATTCTTACGACGCACTGATTATTCCGGGTGGACGTGCGCCAGAACAGCTCAGCACCGACGAAAGCGTGCTGGATCTGGTGCGGGCATTCGTTGAAAGCGGCAAGCCGGTTGCGGCTGTGTGTCATGGTCCGCAGCTTTTGGCAGCGGCGGGCGTTATCAAGGGTAAGAAGATTTCGGCCTATCCGGCCTGCCGTGCGGAAGTCCTGCTCGCTGGGGCCGAGTACCAGTCCCTCCCGATGGATGGCGCCGTGACGGACGGCCAGTTCGTCACCGGTCCGGCATGGCCTGCGCATCCGGCCTGGATCGGGCAGTTCCTCAAGGTTCTGGGCACGCAGATCACACCGTAAGGGATTTACGCCCAGCATTCACAACACTGTGGCGAAACATCCCCTGAAATCGTAGAGAGGAAGCATGACGACTTCCTCTCCTTCTCCTGATCCGCAGTCCACCCGACGCACCGGCAGTTTCGGCCGTGCCGAAGGCTTCATGGAGCGTGCGTTTTTCGCCACGCGCTGGATTGCCGCACCGCTCTATTTCGGCCTGACCATCGGGCTGCTGCTGGTGGCGTTCAAGTTCTTCCAGCAGCTGATCGGACTGGTGCTGAAGGCGACGGGGCTGGATTTCGACGATGTGTTCGTTGGCGTTTTGGACCTGATCGATCTGGTCCTGCTGGCCAATCTGCTACTGATCGTCATGTTCTCGGGCTATGAGAACTTTGTTTCGCGCCTCGATATCCGCAGTCATGAGGATTATCCGAGCTGGATCGGGCATGTCACGTTCGGGGACATCAAGATCAAGCTCATGGCCTCGATCGTGGCCATGTCCGCGATCCATGTGCTGGCAGATTTCATCCGTGTGGATGAGACCTCGACGCGCGCTCTGGAATGGAGCGTGGGCATCCATCTCGCTTTCGTGGTCTCGGGCGTGCTGATGGCCATCATGGACCGGATCATGGAAGGCTCACCCGATACGCATCATGCCGATCCTGCGCCGCCGGTTGCAGGAAAGGCCGGAAATGATTCGGGGAACGGACACCACTGATGATCCGCATTACCGAACTGCGCCTCCCGCTCGATCATGCGGCGGAGGCGCTGCGCGACGCCGTGCTTGCGCGTCTGAACATTCCATCTGAAGACCTGCAAAGCCTGACTGTGGCGCGTCGCGGCTATGATGCCCGCAAACGCGGCCATATCGTGCTGGTCTATAACGTGGACTGTGATGTCGCGGACGAGGCTGCGGTTCTGGCCGCCCATGCGAGCGATCAGCATATCCGCCCGACGCCGGACACGACCTATCATCTGCCCGAGGCGACCTTGCCCGAGGGGGCACCGCGTCCTGTCGTGATCGGCGCGGGACCCTGCGGGATCATGGCGGCGCTGACGCTGGCGCAGGCCGGTCTGAAGCCAATCATTATCGAGCGCGGCAAGGACGTGAAGGCACGGACGGTCGATACGTTCGCCCTGTGGCGTAAATCCGTTCTGACGCCTGAGAGCAACGTCCAGTTCGGCGAGGGCGGAGCCGGGACGTTCTCGGACGGCAAGCTCTATTCCGGTGTGTCTGACCAGCGACATCTGGGGCGGCATGTTCTGGAAGAATTCGTCCGGGCGGGGGCGCCGGAAGAAATTCTGACGATCTCCAAACCCCATATCGGCACGTTCCGTCTGGTCACGATGGTCATGTTCATCCGCGCTGAAATCGAGCGTCTGGGCGGCGAATACCGGTTCGAGACCCGTGTTGAGGGATTTAAGATGGAGGGCGAGGGCGCGGAGCGTCGTCTGCGCGGCCTGCATCTGTCGAACGGTGAAACCCTTCCGGCGGAGCGGGTCATTCTGGCGGTCGGACACTCGGCGCGTGATACGTTTGAAATGCTGCGTGAAGCCCATGTGGAAATGGATCCCAAGCCCTTCTCCATCGGCGTACGGATCGAACACCCGCAATCCGTGATTGACGTAGCCCGTTTCGGGGCCAGTGCCGGGCATGAGATGCTGGGGGCTGCGGATTACAAGCTCGTTCATCATGCCTCGAATGGCCGTGCGGTCTATTCGTTCTGCATGTGCCCCGGCGGGCAGGTCGTGGCGGCAACGTCCGAGGAAGGGCAGGTCGTCACCAACGGGATGAGCCAGTATTCGCGGGCCGAGCGCAATGCGAACAGCGGTATCGTTGTTGAAGTGAAGCCCGAGCTTGATTTCCCGGACGACGTTCTGGGCGGCATGGCGTTTCAGCGACAGTGGGAAAAAGCAGCGTTCGTCGCGGGGGGCAGCAATTACAACGCCCCTGCCCAGCGGGTCGGAGATTTTTTGGCGGGGCGTCCGTCCACGTCGTTGGGGGACGTCGTGCCGTCCTATCAGCCGGGTGTGACGCCGACGGATTTGACACTGTGTCTGCCGGCTTTCGTAACGGATGCCATCCGTGAGGCCCTGCCGCAGTTTGAACGGAAGTTGCGCGGCTTCTCTATGGATGATGCCATCATGACAGGCGTGGAGACGCGCACATCCTCGCCGATCCGGCTGCGTCGTGACCGTGACGGCCAAAGCCCAACCCTGCGCGGGTTGTTTCCGGCAGGCGAGGGGGCAGGCTATGCTGGCGGTATTCTTTCCGCCGGAATTGATGGCATCCGGGCAGCGGAGTGGCTGGCGGCCTCTCTTTAAGAGACCGCCGCACAGCCCTCACATATGTTCGCCGGGAAGTTCCTTCGGGCGGATCAGAGCGATGGCGCCCGTCACGAGACTGGTGCCCAGCACGAAAAGTTCGGCTGAGAGCGGCAGTGTAAGAATGGTTGGGCCGAACATGGGCACGAGTTTCTGCGCCATGCCCTGCCCGATGGAGCCGAGCGCATAGCCCAGCCCCATACCGAAGCTGCGGGTATCGGACGGAAAACGCTGTGCCAGATAATGCGGGACAAGCGCGAAAATCCCCGAAGCCGCCGCACCCATGACGAAGGCTGCAATCAGCAGCATGTTCCAGGTGGGTGCGCTCAGGAACGGCCAGATCGTCAGCATCACGACGACCAGCGCGCTGAGCATGACCCGGACTTCCCCGAAACGCTCTGCCAGCCAGCCGCACAGAACTTTTCCGCCAAACGATCCGAGACAATAAAGCGTCACCGGCCAGAAAACGGCCTGCTGCGTCAGATGGTGACTGCCCCGCAGAATGGTCGGGTAATAGGTGTAGATCGCGGCTTTCTGAAATTCGAGAAAGCTCATGAAAGCGATCGCCTGAAGCGCTGCACCCGTCAGACGGAATTTGGGGCGCGGTGGCGGGGCTGTGTGGTGCTGCTTTCTGGTCAGACGCTCTTCGTGGGTCCGCAGCCAGACCGGGCTTTCCGGCACGCCGATCCGGATGAACAGCGCCAGCGCAGCAGGCGCGAGGCCGATGAAGAACAACACGCGCCACCCATAATGCGGCAGGATCAGGGCCTGCACGCCAGCGGCGGCGAAATAGCCGACTTCATAGCCGGACATCATGAGTGCGGAGGCCATGGGGCGTGTCCAGGCCGGGACGCTTTCCATCAGCAGAGCGGCCGAAGCGGTCCATTCGCCGCCAAAGCCAATTCCGAACAGGAACTGCACGGCCATCAGCACATAAAAGTGATGGGAGAGGCCTGTCATGGCGGAAAAGACCGCAAACCAGACGACGCCAAGCATGAAAGCAGGCTTGCGACCATAACGGTCAGCCAGCCACCCCCAGCCGGTATTGCCGACGGCGCGCCCGATGGACTGTCCCATCAGCACAGCCCCCAGATCGGCGATCGTGCATCCGAAATCATGGGCGATATCGGGGAGGGTGAACATAAGCGTTGTCTGGTCGAAAGCGTCCAGAAACCAGCCCAGAAAAGAGGCAAAAGTGACCTGCCAGTAGGGCAGGAGCGCAACAAGAGAGCCTTGGGAAGATGTAGATACGGCGGAGCGGGTTGTGGCATCCGTCATGCAGAATGGTCCTGTCTCGGAGGGGAATAGACCCCACGCCCAAGGGTGTCACAGGCCCGGAAGAAGGTCCGGGCGCGAAACCGTAGCAGCTTTGTCCGGATTGATCGAACGAAGAGTTTCAGAGTGTCTGGAACGGATAGGCCGGGCGGGTATAGGCCATCAATCACGGTTCAAATGACAGCAGAAACCCCTGCATCATTAAGGAAAAATTAGGGTGTTGAGCGGCATTGTTCTGACATGAAGAACGGAGGTGTCCGCATTGGATGATCTAGGACGGGGAGCGACTTCGGTGGCTGCAACCCCTCAGGGCCTGCATGTCGGCCAGGCAGTCAGGGTGGATGGGCTGTCTGAACTGCCCGAAGGTAAACCGGACTATGCTGCCTCTATGGCGGAGTGCAGTGCGGGAATGTTTGCCACGACACTTCGGAGTCGCAGGGCGCGTCAAAAAAGCGCGTTGCCTCCTCTGCGGTGGCTCCCACGCTTCGTTCTGGGGCGCAGCGGAACAGACAAGGTCATCGGCGCGCAGGTAGACATGAGCCAGCTCTGGCTCTCGGTTCCCCGTCGGACCCTGCGCAAGAGCCGACGCAAGAGTCTGGGACAGCAACAGCGGGAATTTGATTCCGATTTACTGGGAAACGCGTGTTCACAGGCCGCGACGTGGCCGGATGCGATGCGTCTGATGGTCTCTCTGGAGGACGATCAGGCTCCCGATGGGGACTTTAACGGTCGTCTGAACACGGTTCTTCAAAACAGCGACTTTCCGGTCAGTCGCCTGGATCTGGTTTTTCAGGAAAGCGGGCTGGCGCAGGACGATAAAGAGACCTGTTACACACTTTCCGCCCTGCGCGATCAGGGATGTCAGATTTTCCTCGGTGGCTTTGGAAGTGCGCCCTCCAGTCTCAGTCTTTTGCGTGAGCGGGCCGTCGGAGGATTGCTGGACGGTGTACAGTTTGACGCATCTTTGCTGACACCTTCCGACATGACATGGCAGCAGTCGGGAGAGGCTCCCCTTCTGGACGAAGGGTCAATGCTTTTTTATCGGGCGGCTCTGGAGGCCGTCAAAGCACTGGGACTCAAGGTTCGGGGTATTGGTTTGGATTTCCCGGATCTTCTTGCGTTTGCACAGAAGGTCGGATGTGTCGAAGCATCCGGGGCTGTTTTGGCCGCACCGGAAACGACAGCCCAGATCAATGAACGGTTTGAAGAAAATGCAGGACGACCGCGCCGTCGTCGTATGGCACGAACGGCGGAGGGCCTCTGACGAGCCCTTCGTCGTTCGGAAACTTGAAAATCCGGCTCAGAGACCGAATGAAGCGCTCAGTTGATCTTGCATTGATAACTGAAAAGTCGTTCCGGATTTTCTCGAAGCATGGAAGCCAGCATCGGAAGCACTTCGGTCAAGGCCGTTTCCACAGCTTCGGGGGACTGACCTGTCTGATCGCAAATATGCTTCATTCTTTTTGCCCCCATGAGATCTTCGACCTGCTCTGGTAAAAGGGGAGTTGAAGGCGGAGTGCGGATTTCACTGATCGTGGTTGCGAACTCACAGTCCTCCTTCATCATATTGATTGTGACTTGAGTCAGACCTGAGCGATCCGTACTCGCGCCGCTCAGCCAGTCACCAAACCGGGTGAAAACGGACGTTGCTGCTTGGGCTTCGGTCTGACCTTTGCTGGGCTTGGTTGTGTATGTGCTCTGGATGGTCATTGTCAGGCTCCTTCTGTCAGAAGAAAACGGGCCTTTTCCGAGCTGGTGGCCCTGTCTTCTCAACGTCTGGGTCCTGATCAGGATGCAAGGAGGAAGAAACACCTTTCTGTGTTGTTTGTCACAGATTTTCCTCTTCTTGTCACAAAGTTTGATTGTCCCTTCTGTCAGCGCAAAGCCGCGCTTTCCACAAGGACGATTTCCGCGTCTTCCCGCGCAGTGATCGTGATGCTTTCCACATCATGAAGGGCCGCCCCGTCCCGGTGTCCAACGAGCCGTCCGTCGATTTCCACGCTGCCTGTAGCCGGAACGAGATAGGTAAACATGGTGCGGTCCGTCTGGAAGGTCAGGGTTTCTCCTGCCTTGAGCGTGGCGCCGCAGACCCGCCCGCGGGTACGGATGGGAAGAGCATTATCTTCCGGAAAGCCTGATGCGAGTGGAACAAGCCGCCCGTTACGCTCATGGCGCGGGAAGGGACGGGTGCCCCATGACGGTTTGCCGCCTGTCTCGTCCGGGATCAGCCAGATCTGAAAGAGCGTTGTGGCGTCGTCTTCACGGTTGAACTCGGAATGTGTGATTCCGCTGCCTGCCGACATGACCTGCACATCGCCAGCTTCGGTTCGGCCACGATTGCCGAGACTGTCTTCGTGCGTGATGGCGCCCGTGCGGACATAGGTGATGATTTCCATGTCGCGATGGGGATGTGCGCCGAAACCGTTATGGGGCGCGATACGATCGTCGTTCCACACGCGCAGCCGTCCCCAGTGCATTCGGTTGCGGTTCTGATAATCCGAAAAGGAAAAATGATAATTGGCGTCGAGCCAACCGTGATTGGCGTGACCGAGAGTGGCGAAGGGTCTGATATCCAGCATGGCTGCCTGCTCCTGAGTGGTGTCTTGGGAAAGATAATGGGATGGAGCGTGCGTGAAGAAAATGGAAAGTATGGAAATACAAGGTTTCCAGAAAAGAGCTGGAAAATCAGTCTCATCATGCAGGTCGGATGGTTTGCAGTATTGAGAAACAAACCGCTGCTGTGTGGTCTTATCTGGCGGGAGAGCTTGGCGAGACCGTGTCACAGGATTACAGTGCCGGGCAGGAGAAAAACGCGATGAACTATGATGCGATGTTTCAGTCCGCTCTCGACGGTCTGCATGCGGATGGCAGCTACCGTTACTTTGCGGATCTGGAGCGCCGGGCGGGTCATTTTCCCAAGGCTTTCCATCATGGCCTGGGCCGTGATGTGACGGTCTGGTGCTCTAACGATTATCTCGGCATGGGGCAGCATCCCGAGGTCCTGACGGCCATGCACGCGGCACTGGACGAAACGGGTGCTGGCGCTGGTGGAACCCGCAATATTTCGGGCACCAACCACTATCATGTGGAACTGGAAAAAGAACTCGCTTCCCTGCATGGCAAGGAAAGCGCGCTGCTATTCAATTCCGGCTACCTGTCAAACTGGGTGACGCTCGGGACCATTGCTGGGCGTCTTCGTAACTGCGTTGTGTTGTCTGACGAACTCAATCACGCTTCGATGATCGAAGGCATCCGTCATTCACGGGCCGAGAAGCAGATCTTCCGTCACAACGATGTCGCGGATCTGGAACGTCGTCTGAAGGAGCTTCCTGCCGATGTTCCGAAGATTATTGCGTTCGAGTCCGTCTATTCGATGGACGGTGATATTGCCCCGATCGAGGCGTTCTGCGATCTGGCTGACAAATATGGCGCCATGACCTATCTCGACGAGGTGCATGCGGTTGGCATGTATGGTGATCATGGTGCGGGCGTCGCCGAAAAGCTTGGCCTGTCTCATCGTCTGACGGTGATCGAAGGAACGCTGGGCAAAGGCTATGGCGTCGTGGGTGGCTACATTGCCGCTTCTGCCGCACTTTGCGACTTTGTTCGTTCTTTTGGATCGGGGTTTATTTTCTCTACGGCTCTTCCGCCGATGATCGCGGCTGGTGCACTGGCCAGTGTGCGTTATCTGCGTCAGAGTAGTGCTGAGCGTGAAGGTCAACAGCGGGCTGTGGCCTATCTGCGTGAGTCACTGGACAAGGCAGGCCTGCCGCATGTCATGAATCCGAGCCATATCGTGCCGGTCATGGTGGGGGAGGCTGAACTGTGCCGCAGCCTGTCGGATGAGCTTCTGAACCGCTTCGGGAACTACATCCAGCCCATCAATTTCCCGACCGTACCGCGCGGAACGGAGCGCCTGCGGATCACGCCGACGCCACTTCACACCAACGAAATGATCGACGAACTGGTCGAGGCACTTGCCACATTGTGGCAGGAACGCCAGCTTAAAACGTCCAAATCCGTCGCAGCCTGAGGTAGGGGGGGGCGAGCTTCTACCTTTTTCTATCAGAGTGTAAAAAGGGCAGACCTCAGAAAGGTTCTGCCTTTTTTATTTGTGCTGAGGCTGGCGAAGATCAGGCCGCGACCGCTGCCTGATCTCCATGCGATAGAATATGAAGACTCAGGATTCCACCAGATGTCTTCAGTACCCGGCCTAGATCCAACCGGGCATTTCCGGCCGTCCAGCGGGCGTGACTGCTTTCGATGCTCCACCAGCCATCGGCGTAGGGATCCGATAGATGACTGGAGAGATGCTGAGTCTGTTCATCGTTCCAGACGGTCACATTCCCCACCAGAACACCAAGCATCCGGCGGTCGTCGACGAACGGTCCAATCCTGTCAGCAGGACGTGCGGCCTGACTCAGAATGCGGACGCTCTGGCAGCCTTCTGGCAGCATGAAGACAAAATGCTCGCCACTTGTGCGAATGGGGTACAGGGTCGTACCGTCTTCTAGCACGAGGTGGATAGTATTTTTGGTCTCTGTTGAAGGAGCTGGCTGAGTGCTGGGATAGCCCAGAGCCTGTGCGCGCAATGCGATTGCCGTAAAGATTGGTTCGACATGTGAACGATCTGTCACCAGCGGTGCGGCGGCATCTTTTTCCCAGCTCAGGGAATGTAGGCGGGCGATCTGATGGCTCTTCATAAGGTTATCTGAGCGATGACCGACATCCATAAAGCTTTCTGACAACGCGCCGTTTGCGATCAGGATAGCGTGTTTTTCAGTTTCGATATGATAATAGTCATACTCCGTGATGGAGTGGTCGTAGGCAATCGTCATGCCGTTGACGAGCATCCGAACGGGAATGAAGGTGCCTTCAAGCATCATACAATGCTCTGGGGTGACCAGAAGATCTCGACTGGGGATGCCTTCTGCCAGGGCACCCGCACGAATACGTACAGGAACGGCGTCCATGTCCGCCTGCCCTGTAGTACCGACTGTTGTGTGAGCATGTCCGACGCGCAGAATTGTGCGGGAGTGAAGAGTCCCGTTCTCGTGGACCATGACCTGATCGCCAGCCTCAAGCGTCTCGATGGCGCATTCGCCTTCAGGAGTGAGGATCATGGAACCAGCCAAATAGCAAATCTGCCTGCTATAGACGATCGCGCCTTCCGCAATGCTCCAACTTCCGTTCGCGTTCTGCACGATTGTTGGCGTCCCGGGCGTTGAGTTGGGACCGAAAGAGATGTTCGAGAGCGTAATGCCGTTATTGTACTGATCGAATGCGATTTTCAGTGTGTAGGTGCCATTGCTGTTCGCAATGAATGTTGCACCGATTGGAGGCGTCCCGCCGTGGCTGATGGTGATGATGGACGAGGCATTGTAACCTGAGATGGGTGTGGAAACTGTTTGGTTATAGTCCGCGAAGACGAGCTGGTTCGAAGCACCATTTATGGTGTCGTGGC
The DNA here is from genome assembly GCF_002723995.1 of Gluconobacter kondonii. Taxonomy (GTDB): domain Bacteria; phylum Pseudomonadota; class Alphaproteobacteria; order Acetobacterales; family Acetobacteraceae; genus Gluconobacter; species Gluconobacter kondonii. The sequence goes on along the minus strand of NZ_BEWP01000001.1, from coordinate 501,313 downwards.
CGAACACGATTCTGCCGCCAGCCGTTGCGTTGTTGACATATAATGACGCTCCATTCTGCAGAACGGTCGTCAGGGAGGAACCCATCTGGAATTGCGCGTTGGAACTTCCCAACGTCGTCTGGTCCAAAATCAGCGTTCCTGTACCGCCGACACTGTTGCTGTTGATGGAAATGGCCGGATTGCCGGAAATCTGAAGGGTGCCGTTGACTGTCGGGTTGCTGCCAAGATTGACGGTGCTGGACGTGTCGACAAGCATGGTCCCGCCCTGAGCAATGGTCAGGCTGTTCGCGTAGAAAGCCGTTGCGCCAGGTGTGGGGGATGTTGCGGTGACGTTAAGCGTAGCGTTGCTGCCGACCTTCAACGTCGTGATCTGCGTTGCGTTAGCCTGTGCGACGTTGATCGTAACTGCGCTGCCATCCGGCTTGCCAGCAAGGACATCAACCCATCCCTTGCTGGGAGGGGCTTTACCTTCGCTCCAGTTTGCGTCTGCGAACCAGTCGCCGCTTGCGCCACCAATCCAGTAGTTTGTCATCTCGTTGAGCCCTGATGATGTCAGGAGTCATCCCCCCGAGGGGAAGGAGTTCCACACCTGACTTGTGAAGCATTGTCGCATCAAAAGAGTTAATTATTGAGCAACTCAGGTTCAAGATTATTCGAGTTTTAAAAAGGAAAACATCGATGACAAATTATCACGCTAATATTTCTGCTGAAATGTGTTTCAGTATAGCAATAAATTTTTTCTCCGGGAATCAGCCCTGAATTGCTACGGAAAAGAGGGCGTAACGGCTTGCCTGGTGCAGATCTTCCGCTCATCATGTCGTGATGGCACCACAGGAAAAATCAGTTCCATTCCGTAAGAATCGAAAAGTAACGAAGCTTTCGCAACGGTTGGGAGTTTCGGGAGCGGCGTGCGTTATGGATGTCATGATCAATGATCGACATGCTCTGGTACGCGACAGTGCGGTTTTTATTGTGCAGCTGGAGAAAATCTGGAAAGCACGGGATGTCGAAGCAGAGCTGATCTGGGCGGAGCTCGACGAGCGCATCCGTCTGGCGGATGAGTTGCGCGTTGGTGGAATACGTCCCTACAAGGGGGGCCGTTTTCGTTCGACGAAGCTGCCGTGATATGCCGCCCCTGCCAGACCTCTCTCATATTACGCCTGCGGATCTGACCCGGCTCGACATTGTCGCTCTGGGCATCATGGCGCTCTCGGCTTTATGGGGGTTGACCCGTGGATTTGCCACCGAACTTGCCGGACTGTTGGCTTGGGTCGGGGCAATTGTTCTGACCTACCGGTTTCATGGACTGCTTGAACCTTATCTAACACCCTATCTGCATCAGGCCGCGCTGGCGGGAAGCGCAAGCACGGCGATTCTGTTCGTTGTCGTGCTGCTGTTCTTCACCATGATTGGTGCGAGGGTAGGGGCTGCGGCGCGGGGTGTGTTGTTCGGAGGCGTGGACCGTATTCTGGGCGCGGTGTTCGGCGTGGCGCGTGGTTATGTGGCTCTCATCGTCCTTTATCTTCTGGCAGGCTCTTTTTTTGGCTCATGGATGTCCTATGTGATGCAGGGAAGCCTCATCGGGCCTTACATTGCCGCCGGGGCAACCCATCTGACAGGTTATCTGCCTCATTTCCTGCAACCACATCTTGCGTCTGAAGTCACAAGCGGCCATGAGGCGTCCTTGTGAAACCAGTCCGGAAAGGCCGCGCCCCATGACCCAGTCCGACAGTCTCAACCGCCCGTATGAAGAATGCGGGGTTTTTGGCGTCTGGGGTGTGCCTGATGCATCGGCCCTGACAGCCTTGGGCCTGCACGCCCTCCAGCATCGTGGACAGGAAGCGGCGGGTATCGTCAGTTTCGATGGCGAACGATTCCACCAGCATAAGGGGCTGGGTCTGGTGGGCGACGTGTTCGGAGACAGTCGCGTTATGGCGACGCTGCCTGGCACGGTTGCCATCGGCCACAACCGTTACGCCACGACGGGCGGAACGCATGTCCGCAATGTTCAGCCGCTGTATGCCGATTATGAATTCGGCGGTCTGGCGGTTGCGCATAACGGCAATCTGACAAATTCCGCGACGCTCAAACAGGCGCTGGTCAAGCGGGGATGTATTTTCCATTCCTCGACGGACACGGAAGTCTTCATCCATCTGATCGCCATTTCGCTCTATACGACCGTGCTCGACCGCTTCATTGATGCGGTCAAACAGGTCAAGGGCGCGTATTCGCTGATTACGCTGACGCCAGATGACGGTCTGATTGGCATGCGCGATCCGCTTGGCGTGCGTCCGCTCGTTCTGGGCCGGATGCCGGGCCACGAACAGGGCAATGGCGGCTGGGTTCTGGCCAGCGAGACCTGTGCGCTGGACATCATTGGGGCGGATTATGTCCGCGATATCGAACCGGGCGAGATTGTCGTTATCAACAATGACGGTCTGCGCTCGCTGCGTCCTTTCGGGGATCAGGGCGGACGGTTCTGCGTATTCGAATACATCTACTTTGCGCGGCCTGATTCCGTGCTTGAAGGCCAGCCGGTCTATGAAGCGCGTCGCCAGATCGGGTGTGAGCTTGCCCGTGAAAGCGCGGTCGAGGCTGATGTCGTCGTGCCGGTGCCGGATTCCGGTGTGCCGTCCGCGATTGGCTATGCGGCGGAAAGTGGTATTCCGTTCGAGCTGGGGATCATCCGCAACCACTATGTGGGCCGGACCTTCATCGAGCCGACCGATCAGATCCGCAATCTTGGCGTGAAGATGAAGCACTCGGCCAACCGGCCGGTTCTGGCGGGCAAGCGCGTCATTCTGGTGGATGACTCGATCGTCCGTGGCACGACGTCGCGCAAGATCGTGGACATGGTCCGGGCTGCCGGTGCGACGGAAGTGCATATGCGCATCACCTCTCCGCCGACCAAACATGCCTGCTTCTACGGCATTGATACGCCTGAAGAGAGCAAGCTGATGGCCGCGACCCATACGCTTGAGGAGATGGCGAGAGCCATCGGTGTGGACAGTCTGGCGTTTGTCAGTTTCGACGGGCTCTACCGTGCGCTGGGTCATGCGAACCGCGCCGAGGGTGCCCGCCGTTATTGCGATGCCTGCTTCACCGGGGATTATCCTATCCAGTTGGTGGACAAGGAAGGCAATCTCGTCGCGTAACGCCTGTCTCTAAAAACCTACAAAAAAGGCGCCTGACCTGCTGGTCCGGCGCCTTTTTCTTTGTGGAAGTTCAGGGATATGGATAGGGCGCTTCTGAAGAGGTTCTTTTCGGACTGGGCTGCGTTTCCGTAGGGAGCAGCGAGTCCAGAGGCAGTGTCATGACAGCTTCCAGGCCCGGGTTCAGAGTTGTGTAGGTCAGTGTTCCGGCAAGGCTGCTTACGACGGCATTCATCATGCGCGTCCCGAACCCTGTTCCTTTGAGCTGCGGTGTGCATTCGCCCTGATCCGAAACCGTCAGGACCAGTCGGGAACCGGTCTGCGTAAGTCCGATATAAAGCGGTCCGGCATCGCCGTCATAGGCATACTTGCTCGTGTTGATGATCAGTTCGGTCAGGACCAGACCGATATTGATGGCGCGGTCTGCGGCGATCATGATCGGGAAGAGGGAGAGATGCATCTGGTCATTCCAGCCCTCGCCCAGTGACGTGCAAAGCTCTTCCATCAGCTCTTCGATATAGCGACCCAGATCGACGACGCCGACATGCTCGTCACGGTAAAGGCGGCGATGTACGAGGCCGATGGCGGCAATCCGGTGCTGTGCTTCCTTCAGGGCCGTCGTGGTGTCTTCGTTCGATGCACTGCGGGCTTGCAGCTTGAGGAAGGATGCGACCATCTGAAGCGAATTCTGGACGCGGTGATTGACTTCGCGGATCAGGAGGTCCTTTTGCCGCAGCAGGTCTTCGCGTTCTTCCAGCGTAGCGGCGAGGGTCGCGTTGAGTTCGCGGAGCTGCTGGGTCTGGTCATCCGTAATCAGGATGCGGCGCAGGCGGCGGGCGGCCTGTTTCTGTTCGCTGGTCCAGCGGGTACTATGCCCGCGGATAGTCTGCTCCCACGTCTTGAAGGACGTACGGGGGCGCAGGACCCCGTCGTTGTCTGCATCATCCTTGTGAGGATTGCCGGCCCATTCGATGGTCTGGATGATTTCGGCCCGGCTCCACACGAGACAGATGGGCGTGCGGAGAGGAAGGGTGATGGCAAGGAGGCCGGCGCAGCGTTCCGGCCAATCCGTCGCAGGGGGGTAGTCCCTGCCCAGCATGGCGCTGCTGAAGATGCCGCCATTGCTGCCTACTCTCAGCCAGTCATGCAGCCTGTGCAGGCTTTCCGTGTCGGGAAGCACACCGGTTGCACTGATGGTTTCGCTACTGATGACGGCGAATCCGTTGCAGGGAAAGAGGGTCTGTAATTCGTTGATGCAACTGCGAAGATTGTTTTCGAGCGGACGGCGTACGTCGAAATGGGACGTAACGGCTTCCATCGCGTTACGCAGGCGCAGACGCTCCTGATAGGTGACCAGCTCTTCCTTGTTCCGCAACTGACGGGACATGACGCCCGCGAGAGTCCGGCAGGCCGCGCGGATATCTTCGGACAGGGGTTTCGGAGAAGAATTGTGACAGGCGATCAGTCCCCACAGGACACCATCGACGACCAGAGACACTGAGGCCGAGGCGCGGACGCCCATATTGGCCATATATTGAAGATGGATCGGCGAGACGCTGCGGAGCTGCACGTCGCTGAGATTGAGCCCTGCAAGTCCGGCTTCGGGCGGGCGGATGGGGGCGGCTTCGTAGGCGATGTCCGGGATGACGCGGATACGGTTGCGGACATAGAGGGTCCGGGCCTGTGCGGGGATGTCGCTGGCCGGGAAATGATGGTTCATCAGGGAGGGGAACGTCTCGTTACGGCTTTCGCCCACGACGCGGCCCGTGCCGTCTTCCATGAAACGATAGATCAGGACGCGGTCAAAGCCTGTGAGGCGCTGAAAGATCGCGGCGCCGTGACGGCAGACGGATGCAATATCCGGGGAGCGTTCGAATCGCTCTGCCGTTCTATCGATCTCGCCGAAAATATCCCAGGTGAGCAGGCTATGGGACTCGATGGGTTCGAGTTCGACGAGAACATGCGTGTCCTGAGCATGGCACACGATGCTGAAGGTCTCGCCTGTCAGTCCTGCGATGCGAAGATCGGACAGAAATGTGTGTTTTCCGTCCTGAAAGCGCTCCGGCGGAGCGTTCAGGACGCTCGCGAGATCGCGCCCCAGCCAATCGGGATTCAGGCGGCTTTCGATGTCCCCCGCCCCGCCGAGAATCCTCAGGGCTGCACTGTCGATGACCAGCAGGAGGCCATGCGGCTGAATGGCATCGGGGCGATGGATGGGTTCGCGGTCACAGGATGTCGTGACGGCATGTTTCAGCGAATAGCCCGGTTCAGAGCCTGTGGTGCGCTGGATCGTCAAATGGTGGTCCGCCTAAAGGACAGAGAGAGCATTTTGCAGGCAGTCTGACATGCAGCGGACATAAAAGTCTCTCTGTTGGCGGCCATTTTGTTCCGCGCGAAAGGCCCGGTCAGGTGAGGCCCGGAACTTATCATATCTATTATCCGTTCCTCACCGTCGGCTGTCAAATTATGACATTATATTTCAACTTGGGTTCACTCAGGGCTGACGGCTGTCTGCCTGAATCCAAGACGCGACGTCTGCCGAGAGGGCATGACGGCTGGCCGGGCGCGTGTAGAGCATATGGCCGCCCTGATAGAGATGCAGCGACACGCGGTCTGCGCCGACGGTCAGATGGTCCTTCATCCAGCGCGCAGTCGCGAATGGGCAGGCCACGTCATAATAACCGTTCGCCACGAAAACACGCAGGCCGGGATCAAGCGCCAGAAGGCGGTTTAGAACCGGGATCTGATGGATGGGCGACGGGCCGCCCGCGCTCCACTTCCAGCTTCCGTTCACCTTGAAGGAGAGCAGGTCGTAGGTCAGGGGTGTCTTGAAGCCGAGGTCGTTTGCGGCATAGCCAGAGAAGGCGTTGCCATAGGCGCGACCGAAGCCGAACAGCGTCGGATCGGGGCTTTCGTCCAGACCATCAGCCGAAGGATCGGCGATAGATTGCGTGAAATCGTACAGCCCGTACAGGCGACCGTCGCGGGACATGACGTCATGCGAACCGATGGCGGGAATGCCATGCTGACGGGCAATCACGTCCTGCGGCAGACCGGTGCGCTGGGCAATCTCGGCATAAAGCGCCTGACCGTCGCTGCCCGACGGCAGCTTTCCGGCGATTTTCGGCAGGTAGGTGTTCAGGGACCACTGATAGGCTTCGTCTGCCGTCTTTTCCGTCACGTTCGGGCTTTGATGAGCGGCGATCAGGCTTGGCATCATGAGAGCGGCGGAGAGCGGGTTATCGTCCGAGTCGAGCAGGGGCATCTCGATGGCCGGGGAGATCATGACGATGCCGTTGAGAAGAATGCCCTGTTCCATCTGGAGCGCATTGGCGACCTGAATGGAGCGGATGCCACCATAGCTTTCGCCCACGAGATAATGCGGCGAAGCTTCACGACCGTTCGCTGCCGTCCACAGACCGATGGCCTTGGCGAAGGTGCTGGCATCCTGTTTGACGCCATAGAACTGGTCTCCGGCTTTGGCCGTATCGGTGGGACGGGAATAGCCCGTGCCCACGGCGTCGATGAAGACCATGTCGGTGACGGGGAGCCAGCTGTCGGGGTTGTCCGCAAGCTGGGCATGGGTGCCGTCCGTCGGGTCTTTGGCGGGCATGGTCAGGGCCTTGGGGCCAGCCGCGCCGAGGTTCAGATAGGCCGTGGCCGCACCCGGACCGCCATTGAAGAAATACGAGACCGGACGCGTGCCAGCCGGGACGCCGTCCTTCGTGTAGGACACGTAGAACATGCGGGCTGTGGGTTTCCCGTCAGGGCCGCGCAGGATGAGCGTTCCGGCATGGGCCGTGTAGGCGATGCCGTTCAGATGATGCTGGGTGACGGAATCTGCCGGAAGCAGGGCGGGTTCGCCCGTGAAAGCGTCGGTTGTCTTGCCAGCTTCGACCTTGGTGTCGGGCTTGGGGGCATCGGCCGCCGCAGCCGTGCAGACGGGGGTGAGGAGCGTTAAAGCGAGCAGGGCTGCGCGGCGGGTCATCATCTGACGGGCATCTCCGGGAAAAAAGCAGAAGAATCTGCCCTATCAGTCCTGAGCTGTAACGACCATCGCTTCCGCATGAAGTTTTCGTCATGCGGAAGCAGTCTGACGCGGGTGTTCGGTCAGGCTTTGGGGGCTGTGATGTTCGGACGCAGCATGAGGCGCGGGTCGGCGACGCGGTCATACTCTTCGGATGTCATGAAGCCCAGTTCCAGCGCGGCTTCACGCGGGCTCAGATCCTTTTCCATTGCGTGATGCGCGACCTGTGCGGCGCGGTCGTAGCCGATGGCCGGGGAGAGGGCGGTGACGAGAACCAGCGAACGCTCCAGATCCTGCTTCAGCTTCTCCGTATTGGCTTTCGTGCCTTCGACGAGGAAGCGGCAGAAGTTTTCCGAGCCGTCATGCAGAAGGGTGATGCCCTGCATGATGTTATGGATCATGAGCGGCTTGTAGACATTCATGTCCAGGATGCCCGCAGCCCCGCCGAGGCCGACCGCAACATCGTTGCTCATGACCTGAAGGGCGAGCATGGCCAGCGCCTCGGCCTGTGTCGGGTTGATTTTGCCCGGCATGATCGACGATCCCGGCTCGTTCTCCGGCAGGTGCAGTTCGCCCAGACCCGCGCGCGGGCCGCAGGCGAGCAGGCGGATGTCGTTGGCGATCTTGAACAGACTGCCCGCCGTCGTGCGCAGCGCACCCGACAGATGCACCAGCGCATCATGTGCGCCCTGAAGCGCGAACTTGTTTTCGCCCGCCGTGAAGCCGAGGCCCGTCAGGCGGGCAATTTCCGCACAGGCGCGGCGGTCAAAGCCCTCATCCGTACTGACGCCGGTGCCGAGGGCGGTGCCGCCGAGGGCGAGGGGGAACAGACCGTCGCGGGCCTGTTCCAGACGGACGATGTTGTCCGTCAGCATCCCGGCATAGCCATGCCATTCCTGACCCAGCGTGATGGGAACGGCGTCCTGAAGATGCGTGCGGCCGACCTTGACCAGATCGCGCCACTCCTCTGCCTTGGCGGCCATGGCGTCACGCAGGCGTGTCAGGGCTGGGATCAGGCAACGATGCGTGCCAAGGACGGCAGCGATATGCATGGCGGTCGGGAAGTTGCAGTTGGTGGACTGCGACATGTTGACGTGATCGTTGGGGTGCAGCGGCGTTTTGCTGCCGAGCGGATTACCGGTGATCTGGCAGCCGCGGTTTGCGATCACTTCGTTGACGTTCATGTTGAACTGCGTGCCCGAACCCGTCATCCAGACATGGAGCGGGAACATCTGGTCATGCTCGCCTTTGATGATCTCGTCGCAGACAGTCTGGATCAGATCCGCGCGCTCCTGCGACAGACGGCCGCTGGCGGCATTGGCCGTCGCGCAGGCGCGCTTCATGATCGCATAGGCCTCGATCATTTCATGCGGCATCAGTTCGCGGCCGATGCTGAAATATTTCAGGGAGCGCTGGGTCTGCGCGCCCCACAGCACATCGTCAGCGACGTCGATCGGGCCCATGCCATCGGTTTCGGTACGGCTCATTGTCTGTTTTCGGCTTTCCTGCGGGTGATCGGGCTCATTGCACGGGGGAAATTATCGCACAATCGCCGCAGGACAAAGGAACCGAGCCATAGAAAATCCGGATGCCGTCACAGCAAGAAAACGGCTTCAGGATTCCACGATCTGAGCCACCGGGTGGCGGCCATAGGTATTGGTCAGGATCACACCGGCCATGACGACCGCACCGCCGATCAGGGTTCGCAGTGACGGGACTTCGCCGGTGAGGAAATAGGCCAGAACCATCGTCACGGGCGGCAGCAGGTAAAGCAGCGCCGCACCGCGGGAGGCACCGAGATGGCCGATGACGAATCCCCAGGCGGCATAACCGAACGCCGCCGGGAAAATCCCAAGTTCCAGCACGGCGGCCTGTCCCTGCCATGAGGCATGGGAGAAGCTCGTGAGGCCCTGAGGCAGCCAGGGGGTCAGGAAAATCGCACCTGAAATCAGGACATAGGCGATTGTCGGCAGGGCACCGTAGCGGCGGATCAGGCCTTTCTGGAGGATCGTGTAGAACGCCGCGCAGACGGCCGCGCCAAACACCAGCGTGGCACCGGAGCCAAAGGAGAGACCGCCGCTTTGTCCCTTGGCGATCATGGCGACGCCGCTGAAGCTCAGAATCGATCCGGCCCAGCCCCAGCGGGACATGCGCTCACCGAGGAACACCATAGCCAGAAGCCCCGCCATCAACGGTGCCGCGCTGATGAGAAGGCTGGCCGCTCCGGACGAGACGGTCATTTCTCCGCAGTTGAACAGGATGTTGTAGAGCATGATCCCGATCATTCCGCAGGCGAGGATCTGGGGAATATCGGCGGTCAGTGGGCGTGTGGGGCGTTTCCAGAAAAGCCAGAGAACCGCCATGACGGCCGCGACGGCATAACGCAATGCCGCCAGTGGCACGGGTGCAAAATCATGCAGGGCAATCCGGACGACGGGATAGGCGCTCGCCCAGGACAGGATGGCCACGGCGACGAAAAAGGGCAGGGAACGTCCGGAAGATTGGGTCATTCCTGTTTATTAGCAGGAATGTTTCGGAAGCGGGAAGAGTCGCAAAAGCAGGATAAGCACGTTGCCCATCCCGATCCGTTATCGCAGCCAGCGATCTCCGCTGAAACGGTTGTGGGAGAAGAGGAAACCGGCCACCAGACCGATGGCTGCAAACATGATGGTCCACAGCGAGATCGGCAGAAGCAGAGTGGAAACCGCCGAGAGCAGGACCATTCCGGCAAAGGCGCAAACGGCGGATTCGAGCAGCCTTGGACCGTAATGACGCTCAGCACCGCAATGTGGGCATTTTTCCGAAGTCGGGCGCATGGGTTTGCGACAGACGGGGCACAGCGCGATGGCGTTGGCTTCGGGTTTTCTCACTGACCGTTATTCTCCTGATGTTCGCCAACCGCGATACGGGCTTCCACGGCCATACGCCAGGGCGCATCGGCCGGTGCCGCTGCCAGAGCGCGGCGATAGAGGTCAAGGCTTTCGCCAGAGATGTGGCTGCCGTTACGACTTTCAAGCTCGGCAAGGCGAATGGCCAGCTCGGGCTCGAAATGGGCGTCGAGAGCGGCCTTCCAGTCCCGGATCGCATCTTCCGTCAGACCAGACTTGGCTTCGACCTGCCCCAGCATGAAGTGTCCGGTCGCATAAGTCGAGGATGTCGCAGGGATCGTAGCGACTTCAGCCTGAAGTTTATGGATCATTTCCAGACCCTTCGCGTCCGGCCCCGTCTGACGCTCGCTCAGCGGCTGGGGCGGAAGGGAGGGGTGGCCGTTAACGATATAGAGGGCAAACGCTAGTACCGGGATGCCGAGTCCGACCGCCAGAACGGGAAGAACCCGGCGGCGTTTGGCTGGTTCGGTCGAAAGATCTTCGACGGCGGCTTCGCCATCCGTGGCCAGCAGGCGGCGCTGAACTTCAAGGCGCGCGGCCTGATATTCTTCATCATTGATGAGGGCGAGGGCGTGATCGCGCTCCAGATCCCCAAGCTGTCCGCGATAGAGCGTGAGAGCGGAGTCGCGGGCATTCACCCGGCGGCGCAGGGTTCGCAGGCCCAGAAAGGCGGGGCACAGGGCCACCGCAGCGATAATCAGGATTCCCAACCAGAACAAACAGTTTACTCCCGGCCCGAAAGGGCATCCAGACGCGCGCGCTCGTCATCCGTGAGCGGCGCAGGCGTGGCGACGACGCGGCGTCTGGCCGTCCGCCATGCAATGACAAGTCCGGTCACCAGCGCGAGCGCCGGCATCAGCCAGAGCAGGGCGGTGGACCATGAAAACTGTGGGGCCAGACGGATGAATTCGCCGTAGCGTTCGGTCATCCAGTCCATGATCTGCTGATCGCTTTTGCCTGCCGCGACCTGCTCGCGGACGACCTTGCGCAGATCGCGGGCGAGGGGCGCGCTGCTGTCCTCGATGCTCTCGTTCTGACAGACGAGGCAGCGCAGATGAGCACCGAGGGCTTCGGCCCGTTTTTCCTGCGCCGGGTTGGGCAGCATTTCGGCGGGATCGTCCACGGCAAGCGCTACGCCGCCGCCGATCAGGCCAACCGCGAGCAGCAGGGCCGGAAAGCATCTGGAAGCCTTCATAGTCCGGCCAGCCTCGGGCGGATTTCCGCCTCGTAGATCTGCGGGTCGAGGGCCGCGCTGCCATGCCAGATGATGCGACCGCCCGGTGCGACCAGAAAGCTCTCGGGCACGCCGGTCACGCCCCAGTCGATCGCCACGCGGCCATGACGGTCGGAAGCGACGCGGGCGTAAGGCGAGCCGTCGCGCTGGATGAAGGCGCTGGCGTTTTCGGGCTTGTCCTCATAGGCGATGCCCCAGATCGGCATATTGCGCGAAATGGCGCGCAGGCCGGGCATTTCCGCCACGCAGGGAATGCACCATGAGGCGAAGAAATTGACCAGAACCGGACGGTGCTGGGCTTTGAGTTCCGCATCTGTAAAGCCGTCCCCAAGGCCGGGGAGGCCCGGCATGGCGAAGGTCGGGATGGGTTTGCCGACATTGGGGTTCTTGATGGCGCGCGGGTCGAATGCGCCGCTGCGCATGTCGCTCAGCATCCGCCAGAACCCGACGCCGAGGACGCCCGCACCGATAATGGGCACGGCCGTGAGGATACCGCGTCGTGTTACGCTCATGACCGTTTCTCCTCAGGCGCGGGCCATGTTGCGGGCGGCGGCACGCTTGGGCGCGCCGATCCGCATCCGGCGGTCAGACAGCGAGAACGCGCCGCCGATCGCCATGACCAGTCCACCGAGCCACATCCAGGGCGCGAGCGGGTTGCGGTGCAAGCGCAGGACATAGGTCGTGTCCTTGCCCGTACCGTGCCGGTCACCGACCACGCCGTACAGGTCGGTGATGAAATTGGTGTGGATGGCGACTTCGGTCGTGGTCTGGCTCTGCGTCGTGAAGTCGCGCTTTTCAGGATGCAGGATGGTCACGAATTTGCCGTTGTGACGGATGGCGATGTCGGCCTGCATGGCCTTGTAATTCGGGCCGATATAGTCGTGCACGTCGAGAAGCGTCCAGTCATCCCCGGCCAGAGAGCGCGTTTCGCCGATATGGACTTCGACAATGGCGTGCTCGGCCTGAGACATACCGCACAGGCCGAGAATGGTGATGCCTGCGCCGATATGGGCGAGCGCTGCACCCCAGCTTGAACGTGGCAGGTTCTTCATGCGCTCCCACACGCCCTGCGCGGACGTGTGGCCGAGGCCGATCCGGCGCAGGACGTCGGAGACGGATGCCGCGATGACCCAGATGGCCAGCGCGCCGCAGGCGATGGGCAGGATGCCGGAAAGCTTCCAGAAGCACAGGGCCAGTCCGATCGCTGCGATGCCAGCCGCGGCATAGAGATGCGAGAACGTCCGGGCGAGCTGCGCGCGTTTCCAGGGCAGGGCGGTGCCGACGCCCATGGCCAGAAGAAGCGGCAGGGTCAGCGGGATCGTGGCGGCGTCAAAGAACGGCTTGCCGACGGAAATGGTGCGTCCGGCCAGAAGCTGCATGAAGGGTGGGTACATCGTGCCTGTGACGACAACAGCGCAGATCGAGCAGAGCAGGATGTTGTTCAGGACCAGAGAGCCTTCACGCGAGACCGGAGAAAACAGGCCGGTCGAGGTGAGGGAGGGCGCGCGCCATGCAAACAGAGCGAGCGATCCGCCGATGACGATGGCGAGCAGGGCCAGAATGAACACGCCGCGGGCGGGATCGTTGGCGAAGGCGTGGACCGAGTTCAGGATGCCCGAGCGGACGAGGAACGTGCCCGATAGCGAGAAAGAGAACGTCGCGATGGCCAGCAGGACCGTCCAGATTTTCAGGCCTTCGCGCTTTTCCACAACGATTGCGGAATGCACGAGGGCCGTACCCGTCAGCCAGGGAATAAGGGAGGCGTTTTCCACCGGGTCCCAGAACCAGTAGCCGCCCCAGCCCAGTACATAATAGGACCACCACGAACCGAGCGCGATGCCGCAGGTCAGGAAGCACCAGGCGGCCACGGCCCAGGGACGGACCCAGCGGCCCCATGCGGCATCGACGCGGCCTTCGATCAGGGCGGCGACCGCGAAGGCGAAGGGAACGGCAAAACCGACATAGCCGGTGTAGAGAATGGGGGGGTGGAAGGCGAGGCCGGGGTCCTGAAGGAGCGGGTTCATGCCCTGACCGTCCATTGGCGCGGGGAAAACGCGCTCAAATGGATCGGACGTCAGGAGGCAGAACATCTGGAACCCGGCGGAGACGCCGCCGAGAATAGCCAGAACGCGCCCGCGCAGGATGTCCGGCAGGTTTCGGCCGAACAGGGAGACCGCACCGCCGCAGACGGCGAGGATCAGCGTCCAGAGCAGGACGGAGCCTTCATGGTTTCCCCAGACGCCCGTGATTTTATACAGCAGCGGCTTGGAGACGGCGGAGTTCGCCGCGACGTTCTGGACCGAGAAATCGTCACTGACGGCGCACATCACGAGGCACAGGAACGAATAGCCCAGTGCAAGCAATTGCGAGACCGCGAGATAGGGTGCGAGCCCTACGAGGCGCGCGTCACGGCGGTTGGCGCCCCAGAGTGGGACGGCGAACTGCACGAGGGCGAGCACGCAGGCGAGGGCCAGGGCGAAATGGCCCTGTTCTGGTCCGAACATCAGGCGATCAGCCCCCTGCTTTCTTTGCGGTCATGGTGTCCCAGCTTGAGGCGTCCGGCGCTTTGCCGAAGCGTGGGTCCCATTTGCCGGTGCGTTTGAGTTCGTCCGCGACTTCCTTGGGCATGTAGGTCTCGTCATGCTTGGCGAGGACTTCGCTGGCGGTGAATCCGCCATCCTTCTGCACGGTGCCGAGGGCGACGACGCTCTGTCCTTCGCGGAACAGGTCGGGGAGGATTCCGGTGTAATGGACCTCGACCGCGGCCTGTCCGTCCGTCACCTGAAAGGCGTTCACGGGCGTGCCGTTTTCGTTGATGCGGTGCAGGCTGCCTGCCATGACCATGCCGCCGAGGCGGATGGTACGGTCGGGCGAGGGTGGACTGGCCTTTACCTGCGACGGCGCCATGAAGAACACGATGTTAGACGAGAACGCGCGCAGCGTCAGGGCGGCGGCGGAGCCGACACAGGCCAGACAGGCAATGACGATCCAGAGACGACGGGTCTTGCGGGTCATGAGGCTGACCTTTCACGGCGGCGGGCATGGCCTTCGACAGCAGCCAGACGGGCCTTGGATTTTCGCAGACGCAGAGCAGCACCGACGCCGAGGACGAGCGAACAGCCCAGAGTCAGGGCATAGGAGGCCGCGATATAGGGCCAGTGATTCGGGAGATGCATCATGCTGCTTGACTGTCCCTGCGGTCGAGACGCGAACGGGCCATCATCTGGCGCGCACGGCTTTCATGGATGGCGGCGCTGAGCCGGGTGAAAATGACGGCCGCGACACCGAGCGTGAAGCCGATCGTGCAGATCAGCAGCGGCCAGAGCATCATCATGGACATGGTGGGTGCGCCGGTCAGGGTGATGCTGTCGGGCTGGTGCAGGGTGTTCCACCACTGGACGCTGAACTTGATGATCGGAAGGTCGATGACGCCGGCCAGTGCGAGGATCGCGGCGGCGCGCTGGCCGCGGGCGGGTTCATCGAAGGCGCGGATCAGGGCGATATGGCCCAGATACAGGAAGAACAGCACCAGCATTGAGGTCAGGCGCGCGTCCCAGACCCACCATGTGCCCCACATCGGCTCACCCCAGAGCGAGCCCGTAATCAGGCACAAAGCGGCGGCACAGGCACCGACGGGGCCGATTTCTATGGCGGCCAGATCGGCCAGCGGATGGCGCCAGACCAGCGAAAGCACGCCGCAGGTTGCGAGCCCGAGGTAGCAGGACGATGCCAGCCACGCCATTGGGACATGCACATACATAATGCGGACGGTGTCGCCCTGCTGCCAGTCGGCCGGGGCGATGAAGAGACCCCAGATCACACCGACCACGAGAAACACGATTGCGCCACCGGTCAGCCAAGGCAGCAGGGTGCGCGCCAGACGCAGGAACTGCCCCGGATTGGCATAGCGATGGAGCAGGTTGGGGGTAGGGCGCACTGGGACACGGACCTCGGCAGAGTGGCAACGCGGCGATGGGTTCCCCGCGACAGGTTCCCCATTGAAATAGTCCGAAGCAATCATATTCGGAAGAGGCGCGTTGTCCCATTGTTCCGATCACTGTTATCACGTTTCACGGAATTGAGCGCAAAATGCCCCAAGGGCGGCTTTTGGGGCGTCCCTTGGGGCAGCCTTTGTGGCGGGAGTGAGAGATGGCTTTCTGGCTGGTGAAATCGGAACCCGAGGCGTTCTCATGGGCGCAGCAGGTGCATAATAATGTCGAGCCGTGGACCGGCGTACGCAACTATCAGGCGCGCAACAATCTTGCGGCGATGAAAAACGGCGATCTGGCGTTTTTCTACCATTCCGTTAGCGAAAAACGGATTGTGGGCGTGGTGGAAGTCGTACGGGAAGCCTATCCGGACCCGACTGCGGACGATCCGCGCTGGGTCTGTGTGGATGTGAAGGCGATGGGGGCTTTAACCCGTCCCGTGAGCCTCGCTGAAATCAAGGCTGATCCGGCTCTGGCGGAGATGGCGCTGTTGAAACAGTCCAGATTGTCCGTGGCACCGGTGACGGAGGAGGAGTTCCGTCACCTGACGCAGATCGGGGGATGGGTACGTCGCTCTTAGTGAATGGGAGAGGCGTCGCCGTTCACGAGGATGTTCGTCTGGCCATTGACCGGATGACCGGCATAGCTCGTCGGTGAGTCTTCGTCTTCATAAGGCGACTGCACCGGCGCATTGAACTTCACCGGCATACCAAACAGCGTGAAATGGGACGGCAGGTTGTTGGGGCCGTTGGTTTTCTGCTGCGCGTTCGGGCCGGGCATGCCGACCGGGAGATGCGTCCGGACCCGGTCGCTATAGCTGGCGAGGGCAGTCTCCGAGTCTTCCACTTCCGTATAGCCGTGTGGCGGGGGCGGGGCGCCTTCATCGGGAAGCGCGGCCTGCTGGGCCGGGGTCAGGGGTTTTGCGGGCGCGCCGACGATCTGACCGGAGGTTGGGCCCATCTGCGGCAGATTGGCCGTGCCGTGAGCGGCATGGTGGTGGCTGTGACTCGGGGCGGCAAAAGCTGGAGAAACCGCCGGAACGAGGAGGGTGGCTGTCAGCGGGGCCGACAGGATCAAGCGCGATAATGCGGTCATTGGTGTAATTCTCCTCACCCCGACGGTGCTCGTCCGGATAGTTGGCCCGGGTAGTCTTCTGGCGCCGATATCCCCATGATGGTGCCATGTTAGGATATGAAACCTGCTATCCGGTAAACGGTTTCGGGTCTTACGAACAGGAGTTTTGATCGTCATGACCTCAGTGAATGACACGCAGCTTCCGACCAGCAATTTCGCCTCGACGGCGCTGGACGGGGATTCCCTTGCACAGCTTCAGTCCGTTCTTGAAAAGGTGGAGCAGGGTCGTGGGGTTCTCGTGCGTCTGGCCGACCTGATGGGCGGTGCGGTCGGGCAGGCCGCGCGACTCGGCATGCAGGGACTCGGTCTGGCGCCATCAGTTCAGGAAAAATTCCACAAGACGGCGGAAGTCGCCATCGAACGGGCGTTTCGTGTGGCTGTGCTGGGTATCGACAACGACGCGCCCGCCCCGCGTGATCCGATGCGCGAGAATCTGGGACAAGCCGCCGTGGCCGTCTCTGGTGCGCTGGGCGGTTTCGGGGGCATTTTCGGTCTTGCGCCGGATGTCGGATTCACAACGCTGACCATCATGCGCGAAATCGCCCGCATTGCGCGCGAGGAAGGCGAGGATCTGCGTAACGAAGACACGCGCCGGGCCTGTCTGGAAGTTTTTGCGCTCCGCAGTTTTCCGGCGCGTCAGAGCGACGAGGAAGGCGAGTTGGGTTTCTTCTCGGCGCGTGCGCTGCTGCGCGGACGGCCCATCGTGATGCTGATGGCGGAAGTGGCGTCGCATTACGGAGTCGGCCTGTCGCGCAAGTTCGCGCTGCAGATGGTTCCGGTTGCGGGGGCGCTGTGTGGAGCGTCGCTCAATACAGCGTTTCTGGCGCATTACCGCGCGCTGGCACGGGCCCATTTCACGATCCGTCGTCTGGAACGCACGCATGGGCTGGCCGTTAAGGAGGCTGCTGCCGACCTGCGCGCAGGGGGAACGGGCACGTCTGAAACATTTTCCTGATTTTCAGGACTTCGCGGAGAAACGCCCATGCCGATCGGTCTTGTCTGGCTTGGATGGACATTGGTGCTGGCGTTCGTCCAGCTTTTGCTGACCGCGGCGGTCTGTCGCCAGCAGGATGGGTTGCAATGGGCCAGTGGCAATCGTGATGGCGAGCCGCCCCGTTACACCGGAGTGGCGGCCCGTCTGAAACGGGCGCAGGCCAATCTGGCGGAGACGCTGCCGATCTTTATCGGTGCTGTTCTTCTGGCTTGGGTGTCAGGCCGTTACAGCCCGCTGACGGGCTGGGGCGCGGGAATGTATTTTCTGACGCGTGCGATCTACATCCCGGCCTATGCTTTTGGCTGGGGTGCAGTCCGCAGTCTGATCTGGGGCGTGTCGATGGCCGGTCTGCTGCTGGTGCTGATCAGTCTGCTGTGAGGGACGCCTCGGTCATGGACGGGGGTTCGGTGCCTTTACGCATCCCCCACAGATCAACGAGCGCTGAAATGACCAGACAGGCCGCACTGATTCTGGCCAGAACCATCAACAGGCCATGTATTTCGGGCATCAGCAGTCGCAGAACGCCGAGAATGACGAGAATGACGGCGTAAATAAAGGCAAGCGGCACGGGTGGTCTCCCTGAAGATGGATCCCCTTTATCATGATCGTTGTCTTCACGACCATGAATTCGCGTGACAGGGCCGGGGGATGTTACAATTCAGGAAACGGATAAAGACTGTGTCGTCATGGACGAAATAACGCCGGACCTGCTGCTTCAGGCCTATGCCTCGGGGATTTTTCCCATGGCTCCGGATGCGGAAAGTGCGGAACTGACATGGTATCTGCCGGAAGAGCGCGGGATCATGCCGCTGGACGGGATGCATGTTCCCAAAAAGCTCATGCGTCTCGTGATGTCGGGCAGGATGGCGGTGACGGCGGACCGGGCGTTCGATGACGTTATGCTGGCCTGTGCCGAAGCGGCTCCGGGGCGGGAGACGACATGGATCAGCGGGCGCATCCGCAGTCTTTATGGTGACCTGCACCGTCAGGGAAACGCCCATTCCATTGAAGTCTGGGACGGCGAGGCTCTGGTGGGTGGTCTGTATGGCGTGTCGTTGCGGGGGGCTTTTTTCGGCGAGAGCATGTTTTCGCGGGAACGTGATGCTTCTAAGGTGGCGCTGGTCCATCTTGTCGCAGGGCTGCGACAGGGGCGATACACGCTGCTGGATACGCAATACACCACGCCCCATCTGACGGGGCTGGGTGGGATCGGGATTCCGGCGGAGGATTATCAGTCCCTGCTTCATCAGGCGCTGACCGTGCGTGCGGTCTGGCCTGACGATTTCAGCCTTCAGGCCCTGCGTGAATCCATTGCGTCCCTGCGCGCGCTTCCCGGGCGCGCGCCTGTCGGAGATCCGCCATGACTGTTTTTACGCGCCCTGTTTTTCTGAGCGCCGCGCCGATTGGACTGCTGGTGGCCGGTTTGTCTGTGATGACACCGGCTCATGCGGACGATCATCCCCGCCTGACGCCGACGCGGGATGTGACGGTCGTATATGAGCTTTCCACGCTGTCGAGTGCGACGAAAGGACATCCCGAGAGTGTCAAAGTCGCGTTCTCGGGTGCGGGCGACCTGCTGCGGATCGATTCGCAGGACGGCAACGGGGTGACGATTCTTGATCGTCCGGCGCAGCAGGTCACGCTTGTGATGATGAAGCAGCAGCTTTATACGCGCCTTCATCCAAGCCACGGTCTGCACAATCCGTTCATGCTCGATCTGGACATGCAGTATACGCCCGCCGGTCATGATACCGTGGCGGGAGTAGCGTGTGACCGCTGGACTATTCAGAGCAGTCACGGCAAGGCCAGCGCCTGCGTGACGCCGGATGGAGTCATTCTGGCTGAAAACGGCGTCGATGCGGACGGTGTGGAAGGCTCCATCAAGGCGCTTTCGGTGTCTTATCAGGACATCCCATCCTCTACGTTCGAGCCTCCGGCAGGATTTCATATGCTCGAGCCGAAAATGCGTCCCGCGCATCAAAGTCAGGCAGGCAGTGCGACGCCTCCTCCGGTGCCGGAAGCCTCGGGCACAGATATGAAGACGACGACGCATGAGGCCGCGACGCCTGACGTGTCAGATTCCGATACGCCCGTGATCGGGGACAGGGACGCGCCTGCGCCAGCCACGACAACGCCGGGTGGGCATACGGCACTGCTGCCGGGCCAGAGCGCTCAGCCCGATACGACACAGCCCTCCGTTTCCAATGATTCTTCAGGAGATGGTTCCGTGTCTATGCCGGATCAGCCGCCGAGCGGCCCCGCTAATGGAAATCACAAATGAGCCTGACGGGACTGCGTACAGCCGGAATGGCGGTCTGTCTGTTGATGGGAGCTGTGGTCGGATTTTCCGCAAAGGCGGATGTTCCTGCAACTCCCGCGCCTCTTCAGGCACAGGCTCCGTTCGTGACGCCGCTGCATGATGCCGATATCGATTATGTTCTGACGGGTCCGGCTGGGCAGCATCTGCATCAGCGGATGCGCTGGACGTCCACGTCGTGGCGGCAGCGGATCGAGCCCGAAGGGTCCGCGACGGTCATGCTGACGGATTACCGCACCCATATCCTGATGGTGCTGGATGGGACCAAGCGTACGGCCACGGTCATGCCTGCGCCGGGCGGCAGTTTCGCGGCCCCCGGAACCCCCGCAGCCGGATCATGGCGCCGAATGGGGCAGGGCCGGATTGCCGGAGAAGCCTGTACGATCTGGGAAAGTGCCGACACCGACCGTCATCCGACCACGTTCTGTTACACGGAGGACGGGTTGATGCTGGGGGCGGTGCATGACGGAAAGCCGGTCGTGGAAGCGGTCTCGGTCAGTCGTTCTCCGCAGCCGCTCGACGTTTTTGACCCGCCTCCGGGTTATCACCGGGTCGAGTCGCCGCGTTGAGGAGCACTTTCTAAGGCTGGATGGGTGTCTGTTACAATTTGTCCGGCTCCTGCCATGATTGGCGCCTCTTGCTGCCATTTTCAGCGGGCATGATCTTTCTCATGGACGGAAGAGCCTGTTTTAATCGGCTTTTCTGCTCCACGTGTTTCGAGGAGAAAGATGCCATGCGTCGCATCACACGTGCAGTTCTTATGGCCGCTCCGCTGCTGATCGGTTCCGCAATCGTCCCGAATGCCATCGTGCCGCAGGCACAGGCTCACTGGCATGGGGGCGGGCCGGGATATGGTCCGGGTTACGGTCGCGGGTATGGATATGGCGGGCCTCCGGGCGGTGGGCGCGGTGGCTGGCATCATGACCATTCCGGCGCGATTGTTGGGGGCATTCTGGGTGGTCTGGCTCTCGGTGCCGTCGGCGGCGCGCTGCTGGCCCAGCCCTATGGTCCGCCGCCCCCTCCGCCGCCGCAGGTCGTGTATGCTCCACCGCCGGTCGTCTATGCGCCGCCGCCACGGGTTGTTTACGGACCGCCGCCCGTTGTGATGTATCCGGGATACTGATCCCGGAATACTGAACGGTTTTCGTCCGGTTTACCTTGATCGGATCGGACGGGTCGGGCAATCATGTGGCTTATGACCGTTTCTGCACAGAATACAGACCTGCAACCGGGCGACCGGGCGCCAGATTTTACGCTTCCCGCCTCTGCCGGGCGCACTGTGAGCAGTGCCGCGCTGAGCGGGAAGCCTTATCTGCTGTATTTCTATCCGAAAGCCGACACCCCCGGCTGTACAACGCAGGCCTGTGATCTGCAGGAGGTTCTGCCCGAATTCGATGCCGAGGGTTTGACGATCATTGGCGTCAGCCCCGATCCGGTGGCGAAAATTGAAAAATTCGCCACGAAATATGGCCTGAAGTTCCCGCTGGCCTCGGATGAGGACCATGCTGTCGCCGAGGCTTACGGAACATGGGTCGAGAAATCCATGTATGGCCGGACCTATATGGGGATGGAGCGCAGTTCCTTTCTGGTGGATGGACAGGGCGTCATCCGGAACGTGTGGCGTAAGGTGAAACCTGCCGTACATGCCGCTCTGGTGGCGGAGGCTTTCCGGAACCTTCCGAAAGCCTGAGGGCTTATACCTCCAACTCTCACGAGGGAGACAGGCCGGAAACGCGCCGATGACCGTCTATGGCCGTCCACGACTTCCCGCGTCCTCCCCGCAGGCGTTTGCATCCTTCTTTTTGTCCAGGCCCACACATGCCGCGACACTGGCATGTGGCGCGCTGGGTTGCCCTGATCTGTGTTGCGCCGGTTGCGCTCTTGGCGGCTGCGGGCAGTGTTTTCCTGTGGAAATTGGCCCACGGCCCCGTGGAGATCACGCGCGTCTCCCACCTCGTGGAGCCGGTCTCGATTGCGGCGGGCAAACGCCCCGGACATCCGGCTGGTCGGCTAAGCTGGGACAGGCTCTGGATCCAGTGGCAGCCGAGTGCGGGCGGCGTTCCGGCCGGTCTGGTGCTGATGGCGCGCGGGCTGAAAGTGACCCGCTTTGACAATCTGGTGGCGGAACGCGCGACTGAGGCGGATGCTGTTCTTTCCCTGAGTGCGCTGTTTGAAGGGGTGATTGCGCCGCGCACCCTGCGTCTCGAAGGCGCAACTCTGGCCCTGCGCCGTTTGCCTGACGGCGATGTGGACATGGATCTGCCGGAGCAGAAACGGGGTGGCCGTGGCGTGCCGACGCGGCTCGACCGTCTACGGGCCGTGGATGTCCATAATGTCTCCATCACATTCGCCGGGCTGCCACAGGATCGGACCGCCGTGATCGGTGACGTGGACATGAAGGCGCGCCGGATCCGGGTGGCGCCACATTCACGGGATTTCGTGTGGGTCGGGTCCGGTCGGGCCGCGGTTGCGCTCGATGGATTTCATACCATCCTGACGGCACAGGCCCGTCAGGTCGGGCATAATGGATTGTTGCATCTGGAGGCGACGCCATTTGAGCCGGCCCAGCTTGGGGTTTTCAATCCACAAGCTGCGAACTGGCATGTTCCCGTGTCCATCGGGGCAGATGCGGTTTTTGTGTCGCAGGGGATGGATGCGCTGCCGTCGGAACTGACGCTGAACCTGTCTCTCAGGGATGGGAAGGTTTTTCAGAAAACTGCTGATCCGATCCATCTTCATGCAGGGCAGGCGAGCGTGCATCTGCGGATGGACCGTCCGGGTCTGAAGGGTGGTGCACGGCTCGACGTGCCTTCAGCAGCGCTGGATGTGGCGGATACCGACGGTACGCTGACCCATCTGAAGGCTTCGGCCAGTGCCAGCTTGGACAATCTGCTCAAACCGACGGTGCTGGACGCAGACGCGGAGGCCGGGCTGGATGCGATCCGCTTTGCAACGGTGGGATCCATCTGGCCTGCAACGATCGTCAAGGGCGGGCGACGCTGGGTTTCGAAGAACATTACGGACGGGACCGGGCGGGATCTGTACGTCAAAGCCCATCTGCACAGCGATCATGGCCCAGATAAAATCCTGCCGACCGCGATCGAAGGAAAACTGACAGGCCATGGCCTGACGGTCCATTGGCTGCGCCCTGTTCCTCCGGCCACGGGGCTTGATGCGTCCCTGCATTTCGATGGCCCCGAAACGCTTGTCATTGATCTGAGCCGGGGCGTTCAGCCCACGGATGTGAAGCAGAACGTGCTGCTTCCAGATGGCGAAATCCGGATCGGCAAGCTCTATGACAAAGACCAGACGGGCGATATTTCCGCGCATCTGACGGGACCTCTGGCGGGGTTCATGTCCGCTCTGGCGCATCCGCGGCTGCATCTGCTGTCACGACATCCACTGCCGTTCACGCAGCCAGCAGGCACGGTGGACGCGCATGTCCGCATGACGCTGCCGCTGGTGGCGCATATCCCGGACGGGGCACTGCATGTCTGGACGCAGGCGGCGTTTTCGGGCGTGCATCTGGGAAATGTCCTGATGGGGCATGCGGTGGACGGGGCTTCGGGCAAGATGTCCGCCACCGAGGATGCGCTTGACCTGACGGGAGACGGCCAGCTTGCGGGCATTCCCACGCATGTCGTGTTGCATGAGAATTTTCGAGGGGGTGCGCCGTCGCGCGTGTTGCAGACGATTGACGCGCGCTCGGTTCTGGACCCGCAGTCTGCGGCAAAGGCCCGGATCGCGCCGGTGGGGCTGTTTGACGGCCATGCGGTTCTGAATGCGCATTTTGTGCAGCAGGCGAACGAAACGTCCGATCTGAAACTGTCGCTGGACATGGCGCAGGCCGCTCTGAGCGTGCCGATCTGGGCCAAGCCGCTGGGTGAGCCTGCGACGGCCATGGTGCATATCGGGTTTCAGGACGGGAAAATGTCTGTTCTGGACGGATTGCAGGCGCATGGGACCGATCTCTCCGTAGCGGGCAGGGGCGTCACGCGTGCAGGCAAGCTGACCGGGATTGTGCTGGAAGGCTTTCGTATCGGTCGGACTCAGGGAGATGCGCGAATTGCCCTGCCGCAGAGTGCGGAACAGCCTGTTGGTGTGACGGTCGATGCGGACCCGCTTGATCTGGCGCCGATGTTCGCGCCGCATCCCTCAGTGGCGGATACGGGAACGCAGAGCGGATCGGGCGGGAAAAGCGCGTCCATGGGAGATAGCTGGTCTATCTCCCTGAACGCGCCACATGTCTATTATGGCCCTAAAGCGCAGGTTGGCGGTGTCGTCTCGCAGATCGAACTGCGAAACGGACATCTGACATCGGGGCGGTTTGCGCTGGATGCGCCGACCCGGGTGCGGGCGGTTCTGGACGATACGGGGCGTGGGCATCCGTTCGTGCTGGATATCGACAATCTGGGCCTGCTGCTGAAAAATCTGGGGCTGTATGATCGTATCCAGGGCGGGAAGACGCATCTGGAAGGGGCTTTTAGGCCGGACGAAACCAGCGTACGGAAGGTGCCGGAAGGGCGGAGTGCGAAATCGGCGGGGCTGTGGGGCGGTTTGCCGCCGTTCCGGGGGCATGTGGACATGGGACCGTCCGAATTCTTGCGGCCGCCGCTGACGCTGACGGCAGTCTCCGACCTCTCGCCGTTGCACTGGCTGACCAATCATCTGGACCGGTTTGAAATCACCCATCTGTCCACGCGGCTCAGTCTGGCGGGGAACATGCTGGTGCTGCGTGACGGGGTAATCGGCAATCAGGCGCTTGGGGCCACGATGGAAGGGCCGATTGATCTGAAAACGTCCGAGCTGAACCTCAACGGGACGATCGTGCCGGTTTTCGGGCTGAATGCGCTTCCGGGGAAGTTGCCGGTTCTGGGGCATCTAATGTCCCCCGAGAAGGGTGGCGGACTGTTGGCGGCGACGTTTGAATTGCACGGAACGGTTGAAAAACCCGATCTGTCAGTCAATCCGCTGTCGATGCTGTTGCCGGGCGTTCTTCGGCGTATTCTGCATTAAGATTGGGCTTGGGGATTATCCTGACGGGTCGGAAGTCCCATCTCTGATCGGGAAGTCGAAGAACATTTCGGGGAGCGTGGGACGCCAGTGACGGACATGACAGATCTTTTCGGCGCCGCTCCCGGGGCGAAGCGTCCGTCCGGACATGCGCCGCACTCTGCACGGCAGGAGCGTTCGGTCGAAGCGCCGCAGGTGCAACGTCGGCCGCCCTCGCGCACCCAGCCTTTGGCAGACCGTCTGCGCCCGAAGCGGCTGGAAGATGTGCGGGGGCAGGACCATCTGCTCGGGCCTGAGGGGACGCTGACCCGGATGCTGGCGCGCGGCACGCTGTCCAGCCTGATCCTGTGGGGCGGTCCGGGATGTGGCAAGACGACGATCGCGCGGCTTCTGGCCGGACGGGCCGGGTTGTTTTACGCCCAGATTTCGGCAGTCTTTTCTGGCGTGGCGGATCTGCGCCGGGCGTTCGAGGAAGCGGATCAGAAACAGGCTGCGACGGGCAAGGGCACGTTGCTGTTCGTGGACGAAATCCATCGCTTTAATCGCGCGCAGCAGGACGGATTTCTGCCGTATGTGGAGCGTGGGACGGTGGTTCTGGTGGGGGCAACCACGGAGAACCCGTCCTTTGCGCTGAATGCGGCACTGCTCTCGCGGTGTCAGGTTCTGGTGCTGAACCGGCTGGATGATGCAAGCCTTGAGAGCCTGTTGGAACATGCGGAGGAGGAAGTCGGTCGTCCACTGCCGCTTGATCAGGAAGCGAGGGCCAGTCTGCGCGCCATGGCGGACGGGGACGGGCGCTACCTGCTAAATATGGTCGAGCAACTTGTGGCGCTTGATCCGTCGCAGGTTCTGACGCCGCGCGATCTGGCGGCGATCCTGTCCCGCCGGGCGATCCTCTATGACCGCGACCGCGAAGAGCACTACAATCTCATTTCCGCGTTGCACAAATCACTGCGCGGTAGCGATCCGGATGCGGCCCTGTACTGGTTCGCGCGGATGCTGGAGGGCGGGGAAGACCCGCGTTACATCGCCCGCCGTCTGACGCGGTTTGCGGCGGAGGATGTGGGGCAGGCTGATCCGTCCGCGCTGCCGATGGCCGTGGCCGGATGGCAGACCTATGAGCGGCTGGGCTCGCCGGAAGGCGAGCTGGCGCTGGCTCAGGTTTTAGTGCATCTGGCGACTGCCCCGAAATCCAATGCGGTTTATACGGCCTATAAGGCAGCCCGTGCTCTGGCGCGCGATACCGGCAGCCTGATGCCGCCGTCGCATATCCTGAATGCGCCGACATCTCTGATGAAGGACATCGGATACGGCAAGGGCTATGAATACGACCACGATAGTGAGGGCGGATTTTCGGGCCAGAACTACTTCCCAGAAGGGATGCCCAGAGCGTCTCTTTACCATCCCACGGACCGCGGACATGAGGGGCGGATCAGAAAACTTCTGGACATGCGGGCCGCCAAGAGGGCATCCCGCGAACCATGACAGTTACCAACCGCATCGTGACCGAGGATGAGGCCGATATTCGCCTCGACCGCTGGTTCAGACGTCACTACCCCAATCTGACGCAGGGCGCGCTCCAGAAGCTGTGCCGCAAGGGACAGATCCGCGTGGAAGGAGGCCGTGTTCAGACCAATACGCGCCTGATTCCCGGGCAGATCGTCCGCATCCCGCCGCTGCCGGATGTGGACAAGCCCGCTCCGCTGCCACCACCGGACCCGATGCTGGAGCGCGAGATCCGCAAGATGGTGATTTACGAGGACGAGCACCTGCTTGTTCTCGACAAGCCGTCCGGCCTTGCGACGCAGGGCGGTCCGGGGATTACGAAGCATGTGGACATGATGCTTGACGGCCTGCGGCCCGAGGGCGGGGATCGCCCGCGTCTGGTGCACCGCATCGATCGTGATACGTCCGGCATCCTGCTGATTGCCCGCACGCCGGGTGTGGCGGCGAAGCTTGCGGCCGCGTTCCGTGGACGTGATGTGGAGAAAACATACTGGGCTGTGGTCGTCGGGCGGCCTTCGCCGGAATCCGGCATCATCGACCAGCCTCTGGCCAAGATCGGTGCGGGTGGGGCGGCGCTGGTGATCGCTGCCTCACGTGATGAGGAAGACGCGGCTTCGGCCAAGACGGATTATGCGACGCTCGATGCCGCCGGAAAGAAGCTGAGCTGGCTGAAGCTGTCTCCGCTGACGGGCCGGACGCATCAGCTTCGCGTGCACACCGAATCCATCGGCACGCCGATCCTCGGCGATCCGCGCTATGGCGGAAAGGCCGCGCATCCGGAAGGCTTCATCGACCGGCTGCATCTGCATGCGCGTCAGCTTGATATTCCCCACCCCGCTGGTGGGCGCCTGATCGTGACGGCCCCTCTGCCGCCGCATATGCGCGAGACGTTCCGCACGCTGGGCTTCGTGCCGGGTGAGACGCCTGCGCCCAAGCGCGTTCGTGGAGGCAGCAGCAAGGGCAGGGGGCCTGCGAAATGAAGAAGTTCACCGGCGGTCTGATTGCCGTCATCGTTGCTTTTGTTGGTGTGAGTGTGGCCACGCATGTCCTGATCGATCAGGACGCGCTCCGCGAGCGCGTAGCCGTGGCGCTTCGGCACCAGACAGGGCTTTCGATGCAGGTCCGTCATTCGTCGGTGCAGCTTCTGCCCTGGCCAGCCTTCGAGGCCTCTGACGTCGTGCTGACGCGTGATGGGCAGGCGCCGGTTCTCAAGGCTCATACGATCCATGCCGGAATTGCTGTTGTTGCCCTGCTGCACCGCGAGGTGCGGTTTCAGGACGTCGTAATCGAAAAAGCGACCGTCAATCTGGTGCGCGGTCTGGACGGACAGGCCAACTGGTCTCTGGCGCCGGATCGTGAGGAGGAGGATGCCTCCCTACCGGTGAAGACACGGAGCGGCCAGCGGATTCAGGCGCATTGGAATCTGTCGCTTGATGGGCTGCATGTCGCGCAGACGGCCGTGCTCTGGAACGATCGCCTGAGCCATACGAGCGGATCGTTCGGGCTGGATTCGCTAGATCTGGCGGGGCTGCGCAGTCCCAGTCCGTGGATCAGCCTTCAGGGACACCATGCCGGGACGCCCTTCACGCTTAAGGGGCATGTCGGCAATCTGTCGCAACTTCAGGGCACTCAACCCTGGGCGTTCAGCATCGGTACAACGCTGGGTGAGGGCGACAGGCGGGACTGGTTGAATCTGGACGGGCGGATCGGCAATCCGTCCCGGATGGAAAACGTGCTGCTGACGCTCCAGGGCGAGTGGCCCAATCTTCAGGACGCGCATCGTCTGTTCCCTCATGCCAATCTGCCGGATGTTCCGGCACTGGGCGGCGATGTTGCGCTTCAGGGCAGTCCGGGTCCGCTGACTGGTCTGGACGGAAATGCGCTGCTGCACCGTCTTGCGGAGACGATGACGCCCACGCGCGTTCATCTGCATGCTGGCTCTGTTGTGCTGAAACAGAGCGCGATTCAGAATCTGCATCTTGATTCCGCTGGCCCGGATGCAGCGCTGACGGTTACTGCGGATACGCAGTGGCGCGATACGGCGTGGCATGTGGAAGCCGGGGCCGGGACGATGCAGCAGGCGGTTGCCGCATGGCGGAACGGCCTGCAGACCGCAGTGCCGCTGACGGCGGAACTGCGTAGCCAGACCACGCTCCTTTCCGGTGCGCCATCCCTCAATACGCAGGACAAGGCCCGTGTCGCCGTTTCAGGGACGGTTGGTGCGGAAAACGGACATCTGGTGGCGGAAGGGAGCGGCAAGACACTCCATCTGCCCGGCGCGCTCCTGCATGATGTGAGCCTGCATGGCACGCTGGAGACACATGACCGCGAGAGCTTTTCGCTGGATGGCCTGACATTCGGCAGTCAGGAATTGGCTCTGGATGGGGCGCTCAAGGTGGTTCTGGGGCAGGATGTGCCGCCTGTTGTGAGCGGAAATATTCATGCCGCAAAAATGGATTTGGACGTGCTCAAGGGGCTTTGGCTTGAACCAGCGCCTCCGGCAATGACTGTTCCAACCGCAGCGCCATCAATGCCGCAGGGTGACAAGACTGTTCCGGCGCAGGAAGAGCGCCCTGTTGCAATACAGAGTGCGCCGGACTTGACGCCCTCTTGGGTCAAACGGCTGCGGGCGCAGGATGTGAACCTGCATCTGACAGCCGATCACGTTGTGTTTGCGGAGCGGGACTATACCGATCTGGCAACGCGACTGACGCTGTCAGGCGGTAATCTGCGTCTGGACCCGATTTCCGGGCAGGCACAGGGTCTGGCGCTTTCGGGAATGGCGGAACTGGATGCGAGTGCGCTGCCGATCTCGGGGAACGTGACCTTCCAACCGCTTATTCTGCCCGCCGGTCTGCTGGAGACGCGTCTTGGAATGCCGCTGCTGCTTCAGGGGCCTGTGCAGATCGTGGGGTATCTCTCAGCCAAGGGCAACAACGCTGACGAACTGCGGCAGTCGCTGGATGGGCATCTGGGCCTATCGATGGTGGAGGGTCAGGTGCAGAGCGCGCTGCTTGGGCAGATGGCAGGGTCTGCGGCCAGTGTGGTTCTCGGGAAAGGCGACCGTTCGCTGCGGTGTCTGGGACTGCATATGACCATTGCAAACGACATGGTGCATATCGACACGTTGGGGCTCCAGTCCGGGCGCTTTTCCGTTTTGGGGAATGGTACGGTCGGTCTTGGGACGCAGGTTCTGGATCTGCGCCTTCTGCCGGTTGTAGATTTTGAAGGGGCAGGGGCCTCTACACCGGTTGTGCTGACGGGAACGCTCGCGGCCCCGCATGTCGCGCAGGACCGGGATGCGGGCGGCAATTTCCATGTCACGATCGGCGGGGACGGCAATGCTGTCGATCCATGCACGGCGCCTCTCGCTGCGGCGCGTGAAGGACAGCCCGGTCCGACGCCTGAGGCGATCAAGCCCCATCATTCGAAAGCCGGGGACATCCTGCGGGCTCTGGGAGTTTTGCATTGAGCGGCCACAAACGTTTCTGGAAAGTCGTTTCGGTCGTATCTGAGGACGGCCTGTTCGAGCCGCGTCTGGATGGACGACCGATCCGTCTGCCTCAGGGACGGGTTCTGGCCGTCCGGTCGTCCGCTCTGGCCGACGCCATTGCGGGGGAGTGGGGAGGGATTGCGGAAAATGCGTCCTTCACGCCGGACGCTCTGCCCCTGACCCGGATTGCCGGGACGATGATCGAGCGGATCGCGCCTGATCCGCAGGCCGCACGGGATATGCTGCTCGGACTCGGGGTGGATGACGGGCTCTGTTATTGTGAAGACGGGATCGGGCCGGTTGCGAAGCAGGTTTTCGCCTGGCTTTCGGGTTACGGGATCCACCCGAGTGTAACAGATGGTCTCATGCCAGTAGCGCAGCCGGACGGATATCTGGCTGCTCTGACGCAGCTACTGGCAGCGCAGGGTGATCTGGAGCTTGCGGTTATGGGTGTGCTGGCACAGGCGACGGGGAGTCTGCTTTTGGCGCTTGCCGTCGTGGGAGGCGCTGTCAGCCTTGTGGATGCTGTATTGTGGGCCAATAACGACGAAAAATCCCAGCTTGCGACATGGGGGCAGGATGATGAACTCGTCCGCACGATGGAAAATCGCGAGAAGGATATTCTCGATGCGGGACTGTTTCTGACATTGGGGCGCAAGGTTTCGATCTAAGAGGAAAATGCCCTGAATGGGGCATGATCTTGCCATATTCGGGGATCATTGAAGGCTCTGCCATGTGACAGAACGAGATGATTGGTGACTCGCCCCGACCGGGGAGCGGGCGCTATCCCCGGTTCTGTCGAACACTGTCAGAGTCGAGGAAGTTATGTCCGTATCCGTTCGTAGGCCCCTGCTGCGTCACATGGGTACCCGTATCGTGAAGACCTGCTCTATCGGAGCATGGCTTTTTCTGGCTGCGACACCCTTGATCGTGGTGGTCTGCGCCATTCACGGCTGATTTTTTCGATAAGTCAGGCAATAAAAAAGCCCGGTCCTCTCAGAGGAACCGGGCTTTTTCGTATCGGAACTGCGGATCAGGCTTCCCCGTTATCCGGGACCATAATGCTCACTGTGGCGGTGGCTGCGATGCCTTCTTCGCGGCCTGTGAAGCCCAGACGCTCGGAGGTCGTGGCCTTGACCGAGATCCGGCTGATGCTGACCTTCAGCAGATCGGCGAGACGCTGGCGCATGGTTTCGGCATGAGGGCCAATCTTGGGGCGTTCGCAGATCAGTGTGACGTCGGCATTCACGAGGAAGCCACCACGCTCGCGGATGCGTTCGCCGGCGTGGATCAGGAAGCGGGCCGAATCCATGTCCTTCCACTCATTGTCGGAAGGCGGGAAATGGCGGCCGATATCGCCTTCGGCCAGAGCGCCGTAAATGGCGTCACACAGCGTGTGGATGCCGACATCGGCGTCGGAATGCCCGGCGAGGCCCTTCGTATGAGGCACCTCGATACCACACAGGATCAGCTTGCGGCCTTCCTCGAAAGCATGGACGTCATAGCCCAGTCCGACGCGGGGCAGCAGGTTCCGGTCAATCACACCTTCAAGACGCATCAGGTCCTCCGCAACAGTCAGTTTGATATTGTCTTCCGACCCTTGAACGATCGCTACCGGATGGCCAGCCTGTTCGAGCAGGGCGGCGTCGTCGGTGCGGGTATCGCGCAGGGTGCGGTGAAGTTCGAGCAGGGTGCCGAAGCGGAAGCCCTGCGGGGTCTGGGCACGCCACAGCCCGTCACGCGGGACGGTATCGATGATGATGCCGTCGGCGGCTTTCTTGATCGTGTCGATGACGGCGACGGCCGGGATCACGCCCTCATGGGTTTTCAGGGCCTCGATGACGTTCTGTACCACCTCTACGGGGACGCAGGGGCGGGCGCCGTCATGGACCAGCACCAGATCGGGCGGCTCGGGGAGGGCCGCGAGAGCTTCAAGGCCGTTACGCACGCTGTCATGGCGTTCCGCGCCGCCGCTGACGGGCGGTAGGACGTCCAGCCCTTTCAGGCTGTCGGCCAGCAGAGGATCATCTCCGACCGGCAGGAGCACGTCCACATGCGGCAGAAGGGCTTCGGCGGCTCTGCGGATGACGGGTTTGCCCCGCAGCATCCGGAACTGCTTGGAAGAATTGTCCCCGTTCTGTGAGGACGCATCGAAGCGCCGGCCACGACCGGCAGCGAGAAGAAGGGCAGCGATACGCATGGGGGAGGAATGGGCCGGGACGGCAGGGACGTCAAGGTCGTGCTGTGGTCCGCGCCGTTCTCCGCTGATGCCCGGCACGGTCTGTCAGTGGATCAGCGTGCTGTCATGGGGGCTGTCGAGGCTGAACACGGGAATGCTGACGTCAAAGCGATGGCCCGAGCGTGGCTCCAGCATGTGATAGGTGCCGTGCATGAATCCCGAGGGCGTGGTCAGCATGGCGCCGGACGTATAGTCAAACTGTTCCTGCGGGGCGATTACGGGCTGTTCGCCGACGACGCCATCGCCATGAACATGCTCCTTGCGGCCCAGTCCATCCACGATTTCCCAACTCCGGGACAGGAGTTGGAAAGTGTCCTTCCGCTCGTTCTCGATGCTGATGTGATAGGCCCACGCATATTGGTGGTCTTCAGGATGGGACTGGTCGTCCAGCCAGAAGGTCCGGACCGTGACTGTCACGTCGTCCGTGGTTTTGCTGAAGCAGGGTGCAGTTTCCATGGCTTCGGCGAGCGCTGTCTCGGGATCAGCATGGAGAAGGGGGTGGGATGACTTGTCAGGCATAACGCCATTGTAAAGCCATCCCGGTCTTTTGTCAGAAAAACTTATGCAAGGGCCGCAACTGCTGCGGCGCCGCGCTTCAGATCGTCGATCAGGTCTGCGGGATCTTCCAGACCGACGGAGAGGCGGATGGCCCCGTCCGTGATGCCCAGACGTGCGCGTTCGTCTTCGCTGACGCGCATATGGGTCGTCGTGGCAGGGTGGGTCGCAAGGCTGCGAGCGTCGCCGAGATTGTTGGAAATCGCGATGATTTTGAAGGCATTCATGAAGGCGAATGCGCCCTCACGGCCCTTGTCCACCACGAACGCGACCATGGAGCCGCCATTGCTCATCTGGGTTTTGACAAGTTCATGCTGCGGATGGTCGGCGCGACCCGGATAGCGGACCTGAACGACACCCGGAAGTTCGGCCAGCGCATCGGCGACGGCAGCGGCATTGCGGGCCATGGCATCCGTGCGGAGCTGAAGCGTTTCCAGACCCTTGAGCAGAACCCAGGCGTTGAACGGCGACAGGGCATTGCCGGTATTGCGGGTGTAGGGCTGAAGTGTCTCGTTGATCCATGCACTGGAACCGAGCACCGCGCCGCCAAGAACGCGGCCCTGACCGTCGATATGTTTCGTACAGGAATAGACGATCACATCGGCGCCCAGCTTGAGCGGGGACTGGCCGAGCGGTGTTGCAAACACGTTGTCCACGATCAGCAGGCCGCCAGCCTTATGCGTCAGCTCAGCAACGCGGGCGATGTCGAGGACGTCGAGCATCGGGTTGGACGGGCTTTCAATCAGCACGGCGGCTGTCGGCTTGGACAGGGCGCGCTCCCAGGCGTCGTAGTCCGTGCCGTCTACCAGTTCGGTCTCGATGCCGTAGCGGGGCAGGAGGTTGGTCACGATCCAGTAGCAGGAGCCGAAAATGGCGCGGGAGGCCACGACGCGGTCGCCCGCCTTCACATGCGACAGGATGGCGGAGGAGACGGCGCCCATGCCGGTTGCGGTGGCAACGCAGGCTTCGGCGCCCTCGAGGAGTGCGAGGCGCTCCTGAAGTGTGTCGACGGTTGGGTTGCCGAAGCGGGAATACTGGAAGTGCTGGACGTCGCCTGTAAAGGTCGCAGCGGCCTGTTCGGCGCTGTCATAGACGAAGCCGGAGGTCAGGAAGAGGGCTTCCGACGTCTCGCCGAATTCCGTACGGTTCGGAGCTTCGTGCAGGAGACGGGTGGCTGTACGCCAGTTTTCTGAAGACATGATGTGTCCCTCCATAAGACGCCCCGTAGAGAAAGGGCGCATGTGGCGGGCCGTGGAAGTCCTGGGAATCGTTCAATAACGACGCAGGGCCTCTTTAGCGCAATTCTTTAACCTCGCCGCAAGCCGGCCGCTCAAATCACGAGGGTCAGTCACGCCGTGGCGTTTGTGACACCGGGACTATGGGCCGTATTTCGGTTTTGCGTCAACACCCTGAAGTTCGGGTGGGGTGGATTGCGAAAGACGGGTGGAGCGGTTATGGTCCGTGCCGGGTGCGGGCGTAGTTCAATGGTAGAACGGCAGCTTCCCAAGCTGCATACGGGGGTTCGATTCCCCTCGCCCGCTCCAGACCTTCCAGAAAAATCAGTGATTATTTTGGCATCGGCGGTGCGCTGAGCGTGTCCTGATATTCCTTGCCGTTCCAGATCCAGCGGTCGTTCGGGCTGACCAGAAGGTCGTGCATGCCTTTATGGCGTGTGGGCAGGACGGAAATATCGCCGTTGACCGAGTCCAGAACCGTGTTCCAGGTATCGTTGTGCTTCAGATAAACGGACGTAGTGCAGCCTGCGGAGCCGCAGAGACGGGCGGACTGAAGCTGGACGAACAGGGCTTCGTCATTCTTGCCGGACGAGAGCGATGCGGAACCGACGAGCACTACCGGTTGATCGTGATGTTTAGCCGCGTCCTGAAGATCGTCTTCGTTCAGTTTGCGGGCGTCTTCATCCAGCTTCGTGCCCGGATGCGCTGTCAGGATGACGGGCGCTGCACCCGCATTGGCGGGCTGTGCGGCGTGGCGCGTATGGTGATGGCTTTTGCCTGTCGCAGCATCCGCACAGGACAGTGCTGCGGGGAGCATGAAGCACAAGGCCAGAACTGCCGCGCGGCGGGAAAGAATCTGCTGGATCGACATGGCACCAATCATAACACGAAATTGAAGACGGGCATCTGTGAAGGTTTTGATGTCATTCATGACGCAGCGTGACCACGAGTACGTCCCGATAGGCCGGTTGCGATGGATCGACAGGCTGCACTGCCGTAACGCCGTGATAGACGCGATGGTCGTCCACAATGGCGGCATCGAGCGGGTTGATGAGGGTGAAGGACCCCAGCGGTTCCTTCCGCATGTCGTGGATCGTGGTGACGCCCTGTTCCACGTTGTGACGGGCGACCATGAGGACCAGAACCCAATCCACACCATCGCGGTGCAGGCCCTCTGGTGTGGGGCGTCCTTCATTGCCGGGGCGGGCCTCAATGCGGAACTGATGCACTTCCACATGCCATGACGGGGGCTTTTCCGTGGGCGGCGTCAGGGCATCCGCGATTGTGCTGATGGTGCTGATGGCGGCGGTCATGGCCGGGTGGGATGCGATCGAATCCGCCACAGCCGGAAACCAGCGTTCAACGCCGCCATTGAGCAGGTTGTAGTCCCGGCTCTGGTAATGGGGCTGATGTTTTTTGCGTGTGATGGTCTCGCCCGAGACAGCGAAAGTCGCGTAACGGCGGCGGCGGTAGCGGCCACCATCCGCCATGTAGCGATCAAGACCCAGATGATTCCAGCTTTCCGCGAAGCCCTGCCAGTCGGTCAGGCCTTCGTGCTCGAGAAGTGGACGTGTGGTCTGGGCCTGAAGGAAGGCGAACCCTTTTTCCAGCAGGGTGTCTTCGATGCTGGTCAGAACCCTGTCAAAGGGTGGGGAGAGATCGGTAGGGCTCATGAATCCTCGGAACAGGGGACGCAGGGTCTGGGGACACTACGTTCCACATTCCCCCTTTGACGGAATTCTGAAAAGGGTTTTCAGCCCCCCAGATCAGGTTTGACCGGAGAAAGATGCTCGCGGAGCGTGCTGCAGGCTGTCGGTGCGATGCCCAGAATGCCTGCGAGATGCTGGCGGTACAATCCTTCATGGATTAGGCGCGCAGCCAGACCCGAGAGCAGACCGCCGCCGAAGCTACGCTTGGCGTCCAACATGCCCCAGCCGTTATAATCTCCAAGTGCCACGACGGCGCCGCGATCGTTATAAGCGAACGGGGCAGGGGTCTTACCTGCGATAATCTCCGGCAGGGCACGACCGATATACTGGCCCTGCTGCCGTGCGGCCTGTGCCGTTGGGGCAATCGGTGCGGCGTCGATGCGGGAGCAGTCACCGATCGCGAAGACGGTCGGGTCCTGCGTGGTCTGAAGCGTCGTGGTGACACCAAGCTGGCCCGAGCGGCCGCGTTCGAGGCCTTCCAGAAGGCTCGTGGCATCCGAAGCACGAACGCCCGCGGCCCAGACGCGGAGGCTGGCAGGAATATGTTCGCCGGATTTGAGGCTGAAACCTGTTTCGTCCGCACCAACCACCATGGCTTCAGTTCGCACGGCAATGCCGAGATTTTCGAGCTGGCGTGCGGCGGCCGAGGAGACGGCTTCCGGGAAGGCCGGAAGGATACGCGGGCCTGTTTCGATCAGCACGGCGTTGAGCAAGGATTTGCGAACGGAAGGGCCAAGACCGCGGGCTTCGTCGATGGACTTGCACAGTTCGGCAATGAGCTGCACGCCCGTTGCACCGCCGCCAACGATGCCGACGGAGAGCTTTTCGCCTGCCGTCCGGGCTTTCTGGACGGCCTCACGGAAGGTCGCGAACAGGGTGTCGGCGTCGTTCAGATTGTCGATGAACATGCAGTGATCGACGATGCCGGGAATACCGAAATCATTCGCACGTGAACCAAGCGCCACCACCAGATAGTCGTAGGGCAACGTGGCACCGGTATCGAGCGTAACTGTCTTGTTGTCGCGGTTGACCGTTGTGGGGCTGCCCTGAACGAAGGTGAAGCCGAATTTGGCTGCCGTCTCGGTGAAGGGGATGCAGTTGCCCTGATGCTGCATGGTGCCCGCAGCGAATTCGTGAAGGGCCGGCTTCCAGTAATGGACAGGGCTGCGATCAACGAGTGTCAGGGAAATATTCTGGTGACGGCCCAGAGCCGCAGCGGCTTCAAGCCCACCGACGCCACCGCCAAGAACAAGCACGCGAGCTGCAGCAGACATGGACATTTTCCTTATATCAGGTGCGAAACGGCACCCGGTTTTGCGAGCGCCTGAAGGAGATCAACGATAGATTTTGCTATCGACAGAGGCGGGGTCGCACAAGCCCCGCTCTCGCTGACGTGTTGGAAACGCCTAGCTGCGGTAGGAGCCGTTGATGTCGATGTAGCCATGCGTCAGATCGCAGGTCCAGACGCGGGCTTCGCCGTCACCGAGGCCGAGATCGACGATGATTTCGATTTCCTGACCCTTCATGTGGGCCACCACCGGGGCTTCATCGTAATTTTCGACAACGCCACCCTCTTTGGCGATCCATGTTCCGCCGATGGCGACGGAAAGCCGGTCGCGGTCCGCAGGTTCGCCACTTTTTCCAACGGCCATGACCACACGGCCCCAGTTGGCGTCCTCGCCCGCGATGGCGGTTTTTACGAGGGGGGAATTGGCGATGCAGAGCGCGATACGGTGGGCGGAAAGATTGCTTTCAGCGCCCGTAACACCGATGCGGACGAGCTTTGTTGCTCCTTCGCCGTCGCGGACCACCATGAGCGCGAGCTCCAGCAGGAGGTCGTTCAGCGCAAGGGTAAACTCGGCGAGAGCGGGGTCGTTGATGTCGTCGATCTCGGGATTGTCAGCCAGTCCGGTGGCGAACAGCATCAGCATGTCCGACGTGGAGGTGTCCGAATCGACGGTGATGGCGTTGAAACTCTGGGAACAGCCCGAGGACAGCAGGGACTGAAGGATGTTCTGCGGCAGTTTCGCGTCGGTCGCGACATAGGCCAGCATCGTGGCCATGTCGGGGGCGACCATGCCCGATCCCTTGGCGATGCCCTGAATGCGGACGGGCGTTCCGGCAATTTTCACATCGCGGCGTGCGGCCTTGGGGAAGGTGTCCGTCGTCATGATGGCGCGGGCGGCATCGGCCCAGCCGTTGTCGTCCAGCCCAGCCTTGGCGGCGGGGAGCGCACCGATAATGCGATCCTGAGGCAGTTTTTCGCCGATGACGCCTGTGGAGGCGAGAAAGACGTCCTGCGGGGGGCAGTCCAGAAGCTGTGCGGTGGCGTCAGCGCAGTCGGAGCAGGCTTGTATTCCGGCGCGACCGGTAAAGACGTTGGCGTTGCCTGCATTGACGAGCAGGGCGCGGGCATAGGGGGTTGTCAGCGCGGTCCGGCACCAGAGCACCGGGGCGCCGGGGCAGGCGTTTTTGGTGTAGACGCCTGCCGCGACCGTACCGGGGACGAATTCCGCCAGCATCAGGTCCGTACGGCCCTGATAGCGGATTCCCGCGGCGACGGCGGAAAGCCGCACGCCCGCAATCGTTGCAAGGTCCGGCAGCGGACGAGCGAGCGGAGAGACGGGGAGCGGCTTTGCCATGGTAGTCTTACTTCTTTGCAGGTGCGGTAGCCGGAGCTGCGGCCGGGATAACCTTGCCCTGTGAGTCGTAGTGAACAACCTTCACCTGGGATTCGGCGTTCTGTACGATGTCACGGACCTTGTCGCGGATCAGTTCCTGACGAACCTGGTCGTGGACCTGGTCGAAGGTCGGAATCGGGGCCGTGCGGGTCGCGAGAACCTGAATCACATGCCATCCGTACTGGGTGTGGACCGGCGTCTGGGAGATCGTGTTCGGCTTCATGGCGAAGGCGGCAGCAGAGAAGGCCGGGAGCATGTCAGCCTTTTTGAACCAGCCGAGATCGCCGCCATTTGCGCCAGCCGAGCCCTTGTCCTTGGAGAGCTGTGCGGCGAGCTTGCCGAAATCAGCACCCTTGTTGAGTTGGGCAATGATGTCCTTGGCCTGCGCTTCGCTGTCCACGAGGATGTGGCGGGCGTGGATCTCTTCTTCCGGCTTCTTGTTCGCATAATGCGTCTGATAGAAGTCGTGCAGCGTGGAATCGGTGACCAGCGGGCCGACCTTTTCTTCCAGATACGCGTTCTGCAGGGCGTTTGCGGAGGCAGCGTCCATGGCGGCCTTCACGTCCGGCTTGCGGCTCAGGCCTTCTTTGTCGGCGGCGATCTGAACGGCCTTCTGGTCAACGAGCTGGTTGACGATCAGCGGGATCAGAACGGACGGCTGGATCTGACGGGCCTGCGGCGGGAGGTTGCCAGCAGCGCGCTGCACGTCACCGAGCGTGATCTTCGAACCGTTGACGGTGGCGATCAGCATGTCCGGGTTGGCGGCGGGGGCCGCTGCAGGAGCCGTTGCGGCCGGGGCCGCTGCGGGAGCAGCAGCAGGAGCGGCGAAAGCCGTCGATGCCGTAACCGATGTACCGGCCATGAGGACTGCGAGAGCGAAAGTGGAGCGGGAAAGCCGCATGTGGGACTACCTCGGATGTAACCTGAGAATAAGGATGGTCTGCACCATGACAAAGGCTGGTCCGCCCTGCAAGGGTGCGGTCCGTTACCATTCCTTCACGAGGCTGTCGGATGGGTGTGCTCTACGGGTTTGATGTGACACTGCGATGACAATGCGGACATTTCCTCAAGGTTCTCTGCGGCCTCTCCATTGACCCTACGCGGCCCCGGTCCTATTTCCAGCAGACGTGAAAATCCTGACGGCACGGTGTGCGGGTCTTTCCGGTTCTGGAAAGATCTGGCGTTCCGGGTCTTCGGCATCTCAAGGTTCAGCATGTTCGCACGCCTCGCCCGCGCCCTTTTCGGTTCTGCCAACGATCGCACGCTCAAGGCGTATCAGCGCCGTGTGCCCGAGATCAATGCACTGGAGCCTGCGGTCCAGGCGCTCTCTGACGAACAGCTCCGGCACAAGACGGTCGAGTTCAGGGAGCGGCTTGAGAAGGGCGAAACCCTTGATGGCCTGCTGTCGGAAGCTTTTGCGGTTTGTCGCGAAGCATCGCGCCGGGTTCTGGGCAAGCGCCATTTCGATGTGCAGCTCATTGGCGGCATGGTCCTGCATGGCGGTCGGATCGCAGAAATGCGGACCGGCGAGGGCAAGACGCTTGTTGCAACGCTTGCGGTCTATCTGAACGCGCTGAGTGGCAAGGGTGTGCATGTCGTCACGGTGAACGACTATCTTGCGCGACGTGATGCCGAGGAAATGTCCGTTCTGTACAGCTTCCTCGGGCTGACGACGGGTGTGATCATACCGAACCTGTCTGATGGCGAGCGTCGTGACGCCTATGCGGCGGACATCACCTACGGCACGAACAATGAGTTCGGTTTCGATTATCTGC
This sequence comes from Gluconobacter kondonii, assembly GCF_002723995.1. Lineage (GTDB taxonomy): Bacteria > Pseudomonadota > Alphaproteobacteria > Acetobacterales > Acetobacteraceae > Gluconobacter > Gluconobacter kondonii. The sequence continues at coordinate 461,372 of NZ_BEWP01000001.1, read as the reverse complement.
GCGACAATATGAAATATTCGCTCGCCGACATGGTGCAGCGTCCGTTCAACCACGCGATCGTGGATGAGGTGGACAGCATCCTGATCGACGAGGCGCGGACGCCGCTCATCATTTCCGGTCCTGCGGATGACAGCTCCGATCTGTATCGCTCTGTCGATGATGTGGTCGTGAAACTCGTTCAGGAGCCGGATGTTTACGACAAGGACGAGAAGCTGCGGTCAGTCACGCTGACCGAAGAAGGCTCGCACCGCGTCGAGGAGCTTCTGGCGCAGGCCGGAGTGCTTCAGGAAGGCGGCCTGTACGATATCCACAATGTGGCTGTCGTTCATCACGTTCAGCAGTCCCTGCGGGCGCATACGCTGTTCACGCGGGATGTGGATTATATCGTCCGTGAGGGCAAAGTCGTTATTATCGACGAGTTTACCGGTCGTATGATGGACGGGCGTCGCTATTCGGACGGTCTGCATCAGGCGCTGGAAGCCAAGGAGCATGTGGAGATCCAGCAGGAGAACCAGACGCTCGCTTCCATCACGTTCCAGAACTATTTCCGCCTCTACCCGAAGCTGTCCGGCATGACCGGTACGGCCATGACCGAGGCCGACGAGTTCGCGGAAATTTACCATCTCGATGTGGTGGAAATTCCGACGAACCTGCCGGTGCAGCGGATCGACACGGATGACGAGGTCTATCTGACGGCGGCGGAAAAGTTCAATGCCGTGGCCGATCTGATCCGCGATATCCACAAGACGGGCCAGCCCATTCTCGTGGGCACGACGTCCATCGAGAAGAGCGAATATCTCTCTCATATCCTGACGCAGCGCGGCATTCCGCATAACGTGCTCAATGCCCGTCAGCATGAGAAGGAAGCCATCATTGTCGCGCAGGCCGGTGCGCCGGGTGCGATCACGATTGCGACCAACATGGCGGGCCGCGGAACCGACATCAAACTGGGCGGCAATATCGAGATGCTGGTGAAGGCCAGTATCGAGAACGTCGAAGACGAGGCGCAGCGCGAGGCCGTCGAGCAGGACATCCGTGCGAGCGTCGAGGAACACCACGAGGAAGTTCATAACGCAGGCGGTCTGTATGTGATTGGCACGGAACGCCACGAAAGCCGCCGCGTGGACAACCAGTTGCGCGGCCGTTCTGGCCGTCAGGGCGATCCGGGCAATTCGCGCTTCTTCCTGTCGCTTGAAGACGATCTGATCCGCATTTTCGCCAGCGATCGCATGGGCGCGATGATGCAGAAGATGGGCCTCAAGGAAGGCGAGGCGATCGTTCATCCGTGGCTGAACAAGGCTCTGGAAAAGGCGCAGAAGCGGGTCGAGGCGCGCAATTTCGACATGCGCAAGAACACGCTTAAATATGACGACGTCATGAATGACCAGCGCAAGGAGGTTTATGCCCAGCGCCGCGAATACATGGCGACGGAAGACCTGTCGGGTGTGATCGCCGAACTGCGTGAACACACGATCGAAGATCTGGTCCATGCCCATATTCCGGAAAAATCCTTCGCTGAAGCCTGGGATACAGAAGGACTGGCCCGTGAGGTCTCCCGTATTCTGAACCTGGATCTGCCGATCGCAGACTGGGCAAAAGAAGACGGCATGGATTCCGAAGGCGTGATTGAGCGCATTCAGGCCGAAGCCGCGAAGGCGCAGGCGGCGCGGACGGCCAATATGGGCCCCGAACTGATGCGTCTGATCGAAAAGCAGGTCGTGCTGACGACCTTCGATGCGGTCTGGAAAGAGCATCTGCACGGGCTGGATCAGCTTCGTCAGGGCATTGGTCTGCGGGCTTACGGTCAGCGCGATCCGCTGAACGAGTACAAGCAGGAAGCCTTCCAGATGTTCACGGCGATGCTCGACGACATGCGGGTCCGCGTGACGGAGACGATGTGCCGCATTCAGGCTGTCTCCGAGCCGCCGCCGTTCCCTGTCATCAATACTGAGACGTCCGGCCCATCCGAGGAGCCTGCGGGACTGTTCGCGCAGGGTACGACGGGTTCTGAAATTCCAGCGCCGGGTCCGGTGGCATCCTTCTCACCTGCAATGCCGTTCACGCCGCGCCCGCAGCCTGTTTCGGCAGGGGTAGAGCCTGATGCCGAGACGCTTCAGCGCTGGAATGCCGAAACGCCGCGCAATGCCCTGTGCCCGTGCGGGTCTGGTCTGAAGTTCAAACACTGTCATGGCAGGCTCGCCTGAGCCTCTGACGCGACGATAGAGGAAGGAGCGACCGATGGCCGGTCATTCACAGTTCAAGAACATCATGCACCGCAAGGGTGCACAGGACGCCAAGCGGGCCAAGCAGTTCGCCAAGGTTCTGCGTGAAATCACGGTTGCGGTGCGCTCGGGTCTGCCCGAAGCTGCGTCCAATCCGCGTCTGCGTGCGGCGCTGTCCATGGCGCGCGAAGTCAACATGCCCAAGGACAATGTCGAGCGTGCCATCAAGAAGGCGTCCGGCACGGCTGGTGGCGACGATTACGTCGAAGTCCGTTACGAGGGCTATGGTCCGGCTGGCGTTGCGATCATCGTCGAAGGCCTGACGGATAACCGCAACCGCACGGCGGGCGAAGTGCGCGCAGCGTTCTCAAAGCATGGCGGGTCGATGGGTGAGACGAACTCCGTCTCGTTCATGTTCCAGCGTCTGGGCGTCATCAGCTATCCGCTCGATGTGGCGTCTGAAGACGAGATGCTGGAAGCCGCGATCGAAGCCGGGGCGGACAATGCCGTGACCACCGAAGACGGTCATGAAGTCACCTGCGAGATGGAAAATTTCTTCGCTGTCCGCGATGCGCTTGAAAGCCGTTTTGGCGAGCCGAAGTCGTCTAAGCTCGACTGGCGTCCGGAAAACAGCGTGACGCTGGATGAGGACAAGGCGCGTTCGGTCATGAAGCTGATCGACGTGCTGGAAGACAATGACGACGTTCAGGCCGTCTACGCGAACTTTGACATTCCTGACGACGTGGCCGAGGCGCTGGCTGCTTGATCCGTCTGATGGGCATTGACCCTGGCCTGCGTTTCATGGGCTGGGGCATCATCGACGTGGACGGCAATCACCTGAAGCATGTGGCGTCGGGTGTGATCGGGACCGATGGGTCCGAATCCGTGCCGCTGCGTCTGTGCGAACTGCATGGTGCGCTGAAGAAGCTGATCCGCGAATATGCACCAGCCGAAGCCGCCGTTGAAGAAACCTACGTCAACCGTAATGGCTCCTCGACGCTCAAGCTCGGTTATGCGCGTGGTGTGGCGCTGCTGACGCCTGCTTATGAAGGGCTGCCGGTTGCGGAATATGGTGCGATGACGGTCAAGAAATCCGTGGTCGGGACCGGGTCTGCAACCAAGGAGCAGGTGACGATGATGGTGAAGCGGCTGCTGCCGGGGGCTGAAATCCGCAAGGCCGATGCGTCCGATGCGCTGGCCGTTGCGATCTGTCATGCGCATCACCGGGCCAGTGCCGCGCATGTCGTGGCCGGGAAGCGCATGGCATGATCGGGCAACTGACCGGGCTTGTCGGGCAGATTGAGGGCGAGCGTTGCATCGTGGATGTCAATGGCGTGGGCTATGTGGTTTCGGCCTCGACCCGCACGCTGGCGACATTGCCGCAGCCGCCTTCTGTGGCGCGCGTGTTGATCGAGACGATCGTGCGCGAGGATGCGATCCAGCTCTTCGGCTTTGCAACGACGGATGAGCGGGACTGGTTCCGTCTGCTGACGACCGTGCAGGGCGTGGGCGCGAAAGTGGCGCTGGCGATCCTGTCGGCCAACAGTCCGGGCGAGCTTCTGCTGGCCATCAATGCCGGGGACAAAGGCTCGCTGACGCGGGCTGCGGGTGTGGGGCCGCGTCTGGCGGATCGGATTTTGAGTGAGCTTCGCAACAAGGTTGCGAAAATGCCGGGTGGCGGCGGGACTGTGTCTGCGCCGGGGATCGTCTCCGGGCCGAGTGTTGAGAACGATGCGCTCCTGGCGCTTGCAGGGCTTGGCTTCCGACGGACCGAAGCGTGGCCGGTTCTGAGCAAGGTTCTGGCCGAGAACGAAAATGCGACGCTTGATCTGGCGATCCGTCTGAGCCTGAAGGATCTTGCGCGGTGAGTGATGCCTATCGCGAAACCGATCCGGCCCGTCAGCCTGAGGATACGGGCGAGGGTGGTTTGCGTCCTGAGACGCTTGCGGATTTTACGGGTCAGAAAGCCAGCCGGGAAAACCTCGCCATTTTCATTGAGGCGGCACGGGCTCGTGGTGAGGCGCTGGATCATGTTTTGCTGCACGGACCACCGGGTCTGGGCAAGACGACGCTGGCGCAGATCGTGGCACGGGAACTGGGTGTGGGATTCCGGGCAACATCCGGGCCGGTGATCCAGCGGGCGGGCGATCTGGCCGCGATTTTGACGAATCTCCAGCCGCGCGATGTGCTGTTCATTGATGAAATCCACCGTCTTCAGCCTGCGATCGAGGAAGTCCTCTATCCGGCGATGGAAGATTTTCAGCTCGATCTGATTATTGGCGAGGGGCCTGCCGCGCGCTCCGTGCGGATTGATCTGGCGCCGTTCACGCTCGTGGCCGCCACCACGCGGGCGGGGTTGTTGGCAACGCCTCTGCGGGACCGGTTCGGGATTCCGCTGCGGCTGGTATTTTATACGCCGGAAGAACTGCGGGCGATCGTCTCGCGTGGTGCCGTAAAGCTCGGGATGCGCCTGACGGACGATGGTGCCGAAGAAATTGCCCGTCGTTCGCGCGGTACGCCCCGGATTGCCGGGCGTCTGCTGCGCCGGGTGCGGGATTTCGCGCTCGTCTCAAAACAGGCCGTTGTGGACCGGGCGCTGGCGGATGCGGCTCTGGGGCGGCTTGAGGTTGACGGGCGCGGGCTGGATGCGATGGACCGGCGCTATCTGAAGCGGATTGCCGAGCATCATCATGGTGGCCCGGTCGGTGTGGAAACACTGGCGGCGGGACTTGCCGAAGCACGCGATACGCTGGAAGACGTGATCGAGCCTTATCTCATTCAGGAAGGGCTCGTTCTGAGAACGGCGCGCGGGCGGATGCTGGGTGAGGCGGGATGGCGTCATCTCGGTCTTACGCCGCCAGCGAGCCAGGTGGACCTGCTCTCCTCGTTGGAGCAGGACGATTCCGCGCCCTGAATGATCCTGAACGCGGTTCGGGGGATGGGCGCACCATGACTGGAGACACAGTATGGCCACGCACAAGATCAGGTTCCGGGTTTATTACGAAGACACCGATGCGGGCGGCATCGTCTATCACGCGCGCTATCTCGGTTTTGCCGAGCGGGCGCGGAGCGAGGCCATGCGGGATGCAGATGCGTCGGTTACGGAGCTTCTGAACGATTTTGGACTGGTCTTCGTCGTACGTCAGGCGGCGATCCGGTATCGTTCTCCGCTCCGACTCGATGATGAAATGGAAATCGAGACGGCGCTGGACGCCATGACCCCGACGCGGCTCAAACTTTGTCAGACCGTCCGGAATTATTCTGGGGGTGGCGAAACCGCTACGGTTATCGACGCGGAACTGGCCTGTCTGAGTGCCGTTGACATGAAACCTGCCAAAATTCCGCCTCGCTGGCGTGATGCAGTAAGAAAACTGGAGGCAGGAGAGGTCTGACCCACTTTCCTGTTTCCGCGTGAAGTGCAATGGAGAGTCCTGACCCGCAAGGGACAGGATCTGTACAGGAGAGAACAGTGGATCATGAGGTAAGTTCGAGTGCGCTTGGGGCGGTCGGTGCGACCGGTCTTTCGCCTCTGGACCTGTTCCTGCACGCCTCCATCGTTGTAAAGCTGGTGATGCTGGGTCTGCTGCTGTGCAGCGTCGGCGTATGGGCGATCATTGCGGAAAAAATCATTCTCATCCGTCGCGTCAACCGCGAGGCTACGGAATTCGAGGACCGTTTCTGGTCGGGCGGATCGCTCGACGATCTCTACGAATCCGACGGTGCGCGTCCGACCCATCCGATGGCGGCCGTGTTCGGCGCAGCCATGGGCGAGTGGCGCCGTTCTGCCCGGATTGGTGGCATCGATCTGTCGCGTGGTGGTGCGCGTGAGCGCGTGGACCGCGCCATCGACATCACCATCATGCGTGAGAACGACCGCCTGACGCGTCGCCTGATCTTTCTCGCGACGATCGGCCCAGTGGCACCGTTTGTCGGTCTTTTCGGAACGGTCTGGGGCATCATGCATTCGTTTGCGTCCATCGCGCAGATGCACAACACAAATCTTTCCGTTGTGGCACCGGGTATTTCCGAAGCCCTGTTCGCAACGGCCATTGGTCTTGTGACGGCGATTCCGGCCTATATTGCCTATAACGGTCTGAGCAACTCGTTCGAGAAGTTCACGGATCGCATGGAAGCCTTCGGCACCGAGTTCGCGGCTATTCTGTCGCGTCAGTCCGAGGAACGTGCGGACGATACGACCGGCGGGAAGGCCTGAACCATGGGGATGTCTGCGGGAGGACGGGTTGGAGGAGGCGGACGCCGCAAGCGTCGGCCCGCCTCGGAAATCAACGTCACGCCACTGGTGGACGTCATGCTGGTGTTGCTCATCATTTTCATGGTGACGGCGCCGATGCTGACCAGTGGTGTCAATGTGGATCTGCCGAAGACGGATGCCAGCCCGGTCAATTCGGATTCCAAGCCGATCACGGTCTCTCTGAAAACGGATGGCTCGCTGTATCTGGGAGACCAGCCGGTGACGTCCGACCAGTTGATCGAGCAGCTCAAGGCGCAGTCGCAGAACGATCCGACCCATCGCATCTTTGTTCGTGCTGATGCTCATATCGACTACGGACAGGTGATGCAGGTCATGGGCCAGATCACGTCGGGCGGTTTCACGCATGTTGCGCTTCTCGCGCAGCAGCCCCAGAGCGGCCAGTAAGAGGCGCCTGCCGTGGTCCGTCCACGCCGCTCTGACAACAGGCGCTTTCGTCATGCGCTTTACGGATCAGTCGCCATTCATCTGGGGCTGATCGCGTATCTGATTGTTCAAATCCCGCCGGAAAAACCGCCTGAACCGCCTGAACCACCCACGGTGCAGATGGAGTTCGAGCAGGCTGGGCCGCCGACCCACCCGGTCAAGGCCGATCATCCGGCCCCTGCGCCCGCTCCGGCTCCCGCACCCGTGAAGAACGAGGCCCCTCCGTCTCCGACGCCCCCTCTGAAGGCGCCGACGGAAGAGCCGCCTCCACCGCCTCCGCCGCCCCAGCCTGTGCCGCCTCCGCCGGAGACGCCGCCGCAGAAGCTGCCGGATATCAAGCTTCCGCCGAAAATGACGGATGAGTCCCCGCAGCCTGTGCCAGCGTCGCCGCCCACGCCGTCACCGCCGTCGAAATCGACGATGGTCGCGCCGCCGAGCCCGCAGACACAGAAAGCCGACAAGCTGCCAGATATGCCGAAATTCTCGCATATGACGCAGCCGAACGCGGCGAAGAAAACAGAAGCTGACAGTCATTCGCTGCTGGCAACGCTGGATAATTTCCGCGCCGATCAGAAGCAGACCCATGCGCCGACCGCGAAAGCCAATCCGCCGCAGGGTGGTGCGCCGAACGGGGGTGGTGTGCCGAATGGCGACATTACGAAGTCGCTGTCCATGGCGGATCAGAAAGCCATCGGCGGCTCCGTGCGCCGTTGCTATACTGAAGATACCGAAGCACGAAACTATGCGAGCTTTGTCGCGCATATGGTCGTGACCGTCGATGCGACCGGTGAGGCGCGGATTGTCAAATTTGCGCCCGATACGGCTGCGAAAATGGCCTCCGACCCGTCTTACCGCGTTCTGGCGGAGCGGGCGCGGGATGCGGTGCTGAGCCCCACCTGTGCCCATCTTCCCATTCCCTCCAAGATGCTTGGTCAGACGCATGAGCTGCGTTTTGTCTTCAGGCCGTAATCCACGAGGAAGTCTCATGTCCTTCATTCCCGATACTGACGCCGAGGCCCTGAGCGCGCTGTTTTCGCGCCGCTCCGTTCTGGGAGCCACCGCTGCTGGTGGTCTTCTGGCAACGCCTCTGGCCGCTTTTGCCCAGTCCGCAGCCGCCTCTGGCCCCGGTGAGGCTGAAATCACCGTCGATCAGGCCCGGCAGGAGCCGATCCCCATTGTCATCCCGAATTTCGGGGCGGGTCTGGGTGAGCAGATTTCCAGTGTCATCACGTCCGATCTGAATGGCACCGGCCTGTTCAAGGTCATGAGCGGCGACGTGCCGCCCGGCTCCACACCCGACTTCAGCGCGCTCAAGGCACAGGGTGCCCGTGCGGCTGTGTCTGGACAGGCGATCGGTTCGGGCAGTGTGCGCGTTGAGATGCGTCTGTGGAACGTGCTCTCCGGCCAGCAGCTTCAGGGTACGGCCTACACGGCCTCGACATCCAACTGGCGTCGCATCGCGCATATCATCGCAGATGTGATTTATGAGCGGATGTTGGGCGAGAAGGGCTATTTCGATACCCGTATCGCCTATATCGCCCGCACCGGCCCGCGTCATCATCAGATCACGCGTCTGGCCCTGATGGATCAGGACGGTGCCAACGAACGGATGCTGACGAACGGCGAGTGGCTGACGCTGACGCCGCGCTTCAATCCGGTGCGCGACCAGATTGCGTTTATGTCTTACGCCAACAACCGTCCGCGCGTGTATCTGTTCGATCTGGCATCCGGTCGTCAGCAGATTCTGGGTGAGTTCGCGGGCATTTCTTTCGCGCCGCGCTTTTCGCCGACCGGCGGTTCCGTCGTGCTGTCCGCAACGCGTGGCAGCGGGTCGGATATTTTCATTGTCGATCTGGCCTCGCGTGCGAAAAGGCAGATCACCAATTCTAATGGCGCAATCGACACCAGCCCGTGCTTCAGCCCGGATGGCAGCCAGATCGTGTTCAACTCGGATCGCGGTGGCAGCCCGCAACTCTATATCATGAGTGCGTCGGGTGGTCCGGCCAAGCGGATTTCCTATGGCACTGGCCAGTATGGTTCGCCGGTCTGGTCCCCGCGTGGAGACCTGATCGCCTTTACCCGCATTGGCGGCGGTGGCTTCTCGCTCGGTGTGATGAACCCGGATGGTAGCGGTGAACGTATCCTGACTCAGGGCTTTACTGTTGATAGCGCGACGTTCTGCCCCAATGGCCGTGTGCTGGCGTTCTGCCGCCAGAGTGCAGCCGGTGCAGGCGGCGCGGGCTTTGCATCGGGGATCGGTACGATCGACATTACGGGCTTTAACGAGCGTCCGATCCGGACTTCGACGGGGGCTTCCGACCCGGCCTGGTCACCTCGCAACGGTTGAGCCTGTGTTCCGCGCTTCCGGTTCGGGGGCGCGGATTTGCAAGAGGGTAGGGAACCCTTTTTCCTGTAAGGCGTCGCAAAGACTGCTTGAACAGGAGAATTCCCCATGTCCCTTCAGGAGACACGGCAGTGGCGTCCGCTGCTGCATTATGCCCCGGCCCGGAACTGGATGAATGATCCAAACGGGCCGATCCTGATTGATGGTGTGTATCACCTCTTTTACCAGCACAATCCGGTCGAGCCCGTCATGGGCTATATTTCCTGGGGCCATGCGATCAGTCGGGATCTGCTGCATTGGGAAGAGCAACCGATTGCACTGCCGTCCACACCGCAGGAGCAGATCTATTCCGGTACGGTGATTTATGACCGGGACAATCGTAGCGGTCTGGGAACAGACGAAAATCCTCCACTTCTGGCGCTTTACACCAGCGTATTTCGCGACATGCCGGGTGAGCAGGAAGACGGCACACAGGCGGTTTCGGTTGCGGTCAGTCTGGATCGTGGCGCGACCTGGACGCGCTACGCTCACAATCCGGTTCTGACGCTTGATCCGGTATCCCGGAATTTTCGGGACCCGGCATTGTGCTGGTATGAAGGGGGTGGATACTGGGTGCTGACGGCGGTCGAGGCCGAACAGCAGGTAGTCAAGCTCTTCCGTTCCACAGATTTTCTGCACTGGGAGTTCCTCAGTGACTTTCGTCCGCCCGGCTACCATACGCAGGACATGCTGTGGGAAGTACCGGTTCTGGCGCGCCTGCCGATTGAAGGTGAGGCCGAGGCTTCTGGCTGGGTGATGATCGTCAGCGTCAATCCCGGTGGTCTGACCGGTGGATCTGGGACGTTCTATTACGTCGGAGATTTCGACGGCACGATCTTCACGCCCGCAGAGCAGTCAACGGCCACAGATGATCCCTGGCAGTATCGTTGGATGGATTACGGGCCGGACAATTATGCGATTGTCTGTTTTGCCGGAACGCCCACGCCCGTCAGTATCGGCTGGATGGGCAACTGGAACTACGCCAATCAGACCCCGACGTCTCCGTGGCGCGGCCAGATGACGCTTCCCGCGCATCTGTCTCTGACGCGGCAGGAAGACGGCACACTTTTGATGAAGCAAAACCCCGTCAGTCTTGGCGCTCCGGTCGAGGTTTTTGTCGCCAGTGACATCCGTCCGGAAGCGGAAGTGGCTTGGAAGCTGCCCGATAGCGTTGCGGACTGTGCAGATTTCGCGGATGCGGTTCTTGATCTCCAGTTGGTTGTTGATCCCGCAGAGGACGTGGTGGTGCTGACCGTGGCGGCGACGGAGGATGGCAGGTTTGGAACGGAGATCCTCTACGATCCCGCGCGTCGGGAACTGGTCGTGGACCGCAGCCGGTCAGGGGTTCCGGTACCGGGCGCGACCTTTACGACGCGGCATGTGGCACCCCTTTCTCCACAGGATGGGGTTGTTCGTCTGAGGGTTATTGTGGACCGGAGTTCGGTTGAGATTTTCGCGGCTGACGGACTCGTCAGGATGACGGAGGTGATCTTTCCTCCTCCGCGTGCTACGACTGTAACGCTGGGCAGCCACGCAGGCAGCGCATGTTTCAGGAGCGTGAAAGCACGCTGGTTTCGATGATGTGGCAGAATTCTGCCACATTCTTCAGAATAGCTGTGACATTTATGCCGAAATTTCTGGTTCCGATTATGAATCGAACTTTTCACATTTAACCGGCGTTAACACTGCACTTGACCGGTGATTCGAGTCATGAGTATGGGCGCTTATGGCCACTGATTTTCAAGGTTGGCATGCAGGGATCGGAACCGATTCCTGTCTGTTCCAAACAGGAAAGAGGTGGTCCGGAATAACGCGGCATTTTCCGCATTCGGTTCCCGCTGTGGGGCCGTTCTCAGGATTGAGACACATGAAGTTCAAGGTATTTGGCGCGCTTGGTCTGGCGCTTGTTCTCGCAGCCTGTTCCAACGGCAACACCAACAAGGGTGACAGCAACGGCGCAGGCGCCGTCGCTCAGGAAGCTGGCCCGACGCCCGGCAGCGAAGCCGATCTGGTCGCCAATGTCGGCGATCGCGTTTTCTTCGAGCTGAACCAGTCCCAGCTTTCTGAAGAAGCCCGCGCTACGCTGGACAAGCAGGCTGCATGGCTCGCCAAGTACCCGCAGGTCAGCATCCAGGTTGCTGGTAACTGCGATGACCGTGGCACGGAAGAGTACAACATTGCTCTCGGCCAGCGTCGTGCAAACGCAGCTCGTGACTATCTGGTCGCCAAGGGCGTGAGCGCTTCGCGCATCACCACGATCTCCTACGGCAAGGACCGTCCGACCGCCGATGGCGACGACGAGCAGGCCTGGGCACAGAACCGTAACGCCATCACGTCTGTTCGCTGAACTGACGTTTCAGGCCTAACGGACTGAGATGATGAGCGGCCGGGGGATTATCCCCCGGCCGTTTCTGTTTTATGACTGGGCGCATGTTGCACGTATGACCTTCCTGCGTGCCCGTGAGTGCGAGTTTGTCTCAGGAGATCCGTTATGGTGCTGTCCCGTTCCCTGCGTGCCGTCTTTCTGGGCACGGCTTTTTCCGTCCTTTCGCCTGTCCTCCCGGCCGTGGCACAGGATGCGCCGGATAGCGGGGAAATTTCCTCACGCGAAGCGATTGCTTTGCAGGATCAGATTGCCTCCCTGCGCCAGCAGCTCTCACAGGTTCAGAATGGCGGCGGCCTGAGTGCTCCCAGTGCGACGGCAGCGGCTCCGGTTTCGGCGGGTGACGGCAACCTGACGGCCCAGCTTCTGGAACGCGTTTCGGCTCTGGAAGAACAGAACCGCCAGATGCGTGGCGAACTGGATCAGCTCAGCAATTCCGTCCGCGACAATCAGGCCAATGTGTCCAAACAGATTTCGGACATGCAGTTTGCTTCCCAAAATGGCGGAGGCGGGGCTTCGACACCTGCTCCAGCTAAAACTCCGGCGGCAGTCGAAGACAAAGGCTCCGTTGCTACTCCGGACGCCGCCGAGCAGCCGAAAACCGCTCTGGATGCGTTGAAGGTTGGGAATGCGTCTCTTAGATCCGGGAACTATACGGATGCGGAGAGCAATGCGCGTTTTGCCGTGAAAACGGCTCATAGCGTGTCCGGCAAGGTGGATGCCCAGTTCCTTCTGGCGCAGTCTCTGGCGGGGCAGAAGCAGTATCGCCAGTCTGCGGTCGCTTATTATGACGCCTATACGAAGGCTCCGAAGTCCCAGAAGGCACAGGACTCTCTGTTGGGTGTGGCTGCTTCGATGCTGGCGCTGGGGGACAAGAACTCGGCGTGTCAGGCTCTTGATAAGCTGAAATCGGAATTTCCAACGCCTGCGCCGCGGGTGAAGAGCGCCGAGACGACATTCCGGAGCCGTGCGGCCTGTCACTGAAACCTGCGTTGTTGGAAACAGGACCCGATCATCCGGTCGGGGAATGCGAATTTCAGGACCTGATGTCAGGTCTCGGTCCTTGGCCACCTAATATCCCGGACGCGCCAGTCGCCCTTGCCGTTTCGGGGGGCGCCGACTCCATGGCGCTCGCGTTTCTGGCTCGTCGCTGGCGCCGCAATATTGTGGCCTTCGTAGTGGATCATGCCCTGCGGCCTGAATCGGCTGCCGAAGCACGGCTGACGGTTGAACGGCTTGCCGCCATGGACGTACCCGCCCGCCTCCTGACGCTCGCGCCGTTTCCGAAAGGGCGGTTGCAGGAACGGGCGCGCGAGGCACGGTTCGAGGCGCTGGAGGCGGCCTGCGTTGCAGCAGGATGTCTGGATCTTCTTGTGGCGCATCATGCGGGCGATCAGGATGAAACCGTGTGGATGCGCAGCCTGCGCGCGAGCGGACCTCTGGGGCTGGGCGGCATTCAGATCAGCGCCGTGAGAGGGCGTATCCGGGTGTTACGTCCGCTTTTAACGCTCGATCCATCGCGCCTGAGACTGACTTTGAAAACCGCGAATCTGCCATGGATTGAAGATCCATCGAACGCCAACAGGCGGTTCGAGCGGGTGCGGTGGCGGCAGGATCTGACGCCCGAGCAAAGGCGCGATATCCAGACGCTTCATCTGACGGCCAAGCAGGAAAACCGGAGTCGTGAGGCGGTACTGGCCGAAAATCTTGCATCCTATGCCATCTGGCATCCCGAAGGATGGGCTTTTCTGGAGCAGGCCGGGATGAACGAAGAGACCCTGTCCGCTCTGATCCGGCTTGTTTCAGGACATGTGTACCGTCCCGCGAGAGAGGCCGTACGGTTGTTGCTGGAAAAAGGATGCGGCACGCTGTCTGGAGTTCAGCTTCAATCGGCCGGGCGTTTTGGCAACGGCGTGATCCTCGTGCGAGAGGAGCGCGCTCTTGCTGCCCCGCTTGCGGCAAGGGAGGGGTGTGTCTGGGACGGGCGCTGGCGTCTGCTGACGCATGATATTCCGGCAGACAGTGTGATCGGACCTTTGGGTGACGCCGTGCACGGACTGGATCTGCGCAGGCTGGGTATTCCCTATGCCGCTGCCCGTTGTCTTCCGGGTGTGTGGCATCAGGGTCGACTGATCCTGTGGCCACGGATAGGGCAAATGCCCGGTGAGGCCGATTTTGTCTGGGCTGTCGCGGTTCCCGTAACGGGAGAAAATCATCTCACAGCATAAAAAGATCCTCAAAATCGCAAGAAATGCGTTTTCCTGCCCTTGATGGGGTAGGATCGTGGACGCGGAGGCTTATGTTATGGAGTCAACGCAGAATGTGACCGGTCGGCCAGTTGTGAGGGGTGATCCCGTACTGCATCTGACGGAACAGTCTGAAGGACGACAGAGAGCGAGATGAACAATTTAGGCCGTAACGTCGCGATCTGGGCGGTCATCATCGTGGTCGGAATGGCAGTGCTGACAGCCTTCCAGCCCGGTGGCGGACAGCATGCAGCCCAGCAGATCGCCTATTCCGATTTCATTCATGATGTGGACCAGCATCAGGTCCGTTCGGTCGTGATTCAGGAGCAGAATGTCTCCGGAACCCTGACGAACGGCACGTCTTTCGAGACCTATGCCCCACTTGATCCGAGCCTTCCGGGCCGTCTGACTTCTGCCGGCGTCGAAGTGACCGCCAAGCCGATGGACAGCGGAGAAAGCCCGATTCTGCGTTATGCCAGCGCTTACCTGCCGGTTCTGCTGCTGGTGGGTCTGTGCTTCATGGTTTTCCGCCAGATGCAGGGCGGTGGTGGCCGGGCCATGGGTTTTGGCAAGTCCCGCGCCAAGCTGCTGACGGAGAAGACCGGTCGTGTGACGTTTGAAGACGTTGCGGGCATCGACGAAGCGAAATCCGAGCTTCAGGAAATCGTCGAGTTCCTGCGCGACCCGCAGAAATTCACCCGTCTGGGCGGCAAGATCCCCAAGGGGGCGCTGCTGGTCGGACCTCCGGGTACGGGTAAGACGCTGCTGGCGCGCGCCATTGCGGGCGAGGCCAATGTTCCGTTCTTCACGATTTCCGGCTCGGATTTTGTGGAAATGTTCGTCGGTGTCGGCGCGTCGCGTGTGCGTGACATGTTCGAGCAGGGCAAGAAGTCCGCGCCCTGCATCATCTTTATCGACGAAATCGACGCCGTGGGCCGTCATCGTGGTGCTGGACTTGGGGGCGGTAACGACGAACGCGAGCAGACTCTCAACCAGATGCTGGTCGAGATGGACGGTTTCGAGAGCAACGAAGGCGTGATCCTGATTGCTGCGACGAACCGTCCGGATGTTCTGGACCCCGCTCTGCTGCGTCCGGGTCGTTTCGACCGTCAGGTCGTGGTGCCGAACCCCGATGTGGCTGGTCGTGAAAAGATCCTGCGCGTTCACATGAAGAAAGTGCCCCTGTCTTCGGACGTGGACCCGAAGGTGATTGCTCGGGGAACGCCGGGCTTCTCGGGTGCGGATCTGTCCAATCTCGTGAACGAAGGGGCCCTGATGGCTGCCCGTCAGGGACGCCGGACCGTGGGTATGGCACAGTTCGAGGAAGCCAAAGACAAGGTCATGATGGGGGCGGAGCGCCGTTCCATGGTCATGACCGAAGACGAAAAGCGCTCGACAGCATATCACGAAGCGGGTCATGCCATCTGCGCGATCTTCACCCCTGGCAGCGATCCGATCCACAAGGCGACGATCGTGCCGCGTGGTCGTGCGCTGGGTCTGGTTATGACCCTGCCGGAGAAGGATAACATTTCCTACAGCCGTAAATGGTGCTTGGCTCGTCTGGTCATCGCCATGGGTGGCCGCGTTGCCGAAGAAATCATCTTCGGACGTGAGGAAGTCAGCGCCGGTGCATCGGGCGACATCAAGAGTGCGACAGATCTCGCACGGCGGATGGTGACCGAATGGGGCATGAGCGACACGCTGGGCATGATTGCTTATGGCGATAACGGTCAGGAAGTGTTCCTTGGTCATTCTGTGACGCAGAACAAGAACATTTCTGAAGAAACCGCGCGCGAGATCGACAAGGAAGTCAAAGCTCTGATCGATACGGCCTACAAGCAGGCCCATGATTTGCTGACGACCCGTCTTGATGATCTGCATCGTCTGACCGCAGCGTTGCTGGAATATGAAACGCTAACGGGTGACGATGTCGGTCGTATCATGCGCGGTGAGGCTATCGAGCGGACTGCGGATGACGAGCAGGTGCCTGACAACCGTCGTGCATCCGTTCCGACCACACGTCCCGGTGCGTTTGATCCGGCGCCTCAGGCGGGTTAATCAGGCAACCAATCGCACCAACGGGCGCGTCATCGAGGAGACTATCCCCGGTGCCGCGCCTTTTTTATTTCTGGCAGACAGGCAGGATTTTTCATTATGGCCACCAAGAGGTCTCTGTTCGGTACTGATGGCATCCGGGGAACGGCCAATACTGCGCCCATGACGGTTGAAATCGCGCAGAGACTGGGGCAGGCGGCCGGTCTGTACTTCATGCGGAGCCAGAACCGCCGGCACAGCGTCGTTCTGGGCAAGGATACGCGCCTTTCGGGTTATATGCTGGAATGTGCTCTGGTTGCTGGTTTTCTGTCAGCAGGGATGGACGTCATTCTGGTTGGTCCGCTACCCACGCCTGCGATCGCCATGCTGACCCGTTCTCTCCGGGCCGATCTTGGGGTCATGGTCTCAGCGTCCCACAATCCTTTTACGGATAATGGGATCAAGCTGTTCGGGCCGGATGGTTTCAAACTTTCGGACGAAGTTGAAGGCGAAATCGAAGGCCTGATGGCTCAGGATCTTTCCGCCCGACTGGCCTCTCCCGAACGGATTGGACGCGCTTCCCGTCTGACGGACGCGGCGGGGCGTTATATCGAGAATGCAAAGGCGTCTTTCCCACGTGGGTTGCGTCTGGATGGCCTGAAAATTGTCATTGATTGCGCCAATGGCTCTGCTTACCGCGTGGCTCCCAAAGCATTGTGGGAACTGGGGGCAGAGGTCATCAAGATCGGTTGTGAGCCGGATGGCCTGAACATCAATGACGGCGTGGGATCGACCCATCCGGAAACCCTATGTGCCGCGGTGCGAGAACATGGTGCGGATTTCGGCATTGCTCTGGATGGCGATGCGGACCGTGTCCTGATTGCGGATGAAAATGGCGATCTCGTTGATGGAGACCAGATCATCGGTCTGATTGCTTCCTTCTGGAAGCAGCATGACCGGTTGCGCGGCAACACGGTGGTTACGACCGTGATGTCCAATATGGGGCTGGAAAAAGCTCTGGCGGAAAAGGGGCTTGAGCTTCAGCGGACATCGGTTGGCGATCGTTATGTTGTAGAGCGGATGCGCGAGATTGGGGCCAATCTCGGGGGTGAGCAATCCGGACATATGGTTTTGTCGGATTATGCCACGACAGGAGACGGTCTGATCGCCGCCTTACAGGTTTTGGCCGTGTCTGTGGAAACTAAACGGTCGGCCAGTGAAATCTGCCGGTTTTTCACACCGTATCCGCAACTCCTGAAAAACGTCCGCTACTCAGGAACCAGTCCAATGGGGAGCCCGGACCTCGCCGCAGCAAAGGCCTGGGCAGATGAACGCTTGGCCGGGAGTGGCCGCCTCGTCCTGCGTGCGAGTGGAACAGAACCGCTGATCCGCGTTATGGTGGAGGCGGAGGATGAGACGCTCGTCCATGAAGTGGTGGATCATGTCTGCGATGTCATTCGCGCCATTGCTCATGTTTGATTGCTGTCTTCGGTCAGCAGCGTCTCACGTGGCAGTCTGCTTCAGACTGCCGCTTCGAGAACATGAGTAGAAGTTTTAGGGTGCAGGCTCGCAAGGGCAACAGTTTCTGCGACATCCTCTTCTCGCAGGATGTAACCACGTCCCCAAACGGTCGCGATCAGGTTGCCTGCACCAACATTCTGTAATTTTCGACGTAATTTGCAGATGAAGACGTCAATGATCTTCATTTCTGGCTCATCAATGCCACCATAAAGGTGGTTAAGAAACGCGTCTTTGGTCAGGACGGATCCTTTACGGATTACGAGCAATTCCAGAATGGCATACTCTTTGCCTGTCAAATGCAGTGGCGCGCCATCGACGGTAACATTTTTGCCGTTCAGATCCAGTTCCAGATTCCCCACTCGCAGCTTCGGCTCCGCAAATCCACGGGAGCGTCGCATGACAGCCTGAAGGCGTGCGACCAGTTCGCCTGCATCGTATGGCTTTGTCATGTAATCATCGGCCCCCATCGAAAAGGCACGAATTTTGGCCTGAGAACGGAGCAGGGCCGAGAGGACGAGGATCGGTGTTGTGATACGGGCTGCCCGGACACGTCGGATGACTTCGTATCCTTCCAGATCGTTCAGCATCAGTTCCAGCACAACCACGTCATAGTCGTAATGACGCAGCATCTCGATGGCCTCTTCACCAGATGGCGTATGATCGACAGTAAAAGATGCATTACGCAGGGTCTGGGATAACGTGGTGGCGGCGGACTGATCGCTATCGACAAGAAGGATACGCATGTTTCAACTCCCGGCTTGGTGAATTAATGGTTACTACCCAAGGTTGTGTGTGTCGATAGCTCTGAATAAAAAATCGTAAAATTGTCATTATTTCTCCCCTCATAAGGGAACATTAAGGTCATATTAACTATGCGGTTGTAGGGTGTGAAAGTTGAAACAACCCGCAGAAAACGGTCAAAAACTGTTGCTATGAGCAATTACGCCAGACTGCTTGAAATGCTCTCAAACCTCAGTTGTGACTGGGTTAGGGGAAGCGTGAAGGACGTTGTTGGCCTTTGCATAACCGTCGTTGGACTCGAGAGATTCATCACGATTGGAGATCGAGTCGCGGTTATGGCTCGTGATGGTCGGGTGGTACAATCTGAGGTTGTGGGATTTCAAGGCAACGCTGCACGGTTAATGTCTTTCGGCGCGCTGGACGGTATTGGTCCGGGTTGTGAGGCTCGGGTGCCTCTCAATCGTCATGATGGTGGCTTGAGTATTAATTCAAGCTGGCTTGGACGAGTGGTGGATCCGTTAGGGCAGCCGATTGATGGAAAAGGGCCTTTGCTGCCTTCAACTTCACGCCAAGCGATTCAGTGCTCTCCGCCTAACGCGGCAAGTCGGGCACGCTTGGGAGAGCGGATGGATCTTGGGGTACGGGCTCTGGATGCGTTCACAACATCTCGTTGCGGCCAGAGACTTGGACTGTTTGCCGGATCGGGTGTTGGGAAATCGACACTGCTTTCCATGCTTGCGCGAGGAGCGGAGTGTGATGTCGCCGTGATTTCGCTCGTGGGGGAGCGTGGACGTGAGGTTCGTGAGTTTATTGAGGACGATCTTGGCCCCGAAGGATTGGCCCGGAGCGTTCTTGTGATCGCAACATCGGATTCACCTCCGCTAATGCGTCGTGAGGCAGCCCTGTCTGCCATGACAATTGCAGAGTATTTCAGGGATCAGGGTAAGTCGGTTCTGCTTCTGATGGATAGTGTGACGCGGTTTTGCATGGCGTTGCGTGAAATCGGTCTCTCTGCGGGTGAGCCTCCTGCAACGCGTGGCTATCCGCCTTCCGTGTTTGCCGAACTGCCTCGACTTCTGGAGCGCGCAGGGCCGGGATACCCCGATCAGGGGATGATTACGGCTCTCTTCACCGTTCTGGTAGAGGGCGACGATCAGAACGAGCCGGTTGCGGATGCGGTGCGCGGTATTCTGGATGGCCATATCATTCTGGATCGCAAGATTGGCGAACAGGGACGTTATCCCGCGATTGATGTTTTGCGCTCTCTGTCCCGGGCGGTTCCGGGGTGCAATTCCTCTGAGGAAAACGCCCTTACTCAACGCGCGCGCTCAGCAATGGCGACCTATCAGCGTATGGCGGATATGATCCGGCTTGGCGCTTACAAGTCAGGCACGGATCGTGAGGTTGACGAGGCTATCGCATTGATGCCCAGGTTGAACCAGTTCCTGTTTCAGGGGCGCAACGAGCGATCCACACGTGCAGAGGCTTTTGAACAGCTCGCACAAATTATGCAGACAATTCCGCAAACCACTCCTTTGAATGCGGCATGAAGGATTCTTCAGGATGGAACAGTCACCCCTCGATACTCTCATCGCCCTGCGTGCACAGGAACTTGATCTTGTTGAAAGAAGTTTCGCAGAGGCCGTCGCGCGTGAGGCAGCCGCTGAAGAAAAGCTGTCGGCAGCTCAGGAAGAAATCCTGAGTGAACAGCGGATCGCCTCCAGTCCAACAGCGGGGGATGGTGCTGTGGAAGCCTTCAGCCGTTGGCTTCCTGCGGGGCGCAAGGCTGTTACGGAAGCGCAGGCGCGTTGCCGCGAAGCCGCGCTGGATCGAGAAACCGTGCGCTCGGCACTGATTATCGCGAGAGCTGCTATGGAAGCCGTTAAAACTCTGAAAGAGGAGCGGCAGGAAGAAGAACGGCAGGCGGAACTCAAAAAAGAACAGAATGCGCTGGATGAACTGGCCATTCGCCAGTTCAGTCAGTCCTGAGCAGCGTCCCGCCCACGGAGTGCTGCCTCGATCTGCGTGGCTGTGCCAATCAGGGCGCAGGCTACGGGATGGGTGCTATCACGGACGAATGCCAGAACCAGATCAGGGTCGCTGGGAAAAAGATCGCTTTGAATCGTGATGACAGGCGTCATTTCACCCGTCTGCGACGCGTTTTGGGCAGCGTGAGTTAGAATACGGGCGACAGCTTTTTCGAGTGCCGGAAGAAGCACATTGTGAGGAGCATCGTGGTTTGCAGCATGTGTCGCTGCGAGTTCATCCCAGCCTGCTAGGGTGACGAAGGCGGGAATACCATCTGATGGTGTCTCCCGTTCAGCACGCAAAAGGGCGCCGGACTGGGCCATGCCAAGGATATTCAGGGCAGGGAGGAGTGCGGGGTCTAGTTTGATGGGCATTCGGATCTTTTTCGGAGACTGAAGCGGCCATGCCATCCTGCTGGAAGCATGGCCGCGGTTTCGTATTCAATGGGGTGGATTGCCCATGGCCTGCATCAGGGCCGTAACCTGTTGGGGTTGCGCTTTGAAAAGCGCGACATTGGCGGGATTGGGGCTTGGCATTCCGGCTGGAAGCTGGCCGTTGCTGGCGGCAAGGGTCATGCCGAAGGTCGTCATGCCCATCACGAAGCTTTCAGGCGTAAAGCCGTGGCTTTGCAGGACAGGCGCAAGTCCGGGAATCTGGCTGATGCGGCTGATTGTCTCGGCCAGTCCTGCGCCGTGCGAGTTGGGGGGCTGGATGTTGCGGGCCTGAAGCTCTGCGATCGTTGCTGCCGCACGGGTCATGAAGTCTGGCGGCAGGGGGTATTGCATGGCGTGCTCCATATCGGCACGGACCTGCGGCGGAATCTGAGGAGTCTGCTGCGGAGTTCCCTGAAGCGGCACACTTCCGTCGATTTGGGTCTGGCTTGTGGTGCCCCCCTGAGCAGGGTAGCCGGCTTGCGGATAAGACTGTGCCTGTGCGGCCAGAGGCAGCATCGCGACAGAGACGAAAAGGCCCGTAAGGCCTGTCATGCGGAAAGACGTCATACCTGCACCCATTCTCCAGCGCGCATCAGCGGCACGCGGTTGCCGTTCTTGAGGCCATCAAGATCAATTTTGTCCGAACCGATCATCCAGTCGATATGAATAAGGGAGTCGTTGACGCCCCGTTCCAGAAGTTCGTCCGGCGTCAGACCTTCGATATCGACCATGCATTTCGTGTAGGCTTGGCCGAGCGCGATATGGCTGGACGCATTCTCATCGAACAGCGTGTTCCGATACAGGATCTTGCTGGCCGATATGGGCGAGGAATGCGGTACGAGGGCGACTTCGCCAATCCGTGCCGCGCCTTCATCGGTATCGAGGATACGCTTGAGCACGTCCTCGCCCTGACTGGCGGTTGCTTCGACAATACGGCCGTTTTCAAAACGCACCGAGATTTCATCGATCAGAGTTCCCTGATGGAACAGCGGCTTGGTGCTGCTGACGCGCCCGTTGACCTTGCTGCGATGCGGGGTCGTGAAGATTTCCTCGGTCGGGATATTCGGGTTGCAGACGATGCCATTTCCCGATTTTTCTGAACCGCCTGCCCAGAGATGTCCGTCCGCAAGGCCGACCGTCAGATCCGTCCCGGGGCCGCTGAAATGCAGGGCATCGAAGCGGCTGTCGTTCATGAATTTCGCCCGGGCATGCAGGGCGGCGTTATGGGCTTTCCACTCGGCGACAGGATCGGCCACGTCCACGCGAGATGCTTTGAAGATACCGTCCCACAA
Source organism: Gluconobacter kondonii (assembly GCF_002723995.1). GTDB lineage: Bacteria > Pseudomonadota > Alphaproteobacteria > Acetobacterales > Acetobacteraceae > Gluconobacter > Gluconobacter kondonii. The sequence continues at coordinate 439,392 of NZ_BEWP01000001.1, read as the reverse complement.
GGCTGCGAGGGCGTCTTCCGGGGGGAGGTCCGGGAAGACCTGTTCGGCCCAGGCTGGTGTGGCGCATGCGATGATGTTCCAGTTCACGGCGAACTGGGTGATGATTTCCATCGCCGGGCGGTTTGCCTTGGAACTGGCGCGGTTGGCGCGTGCGATGCGTTCGGGGTCCTGTCCTTTGAGCAGCGTCGGGTTGGCGCCGGTGATGGCCATGCGGGCTGCGCCTTCGCGGAACGCGCGCGCCATACCCTCGGCCAGCCATGTCGGAGCGACGTCGAAGGCGTCGTCCGGGGCGTGGATGAAACGTGCGAGCGTGGTTTCATCATCCGCGTATAGGGTCGTCACCAGTGAGGCGCCGGCCTTGTAAGCATGTTCCGTGACGCGTCGGACAAGCGCAACGGCGGTGAGTGGCGCGGTAATGAGGAGCTGCTGGCCCGGCGAGATGTTCAGGCCAACGCGGACGGCGACCTCGCCCAAGCGGTCGAGCAGCTGTTCGTGCGAAAAGGTGGAGGAAGCGGACACGTTGGACTCTTTCGCAGTGATCATTCTGATCCTCATGGTGTGCTCTGTAGCGTTGAAGTGCAAGAGAGCACCGCGTGAGGTGACAGGGCTTTGAGGGCGCAGTATCGTGCCGGACATGAAACCCGGACTTCATATTTTCGCTGATCCAGGCACGCTCGACCAGCGCCCTTTCGATGTGGCGGTTGTCATGCCAAGCCTTCTGAGGCCTACCATTGTCCGGGCGGTCCAGTCTGTTTTTCAGCAGACGGGAAATCTGAGGGTTCAGATCATGATTGGTCTGGATCGCCCTCCGGGTGACGATGCCGACGATCTGATTCAACGCGCGACCGAAGGGCGGCCACCGGGCTGGGCCGTCGAAGTGCTCTGGCCCGGCTATTCCACGTCACAGCGTCATGGAGGGTTCGGGCGGGCGAGAGACGGCGGCGTATTGCGCAGCGTACTCAGCCAGCTTTCGAATGCCCCGCGCATTGCTTATCTCGACGATGATAACTGGTGGGCGCCAGGCCATCTTTCGTCTCTGTTGGCGGCGATTGAAGGACAGGACTGGGCGTGGGCAGGGCGCTGGTTCGTGCATCCGCGGACACTGAAGCCAATCTGTGAGGATCAGTGGGAGTCGGTCGGGATCGGAGGTGGGATTTTTCGCGCAAGTTATGGTGGGTTCGTGGACCCAAACTGCTTGATGATCGACCGGACACGGGCGCCTGAAGCGCTGGAAATGTGGAATCAGCCTTTGGTCGGGGATGGAACGCAGATGACGGCGGACCGCAATGTTTTCAAGGCGTTGATGGATCGTCCGGGAAAACCGACCGGACAATATACCGCCTATTACGTTCTGACCGAGACGGACGGCCTGCACCCTACGAGGCTACGTTTGATGGGACCGGCATGGGACCGGGCGTCAGAGACACACGGGGACGCTGTTCAGGCATCTTGAAGCAGAGAGGCTGGTACGGAGGAATTTCCACACCAGCCTCTCTGCGATCATCCCTTACATGGAACGGATCGTGTTGCGGCGCGGCGGACGGCGCTGGCGGTCGGACTGGGCGTCCGGGTTTGCGGCCTTCGCGGCTTTTTCGCGCGCGATGGTGCGCAGTTCGGTTTCCAGCTCACGAATGCGGCGCTGAATGCTTTCCTTCAGCGTCGGAGACGTGTGGGACTTCATGGAAGCGATCGTTTCCTTGAGGTCCCGAAGCTGCTTTTCCTTTTCGGCCTGATTACGGCGAATAGGCTGGTTGTCGGACATCTGTCCCTGAAATGCACGCATGTATTCGGTCTTTCCGCATGAAACATTCATGGGCCTCCCGTTCACCCACCCGGAGGGTGGCGGGATCGAGCGCGCATAAACGCGCCCGTCTGGCCCTGTCTGGCTCATGATTATGGGGGACGGAGCATTACCGTCCGGTTAATTCAGGATCGGGAGGAGAGGATGTCCCGCAAAACGTCAGTCAGGCGGGTGCAGGCGTCGTCCGTTCCGATCGAGATACGCAGCCAGTCCTGGATGCGCGGGGTGGAGAGGTGCCGGACAAGGATCGCACGCTCGCGCAGGGCTGCGGCGATGGCTCCGGCCTTGTGCTCCGGGTGGTGCACAAGGATGAAATTGGCACAGGATGGCAGGACTTGGAAGCCAAGATTTTGCAGTTGCGGAACCAGCCGGTCACGGCTTGCAACGAGGCGGGCCGTGATGTCTGCGAGCCAGTCGGTATCCTGGATCGCGGCGATGGCCCCGGCCTGTGCCGGGCGGGAGAGGGGGTAGGAATTGAAACTGTCCTTGACGCGGATAAGACCCTCGATCAGTTCCGGAGAACCGATCGCAAAGCCCACACGCAGTCCTGCCAGAGCGTAGGACTTTGAGAGCGTCTGGACGACCAGAAGATTGTCATGACGATGTGTCAGTTCAATGGCGGACTGGGCACCGAAATCGACGTAGGCCTCGTCAATGATGACGGTCCGGTCCGGATGGCGCTTGAGGAGGGTTTCGATCTGCTCGAGCGACAGGGCGATTCCCGTATTGGCATTCGGGTTGGCGACGGCGATTCCGCCGCAGTCGCCAGTGTAGGAGTCGATGTCGATCGTGAAATCGTCATTGAGCGGGATGTGGCGGAACGGCTGGTCGAACAGGCCGCAATAGACCGGATAAAAACCGTAGGTCACATCCGAGAACAGGACCGGCGCATCGTCGTGGAACAGCGCGCGGAAGGCATGGGCCAGAACTTCGTCGGAGCCATTGCCGACGAAAACGCGATCGGCGGTGGTGCCGAACCGGGTGGCGATTGTGTCCCGCAGGTCTGCTGCCGTCGGGTCGGGATAGAGACGCAGATCGTCGGAGGCCACGTCCCGGATGGCCTCAAGCACTTTCGGGCTCGGACCGTAGGGGGACTCGTTCGTATTGAGCTTCAGCAGGTCCGCGAGTCTGGGCTGTTCGCCCGGCACATAGGGGTGCAGATCCTGAACCCTACGGTTCCAGAAACGACTCATGCGGACGCTCCGGCGAACAGGCCGGTCATGAACTGGCGTTCGGCCAGATCACGGGCGGAAACGCCGTCCGCATCCTTCAGGTCCGGGTTTGCTCCGGCGGCAAGAAGCTTTTTCGCCATGTCTTCGCGGTTGAACATGATGGAAAACATCAGCGGTGTGCGACCGGCATGATTGGCGTGATCCACTTCGGCGCCATGATCGAGCAGAAGTGACGCGATCTCGGTCAGGCCCTTGAACGCGACGCCCGAAAGTGCGGTGGCTCCCTTGAGATCGGTGGCTTCCGTGTCGGCCCCGCGATCCAGCAGCAGGCGCGTGGCGTCCGTGTGGCCGTTGTAGGTGGCGACGATCAGGGCGGTATAGCCACGGCTGTCCGGCGTATCGATGGCCATGCCGGCATCCAGAAACTGGGTCAGGAGGTCGGTATCGCCTTCACGGGCCGCGTCGATGAACAGGGCGGTGATCTGGTCTGACGTGAAAGTGACGTTCTGGGCGTTCATGACGGTTTCCACATGGCGGTGTCCCCGATGACAGAAAATCCGGGGAAGGGATGTCGGAGGGCAGTTTAGCTTTTTGTGTCAGCTGGCGGAAGGGTGAGGCTTTCACCGTTTTCCAGCGCCCGGAAAGGACGGCCAGCGGGTCGGCAGGCGAACTCCAGACGGGTGGGTGGTTCCAGAATGGCCTCGTCGGTGAGTTGGAACGTGCCGAAATGGATCGGCAGGCCCCGTTTCGCTTTGAGCGTATCGAAAGCCATGAGCGCCTCTTCGGGGGACATGTGAACGCGGCGCATCAGGTTGCGCGGCTCGTAGGCCCCGATGGGCAGGATGGCGAGGTCGATATCCGGCCAGCGACGGTGGATCGCGTCGAAATGTTTGCCCCAGGCCGTGTCGCCCGCGAAAAAGACCGTGTGGCCATCTGCTTCGATCGTGAAGCCACCCCAGAGCGCGCGGTTGGAATCGAACGGCGTGCGTGCGCTTCCGTGCAGCGCAGGCGTGGCTGTGATGTGAGCGCCGTCATCGGTCGTGCCGTCCCACCAGTCCAGTTCGACGATGCGCGGAAGAGCGGCCTTTTTCAGGTGGCGACGGTTGCCCGGGAGGGAAATGCAGAGCGGATCGTCACGTTTGGCCAGCGCCCGCAGGCTCGGAAGGTCCATGTGGTCGTAATGGCAGTGCGAGACGAGGATGATGTCGATGCGGGGAAGAGCATCCAGCGCGATGCCGGACGGGCAGACGCGGCGGGGACCGAAACTGCGGAAGGGGGAGCAGCGTTCGGAAAAGACCGGATCTGTGATGATCCGCAGAGGCGCGCGTCCTGCACGGCCAAACTGGAGCAGAACGGTCGCATGACCGACAAACGTGACACAGCATTCCCCCGGAGCAGGCGCGACCTGATCGTAGGTTTTCTGCGGGGGAAGGGCATCCGGCCAGCGTGGCCTGAGGCCCATCTGCCAGCGGAAGATGTTCCCGATCCGCTGCGAGGGACTGCGGGCCGTTCGCGCCTCGTCCGGGCGCCATTCTTCGGGGTTTCGGTAATGACGACCGTCGAAGTGTGGCAGGTTGTCTTCAAGCACAAGAGCGTGTTTCACAATATGGTTTACCGATCAGCCATTGCGTCTGTCGCGACTTCGCGTCATGCCGTGGCAGCAGAAGGTATGGAAGATATCGTTGCGTTTCTTCCTGTCAGTCACAAGCCGGAGATCCCATTCCGATGAGTACGCTTCCTCAGCTCACCATCAATACGATCCGCACTCTTTCGATGGAAGGTGTCGAGCGCGCCAATTCCGGCCATCCCGGCACGGCCATGGCCCTCGCCCCCGCGATGTATGCGGTCTGGCAGCATGATCTGAAATACGATCCGGCCGATCCGTGCTGGCCTGCCCGTGACCGTTTCGTGCTTTCGGTCGGTCACGCGTCGATGCTGCTGTACTCCACCCTGTTCCTCACAGGCGTGAAGGATATTCAGGATGGCAAGGTCGTTGATGCGCCGTCCCTCACTGTCGAGGATCTCTCGCAGTTCCGTCAGCTGAACTCCAAGACGCCGGGTCATCCGGAATACCGCTTTACCGCTGGTGTAGAAACCACGACCGGTCCGCTCGGACAGGGTTGCGGCAATTCCGTCGGTATGGCGATCGCGCAGAAATGGATGTCCGCGCGCTATGATCGCCCGGGCTTCAAACTGTTCGACTATCACGTCACGGTGTTCTGTGGTGATGGCGACATGATGGAAGGTGTGGCTTCGGAAGCCGCGTCCACCGCTGGCCATCTCGCACTTGGGAACCTGACCTGGATCTATGATTCCAATCAGATCTCCATCGAAGGGTCGACGGATCTGGCCTTCACGGAAAATGTGGGCAAGCGTTTTGAAGCCTATGGCTGGCATGTCCAGACGCTGCCGGACGGCAACGATGTCGAGGCCATTCTCGCAGCCCTCAAAGCTGCGCGTGCAGTGACGGATCGTCCGAGCATGATCGTGCTCAAGACGGTCATCGGTTATGGCGCGCCCAAGAAGGCTGGTACGGCTTCGGCACATGGCGAGCCGCTGGGTGCGGAAGAAATCAAGGGTGCGAAGGCTGCTTATGGCTGGCCGGAAGGCGCTCCGGACTTCTATGTCCCGGACGGTGTGAAGGAGCATTTCGCCGAAGGCCTCGGCAAGCGTGGCGCAGAAGCCAATGCAGAATGGCGCGAGCTGTTCTCGGCCTATCGCGAAGCCCATCCGGAACTCGCGGCTGAAATTGACTGCATTATCGAGCACCGTCTGCCGGAAGGCTGGGACAAGGACATCCCGACCTTTGAAGCGGATGCGAAGGGCGTTGCTTCGCGTGCCAGCTCGGGTCAGGTGCTGAACGCGGTTGCGAAGAACCTTCCCTGGATGATCGGCGGCTCTGCTGACCTGACGCCCTCCACCAAGACGGACATCAAGGGCGGCGGCTCCTTCCAGCCGGAAAAATGGAACGGCACCTATGGTGGCCGGAACCTGCATTTCGGTGTGCGCGAACATGCGATGGGCTCCATCTGCAACGGTATCGCGCTGTCGGGCATTCGCTCCTACGGTTCGGGCTTCCTGATCTTCTCCGATTACATGAAGGCGCCGATCCGTCTGTCGGCCATCATGGAACTGCCGGTTCTGTATATCTTCACGCATGACTCCATCGGCGTGGGTGAAGACGGGCCGACGCATCAGCCGATCGAGCAGCTCGCACAGCTTCGCGCAACGCCGGGCATCATGACGATCCGCCCGTCCGACGCGAACGAAGTGTCCGAAGCGTGGCGGACGCTGATCCCGATGACGCACAAGCCTGCCGTGCTCGCTCTGAGTCGTCAGAACCTGCCGACGATCGACCGCACGAAATATGCGTCCGCCGCCGGTCTTGCGAAGGGTGCTTATGTTCTGGCGAGCTGTGACGGCAAGCCCGACGTGATCCTGATCGCTTCGGGTTCGGAAGTCAGCCTCGTGGTGACGGCTTACGAGAAGCTGACGGAAGAGGGCATCAAGGCCCGCGTTGTCTCCATGCCGAGCTTCGATCTCTTCGAAGAGCAGAGCCAGGAATACCGCGATTCCGTCCTGCCGCCGGACGTCATCGGCCGCGTTGCAGTCGAACAGGCTGCAGCGTTCGGCTGGGATCGGTATGTCGGCATCGGCGGTGCGATCATCGCGATGAACACGTTCGGTGCGTCGGCTCCGGCCTCCGCACTTCTCACGAAATTCGGTTTCACGCCTGAAGCGGTTCTTGACGCAGCGAAGCGTCAGGCCCTGCGCGGCAAGTAAGGGAGAGATCCTGTGGCAGACACAATCTCCAATACCGGTCTGAACACCGTCAGCAACGCCTTGTGTGACCTTGAGAAATACGGCCAGTCCCCCTGGCTGGATTTCATCCAGCGCAGCTTCACGGAAGACGGAAGTCTCCGCAAGCTGGTGGACGAAGACGGCCTGCGGGGCGTCACGTCCAACCCGGCCATCTTCGAGAAGGCCATCGGACACGGCACCGAATACGATCCGCAGATCCGCAAGCTGCTGGAAGACGAAGGCCTGCCCCCCGGCGATCTGTACGAACATCTCGCCATTGACGACATCCGGTCCGCCTGCGCCGTTCTGTATCCGGTGTTCGAAAAGACCAAGGGACTGGATGGCTATGTCAGTCTCGAAGTCTCGCCCTATCTGGCGTTCGACACACATGGGACGATCACGGAAGCCCGCCGCCTGTGGAAGGCTGTCGGGCGTGAAAACCTGATGATCAAGATCCCCGGGACGTCTGAAGGCACGGGCGCCATTCGTGACGCCATTGCGGACGGCATCAATGTCAATGTGACGCTGCTGTTCTCGCTCGATGCCTACAAGGCGGTGCTGGAAGCCTATATTGCCGGTCTTGAAGATCGCGCGGCCCGTGGCGAAGACATCTCGCGTCTTGCCAGTGTGGCGTCGTTCTTTGTCAGCCGTATCGATGCCAAGATCGACGGGGAAATTGACCGTCGTATTGCGGCTGGCGATGCGGAGGCCGAGGCTCTGAAGGCCATTCGCGGCAAGGTTGCAATCGCCAACGCCAAGCTGGCCTATCAGTACTATCTCGAAGTCCGTAACAGCCCTCGCTGGAAGGCTCTGGCCGAAAAGGGTGCCAACCCGCAGCGTCTGCTCTGGGCCAGCACTGGCACCAAGGACAAGGCTTATTCCGACGTCCTGTATGTCGAAGAGCTGATCGGCCCCGAGACGGTCAACACCATTCCGCCTGCAACGTTCGATGCGTTCCGCGATCACGGCAAGGCGCGTGCCAGTCTGACCGAGAATGTCGAACAGGCGCGGCATGTTCTGTCTGAGGCCGAGCGTCTTGGGTTGGATCTGGATGGCGTGACCACGAAGCTCGTCAAGGAAGGCTGTGCAGCATTCAGCGTATCGTTCGACACTCTGCTGACGGCTGTGGCAACCAAGCGCGAGGCCGTCATCGGCAAGCGTCTGCTGCGTGTCAGCGCCGACCTGCCGCCGGAACTGCGCGACGATGTCGCCGGTGCGGAAAAGGATTGGAGCCTGAGCGGCGGTCTGCGCCGGATCTGGCAGAAAGATCCGTCGGTCTGGACGAACGGCCCGGAAGCCGACTGGCTGAACTGGCTGACGATCGTGCAGGATCGCCTGTGGAACGTCGAGGAACTGGAAGTTCTGGCACGCGACGTCCGTAGTCGCGGCTTCAAGGATATCCTGCTTCTGGGCATGGGTGGTTCGAGCCTCGGTCCTGAGGTTCTGGCCGAGACGTTCGGACAGCGCGAAGGCTGGCCGAAGCTGCATGTTCTCGACAGTACGGACCCGCAGCAGGTCACGGCGTTCGAGAAAGCCATCGACCCGAAGAACACACTGTTCATCGTGGCCAGCAAATCTGGCGGAACGCTGGAGCCGAACATCCTGTTCGCGCATTTCTGGCAGGTGGCTGGTCAGGCTCTGGGCAAGAAGCCGGGTGACAGCTTCATCGCCATCACCGATCCGGGCTCGCACATGCAGAAAGTGGCCGAGGAAAACGGTTTCTGGCGCGTGTTCTACGGCGATCCGAAAATCGGTGGCCGGTACTCCGTCCTGTCCAACTTCGGTCTCGTCCCGGCGGCGGCAAGCGGCATTGACGTCCGCAAGCTGCTGACGGTCACGCGCCTGATGGTGGAATCCTGTGACGGAAGCGCGCCTCCGGCTGCCAATCCGGGTGCGGTTCTGGGCTTGATCCTCGGTCATGCCGCGCACTGCTTCGGCCGTGACAAGGTGACGATCCTCGCCTCTGACGGCATTGCGTCGCTGGGCGCATGGCTGGAACAGCTCATTGCCGAAAGCACCGGCAAGAAGGGCCTCGGCCTCATCCCCATCGACGAGGAAGAACTCGGCGCGCCGGATGTCTATGGGACGGACCGCATTTTCGTGGACCTTCTGCTGGGCGACGACGTTCCCGACAGCCGCCTTGGCGCTTTGCGGGCCGCTGGTGCGCCGGTCGTCACCATCCGTCTGGCCGATGCTTCCCAGATCGGACAGGCATTCTTCTTGTTCGAATTCGCGACGGCTGTAGCCGGTGCGGTTCTCGGGATTGATCCGTTCGATCAGCCCGATGTGGAGTTCAGCAAGCTCGAAACGCGCAAGCTGACCTCGGCTTATGCTGAAACGGGCTCGCTTCCGCCGGAAACGCCATTCGCCAAGGATGGCCCGCTGTCCTTCTATGCGGATGCGAAGAACACGGAAGCTGCTGGCAGCAAAAACGATGCAGTCTCCATTCTCAAGACGCTTTTTGATCGTGTGAAGCCGGGCGACTATGTCGGTCTGCTCGCCTATATCCGCCGCGATCAGCAGACGCGGGACTGGGCACAGTCCGTTCGTATGGAACTGCGGGATACGCTGAAAGTGGCGACAGCCGCCGAATTCGGCCCCCGGTTCCTGCATTCGACCGGCCAGGCCTACAAGGGCGGACCCGACAGCGGCGTGTTCCTTCAGGTCACGGCGACGGATGCGGCGGATGTGCCGGTTCCGGGTCATGGTTTCAGCTTCAGCGTCGTCAAGGCGGCGCAGGCACGAGGCGATTTCGAAGTGCTCGCGGCTCGTGGCCGTCGCGCCCTTCGCGTTCATATCGATGGACCGCTGGAAGACGGGCTGAAAGCTCTGGAAACAGCAATCCACGAAGCACTGGCAGGAGCATAAGTTATGCGGATCGGAATCATCGGACTGGGACGGATGGGCGGCAATATTGCCGTCCGTCTGACGCGCCACGGACATGATGTCGTCGTGCACGACCGCACGCCGGAAGTGACGGCTTCGGTCGTCGGACGCTGTGAAGCGGGGCGTGCGACCCCCGCCAGTTCTGTGGCTGAAATGGCGAAGCTGCTCGAAGGTGACGAACACCGCGTGGTGTGGGTCATGCTTCCGGCAGGTGCCATCACCGAAGCCTGTGTTCAGGAACTCGGCGGCCTTCTGGGGCGTGGGGATGTCATCATCGACGGTGGCAACACTTACTATAAGGACGACGTCCGTCGTTCGGCCGAACTGGCCGAAAAGGGCATCTCCTATGTGGATGTCGGCACCTCAGGCGGTGTCTGGGGTCTGGAACGCGGCTACTGCATGATGTTCGGCGGCACGAAAGAGACCGCCGAATATATTGATCCGATCCTCAGCGCGCTGGCACCGGGCATCGGGGACGTGCCGCGCACGCCGGGCCGTGGCGAGAAGGGCCATGATCCGCGGGCCGAGCAGGGCTATCTGCACTGTGGGCCTGCCGGTTCGGGGCATTTTGTGAAGATGGTCCATAACGGCATCGAATACGGCATGATGCAGGCTTTTGCTGAAGGCTTCGACATCATGAAAAGCAAGAACTCCCCCGTTCTTGCGGAAAAAGACCGGTTCGAACTCAATATGGGCGATATTGCCGAAGTATGGCGTCGCGGTAGTGTCGTGTCGTCTTGGCTGCTCGATCTGACGGCTGAGGCCCTGACCCGTTCGGAAACCCTCAATGAGTTCTCCGGCGAAGTCGCGGACTCTGGTGAAGGTCGCTGGACGATCGAGGCCGCTATTGAGGAAGACGTTCCGGCTCCGGTCATGACGGCCGCGCTGTTCACGCGCTTCCGTTCGCGGTCCGGCAACAACTTTGCCGAGAAAGTGCTCTCGGCGCAGCGTTTCGGTTTCGGCGGACACGTCGAGAAGAAATAAAGACTACCGCCCCTCATGGGCAATGACTGGCTGGCAGGGTATGGTTTTGCCATTGCTGACCAGCCAGCCCCCGCAAAGACTCTGACGGGGGTTTTTACAGGGGCTTTTATGTCCGTTGACCTCGACGCCATCCACGCGGATCTGCCACCGTTGCCAAAGACCATCCGGATGGTTGTGTCCGACATGGATGGCACGCTCCTGACGCCAGACAAGACCATTGCGCCGTCCACGCTGGCGATGGCGAAAATACTTCAGGAGCGGGGGATTCCGCTGTGCCTCGCCAGTGCGCGGCCACCCGCCGCTATGGTTCGTTATATCGAGCAGCTGGGTCTGACAGGGCAGAATGCCGGTTTTAATGGCGGTATCATTTTCCGCCCTGACGGCACCACGAGTGTCAGCCGCGTTCTTACGCCGAATGTCCTGTCTATTGTCCATGATATGTTGCAGTTGCATGAGATCGAAACATGGTTCCTGCGGCAGTCCTACTGGATGGTGCAGGATCCGCATACGCCGTTCGTTCAGCACGAACATGGCATTACCGGTCTGACGCCCCATCAGGTTCCCGATCTGCGCGAGGAATTCGAGGGCATCGGCAAGGTCATGGGCGTGAGTAGTAATACCGGCCTGCTTCAGGACATTGAGACCGAACTTGCTGCTCTGCTTCAGGGAGAAGCGAGCGTGCGCCGCTCTTCCGACATTCTTCTCGACGTGACGCCGGCCCTTGCCAACAAGGGCGAGGCGATCCGCGAACTGGCGCTTGCCCACGGCATTGCGCCGCATGAGGTGGCCTGCCTTGGCGATGCCCATAACGACCTGCCGATGTTTTCGGTCGCAGGATTGGGAATTGCCATGGGACAGGCCGAAGAGGACGTGAAAGCCGCCGCTCAGGTTTTCACGGACACCAACGAGCGCGATGGCTGGGCCAAGGCTGTCGAGCGCTACATTCTGCCGAGGGTTCCCCATTCATGACGACCGATATTCGCACCGCCACTCTGGAAACCCTCCCTGATTCGGAAGCCGTTGCATTGCGGATGGCCGACCTCTTCATCGAAGGTGTTCTCGCCAAGACGGACGGCCTGTTCCGGGTAGCACTTTCCGGAGGCTCCACGCCCAAGCGCCTGTTCGAGATCCTCGCAACACCATCACGGGCAAAGCTGGTCCCGTGGGAGCGGGTCGAGATTTTCTACGGCGACGAGCGCCATGTGCCCGAAGGCCATGCGGACAGTAACCATACTGTCGGTCAGTCCGTCCTGCTGTCGCATGTCCCGGTGCCCGCGCAGAACGTCCATGCCATTCCGACCGGTGACACGGTGGAGGCGGATGCACAGGCTTACGAAAAAACCCTCCAGACCTCTTATGGCGCTACGGAACTTGATCCGAAGCGTCCGCTGTTCGATCTGGTCATGCTGGGCCTCGGCACGGACGGTCATACGGCCTCGCTGTTTCCGGGACAGCCCGTTCTGAAGGAACGCAAGGCTTGGGTCGGAACGGCCGCGCCGTCTACCGCACCATATGAACGCATCACGCTGACCTATCCCGCCATTCAGTCCAGCGCACTGGTCGTGTTTCTCGTGACGGGCGCATCCAAAATCGAAATGTTGGAGCGTCTGGTCGAAGGCGACAGCTCCATCCCATCCGCCCGCGTGACGAGCGAAGGCCGGATCGTCATTCTTGCAGATCGCGCTGCGGTCGGAGAAGACGCATGAGCGGCAGGGACATGAACGTTCACAAGCGCACCGCGGCGCGTGAAGCCGCTGATATGGTCAAGAGCGGCATGGTCGTGGGGCTCGGAACGGGTAGCACGGCCGCTTATATGATTGAACGTCTGGGCGAGCGTGTTGCGGAAGGGCTGGAAATTTTCGGCATTCCGACCTCCGATGACAGTGAGGACAAGGCGATCAAGGCTGGAATTCCCCTGACGGATTTCAGCGCGCATCGCCGGATCGACATTGCGATTGATGGCGCAGACGAGGTCCAGCGCGGTTCGCTTAACCTCATCAAAGGTCTGGGCGGCGCGCTCCTTCGCGAGAAAATCGTGGCGCAGGCCGCAAAGCGTTTCGTGGTGATCGTGGACGGCACCAAGCCTGTCGATCTGTTGGGCGAACGCGCACCTGTGCCTGTTGAAGTCATTTCCTTCGGCTGGGAATGCACGGCTGAGCGCCTTGCGGCCTGTGGCGCGCGTGGTGTGAAGCCGAGAACGGACCGCGCCGGATCGCTGTTCGTAACGGATACCGGCAACATGATTCTGGACTGCCATTTCGGGCCGATCGAAAACCCCGAAGATCTGGTAGGGAAAATCGACCGGATCGTCGGTGTGGTGGAACATGGCATGTTCCTCAACATGGCCTCGGATGTTCTGGTCGCCACGACAGAAGGCGTGGAGCGGTGGGAACCATGACGGCTTCGGCAGCACAGGTGAAGATGAGTCTGGAGCCTCGTTTTCTTGTGGTCATGGGCGTTTCGGGGACGGGCAAGACAACCATTGCAACCGGACTGGCGACGCGGCTTGGCTGGCATTTTCAGGAAGGCGATGCCCTGCATCCGCCTGCGAATGTCGAGAAAATGAGCACCGGCCAGCCGCTGACCGATGTGGATCGTGCGCCTTGGCTTGCGCTGTGCCATGACTGGCTGCGGGCACAGGTCGAGGCTGGCCATGGTGCGGTTCTGACGTGTTCCGCGCTCAAACGTGCCTATCGTGAACAGCTTCGCGCCAACGGGTTGCCGATCGAGTTCGTTCATATCGATACGTCCGGCACTGAGCTTGCGGCGCGGCTGGAGCGGCGGGAAGGACACTTCATGCCTGCCAGCCTGCTACCAAGCCAGCTCGCGACGCTTGAAGTGCCGGGTGACGACGAGCCTGTAATCCGTGTTTCCGGCGAAAAGCACCCCGACGTGGTGCTGGAGGAATTGATCCGTCATTTCCAGACGGAGGGCTGATCCGTGTCGAATACGACCCGGCTTCTGGTTGATGCCGATGCATGTCCGGTGAAGGACGAGATCTATCGGGTTGGGGCGCGCTATGGCCTGAAAACGATCATTGTCGCTAATAGCTGGATGAACGTCCCACAGTCTGCGCTCATCGAACGCGTTGTGGTGCCTGAAGGGCCGGACGTGGCGGATGACTGGATTGCGGAGCAGGTGACGGCGTCCGACATCGTCATTACCAGCGATATTCCGCTGGCCGTGCGGTGTCTTGCCAAGAAAGGTTCGGTTCTGCGACCAAACGGCGAGGAAATCGACGAGCGCTCCGTCGGTATGGTCTCGGCGATGCGGGATCTGATGCAGGGTCTGCGTGAGACGGGGACGGTGACGACCTATAATCCGTCTTTCAGCAAAAATGACCGGAGCCGGTTTTTATCAGCGCTCGATACACTCATCGTGCGACTCCGCAGGAAAGCTGCTCTGGCGCAATCGCTCCCCAGTTCTTCAGAAACAATCCACAGGGCCTTCCCCGGAGATGTTCCCTGATTCTGGGGATATCTTCTTAAGGGAAACACCTCGCCCGACGAGGGTATTTTTTCAATGAATCCGCTCCGCCTTGCCCAGCTTGAAATGTTCTGTGCCGTGGTGGAGGAGGGAACGGTCGTCGCGGCGTCGCGACGGTTGAACTGTGTGGCGTCCAACGTCACGGCGCGCCTCAGGGAACTGGAGCTTCTAGTCGGGCAGGATTTGTTTCTACGTGAAAAAAACCGTTTGATTCTGACACCGGAGGGTCGCCTGTTTTATCGGCAGGCACTCCCGGTCGTCTCTGGAGCGCATTCCCTGACGGACCTGTTTTCGGAGGGCAGTCCGCGCGGGATTCTGAATATTGGGGCGCTGGATGTGGCCCTCGAAGCGTATCTGCCGCAGATTGTTCCGGAATTTCTAAAGGTCTGTCCGGGTGTGGAACTGAAGATGTTCCTTCGTCCGTCCTATACGCTGGAACGGATGCTGGTGGATGGGGAGATCGATCTTGCATTGACGGATGGCCCGATTGTGCACCCCCTGATGGAAAGCCGTTTTGCTTTCCATGAGAGACTGGCGCTCGCCATGCCTGCCGGACAGGATGGTGCGCGGGATGGGCAGCATGTTTTCCTGTTTAACACCGATTGTTTTTATCGAAGATATTTTGAGACCTGGCTTGAGCGGCACGGAGTGTCGAACGCGATCATCCATACAGTCGAATCCTATGATGTGATTCTGGCCTGTGTTCAGGCGGGGTTGGGAATCTCCTGCGTTCCGCACAGTATCATTTTACAGATGCAAAGTCGTTGTGATGAAGGGATCACGTTTACATATCCTGAAGATCTCAAGGGAAGTGACGTCTATTTCATCTGGCGTGATCCGGGATTGAACGCTCTGGGGCGGAGATTTCTGGATCATGCCTTTGCGAATGTGGATGCTGACGAAAAATGAACTGAAGAGTCACAGATCATCGCTTTTGATTATGAAAGAATGTCGCCACCATTCAGTCATCGAATGAACTGCTGTCGTGCTGATGCGTCTGTTTCATGACAGGACGCAAGTCGTCACACAGGAATGCAGGAAACTCCATGACTGAGAAAAGCACTCTCTTTATTAATGGTAGCTGGGTCGCACCGAAGGGTGGTGAATGGATTACGGTTGAAAATCCAGCCACGAAAGCGGTTATTGGCGAAGTCGCCAAGGGTGGGCAGGCAGATGTCGAGGCTGCGGTCTCGGCTGCGAAAGCTGCTTTTCCCGGCTGGAGCCGCCGCACGGCCACTGAACGCGCTGACTACATTCATGCGCTGAAGGATCTGGTGAGGCGGGACAAGGAAAAACTGGCCGCTCTCATCACAGCCGAAATGGGTAAACCGCTGAAAGAAGCTCGTATCGAGGTGGATTTCGCTGTTGGCCTCCTGCGGTTTGCTGCAGAAAACGTGTTGCGCCTTCAGGGTGAAATTATTCCGGGCAGCACGCCGAATGAGAAAATTCTGATCGACCGCGTGCCGCTGGGCGTCATTGGAGCCATTACGGCCTGGAACTTTCCGCTGGCGTTGTGTGCCCGGAAGATTGGCCCGGCTGTTGCCGCGGGAAACACCATTGTTCTCAAGCCGCACGAGTTGACGCCGCTGACCTGTCTGCATCTGGCGAAACTCGTCGTGGAGGCCAAAATTCCTCACGGTGTCATCAACGTCGTGACGGGGGATGGCAAGGATGTCGGTGTGCCGCTGGTGGCGCATAAGGACATCAGGCTGATTACGATGACGGGCTCAACCCCCGCAGGCAAGAAGATCATGGCGGCGGCGTCCGAGACCCTGAAGGAAGTCCGGCTGGAGCTTGGTGGCAAGGCTCCGTTCATGGTCATGGAAGACGCTGATCTGGAGAAGGCTGCCGACGCTGCAGTAGCTGCGCGTTTTGGTAATGCGGGTCAGGTCTGCACCTCCAATGAGCGGACCTATATTCATGAGGCCGTTTATGACAAATTCGTCCATAAAATCCGCGAAAAAATCGAGGCGCTGAGGGTCGGTTTGCCGACGGATCCCACTACGGATCTTGGCCCCAAGGTCAGTGAGAATGAACTCAACAAGGTTCATGCAATCGTCGAACACGCGGTTCGACAGGGTGCGCGTCTGGCGATCGGCGGCAAACGTCTGACGGGCGGCGTGTATGACCAAGGGTATTTCTATGCCCCGACGCTGCTGACAGATGTCACGCAGGATATGGATGTCGTTCATAATGAGGTGTTCGGTCCGGTCATGTCGTTGATCCGCGTGAAGGACTTCGATCAGGCTATCGCTTGGGCCAATGACTGCCGCTACGGCCTGTCAGCCTATCTTTTCACCAATGATCTGGGCCGTATCCTGCGTATGACCCGCGACCTTGAATTTGGTGAGATTTATGTGAACCGTCCTGGTGGCGAGGCACCGCAGGGCTTCCATCATGGCTACAAGGAAAGTGGCCTTGGAGGTGAGGACGGGCAGCATGGTATGGAGGCCTATGTTCAAACCAAAACAATCTACCTGAACGCGTAACGGGTTGGCGCGCGGCCTGATGATGGCCGCTCGTTTTTTTCTGAAGGGATCAACATCATGGTAAGAGTCGCTGCGCTGGCCACCGATGGCCTCGAAGAAATCGAATTGACCGCACCGCGCGCCGCATTGGAAAAAGCCGGTGCGACCGTTACGATTATTTCCCTCAGGGCCGGGGAATTCCAGGCCGTGAACAAGGATATCTATCCCTCTCACAATATCCGGGCAGATCTGGCGATCGTCGGTGCAAATCCGAATGATTACGATGCTCTTCTGCTTCCGGGCGGTCTGGCATCCCCGGATGCCTTACGCATGAACAAGGATGTGGTGGCTTTCGTCAGAGCTTTCGTGAAGGCGAACAAGCCCATCGCAGCCATCTGTCATGGCGTTCAGACGCTGATTGAAGTGAACGAACTCAAGGGCCGCACCGTCACGTCTTGTCCGGCCATTCGTACGGATCTGGAAAATGCGGGGGCAACCTGGGTGGACAGTGATGTCGTGGTGGACGGGCCTTACGTCTTCTCGCGCTGCCCGGCAGATATTCCGGCCTTCAACAAAGCCATGCTGAAGCATTTCAAACTCTCTTGAGAGCGATCCCGACGCTCACAAAAAAGGAGGTTCCCCTTGCGGGTGAACCTCCTTTTTTGTGGAAAACCAGCAGGTCTCAGCTCCTGCCATCCACTGCAATGCGGCCCAGAGCGGGGTCGTCGGTGAAGAAGCCGTCGATCCCCATATCCAGATAACGGCGGAGTTCCGCGACCATACCGTCGGGATTGCGCGCGGCGTCGCCTGCGTTGTTGCGAAGCTGTGCCGGAAGAAAATGGTTTTCTGGTCGCGCCGTATAGGAATGAACCAGCAGTCCGGCCCGATGGGCATCAGTTACGAGGCTGGAGGGTTCCAGCCAGGCACCGTTGCTATCACGCGGGATCAGGTCCGTATTGGACGGGCCGATCACGTCGGCATAGCGGCGGATGTCTTTCAGACCTTCCGGCGTCATAAGGTCACCAAAGGTCGTCGTCTGGCCTGCTGCCAGAAGGTCCGGCGGTACGTCCTTACGCTCACCCATCAGCAGCATCAGCCGTGCCTGCGGATTGATGGACAAGACATCAGCGCGAATGCGCCCGAGGTTGCCGGTTTCGAAGGACTGGAGTTCCAACGGGGCCTGTCGGGTGTAGTTGTGGGCGGCGATGGTTTGAAGAAACGCGGCCTCGGGATTCAGGCCGAGGCTATTGAAATATGTGGAATGCTTGATTTCCGGCACCAGACCGAAAACCTTGCCCGTCGCCGCCGACTGGGCCGCGACCTGCTCGATGACTTCCTCGAAGGTCGGAATTTCGAAGTGATCGTCATAGCGTGTGTTGTGGACGCGGATCGTGGAGAGGCGTTCACGGGCGCGGAGGGTCTTGAGTTCGGCGAGTGTAAAGTCCGTGGTGAACCAGCCGGTCTCAATCCGTCCGTCGATCTTGAGGGATCGGTGGCGGGAGGCGAATTCCGGGCGTTCCGAAACATCCGTCGTCCCGACAATATTGCTTTCATGGCGGACGACCAGATGGCCGTCGCGCGTCATGACAAGATCTGGCTCGATGAAATCCGCGCCATCCATCATGGCGCGGGCATAGGAGGCCAGTGTGTGTTCGGGGCGCAGGGCCGAAGCCCCGCGATGGGCGAACACGAGCGGCTTCGGCGCCAGTGAGGGCGCGGCTTTCGCCCGCAGGTGCAGAGCGGGAAGCCCTGCCGCGAGCAGGCCGAGGCTCTGGCGACGTGTCAGCATAAGGCAGTGTTCCTTACAGGGAGGCGCTCAGGCTCAGGAAGAACATGCGCGGCGCGATGGGATAGGCGGAGAACTGACCCGCGGTCTGGGTCGCGTTGATCGTGGACCATCCCTTTGTGTTTGTCAGGTTGGTAATGTTGCCCTGAACCTTCAGCGATGCCAGATGCGGGATGTTGTGGAACGTATAACCCGCATTCAGGTTGAACTGGGCGTAGGGTGCGGCCCACATATCGTTGGTATAGGTCGCATAGCGCTTGCCGATCACGTCGCCAGTGAACTGGCCGTAGGCATTGCCCCAGTTGGTTGTGAAGACGAACTTTTCCGACCAGTCCGGCATGCCCACAACGTTCTTTCCAGCGGTGTGGATGATGCTCGAACCCGTGCTGTAGTTATCGTTATAGGTAGACTTGTTGTAGGACAGCGCGTTGTAGAGCGAGAAATGCGGACCGAAATGGGTGGTGAAGGAGAAATCCATACCATCCGTTGTGACCGAACCCACGTTGGCAAGCGTGGTTGCCGAACCAATGATGGACGACAGGGTCTGCGTGGTTGCCACGGCCAGAAGGCGGTTCGAGAAGTGAACGTGATAGTATTCGACCTGACCTTCAATCGCCGTCAGCGGACCAAGATGGATCTGGCGGTGCTCACGCAGACCGGCCTCGTAGGTCCATGACGTTTCCGGCTTGCCGTTTTTCTTGAATTCTTCGAAAGCGGCCTGGCTGGTCGCGCCCCACGGGGTAGCATTGCCATAGCCCGCATCCTGGAAGGAGCGCATGTTCTCCTGGATGTTGGCGAACCACTGCTCATGCTTCGTGATGTCCCACACTGCGCCGAAAGCGGGCAGGAACGGCTTGGCAGAGTCGATCTCGCCACCCGGTGCCGTCACGGCATAGGACGGGGAGAGGGAGCCCGGTTTTGCAGCTACGGGGAGCGTACCGTTGGTATAGACCAGTTCGGACTTGAAGCCCGCCATCAGCGAGAAGTTCTTCGAGATCTGCCAGTTGTCCTGCAGATGCGTCACGAACGTGTTGGTATAGAAATTGTTGGTGTACTGGTCGATCAGGGCGTTCTGCTGGCGCTCGTAAGGCGTGGTCGGGTTGTTGGCGTTCAGCGGATACCAGCGACGGGCCTGCGTGTTGTTGTTGCGCTCATACCAGCCGCCAAGTTCGATCGAGTGCTTGCCGAGATGGTAACGCAGCGTGGACATCAGACCACCGCGATTGTCCCAGTATTCGGTTGTCCGCGTTGCATAGCCTGAGCCGCCGAAGACGCTGTTCAGGTCCTGCCCCGGATAATAGGCGGCAAAAAGTGTCGGTAGACCGGCTGCCGAGATCGGACCGGCGACGACACCTTCACCCAGATCATGGTGATAATAGATGCTGTTGTCCCAGTGCAGGTTTTCACTGAAATCATGTGTCCATTTCGAATAGGCGAGGAAGTCCTCTCGCTGGGCCGCGGAGTAATAGTTGCGGTAGTTCAGGCCTGCATTTTTGTAGGTTGCTGAATTGATATAGGATTTGGCGTAGTTGAAATTTGGATAGGTGAACGGCCGAACATAGATGCCGTATCCCTGTGGCAGTGTAATGCTGTCTTCGTTGGGTTCGACCTTCTGGGACCAGTCGAAGAATGTCGAGAAATGGTCATGTTCGCTGTTGTGAACGAACTTCGCATTGACCTGATAGCCGCCCTGATGACCGGCAAAATCCCAGGCGCGCGCATCCTGACGGACGAAAGAGACATAAGCCGAGTTGCCGTTGCCGAACTCACCCGTATCGAGGCGGGCGAAGGTGCGGAACGTGGACCAGCTTCCGAAAACCTGTTCGATCTGCGCGCCGCGCTTGTTGAGCGGGTCCTGCGTTGTGAACTGGAGCGTACCGCCGAGATTGGACGTCGACGCCGTGCCGAGTGCACCCGCACCGGACGAGACAGAGGCCGATCCGACATTCTCGCTGATGACCGCGCGCTGCGGGGAGAGGCCGTTATAGTTGCCGTAAGCCTGATCGCCGAGGGGGATGCCGTCGAGCGTGTAGCCAAGCTGGTTCTGGTTGAAGCCGTGAACGTAGAGCGAGGAGTTCTGCTCGTTGTTGCCCCAGGGGTCGGCATTGTTGAACACGACGCCCGGCAGCATCTCAAGCGCCTTGACCGGGTTGATGCCCGGAAGAATGCGCTGGATCTGCACATGGCTCAGCCCCTGTTCGGACCGCGTACGGCGTGCCGTGATGACGAGCTGTTCCGTACCACCAGCGACGGCATCCACCTTGGCCTTGTGCTTGGCGCTGCTTTTCGCGGCATGTTTGGCTGGTGCGGTCTTTTTGGTTTCGGTCGCAGCGGCACTGGCAGAGTGCGGAAGCGCGGCAGCCAGCGCAAATGGCGAGCAGAAAACGGTCAGGAGTAGGCGGGAACGCAGCAGGTTGCGCGGCATCTAAGATCTTTCCGGAGCAAGAAGGGTTCGGACGCGGCGGACCCTAATCTTTCCGTAAAGAACTGCGTGTGAAGCTCTTGTGAACGTGCGATGACAGAATTATGACAGTCAGTCCGACAATCAGGCCGTTTGCCAGCCCAGCCCGACGATCGCCACCCGCCGCCCCAGCGGCGTATCCTGAAGAACGATGACTTCCCGCTCTTCCAGATAGTTGAGCTGACGGCGCGCACGACCCAGAGAATGCGTCCCATAGGCGCGGGCCAATGCGTCATCGTCCGGGCAGACCTCCGCATCCAGCGCCGTGCGGGCTAGCAGCAGGAAAACGCCCTGCACGTCTTCCGGAAGGGTCGCGGCGACTGTCTGGGCCTGCTTCCACTCCTCGCTGTCGGAGCGCTCCCGGTCCATCCCGGCGCGGATCGTGGCCAGCATGCGGTTGAAGGAGCCCAATTCCAGCACATTGCGCGACAGGCCCTGAATGCGCGCCCTGAGCTGGAAGTCCTGATAAAGGGTCGCCAGCGGTTTGTAGTCCGAACCTTCTCCGGCCACGACTTCGGCGACCAGTGACCACAACTGATCGGGATCGGCCTCGACGCTCACGGCTGAGGGGACGGGTTCCTCGGCCTCGCGCTCGGCACCATAGGCATCGAGTTGAGCGAGCAGATCCGGCGGAGGAGGGCGGGTTTCCCGACGCGCGCGGGGCGTGAACTCATGAACGGGTTCGAGAATGATGTCCCGCAGGTCTTCGGCTGAAACCGGCTCAAGCGGCACGAGAACCGGACCAGTGGCATGGCTTGCGGTCGTCACGGGGCCGATGGCCACGAGTTTCGGACGTCGGCTCAGGGCCGGGCCGAGCGCCATGAACTGACCGCGCGCCAGATCGCGGAAGGATTCTGCGGCCCGACGCTCCATACCCAGCAGATCGGCTGCTCGCGCCATATCAATATCAAGAAAGGTCCGACCCATCAGGAAGTTGGACGCTTCTGCCGCAACGTTTTTCGCCAGCTTTGCCAGACGCTGAGTGGCGATCACGCCCGCCAGACCGCGTTTTCGGCCACGGCACATGAGGTTCGTCATGGCGCCAAGCGACAGACGGCGTGCTTCGTCCGATGTGTCGCCGCTGGCCACGGGTGCGAAAAGCTGCGCTTCATCCACCACCACGAGGGCCGGATACCA
The DNA here is from genome assembly GCF_002723995.1 of Gluconobacter kondonii. Taxonomy (GTDB): domain Bacteria; phylum Pseudomonadota; class Alphaproteobacteria; order Acetobacterales; family Acetobacteraceae; genus Gluconobacter; species Gluconobacter kondonii. Next base: position 417,410 of record NZ_BEWP01000001.1, on the reverse strand, counting down.
GTGCGCGCGGGGAGCTTCGAACATGCCATTCAGGAACGCGCCAGCCGCCCGAAGCTGCATTTCGGCTTCGACCTGCTCAAGGTTCAGCACCACGGAGGCCCGATGCGCCCGCACGCGCTCTCCAGCGGCGCGGAGGCTGGCTTCGGACTGGTCTTCGACGTCGATCACCAGATGGCCGTAATGGTCGGCAAGGGTGACGAAATCGCCTTCCGGATCGATCATCACCTGCTGGACGAGGGTTGCCGTCTGCTCCAGCAGGCGCCGCAGAAGATGCGATTTCCCCGAGCCGGAATTGCCCTGAACCAGCAGGCGCGTGGCCAGGAGTTCCGGCAGATCAATGCAGGTGTCGGAGCCGTCGCGGCCCTGTCCGAGAACGATGGATGTCATGGCGTCAGGCGATAGCCGAACTAGACGATTCTAGCCACCCAAGGACGCCATTTGCCGCCGCATAAGCGGTGGAAAAACACCCCTGAAGCAGATAGCCGCCCGTCGGCGCTTCCCAGTCCAGCATTTCTCCGGCCACAAACACACCGGGGCGGGATATCAGCATGAAGCGTGTATCTACCACGTCCTGCCGCACGCCGCCTGCGGTCGAAATGGCGCGATCCAGCGCGTCCATGCCGATCAGCGGCAGGGGAAGGGCTTTGAGGGTCCGGGCAAGCTGAAGCGGGGTGGCATTTTTCGGGGTTGCAAGCCTGAGAAGTTCGCGGGAGGGCGCATCGAGTGCGAGTGCCTTGCGCAGACGGTTGGTCTGGCTTTCGCGTTCGCGCTGGGCCAGCAGGCGTTTCAGAACGTCCTCGGCCGAAAGTGCCGGGCGCAGGTCCAGCGTGAGAACCGCCCGCCCGGCGCGCCGGATCGCGTCCCGCAATGCGGCCGAGAGCGCATAAAGCGCCGATCCTTCAAGCCCGCGGGCGGTGATGGTCAGGTCGCCCCGGCTCTGTTGTCCGCCAAAAGACAGGCCGACGGAATGCAGGACGCTACCGTCGTGCCGTGCTGCGAAATCCGCTGGCCAGTCCGGCACGAAGCCGCAGTTTGCGGGGGCGAAAGGCGAGGTGTCTTTCGGCAGAAGGTCTGCCCAGTGCCCATCCGATCCCAGACGGGACCAGCTTGCGCCCCCCAGTGTCAGAAGGGTCGCATCGGCCTGAACCGAAATCTGGCCGTCAGGAGTATCAAAAACAGGGTCTGAACCCTCCCAGCCGACGAAACGATGCCGGGTCCGGATCGTCACCCCTTGCTGCGCCAGACGCTCAAGCCATGCCCGCAGAAGCGGCGAGGCTTTCATGGCTTTGGGAAACACCCGCCCTGAAGAGCCGGAAAAACAGGGCTGCCCGAGGCCTTCCGCCCATTGCCTCAGCGCCTCTGGCGGAAAGGCGCGAATAGTGGGTTCGAGCCAGTCGTGCGCGTTACCATAACGCTTCAGAAACCTGTCCAGTGGCTCCGAATGCGTCAGGTTCAGCCCGCTGCGCCCGGCCATGAGCAGCTTTCGCCCCACGCTCGGCATCCGGTCGAAGATCTGCACCCTGCATCCTCGCCCAGACAGGATTTCGGCTGCGAACAGCCCTGCCGGACCGGCTCCGATGATGGCAATGGATGGGCCGATGGACGGGGAAGGGGACGCAGCAGTCATAAGCGTCTGATTGCCATGTGCGGCAGGGTTTGTCAGGTTCCGCATGACTGGTTCTGGCCGGAAAGGAAACACAGATGCAGGTTTTTGAGACAATTGATGCGTTTCGTATAGCACGCAAAGGCTATGGGACGCTCGGCTTCGTTCCGACGATGGGTTTCCTGCATGAAGGCCATCTCAGCCTCGTCCGCAGGGCAAAAGCCGAAAACGGTGTGGTGGCCGTCAGCATTTTCGTGAACCCGACGCAGTTTGGCCCGAACGAAGATTATGCCTCCTATCCCCGCGATCCGGACCGTGATCTGGCGCTCCTGAAAGACGCCGGAGCCGATCTCGTATTCCTGCCGACACCGGAAATCCTCTACCCGTCAGGTTTCGCGACCCGCATTGAAGTCGGCGGCGTTGCGGAGGAACTCGAAGGCCAGTCCCGTCCCGGACATTTCTCTGGTGTGGCGACGGTCGTGACGAAGCTGTTCAATATCGTCCAGCCGCAGCGGGCCTATTTCGGACAGAAAGATGCCCAGCAATGCGCGGTCGTCCGGCGTTTTGTGGCGGATCTGGATATCCCGGTCGAAATCGTGGTCTGTGACATCGCGCGCGAAGACGATGGTCTCGCGCGGTCCAGCCGCAATGTACGTCTGACGCCCGAAAACCGCGAGAAAGCTCCGGCGCTGTATCAGGCCTTGCAGGAAGCCACGCGGCTGTTCCGCAGCGGCGAACGCAATACGGACGTTCTAGAGGGCGCCTTACGGGTCAGCCTGATAAAAGCCGGACTGCCGGACATCGACTATGCCACGGTCGTAAATGCGGATACGTTCCGCCGCGAAGACCCCTGTTCCGAAAACGCACTGGCGCTTCTGGCCGTGCAGGCAGGAGCGGTCCGGCTGATCGACAATATGCTCCTTTGAGATCCACCTCCTTCGTGCGGTATAAGCATGAATTGCTGACGGACGGAGATTTCAGGCATGCAGAAAACCATCATGTGTCGGGTGGCTCAGGGGCAGGGACGCGAGCCTGCCGATCTGGTCATCCGCAATGTCCGGCTGTTCGATCTAGTCACGGGTGAGCTTGTTCCCACCGACATCGCTATCTGTGGCGATCGGATCGTCGGCACTTATGGCGATTATGAAGGCATACGGACGATCGACGGCGCGGGCCGGATTGCCGTGCCCGGCTTCATCGACACCCATCTTCATGTTGAATCCTCGCTGGTCACGCCGTTTGAATTCGACCGCTGCGTCCTGCCGCATGGCGTCACGACCGCCATCTGCGACCCGCACGAAATGGCCAATGTGCTGGGCCGCGCCGCATTCGATTATTTTCTGGCCGCGGCCGAGCGGACCATCATGGATTTGCGGGTCAATCTCTCAAGCTGCGTACCGGCAACGGCTATGGAGACGTCAGGAGCAGTTCTGAATGTCGATGATCTGCTGCCCTATCGAAACCATCCGAAAGTGATCGGCCTGGCCGAATTCATGAATATCCCGGGCGTGTTGAACGGCGATCCGGGCTGCATGGACAAGCTCGCGGCCTTTGCAGACGGCCATATTGACGGTCATGCGCCCCTCATGCGCGGCAAGGCCCTCAATGGCTATCTGTCAGCCGGGATTTCGACCGACCACGAGGCGACGACTGCCGAAGAAGCGCTGGAGAAAGTGCGGAAAGGCATGGCCGTCCTGATCCGCGAAGGCTCTGTCTGCAAGGATCTTGAAGCACTGGTTCCGCTGTTGAACGTCGCCACATCGCCGTTCTTTGCATTCTGCACGGATGACCGCAATCCGCTCGAAATTGCCCATGAAGGCCATCTGGATTTCCTGATCCGCCGGGCGATTGAACTGGGCGTGGAGCCTCTGGCTGCATACCGCGCGGCTTCGCTCTCGGCCGCCACCGCCTTTGGTCTGAAAGATCGCGGGCAGATCGTGCCCGGCAAGCGCGCGGATATCGTTCTGCTCGACGATCTGGAGCGTTGTCAGGTGTCGGATGTCATTTCCGCCGGGCGTCTGGTGAACGATGCGCTGTTTGCAGAGCGCGAAATCGTAGCGCCCGTTGGGTTGGAGAGTGTGCAACTGCCAAACCCGGTGAACGCTCGGGATATGCGGATTGAAGGTAGCGGCACAGATCGTCCGGTGATGGGGATCATTCCGGGACAGATCATCACCGAATTCCTGCGTCTGGATCTGCCTGAAGATGATGGCATCGTCCTGCCTGATCCTGAGCAGGATATCGCAAAGGTCTGCGTCGTGGCGCGGCATGGACATAACGACAATATCGGACGCGGCTTTGTCCGCGGTTTTGGTCTCAGAAACGGTGCACTGGCCTCATCCGTCGGTCACGACAGCCATAATATCTGTGTTGTCGGAACCAATGATGCCGATATGGCCTGCGCGGTGAACCATCTGGAAAAGACTGGCGGCGGTTTCGTGGCCGTCCGTGATGGACAGGTGCTGGCGGAACTGCGTCTCCCCGTCGCGGGGTTGATGAGCGATGCGCCTTATGAACAGGTGCGTGATGATCTGATCGTGTTGCGACAGGCCGCGAAAGAGATGGGCGTGGTTCTGGAAGAGCCGTTTCTACAACTGGCCTTTCTGCCGCTTCCTGTCATTCCTCACCTCAAGATCACAGATTTCGGAATGATTGATGTCCGGACCATGAGTCTGGTTTGATCTCAGTGGCTGTCCGAGGGGCAGCCACGAATACTATGCCTGCAATTCATTGTTCTGAATATTATTTCTATAAAGCCTAGAGAAGCGTCGCAGAGGTCAATGTTGGGAAAAATATTAACTAAACAGTTATAAAATAATATGGCATCCTCAATAGAAATTCTGACGCTGTTGTGACGAGAGAGGATCCTGTTTTGGGCCAAAAAACTGCAATTATCTTTGTTGCGGATAGAAATTTTCTGATGCCCAGCATCCTCGCGATGCTCCAGATCAGTCGCCAGAAAGATACGATGAGTGTTGCGGATCTATTTCTGTTCACGACAGATCTTGATGATACGGATTTTCGGACGATCACCGATCTTGTCACAGCCCACGGCATTACGACAATCAGGCTTGATCTTGATAAAGTATTAAGTGAGCAGGAAACGCTTTCGTTCAGAAAAACACATATTTCCATTTCAGCTCTGGGTCGTTTTTTTACTGGATCCTGCATAGATTCCAAATATGAAAACATCCTTTATATCGATGGGGATGTGCAGGTTATTGGGTCAATTTTTGATCTGGCGAATGCTGATATACCGGGTGACAAGATACTCGGTGTCATTGATAAACAATTCCTTAAAGCAAAGGAGCGTGATAAATCCGGAGAAAAAACACGCGAATACCTCAAAAAACTTGGAATCCTGCACGAGGCAGATTATTTCAATTCAGGTGTTCTGGCCGCAAAGCGGGAAACGTGGATCAATCTCTGTAAAGAGGCATTTGATTATTTCGTAAAACATTCTGAAAATTGTATGTTTCACGATCAGAGTGCTTTGAACGCTGTGTGTGTCGGCAGAAGACTACCCATGTCGCCCAAATACAATTTTACCACCATGTTCGCCGAGAATAATCTTCTGAACATTGTTAAGCCGTCGATTATTCATTTTACAGGTGCTGAAAAACCATGGTTTTCAAAAGCGCGTCCGTGGCAGGGGCGTTTCATGGCATCCTATGCTGAACTTTTAAAACAGTTCCCGCAACTTGAGGCTTTCTATTCGCTCGGAGAATACTTTCATTCATCAGGACAGTCCGGTCTGAACAAAATAGACCGTCATGCGAACAGAATGTGGTTCCTGACCCGTATCCTGACGCCTTGGCGTGTTATCCTGCGACGCCGTAAACTCCTGAACTATCTGAAAACAACGCGGTTTTTCATCTGAAGGTCGCTTTGAGGGCCGGGACGCGCAATAACGTCTTGGCTCCCCTTCCAGCAGGAATTGAGGTTAACCAAAAACCCTAAACGCCTCAAAATCTGGGGAGCGTGGTGGACCTGACGCGATTCGAACGCGTGACCTTTGCCTTCGGAGGGCAACGCTCTATCCAGCTGAGCTACAGGTCCATGTGGGTTCAGATAACTGCTTCGGCGGAAGATTGCCAGCCCTCTTTTTTAAAGTTCTGTTGTTCAGACCTGTGATCGGGTGGTGATCATGGAAAACTTTGTGTCTGGGCTGTGGCCTGCCATGCGGCTGCGGCGATATCACCGCCTGAGGGCAGGAAATGGTCCGGTTCAGTCAACCATGACACCGCATCCTGTGCAGCGCCTCTGCGATCACGGCTGAGAAGATGGTGCGCGCCCGGCAGTTCGTCCATTCGAGTGCCAACCGGCAATCTGCGAAGAAGTCGTGCTGTGAAGGGCGGCAGGACGAACTGGTCCCGGCCTCCAAAAATGATGAGCAGCGGGGTCTGTGCTTTCGGAGCGGCTTCGTAGGCGTTTCGCATCAGCAATGTCAGACCGTAAAGCGGATGAATCGTCGAACTATGCAAGGTGAGGGGATCGAAATACATCCGGCGCAGCGCCTGGATATTGTCACTGGCGACGCGATGACCCGGCACTGCCGAGCCGTCCAGCTTCCAGTGTGGGGCAAGAAAATCCATACCGCCGAGAAGTGTTTCCCAAGGCTGGCCAATATTCAGGGCGGCTGGGGCGAGCAGAACTGTACTGCTGATCTGTGGTGTGTCGGTGGTCGCCAGCAGCAGGGCGATGGCACCCCCCATGCTTTCCCCCATGACGTGAATGGGGACGTGTGGATAACGGGCGTGCAGCCAGAGCACCTGTTCGCGGGCGTCCTGCACCAGTCTCGCCGTACTGCTCCATCCGCCACGGTTCGGGGTCTGTCCGAAGCCGCGGATGTCCGGGGCGGCGAGCGCGAAGCCTGCGGATGTGAAGGTTGGCGCTGCGAATTCCCATGCGTCCCGGCTGTCGCCATATCCATGCAGTGCGAGGATAATTCCGCGTGGCTCTGATGTGGTGGCAGGGTAGAGGCGCAGCGGAATACGGGCGCCGTCGGACATGTCGAGCATCAGTGTCGGGGGGATCAGGGCCGTTTCCCGCGTCGTCGGATGCAGGTCCGGCATAGGTGGCGTTGTGCAGGCCTGTAACGCCAGTAGGCCAAACAGCCCGCAGGAAAGACGTGTGAGGCGGTTTGAAACGGAAGGGAATGGGCCTATCATCGCACAGATTTTAGAACGTCCGCTCCTTCGGGGCGAGAAGGGAGACATTCGTGCCGTTAGAAAAACCTGATCTGGAAAAGCCTGATTCGGGAAAGCCCCATCTGGTCCTGATCGATGGATCTGGTTTCATCTTCCGCGCCTTCCACGCCCTGCCGCCGATGAGCAGCCCGCAGGGCGTTCCGGTCAATGCGGTCTATGGCTTTACGAACATGCTGACGCGCCTGCTGCGGGATCATGTTGGCACGCATCTGGCCGTGATTTTCGACGCTGGTCGCGTGACGTTCCGCAACGAGATTTATCCGCAGTACAAGGCGCACCGTCCGGAAGCCCCGGAAGACCTGCGCCCGCAGTTCGGTCTGATTCGCGATGCCACGGCTGCCTTCAATGTGCCGTCGATCGAGCTTGAGGGCTGGGAGGCGGATGACCTGCTCGCCGCCTATGCCAAGGCGGTCGTGGAGGAAGGCGGGTGCTGCACCATCATCTCGTCCGACAAGGACCTGATGCAGCTTGTGCGTCCCGGCGTCGAACTGATGGACCCCATGAAGCAGAAGCCGATCCGCGAAGCCGAGGTCGAAGCCAAGTTCGGCGTCCGCCCCGATCAGGTCGTGGATGTGCAGGCGCTGATGGGAGATTCGACGGATAACGTGCCCGGCGTTCCAGGTATTGGTCCGAAGGGTGCGGCGCAACTCGTCAACGAATATGGCACACTGGAGCAGATCCTCGCGGCAGCTCCCGGCATGAAGGCCTCCAAGCGGCGCGACAATCTGATCGAACATGCCGAGGCCGCGCGCATGTCCCGCAAGCTGGTGCTGCTGGACGACAATGCCCCGATGCCGCAGCCGATCAGCGAGCTGGGATGCCGCGAGCCGGTTCGCGAAACGCTGCGGGACTGGCTGGAGGAGATGGGTTTCCATTCCACCATCCAGCGCATGGGGCTGGGTCTGGCCGCAAAGCCGCGTCCGTTCACGCGCCAGATCGTTCGACCCGAGGACAAGGCTGCGGAACGGGAAGACGCTGCGGCCGCCACGATCCCTGACGCGCCTTATGGCCCCTACGAAACCGTCACGGATCTGGGCGCGCTGGACCGCTGGATTGCGGATGCGCGGGCCGCAGGTGTGGTGGCCGTCGATACCGAAACGGACAGTCTCAACGCGCGTCAGGCCAATATGGTCGGGCTGTCATTGTCAGTTGCGCCGGGGAAGGCCTGTTATGTGCCATTCCTGCACGAAACCGTCCGCGACCTTCTGGAAGAAGATTCGACCGGGGAAGCGGCCGTCCGTCAGTTGGACCGTACCGAGGCACTGGAACGGCTGAAGCCGCTGTTAGAGGATGCGTCCGTCCTCAAGGTGTTCCAGAACGCGAAATACGATCTGACCGTCTTTCGTGGTGCGGGCATTCCTGGGATCACGCCGATCGACGACACGATGTTGATTTCCTATGCCCAGTCCGCTGGTGAACATGGGCAGGGGATGGACGAACTTTCCGAACTGCATCTGGGGCATACGCCTGTCACTTATGACTCCGTAACGGGAACGGGGCGCAAGCGCATTCCGTTCGCGCAGGTCGCGATCGAGGCAGCCACCAATTACGCCGCCGAAGACGCGGATGTGACGCTACGTCTGTGGCAGGTGTTGCGTCCGCAATTACGGACCCGTCAGGCACTGGCGCTGTATGAAGAAATCGAACGTCCGCTGATCCAGATTCTCACGGATATGGAAGATGTCGGCATCAAGGTCGACGCCACCGAACTGCGTCGCATGTCCGTAGATTTCGCCGAGCGCATGGGCACCATCGAGCAGGAAATCCACGAGCAGGTGGGGCGGAGCTTCAATGTCGGCTCTCCCAAACAGCTTGGCGAGATTCTCTTTGATGAAATGGGCCTGCCCGGCGGCAAACGGACGAAAAGTGGAAGCTGGGGCACGGATTCCGGCGTTCTGGAGGCGTTGGCCGAGCAGGGGCATGACCTGCCGCGGAAAATTCTGGACTGGCGCCAACTGGCCAAGCTGAAATCGACCTATGCCGATGCGCTGGTCCAGCAGATGGATCAGGACACGCAGCGGGTTCACACGTCTTTTCAGATGGCCATCACCACGACGGGCCGTCTGTCTTCCAACGAGCCGAACCTTCAGAATATTCCCATCCGCACCGAAGAAGGCGCGCGCATCCGCAAAGCGTTCGTTGCCGCACCCGGATGTGTTCTGCTGTCAGCAGATTACAGTCAGATCGAGCTGCGCCTTCTGGCCCATGTGGCACAGATCGAACCGCTGCTGGAAGCATTCCGTCTGGGGCAGGACATTCATGCCCGCACGGCGTCCGAAGTGTTCGGTATTCCGCTCGAAGGCATGGACCCGCTGACCCGTCGTCGTGCCAAGGCCATCAATTTCGGCATTATCTACGGCATTTCGGCCTTCGGTCTGGCGCAGCAGCTCCAGATTTCGCCGGGCGAGGCGCGGTCCTATATCGACGCCTATTTCGCCCGCTATCCCGGCATCCGCGCCTATATGGAGCGGACCAAGGAAGAGGCGAAAAAGCACGGCTATGTCACGACGCCATTCGGACGTCGCTGCTATGTGCCGGGCATTGCCGAGAAGAATGGTGCTCGCCGTGCGTATGCGGAACGTCAGGCTATTAACGCCCCGCTTCAGGGCGGGGCTGCGGACATCATCAAGCGCGCCATGGTCCATCTGGCGCGACGCCTGCCCGAAACGGGGCTGAAGGCGAAAATGGTCCTTCAGGTGCATGATGAACTGCTCTTCGAAGTCCAAGAGCAGGACGCAAAGGCCTTGGCGGAATTCGTTCGTACGGAAATGGAAGGGGCCGCGACACTCGATGTGGCTCTTGAGGTAGAAACCGGTATCGGCCCAAGCTGGGCTGACGCACATTAAAGACAGGAAGGTCATGCAGACCAATCACGAACGCCGCAAGCGGGTCGGCAATCGCATCATCTGGGGCGTTCTCGCCGTGGCGGCCGTTCTGGGATATGTCGGCTTCCACTTTGCGTCCAATGGTGGGCCGGGCCTTCTGGTCCAATCCAACGGCAATGAGGTCGGCGGCAGTTTCCGTCTGGACTCGCTGGGTGAAAGTACCGTCACCGAAGGCGATTTCCATAATACTTGGATGCTGGTCTGGTTCTTCGACGCCAACTGCCCTGAAGATAAGTGTCAGCCGGTCCTAAAGAGCATGGAGCAGGCGCTGGTGGCGCTCCGCAAAGACGGCATCCGTGTCTCGCCACTTGCGGTGTCCCTCAATCCGTTCGACGAGGCTGATCCGCTTCGGGAATACGTTCTGCCGGTCGCGCCCCATGTCATGCCTTTCACCGGCACTCCGAACATGATCAAGGCCATGACGGAAGAATATCATGCGCCGCTCCAGAAGGAGGGAGACCATTTCGTTCCCGCGCCACAGATCGTCATCATGGACCCGAACGCCCGCTATGCCGGCACCATCCCGGCAGATGGCAACGCGGATGCCCTGATCGCGCGTCTGCGTGAGCTTGCGAAGCGCTGAATGATACGGCGGGGGGCTACGCTTCTTGCGGCTGGTCTGTTTCTGGGGCTGGGGGCTTTTCAGGCCCGTGCACAGGACGAGACCCCGCCGGACTGGAACGGCATCACGCTCGGAAGTCCCCATCGTGGCGGCACACTGCATCTGACGGCTGATGGTCCGGGTGGCACGCTGGACCCGCAGATCAATTACGGCACGCAGTACATGCAGGTGTTCGTCAACATGTACGACCCGCTCCTGACGTTCCGTCTGGCGCGCGGAGCCGCCGGGCTGGAGGTGGTGCCGGACCTTGCCGATGCCATGCCGGTCATCAGCCCCGATGGCCTGACATGGCGGCTGCATCTCCGCTCCGGCCTGCATTTTTCAGATGGGTCTCCCGTGCGCGTCGAAGACGTGGTGGCGTCTTTCCGCCGGATCTATCGTGCCGGTGGCCCGACTGCTGGATCTTTCTATGGCGGTATCGAGGGGGCTGCGGAGTGTCTGGCCAAGCCTGACCGCTGCACGCTTCCCGGCGTCGAAGGACACCCGGAGACGGGCGAGATCGTCTTTCATCTGACAAAACCCGACGGCGAATTTCTCTACAAACTCGCATTTCCGCACGCCGTGATTGTGCCTGCTACCACCCCAGCTCATGACATGGGGGGGACCACGGTTCCTGGAACCGGGCCGTACCGCATCACGCAGTACGATCCCGGACACGGCATGGTTCTGGAGCGCAATCCGTATTTCCACGTCTGGAATCCGCAGGCCCAGACGGACGGATTTGTGGATCGTATTGAATATGATTTCGGCCTGTCGGATGAAGCGCAGGTTACGGCGGTCGAGCAGGGCCGGTATGACTGGATGCTGGACGCCAAGCCCGGAGACCGTCTGGGCGAACTCGGCGCGCAATATACGGCGCAGGTCCATATCGAGCCGCTGCTGGGTCTGTATTATCTGGCGATGAACACGCACGAAAAACCCTTCACCGACGTGCGGGTGCGGCAGGCCGTCAGCATGGCTGTCAACCGCCATGCCATGACGATCCTGTTCGGTGGTAGCGCGATCTCCGTTCCCCTGTGCCAGATGGTGCCGCACGGCATTCCCGGCGCGGATCTGGGGCTGGACTGCCCGCAGGATGTGGAACGCGCACGCCGCCTGATTCGTGAAGCAGGGGCGGAGGGGGCTTCGGTGACACTGGTTGTTCCCAACCGTGCCATGGAACTCGGGATGGGCACCTATCTGCGCAACGCCCTGCAGGCCGTGGGCCTGAACGCACAGCTTCGTCCTATCACGGCGGGCCTTGCGGAATCCTACGAACAGAATACCGCCAATCACGTTCAGATCGCGCTGTCTTACTGGTTCGCGGACTATCCCTCCGCTTCAACCTTCCTTGATGACCTGTTCGGCTGCGATAATTACCACCCGAACTCAGCCATCTCCCCGAATTTTACCGGCTTCTGTGACCAGCACATCCAGTCTTTGTTCGATCAGGCAAAAATCCAGACAGACCCGTCAAAAGCTGCTCCGATCTGGCAGGACGCAGGCCATGCCATCATGCAGCAGATGCCCGGTGCTCCGATGATCCAGATGAAAACGGTCGATTTTGTTTCAAAACGGCTGGGGAATTATTATTCGACCCTCCTGAACCACATGCTGTTTTCGCATGTCTGGGTGCAGTGAGGGATCGATTTTCAGAGGCCTTCTAACGCATCCTGCGGACGCCCTGCTGGAAGCCGATGAAAAGGATATTGGGACAGGGAAGGGGCAGACCGTAGAGAATGCGAGAACCGAGCGCCTGCTGATCCATTTCAGGTGCGAGCTTTGAGTAAATGGCGTCGGTTTCGCAATAGATCTTCTGGAACAGTCTATGGGTTACAGCCCGATATCGTTGCGGAAAATCTTGTCGTCCCACTGGATTGCGGATGCCCCTTCATAGGCCAGCTTGCGGGCGTCTTCCGGGGTTTCGGCCTTCGCGCAGACCGTCAGGACACGGCCGCCATCCGCAACCAGAACGCCATCCGCCAGCTTCGTCCCAGCATGGAAAACCGAAACGCCCGGAACGGCTTCTGCGCGCTCGATTCCGCTGATCCGACCACCCTTTTTCGGGGCATCCGGATAGCCGTTGGCGGCCAGAACCAGAGAGATCGAATGTTCGTCCGAGAACTCGGCGGCGGCATGTTCCAGATTGCCCTGCGCCAATGCGGCAAGGATCGGCAGCAGGTCTGATTGCAGGCGGATCAGCAGGGCCTGTGCTTCGGGGTCGCCAAAACGGACGTTATATTCGATCAGCTTCGGCCCTTCGGTCGTCAGCATCAACCCGGCAAAGATCACTCCCCGGAATGGCGTACCACGACGGACCATCTCGGCCAGCATCGGGCGCACCATGATGTCGAGCGCCTTTTCCTGCATCTCGCGTCCGAAAGCCGGAGGAGGCGAAATCGCCCCCATGCCGCCCGTGTTCGGGCCGGTATCACCATCGCCGAGGCGCTTGTGATCGCGGGCCGCACCGATCAGAACCGCCTTGTCGTCCGAGCAGAATGCGAAAAGCGAGACTTCTTCGCCCACCAGACATTCCTCGATCACGAGAGGCATGCCGAGCGTGCGGATGGCGTTTTCAGCCTCGTCCACGCTCTGTGCTACGACGACGCCCTTACCCCCGGCCAGACCATCCGCCTTGATGACGATGGGCGCTCCGCGACGACGCACGAACTCGATGGCCGGAGCCTCGTCTTCAAAGCGCTCCCAGCGCGCGGTCGGAATACCAGCCGCATCGGCCACGTCCTTCGTGAACGCTTTGCTGCCCTCCAGCAGGGCCGCGGCTTTCGTCGGGCCAGCACAGGGAATGCCCGCTTCGGCACAGGCATCCGCCAGTCCCGCCACCAGCGGTGCTTCCGGGCCGGGGACAATCAGGTCGATCTTCTGTTCCTGCGCGAACCGGACCAGCCCCGGAACGTCATCGGCTTTCAGCGGAACGAGCGTTGCAACGGACGCCATGCCGGGATTGCCCGGCGCCGCATAAAGAGCGGTCAGGCTCGGCGAGCGCGCAAGACATGTAGCCAGGGCATGTTCGCGCCCTCCGGAACCGACCAGCAAAACGCGCATTCCGCTTATCCTTTATTCTGCACTCATGGGCTTCGTTTGAGGGCGTGCGTAGCATAGACTGACGCCATGATGGAGAGTGATGGCGCGTCGATCCGCGGGAATGTACCGCAATATTCGGTTTCTGAGATTTCCGGGGCGATCAAACGCACTCTGGAGAGCGGATTCGGACGTGTCCGCGTACGTGGCGAGATCACGGAACTCAAGCGCTATCCGTCCGGGCATATCTACCTGTCGCTTAAAGATGAAGGCGGCAAGATCGCGGGTGTGATCTGGCGGGGGAGTGTCTCGCGCCTCGGCATGGCTCCCGAGAACGGCAACGAGGTCATCGCGACCGGGCGCGTCTCGGCCTATGGCGAGCGCTCTAGCTATCAGCTCGTCATCGACCGCATGGAGTTTGCGGGCGAGGGGGCGCTTCTCGCCAATATCGAGCGCCTGCGCCGCAAACTGCTCGAAGAAGGACTGTTCGACCCCGAGCGCAAGAAGGCCATACCGTTCCTGCCGTCTCTCGTAGGCGTCGTTACATCGCGCTCCGGTGCGGTGTTGCACGATATCATCACGACGATCAGCCGCCGCTTTCCACGCGATGTTCTGCTCTGGCCGGTTCCGGTACAGGGCGAAGGCGCAGCGGCTCAGATTGCCGCCGCCATCGAGGGCATGTCCGTCCGCCGTCCGCGCACTCCGGATGTGCTGATCGTTGCGCGCGGCGGTGGCTCTCTTGAAGACCTGATGGCGTTCAACGACGAGCGCGTCCTTCGCGCCGTTGCGGTCTGTCCCGTTCCTATCATTTCCGCAGTCGGGCATGAAACCGACACGACACTGATTGACCTTGTTTCGGATCGTCGCGCGCCGACACCGACCGCCGCCGCCGAGATGGCCGTGCCGCTGCGCTCGGAAATGGTCGCGGACATGGCGCACCGGAATGCGCGTCTGACAGGTGCGCTGACCCGCATCATCCAGACGGCCCGAGCGCGGTTGGATCAGGCCGCCGCCCGTCTGCCCGACCTGCCTGGGTTGCTGGATTCCGCTCGAATGCGTCTGGAGGATCGCGGCCAGCGGCTCGATCTGGCATTGCCGTCCTTCGTCATGCGCGTCCGGCATCGGCTTGATGCGCCGGGCATGCATCTGCCGTCGCCGGAGCTTCTGATCGGACGTAGCCAAGCGCGTTTGCAGGCCCTGCGTCTGCCCGCGCCAGAACTTCTCGTCAGCCGTGCCCGAGCTCGCCTGAACGCCCCCACTACCCATCTGCCGAACCCCGAGTTACTGATCGAACGTCGGCGTGCCGCCTTGCAGATGGTGTCCGGCGGTCTGGACGCCTCATGGCAGCGGTCGCTCCAGACCTTCCATTTGCGCACCGAACGTCAGCGCCTGTCGCCGGACGTTCTCAGAAGCGCCATCCGGCTTCAACAAGCCCGCCTTCAGGGGGTGGGTAGCCATCTGGAAGCCGTCTCGCCCCGCGCCATTCTCAGTCGCGGCTATGTGCTCGTGCAGGATATGAACGGACAGCCTGTTACGAGTGCGGAAGCCCGACCTGTTGCCGATCGCGTCGTTCTGTCTTTCGTGGATGGAGATCGTGGCGCAAGACTGGACAGCCTGTCGCCGCAGGGCGATCTTGGGCTTTGATTTTTTCATCCATCTGATCTGCGATCCGGAGTCTGCATGCGTTCGTTCTGGTTGAGTCTCGTTGCCCTGCCACTGCTTGCAGCCTGCGCCGAGCAGCCCACGGCCCCCGCGCGCCCTGCCGCCCCGGCGACGCAGGCCCGGATCCCACCGCAGGATTTTGCGCCGGGTCTGGTGGAAGAAGCGCCTGAAGACGGCAAGAAGAAGCTGTTCAATGACCCCTCCGCGCCGCTGAACACGCCGCTCTGCGGATCAGCGCTTCAGGAACAGGCGCAGGCTGGCGCGGCGCTGTATCCGCAAAGTCTGGCCAGCACGAGTTCCTGTCCGCGCAATGCCTGTTTCCAGCCGCTGACCGGCACTTACATCGCGGCAACCGGGGCGCAGAGCGTCTGCCGCTGAAGCAGGTCACCCCTTCATTCAGTATCAAAGAAAAAGGCCGGTCAGGAAATCCTGACCGGCCTTTTTCATGGGCGTGGAAAGTGCTGACGTGTCAGCGCTTCCACCATCCTGCACGACGCTTCGCCGGAGCGACTTCATCAATATTCACCGGCTGAAAAATGTTTCCATCCTCGGCAGGCGCCTCAACAGCAGCGGCCTTCGGCGTGCGACGGGGCCGGCCACGCTTCGGCTTGGCAGGCTCTTCCGCTGCGACGTCTACCGGAGCTGCCACGATTTCCGCAGCGGGCTCAGCCTGTTCTTCAGCGGCAATAGCCTTCGGAGCGCGACGGGCACGGGTCCGGCGGGGCTTGGGAGCCTCTTCGGCTGCGGGTTCTTCCGCAACCACCGGAGTTGGAGCGACGTCTGCCGCAGGGGCTTCCACAACCGTCTCGGCAGGAGCGGCATCCACCGCCTTGGCACGGGCCGGGCGACGTCCGCGACCACGGCGGGGCTTCGGAGCGTCTTCCGTGGCCGGCGCTTCCGCTACTGGAGCTTCGGCTGCGGGCTCTTCCACGACAACGACCGTTTCGACAGCCGGAGTATGCTCGATCACAACATCCGCAGGGAGGCTGATCCCGGTCTGAAGGGCCTGTGTCGTCCCTTCAAATTCGGCCTGTTCGATCACGTCGAAGATGTCGAAGCTGCCGCCGAACGGATCGGCAGGCGTGGGGCCTGTATAGCGATGCGGGACGGGACGCTCCTCGCGCTCTTCCCAGCGGCGCGGGTTGCGGACGACGGGCGCCGGTGCGGCAGGACGCGCTGCGGGAGCAGGACGCCGGGGTGCCACGTCGCGGGCTTCGGCTACCGGCTCGGCATGCGGGGCCTCAGAGCCTTCGGTCTCCTTGACGACGCGCTTGAAGCGGGTGCGACGGCGGCCCGGAATGATGCCGTTTTCGTCGGCACTGTCCGCAACCGGGGTCTCACGTTCTTCGGGCGCATGGACGATATGGTCCTGCGGTGCCTCCGCTGCGATGTCTCCGTTATGCTCGCGACGACCGCCACGACGGCGACGGCGACGGCGGCGACGGCCATCGTTGCTGTCTTCGTGACCTTCCGACGACACAACATCTTCGATGATTTCTGCATCGACGACCGGGGTTTCCGTCCGCAGGGCGATCGGAGCCTGTTCTTCGATGATTTCGATCGTGCGCACGCTTTCTGGCGCACGCTCGATGGTGCGTTCCGTCCGTTCCGGAGCACGGGCCTGTGCCGGAGCCGGGATCTGGGCTTTCAGACGTTCGATCCGCATATCTGCCGCTGCAAGGTTTTCTTCCGTGCGGAAGACGACGTGCATGCGATGATGGCGTTCGATATCCGCGAGCCACGAGCGCTTGTGGTTGAGAATATAAAGCGCGATCTCGGAGCCGATATAAACTTCGATTTCGGCTGAACGCTGGCGTGCGCCCTCTTCGTCAATGGCGCGCAACACGTGCAGGGCCGAGCTTTCCGTCCCGCGGATGAAGCCGGTGCCCTGACAGTGCGGGCAGGGTGTGAGGACGGATTCCGCAATGGACGGACGCAGGCGCTGGCGAGACATCTCCAGCAGACCGAAATGGGAAATATGCCCGACCTGAATGCGCGCACGATCGGAGCGCAGCGCTTCCTTGAGGCGCTTTTCCACCTGTGCGTTGTGGCGGCGGCTTTCCATGTCGATGAAGTCGATCACGACCAGACCAGCCAGATCGCGCAGACGCAGCTGGCGGCCCACTTCCTCGGCGGCTTCGAGGTTCGTACGCAGGGCCGTTTCCTCGATGTTGCGCTGCGAGGTGGACTTGCCGGAGTTCACGTCGATGGCGACGAGCGCTTCGGTCTGGTTGATGACCAGATAGCCGCCCGAAGGCAGGCGAGCGGTCGGCGAGAACATCGCGTCCAGATGGTGTTCGACATTATAGCGCGCAAACAGGCTCTGGCCGCGGTTCTGCCACAGCTTCACCTTGTTGGCGTTGCTCGGCATCAGCAGGCGCATGAACTCACGCGCGCTCTTCCAAGCCGCTTCGCCATCCACGAGGATGTCTTCGATGTCCTTGGAAAACAGATCGCGGATCACGCGCTTGATGAGGCTTGCTTCCTCATAAACCAGCGTCGGCGCGACCGAGGACAGGGCGTGGGAGCGGATATCATCCCAGAGTTGGAGCAGATATTCGCAGTCGCGCGTCACTTCCTGCGCCGGGCGTCCGGCACCAGCCGTGCGGACGATCATCGCCATGGACTTCGGCAGGTCCAGCTCTGCAATCACGTCGCGCAGACGGCGGCGGTCTGCATCGGATGTGATTTTACGCGAGACGCCACCACCACGCAGGGCGTTTGGCATCAGGACACAATAGCGACCGGCAAGGGAGATGTATGTCGTCAGGGCCGCGCCCTTGTTGCCACGTTCTTCCTTGACGACCTGCACCAGCAGCACCTGACGGCGACGGATGACTTCCTGAATCTTGTAGTTACGCAGGAAGCGGGCCGTGCGACGTGATGATGCGCTTTCCTCGCCCGTATCATGCTCGCCACCAACAGTTTCGGGGGCACGACGGTCGTGGTTGTCACCGTCTTCGCTTTCGGAAGCGTCTTCGGAAACCGTTTCGTTGTCGGCTCCATCTTCGGCATCACCGCGTTCGGCAATTTCCTCTTCCTGAAGCGCAATGAGCTTTTCGCGATCTGCGACAGGAATCTGGAAATAGTCCGGGTGGATTTCGCTGAAGGCAAGGAAGCCGTGGCGGTTGCCGCCATATTCGACGAAAGCGGCCTGAAGGCTCGGCTCTACGCGAATGACCTTGGCAAGATAGATATTGCCCTTGAGCTGCTTCTTGGTCGATGTCTCGACGTCGTAATCTTCGACGCGGTCACCATCCATGACCACAACACGCGTTTCTTCCGCGTGCGTGGTGTCGATGAGCATACGCTTGGTCATGGAACACTGAACTCCACGACGCTCCGCAATGGCTGCCTGGGCCGGGGGGAGCGTCAGATTGTGTGGGGTGGGGGGAACGGCGCAGTCCGAACGCACAGCGACGGGACATGTTGGGTCCCGTTTCGCTGAGGTTGCTGGCTGCGAGCACGTTGAGTGACATTCGTCCCCTGAACAGACGGCCGGTCCAGAAATCTGGAGCCGGATGAAAAACCTGATCCGGACGGGCGTCTGGCCTGTACCGGAGTGACATATCACCAGTTCGATCCGGTCAGGACAGGGTGCGGAAGGCTAGTCGCGCATCTGTCAAACGACGGGACGTCGTGGCGGGGACAGGAAAAGGCGGGAGCGGAACGGGAAAGGTTAAGGCCCGTATCCGGTCGGACCGCGCTTTACAGGTCCCTGTCGTGCAGGATGACCGAAACTGCTGTCTGTGGCAAGTCCGGGGTAGAGGCAGCATTTTTCATTTCTGCGGGCGGCGATGTCGGCAGAAGTCTTCTGCCATGTTCCTGACAGGGTTTCGTGCTGTATGGTTGTTTCGTCATTCACCGCTGCAACCGGGAAACAAGGGATGCTGACGCGACGCATATTGGCTTTCGGCGGTCTTTCGGGAGTGTCTCTGCTGACGCCTCTGACAGCCTTCGGACGTCACCCGGATCACGCAAAGCTGCACGCTCCCGCTGTGCATCGTGGGGCTCCGCCCCCGAAACCTCTCGTGATGCTAGACCCCGGACATGGCGGCAAAGACCCTGGCGCCATCGGGGTTTCCGGTACCTATGAAAAGCATATTGCCGAAGCCGCAGCTTCCGAACTGAGCCGCCAGCTTCTGGCTTCGGGTCAGTACCGTGTTGCCATGACACGTTCCGAAGACCGGTTCATTCCGCTTGAAGGACGTGTCGAACTGGCGCAACGGCATCAGGCGCATCTCTTTATTTCCATGCATGCCGATGCCCTGCATGACAGGGATGTGCGGGGCGCGAGCGTCTATACACTTTCAGGCGGGGCGTCGGACGCGCAGACAGCATCCCTTGCACGGACGGAGAACAGTGCCGATCGCTTTGCCGGACCGGCCTTTCATGGGATGTCGCCCGATGTGCAGCAGATTCTCGCGAGCCTCGTCTCGGAAGAAACGCGGCGGGGGTCGGCGCATATGGCGGCCAGTGTGGTTAATTCGTTCCGGAACAGGATCGGACTGCTGACCCATCCGTCACGTCATGCGGCGTTCGTGGTTTTGAAATCTTCCGAGATTCCATCGGTTCTGGTCGAGATGGGGTTCATGTCCAACCGGTTGGATGAGGCCGCCCTGCGTCAGGCGGTGCATCGCACACAGGTCGCCAGTGCCATGAAAACCGCCATAGACCGTTATTTCGCAACGCATTCCGGCGTCATGACGGGCTGACCCGCTTTGTGCGCGGGGGAGACTTTATGATCATGCGGGTTGCGCATGGCGCAAGAATCGGTCATTTAACGCAGCCATGACGTTTCTTTCGATCCTCTCGCTTCGACTTATCGGCCCCTGAACGCCTTATCCTAGGCGGACAGCGCTCCGTTGCGTTCAGGGGATAACAGACCGAAAGCCACCCTGAACCAGACGAGACGATCACAATCATGACTTTCCATCACCCGTCCTTCGGCACCATCGCCGACGACCGCGTCATCATTTTCGACACCACGCTGCGCGACGGCGAACAGTCCCCCGGCTTTTCGATGAACCTCGAAGAGAAGCTCCGCATGGCTCATGCGCTCAGCGCTCTGGGCGTTGACGTGATCGAGGCCGGGTTCCCCGTGGCGTCCGAAGGCGATTTCGAGAGCGTGCGCCGGATTGCCGAGGACGTTCGTGGTTCGGTGATCTGCGGTCTGGCCCGCAGTGGTGGCAAGCGGGATATTGAATCCTGTGGCGAGGCGCTGAAGAAGGCCGAGCGTCCGCGTATTCATAACTTCATTTCCACGTCTCCGCTGCACATGAAATATAAGCTGCGGATGGAGCCGGAAACTGTTCTGGACATCATCGCGTCCGGCAACCAGAAGGCGCGCCAGTACACGGATGACGTAGAATGGTCTGCCGAGGATGGTTCGCGGACCGATCCCGACTTCCTGTGTCGCTGTGTAGAAATGGCGATCCGCAATGGCGCGAACACGATCAATATTCCCGATACGGTCGGCTTCGCCACGCCGGAAGAAATGCGCGCGATCTTCACCATGCTGCGCGAGCGTGTGCCGGGTGCGGATCAGGTGATTTTCTCCGCCCATAACCATAACGATCTGGGCCTCGGCGTTGCCAACACGCTGGCCTCCGTCGAGGGCGGGGCGCGTCAGATCGAATGCACGATCAACGGCATCGGCGAACGCGCAGGCAATGCCGCGCTTGAAGAAATCGTCATGGCCCTGCGGACCCGTCACGATCAGTATGGCAAGGTGACCGGCATCGAGACGACGAAGCTGCTGGGCATGTCGCGTATGCTGGCGACGATCACGGGCTTTGACGTGCAGCCGAACAAGGCCATCGTCGGGCGCAATGCGTTCGCGCATGAAAGCGGCATCCATCAGGACGGAATCCTGAAAAACGCCGCGACCTACGAAATCATGACGCCGGAGAGCGTGGGTTGGAACAAGACCTCGCTGGTCATGGGCAAGCATTCCGGCCGCGCGGCGTTCCGTGACAAGCTGGCGCAGCTCGGCTACCCGCCGCTGGAAGACGAGGCTCTGAACGCTGCTTTTGCGCGTTTCAAGGGGCTGGCTGACAGCAAGAAAGTCGTGTTCGACGACGATATCCGCGCCCTTGTCGATGATGAGAGCCGCGATCATGAGCGGGTCCATCTGATCTCGCTGGAACTGGCTTCTGGGACGAAGCAGAAGTCTCAGGCCAAGCTCGAAATCAGCGTTGATGGCGCCATTCAGTATGCTGCGGTCAGCGGCAACGGTCCGGTTGATGCCGCTTTCCGCGCCATTGGTGAAGCGTTCCCGCATACGGCTGAATTGGCTCTGTTCTCGGTGGCGAACGTCACGGAAGGCACGGATGCTCAGGCGCGCACGACCGTGCGTTTGCAGGAAAACGGCAAGCTCGTGGACGGACAGGGGGCTGATGCCGATACGGTGGTGTCCGCTGTCCGTGCTTATATTCATGCACTGAACAAGCTCCTGACCAAGCGCGAGCGTCGGGAGCCGGAAGCTCTGTCCTGATCCAACCGAAACGGTTCGGCTTCAGTCACCGGGCATGCAGAGGATCTCTGCATGCCCGTTTTTTTGTCTGTTACACGTATCAACTATATAATATAGTTTATATAAGCAGTGGACAAATATAACACGATCGGTATGGTTTTCTTATCTGGCCGGACAAGGAACCCTCATGCCGCATTCATGGCTCTATACGCTTTCAGGACTGCTGGTAGGCTTTCTGGTTGGAATGACCGGCGTGGGTGGTGGGTCCCTGATGACCCCTCTGCTGATCCTGCTTTTCGGCGTCAAACCGCAATCGGCGGTCGGCACCGATCTGCTTTATGCGGCCATCACCAAGATCTTCGGGACGGCGCTCAATCGCCATCACGGTGTTGTACGATGGAGGATCGTTCTTCTTCAGATGGCGGGAAGTCTTCCGGCCGGTCTGCTGTGTCTTATCTTCCTGCGTCACTACGGTCCGAGCCCGTTCATCTCGAAACTCATCACCGAAGTGCTGGGCGTAGCACTCCTGCTGACGGTGCCTGCCATTCTGTTCAAGCCGTGGCTTCAGAAATGGTCTGCCAATGCCGGTACGCTGCGTCCGCAGACGGTTGATGTGCTGACGATCGTTCTGGGTGTCGTTCTCGGAACGCTGGTCACGCTGTCATCCGTCGGGGCAGGGGCAATCGGCATGGCCGCGCTGACGGTGCTTTATCCACGTGTCAGTACGCGCGAACTTGTGGCGACGGACATCGCACATGCCGTCCCGCTGGCGCTTTTGGCCGGTGGCGGACACTGGCTTCAGGGCGCGGTCGATTCCGTTGTGCTCGTGGAACTGCTGATGGGGTCCATTCCCGGCATTCTGCTGGGAACGCTTCTGGCAGGACGGCTGCCAGAGGATGCACAGAGATGGTTTCTGGGCATCCTTCTGGCCATTATCGGCCTGAGAATGATCTAAGGCCGATGGGGCGAGGAGTTACGGCTTAGTAGCCGTAATTGCCCGGATAGCTCTGGGATGTGGGTTGCTGCTGGTAGCCACCCTGCTGGGAATATCCGCTATTGGGCGGGTAGGTATTGTTCGGATATCCATTAGGATATTGCGGCTGCTGGCAGTTCGTGTTTGGCGGGCACTGATACTGCGGCTGCATGTACTGACCCTGCTGTTGCGGGTAAGCGCCCTGCTGATTGTTGTAATAGCCCTGTTGCTGGCCATAGCCGCTTTGGGAACTGGGGCGGTTGGGTGTGGTGATCGCACCTGCACCGGCACCCAGAACACCGCCTGCCAGAGCGCCGATCGCCGCGCCGCGACCGCCGCCAGCCAGCGCGCCGATCGCCGCACCTGTTCCGCCGCCTAAAAGGCCGCCTCCCAGTGCGCGGGAGCCAGGGTTGTAGTTCCCCTCACATCCACCCAGAGCCATGATCGTGGCAAATGCTCCGACCAGCGCCGTGTAGCGCAGGCCAGTATGGGAAAAAGCGGTCCTCATAGTCCGAATCCTTGATCGTCTCTCACGGAGTGAGCGTTGCTTATAGCTCAATATCCGTTGCGCGGGCGGTTGGGCGTTGTCGCGGCCCCAACTGCGGCCCCCGTGCCGCCGCCAGCCAGCGCACCGATGAGCGCACCACGGCCACCACCCGCCAGAGCGCCGATTGCCGCACCACCACCTGCGCCGATCAGGGCGCCGGACCCGGCACGGGAGCCGCTGTTATAGGGATCGCCACATCCCGTAAGAGCAACGCCGCAAAGGGCCAAAGCTGCCAGAAAACGGGGTTTTGCGAGGGTCTTCATGACAAATTATCCTGTTCTGACGTTCCAGTCCTCAATCCGATGATCGGCTCGAAAGGAACGGTTTTGTGCTTCTAGACACGTATAACGTGACAGAAGGGTGGCAGGATCAGGGCGGATGATTATTTTTTTCCATGGCCCCGGACGGGATCTGAAAAATGGGATCTGGACGCCCTGGTCCCGCCGCGCGCATTATATTGACTCTCCGGGCCTTGCTGAACCTGCCGCGTCTGGTTAAGTCCACCCGCGGGGAAAGCGCCCCGCAATCACGATCCGTTATCTGTCACCCGCACAGAGCCGCTCCAGGAGTTTTGGATGTTTTCTCGTCTGCTGGGTCTCATGTCTGCCGACATGGCCATCGACCTCGGCACTGCCAACACGCTCGTTTATGTCAAGGGTCGCGGCATTGTCCTCGACGAACCCTCCGTTGTGGCGATCGCCGAAGTGCGTGGCAAGAAACAGGTTCTTGCGGTTGGCAATGAAGCCAAGCAGATGGTCGGCCGGACCCCCGGAAACATCACGGCCATCCGCCCGTTGCGCGATGGTGTGATTGCGGACTTTGAAGTCGCGGAAGAAATGATCAAGCATTTCATCCGCAAAGTTCACAACCGCCGCGCTTTCGCCAGCCCGCAGATCATCATCTGTGTGCCTTCCGGCGCCACGGCGGTCGAGCGTCGGGCGATTCAGGAAAGTGCGGAGAGCGCGGGCGCACGCAAGGTCATGCTGATCGAGGAGCCCATGGCGGCAGCCATTGGCGCGGGCCTGCCGGTCACGGAGCCTTCGGGCAGCATGATCGTGGATATCGGCGGTGGCACGACCGAAGTTGCGGTCATTTCCCTCGGCGGCATTGTTTATGCTCGTTCTGCGCGCGTGGGCGGAGATAAGATGGACGAAGCCATCATCTCCTATATCCGCAAGACCTATAACCTTCTGGTCGGCGAAAGCTCGGCCGAGCGGATCAAGATCGAACTCGGCTCCGCCATGATGCCGGACGATCCTGCCAACCCTGATGGCCCTCTGACGGAGATCAAGGGCCGCGACCTTATTAATGGCGTGCCGCGCGAAGTGGTCGTCAGTCAGGCCCAGATCGCCGAGAGTCTGGCCGAACCCGTGATGCAGATCGTCGATGCCGTGACGACCGCGCTTGAAAACACGCCGCCCGAACTGGCTGCCGATATCGTGGACAAGGGCATCGTTCTCTCGGGTGGTGGTGCGCTTCTGTATCGTCTGGACGAGGTGCTGCGCCTCTATACGGGCCTGCCGGTCACGGTTGCGGAGAACGCTCTGTCCTGCGTCGCCCTCGGAACAGGGCGGGCGCTGGAGGAAATGCGCCGTCTGCGTAGTGTTCTGAGCAGCATGTACTGAGGACTGGCTGACGCCGGATGCTGTCCATCCATGCCCGGCAGGTGCTTGCAAAGGCCATCCTGCCTCTCCTGATCCTGCTGGCGGTCGGGCTTGTCCTTCTGGGGCTGGTCCGACGTCCGGCCGTTGACGGCGTGCGACTGATGGCGACGGATTTCATGGCCCCGGCCTATCACGGGCTGGTCTGGCCGCAGGAACGTGCGATGGTCTGGCTGACGGATCTGCGCGGCGCGACGGATCTGGCCAAAGAAAACTCTCGTCTTCGGGACGAAAACCGCGCCCTACGACACTGGTACGATGTCGCGGTCGCGCTGGCGGCGGAAAATGGTCGTCTGAAAAACAGCCTGCACTGGATCCCGCAGACAGTTCCCCAGTACGTGACGGGGCGGGTCACCCGCGATGATGGCGGTCCCTATTCGCGTGCGGTTCTGCTGGATGTCGGCAGTGGTCATCAGGTCCGGATCGGAGACGTTGCGCTGGATGCCGCCGGATTGCTGGGCCGTGTGACGGAAGTCGGGCCCCATACGGTCCGTGTTCTGATGATCAATGACGATGCCAGTCGTATTCCCGTCACGCTGGCCTCCTCGCATGGGGATGCGATCATGGCCGGTGACGATACCGCCGCGCCGCGCCTGATTTTCTATCCGCAGGATCATCACCCCGTTGAAGGCGAGCGCGTCGAGACGCGGGGCCAGAGCACGATGCCCGCCGGGCTGCCGGTCGGCACGGTGCATTACAGCGCACCGAACCGCCCGGTTGTGGTGCCGGATGCGGATCTGGACCGCCTCGATATCGTGCGCGTGTTTGATTATGGCGATGACGATTCGCAGGCGCCGGATGCGCCGGGCCGCGTGCGGGTAAAGAAACTGCCGCAGAATCCGCTTACCGGACCGTTGCCATTTTCATGGCTGCCCAACCTGCCGGATATGCCGGGACGGGGAGGGCAATAAGCGCATGGTTGCCGAGAACTCGACCCCCCATCTGCATTCCGCAGTCGAACCCAAACAGACTTTCCGCCGCGCGCTCGACATGTCCATCCGTGCGGCGATGCCGTCTCTGTTCATCATGTTTTCTGCCATTCTGCTGTCCGCGCCGTTCGGAATCCCCGGACAGGCGCAGCTTCAGTTCGGAATTGCGATGTGTACGGTCTGGTTCTGGGCCCATAGCCGTCCCCGCTCAATGCCGGCGCTGGCAGTCTTCCTGTGTGGACTGGTGGTGGAGATTTTCAGCTTCGGGCCGCCGGGAACAGTGCTGCTGTCGCTTCTGGTGATTTACGGCGTGGCGCATCACTGGCGCTATGGCCTGTCGCGTCTGGGATTTCTCATGGGGTGGCTGATTTTCAGCATTTTCGCTATAATAGCCTCCTTTTTTCAATGGGCGCTGGTGTGCCTGCACGCCGTGGCACTGCTCTCTCCCGCACCTGGCCTCTTTCAGGCGGCGCTGACAATCGGTATCTATCCCAGCCTGACCGCGCTGTTCGTCTGGGGACGCCGCACATTTGCCAATCCCGATCAGGCCTGACAGCGTCCTTCTGCGTGCCGCGTCGAAGGCTGTTTTCTTTTCCGGATCTGAAATCCTGCCCTGATGTTTTCCCGAAACACTCCTTTCCGCTCGCGGATACGCCAGAAACGTCAGGCTGAGCCTGTGCGTTCGGGGCGCGGCGTTTTCACGCGCCGCGCTCTGCTGGTCATGGCTGTGCAGGCCGGGGTTCTGGGTGTGCTCGGGCGGCGGCTGTATAATCTTCAGGTCGTGGATGGCGGGCATCTGCGCCAGCTTGCCGAACGCAACCGGACCAGCAAACGCCTTCTCGCGCCTGCGCGCGGCACGGTCCATGACCGTTTCGGTGTGGCTCTTGCAGACAACAAGGTCAGCTGGCGCGCGCTTTTGATGCCGGAAGAGACGACGGACATCCCGGCCGTTATCGAGCGTTTTTCCCAGATCGTGCCTCTGGATGAGCATGATCGCGCGCGCATCGAGCGCGATCTGCGGCACGTCCATAAATACGTCCCTGTCACGCTGCATGAATTCCTGTCCTGGGACGATATGGCCCGGATCGAACTCAACGCGCCCTCTCTGCCGGGTGTGCTGGTCGATGTGGGCTCGACGCGGCTTTATCCGTTCAGGGATCTGACCGCCCATATCGTGGGCTATGTCGCGCCCCCGAACGAAGAAGACGTAGCGAAGGACACAACGCTCTCCCTGCCGGGAATGCGCGTCGGTCGCGCCGGGATCGAGCAGACGCAGGAAGCCTCCCTGCGTGGTGAGCCAGGCTCCGTGGAGATGGAAGTCAACGCGGTCGGCCGTGTCATTGGCGAGATCGACCGCGTGGAAGGGCAACAGGGCCAGGACGTGCGCCTGACGCTGGATTCCGTCCTGCAACAGCAGGTGCTTGATCGTCTCGAAGACCGTGTGGCGAGTGCGGTCGTCATGGATTGTCGCAACGGCGAAGTGATGGCGATGGTCAGCACCCCGTCTTTCGATCCGTCCCTGTTCGATTCAGGCGTGAGTCACGCGCAGTGGAACGAATGGGCAAGCGACCCGCGCACGCCGCTTGTGGACAAGGCCGTGTCTGGTCTTTATCCGCCCGGCTCCACCTTCAAGCCTGCCGTGGCGCTCGCAGCCCTCAAATCCGGTTCCGTTACGGCACAGGACCGTTTCAACTGCCCCGGATATTACGATCTGGGTGGCGTGCGCTTCCATTGCTGGAACCGCTGGGGCCACGGCATGATCAACATGCGCGAGGGTCTGAAATTCTCCTGCGACGTCTATTTCTACGAAGTGGCACGTCGTTGTGGCATGGACCCGATCAAGGCGGTTGGCAACACGATGGGTCTGGGCGTCAGGCCAGACATTGAATTGCCTCATGTCCGTTCCGGTGTGATCCCGACTCCGGAATGGCGGCAGAAGCATGGCTTTCACTGGAATGGCGGCGATACGGTCAATGCGGGCATCGGACAGGGGTTTGTACAGGTCACGCCGCTCGAGCTTGCGACCTATACCTCCCGCATCGCTTCGGGCCGCAATGTTCAGCCGCATCTGCTGCGGGCGACCAACGACCAGCTTTCCGCCATGGCCTCGGACGAGACGGTGCCAAAGGTCGATCTTCCAGCGGAATTTCTGGATGTCGTGCGTGGCGGGATGTTTGCGGTTGTCAATGAACCGCATGGCAGTGCCCCTAAAGCACGGCTGGATCTGCCGGGTATCCAGATGGCCGGTAAGACAGGCTCGGCGCAGGTTCGACATGTATCACGAGCATTGCGAGAATCTGGGCACTTCAATTCCATGAACCTGCCGTGGGAATATCGTCCCCATGCGCTGTTTATTTGTTTCGCGCCTTACGATAACCCGAAATATGCTGTCGCGGTGATCGTGGAACATGGCAATGCAGGCGCGGACGAAGCGGCTCCGCTTGCCAAGCTTATCATGACCGATACCCTGCTGCGCGACCCGGCCAGCGATGTCCGACCTGCTGCTCCACCACCACCGCCTGCGGAGGCACAAACGCCGTCCGCACCCGCCGAAGCCAGCGCTTCTGCTCCCACGGAAAGCCCCGTTGCAGACGATCAGCCGGAGCGGGGAGCGACGCAATGAAACGCAACGGCCTGAACACGTTTGGCTTTCTCAAATCCGACCGCCGCCTGCTGCGTGCCGAGCCTGATTTCAGGCCCATGGCGCGCCTGCTTCAGGTCAACTGGTTGTATGTCCTGCTGGTCTGTGTGCTGGCGGGGGTAGGCTATATTGCCCTCTATTCTGCGGGCGGAGGCTCGGCCAAGCCGTTCGCCGGGCCGCAGATGGTGCGGTTCGGCTTCGGCCTTGTCATGATGATTGCGGTCTCGCTCGTCAGCCCGCGTATCCTACGGATGGCGGCGGTTCCGGTCTATCTGCTCTCGGTCACGCTCCTCGCCCTTGTGTTGCGGATGGGGCATGTGGGGAAGGGAGCGGAACGCTGGATCAATCTGGCGGGCATGCAGTTCCAGCCTTCCGAATTCGCCAAGATCGGCCTCGTCCTGATGCTGGCGACGTGGTTTCATCGGATTGGCAACGAGCGGATGGGCAATCCGCTGCGCCTGATCCCGCCTGCGCTCCTGACATTGCTGCCGGTTCTGCTGGTGCTCAAGGAACCCAATCTCGGCACGGCCACCATCATCGGCGTCATCGGGGCGACGATGTTCTTCGCGGCGGGAATGAGGTTGTGGCAGATCCTGCTGCTCGTGGCGCCGCTGCCGTTCATGGGAAAGCTGATCTACAGCCATCTGCATGACTACCAGAAGGCCCGGATCGACACCTTTCTGCACCCCGAACATGATCCGCTCGGCGCGGGTTATAACATCATCCAGTCCAAGATCGCCCTCGGCTCGGGTGGCATGTGGGGTGAGGGATATCTGCATGGCAGTCAGGGACAGCTGAATTTCCTGCCGGAAAAACAGACGGACTTCATCTTCACCATGATCGGGGAGGAATGGGGCTTCGTCGGCGGGATCGCCGTCATTGCGCTGCTCGGAACGCTCGTCATGGGCGGAATGCTCATTGCGATCCGCAGCCGCAATCAGTTCGGGCGGCTGCTGGGTCTGGGCATTGCGATGGATTTTTTCCTGTACTGCGCCGTAAACCTGTCGATGGTTATGGGCGCGATTCCGGTCGGCGGTGTACCGCTGCCGCTGATTTCCTACGGCGGCTCGGCCATGCTGACGATGATGTTTGGCTTTGGCCTGCTCATGTCCGCCTGGGTGCATCGGAACGAACGCGATCCGGGTCAGGAAGACGACGAAGACTGAGGATCTGCGATGGCAGAATTCGAATGCGCCATCCAGCCTTAAATGTTGAACAAAACGATTGCGATGGATTGGGATGACAGAAAGGGGGACCGAAGGGCATCCGCGCCCTTCGGTCTCTGAAGATCAGCCCTCGATCTGCCCGAAATCGGCAATCAGGGCCGTTGTAGCGCGGAAGCGGGACAGCAGTTTGAGGCGATTGGCCCGCACCTCCGGCTCCGGCGCATTGACCGTCACGGCCTCGAAGAAGTGATCCAGCGTCGGGCGCAGGGTTGCAATCGCCTGCATTGCATCCGTGAAACGCTCTTCTTTGAGGGCTGTTTCGATCGCAGGAACGGCCTGATCCAGACCTGTGGCGAGGGCGCGTTCCTCGTCCTGCGTATAGAGTTCAGGATCGGGAGCGCCGGTATGCGGGCCGTCCTTTTTATCCTCGATGCGCAGAATATTGGCGGCACGCTTGGCGGCGGCGAGTAGGTTGCGCCCGTCTTCCGTCTGGATCATGTCCGACAGTGCTGAGGTTCTGGCCAGAAGCCGGACGAGATCGCCGTCCAGTCCGTGCGTCAGAATTGCAGCAAGAACGTCATGCCGTTCGCCTTCGCTGCGAAGTTGCACGCGCAGACGCTCCGCCATGAAGTCCGGCAGCTTGGCCAGTTCGTCACCCGTCCGGCCATTGGCGGCCTGTGCGAACAGTGCCGTCAGGTCCAGACGCAGCCCGTTGTCACGGATCGTGCGGATGATGCCCAGCGCCGCACGACGCAGCGCATACGGATCGCCCGACCCGCTCGGCAGTTCGCCAATGGCAAAGAACCCGGCCAGCAGGTCCAGCCGGTCCGCGAGGGCAACGGCCACTGAAACCGGCGCTTTTGCCGTGTCGTCGGACTGACCGCGCGGCAGGTAATGTTCCGCCACAGCGCGGGAGACGGCCTCGTCTTCGCCATCATGCGCTGCATAATAGCCGCCCATGACGCCCTGAAGTTCCGGAAACTCACCAACCATCCCGGTCGTCAGATCCGCCTTGGCCAGCAGACCCGCGCCCTCAGCTTGCGCAATTTGTACGCCGTCCAGCCCCATGGCCTGCGCCACGGTGCCCGCCAGCTTCGAGATCCGCTCCGCGCGCTCGGCCTGCGTGCCCAGCTTGGCATGGAACGTCACCACCGTCAGCGCCGGAACCCGGTCAGCCAGCTTTGTCTTGCGGTCCAGGTCCCAGAAATGCCGCGCATCGGCAAAACGGGCGCGGAGCACGCGCTCATTCCCCGCCGTAGTCAGCTTGCCGCCGTCTTTGAACGGCAGATTGCCGATGAACGCGAAATACGGCGCGGCTTTCCCATCCGGATTGCGCAGCGCGAAATAGCGCTGGTTGATCCGCATGGAGACCTGCATCACTTCGGCAGGCAGATCCATGAACGCCGCGTCGATCTTGCCCAGAAGCGGGACCGGATATTCGACCAGCCCGCAGACTTCATCGACCAGCCCGTCATCCTGCACAACCGTAATGCCATGCTGCTCCGCCAGGCGCGCCACGCCGGTGCGGACCATGTCGCGGCGGCTGTCCATGTCCACGATGACCGAGCGCGTCTCAAGCTCGTCCTGCCACTGCGAGGCGGACAGGATTTCGAACGCGCCGGGTGCAAGGAAGCGATGGCCTTCGGAGAGGTTGGACGCCTTCAGCCCATGCGCGTCATCCCCGTCGCGGGCGAGGGGGAACGGCACGACATGCCCGTCCAGCAGGCACGCAATCCGGCGCAGTGGACGCACCCATGTGAAGTTCGATCCCGCACCCCAGCGCATGGATTTGGGCCAAGGAAACTTCCACAGCAGATCCGGCACGGCTTCGGAAACGCGGCTTTCCGCGCTCACTGGATCAAGGGACTTGTTCAGAACCCAGAAGCCGTTTTCCAGCGTCAGATCCGCTGGTGTGACGCCATGCTTGCGGGTGAAACCTTCCAGCGCCTTTTCCGGAGCCCCCTCGCGCGGCCCGCGTTCGGACACGCTGCGCGCCGGAATTTCGGCATCGATGTTTAGAACCGCCGCGATGCGTCGGGCCCCGAAGAACGTCCGCAGATCGCGCGGATTCAGGCCATCAAGCGCCTTGGTCAGCAGCGATCCCAGATCTTCCGCCGCGCGGGCCTGCATGCCGGAGGGGATTTCCTCGCTGAACAGTTCGAGAAAGAGTTCAGCCATGGGACGTCTCCTCACCGGCGAGCCAGGCGTCGCAGGCGGCTTTGGCAAGCGCACGGACGCGCCCGATATAGGAGGCGCGCTCGGACACGGAAATCACGCCGCGTGCATCCAGAAGATTGAACAGATGCGACGCCTTGAGACACTGGTCGTAAGCGGGCTGGGCCACGCCAGCCTCGGACAGACGCATGGACTCGCGTTCGGCATCGTTGAAATGAGTCAGCAGCATCTGCGTGTCGGCAAGCTCGAAATTATGGCGCGAATAATCCTGCTCAGCACGCAGGAACACGTCGCCATAAGTCAGGCCACGGCCGTTGAAGTCGAGGTCATAGACGTTCTCGACGCCCTGGACATACATCGCCAGACGCTCAAGCCCGTAGGTCAGCTCCGTTGACGGCATGACGGTCGGAATGCCGCCAACCTGTTGGAAATACGTGAACTGCGAGACTTCCATCCCGTCACACCAGACTTCCCAGCCCAGTCCCCAAGCGCCGATGGTCGGGTTTTCCCAGTCATCCTCGACGAATCGGATATCGTGCAGTTCGGGGTCGATCCCGATGGCGCGATAGCTGTCGAGCAGAAGCTGCTGGCTGTCTTCCGGCGTCGGCTTGAGTAGCACCTGATACTGATAATAGTGCTGAAGACGGTTCGGGTTCTCGCCATAACGACCATCCGACGGACGGCGGCAGGGCTGCACATAGGCCGCAGCCCACGGCTTGGGACCGAGCGCGCGAAGCGTGGTGTGAGGGGAGAGCGTGCCCGCTCCGAGTTCGGTATCGTAGGGCTGCAGAATGGCGCAGCCTTTCTCGGACCAGAATTGATGAAGGCGCAGGATCAGGTCCTGAAAACAGAGCGGCCGGGTCGCAGACAATTCGATAGGCTCCGGTTGGCAGAAATCGGGCGCCACCTTACAGGCACAGGCCCGGAACCGGAAGGGAGCCTTCTGCGGTTGATCTTGTAGAGTGGCCGTGGCTGCATCATATGATGGAGGCTCAGCAATTTCTTCATCTGGAAGGATGATGACGATGAACAACGAAGAACGCGATCTGATCGCCCGTTTCGTCGCCCGTGTCGGGGGAGGGCCGCAGGTCACGGGACCCGGCCAGCCACCGGCCGCCCCTCTGCCGCCCGTCGACCCCGAAGCGGACCGCTTCATCGCCGAGAACTTCCAGCAGTACCCGGAAGCCCGCTACCGCGTCACCCAGATGGCCGTGGTGCAGGAAGCAGCGCTTGCGCAGGCGCAGAACCGCATTCGCCAGCTCGAATTTCAGCTCCAGCAGACTCAGCAGCAACTCGCACAGGCGCAGCAGTCCGGCGGCGGCAAGCCGGGTGGGCTCTTTGGTGGTTTCTTCGGTGGCGGCAATCGTCCGCAGCAATCCGCCCCCCCGCCGGGCTGGGGCGCACAACAGGCCGCACCGCCGCCGAACTTCATGCCGCAGCAGCAGTATGGGTATCCGCCGGGCTATCAACCGGGCATGTTCCAGCGTGGCGGCTCAGGCTTTTTAGGCTCGGCCCTGACCACGGCTGCGGGCGTCGCTGGCGGCATGATGGCCGCCAACGCGCTTGAAGGCCTGTTCTCCGACCATCACAGCGGCGGCGGTGACGCAGCTGGCGGCTGGGGCACGGGCGGCGACACCATCATCAACAATTATGGCAGTGACGCTTCGAGCGCAGATCCCTTCGGCGGTTCGGGCACCGATGCCGGCAATTTCTCCAACTCCGATTTCGGCGGTGGCGATTCCGGTGGCGGAGACTTCGGCGGCGGTGACGGCGGCGGATTCGACGACATGTTCTGATCTGGCCCTGTCAACTGGCTCTGTCAGACAGTGCATTTTCAAAAACCCGCCCGGACCATTATGTCCGGGCGGGTTTTTTGATGTTTGCCAACCCGGCGCCTTATGCTGCGTTCGCTCTCATGACTGACCTCTGACCCGACCGGGAGGCTCCATCCAATGTCCCACTCCGCCCCGAATGCCGATTTCCGCGATCTTTCCGCTTTCGATGCGCTTGAAGATGGCAGGATCACTCCGTTTTCGCTGGACGGAGCGCCGGTCGTCCTTATTCGCGACGGCGAGAAAATCCACGCCTTCGCTGGGAAATGCCCTCACAAGGAAGCGCCACTGGAGCAGGGGGCATTCTGTCGGACGGAAAAAGGCAGCGTGCTGGTCTGCCCCTGGCACAAGGCGGTTTTTGATGCGACGGATGGAAGCCTCGTCGAACCGCTGGCCCTCGATCCCCTGCAACGTTACCCCGCCCAGATTGTCGATGGACGTGTTCTGGTCGGGCTGAAACCAATGCAGCGTGTGGCCCCTGCGAAACGGCAGGAAGGCGACAGCGTCCTGCTTCTCGGCGCCGGGGCCGCAGCCGTCAGCGCGGCGGTGACGCTTCGGGCGGAAGGTTTTGCGGGCACGATTACAATGGTCAGCGAGGAAAAGGATCTTCCCTATGACCGCACGGCCCTGAGCAAAACCGTTCTCGTCAGCGAATCCGAAAAGGCCCATGCGCCTCCGGTCCGGGAGGAGGAGTTCTATACAGAGCGCGACATCACGCGCATCCGCGGCCATGTGGCACAGTTCGACCCGCAGACCCGCACCGCAACCTTGCAGGACGGGACAAAACTGGCAGCCGATCACGTCCTGATCGCCACGGGCGCCGTGACTAAAAAGCCGGATATTCCGGGCGTGGACATGAAGGGCGTCTATACGCTGCACCGCGAAGCGGACGCCGAGCGGATTGCCGCCATTCTCGACCCCGATCTGGCGGTCACGATCGTCGGTGCGGGGTTCATCGGTCTGGAAGCCGCGTCCTCCCTGCGCCAGCGTGGGGTTGGGGTGACGGTTGTTTCCGATAACGAAATCCCGATGGAAAAACAGTTCGGGCGTGAAATCGGCATTCGTCTGCGCCAGCTTCATGAAGAAAACGGTGTGGCGTTCGTCTCGGACGCGCGGGTCACGAAAATCTATGCCGATGAGAGCGACGGCGAGAAGGCATCGGGCGTGGAACTGGATGACGGAACCCGTCTGCCCGCCGCTTTTGTGCTTCTCGGCGTCGGCGTCATCCCGGCCACGGATTATGTTCTGGGGCTGGAGCGGGACAAAAGCGGTGCGATTGTTGTGAACGGCCAGATGCGCGTAACGCGGGGCGATGATGTCGGAGCCTATCCCGGCGTCTATGCGGCCGGCGATGCATCCGCCGTCTTTCATGATGGTGCGCCACGGCGAATCGAACACTGGCGTCATGCCGAGGTACAGGGGCGGATCGCGGCTCTTGCGATGATGGGGCACGATACCCCGAACGTTCCGATGCCGTGGTTCTGGACGCAGCAGTTCGGTAAGAAAATCGAGCTTCTGGGCTGGGGCGAGAGCTTCGACAATGTGGCTCTGGAAGGCGATATTCGCGGTTTCAGGTTCCTCGCGACCTATCTCAAGGATGGCAAACCCATTGCGCTGGCCGGGGCAGGGCATGCAGCAGACATGGCGCGGGCAGCGGTCGATTTTGATGGTTTCATGAAGGAAAAGGCCTGAACGCGCCCCTGAGGTCGCAGAAAACTTGACATCAGAGGGCCGTCCCGGCTTCCTGCGCCCACTTATCCGCACAGGACGTTGAAGAGGCCCGCCATGCATCCATACCGCACCCATGACTGTAGCGCCCTGCGTGAAGAGAACGCCGGGCAGACCGTCCGCCTTTCCGGCTGGGTGCACAGCAAACGCGATCACGGCGGCCTGCTGTTCATCGACCTGCGCGACCATTATGGCGTCACGCAGATCGTCATTCCTTCGGGCACGGACCTGCTGGAAAAGGTCGAGCGCCTGCGTGTCGAGAGCGTCATCACCGTGACCGGCAAGGTCGTGGTGCGTCATGGATCGCAGCGCAACCCGAACCTGCCGACCGGGGACGTCGAAGTTCTGGCCGAGGCTCTGGACGTCCGCTCCAGCGCTGAAGTTCTCCCATTCCAGGTCGCGGGCAACGAGAACTACCCCGAAGAACTGCGCCTGAAATACCGTTACATCGACCTGCGCCGTGACAAGATGCACCAGAACATCCTGCTCCGCAGCAAGGTCATCACGAGCTTGCGCCAGCGTATGATCGCGCAGGGCTTCACCGAGTTCCAGACGCCGATCCTGACAGCTTCTTCCCCCGAAGGCGCGCGGGACTTCCTCGTCCCCGCCCGTCTACATCCGGGCAAGTTCTACGCTCTGCCGCAGGCGCCGCAGCAGTTCAAACAGCTTGCGATGGTTGCCGGTTTCGACCGCTACTTCCAGATTGCACCCTGCTTTCGCGACGAAGCCTCACGCGCGGACCGCAGCCCCGGCGAGTTCTATCAGCTCGATTTCGAGATGTCGTTCGTTACGCAGGAAGACGTCTTCACGGTGCTCGAACCCGTCCTCGCGGGCGTGTTCAACGAGTTCACGCCTGAAGGCTGGAAAATCACGGACGGCGCATTCCCGCGCATTCCGTATGCCGATTCCATGCGCGATTACGGCTCCGACAAGCCGGATCTGCGCAACCCGCTGATCATCAAGGACGTCACGGAGGCGTTCCGCGATTCCGGTTTCGGTCTGTTCGCCAAGATCGCAGCCTCGGGCGGCCAGATCCGCGCCATTCCGGCTCCGGGTGCGGGCGACCGTCCGCGCGGCTTCTTCGACAAGCTCAACACATGGGCGCGTGAAAGCGGGGCCGGCGGTCTGGGCTACATCATTTTTGAAGCAGAAGGTGGCAAGGGCCCGATTGCCAAGAACCTTGAGGCCGAGCGTGTCGAGAGTATCCGTGAAGCCTGTGGCCTCAAGGCCGGAGACGCCGTGTTCTTCGCTGCGGGCAAGGGTGACGAAGTTGCCAAGTTCTCCGGCGTTGTCCGCACCAAGGTTGCCACAGAACTGGACCTGATCGAGAAGAACGCGTTCCGTTTCTGCTGGGTCGTGGACTTCCCGATGTTCGAGCTGAACGAGGAAACCGGGAAGGTCGACTTCTCGCACAACCCATTCTCCATGCCGCAGGGTGGGCTTGAGGCGCTGAACACGCAGGACCCGCTGACGATCAACGCCTACCAGTACGATATCGTCTGCAACGGCGTGGAACTCTCCTCGGGCGCGATCCGGAACCATCTGCCGGAAGTCATGCTTCGTGCTTTCGAAATCGCAGGCTACGGCCCCGAGGTCGTGGAAGAGCGTTTCGGCGGCATGCTGAACGCCTTCCGTTACGGTGCCCCGCCGCATGGTGGCGCCGCACCGGGCGTGGACCGTATCGTGATGCTGCTGGCCGATGAGCCAAACATTCGCGAAGTCATTCTCTTCCCGCTCAACCAGAGCGGCGAAGACCTGATGATGGAAGCCCCGGCCCCGGTCGAACCTGCCCGTCTGAAGGAACTGCATCTGGCACTCGACCTGCCGAAGCCCAAACCGACTGCCAGCAAATAAGCCCGAGACAGAGTTCCCTGCTTCTGCTGACCGGCATCTCCTTAACGGGAGGTGCCGGTTTTTTTGCGCCATGTGTGTTCGTACACTTACCAATGCACTCGGATGCCCCCTGTGACGGCTGCACTCCCGCCTGCGGCACCCTGAATGGTGTCGCGATGTCCTCCGAAGAAACTCGCCGTCAGGTCCACGCCCGGAAGCGATTTCAACGGGTAGGCGAAAGTCGTCGTCACGCCTTTTTCTTCCATCAGCGGTGACTGTGTCGCGCGTTCGACATCCAGAGGGCCGATCTTCGAGAGGTTCGATAGATCCAGCTTCATCCATTCCCGTCGCACCACGGGGGACGTTCCTGTCTGGTCAAAGCTTAATCCGCCTGATGCGGATCGACCTGTCATGCTGTTCAGCAGCGCAGGGGTTCTGAGGGCGTTCAGAGAAGGTGTCCGTGCGGTATGATGTGCGGGCATGAAATAGGCGGGGGCCTGGGCGCGAAGCGGGGCAGTCCAGACACTGCCAAGGATACAGACCGCAAGTCGCCACTCTGTGCGGACGGCCCGCAGAAGGCAGGATGGGCCCAAAGATGCAAGCGAGAGAGGCCGCGCAACAGCCATCGATAAACCCTCAACAAAAAAAGCGATACGAGGGTCTGCGGTACTGGCGCATGAAGGAGGTGTGCAAGATGTGGCGGAGCATCGAATGATGTGCCTTAAAAGGCACGGTCAATATAATATAATCAAATTCAAGGGCTAAAAATAAATTTCATAATGATTCTGTGTCTTTTAAATCACGCATCAACTTCTGTATCTTTCCGTTACAGGCGTAGGGAAAGGCATCGTACATGCAACACAAAATCATGATCTGCCCGGATTCCGCCACAGATGCGCCTCAGCTGCGCCAAGACGCTCCCGTCATCATCTTTCCGTGACAAGGCGTCATGGAAAGGAGAGCTTGATGCTGAAACATCTGTCAGGGATCTTGGCTGTTTCCGCCCTGTTTGCAGGTACGATGGCGATTGCGCCGATGTCGGGAACAGCCCATGCCCAGTTTGTGCCCTACAGCGGCCCATACCGACAGCCGCCGCCGCCTCCGCATACGTTGCCGGAGACGATCCCGCCCCATCGCGGAGACCTGCACTGGGTGCCTGGCTACTGGCGCTGGAGCGGTAACGGGTATCAGTGGCAGCCGGGCCATCTGAGCAGAAAACCCAATCTGCGACATGCATGAGGGGGTACAAGGGGAGTGACGCATTCCCCTTGCATCTTTAGATGGTAACGAGAACCGGGACGTGATCGGAGGCCTTTTCCTTCGCCCGCTCGTCCCGGTCGATCACGAAAGCTGTCAGGCGCTCGGCCAGGCGGGGAGACAGAAGCGCATGGTCGATCCGCAGCCCTGAGTTCCGCTGGAAGGCCGCCGCCTGATAATCCCAGAACGTGTAATGCCGGCCCGCAGGGCGCAGGGCTCGGAGGGCATCCGTCAGCCCCATCCATTCCAGCCTGCGGAACGCCGCACGGGTTTCAGGACGGACCAGCGCATCATCCTGCGACAGCGCGCCGGGCGCCAGATCCTCGCCCGTCGGGCAGACATTGAAATCGCCGATGAACGCAAACGGTTTCTCAGCTTCCAGCAGAACACCCGCGCGCTCCGCAAGAGCATCAAAAAACGCCAGCTTGGTAGCGTAACCGTCCTCGCCGCCGGAATTGCCATTGGGCAGATACAGATTGCCGATCGTGATGCCGTCGAGTTCCGCCTCGATATAACGGGCAGATGGATGCTCGAAGCCCGGAAGTGTGTGGTGCGTCACTGTAAAGGGCCGACGCCCGATCAGGGCCACGCCATTATAGGCTTTCTGCCCCGAGGTCGCGACATGCAGTCCGGCTTCTGCGAACGCGGCCGGGAACTGGCTGTCCTCGCATTTGATCTCCTGAAGGCACAGCAGATCGCAGTCCGGATGGCGTTCCAGCCAGTCCTGAACATGATGGGCGCGGGCGCGGATGGAATTGATGTTCCAGCTTGCGAAGGTAAACGGCGTATTGCTCATGAACTCAGGCTAGCGAAAAGCTGGTGCCACAGCCACAGGACGAGGCCGCATTGGGGTTCGTGACCGTGAAATGGGCGCCCATCAGCTTGTCCACGAATTCCAGTTCCGCGTTTTCCAGCAGGTCGAGGCTGGTCGTATCCACGAACACGCGCGCGCCGTCCCGTTCGATGACGACATCATCCGCGGCCTGATCGCGCTCCAGTTTGAACTGATACTGAAATCCGTTGCAGCCTCCGGCCAGCACCGCAACGCGCAGTGCGAGCCCGTCGGGTTCGGGTTGCGCTGCAATGATCTCCTTGATGCGAGCGGCCGCACTGGCGGAAACGCTGAAAGGCACGGTGTCGGACATGGGTTCTGGTTCCCGGACTCTTCTGAAAAGACAACTGCGGTCCTGATTATATGGCCAGAGCGCGCCCCAGAGCAAAGGGGAAGGGCAGAGGGGCCACGCTTGCACCGGCACGATGCTGGCGTAGAATGGCCCCGTAAGCCGCCCGAAACGGCGCTCTCCCGGCCCGACGGCTCACGCAGGACATGTCTTGATGGTAGCGATCTACGCGGTACAGGATTCCGGCTCCCCTACGGATTTCAGAGGCCGACTCTACCCTGAAGTGGAAAGCCCGGTCCGCTCGCCCTGGCAGCGTGACCGTGACCGTGTGCTGCATTCCGCAGGCTTTCGCACCCTGCAATACAAGACACAGGTCTTTATCAATCACGAAGGCGATTTTTTCCGCACGCGTCTGACGCACTCGCTCGAAGTCGCGCAGATCGCCCGTTCCATCGCCCGTAATCTGGACCTTAACGAAGATCTGACCGAAACCGTGGCGCTTGCCCATGATCTCGGTCACACGCCGTTCGGCCATGCCGGGGAAGACGCCCTCGCGCTCGCGATGAAGGACTGGGGCGGTTTCGATCACAATACCCAGTCCCTGCGGCTCGTAACCGCGCTCGAAGCCCGGTACCACGCCTTTGATGGCCTGAACCTGACATGGGAAGCGCTGGAGGGACTGGCCAAGCATAATGGCCCCGTCAAACGTCCGACGCCCTATTTCGCGGAATACGACGCGAAACATCATCTGGATCTGCAAAGCTATGCGTCCGCAGAAGCGCAGGTAGCCGCCATGTCGGACGACATCGCCTATCACGGCCACGACCTTGATGACGGTCTGCGGGCCGGGCTGCTGTCCTTCGAGGACATCGAAGACCTGCCGTTGGTCGGAGACGCCCTGCGCCGGTCGCGCGAGATGGAACGCCTGATCGGGCGCGAAGCCTCCGATCAGGCGCAGCGCGTGCGTCATGAAACCATCCGCGTCGTCATCAACCAGCTCGCCACGGACCTCACGGACCAGACGCGCCGCAACCTCGAAGCGCTCAATCCGCAGTCCGCCGACGACATTCGCCATGCCGGATATCCCGTCGTGGCGTTCAGTCCGGAAATGCGGGAAGCCAACAAGGCCATCCGCAAGTTCCTCTATGCCCGCATGTACCGGCACTGGCGCGTCAACCGCATGGCGCGGAAAGCCAAGATCGCCGTGCGCGAAATTTTCGATATCCTGTCCGAAGATCCCGGTCTTCTGCCCGATCCGCTGCGGGGCCGTGCGAAAGCCGCCGATGACGTGCAGCGCAGGCGTCTGGTGGCCGATTATATTGCCGGAATGACCGATCGTTTCGCGATGGAAGAACATCGACGGTTGACGGACCTCTCCGTGCTGGGCTGATAGAGCCTCTGATTTGAAGACGCGTTACAGGAATCGAGCTGAAATGGCCGCTGACACCACGACCCTTACGACTGACTGTCTCTTTGCCCGCACCCGAGTTCAGGTGTGCGATGCTCTGCGATCGGTCGTCCCCGGCCTGCCGGAAGAAGTGGTGCAGCGCGTCGACCTGACCCCCACGCGCGACCCGTCTCACGGCGATATGGCGACGAATGCCGCGATGCTGGCCGCCAAGCCCGCGCGCCGCAAACCCGTCGATATTGCTGCCGAACTGGTCGCGAAACTCTCCGAGCTGCCGGGGATCGCGAAGGCCGAAGCCGCCGGTCCGGGCTTTGTGAACCTGACGCTCAAGCCCGAAGTCCTTCAGGGCGTGGCCGTCTCCGTTCTCAAGGCGGGCGACCGCTACGGCCGCTCCACGATGGGGCAGGGAACGCGCGTGAACGTGGAATACGTCTCCGCCAACCCGACCGGCCCGATGCATGTCGGTCATTGCCGTGGTGCGGTGGTGGGTGATGCGCTGGCCAACCTGCTCGAAGCCGCAGGCAGCCCGGTGACGCGCGAATACTATATCAACGATGCCGGAACGCAGGTCGTCGCCCTGACATGGGCCACATACTGGCGCTACCTTCAGGCCATCGGCACGGACATTTCCGCAGATGATTTCGGCCCGCTGACTCCGAACGGTCTGCAATATCAGGGCGAGTACCTGATCCCGGTCGCCCAAAGCATTGCCTCAACGCACGGACGTTCGCTCGCCAATGCCGAAGGTGGTCCTGCGGATCCGTCCGTGTGGTTCGAGACCGTGCGTCGTGAAGCCCTGACGCAGATGGTGGCCGCCATCCGCGAGGATCTGGAAGCCCTCGGTATCTCGCACGAAGTCTTCGCCAGTGAAGCCGAGACGTTGGCTAGCGGTCGTGTCGATGCCGCGATCGCCAGGCTCGACAGCAAGGGCCTGCTCTATGAGGGCGTGCTGGAGCCGCCGAAGGGCAAGATGCCGGAAGACTGGGAAGCCCGCCCGCAGACGCTCTTCCGCTCCACCGAATTTGGCGACGATCAGGACCGCGCACTCCGCAAATCCGACGGCACCAACACCTATTTCGCCAACGATATTGGCTATCACGCCCAGAAAGCCGAGAATGCTGACGTCCTGATTGACGTCCTCGGCGCCGATCACGGCGGGTACGTTTCCCGCATGCGCGCCGCGATTTCGGCCCTGACGGATGGCAAGACCGGCTTTGAAGTCGTGATGTGCCAGATCGTCCGCGTCGTGAAAAACGGCGAACCGGTGAAGATGTCCAAGCGCGCCGGTACGTTCGTGACCCTGCGCGACCTGCTCGACGAAGTGGGCAAGGACGCCGTGCGCTTCACGATGCTGACCCGCAAGGCCGACGCGCAGATGGAGTTCGATCTGGATGCTGTCGTCGCCCAGACACGCGATAACCCGGTGTTCTACGTCCAGTATGCCCATGCCCGCTGTCGCTCGGTTCTGCGTTCGGCCGAGACGATGTTTGGCGCGGATGCTGTGACGCCGGAAGCATTGTGCGAAGCCGATTTGTCCAACCTGTCTTCGGACGTCGAACTGGCCGTCCTGCGTCGTCTGGCGGCTTTCCCGCGCAGTGTCGAAGCCGCAGCTACGGCCCGTGAGCCGCACCGCATCGCGACCTATTGCATTGATCTGGCCTCCGACTTCCATGCCCTGTGGAACCGGGGTCGCGAAGACACCACCCTGCGCTTCCTGCACGAGAACGACCGCGCAACCAGCCTTGCCAAGCTGGCGCTGGTCTCGGCGATTGCGGGAACGCTGCGTTGTGCCCTCACCATTCTCGGCGTCGTGCCAGTGGAAGAAATGCGATGAGCCCGGAAAACGATCAGGGACGCGGAAACGCCGACCCCGGCGATTATGGCCGCCCTCCGAAACAACCCTCCGGTCCGACACCGGGCCCGCGTCCGCAGCCGCGTTTCGAGCGCGAGCGTATGAGCAACGATTACGACGACGAACCCGCTCCGCGCCGTCGTCCGGCTACGCCTGTGAATGCTGCTGGGGCAGGGCGCCTGACGTCCCTGCTAGGTAATGATCCCGCAACGCGCAAGCTGGTCGGCGGCGCGGTGGGTATCGGCGTCGTGCTGATGTTGGCGGTCGGTGGCTGGTCTCTCATGGGAACCCATCACGGCGGCATTCCCATTATCGGCCCGCCTCCCGGCCCCGTGAAGGACCGTCCCGCCGATCCGGGTGGCATGCAGATCATGAGCGGTGATGGCGGGGAAACCGACATGACTGGCAATGGCGAAGCACATCTCGCGCCCGGCCCCGAGCAGCCCGATACGAAGGCGCTGGCCCGTCAGTACGGCGTGCCTCCGGGCGCGCC
Organism: Gluconobacter kondonii; assembly: GCF_002723995.1. Lineage (GTDB taxonomy): Bacteria > Pseudomonadota > Alphaproteobacteria > Acetobacterales > Acetobacteraceae > Gluconobacter > Gluconobacter kondonii. The sequence goes on along the minus strand of NZ_BEWP01000001.1, from coordinate 374,319 downwards.
AACGCAGGACCCTGCAAAGACGGACGCAACGTCGGACACAGCCGTACCTCCCGCAACTCCGGGAAATGCTCCGGCTCCGACCGCTCCTGCGAACAGTCCTGACGCAACCGCATCTGCCGCCCCCGAACAGCCTCAGCCCGCGGTACCGCCTGCGACGGCAGCGGAAAAGCCACAAATTCAGCCTGCTGCCCCGACGGGCGCTGCTGCCAATGCCCCGGCTGAAGCTCAAAAAGAGGCACTGAAAAAAGAAGAAGCGCCCGTCCATCACGCGGCCCGCCCCGTGGAAAAGCCGCTTCCCGCTCCTGTGCCGGAACCCGAGAGCGTCGCGCCACCAAAGGCCGCTACTCCCGAAAAAACGGTCTCCAAGGCGGATGCCCCGGCCGGTTCGCATGAAGTGCAGCTCGGCGCGCTCGACAGTGAGGCCGCAGCCCGCAAGGAGTGGGACAGTCTGCGCCATCAGGCTCCGGCCCTGCTCGCCGGGCATACGCCGCTGTTTGAGAAGACCACGCGTGGCGACCATACGTTCGTGCGTCTGCGGATCGGCGGATTTGCGGATCTGAAAGCCGCGCGGGCCTATTGTGTGAAGCTGCACGCGCAGTCCGTCGCCTGTACGCCAGCCCAGTTCTGAGCGCTGGCGTTTGAGCGAGACACTGCATCTGACGCTTGACGGGTTCGAGGGGCCGCTGGACCTGCTCCTCGATCTTGCCCGCAAACAGAAGGTGGATCTGGCGAAAATCTCCATCCTGCAACTGGTGGAGCAGTATCTGGCCGTTGTGGACAAGGCTCGTGCGGAAGCGCGGAGCCTGCGGCTGGAACTGGCGGCCGACTGGCTCGTCATGGCGGCATGGCTCGCATGGCTGAAATCCAAACTGCTGCTTCCCGCCGAAAATGAAGACCCGGATGCTGAAGATGCGATTGAGCTTCTTCAGGAACGCCTGATCGAACTTGAACGGATGCGTGCCGCCGCCCAGTGGCTGGCCGCACAGCCTCGTCTGGGTCTGGACGTATTCCGGCGCGGGCAGGGCGAGGACCATACCGAAATCGACCGCTCGGGCCTGCGTGTGGAGATGCCCGCGCTCATTACGGCCTATCTGTCCGCCCGGCGCAGAACAGGCCGCCGGACGGTCTATGCTCCCCGTGCCCGCCGCTACTGGAGCGTGCAGGACGCGCTCTCCCGCTTCAAACGCCTTCTCGGAACCGACAGCGTGGTCGGCTGGCACACCCTGACCTCCCTTTTGCCCGACCCGAACGAACTGGATGGAGAGGAGGGGCCTTATGGACGCAACGCAGCTTTGGCCGGGACGCTGCTCGCAGGGCTGGAAATGGCGAAGGGCGGGGCGTTGGAACTGCGTCAGCCCGAGGCTTTCGGTATCATCGAATGGCGCCCCGCATCATGACCGCCTCCGAAATGCTCGATCGGGCCTGCCACCTTGTGGAGGCACTAGTTTTCGCCAGCCCAGAACCCGTCAAACCGTCTGCACTCGCAGAGCTTCTCAAAGCCCAGTCCGTTGCCATCGCAACGGAGGAAGCGATTGAAGCCGTCCGCGCACTCTATGCCGATCATGCCATCGAAATGGTGCTGGTCGCGGGTGGCTGGCAGTTCCGCACCCGCCCCGAATATGCTTCGGCTCTGACAAAAGTCGTGGAAAAGCCGCGCCGCCTGAGCCGGGGGGCAATGGAAACGCTGGCGATCGTGGCCTATCACCAACCCTGCACTCGCGCAGAAATCGAAGCTATTCGAGGCGTTTCGCTCGGACAGGCCATTCTTGACGCCCTGCTGGAAGACAGCCTGATCGCACCGAAAGGCCGTAAGGAGGTGCCCGGTCGCCCTGTTCTGTGGGGCACTACGGCCCATTTTCTAGAAAGCTTTGCCCTCCCGGATCTCGCCGCTCTGCCGCGGAGGGAAGATTTCCTGCTGGATCGGGCCTCCACGGAAGCGGAAGACGATGCCGCCGACGGTTCTGCCGTAGGCGGAACGGAGCAGACAGGCTAGGAATGTCGCATGTTTGACTTCAGTTTCTCGGAAATCGCGCTGTTCGTGGTGGTGGCGATGGTGTTCATCCGCCCGAAGGACCTGCCGGTTGCCATCCGCACCCTGTCCAACGGGCTGAAGGCGATGCGGCGCATGGCCTCGGAGTTCCAGTCCCATGTGGATGAGATGGTCCGTGAGGCCGATCTGTCCGAGGCGCGTGACCAGTTCCGGGATCTGAAAAGTTTCAACCTGCGCGACCGCGTGACGAAAGCGATCGACGGCGACAATTCCATCCGCCGCAGTCTGGAACTGGATGCGCCGACGAAAGCGTCTGCCGCCGCGCTGCCAAAGGTTCCGCCCGCCCCGCCGCTTCCGCCGCCGCCTTCCCTGACCGATCTGGAAACGGTGCCCTACAACGCCCGTCCGCAGTTCGAGCCAGCCGTGGACCTGCCCGCGCAGGAGGAACCGGACGTCAACGAAGATGTCGTTGGCGCTCCGTCCATTCTTCCGCCCAGCACGGCACGGCGGCTCCAGCATGAGCGCTCCCGCTGGCGCGCGCCTGATATTCTGCCGCCTGTCCGGGCCATCCATGCCGGTCGGCGCATCCCCATCGCGAGCGGAAAGGACGGCGAATGACCGACACCGACAGCATCAACGACACGCCGATGCCGCTCCTCGAACATCTAGTGGAACTGCGCAAACGGCTGATCTGGTCGATCGTGACCTTCGTGATCGCCTTTGCCATCTGCTATCATTTTTCGGGCGAGATTTACCGTTTTCTGGCGGCCCCGCTCGGCAACATCATGCGCAAAAACGGCGAACAGCCGCACCTGATCTACACCGCGCTGTATGAGGCCTTTTTTACCTATATCCGCGTGGCCGTGTTCGGCGCGACCTGCCTGTCCTTTCCCATGATTGCCATTCAGGCGTGGATCTTCATCGCACCTGGCCTTTACCGCAGCGAGAAACGGGCCTTTGCCCCGTTCCTGATCGCCACGCCCATCATGTTCCTGATCGGCGCGGCACTGGCCTATTACGTCGTGTTTCCTTACGCGTGGCAGTTCTTCCTGTCCTTCCAGACGCCGCAGAACACTGATGGCGGCATGCAGATCGAACTTCAGGCCAAGGTGTCGGAATATCTGACGCTGGTGACGAAAATGATCCTGGCGTTTGGGGTCTGTTTCGAACTGCCCGTCATCCTGACGCTGCTGGTCCGTGTGGGGCTGCTGAGTGTGGCGCAACTCAAGCGTTTCCGTCGCTATGCCGTTGTCGCGTCGTTTGCGGTTGCGGCTGTCATTGCACCGCCGGATGCGATTACGATGCTGAGCCTCGCCATTCCCCTCGTCGCACTGTACGAGATATCCATTCTGACGGCCCGGTTCGTGGAACCGAAACCGATGGCCGCCGACGAAGACTGATGACACCTGCCGGAGCCCTGAACCATGCATGACCTGAAAGCCCTGCGCGCCGACCCGGCCGCTTTTGACGCTGCTCTCGCACGTCGGGGCCTGTCACCCGTGGGACAGCAGCTTGTCAGCGAAGACGAAGAGCGCCGGGCTGCTCTGGTCGCGCTTCAGGACGCACAGGCCGCCCGCAAAACGATTGCCAAGGAAATCGGCCTGCTCAAGCGCCAGAACCTCGACACCGCCGAGATCGAGGCAAAGGCCATTGCCCTGCGTGACCAGATCGCCGGGCTGGAAGAGCGCGCAAACACGATCCAGACCCGCATCGACGATGTGCTGAAAGCCCTGCCGAACTGTCTCGATGCGTCCGTTCCCGAGGGCAGGAGCGAAGATGACAATGTCGTCGTTCATGTCCGTGGCGAAAAGCGCGACCTGACCTTCGAGCCGAAACAGCATTTCGAACTCGGCGAAGCGCTGGGCCTGATGGATTTCCCAACCGCTGCCAAACTGTCCGGCACGCGTTTTGTGGTTCTGCGTGGCGCACTCGCCCGTCTGGAGCGCGCTCTGGGCCAGTTCATGCTCGATATCCACACGTCCGAGTTCGGTTACAGCGAAACCAGCGTGCCGCTTCTGGTCAATGACGACGCCATGTATGGTACCGACAAGCTGCCCAAATTCGCCGAGGATTCGTTTCGGACGGAAGATGGCCGCTGGCTGATCCCGACCGCCGAAGTCCCGCTCACAGCGTCCGTCATGGGGGACATCCTCTCCGCCGATGCCCTGCCGATCCGCATGACCGCACTCTCGCAATGCTTCCGCTCCGAAGCCGGTTCCGCCGGGCGCGACGTGCGCGGGATGCTGCGTCAGCACCAGTTCACCAAATGCGAACTGGTCTCCGTCGTGCGTCCCGAAGACAGCGAGGCCGAGCACGAGCGCATGACTCAGGCCGCCGAGACGGTTCTGGAGCGCCTGGGCATCACCTTCCGTCGGATGCTGCTTTGTGCGGGCGATACGGGGTTTGGCGCGGCCAAGACGTTCGATCTGGAAGCGTGGCTGCCGGGCCAGAAGGCATGGCGTGAAATTTCCTCGTGCTCCAACACGCGCGATTTTCAGGCACGCCGCATGAATGCGCGCTATCGTGCAGAAAATGGACCGGCCTTCGTCAATACGCTTAACGGCTCCGGTCTTGCTGTCGGCCGGACGATGATCGCGGTCATGGAGACCTATCAGAACGAAGACGGCAGCATCGATATCCCCGAGGTTCTGCGTCCTTACATGGGCGGGCTGAACCGCATCGGCTGAGGACTCTGACGCATGATGATCACGCTCCGCTGTTTTGTTCTGAACCTGCTGGTGGCAGGCTCAATCCTGTCCACTGCACCGGTTTATGCGGCCAGCCAAATAGCGAGTCAGGCGGCCACCATGCACACGTTGCAGGGTCATGCTCTGTATCGTGAGCGAATGGCCCTGCCACCGGGTGCCGTTTTGAGCGTCTGGATCGAGGATACGGGAGCCACGCATGGCGCCCCTCTTGTCATGGCTGAGCAGCGCACGGAGATCCATCATGGCGTGCCAATTCCCTATACCCTGACTTACCCCACGCTGCCGCCGGGCGGTCATTATGTGCTGAATGCGGAAATTACGGTCGAGGGGCAGCGACTGTTCGCCACACCGGACGGAGGCACGCTGCTCGATCACCCGCAGCTTTTGCTGCGGCGTGTCGCGGAAACGACTGTCCGCGCACCGTACGGAACATGGCGAATCCAGAGTGTCGGCAACCTGAACTTCGACAATACGCCCGAAGCGCCGGGCCTGACCCTGCAACAGGATGGCACGGTCTACGGGACGGATGGCTGCAACCGTCTTATGGGCCATTTCCGGCTTGAGGCTCAGACGCTTCAGTTCCAGCCAATGGCCACGACACGCAAAGCCTGCCTTCCGCCGCTGATGGCTCAGGAACAGAAGATCGGAGCCTTTCTGTCGACCGTGACCTCATGGTCCCGGGAAGGCGAAAACCACCTTATCCTGCACGGAAATGCGGCGTCCGGCACGATGGTGCTGGTGCCGCAGGATGCTCAATAATCATTTCCAGAGTCTTTAAGAGACTGATTTCCAGTAAAAATTTCGTTCTGCATATTTTTTAAAAGGGTAGGGGGGGTATCATCCCTCTTTCCCTGAAAAGAGAAATAGGACTAATCTGATCCAGCTACCGCTCTCGTTATGAATAGATCAAGCAGGCAAAATTTCTTCCATTACGGTGAGAGAACTTTGATGGGTGGAGCGTGTTTGTCGCAGGACGAGATGCACTGCGTTTATTAGGTCGGAGGTTTAAGCATGAAAAAGACACTCCAGCTCGGACTCGGGCAGAAATGGACGTCCTTTGTTGCTGCTCCCGATCAGGCTGCAGGGTCAGTGAGGGAGATCATAACGCTTTCCAAAGGGAGCGTCGGTTTTCGCGTCGAAGGGGAGCCCTCCGTTCCGACGGAGGTTTCTGAAGTGGCGTACAGGGCCTGGATCAGAGAGACGGAGGCCGTGTTGACCACAGATTCCCTTCCATATGCGCAACTTTCTCCGGGGCTTGAGCTTGGTCGCCGTATCCGGCTGTTGCGGGAGATGGCAGGTCTGAGTCAGCAGCAGCTTGCCGAAAAAGTAGGAATTTCGCGTTCGGCAGTGGCATTCTGGGAAACCGGTCGTTCAGGCCATGTCGGAAAGCATCTGGGAGGACTCGCCGCAGTTCTGGGAGTAGAACCGGAAGTCCTGCTGACGGGAATGGCCTACAAGGCTATTCAGGCGACCCTGACTCCAGACGAAAGTACGATGCTCGCTCTTTACCGACAGCTTGATCCGCTCATTAAACTTCAGGCCCAGAAATGGATTGAGCGGCGTGTGCGCCACAAGGAAAATGAGGGGCAGAATGCAAAAACGCCCCACACACCCAAACCAGTCTGATCCGCGACTGAGCTGATTATACGGATTACGACGGTCGCCTGCGTGGTCCCCCTGAGCGCTTTCCGCCTTTCGCAGGGAACGTCCGGCCTCCCGAGTGTCCCCCCGGTTTTTTAGATCCCGAAAAAGAGTTCCTCTCTCCCGATCTCCCCCCGGCTCTCTCTCCGCCGCGCCCCGGGCGTCCGCCGATACGCTGCTGCTTCTGGCTTTCGCGCATGCGGCTTTGGGTCCGCAGAACCTGTTCGATCCAGTCATTGAGAATGGACGTGTTGATTTCCGCGTCCTGACGGGCGGGATAAGCGTCCGGGAAGCGCAAAGCGAGCCAGCGCCAGGCCACCAGCCGTTTGTGCCGCTTCTCGGCCCGCTCCAGTTCCTCGCGTCCCGCCTGCTCCGGATGCGGCAGCCGCCCCGTACCCGGCGGTGGAACCGGGCGTCCGGCTGCATGGTCGGCAGCCCACTGGACAAGACGCTGGATACCGTTGTCCCGCTCATCGATCGGGCACATGGCGTAGGTCCAGCGGGTCGAGAGATCGAGGTTTTCCACGCCCTCCAGAGCGGCCGCAATTTCGAGAGCCTGCTCCATGTCGGCGAGACGATAGTTCGGGTCATCCGCACGCAGAACGGCATGTTTGATGCGTGTCAGAACGCCATAAAGACTGTCGCTGGCAATTTCTTCGGCAACGGCCCGGACGATATCCGAATCCGGCTGCACTAGGGGGCGGAGTTCCGTCACGACTTCAGGTGGTGCGCTGAGCATCTTCTTGACGAAGGTCGGGCTGCCCGCACCGGCCAACACGCAGACCAGCCCGTTTTCATGCTTGCCGTAACGCCCGGCGCGACCGCCGATCTGTTTGACTTCCTGCGAGACCAGATCGCGCGTCTGGCGTCCGTCGAACTTGCGCAGCGCACTGAACACGACCCGGCGGATGGACAGATTCAGCCCCATACCGATCGCATCCGTCGCAATGAGAATATCGGCCTCGCCATTGTTGAACCGGGCGGCTTCGGCACGACGGACTTCCGGGCTGAGAGCGCCATACACCACGGCTACGCGACGCCCGCGCGCCATGAGTTCGGCGCGCAGATCCAGCACTTCGCGGCGCGAAAAGGCGATGACAGCGTCGCTGGGCTTGAGTTCATCGAGATGCAGCGTCTCACCCGCTTTGAGCGGGCTTTTGCGTTCGAGATGGATCTCATCCACCGGGTCATCGCAAAGCTCGGCGATGCGCTTGACCAGAGGAATGCAGTCCGGCGCGCCAAGGATGAAGACATGCCGTGCCGGAACACCCATGATGGCAGCCGTCCAGGCGGCCCCACGGTCCGGATCGGCGAGCATCTGGGCTTCATCAATGATCGCCACATCCACCGGATTGTGGAATGGGCACATCTCGACCGTCGCGGCCAGATGGCGCGCACCCGGCATTTCGATCCGCTCCTCGCCCGTGGACAGGGATGCCGGAACGCCGCGCGAAAGCAGGGACTCGCGGAATTCATGGGCGAGCAGGCGCAGGGGCGCGAGTGCCAGCCCGCTTTCGGCATTCGCCAGCGCATTGAGAGCGGTATAGGACTTGCCGGAGTTCGTCGGTCCGGTCACGAGCGTGATGCGCCGTTTCAGCGCACGCGCGGTGCGGAAATGGGCCGCGAACCGGTCCAGTGCCGCGACACGGGCAATGGCCGCATTGCCCGCCTTGTTGCCCAGATCCAGAACTTCCGGCCGGTCTTTCGTTCCGCTGCGCCACTGCGGGAGGAAGGTCCGAAGCCGTTTGAGTTCAATGGGATCGAAAAAGAACAGCTCGATTCCGTCCGGGCGCGTTTCGCGGCGCGCAACGGGAATCCGGTTTTCGGCAACCCAGCGCAGCGCCTCGCGGCGGGAGCAGTGCAGAACGCCGGGCAGGTCGTCGAAGCTGACGAGTCCCTCTTCCCATTGCCGCAGGCGTTCCAGTTCGCGTGCCCTGCGTTCTTCGGCGCGGGCCTGAATATCGGCCTGTTCACGGGCGCGGCGTTCTTCGGCAATCCGCAGATCGTCCTCAAAGCCCAGATCGACGCTGCCGAAGGCGCTGGCAATGCTCTGTGAGAGCTTTTCAAGCTGACCGCTCGACAGAATCAGCCCGGTATCCGCCAGATCGGCTCGAACATCTTCCAGGACGCTGCGTGGAGAATCGCCCATCTCCTGCCAGCGCGTCATCAGGACATCGTCCAGTATCCGGCGCAGGGCAGGCATGTCGGCGCGCGGGTCATGGGTGCGGGCCGCCGCGTCCTGCGTGTCGGCTTTACTGACCCAGACTTCACCGGCCCTGCGGCACAGATTCATGAGCTGGGAGGCCCATGTCTTGCGGCGCACGACGCACAGCGCCTCGATCAACCCGTCATGGGACAGGCTTGCCTCCGGGCCTTCAAGCCTGCGCGCGACCTGACGCAGCAGGGCAGGGCGTTCGCGCGATGTAATCTCGAGCGGGCTTCCGAAGTCAGCCTCGGCCTGCGCAAGGGCGCGTTCGGCCGGAGAGAGTGTGTCGGAAAGAGGGGCGTCCGGCATGGAGTCGTCTGTCATAAGAGTCTTGTGCGTCATTCCGGCATGCGCTTCAACGCACATGGGTTTCCCGAGCGGTGACGATTGGGCTAAAAGACCCGACCCTTATCAGGTCCGAGACCTGTTATCCGTTCCGCATCGGAGACAGAACCAGACATGTCTAACCCGACTTTTGCCGCCCCCACGCCCGAGATCGACGAGCCCCTGACCGGCCTTGTGCCGTTCGAAGGCCATCCGAAGCAGTATCGCCTTGCCGAGCCGAGCAAGGAATATGCGCATCTGTATCCGGCCAAGGTACTGACGGTCCATCACTGGACGGACCGCCTGTTCAGCTTCACCACGACGCGCGATCCCGGTCTGCGCTTCGAGAACGGCCAGTTCGCGATGATCGGCATTGAAGTCGAGGGCAAGCCGCTCCTGCGCGCCTATTCGATCGCGTCCGCCAATTACGAAGACAACATGGAGTTCCTCTCCATTGCCGTTCCCGATGGCCCGCTGACCTCGCGTCTGCGCCATGTGAAGGTCGGTGATACGGTTCTGATCGGTCGCAAGCCGGTTGGCACGCTGCTGCTCGACAACCTCAAGCCGGGCCGCAACCTGTATTTCCTGTCCACGGGCACGGGTCTGGCACCGTTCATGAGCCTCATCAAGGACCCCGAGGCCTATGAGCGCTATGAGAACGTGATCCTCAGCCACACCGTCCGCATTTCGGGCGAGCTGGCCTACGAGAACCACATCCGCCACGAACTGCCGCAGCATGAGTTCCTCGGTGAGTTCGTTGCCGGCAAGCTGCGCTACTACCCGGCTGTGACCCGCGAAGATTACGCCGTGACCGATCGCATCACCAAGCTGATCGAGACGGGCAAGATTTTCGAAGATTTGGGCATCGACAAGCTGGACCCCGAGCATGACCGCGTCATGATCTGCGGTTCGCCGGAAATGCTGGCCGACACCGAAGCCCTGCTGGAGCGTATGGGCTTTGAGGAAGGCAATATGAGCCATCAGGGCTCGTATGTCGTCGAGAAGGCCTTCGCCGAGCGCTGAGGTTTCAAACAGGGTACGAAAGGCCGGAATGATGCAGGATTTTGATCTGTTCGTTATTGGTGCCGGATCGGGCGGAGTGCGCTGTGCGCGCATTGCCGCCCAGAACGGAGCGCGCGTCGCGATTGCGGAGCGCCGTCACTGGGGTGGAACCTGCGTCAATCTGGGCTGCGTGCCCAAGAAACTGATGGTCTACGCGGCCGATTATGGCCGCGAGATCGCCGATGCCCCCTCCTATGGATGGGACGTCGCGCCGGTCGCCCATGACTGGTCCACACTGATCAGCGCCAAGGACCGCGAGATCGAGCGCCTCAACCGCATCTATGTTTCGATGCTGGAAAAGGCGGGCGTGACGCTGTTTACGGGCGATGCCAGTTTCGTGGACGCCCATACGGTCGAAATCGGCCCGTCTGAACTCGTACCGGATGCATCCGTCCAGAGGGTCCGGGCGAAGAATATCGTCATCGCTACGGGCTCTACGCCCACGCGCCTGAACATTCCCGGCGCGGAACATGCCATTGTCTCGGACGATGCCTTCCATCTGGCGGACCGCCCCGAGCGCGTCGCCGTGATCGGCAGCGGCTATATTGGCCTAGAATTTGCCGGGATTTTTGCAGGGCTCGGCTCGAAGGTGGATCTGGTCTTCCGCCAGCAAAATCCTTTGCGCGGCTTTGACAACGAACTGCGCGCCCATCTCTCCGAACTGCTGCCGCTGAACGGTATCAAGGCGCATCCCGGCCGCTCGCCGGAGCGGATCGAGAAGGCCGGCGAAATTTTCCGTCTGCATCTTGAAGGCGGGGAGGTCATTGAGACCGACTGCGTGTTCATGGCGACCGGCCGTCATCCCAATCTGGCCCCGCTGAAGCTCGACAATGCGGGCGTGGCGACCTGGGACGGCCGTATTCCGGCCAAGCAGCCTGACGATGCGACGACCAATGTGCCGGGCATCTATGCCATCGGCGACGTGACGGACACCTACAACCTCACGCCGACCGCCATTGCCGAAGGTCATATCCTCGCCGAGCGGCTGTTTGGCGAACCGGGCCGGGAGTGGTCTTTCGCCACGACGCCCAAGGCTGTGTTCTTCTCCCAGCCGCTTGCCACGGTGGGTCTGAGCGAAGAAGACGCCGTACAGAGCCATGACGTGGATATCTACACATCCAGCTTCACGCCGATGCGCCAGACGCTTTCAGGCCGCAAGGGCAAGACCCTGATGAAGCTCGTCGTGGACGCAAAGAGCCAGATCGTGCTTGGTGCCCACATGATCGGCCCGGATGCGCCGGAAATCATTCAGGGCCTTGCCATTGCGATTACGGCAAAGCTGACGAAGCGGGATTTCGATCGCACGATCGGCCTGCACCCCACCAGCGCGGAGGAATTCGTGACCATGCGAAGCCTCACACGTCACGTTCCCCGAAAAGCAGGCTGATCCATCATGACGGCGCGTACTGGTCTCACGGAGGCCCGGCAGTCGGGCCGTCACAGAATTTCTGAAGGGCAAGACCGGGCATGAAGTTTGGCTGGCTGTTTGCCCCGTCCATCACGTCCGTCATGTTCGCCCTCCGCACTACGGTCGCCTCGCTTCTGGCGCTGGCGATCGCGCTGTGGATGGAACTCGGTGAGCCGCAATGGGCTGCCATGACCGTCTGGATCGTCGCCCAAAATTCGCGCGGCGAGAGTATTTCCAAAGGGCGCTGGCGTCTGGTCGGCACCGTCATCGGGATGGTGATGGCGATTGTGCTCATGGCGGCTTTCCCGCAATCGCCGTGGCTGTTTCTGCCCGCCCTTGCCATCTGGGTCGGGCTGTGCGCGGGCCTTGCCACGCTGACGCATAATTTCCGCGGATATGCGCTCGTGCTTGCGGGCTATACCTGCACCATCATCGCGCTGGGCGCGGTGAAGGAACCGGATCACGTCTTCAACATCGCGATGGCGCGGGGAACCTATATTTTCCTCGGCGTGATCTGCGAGACGGCGATGGGCATGATGGCGCTTCCCAATGTCGCCGGACGTGCACGTGAAGAACTGCGGAACCGTCTTCAGGCTATTCTGACCCGCGCCATCCCGGCGCTGACGGCTGTCCTGCGCCAGAAAACGGGCGCGACGGATGATCTGTCCGCGCTGCTGGGGTCTCTTCAGGCCTCCAGCGATCAGATCGAATTCAGCCGTATCGAGATCCGTAGCGAAGGCAACGAGGTCGAACACGCCTATGTCACGCTCGGACTGGTTGCGCGCGTTCTGTCGCGTGGACTGGGCCTGCGGACCCGTATGACGTCTGTGACGCACCAGCCCGAAGCCCTGCGGCCGTTTCTGGAAAATATGGCCAATGCGCTGGACGGCTTGCCGGAGCGTCTGGTGACGGATCGGCGCGGAATCGGTGCTCTGGTGCAGGCCGAGGCCCTTCTGGCGGAATGTCGCGGGCGCATGCAGACGGTCCTGCCTCGCGACGACGAGGATTCCCTCAACGAAGGCATTATTCTTACGGGCGTGGAAGTCATGCTGTCCGATCTGTGCGAAACCCTGCGCTCCTATCGGGCCAGCGTGGATGGGGCCCCTGTGTCGGAGCGCCATCGCCTGACCCGCAATCCGGACTGGCGCGCGTCCATGCGCAACGGCATCCGCACGACCGTGGCGCTGCTGTTCGGGGCCTATGTCTGGGAAGTTACGGCATGGCCGCAGGGCAGCGTGTTCCTGACCTTTATCGCCGTGGTTTGCGCGCGTTTTGCAACCTTCGAAAACACCGTGCTGCTGAGTTCCGCATTTTTCTACGGTGCGGTTTTCGCGGCTCTGGGAAGCATCATCCCGGTCTTTATCGTTATGCCGGTTACGGCAAATTATCCGTTCTTCTGCCTCGTGGTCGGGTTCTTCATGATGATCGGCGGCCTGGCCGCTCGCAATCCTTCTACGGCGGTCATGGCGGCGTCATATGGGACCTTTTTTCCATTCCTGCTGGGGATGGACAATCAGGGACGTATCAACGAAATCGGCTGGTTCAACACCACCATCGCCCTGCTGCTGGGCCTTGGAGCTGGTGTGGTGATCTTCCGTGCTATCCTGCCGTTTACGCCCGCTCGTGCGGGCGAGGTTCTGCGTTATCAGCTCAAGCGTAGTCTGCGGCGTCTTGCGCTGCCGGGTGTCGTGATGGACGAATATGTCTGGATCAACGAAGGCACGCAGAGCATGGAGCGCGCCGTGCGCTTTGCGGGCTCTCTGTCCAGCGACCGGGCAGAGGCCATGCTGCGCGGAACGCTCTCGGTTCTGACGGTCGGGCGAAACGTTCTGATGCTGCGTAAGCTCGCGCAGCATGGAAGCCTGCCGGACACTGCGGTGGCTGCGGTGGACGGGCTGGTCCGCAACCTGTCCCGCCGTAAGCTGCCTCTGACGCACACAACCGCGACCATCGACCCGACCCTCGACGAACTCTATGCGCTGGAGCGACAGTCACAGGACCCGTCGATCCGCCATGATCTGGTTCTGGCCATCGGGTCCCTGCTGATCGTGCGGACTGAAATGCCGGTCAGCAGGGCGTTTCTCAAAGGCGCGTTCTGAAGCGCCCTCAGGGTGTGGCGAGAAAGCGGAGTAGATCCTCGTTCACCCGCTCGGCATGGGTCATGAACAGCCCGTGCGGCGCGCCTTCATAGGAAATCCAGGTCGAACCCGGAATGGCCGCCGCGGCCTTCTCGCCAGAAATTTCCGCCGGAACGGTTGAATCACCTGTTCCATGGATCACCAGCGTCGGAACGGTAAAGGCCTGAAGATCCGGACGGAAATCGGTCGTGCCCCAAGCATCCACGCAGTCCAGCGTGGCCATCGGGCTAGCCATGCTGGCCAGCAGGAAGGACCAGTCCAGCACGCCCTGACTGACGGGGTGATGGATCATGCTGACGCCGTAGAAGTCTGGAATGAAATCTTTCAGGAAGCCAAAACGGTCCTGACGGATTTTCTGCTTGATCCCGTCGAGCACGGCAATGTCCACGCCTTTAGGATTATCGGACGTTTTGAGCAGGAACGGCACGACGGACGAGAGCAGGACGGTTTTGGAAATGCGTGAACGACCATGTCGGCTCAGATAGCGGGCGACTTCGCCGCCGCCCATGGAGAAGCCGACCAGCGTCGCATCCCACAGATCGAGCTGTTCGAGAATGACCGCCAGATCGTCGGCGAATGTATCGTAATCGTAGCAGTCGATCGGGTGACCGGACTGGCCAAAGCCGCGCCGGTCATAGGTGATGACGCGATAACCCGCCTCCACCAGTGCAAGCGTCTGTTTTTCCCACATGTCCCCGGTGAGGGGCCAGCCATGAATCAGGACGACAGGCTTGCCTGCCCCCATATCCTTGACGTGAAGGCTCGTTCCATCAGTGGCGGTGATATACGGCATGGTTCTGATCCTCGAAGGAAGTCATACGGGGATCAGAACTTGCTGCCGGGGTTTTGGTTGCGTGTCTTACCAGCCGTTTCCGCGCGGCGCGACATAGCCGTTGCCAGTGGCGTCGCCGAGCTGGCCGGACTGAGTGTTGTTGCTACCCTGATAGGACGATCCGAACTTGGAGAGGTTTGCGCCCGTTACGGAATCACGTTCCACACCCGCCTCATGATCCGGGTCCGGGCCATGCTCGAAATCGTTGGACGGCGTATCGGAATAGCCCGGAGGCGGTTTGCGATGGCCGCGTGCCCGGAAATGCTCGCCGCCTGTCGTGGCCTGCTGCTTGGCGTCCGTCTGCCCCTGATTCGGCTGCACGGGAAGGGTCGTGCCGGAGGCATAAGGCTGACCGAACGTCGCGGTCTGGGCCTGTGCCGCCCCTGCCACCAGGGCAGTCGCCAGCAGGGCGTGGCAGAAGAAACGGGAAGAGGACAACATGTGATCCAGTCCTTGGCCGATCATGACAACAAAACTGCCTTGCAGAGTTCTGATAACGTCATGGTCTGACATTCATCGGCAAGGCGGCATATCGTTCTATAATCGGCCTGCTTTGAGCCGGGTTCAAGAGTTCTTTTCCTGTGCAACGTTTCCATATGCAGGGTCATGCCGAAATTCGGGAAATTTTATCGCCGTTCGGAGAGGGGTTGATGGAGGATCTTTTCGCGTCTCTGCGTCCCAGAACCGTTCTGACGGAAGGCGCGGTGTGGTTGCCCGGCTTTGCGTTGCCGGATGCTTCTGCGCTCCATCAGGCCATTACGGATGTGAGCGTCATCGCACCCTTCCGGCATTTTCACACGCGCATGGGACCGATGTCCGCCGCCATGACCTCCTGCGGAGCCTGTGGCTGGACTGCCGATCCATCGGGATATCGCTACACCCGAACTGATCCACAGACCGGCCTGTTCTGGCCAGCCATGCCGGACGCACTTCGTCATCTGGCTGTCCGGGCAGCAGCGGAAGCGGGATATGACGGCTTCGATCCCTCGTCCTGCCTCATCAATCGCTATGCACCGGGAGCGGGCATGGGGCTGCATCAGGACCGTGACGAGGGGAGGCCTGAAGCGCCGATCGTGTCAGTTTCCCTTGGCGTCCCGGCGCGCTTTTCGTTTGGTGGCCTTACACGAAATGAGCCCAAGCGCATCATCGAACTTCTGGATGGGGATGTCGTGGTCTGGGGTGGAGCATCTCGCTTTGCATGGCACGGGGTCTCCCGCATTCGCGAAACATTCCATCCGCAGACAGGTGCCATGCGATACAATCTGACGTTTCGCGCTATCAACGTCGCGCTTTTTCGGCCATAACCAGCCCCCCGCAACTCCTGCATTCACATCCTTCCGGAGGGCATTTGATGCACCCCTCGAGCCAGACCCCGACGTCCACCAACACGATGTCATGGTCTCCTGCAAGCTGGCGTTCCCGCCCCATCGTCCAGGCTCCATCCTATGCGGATGAAGCGGCGCTTGCTGCTGTCGAAGCTCGTCTGCATCGATATCCACCGCTGGTCTTTGCGGGGGAAGCCCGTCGCCTCAAGACCCGTCTGGCCGCAGCCTCGCGCGGTGAGGCTTTCGTCCTTCAGGGCGGCGCCTGTGCCGAAAGCTTCGACGAGTTCACGGCCGACATCGTGCGCGACACGTTCCGCGTCCTGCTCCAGATGGCTGTGGTCCTGACATTCGCTGCCAAGGTGCCGGTCGTGAAGATCGGGCGCATGGCCGGACAGTACGCCAAGCCGCGCTCGTCCAATACCGAGACGATCAATGGCGTGACGCTGCCGTGCTATCGCGGTGACATCATCAACGGCCCCGAATTCACACCCGAAGCCCGTATTCCCGATCCGCGCCGCATGGAGACCGGATATTTCCAGTCCGCCGGCGTGATGAACCTGCTCCGGGCTTTCGCGCATGGCGGCTATGCGAACCTGCATCAGGTCCATAGCTGGAATCTGGGCTTCGTGGAGCGCTCGCCGCTCGCTGCGCGCTATCAGGATCTGGCCCACCGTATCGACGAGACGTTGTCCTTCCTGCGGGCCTGCGGCTTTGACGGTTCGGCGTCGCAGATCGACGAGACGGAGTTCTACACGTCTCACGAAGCCCTGCTCCTGCCGTACGAACAGGCCCTGACCCGCGTGGACAGCACGAGCGGTGCCTATTACGACTGCTCGGCGCATTTCCTGTGGATCGGCGATCGCACCCGTCAGCCCGACGGCGCGCATGTCGAGTTCCTGCGCGGCGTGCAGAACCCGATCGGCATCAAGGTCGGCCCGACCACCACGGTTGCGGATCTCGAAAAGCTGCTCGAAATCCTCAACCCGCAGGACGAGGCCGGTCGCATTACGCTGATCTCCCGCATGGGCAAGGACAAGGTGCGTGAGCATCTGCCGCCGCTGCTCGATGCCGTGAACCGCACGGGCCGCACCGTGACCTGGCTGTGCGATCCGATGCACGGCAACACCACGACCACGGCCAGCAAGATCAAGACGCGCTCTTTCGACAATATTCTTGGCGAGGTGCTCGGCTTCTTCGACGTGTTTGAGGCAGCGGGCCGTCGTCCGGGCGGGATCCATCTTGAAATGACCGGTCAGGACGTCACGGAATGCATCGGTGGTGCACAGTGTCTCACCGAAGACGATCTGGCCGGTCGCTATGAAACATTCTGTGATCCGCGCCTTAATGCGGAACAGTCTCTTGAAATGGCCTTCCTTCTTGCTCAGGAATTGACGGGACGAGCAGGAAAGAAATAATGACCGTTTCCGATCCCCAGAACACTCCACAAGCCGCGCTCCGGCGCGCGCTTGGTACTCTCGGCCCGTTGGACGAGACAACCATCGAAGCGCGGACGGACGCCTATTTCGGGCGAACGCGGCATATCGTGGAGCATTTCGGGGATTCCCGCGTCACCTATGCGGTGTTCATCCGCCGTCCGGTGATTGCGGCCTGCGGTCTGGTCTCGCAGTGGCTGAAGAACGTGGCGGAAGCGCAGGGCTTCGATCTTCAATGCCGGGAAATGTACGCCGAGGGCGAGTGGGTCGGGGCGGGCGAGCCACTGCTGTACCTAACCGGCAGTTTCAGTCGTCTGGCGCCGCTGGAAACGCTGGTGCTCCAGCGGATCGGTTCGACCTGCGTGGCAGCCCATAACGCCTATCAGATGGCCATGGCGCTCCCCTCCATTCCGTTCCTCGCCATGGACGCCCGCCACTGCGCGGGCTTCGAGATGCAGGAACAGATGGCCTATGCGGCGGGCGTCGGCTCCCGCGCGGCCCGCAAGGAAGGGGCACGTGGCTTCATCGGCAATGCCAATGACGCCACGGCCGGTTTCTTCGGTCTTGATGCTGGTCTGGGCACCATGCCCCATGCCTTGATCGGCTATGCGGGCTCCACGCTGCGTGCGGCGGAGATGTATGACGAGGTCTATCCGAACGATCCGCTGACGGTGCTGGTGGATTACTTCGGGCAGGAAATCACGGACGCGCTCGCCGTCTGCCGCCGCTTCCCCGAGCGTGCTGCGAAGGGGCATCTGAGTGTCCGTCTGGACACGCATGGCGGTCGCTTCCTTGAAGGACTGGACCCCCAGACCTCATATGGTGTGCTTGAGCGTCACACGCCGGGCACCATCCGCCGCTATCGTTCCGATCAGGAACTGCGCGATCTGGTGGGAACGGGCGTGTCGGCGGCGGCGATCTGGCGGATGAGGGAGGCCCTGGACCATGCAGGGTTCCATCATGTCAGGATCGTTGCCTCTTCCGGCTTCAACGTCGCCAAATGTTCGACGATGCGGGACGCTCATGCCCCGATCGACGTGATCGGCAGCGGGTCTTTCATTCCCGACCGCTGGTCCGAAACCTATGCAACGGCTGATATCGTGGCCTATGACGGGCAGCCCCGCGTCAAACTCGGACGCGAGTTCCTGCTCCAGAAGGTCCGTGACAGCCACGAGACATCCAAGGACATTTCATGACCGACGATACGATTGACCCTGTCGAAGGCGCCCCGGAAAACGACCCGCAGACGGGAACGTGGAGCGTACGCATCATCGACCTGTCCGGCGCTTCGGAAGGCGAGGATGATACGGTCGAGGTGGTCAAAGACTTCATCGACCTGATGCACGCCAACGCCTATGCCCGCGCTTACGTCCGCGACAGCATCGAGCGCTGCCGCACTCCGGGTGCGAGCAGCAAGGAAGTGATCGAGAACTGGTTCGCTTTCGGTGAAAACGCCGAAGTCGTGGACGCTGGCGAGGATGGCTGGAAGTCCTCCACGGAACTCGAAGACTTCGCGGCTAGCCGTGCGACCCCGATGGAGCGTGACTGGCGCGCCATTGATCCGCGTCGCCTCGTCGATGACGAGGAAATTGCCGGTCCGCCGGATGATGATGATGACGAGGACGACGAAAACCGCCACGAAGTGATCCGTCACTGAACACCGGATGCAGGGAAGGGGCCTCTCCCCTTCCTTCGCATGGCCCTTCATAAAAACCCGCTCTGGCAACGCGGCGCATCATGCGGCATTAAGGCGTCATGAAACTGCGCTTCGCTCCGTCCCCGACCGGTTACCTGCATGTTGGCAATGCGCGCCTTGCCGTCGCCAACTTCCTCTTCGCACGCCATAACGGCGCAAAATTCCTGCTGCGGATCGACGATACCGATACCAGCCGGGGTAAGCCCGAATATGAAGAGGCAATCGGCAAGGATCTGTCCTGGCTGGGGCTGAAATGGGACGAATATGTCCGCCAGTCCGAACGGCTGGATCGCTATGCCGAAGTCATTGAAAAGCTGAAGGCGTCTGGTCGTCTCTATCCGTGCTTCGAGACGGAATACGAACTGAACGCCAAGCGCGAAGCCCGCATCCGCGCGGGCAAGGCGCCGATCTATGACCGCGCCATGCTCAAGCTCACGGCTGACCAGCGCGCCCGCGCCGAAGCCAACGGCAAGACCCCGCACTGGCGCTTCCGCCTGAGCGATGGCAGCCGCAAGTGGAACGACCTCGTCATGGACGAGTGCTCGGTCAAGCTGACGGCCATTTCCGATCCGGTTCTGGTGCGTGGGGACGGCACAATCCTCTACACGCTGGCTTCCGTGATCGACGATCTGGACATGGGCATCACCCATATTGTTCGCGGCGAAGACCATGTGACGAACACCGGCGTGCAGATCGATATCGCCGAGGCGCTGGGTGCGAAGCCCAACCGCTTCACCTTCGCGCATCTGCCGCTGTTGCTGGATTCCGATGGTGGCAAGCTGTCGAAGCGGTTCGACTCGCTTGCGCTGAAATCCCTGCGTCAGGACGGGCTGGAGCCGATGTCGATCGTCTCCTATCTCGCCCGCGTGGGATCGTCAGACGATCCGCAGGTCATGACGATGGACGAGGCCATCGCGGCCTATGACATCTCGCATGTTTCCAAGTCGGCCGCGCGGTTCGACATGACGCAGCTTCTCGCCCTGAACCGTCGCGCGTTGCACAGCCTGCCGTTCGAGGCCGCAAAGGCGCATCTGCCGCCGGAAGCCGACGAGACGTTCTGGAACGCCGTGCGCGGAAACGTGGATCTGTCTGCCGAGATCCCGCACTGGTGGGATGTCGTGCATGGCACGATCGTCCCGCCCTCACAGCCTGAAGACCGTGAGTTCCTTCAGCAGGCCCTCGACACCCTTCCCGCCGAGCCGTGGGGCGAGGACACCTGGAAGGACTGGACCAACACGCTCAAAGAAGCTTCGGGCCGCAAGGGGCGCACCCTTTTCATGCCGCTGCGTCTGGCCCTGACGGGTGAGGATGCCGGTCCAGAACTGCATGTTCTGCTTGGCCTGATGGGGCGCGAGCGCACGGTTTCCCGTCTGCGGGACGCTATTCAGGCCTGACCTTGTTACCCCGTCGCGCTTGTTGAAAAGCGCGACGGGTCTGTTTTGCAGATTGCCTTGACGGACCAGAACGCCGTCCAGCTTTCGCCCGGCTTCAGATGTAACAGGCCGGGTTTCTGTGAAAAATCGCCCTTGAAGCCCGCTGGCGTCGCATAGCCATACCAGGGCTCAATGCACAGAAAGTCCGCGCCTGGCTTCGTCCACAGGCCAAGCTCTTTGAAGCCGCCCCAGACGAACCGGATGCCCGCTCCGTCCGGCCCGACCATGTCGACGGACCGGCTTTCAGGTTTCTCAAGGATGAGCGCGTCTTTTTCAAAAAGCGCATTCGTCAGCGCAAGGACGTTGTCCCGGACCGGCGTATGTTGTTTTTCCGGCAAAAGCAGTCCGTCAGCGTCAATGCGTCGGACGGGCAGGGGCTCGTCATATTCAAAAACCAGCCTGTAGCTGTCTTTTGTTACGCCCTCTTTCAGCGGCCAGCGGAACGCCGGATGCGCGCCGAGTGAGGCATGGAGCGTGCTGGTGCTGTCCGGATTATGCAGATGATACGAGACGCGCAGGGTGTTGTTCTCGATCAGATAGACCAGTCGCAGCCTGAATGCGGATGGGAAGAGCGCGCGGCTTTCGGCATCGTCCACCAGTTCCAGCGTGCAGCCTTCGGGTGTCCGTGCGATCCAGCGGAAGACCCGGTCCCGCGCTAAGCCGTGCTGTTTCAGCCGGACGGGCGTGCCATCGAGCGTGATCTCGTATTCTGGGAGTCGGCCAATAATCGGAAACAGGACCGGCGACTGTCTCGGCCATGCCGGTCCTGCGTTCCAGAGCAGATCGTCCGTCCCGTTGTGTAAGGCAACCAGTTCGGCGCCATGGCTTCTGACCGAGGCCTTCAGCAGCCCGGTTCCGAAATCATGTCTGTCGTCCGTCACGATATCCGTCATGGGATGTCTCCTGTCAGGGGGTAGGATCAGGCGTTTGCGGCGTATCGCCCGGTTCGGTCGTATGGAAGCGATGGAAATCGACCTCCACGCGCCCGTCCGGACGATTGGCGATCATATCCGAAAAACGGTAGCCGTGTTTCACATGTCCGATTTCGTAGGCATGACGGGCGAAAACGGTCTGGGACGAAATTTCGTCCGTGCCGTCCATCGTAATGATAATTTCCGCGTTCTGATCGATCAGCGTCTCGGCTGAGAGGCCATAAAGCGGGCTCTGGCCGTCGATCAGATGCGTTGCGTTCAGGCTGATGCGAAAGATCGGCATGTGGGACTGCACCAGTGTCAGGCGGTCGAAACGCCGGACCAGACGCCCGCGCTCGTCCGGCATCAGGCGGGTGAGTGTCATCTCGATATTGGCGGACAGGATCAGGGTCCGGCGCTGGTTGGCGATGCGGATCGTGAGCGTGGGGATCACGTCGTCATAGGAGACGACCGCGACATGACTGAACAATACGCGGGCGCGGGGGCGTGAAAAGCGGGCGAAGACCAGCCCGGTGGCGAGTGCGTTCAGCATCATGCCCGCCAGAACTTCGAACGAGACGATGGTGTTCGTCAGACGTCCGACAGGCGACATAGTGCCGTAACCGACGGTCGAAATCGTTTGAACGCTAAAGAAAATATCGTCGAGAAAATCGCCGTCCGGAACGCCGCTGACGCTGTGCGGGATGACGTAATACATCAGCGCAAAGCCGATATTGATGACCAGATACAGTCCGATCGAAGCCCAGAAGAACATGAACCAGCTCATGGTCATCAGGGTATGATAGAGGTCTCCAAGAGCGCCGGAATCTAGACCTGTGCGGATGATGTCGCTGCGGCCGTTCTCTTCGAGAACATGCGCCCGGATCCTGTTGACCGTCTCGACGACGGTGGGATGTCCGTGCTGTGATTCTGGCGCCCCTGGATCAGGTCGGGCTTGCATCCGTTTCCGGTGGCGCCAGTGGATCATGGGGTCAGCTCCTGTTCCTGCGGGCGCTGCTCAGTTCGCTGACAACGCCGTGAAGGGTGCGAAGCTCCTGTTCCGTGACTTCGCCTCTGGTGAAGAAATGACGCAGATTCCGCACCATGCCGGGGCGTTTCTGCTCGTTTCGAAGGAAATTCGTCTCGTCCAGATCGCGGATAAGATGGGACATAAAATTCTCCATCTCCCCCTTCGTCGCCACATGTGTCTCATTGGTCATGAGTTCGCGCGGTGGCGTCATGTCCTCGGTCAGGAACCACTCATAGGCCATGATCAGCACGGCCTGTGCGAGGTTGAGGGACATGAATTTCGGGTTGAGCGGATAACGGACCAGCGTATCGGCGCGGGCCATATCTTCATTGTCCAGCCCTGCGCGTTCCGGGCCGAACAGGATGCCGGTGCGCAGGCCGCGGGTGGAGGCGACGCGCAGTTCGGCAGCGGCTCCGCGAGCCGTCATGACCGGCTTGACCACATGCCGCGGGCGCGGGCAGGTCGCGAAAATGCGGTGCAGGTCCGCCACCGCATCGTCCACCGTCTCGAACACCTGAGCCGCGTCCAGAATCCGGTCTGCACCCGAAGACGCATACCAGGCGCGTTCCTGCGGCCAGCCGTCGCGCGGGGCCACGATCCGCAGATGGAACAGGCCGCCATTCGCCATGGCGCGCGCCGTCGTGCCGATATTTTCGGCCAATTGCGGGCGCACAAGGATCACAACCGGATCAAAATCTCCAAGGGGGCCGATATCCGCCCCGCCGTCACGTCCGGTCATGGTTACGCCTTCCGCCATGTTGTGCCACCGGGGCCGTCTTCAAGGGTGATGCCATCGGCGGCAAGCTGCGCGCGGATGGCATCAGCTCGGGCGAAATCGCGGGATTTGCGGGCCGCAAGACGCTCTTCAATCAAGGCTTCGATGGCACCCGCATCCACGCCAGATTGGAACCACTCGGCGGGCATCACATTGAACAGACCCAGCATCTTTCCAGCAGCCAGCAGGCTGGAGGCCGCGTCCTGATCACCCTGCATGGCGGCATCCGCCAGCGGGTGAAGGGCGGCGATGGCCAGCGGCGTGTTCAGATCGTCGCACAGCGCGTCCATGACCGCTGTCGGAACAGCGGCACCTAGTTGTGCATCGCCGCGTTCAAGTGCCCGGTACAGCCGGTCCAGAACCCGACGGGCTTCCTCCAGCTTGTCCCAGCTGAAATCCAGCGTGGAGCGATACTGCGCCCCCAGATACAGCAGGCGCAGCGGTTCGGCGGGCGAGCGGTCCAGCACTTCGCGGATCGTGAAGAAATTGCCGAGCGATTTCGACATTTTCTCGCCGTTCGACAGCAGCATCCCGTTATGGACCCAGTGCGTGGCGAACTTGCCATGCGGATGGCAGCACATGGACTGCGCGCGTTCGTTTTCATGATGCGGAAACAGCAGGTCGTCGCCGCCGCCATGAATGTCGAAGCTCTCACCCAGATAACGGTGCGACATGGCCGAGCATTCGATATGCCAGCCCGGTCGTCCACGCCCATAGGGGCTGTCCCAGCCCGGCAGGTCCGGCTCGGACGGCTTCCACAGCACGAAATCGCCCGGATCACGCTTATAGGGTGCGACTTCAACACGGGCGCCCGCGATCATGTCATCGAGCGAGCGGCCTGACAGCGCACCATAGGACGGGAAGCTGCGGACTGCGAACAGCACATGCCCTTCGGCTTCATAGGCATGTCCGGTCTCGATCAACTGCGCGATCATCTCCAGCATATCGTCGATATGATGGGTCGCGCGGGGCTCGATATCGGGCGGCAGAATGAAGAGTGACGCGAGATCTTCATGAAAGGCCTGCGTCGTGCGTTCGGTCAGGGCGGAAATGTCCTCGCCGTTCTCTTTTGCGCGCGCGTTGATCTTATCGTCCACGTCGGTGACGTTGCGGACGTAAGTGATGCGCGGATACAGCGTCCGCAGCAGGCGAATGAGGATATCCGCGCACATCATGGCGCGCAGGTTGCCCAGATGCGCGCGGTCATAGACGGTCGGTCCGCAGAAATAGACGCGCACATTCTCAGGATCTAGGGGCGTGAAGGGTCGCTTTTCGCGAAGATGGGTATCGTGCAGGCGGAGCACGTGTGCAGCAGGATCGGCCATATGCCGATCAATGCGCCAGCCTTGGTTCGGGTGCAACAGGCTTGTTACTCTTGTCGGCAGGTTTGACGCCTGTATTAGGGGAGCATGAGCAGCACCTTTTCCAGTCATCCGCCGTCTGACCCGACAACGCCACGCAATCATGCCCTGACGCTGGTGCGAATTGCGCTGCCGCTGGCCCTGTCACAGCTCTCCGAAATGGCGATGGGTGTCACGGATACGGTCCTGCTTGGTGGGCTCGGTGTGACGGAACTGGCCATTGGTGGTCTGTCCAGCACGTTCTTCTTCACGACAATGGTGACGTTTCAGGCCATTCTCGGTGGGGCAGGGGTGCTTCTGTCGCATGGACGCGGCGCGGAAGATCATGGTCGCAAATCTCATGATGGGCGCAGTGTGATGAGCGCGACGCTGATGCTCGCCATTGCAGTTTTCGTTCCGTGCGCTTTGCTGCTGGCTTTTTCGAAAACCATCTTCACGGCCATCGGTGAACCGGCGGAAGTCATCACACATGGCAGCCGCTTCATTGATATTCTGCTGCTGTCACTTCTGCCTGATCTGGCTGTCATTGGCGTTCTGCGTGTCGCGCTGCCAGCGCTCGGCGCCGAGACGCTGCTGCTCTGGATCATGCCGGCCATGGCGGTCTGTAACGGGCTGACCAATGCAGCGCTGATTCATGGCTGGGCGGGGCTTCCCGCTATGGGGCTTTATGGTTCGGCAACGGCCACGACCCTGACGGGCTGGGTCGTAAGCTTTGCCCTGTTCGGACTTTGTCTGACCCATGAGCGCGTCAGGGCAGTCCTGAAGCCCGCGCCCGTGCAATGGGCCGTCATGAAGGATCTGCTGAAGCTCGGCGGCCCGATGATGATGGGGGCAGCGGCGGAAATCCTGATGTTCCAGATTACCAGTCTGCGTGCCGGTGAACTCGGAACGCCCAGTCTTGCGGCGCATCAGGTTGCGGTTAATGTCAGTTCGCTGCTGTTCATGGTGTGTCTGGCGATCGGTCAGGCGACGAATGTCCGCGTGGCGTACTGGCGCGGTGCGGGGCGTGTGGAACAGGGCCGTCGCGCGGCTCTGACCGGAATGGGCATCGTTCTGATGTGGAGCCTTGCCACATCCTCGCTGCTGCTGATCTGGCCCGAAAAGATCCTGCCGCTCTATTTCTCGAATCGCGCGCCGGACCCCGAAACCACGGCGCTGGTCGTGACTCTTCTCAAGATCGCCGGGCTCTACCAGATCGCGGATGGTCTACAATGCGTCTTCAATGGTGCGCTTCGGGGCTGCGGAGACGCCGTGACGCCCATGCTGATCGCCATGGTAAGCTATGGTCTGGTCGGTCTGGTGTTTGGCGGCTGGCTGGCTTTCCATCAGCATTTCGGTGTTGAAGGTCTCTGGATCGGTATGGCGCTGGCGCTGGCCACGACCTGCGTGGCCTTTGGGATCAGGCTGCTTCGCGTGATGCGGAGGCCCGTGCCTGCCACATCGTAAGGCCGTAAATCACCAGCCCCAGCGCGGAGAAGATGGCGCCACCCCAGCCAACGGCCCCCAACCCGAACCCTGAACTGACCAGCACTGCCCCGAACCAGGCCCCAAAGGCATTGGCCATATTGAAGGCCGAGTGGTTGAGCGAGGCCGCCAGCGTCTGTGCATCCCCGGCAACTTCCATCAGCCGTGTCTGAAGGGCCGGGGAGAGCATGATGATCCCTGCCGGAACCAGAAACGTGATGGGCAGCATGGCGTAAGGTGAGGGCAGCAGCAGCCAGAACCCCAGCATGAAGACGACGCTGACCGTCAGGGAGACGATTACCGTCCGGTCGATACTCCGGTCTGCCATGGCTCCGCCGAACGCATTGCCCGCCACCATGCCCAGCCCCCATACGACCTGATAGACAGCCACGAGCCAGCCCGGAAGCTGCGTGATGTCCGTTAGTCCGGTGGTCAGAAAGGTGTAAATGCCGAACAGTCCGCCAAACCCGATCGCGCTGGTCAGGAGTGTCAGCAAAACCTGAGGCCGTTTGAATGCGCCGAGTTCGGTCAGTGCGGTTGCGCCCGGATGCGGTCTGTCACGCGGGGCGAAGAACCAGATCCCTACAAAACATACGACGCCCAGTACCGCGATGACTCCGTAAGTGACGCGCCAGCCGACATGACTTGCAGCATATGTTGATAGTGGCGATCCGATAACGGTCGAGATCATGATGCCGGACAGCACACGTCCGACCGCCCGTCCGCGTCGGGCGCGCTCGACCATCGACGCGCCGATCAGGGCCGAAACGCCGAAAAACGCGCCATGAGGCAGTCCGGTCATGAACCGCATGAGTTCGATGCCGGCAAGGTTCGGCATGAGAATGCTACCAATATTGCCAGCAATAAATAGGCACAGCAGGCAGAGCAGAAGCGTGCGACGCGGCAGACGCGCGCCCGTGATCGCAATCAGCGGCGCTCCGACGACAACCCCCATCGCATAAGCCGAAATGGCCCAGCTCGCCTGCGGAATGGTGATGTCCAGGGAGTGGGAAAATTCCGGCAGCAGACCCATCATGGCGAATTCGCCGGTGCCGATGGTGAATGTCGCCAGCATGAGGGACAGCATGGCCGGTTCGACACCGTGGGGTGGGCGCACCCGTTCGACGTCGAGAGGTTCGATGGAGTCCATAAGGAGAATTCCGGGAATGGAGGTCAGGACCGTCCTGCCAGTGCCGGATCGTGAAACGCAGTCGTGGCTCCCCATCTCGGAGGAGCCACGACGAACAGATCAGTTCTCGGTCGGCAGTCGGATGGTCTGACCCGGATAAATGTCATCCTTGGCCGTGACAAGCGGTTGATTGGCATCAAGCAGTTCATCGCCGGTGATGTCCTGCGGCAGCTTGTCCGCCACTTCGTCCAGCGTCTTGCTGGTCTTGATTTCCAGAAACTCCGGCTCCGGCGTTCCGGCCGGCACGGCAATTTCGGCTTCAACAGCCGAGACGCCTGCAACATTGCCTGCCGCAAGGATCATCTGGTCGCGGTCCTTGGCGTTGTCAGCCTTGCCGCGCAGATAGATCGTGCGATCGTCGATCACCAGATGGGACATGTGCATCTGGGCGAGGCCGAATCTTTTGAAGGCACGCTTGATGACGCTCTCCCCGGGCTTGGGGGGCAGAGGCGCATCAAGGGACTGCACCAGTCCTTCGAGGGAACCTTCGCCGATACGGCCGGCTTTGGGATTGAAGCGGTAGGTTTTCATACGGAAACTCGAAAAAACGTGTTGCTCCCCTTCAGGAGTGCTCGGGAAAAAGCGAAGGGGAGTTCCGGACAGTTAGCGCAGCCGGAGTTGATGTGGTTGCGTACTTTCCGCGCCCCCACTGCAAGAAAATGACATGGCTTGCAAGCAGGTTTTGATTGACCGCGATCGGGGACTCCTGTAGGCGCGACGGCACAGCCGGAAACGTGGACGTACCGGCCGGTCCAATAGCGCGGGAGTCTGCAATCCCGTCGGCCCGGCATCTGGGTGCGCGCCCGCTCTTTCCAATCCGGGAGAGGGCCTACCGGCACAACAAAACGGACCGCCATGCAGCATGGGGTGGTTCTGATGAGTACAGGGGTCAACCCATGTCAAAGCGTCTTGAGAGCAAGTACAAGATCAATCGCCGCCTCGGCGTCAACCTGTGGGGCCGTGCCAAGTCCCCGGTCAACCGTCGCGAATACGGCCCCGGCCAGCACGGTCAGCGCCGCAAGCAGAAGCCGTCCGACTTCTCCATCCAGCTGATGGCCAAACAGAAGCTCAAGGGCTACTACGGCAACATCAGCGAGAAGCAGTTCCGCAAGTATTATGACGAAGCCGTTCGTCGCAAGGGCGATACGTCCGAGAACCTGATCGGTCTGCTCGAGCGTCGTCTGGACGCCGTTGTGTACCGTCTGAAGTTCGCGATCACGCCGTTCGCATCGCGTCAGTTCATCAGCCACGGCCATGTCACGGTCAACGGCAAGAAGGTGAACATCCCGTCCTACCTCGTGAAGGAAGGCGACGTCATCGAAGTCCGTTCCTCCTCCAAGCAGCTCGCCATCGTGCTTGACGCTGTCCAGACGGGTGAGCGCGACACGCCGGAATACGTCGAAGTCGATCACCGCCAGATGAAGGGCACGTTCCTGCGTGTTCCGGTTCTCTCGGACGTGCCGTATCCGGTGCAGATGGAACCGAACCTGGTCGTCGAGTTCTACTCCCGCTGATCCTGAACCGGGTTTTGCGGCCCGGATCGGAATGCGACCGGAAAACGCCGGATGGGATTTCCCATCCGGCGTTTTTTTTGTTCTGGCTGCTTAGAGGTGTGTTGATGTATCGTTCTGTTACCAATTGATGCGATCTGTGTCACATAGGGGGCAGAGGTACATGCGGGCTGGGCTTTGGATCATTCTGATTTTCGCGGGTCTCTGTGCTTTCGCTCAGGCTCGGGGCATCAATACATTCATTGCACCCGACATGCATTATCACCCACCCCCGCCGGGGCCGCATCCCATTCATTGTAAGGATGGAAGCATTGTCTGGACACCCAGACGCTGTCGGATCATTCCTCCTGTCATGGAGCGTACGACGGCAGGAAAGACAGTAGATTCCGTACGCAATGTCGTACGCAGCCTCACAGGGCATACGCTGGGGTTTCGCTGGTAAGTTAGCGCGGGAACGAACCCTTTCTCCCTTGACGGAAAAAGCCGCTTTCTCCACATTGCGCCTCCCAACGGAAAAGCACATTTTCCGGGTGTCCTCTGCTGTCGTCAGACGTGCTATCTGACCCCCGGACACTGCGAGGGAGCCGGTCCCGGACTTCTCCCGGATTTGCTGTTGTCATCGGAGGCATCATGTCAGAGGCGCAGAGCGCTGAAATCAGCCGCGAGATCGCTCGCCGGCGTACGTTCGCAATCATTTCCCATCCTGACGCCGGTAAGACGACCCTGACCGAACGTATCCTGCGGGCAGGTGGCGCGATCCAGATGGCGGGCAATGTCCGCGCCAAGGGCGAACGCCGCCGCACGAAGTCCGACTGGATGGGCATCGAGCGCGACCGTGGCATTTCCGTCGTGACTTCGGTCATGACGTTCGAGTACGGCGACTGCGTTTTCAACCTGCTCGACACTCCGGGTCATGAAGACTTCTCCGAAGACACCTACCGGACCCTGACGGCCGTGGATTGCGCGGTCATGGTCATCGACGCCGCCAAAGGCATCGAAGACCGGACCCGCAAACTCTTCGAAATCTGCCGCCTGCGCGACATTCCCATCGTCACCTTCATCAACAAGATGGACCGTGAGGCACAGGACTGCTTTGCGCTGCTCGACGAAATTGCCAACACGCTTGCGCTGGACACGTCTCCGGCCACATGGCCGATCGGACGTGCTGCCAAGTTCATCGGCACATACGATCTGCGGACGCAGACAGTGCATACGAAAGAGCCCGTTGGCGAAGACGACCCCCGCATCATCCAGATGCGCGAGGAAGTCGAGCTTGCCGAGGCCGCACTGCCCCTGTTTGATCGGGAGTCCTTCGATGCGGGCCATCTGTCTCCGGTCTTCTTCGGCTCGGCTATGAAGGAAATCGGCGTCACGGATCTGCTCGACGCGCTTGTGGCTTATGGTCCGGCACCCCGCGCGCAGCAGACCGAAACCCGCGAGGTCAAGGCTTCCGAAGATCAGGTCACGGCGCTGATTTTCAAGATTCAGGCCAATATGGACCCGAACCATCGCGACCGTATGGCCTTCGCCCGCGTCTGTTCTGGTCGTCTGACCCGCGGGATGCGGCTGAAGCATGTTCGGACCGGCAAGCAGTTCGCCCTGCACACGCCGCAGTTCTTCTTCGCCCGCGACCGCCAGCTTGCCGAAGAAGCTTTTGGCGGTGACGTCGTAGGCATTCCCAATCACGGCACCTTGCGGATCGGCGATACGCTGAGCGAGAGCGAAGACCTGCGTTTCACCGGCGTGCCGCACTTCGCGCCTGAAATTCTGCGTCGTGTCCGTCTCGATGACGCCATGAAAGCCAAGAAGCTGCGTCAGGCTCTCGTGGAACTGGCCGAGGAAGGCGTGGTTCAGCTTTTCCGCCCGCAGGATGGCCTTTCGCCGATCGTGGGCGTGGTCGGAACACTTCAGCTCGACGTGCTTCAGTCGCGTCTGCTGGGTGAATATGGCGTGACCATCGGTTTCGAGAGCACGCCTTACTCGCTGGCCCGCTGGATCACGGGTGATCGCGCCAAGATCGAGATGTTCCAGGACATGAACCGCTCCGCCATGGCCGACGATCTGGACGGAGATCCTGTTTTCCTCGCGACGTCGTCCTTTATGATGCGCCGGACCATCGAGATGAATCCCGATCTGGCGTTTCATGACATCAAACAGATCGGCATGTCAGCCGCCTGAAAATCAAAACCCCGCTCTGCAAGGAGCGGGGTTTTTTCTTACAGTCCCATCAGGGACAGAATATCGGAAAAACTCCGTAGCGACGCGCCCTGCACAACCAGTGTTTGTCCGATCTGGAGCGCTTTTTGTCGTGCCAGAAGCCGGTCCTTTTCGGTGCTGCACACTCCGTAATCAGCCACCTGTGCAAACCCAACTGTACGCCGGACCATTTCCAGCCCACAGAACCCTGCCGTATCACGCAGAATACCGTTCAGGAACGTCTCGATCAGATCCTGACGGGAGGCAGGTCCGGACAGAGCCCACTGATCGCCACCCTCCTTTGAGAGGCTGGAGCGTAGTTCCGTCGAGAAGCTCTGCCAGAAGGCCAGCATTTCGTCTCTAAGGAACGTAGCCTTGTGGGGGACGGCGCAGAGATGTAGCGCCAGGTTGCCCAGATAAAGCCCGCAGTCGAACCCGACCGGCCCCATCGTGGCGAACTCGCCGTCAATGACGCGGACATCCGAACCGTCCAGCATGATGGAGCCGGTGTGCAAATCGCCATGAAGTAGCGCCTGCCTTACCGTCAGGAAACGCTCCTGAAGCCGACCGACAGCCTGATGCAAATTCTGGTCGTTCTGAAGTGCTGTTACATCCTCACGCAGACCGGCCTCCGGTTCCGGGTTGCGATCACAGACGCGGTACGGGTCTGTCAGGATCAGATCGACCGTAATGCGGGTGAGGGCGGTATTGCCGGAAAACTGCTCCAGCAGGCGCGCGCCGGTCTCAAACGGTTGATTTACCCATCCTGTCGCCTGCACGCTTCTGGCAATATAGGTCCCGATCACGGCGGAAAATCCCGGAAGCGCACGATCTGCGATCAGCGCCGATCGCAGGACTTCATGCGCCGTCAGACATTCCATGACGATCAGAAACAGATCTGCATCATAAGCCAAAAATTCCGGCATCAACCCCGGAGCGGCGGGCGCCACAGTCTGCATATAGCGCGATTCATATAGCGCCCGCTCCAGCGGCATGGGCCAGTCCGGCGCCACGCGGACATGAGGCAGAGCCTGCTTGCAGCAGAGAGCTCCAACCGGACCGTCTACCAGAAACACCGTGTTGAGATTGCCGTCGCTGACCTCCCGGATGCTCCAATCCGCAGCCTCGCTTCCCAGTCGTTCCGACAGATCCGGCTGCTGTGCGAGCCAGTCCCGTAGCCCTGAAGCATCCAGAATACGGTAGGTCATCGGTTTCGCTCCAGCATGGCGGATAATGTAGGGACGAGCGGTGTGGGCAGTGTCGTATCGGGCCGGATCAACATCAGCCTCTGGTATTCTGCATTACCCAGACGGTTGCAGCGTTCTTTCAGAGATTCGAAATCCAGCGTGGCGATGATGTCCATGCCGACATCCACGATATGGGTCTGCGGGTGTTCACAGGCCAGAAGGCAACCTCCGATCTGACATTCCGTCTCAGACACCCCCAGTTCTTCAAGACATTCCGCCATCAACTGGGCCGCCAGATCAATCTGCGCTTCGCCATCACGGCTTTCCACATTGCCAGCCGGAGCGCCCTGCCAGTATCCGGGCAGGTAAATGGATGTTTCCGAACGCTGCCCGATGACGATCCCGTCGGTTGTCCGCAACAGGCCCACGACCGCCAGTGGACGGAGAAAACCCGCACCATACAGATCTGGCTCCCGCATCTGGGCCAGAACCCGCCTGTATTCCGACCAGTGCCCACGGATGATTTCTGCTTCGATCACATCCGCGCAGAAAACGCGTCCGTTATAGAGCGTGGGATGCTTCGCAAGCGCGGCATTCCAGTGCGATGCTACGCGACTTTCAATTTCTGAAGGCAGTTCTGGCATAGCCCGCTCAACCCGAACCACGACCTGAGGGGCCAAAGGGGTGACGGGCCATGCAGATCGAAAATCAGACATTGATCGCTCCGGGCGGGACAGCGGGAAGGGTACCCTTCATGGACTGGAACCTCCGGCCCCGCAACGCTCTATCAGGGCATGTCCAGCCGGACCGAAACAGGGCAGTGATCCGAAAGACCCGCAGGAGCCGTATCGTTTTTATAGGTCATGACCCGCAGGCTGTCCGGCACGAGCCAGTTCTGTGCCGCATTGCCCAGCAGGATATGGTCAATGAAATATTCGCCGCCCCAGCAGGGACTGGCCTTGGCCGCCGTCGTCAGCGTGACAGGCGTTTCGGTCTCGATCTGCTGCATCAGCGGATCATGCAGCGTCAGGCGCCGGTTGAAATCCCCCAGAACGGCATAGGCTTCGCCCTCGTCCTGTCGTTCGAGCATCCAGTCTTGCATAACGCGGACCTGCTGATACAGGGTAGGGCAGGAGTGCTGACGCTGGTTCAGCGGCTGGTCCCAGCATCCCGTCTTGAGATGCACGACCAGCAGACGCAGGCTGGCGTGCGCATCACTGATGGTGACATCCAGACCACCGCGAAGTTGATGGGGCGCATCTGGTGACGCGACATTGAGGGCGGAGAGTTCCTCATTGACCGTCACATGCAGATCGCGACGCACGGCGACGCCCACTCTCTGCACCACCGCATCAGGCGTCAGAAGAATCTGATATGTTTTGGGACTGAAAACGCGGGAAGCGACGATCGGGCCGTCCACTTCCTCAAAAGCCACGACATCTGAGTCCAGATGCCGGGCGTAGGCCGCGAGTTTTGGAAAATCGCGATGCCCTCCGCCCGGAACGTCATCTGGCAATGCGCCATCGCCCGAGGGGCGAAGGGTCAGCCAGTCCATGTTCCAAGTCGAGAGCTTCAGAATATGCGCTGAAGCTGTTCCCATGCTGGCGATCCCGATAAGACCGGCCAGCACGGAAGCCGTGGCCTGTTTCAGGCGGCCTGCCCTTCGGTGGCGCACATTTCTTCAAGCACGCTCTCGACAGTGCGTGTCTTGCGTGTGCTCTCATCAATGATGAGGATCTCGCCCTTGGGAATGTCGTAGAACCAGCCCTGCAGCTTCAGTTCACCCTGCGCCAGCGCCCGCACGACGGCAGGATGCGTGCGAAGATGCACAAGCTGGAGCATGACGTTATATTCGGCGAGCGAACGGATATCTTCCGGACCAGCATCTTCGGCCTTCAGATCCCCAAGCGCAGCGCGAGCGGCTTCGCCATGACGCATCCAGCTTTTGACGGTCGGCAGATTGTCCAGCTTCGGGGAGTTCAGGTCCATCAGGGCGCCCATCGCACCACAGTTGGAGTGCCCGCAGATGATGACGTTCTTTACCTTGAGCGCGCCGACCGCATATTCGATCGCAGACGACACACCGCCCAGCATTTCGCCATAAGCCGGCACGATATTGCCGACATTGCGTACGATGAACAGCTCACCCGGCTCTGTCTGGGTAATCAGACTTGGGCTGATCCGGCTATCGGCGCAGGTGATGAACAGGGTTGACGGAGACTGGCTGGAGGCCAGGCTCTCGAACAGTTCCGCACTCTCGGGATAAACGTCCGTTTCGAATTTCCGGACGCCGCCCAGCAGTTTCGCCAGAGTATCACGACCACAGGCCATGGTGTTCTCCTTCATCTTGAACTACCGGGCAGTTAGAAGGCTTTATCAGGACAGGTAAAGCATGATTCCGGTCAACCCATGCTTTGTCATTGCCCTGACATATCATGATGCGATTGCTTATGCTGCTCCCAATGTTGTGCGCAGCATTGCAAAGACCGCATCCGCATTGGCATCCGGGCCGCCGGCCTGAGCCATATCCGGCCGTCCGCCGCCACCTTTTCCGCCCATCAGAGCAGATGCCTCACGGACGAGCTTCACCGCATCCAGACGGTCCGTCAGGTCCTTGGTCACGGCGATCACAATGCTGCCACGACCATCGGCATTGGACATCAGCGCCACCACGCCGGAACCGATCTGCTGGGAAATGCTCTCCGCCAGCCCCTTGAGTTCCTTGGGGCTGACATCCCCCAGATCACGCGCTGAAAGCGTGATGCCGTTGATGCTTTCCGTCGCGCTGGTGCCTTCGCCAGTGGCCAGTTTGCGCTGAAGATCGGACACCTGCGACGTCAGGGATTTGCGCTCTTCGAGCAGCGCGGCCACACGGGCCACCGCATCGGTGACGGGAACCTTGAGCAGATCCGCGATCTGTTTCAGGCGGTTTTCGGTTTCCAGTGCCAGCGCTTCCGCTGCCAGACCGCAAACCGCCTCGATCCGACGTACGCCAGCCGAGACACCGCTTTCCGAGACGATACGGAACGGCCCGATTTCGCCCACACGGCCCACATGCGTGCCACCGCACAGTTCAATGGAATAGGCGGCACGATCATCGTCGCCCGTGCCCATCGAGACGACGCGGACCTCGTCACCGTATTTTTCGCCAAAGAGCGCCATCGCGCCTTCCGCGACGGCTTCGTCCTGCGTCATCAGGCGCGTCTGAACCGGAGCATTCTCGCGGATGCGGGCATTGACCTCAGCCTCGACTGCCGCAAGTTCCTTATCCGTCAGCGGACGTGGCTGGCTGATGTCGAAGCGTAGACGCTCCGGTGCATTCAGGCTGCCCTTCTGCGTGACATGGGTTCCGACCTGACGGCGCAGGGCTTCATGCAGCAGATGGGTCGCGGAATGATGGCCGCGAACTGCCGTACGACGGGCGTGATCGATCTCGGCATGAACCGCCATACCCGGCTTCAGCGTGCCTTCGACAACCCTGCCGTAATGCACGATCAGATCGCCGTTGCGCTTCTGCGTATCTGTAATTTCGACGCGCAGGCCTGCGGCTGTCAGCGTTCCATGATCGCCCACCTGACCGCCGCTTTCGCCATAGAAGGGCGTCTGGTTAAGCAGGATCGCAACTGTATCGTCGCCAGCAGGCGCCGAAGCCAGTTCGTCATTGCCACGGAAGATACCCTGCACTTCCGCATCGGATTTTTCCGAAACATAGCCGAGGAATTCGCTGGGGCCGTGCCTGTCGCGTGCATCGAACCAGACCGTCTCGGCAGCGGTATCACCCGATCCGACCCAGGCCGCGCGCGCGCGCTTGCGCTGCTCGGCCATGGCGGTCTCGAAGCCGCCCTCGTCAACCGTGCGACCCTTTTCGCGCAGGGCGTCCTGCGTCAGATCGAGCGGGAAACCGAACGTGTCATACAGCTTGAACGCCACATCGCCGGGGAGGGCTTCCGTTTCACCCAGACGGCCCAGTTCATCGGAGAGCAGCGTCAAGCCACGCTCCAGAAGTGCTGTGAAGCGTTCTTCCTCGCCCTTCATCGTCTGCGCGATGAGCACCTGATGCTGGACCAGTTCGGGATAAGCCGCGCCCATCTGCTGGATCAGCGCCGGGAGCAGGCGATAGAAGACAGGCTCCTTCGCGCCCATCATATGCAGATGGCGCATGGCACGACGCATGATGCGCCGCAGCACATAGCCGCGCCCTTCCTTGGACGGCAGCACGCCATCGGCGATCAGGAAGGCAGTAGAGCGCAGATGGTCGGCGACAACGCGGTGGCTGGACTTGAACGCCCCATCCGCGTCCTGATGCATCACATCAGCCGAAGCTTCGATGAGCGCACGCATGGTATCGGTATCATAATTGTCGCGTTTGCCCTGCATGATTGCGGCAAAACGCTCTAGTCCCATACCCGTATCAATCGAAGGCCGGGGCAGGGAGTCACGCGAACCGTCCGGCTGATCGAGGAACTGCATGAACACGAGGTTCCAGATCTCGACGAAACGGTCGCCGTCTTCATCCGGGCTGCCCGGAGGGCCGCCGAAGACGCTGTCCCCATGGTCGTAGAAAATCTCGGAACACGGACCGCACGGTCCCGTATCACCCATGCGCCAGAAGTTGTCGGACGTCCCAATGCGGATGATCCGATCATCGGACAGCCCGGCGATTTTCTTCCAAAGTTCCGCAGCGTCTTCGTCTTCCGCATAGACGGTGGCGAGCAGCTTGTCCTTGGGTAGCCCGAAGTCGCGGGTCAGCAACGTCCAGGCAAATTCAATGGCTTCGGGTTTGAAATAATCCCCGAAGCTGAAATTCCCCATCATCTCAAAGAACGTATGATGGCGCGCCGTGTAGCCGACATTATCGAGATCGTTGTGCTTACCGCCTGCCCGCACGACTTTCTGCGCAGTGGTGGCGCGGGAGTAGGGGCGGGTTTCCTGACCGGTGAAGACGTTCTTGAACGGCACCATGCCAGCGTTGGTGAACAGCAGTGTCGGGTCGTTCTGCGGCACCAGCGATGCCGAAGGAACGATGCGGTGGCCCTGTGCACCGAAATATTCGAGAAAGGCCGATCTGATATCGTTGGTGCTGGTCATGATAAGGGAGCGTCAGTTCCAGAAAAGCAGGGAAATCGTCTGCCTGTCCTAGACTATTGTGGCGGCCTTGGAAATGCAGCCTTCAGTCATTGCGGTCATGCAGTCTGAAGGTGTTATTCTCCAGACCCGACAGATCCGGTTCGGGTTCCGGTGCCGTCAGTCCGGCGGCAGGGATCTCTACAGCCATCTGGACGAGTTCCAGCGGAGTTTCCGGTGTCTGGGCGCGAAAGACGAGGCGGCGCGAAAGATTGAAATTAGCGACCATGCCGCACAGCGCGCCTGCGGCCAGGGCCAGCGCAGGAAAATGCACGGTCAGTGGAACCGTAGCGTAAAGCAGGAAAACCATTCCACGGTTGAGGAGAAAACCGAACGAATTGGCCAGCAGGA
The DNA here is from genome assembly GCF_002723995.1 of Gluconobacter kondonii. Classification (GTDB taxonomy): domain Bacteria; phylum Pseudomonadota; class Alphaproteobacteria; order Acetobacterales; family Acetobacteraceae; genus Gluconobacter; species Gluconobacter kondonii. The sequence continues at coordinate 337,024 of NZ_BEWP01000001.1, read as the reverse complement.
ATCGAAGCCATTGCAGGATCATATGCTGGTTGTCGGTGGCGGAGAGCCGAAAGGTCCAGAAGCGGTTGAGGCACCAGTTTCCGGTCGCTGCCACGAAATAGGCAATCAGCGTTGCTGCGACTAACCCTGCTGGCTGGCGCAGCAGAGACACCGTTCCCCAGTCCACAAGAAATCCGAGAGCCCCGACAATTCCAAAACGCAGGAACTGGTCAATGATTTCCGGGCGGCTGCGCGGATAAAAGATACGGCTGCGTCGCAAGGGACCATGTCTCCGGTGTGTCGGGGTGGAGTGGCTCTAGCGTGCCGGGAAAGAGACATGCAAGGGCGTTCTGTCTTCAGTCTGGATGAGCGCATAAAGAAAAAGGCGCCCCGAAGGACGCCTTTCTCAGAAACCGAAGTCGAAGACCCCGACGTCAGATCATGTCTGAATTACTTCAGGATGATCTCGACGCGACGGTTCTGCGGCTCGCGGGTGTTCGGGCCGGTCGGCACCAGCGGATTGGATTCACCGTAGCCGTGGATGTCGATGGCAGCAGCCGGGACACCGTCACGGATCAGTTCAGCCTTCACGCTGGAAGCGCGACGGTTGGACAGGCCGAGGTTGTACTTCACGCCGCGCGGACCCGGGTGAGCAGCGGAGTTATCCGTGTAGCCGTTGACTTCGATGCGCGTCGTCTGGACGTGCGTGGAAGCCTGGGCTGCCTGGGCAACGATCTCACGGGCGCGGCCCGTCAGGTCAGACTTGTCCCAGTCGAAGAACACGAGATACGTGCGAGCCGGGGTCGGAGCGGGCGGAACGATGACCGGAGCCGGCGGCGGCGGCGGGGGAGCCGTGTCGAAGGCATAGCGCAGGCCCAGGATGAACTGGTGCGAGAAGCGCTGGTCGAAGTTCACGTTGCCCTTGTGAACGCCGGAAGCGTTGTAGGACGTAGCGCGATACGGACCGTCTGCGAAGGTCTGGCCAATGAAACGGTATTCCGTCGTGACTGCCAGGCCCGGAACATTCGGGATGTCGTAGGCTGCACCGACGATACCCTGATAGGCGAAGCTGCCCTGCGTTCCGCCCATGCGGGTCACATTGCCATTGTCGTACTGGGTCGTGGTCGGGTTGTAGTGCTGCCACAGGTAGCCAGCGCCAACACCAACGAACGGCGTGACAGGAACGTTCAGGCCGAAGTTGGCGAGATCGATGTCATACAGGACATTGACGAGGCCGCCGTAAGCCTGATCGGAGCCGCGGGTGGAACCCGTTGCTGCCGTGTGGTTGCGGTGGTTGAGCTGAGAGTAGTTGTACAGACCCTCGACTTCAACGCGCAGACCGTTGCCGAAGCCCCAGCCAAACGCACCAAAACCAGTGAAGCCGTCATGGTGACGATACTGAGACTTGGAGCCAGCATTGCTGCTCGTACCGTCTGCCTGTGTCGTCGGCGAGAAATGACCGTGCTGGTTCTGGACCAGATTGTACCCACCACCCAGGTCGACATAGGGACCGGTGATCGTGCTGGCCATGGCAAGCGACGGTGCGGCGACCATCGACGTCATGGCAAGGAGTGCCGTGCGGAGACGCATGTTTTCGTCCTCTTAGTGACTAACGTTCGAGCCGTTGGAAAATGCTTTCACCAACGGACCCAGCGCGATGCATAAGCGCATATAGAACTCAGAGTTCCCGGCGACAAAGCCACTCAGGGTGTTCCGGCTCTACTCGGGGAAGGGGAGTGACATAAAAGCCACAATCCATTTCGCCCGCTTCACGATCTACGCCTCGCGTCTACGCTGCCTTAGCTCAAGGTTCCAGCCGACGCCAGAGCCTCCCGCAGAAAGCAGCTATGCAAAAGGAGTTGTAAAACAGCTATTTAGCTGAGGTATGACGAAATTTTAACATTCATCACGGGCGGCAACCCTCGCTTACAAGCAGATTACGCACTGTTTCTGCGGGAATTTCGCGTGTGGAGAAGGCTTTCCCAATTCCGCGCAACAGGACGAACGCAACCTTTCCGTCCTGCATTTTCTTGTCCCGAGTCATGTGGTGCAGAAGTATTTCTGCCGAGAACGAGTCTCTGAACCAGTCAAAGCTCACCGGCATATCCAGACTGCGCAGATGCCGGTCCAGTCGATGCAGGTCTTCGACGGGGGCATAACCCAGCTCCACGGAAAGCGCCATCGCCAGATGAATGCCGATCGAAACCGCTTCGCCATGCAGAAGCCGCCCATCATATTCCAGTTCCGCTTCCAGAGCGTGACCGAAAGTATGCCCCAGATTGAGTAGGGCGCGTCCTCCGACAGAAGCCTGTTCCTTCTCGTCGGCAGCCACGACGGCTGCTTTGAAGGCACAGGCGCGGCGTACGGCTTCCGCAAGAGACGCGGGATCGCCTTCCAGAACATTCTGTCCGTAGTTTTCGCACCATGCGAACAGGTCCGGATCTGCGATCAGGCCGGATTTGACGATCTCGGCATATCCGGCAATGCGCTGACGACGGGGCAGGGTGGCCAGAGCGGAGGTGTCCGCCAGAACTGCGACAGGCTGGTGGAACGCCCCGATCAGGTTCTTGCCCGCTGCTGCGTTGATGCCGGTCTTGCCGCCGACGCTGCTGTCCACCTGTGAAAGCAGGGTTGTGGGGATCTGCACGAAAGGCAGTCCGCGAAGGGCCGTCGCTGCAACAAAACCGGCCAGATCCCCGACTACGCCGCCTCCCAGCGCCACGATGGTCGTCTTGCGTTCGATCCCCGTAGACAGAAGCCGGTTCATCACGTCGCCGTAACAGGCGAGGGATTTGCTCTCCTCGCCGCCAGAAACCGAAATCACGTCCGCACGGATGCCTGTTTCTTCGAAAGATGCCAGCAGGCGCGGCAGATGGAGTTCCGCTACGGTCTTGTCAGTAATGACGACTACGCGTTTCTGCGGCAGATGTGGGGCGAGCAGGGCACCGGCACGGGAGATGAGGTCAGGCCCGATCAGCACGTCATAGCTGTGATGGCTGAGCGAAACATGGACCGTTTCCGGTCTGCGATATTCGGCCAGAACTTCCCGTACGCGCTGCACGCCCTGTTCCACGGTCTCATCCCCACAATCGATAATGATGTCTGCTTCGGCATAAACCGGATAGCGCAGCCCGACGAGGCGCTCCAGAACTTCGTCAGGACGTCCCTGTGCCAGAAGCGGTCGCCCCGGACGGCCCGCAACCCGCTTAACCAACACATGCACGGGCGCGCGCAGCCAGATCGAAACGGCATGGCGACGGACCAGCCGACGCGTCTGGACATCCATCCATGCCCCGCCACCCGTCGCAAGGATGCAGGGTGGTCCATCAAGCAGGCGCTGGATGACGCGGCGTTCGCCGTCGCGAAACGCCGCTTCGCCATGGCGTGCAAAGATTTCGGGAATCGAGCACCCGGCCGCGCGTTCGATTTCGACGTCCGCATCGACGAAAGGCAGGCCGCAGATCTGGGCGAGGCGCCGTCCGATGGTGGTTTTGCCAGCACCCATCATCCCGACGAGGACAACCGTGCGTGACGGGATGCCGTCGGATGAGAAAAAGGGTTCCGACTTGGCTGAAAGGGAGAATGGCAGGCGTGACATGCCCTGCTACCTATCATAGGAGAAGGGGCACGTCCTGCCCTCACTTCGAGACCTTAGTTCATGGCCAATATCGATCGTTCCATTTTCCGCCTGCCATTCATTGGCGGAGCTGTTGCCGTCCTTCTCGTTCTGGGCGCTGGCGGAGCGTTCCTGCGTCTGGGCATGACCGCTACCCCGCCGGAACAGACCATGGTGCACAAGGATCTGTCAGGCGCTGCTTTTGCAAGCACCGCCGCGCCACAGGCCGAACTGCCGGCAATGCCGCCTGTGCCGACGACCCAGACCGCCGTCCAGACGACAACCCAGGCGCCTGTCGCACCTGTTGCCGCTTCTGGCACGACTCCGGCAGCCCCGGTTGCTGCTCCCACCGCTGCGCCCCTGACGCCTTCGACTCCGCTGCCGACGATGCCTGCTCCCAAGGCTGCCCCGGCGCAGCCCATGCCTGCTGCTCCGGCTCCCGCTCCCGCTCCCGCGCACTGACCAACCTGTCATGCCGCTCTCCGGTGACAGCAGACATGTCGAGGCTTTCCTTGAGATGCTGGCCGCAGAGCGTGGTGCGGCCCTGAAAACCCGGCAGGCCTATGCCTCCGATCTCGCCGATTTCGCAGCGCACTGTGCACCCGTCTCCCTCTGCAACGCTCAGGGGAGGGAGGTTCAGTCCTATCTGGCCGAACTGTCCCGCGCCGGTCTGGCGGCACGGACGGCGGCGCGGCGGTTGTCCTGCCTGCGGCAGTTTTATCGTTTCCTGATGCTCGAATCGGTGCGTGAGGATGACCCGACCGAGCGGCAGCAGGCTCCGAAGATCGCGTCCTCCTTGCCCAGACCGCTCGACGAGACAGAAATCCGCCTTCTGCTTGAGGTCGGTACGCGAGGACACGAAAACGAACGCCGGGATATCGTCTCCCGTGCCGCGCTGGAACTGCTTTACACAACCGGGCTACGCATTTCCGAACTGCTCGCTTTGCCCGCGACCTGTGTGCATGTGCGTGGTCCCATGCTGCTGGTGCGAGGCAAAGGTGGACGGGAGCGTCTGGTGCCTCTGTCCCAAACTGCGCGCGAGGCGGCCGACCAGCTTGTGCATTTCGATCGCGATCTCGGCAGTCCGTGGCTTTTTCCGGGACGCAATCCGCAAAAACCGCTGACGCGACAGGGATTCGACAAGATCCTGCTCGCCTGTGCCCTGAAGGCCGGAATAGATCCCGACCGCGTCAGCCCGCATGTTCTGCGGCACTCTTTTGCCAGTCATCTTCTGGCGCATGGGGCCGATCTGAGGGCGCTTCAGATGCTGCTGGGGCATGCGGATATCGCCACGACCCAGATTTATACGCAGGTCATGTCCGAGCGCCTGCGACAGGCTGTGAGCGCGCATCATCCCTTGGCCCGTAAAGGCGTGCCTGACGTCCTGGAAGACTGACAGAAACATTCCGCTTGTCGCAGGGACTGTTTCCCGGCGCGCAAGCGTGCTATCAGGCGGCCATGCGCCAATTCCTAGATTTCGAGAAGTCGGTCGCCGAACTCGAGACCAAAATCGACGAACTCCGCCAGATGGGCAGCCAGGGCAAGGCCTCCGGCACCAGCGGCATCAATATCGATGACGAGATTGCCCGTCTGTCCGAAAAGGCCGACAAGCAGCTCCGCTCGACTTACTCCAAGCTGACGCCGCTGCAGAAAGTGCAGGTGGCCCGTCACGCTCAGCGCCCCAAGGCTCTGGACTATGTGCGTCTGCTGACGACGGATTACACACCCCTGTCCGGCGACCGCGCCTTTGGTGACGATGACGCCATGATTGGTGGTCTGGCCCGTTTCCGCGGAGAGCCTGTCGTTATCGTCGGGACCGAACGTGGTCACGACACCGAAACGCGCCTGAAGCACAATTTCGGCATGGCCCGTCCCGAAGGCTATCGCAAAGCGCAGCGCCTGATCGAAATGGCCGGACGTTTTGGTCTGCCAGTTCTGAGCTTTATCGACACTGCCGGTGCATGGCCGGGAATCGATGCTGAAGCGCGCGGACAGGCTCAGGCCATCGCGAAGTCGATCGACGTGTGCCTCAAGGCTCCCGTACCGTTGATTGCGACCGTGATTGGCGAAGGCGGTTCGGGTGGTGCCATCGCCATCGGCGCGGGTGACCGCATCCTGATGCTCGAACACTCCATCTATTCCGTGATCTCGCCGGAAGCCGCGGCCTCTATTCTGTGGCGTGATCCGAAGCTGGCCCCTGCCGCCGCAGAAGCTCTCAAGCTCACTGCGCAGGATCTTCAGTCCCTTGGCCTGATTGACCGGATCGTCCCCGAACCCATCGGTGGCGCCCAGCGTGCGCCGGAAGAAGCCGTCATGGCGATCGGAAATGCGATTTCCGAAGAACTCGAGACCCTTAAAGGCCTGACGGGCCCGGCGTTGATCCAGAAGCGTCGGGACAAGTTCCTGTCCATGACCCGCACCCCTCTGCACTGAGGTCTTTCTGAAAGCCGCTGCTCCTTCGCAGCGGCTTTTGTGTTTTCAGACTGTCTGTCGGTGCGGCGGTTCGCCCGCCAATGGCTCGCGTCCATGCGCCATGATCAGATCACGGATCGCCTGCGCGGCTTTCCCGACGATCGCGCTGTCATAGCCCTTGGCTACGAGCGCTACGCCACTTGCGCCGTCTGGCAAGTGATAGGGATAAGACCCGAGATCAATCGTCGGAAAGCCTTCCTGCAACGTCGCCAGATCAGAGGCGAAATCCCCTTCCTTCAATCCCGCTGCATGCCAGCTTGCGGAAACGAGAGGGGCGCCCTTTTCCATCTGCGGCACCAACCATGCGACCATGGATGCAAAGATCGACGGCACTCCGGCCATCACATGCACATTGCCGATGCTGAAACCGGGCGCCACGGACACCGTGTTGAGGATGGGTGTTGACCGTTCCGGCAGATAGGCCATGCGCTGTCGGGCTGCGTTGAAGCGATCCGCCCCAAGCGCCGCCTCCAGCAACCGGAAGCTTTCCTCATGACGAACCAGCGGGGCGCCCATGGCCGTGGCGACGCATTCCGCGGTGATGTCGTCATGCGTTGGTCCGATTCCGCCGGACGTAAACACGATATCGAAGGCCGCGCTGCATTCACGGACCGTATTAATGATCCGTTCCGCAATGTCGGGAATGACACGGACTTCCATGAGCCGGATGCCCTGCGCATTGAGCGCCTGAGCCAGAACGCGCGTATTCGCATCCTGTGTGCGTCCCGAGAGGATCTCGTTGCCGATGACGAGAAAACAGGCAGTTTTTTGAAGCATGTGTTCGCTCCTGATAGTCTTCGCCACAGAACGTAACGGGTCGTCCCGCGTTGTCGAGAACAAACCCATCCCGAATTCTGGTTTTCATCAGGAGGAACTATGACCAGCAACCCGCTCCATCATCCCGAATGCCTCCTGGACCTGCGTGCAACACTGGGGGAAGGGCCGATCTGGATTGCCAACGAAAAATCGCTCTATTTCGTTGATATCCCGGAGGCGAGAATTCACCGTTTCACGCCCGCGACGGGGGCTCATGAAAGCTGGAGCGCGCCGGACCGTGTGGCTTTTCTGCTGCCGGTCGAAGATGGGACATTCCTTGCGGGCATGCCCGACGGTCTGCGCCGTTTCGATCCGAAGAACGGCACTTTTTCCGATCATAAGCTGGTCGAGCCTGAGAAACCCGGCAATCGTCTGAATGACGGCTGTGTCGATCCGCAGGGGCGACTTTGGTTCGGGACGATGGATGATGGCGAGGAACAGCCTTCCGGCTCGATCTATTGCGTTGTGCACGAAGGGGCTGTTCTGAATGTGACGCATCATGATGAAGGCTATACCGTTTCCAATGGCCCTGCCGTCTCCCCTTGCGGAAAGACGCTTTACGTCTGCGACAGCCCAGAACAGACGATTTACGCTTTCGACATTCAGCCCGATGGCGAACTTGCGAACGAGCGGGTTTTTGCCCGTCTGGAACAGGGATATCCCGACGGGATCGTGACCGATAACGAGGGCACGCTCTGGTGCGGCGTGTGGGGTGGTTCGCGCGTGATGCGTTTCAGGCCAGATGGCACGGCACTGCCATCCATTTCCATGCCTGTTACAAACGTGACCAAGGTTGCGTTCGGAGGAGACGACCTGAAGACTGTCTTCGTGACAACGGCCCGCAAGGGACTGGATGCCGAAACGCTGACGAAGGAGCCACAGGCCGGGTCTCTGTTCGTGTTCCGCACGGATGTTGCGGGAGCGCCCCAGCAGGTCTTCCGTCTGAACTAGTCCAGCAGCTCCTGCAAAAGCGGGATCAGCGGAAGGTCCGGGTCCGGCATGGGATAACGACCCAGATCCGATGCCGAAACCCATTCCAGCGTCTGGCCTTCGCGCGGGGTGGGAACGCCCCGCCAGCGCCGCACCACATACAGTGGCATCAGCAGATGAAACGGTCCGGCATTTTCGCTGACGAACGTGAAGGGGGCCAGACAGGAGCCGGTCAGATCCAGCCCGAGCTCCTCACGCATTTCCCGGATCAGCGCCTGTTCCGGCGTCTCATCGCGTTCGACTTTGCCGCCGGGAAATTCCCATAGCCCCGCGAGACGTTTGCCTTCCGGTCTTTTGGCAAGAAGAATCCGTCCTTGTGCGTCCAGAAGTGCGGCTGCCACTACCAACAGTGTCCGCGGCTTAGGTGCCTCCACAACGACAGGAGTCACTTCGGCCTGCTGCACGGGAGCCTCAATTGGCTTTTGCATTTCAGAAAGAAATGTCGTCCGGGGGAGTTCGAGCAGATCGATCGGACAATCCTGCCCGCGTGACACGAAGCGTCGACTGGATATGCCTGTTTTTGTAAAACCGAGCTTGCACAGAACGGCTAGAGACGCGGCATTATCCTGCGCCGCGTCCGCTGTGATTTTCTCCAGACGTAGAACTGTCAGTCCCCATTCGATTACGCGCCGGGCTGCCTGAGTGGTCAGTCCCTGTCCCCAAGCGCTCGGAGCCAGCCAGTATCCCAGCGAGCCGGAGCGCCGGTCCTCGGACAGAACGAGGCCGATCGCGCCCAGAAGCGATCCGTCACGGGTAATGGCGAAATGATGTGCACTGCCCTGTGCACTGTCATGGCGCGTGGAATCGATCCACTGTTCCGCCAGATCGCGCGGATACGGAAAGGGCAGGCGACTGAGCATCCGCACGACGCTCCAGTCATTGATCAGACGATGGACGGCCGGGGCGTCTTCCGGCTGCAGGGCGCGCAGAACGAGGCCCCCTGCCTTGAGTTCAGGTGTCATGTCAGGATTGTGAAACCTGCTGTTCTGTAGGTTTGTCGGCTGGAACGCCGCATCGGGCCAGAAGCCGGCGCAGCATGTTGATGACTGGGAAGACTTCCTGATTGCGGTCGCCGCCCTGTTCGTTCCACGCCGCCTGTTCCAGTTCCACGATGTCCCGGTCTTCTTTGAAAATCCGCTCCGTGAACGCAACGAGGAACGGCCACGCGATGTCCAGAACCAGCTTCGCCTTCGGGCGACGGATCGAAAGCAGTCCGAAGACGCGGCAGGTCTTCTGGTCCGCATCCTGCGGGACATAGACAATCCACAGATCCATGACCGGCGGTTCATCACCCGTGGCGATGCGCAGTGTCTGGTACGGATATTCCGTCCGGATCGTCATGACGTCTTTATGGGCGTATTTCTCGCTCGCATCGCGGCGCTCGCCGAAAATAAACGTCTCGCCCCAAGGCTGCTTGCCGCCGGTCCGGGCAAAGCTGTAGCGTGCCTCGACCAGCGTTGGCTCATCTCGCCCGCCCAGAAAGCGCGGTTTCATCTGGCCCATCTGTTTCATGTGCATGAACTGATGGTTCATATCCATCAGATTTTCATGCATGAAACTGTAATGACATGCGACCGTCTCGCCGAAGCGGCGTGTCTTGTATTCGGGATTGCCGACCGATCCCATCTGCGGAAACGGCACGCTCTCGGCTTTCGCGGGATCACCCGGGAAAATGAAAATCAGCCCGCCTTCCTCGCGGCACGGATAGGTCCGCACGCCGTTTGGCAGCTTGCCCTTGCCCAGATACGGTACGTCGATGCACCGCCCGGAGCGTCCGTAGGCCCAGCCGTGATAACAGCACTGAACCGCTTCACCGCTGACCTTGCCCAGACTGAGCGGCACCTGACGATGCGCGCACCGGTCTTCTAGCGCAAACACGCTGCCATCCATCGGGCGCACGAGTGCGATCGGCTGTCCGGCATAGCGCGTGCCAATCGTCTTGCCGCGCTTGAGTTCACGAGACCATGCGACCGGATACCAGTAGTCGGGGTTGGACAGGACGCGCCGTAGATCTCCTGTCTTGCGGACCACATCCTCCACAGGAGAATATTCGCCGATATTCGGGTCGATCACCCGATCCGTGTCCGAAGGAGAGTTTTCGGCAGCAGAAGAGACAGAAAGCGTCTGCGACATGAGTATCCTGATCCGTGATGAAACCGCGACATTGTCTTGCTAAGGACAAACCTAACAGGCAAAGCCCCACCACAGGAAGCGATCATTCACTCTCACAGAGCGCGTCTTTCCCGCAACATGCGGCACAAAAACCACCTTTTTCGTGTCATTGAAACATCATCTAGCAATGCTGGTGCTTTCCGCAGTGTGCAGGCACGTTTAGGACACCGCTTCCCAAAGTTCACAAAACCCAGATTCCGGAGTTTCGTCCACGGTGCGAACCAGATCCCTGCTGCTGTCCTCCATCGCACTGTTCGCAGTTCGCCAGTCTGCTCTGGCGGCAGGGCATCAGCCTCTTCCGGCAGCTGATGATGCTTCACCGGTGTCGGTCTCTGCACACCCGGCGAAGCATCATGCCCCAAAAGCAGCTCCGAAAGCTGTTTCTGGCGCATCTGCACGGAATGGCGTGGAGCGCGCCGCACCGGCCCGTCGCAAGACCGAGGCTCTGGAATCCCGCGCGACCGAAAGCGTTGCCGTCACGGGACGGCAGCTGACGGGTCGTGACGCCGAGCAGGCTGTCTCAAAAGCCATCATGCGCCAGTACGTCCCCGGAACCAGCGCCTACAAGATGCTGGATCGCACGCCGGGTGTGAGCTTCACCTCCACCGATCCGTTCGGCATCGACAGTTTCGGCGCCAATCTTTACGTCCGTGGCTTCTTCATGAACCAGATGGGCGTGACGGTGGATGGTGTTCCCCTGAACGATCAGACTTACCAGTCCGTCAGCGGCATGAGCCTGGCCTCCGCCATTATTCCAGACGACATCCAGTCCATGCGGATGTCGCAGGGCGCAGGCTCGGTTGAACTGCCCTCCATGAACACGCTGGGCGGGACGATCCAGATCGGCTCTTCGGACCCCGACGACAAACGCGGCGGCAAGGTGAGCCAGTCCTTTGGCAGTTATGGCTCCTACCGCACTTATGTGCGGCTGGATTCCGGCAAGTTGAACCAGACCGGTACGAAGCTCTACACCTCCTATGCCCGGACCGACGAAGGTATGTGGATGGGCAGCGGCGACCAGTTCATGCAGCAGGTCGATGCGAAGCTCGTACAGCCGATCAACGAACGCAGCCGCATGTCCGCTTTCTTCAACTGGTCCAGCCTTGCCCAGTGGAACTATCCCGATACGTCCATCGGGATTCTGAAGAATCTCGGCTGGCGCACACCGCATCTTTATCCGAATTACGCGCTGGCTTACGGTATTGCCAACGGCACGCGCCCTTATCCGGCGGGTTATGATAGTGTTCCGGGTATCGATGGCTCCAATATCGCCATGTATGATGGCGGTCAGGCCGAAACCAATTACATGGGCGGTCTGCATTTCGACCTTGCCCTCACTGATCATCTAACCTGGAACAGTACGATCTACGGTCATAGCCAGACTGGCTATTACAGCTATACCGACAGCGACCCCGACGATCAGGTCGAGGGTGGTGCGCCTCTGTCCGAGGAAGTCTGGCAGAACCGTCAGGAACGCTACGGCTTTGATACCAGCCTGCGTTACAAATGGGGCCGCCATACGATCGAAGGCGGCGTCTGGTACGAAAACAATAACCAGCAGGCCGGGCTCTTCAATTACCGCGAGCCGATTCTGGGGCAGGGCGCACCACTCAAGGCCGTTGGGCCCTATGGCGTTTATGGTCCGGCCTATCTGGAAGGTTACAACTTCCAGTGGAACACCAACGTCATGCAGTTCCATCTTCAGGACAGTATCCAGCTTGCTGAAGGCCTGATCCTGCATGCCGGTTTCAAGTCCATGACCGCCACCACATCCGGCGGCGCACAGTATAACAATGCTGACTGGACGGGTGCGGACGCCCTGCCGAACGGATCACTGACAGCGTCTCAGGCCTTCCTGCCGCACATCAATCTGGACTGGCATATCAACCGCCACCACGAGATCTATGTGGACGTGGCCGAAAACATGCGCGCCTATGAAGTCTCGGCTTATGGCGTGGCAAACTCGGTCTATTCCGTGCAGGATCAAGCGACGTTCCAGGCGCAAAAGAAGTCTCTCGAACCCTCAAAGGCCTGGGTCTATCTCGGTGGCTATCGCTATTCGTCCAAACTCCTTCAGGTGAATGCGACCGTCTATCACGCTAGCCTGATCCACCCGATTTTGGCCGCTGCCGTAGGCTCCCTGACCAATCCGGTTTCGCAGGTCATTGATTTCGGGCATATTTCCATGACGGGTGCCAATGGTGACATCACCATCACCCCGATCGATGGTCTGAGCATCAGCAACAATCTGAGCTACAACAAAGGCACCTACGACCGGAACGTCGATACGGTCGGCGGCTATTACGCGCTGGCGGGCAAGAATATCGTCAACTATCCGGCATGGATGTACAAAACATCGGTTGCCTATAGCTGGAAGGGTATGACGGCGCATTTCGATGCGAACTACTATAGCCGCCGTTACTACAGTTTCATGAACGACACATCGATCGGCGGTTACTGGCTGGCTAATGCCGGTGCGCAGTACCGTTTCGGTAAGCTCAGCGTTCTCAAAGATGTCACGGCGAGCTTCAACGTCTATAATCTGTTCAACACCAAATACATCTCCATGATGGGTGAGAACGACAACCCCGCCGTGGGCGATTATCAGTCCATGGAACGCGGCCCCGTCCGCGAATTCTTCGGCACCGTCAGCGCCTCTTTTTGAAGCTGGATCATTAAAAAAAGCGGGGTTTAAGCCCCGCTTTTTTTAATGGTGAGAAAGATCCGCTTTCAGTGCTGCGGAATACCCAGTTCCGCAGCCAGATTGCTGATGAACTGCGAGGCTACGCGGCCGGACCGGCTGCCGCGTGCCATGGCCCATTGTAATGCCTTGCGTCGCAGGTCCTCACTGGAAACCGGCAGCTTATAGTACGCCGCATACGCCTCCACGATCGCCAGATAATCGTCCTGTGTTGCGCCATACAGCCCGATCCAAAGGCCAAACCGGTCCGAAAGCGAGACCTTTTCCTCAATCGCTTCGGATGGATTGATCGCGCTGCCCGTCTCGTTCTCGATCATCTCCCGCGGCATCAGGTGACGCCGGTTTGACGTCGCATAGATCAGGACGTTCTCTGGCCGACCGCCGATGCCACCATCGAGCACGGATTTGAGAGATTTGTAGTCCGCGTCCTGACTTTCGAACGAAAGGTCATCGCAGAACAGGATGCAGCGACGCTGCGTGGTCCGCAGAACGGCCAGCAGTCTGGGCAGGGAAGCAAGCTCGTCGCGCTGGATCTCGATCAGCGCCAGTGTTCCGCCCCCCTCCGCCCGTTGTTCCTCGTTCACTGCCGCAACGGAGGCTTTCACGAGCGAGGATTTCCCCATACCGCGCGCGCCCCACAGCATCACATTATTGGCGCTGAATCCCTCGGCAAAATGCCGTGTATTGGCCATTACCTGATCCATCTGCCGCTTCACACCCTGCAACAGCGACAGAGGAACGCCAGAAACTTTCTCCACTGGCGTCAGCACACCCAGTGCGGCCTGCCAGAGAAAGGCGTCGTGTTTGTGAAGGATATCTGCGCTCGGCGGGGGCGGACTCATGCGCTCCAGACTGGCGGCAATACGTTCGAGAGCGCTGAGCAGGGCGTGGTCGGTCATGGAAAAGGGTTCCGCTCTGAAAGAAGTTGAGATCAAAAGACATCGGCGCCACGCTTGACGGGCAGCCCCCGGACGATATGGTCCCCGCCAGCTTCACTCAAGACTGGACCCTGACATCCATGAGCAGTCTGTTCATTTCTTCCGCCCAGGCCGCCGATGGTGGTGGTCTGCTCTCCAACCCGCAGGTGCTTCAGTTCGCCCCGATGATTTTCATCTTCGTGGTGTTCTATTTCCTGCTGATCCGTCCCCAGCAGCAGCGCGCGCGCAAACTGCGTGATGAGCAGGGCTCCCTGCGTCGCGGTGACCGGATCGTCACAGCAGGCGGCATCGTCGGCGTCGTGCAGGCGACCCGCGATGACAGCGATGAAGTGGATGTCGAGATCGCTCAGGGCGTGCGCGTGAAAATCGTTCGCAGCACGATCACGAATATTACGTCGCGTGAAAAGCCAGCCAACGATTCCTGAACTGGAACTTGCAGAGCCGTTCACGAAAAAGCCCCGCCCGGAAAACCGGACGGGGCTTTTTTTGATCTGATGAACCCGAAAAGGGATCAGGCAGACTTCAGTTCAGCTTCCGCAAATTCGTAGTTGGCGAGCTTGTCCAGAAAGTTCGTGACATAGTCCGGACGGCGGTTGCGGAAATCGAGGTAGTAGGCGTGTTCCCAGACGTCGAGGCCAAGCAGGGCCTTGCCCTGACCTTCGGCCAACGGGTTGGAGCCGTTTGCCGTCTTTGTCACGGCAAGCTTGCCGCACTTGTCCAGTACCAGCCAGGCCCAGCCGGAACCGAACTGCGTCGTGGCGGCCTGTTTGAAGAGCTTCTTGAACTCTTCGACGGAGCCGAAATCTTCAGCGATCTTCTTTTCCAGACCAGCCGGAATCTTGCCGCCCGTCGGAGACAGATTCTTCCAGAACAGGATGTGGTTCCAGTGCTGGCCCGCATTATTGAAGACCGGAGCGATCTCGGGCTTGCCGTAGGAGAACGTAATGATCTCCTCAAGCGTCTTGCCTGCGAGTTCCGGCTTGCTCTCCACGAAATCGCTCAGAGCCGTGACATAGGCCTGATGGTGTTTGCCGTGGTGCAGTTCCAGCGTTTCCTGGCACATGCCGGCATCGGCAAGAGCATTTTCGGCGTAGGGCAGGGTGGGAAGTTCAAAGGCCATGATGTCACTCCTTGGCAGAATAAGGCGAGGTGACCGCCCTTAGAGACGGCCGCTCCCGCGTATCGTTCTCATTTATGAGGAAGATTGGCAACGCTGTGTTCCATCGCACCGATGAGAGCAGAGTAATCCTCATCTGCATGCAGACGGTTTGAAAGGGCCAGTGCCTGATCGGCAACAGCCATGCCCGGCATGAACGCGCCGACCTTGCGACCGGCATCCAGCAGAAGTCCCATGTCCTTGGACATGAGGCGCGTGGGGAACTGCGACGGGAATTCCCGGTTCTGGCCCATCTTCAGCTTGCGCTTGTGATGCGGACTGACGACCGCCACCTGTTGCAGCGTCTCGAACACGACATCGCGGTCCAGTCCGGCGGCAAGACCGTAAGACACGCCTTCGGCCACGATATTGAGCGTGGCCCCCATCACACCGTTCACAACCAGCTTCAGGCGTGCCGCAGAACCCGCTGGGCCAGCATGGATCGTCAGTTTGCCGATGACGTCCAGAACCGGCTGGGCCCGCTTTACCACAGCCTCATCACCGCCCACCAGCATGACCAGATCGCCGCTCTCGGCTTCTGGCGTACTGCCGGACATAGGAGCATCGAGCAAAGAAAAACCGTGTTCGACGGCAAGTTTTGCAAAGGCGTCAGCCTGATCCGGCGAAACCGTGGATGTATCGAGGACAAGCTTATCAGCCGTCAGGGCTGCAAGCGCGCCATTCTCGCCAGACAAAGACTGGTTTTCCGCTGCATCGTTCGGCACGCAGAAAATGATGATCTCGGCGGCTTCGGCAATTGCGCGGGGTGAGGGCAGCATCTCCGTCTCGTCCTTGCCGCCTGAAGGCGCGAACGCCACAACCGGGTAGCCAGCCTTTCGCAGATTGGCGCCCATACGCTGAGCCATCGCGCCGTAGCCGATAAAACCGATTTTAGGACGGGACATGGATACTGGCTCCTTATGATGCGTTACGACAAACTCACGCATCATAGGTGCCAGAGTTTCTCAAAGTCCGGAAATTGATCATGGCACTTTTTCAGTACCCCAGACCCAAGCCGTCCGAGATTACGCCGAAAGAAGCCTATCTTTCCCGACGGGCCCTGATCGGCGGTGCCGCAGCCCTGAGCGCGCTTGCCACTACGGCAAAGGCTGCCTCCCTGCAAACACATCCCGGTCCATATTCCGGCAATCTGACGCCGACGCCACACGAAGACGTGACTCATTATAATAATTTTTACGAGTTCGGGATGGGCAAGGCCGATCCTGCGGCTCGCTCCCAGGATTTCCATCCGCTCCCATGGACGTTGGAAATTACAGGCCTTGTCCGCAAGCCCGTCCGTCTGGATGTCGAGCAGCTTCTGCGTTCTGCGGCGATGGAAGAGCGTATTTACCGTATGCGCTGCGTCGAGGCGTGGTCCATGGTCATTCCGTGGGACGGTATTCCGCTTGCGAGCCTGCTGAAGGATGCCGATCCCGATCCGCGCGCCACCCATGTCGCTTTCGAGAGCGTTCTGCGCCCGTCGGAGATGCCCGGACAGAGCGATGGTCTGTCGGGGATTCAGTGGCCTTATGTGGAGGGTCTGCGTCTGGATGAGGCCATGAATCCGCTAACGCTGCTTGCACTCGGCGTTTATGGCGAAACGCTTCCGAACCAGAATGGCGCGCCTATTCGTCTGGTCGTTCCGTGGAAATATGGTTTCAAGGGCATCAAGTCCATCCAGCGCATTCGTCTGCTGGATCACGAACCGCCGACGACATGGAACCGTCTCGCCTCGGATGAATACGGCTTTTATGCCAACGTCAATCCGCAGGTCGATCATCCCCGCTGGAGTCAGGCGACAGAGCGCGTCATAGGCGCACACTCCCTGTTCGGCGCCACACGACAGCCGACACTGATGTTCAACGGATATGGCGAACAGGTGGCGGATCTGTATCGCGGCATGGATTTGCGGAAAAACTTCTGATGTCCTCAGACCCTGCGTCCGCCTTAAGAGCCGTAAAACGACACTGGCGCGTCATTCTGTATCCGATCGGCATGATGCCGGCTGCATGGCTGGTCTGGCAGGGGCAGCATGGGGAGCTTGGTGCCGATCCGGTCAATGTGTTCGAGCGGTCACTGGGCCTCTGGGCCTTCCGCTTTCTGCTGGCCTGTCTGGCACTGGCTCCGCTGAAACGCTTTGCGGGCATCAACCTGCTCCGATACCGCCGCCTCACCGGACTACTGGCGTTTTTCTACGCCAGTCTGCATGTGTTGGCCTATATCGGCCTGGATCACGGCTTCGACTGGGGTGTCCTGTGGACTGACATCACGCACCGACCCTTCATTATTCTCGGGATGAGCGCGCTGGTTCTGCTGGTCCCACTCGCGCTGACCTCGAATGCGTTTTCCATGCGCCTGATGAAGCGTCAATGGAAGGTGCTGCACAGGCTGATCTACCTGGCCGCAGTGCTGGCGGGCATCCATTTCTTTCTGTCGTTTAAAACATTGAATGGTGTGTCAGCGCCCTATCTTGCTGGGCTTGGTGTGTTGTTAATGTCCCGGTTTCTGCCGCAAAGACCCAGATAAATGGGCTTTGCCGCAGAAACCGTTAGATTGTCAGATAACAGGACGCAGTGCTGCGCGGATCTTGGGCGCAAGTTCAGTCAGTGCGGAACGACGCTGTGCCATCATCTCGGCTGGAAATGGTTTGGTCGGGAAATGACATCCATCGGCCAGAAGTAGGCCATCGGGAAGATGGGTAATTTCACCGGGCCGGAAATCAAGGCGAGACAGAGGAATGCCGCATGCTCCCAAAACTGCAATATGCGCGCTGATTCCGAGTGTGAGTACAAGCTTTAGTCTGGGCATGCTCTGGAGTTCGGTACAGAGCGCGGTGCTGCAGGCTTCGAGTTCGGACGGCAGCGCCAGCGGTTGCGGCGACAGAGGCTGCATGACGCTGGTAATTCGGCCCAGAATGGCTTCTGGGCCGCCAGCATCGGCGTCGAAAACGATGCTGTTGGCGTCCAGAAAAGACGCCAGTGTTTCTGTAGCACCTTCCGGATCAAGGCAGACAATCAGCATCTCGGCTGAAAGCGGCCCCGTTCCTGACCGGCCGCCTTCTAGGAAGGTGGGGATGGGCGGAGGGGCGGAGATTGTTCCGGTAGAAGCCCGAAGGGTCATGAATCGCTGGTCTCGTCACTGTTGATGTCGGCAGGATGACGAACTGGCCCCTGTCGGGGAAGATTGCGGGGTTCAGCCTGACGCCGTGTAAACGACGGCGCGATGTCGGCCAGTTCCACGAACAGATCCGCCTGGCGCCGCAGATCGTCTCCGATCATGGGCGGGGTCGAGCGCATTGAGGAAATGACCGTAACCCGAACACCGCGCGCCTGCGCCGCCTCTACGGCGCGGCGCAGATCGGAATCGCCACTTATGATCACGGCGTGATCAAGGCGGCCCGCCTGTTCCAGAAGATCCACTGTCAGTTCGACATCCATGTTTCCCTTGATACGCCGTCTTCCTGAATGATCCGTAAACTCCCGGGCAGTTTTCAGCACGAGATGATAGCCGTTATAGGAAAGCCAATCAGTCAGGGGGCGCAGGGGAGAGTAGTCTTCCGTCTCGGGCATAGCCGCGTAATAAAAGGCGCGCTGGAAAAGGCACGCATTCTCAAACAGCTGACGCAGGTTGCGGAAATCGACTTCAAAACCCAGATTGCGAGCTGCATGGTGGAGGCTGGCGCCGTCGATAAAAAGGGCAGTGCGTTCGTTCTGGCGCAAAAGCATGTGTGTAATCCTGAGTATATAAAATATGTTGCCCCGTGCGACAGGGGCCGACGCTGCCCTCCGATGGGAAATGGGCTTGGAGGCACTCGGGTTCAATTCTGAAGGTAGGGCAGGCGCCGATTGCATTCGCATGAACTGCATGTTATTGCCAGCGTTCTCTCTTATTTTATTCTTTTGTCTTACCCGAAGGGGGCCTGTCGCATGGCGCGCGTAACCGTCGAAGATTGCATCGAGAAGGTTTCTAACCGTTTCGAACTGGTCCTGCTGGCCGCCCAGCGTGCCCGTGGCCTGTCACGTGGTGAGGAAATCCGTCTCGATCGTGAAAACGACAAGAATACGGTCGTCGCCCTGCGTGAAATCGCCGAAGACAAGGTGAGTCTGCCCGTTCTGCGCGAAGGCATCATCCGCTCTCTGGCGCGCGCTCCCGAGCCGGAGCCCGTTGACGAAGAAGTGCTGGATCTGATCCCGACAGACCAGAATATCTTTGGCCTGCAGGATGTCTCGACAGAAGAAGAGCATGCTCACATGGCCGAGAATATGTCTGCTGACGAAGCTGCTGCCATTGAAGCCGAACTCGGTGGTCGGGGTCGTCGCTGATCTCTGCCCGCGTTCACTGAAGGGAGGATATGCTTCATGCCTGATGCAGCATCTCCTCCGACTACGTCCCCGCCTGTAGCAAGCGGAGATTTCAAGCCGTCCATCGCCGGACTGCTGCGACGAATCGAAAGCTACGATCCGTCAGCCGATCTCGCGCAGATCGAGGCCGCCTATGATGTGGCGGCCAACGCCCATAACGAGCAGCGTCGCGATAATGGCGACGCCTACATCACGCACCCTATTGCCGTCGCCAATATCCTTGCGGGTTTCCGCATGGATGCGACCTCCATTATGGTGGGGTTGCTTCATGATACTGTCGAAGACACCGGCGTTTCCTGTGACTCCCTGAAAGCCCGCTTCGGTGAAGACGTCGCAGCGCTCGTTGACGGGGTAACGAAGCTGACGCGGCTCGAACTCCAGTCCGACCGCACCAAACAGGCCGAAAATTTCCGCAAGCTGGTTCTGGCCATGTCGCGGGATATCCGCGTTCTGATCGTCAAGCTGGCTGACCGTCTGCACAATATGCGCACACTTCATTATGTGCAGCGCACGGACCGCAGGCAGCGTATCGCCCGCGAGACGATGGACATCTACGCGCCGCTCGCTGAGCGCATCGGTATGGATCGCGTCAAGACGGAGCTTCAGAACCTTTCTTTTGCCCAGCTCGAACCTGAAGCCGACGCGACAATCCGTGCGCGTTTGAACTTCCTGCGGGGGCAGGGGGCGGACGTCATTGAGCAGGTCCGTCAGGAACTGATGGCCCTGTGTACGGAAACCGGGATCGACAGGGTCGAAGTTACGGGCCGCGAAAAATCGCCCTATTCGATCTGGGAAAAGATGCAGCGTCGGAACGTGGCGTTCGAGCAGCTTTCGGACATCATGGCCTTCCGCCTGCTCGTTCCCACGCGTGACGCCTGTTACATGGCGCTCGGGGCTATCCATGGCGCCTATCCGATGATCGCCGGGCGTTTCAAAGATTATATCTCGACCCCAAAGGCCAACGGCTACCAGAGCCTTCATACCGGCGTGACCCTGCGCCATCCGCGCAACCAGAAAATCGAAGTTCAGATCCGCACTGCCGAAATGCACGATCTGGCTGAAAACGGTGTGGCGTCTCACTGGGCTTACAAGGAACATGCAACTCCCAGCGAGCGCGAGGCTGCGGCCCTGTCGTCAGCCTTTGGCGCGCCGACTCGTAAGTTGCGCTGGGTGCAGGATCTTCTGGAAATCCTTGAGGACAGTCAGGCTCCTGACGAATTCCTCGAAAACACCAAGCTGGAACTCTATCAGGATCAGGTTTTCTGCTTCACCCCCAAGGGGCAGCTGATTTCCCTGCCACGTGGTGCCACTCCCGTCGATTTCGCCTATGCGGTGCACAGTCAGGTCGGTGATACCTGTGTTGGCGCCAAGGTGAATGGACGTCTGATGCCGCTGCGGCATGAATTGCAGAATGGCGATCAGGTCGAAATCATGACCGCCCGTGGCGGTACACCGTCGCCGTCTTGGGAGCGCTTCGTCGCAACGGGCAAGGCCCGCGCCCGTATCCGGCGTTTTGTGACGCAGCAGCAGCGGCAGGGCCATATCGACAACGGTCGTGCCGCCATCGCCAAGGCTTTCCGTCAGGAAGGCGTGGACGGTTCCGAAAAGGTGCTCGACGGCATCCTCAAGGAACTTCGTCAGGCTTCGGTCGAAGATCTATACGTCTCGGTCGGCAATGGCCAGCTTGGCCCCAAGGATGTCGTCAATACCGCTTATCCCGAACTGCGTCAGAGCGTTCGTGCGCCCCGGATGGTGCCGGGTCTATCGCCCCGTTTCGGGCAGTCCCTCATGCTGGGATCGGGGCATGGTACCCCGAAAACATCGGCGCATTCCGGGAGCACGATCAAGGGAATCGGTTCGGGGATTGCCATCAGTTTTGCGGGCTGCTGCCGCCCCCTGCCGGGAGACCCGATCGTCGGCATTATCGCGCAGGGCAAGGGCGTCACTATCCATAGGCGTGGCTGTCAGAACCTGTCCAGCTTTGCCGATACGCCCGAGCGTTTCTTGGAAGTGGACTGGGATTACGAAGCCCTTGGCCGTCGTCAGGGCGCCGAGCCCTATACGGCCCGGCTGTCGGTGGTGGCTGCCAACGAACCCGAAGTTCTTGCGACCCTGACGAACGTGGCCGCAAAGCACAATGGCAGCGTCCTCAACCTCAAGATCGTAAACCGCCAGCTCGATTTCATGGAAATTCTGGTGGATCTGGAAGTGAAAGATCTGCGTCACCTCTCGTCCATGATCGCGGCCTTCAGAACGGCTGTGGGCGTCATGCAGGTCGAGCGCGCCAAGGGGTGATTTCATGATCCTCGGAATGGGGACGGATCTGTGCATGATCTCGCGCATTGAGAAAAGCGTTGACCGCTTTGGCGATCGCTTTCTCAAGCGCGTTTTCACCGAAGCGGAACGCAGTTATGCCGACCGCCTTTCGGGCGCGGCGCGCATGGGCAGCTACGCCAAGCGTTGGGCCGCCAAGGAAGCCTGCGTCAAGGCGCTAGGGACCGGATTTGCCCAAGGGGTCCAGCTTCAGGATATCGGGGTCTGTAATGGCCCGAGTGGTGCTCCTGAATTGCAGCTCTCCGGAAGAGCAAAGGAAGTCCTGCATCAGTTGACGCCTGCGGGACAGAGCGCCCAGCTTCTGGTCAGCCTGACGGATGATCCTCCGTTTGCACTCGCGCAGGTCATCATACAATCTGTTCCGTCGGGGCTGTCTGGACAGTCCGGGCCGATTGAAGCGCTCGCCAACGCCGCCAAGCTGCGTTAAGAGCGTCTGATGATCAAGGAGAACAGACCCGTGCAGGGTTCAGAAAGTACGGGTGACAAGCCCGCACACCGCGAAGAGACGCTTGGCGAAAGCATCCGTTATTTCTGTGTGCTGCTGCTGGCGGTGTTTGCCGTGCGCTCTCTCGTGGTGGAGCCTTTCAACATCCCTTCCGGCTCGATGATCCCGACGCTCCAGATCGGCGATTTCGTTCTGGTCTCGAAGTTCAGCTACGGATATTCCCGCTTTTCCTTTCCGTTTTCGCCAAACCTGTTCAGCGGCCGGATTTTTGGTTCCGAACCTCATCGTGGTGATGTTGCGGTCTTCCGTTTCACGCGTGATACGTCCGTGGATTACATCAAGCGCATCATCGGTCTGCCCGGGGACCATATTCAGGTCACCGGAGGGCATCTGATTCTGAACGGAATCGAAGTTCCCCGGACGCCGCTTGGTCATTACAAGGTGCTGGATGAGAACAACCGCCTCCTCAGTGGTGAGCTCTATCGTGAGAGCCTTCCCGGCAGCGGCGGACGTCCGCCGGTTGAGCATGATATTCTCAAGCTGACGGATGACGGTTTCGCAAACGACACACCGGAATATGTGGTTCCGGAAGGATCGTTCTTCGCCATGGGCGATGACCGCGACGACAGTGCTGACAGCCGTTTTCAGGGGGATGGCCCGGACGATCTCGGGTTCGTGCCCATGCAGAACCTCGTTGGTCGTGCGCCGATCGTTCTGTTCTCGATGGATATGCGTCATCCCGCATGGCAGTTCTGGTATTGGCCGACCGAAATCCGCTGGAACCGTTTTCTGCATCTCGTCACATGAAGCTCTCCTCTACAGACGCCCTTGCGTCGATGCAGGCTGCTCTCGGGCATGATTTTGCAAAGCCTGAACTGCTGAGCGAAGCCCTGACCCATCGCTCCGCTGTTTCTGGTCGCGATCCCCGTCGCGCGCGTCGCAGTCAGCGACCCAAGGGCACAGGTTCGAACGAGCGTCTCGAGTTCATCGGGGATCGCGTTCTGGGTCTGTTGATGGCGGAATGGCTTTTAGAACGCTACCCGGACGAACAGGAAGGCGCACTCGGGCCGCGTCATGCCCATCTGGTGTCCCGCACGGTTCTGGCTGAAATCGCCGATCAGGTCGGGCTTTCCGGCTGCCTCCAGATTTCCCCGCATGAGGAAGATGCCGGGATCCGGCGTCTATCCAGCATCCGGGCCGATGCGATGGAGGCTTTGCTGGGGGCGCTGTATCTGGATGGCGGTCTGGAACCGGCGCGTCGTGTGGTCCGCCAGTACTGGCAGCACCGGCTCGATACTGCCGACCGGCCGCACAAGGAGCCCAAAACCCTGCTACAGGAATATATGCTGTCACAGGGTCTGCCGCTTCCGAATTATGAACTCCTGTCTTCGGATGGTCCCTCCCATGCGCCCGTTTTTCGCGTCAGTGTGACGACGCTCGGGCAGACGGGAACGGGAGAGGCCGGCAGCAAGAGGCTGGCAGAAACGGCAGCGGCAACCGCCCTGCTGAAACGTCTCGGTCAGAATGTGGCGTCCTGAGATGTCATCAACAAAGGATCAGAACATGACCACGCGCTGCGGTTTCGTGGCTCTCGTCGGGGCTCCGAACGCGGGGAAATCCACCCTGCTCAACCGGATTGCCGGAGCCAAGCTGTCCATCGTCAGCCCCAAGGCGCAGACGACCCGTTTCAGGACGCTGGGCATCGTCATGCAGGACAATGCCCAGATCATCCTCGTGGATCTGCCGGGTATCTTCAAACCGCGCCGTCGTCTCGACCGGGCCATGGTCAACGCTGCCTGGTCGGGATCGCAGGACGCGGATCTGACGCTGCTTCTGGTGGATGCGAAGTCGGGTCTGCGCGAGGACGTCCGCGAAATCATTGCGAAACTTGCGGAGAGCAAGGGCCGAATCTGGCTCGTTCTCAACAAGACGGACCTCGTGGAGCGCGGCGAACTGCTTCCCCTCACGCAGGAAATCGGCGGTCTAATCAGCGTGGAGCATGTCTTTATGCTGAGCGCGCGTTCAGGCGAAGGCGTGAACGACCTCATGACCCGTCTGGCGACCGAACTGCCGGAAGGTCCGTTCCTGTATCCTGAAGATGACCTGACCGACCTGCCGGATCGCCTTCTGGCTGCCGAACTGGTTCGCGAGCAGATCTTCATGCAGACGCATGAGGAAATTCCCTATCAGGCCACGGTCGAGACCGAGAGCTTTAAGGAACGTCCGGACGGTTCGGTGCGGATCGAGGTGACGATTTATGTGTCCCGTCCCGGACACAAGGCCATTCTGATTGGCGAGGGCGGTCACAAGATCAAATCCCTCGGGGCACGGGCGCGAATGGAGCTTCAACAGCTTCTCGACCGCAAGTGCCATCTCTTCCTGAACGTCAAGGAGCGTGCAGGATGGGACGAGGAAAAGGCCCGGCTTCGCGCCATTGGTCTGGACGACTGAAAAACACAGGTGCCGGAGCGTTTGAAATCCGGCATCCTGACATCGCTTGTTCCAATCCCGTTGCGTCTGTATGACGGGCGCAAATCAAGACACCACATCCAGCCGGAGACGGGCATGACGATCGAAAACCCAGAACAGAGCTCCTCCTACAAACGTGTCCTGCTCAAGGTGTCCGGCGAGGCGCTGATGGGCGATGGACCGTCAGGAGTCGATCCCGCGATGGTGGACATGGTCGCCGCCGATATCGCTGAAGTGCGGGCTTCGGGCGTGGAAGTCTGCCTCGTCGTCGGAGGTGGTAATATTTTCCGCGGTCTGGCCGCTGCTGCCAAAGGCATGGATCGCGCGCAGGGTGATTATGCCGGCATGCTGGCAACCGTCATCAATGCGCTGATGCTACAGAATGCGCTGGAGCGCCGTGGCATGGAAACGCGCGTCATGACCGCGATCCAGATGGCCTCGATTGCCGAGCCCTATATCCGTCGTCGTGCCGTGCGCCACATGGAGAAGGGCCGGGTTGTCATTTTTGCAGCCGGTACGGGCAATCCGTTCTTCACAACGGATACGGCGGCCGCTCTGCGTGCCAACGAGATGGAATGTGACGCGCTCTTCAAGGGGACGCAGGTGGATGGCGTTTATTCCGCCGATCCGCGCCGTAACCCGGATGCCCAGCGTTACGACCGCCTGACCTATCTCGAAGTTCTCGCCCGCGATCTGAACGTCATGGACGCTGCGGCCATCAGTCTGGCCCGCGAAAACAGATTGCCCATCGTGGTTTTCAACATGCATGCTCCTGGCTCTTTTAGCGCGGTCATGCGTGGGGAAGGGCGTTTCACCAAGATTATCGAAGCGGACTGATCTTCGCATTTTCAACGAAATCTTCAGGCTTTGTCCTGAGACCAACGTCGAACTGAAAGGAACAGCTCATGCCTGCTGACCTGAATGACCTCATCGCCGATCTGACCCGCCGTATGGACGGTGCGATCGAAAGCCTGCGCCGCGACCTTTCCGGCCTGCGTTCGGGCCGTGCCAGCCCAAACCTGCTGGAGCCGGTTCGCGTCGAAGCCTACGGCTCCGAGGTGCCGCTGTCACAGGTCGGCTCCATCGCCGTTCCTGAGGCCCGGATGCTGACGGTTTCCGTCTGGGACCGCACGGTCGTTGGTGCCGTCGAGCGTGCCATCCGCGACAGTGGTCTCGGCCTCAACCCGTCCACGGACGGCCAAACAGTCCGCGTGCCCATTCCGGCCCTGACCGAAGAGCGCCGTAACGAACTCGCCCGTGCCGCTGCCCGCTATACCGAGAACGGTAAGATTTCCGTCCGTGGCGTACGTCGCGACGGTATGGAGCAGACCAAAGCGCTGGAAAAGAAGAGCGAGATCAGTCAGGACGATATGAAAACCTGGACGGATGCCATTCAGAAGCTGACGGACCAGTACATCAAGAAAGTGGACGATATCTTCGCGGACAAAGAACGCGAGATCAAACAGGTCTGATTGCGCATTTGCCCTTAGGATCTTTTCCCCGCTCTGAAGGCACGGTCTCCTCTCCCGCCGGGGGAGGAGCGAACGCTGTTCCCGTCCATGTCGCTGTGATCATGGATGGAAACGGCCGCTGGGCACGTGCGCGCAGACTCCCGGTGATCGCAGGACACCGCCAGGGTGCGGAATCCGTGCAGAAATGCGTCCGTGCGGCTATCCAGCAGGGTGTGCGTTACCTCACGCTCTATGCATTTTCTTCCGAGAACTGGCGGCGTTCGACGAAAGAAGTCGGGGATCTGACGGCTCTGCTGCGCTTTTATCTGCGCCACAAGATCAACGAACTTCATGCGCAGGGTGTCAGACTGCGGATCATCGGCGAACCGGAGCGGTTCGAAGGGCCTCTGCGGGAAGAACTCCGTCGCGCTGAAACCCTCACGCTTCACAACACGACGCTGACCCTCACGCTCGCGTTGTCCTATGGAGGACGTGCGGAAATCGTACAGGCCGCCCGCCGTCTCGCTGAAGATGCTGTTGCAGGCCGGATTACACCTGACAGCATCACTGAAAACACGCTTCATGATGCGCTTCAGACAGCAGATATGCCTGATCCCGATCTGGTAATCCGGACCAGCGGCGAATGCCGGCTGTCCAATTTCCTGCTCTGGCAGAGTGCGTATGCCGAGCTGATTTTTATGGATGTGCTCTGGCCCGATTTTGGTGAGTCAGAATTTCTGGATGCCCTGTCACGTTTTGCCGGTCGTCAGCGCAGATTTGGTGGACGCCCCGCATGAGCAGTGCTTCAGCACGCTGGTCCGATCTGAGATTGCGTCTTCTATCGGCCGCGGTCCTCGTGCCGATTGCGGCTTTCTGCATCTGGCGCGGTGGTCTGGTCTATGATGCCCTGATCCTGCTGGCGATGTTCGGTCTGGTCTGGGAGGGCGAGACGCTCATTCGCCAACCTCTGAAAACGTGGCGAGGCGGTCTGCTGCTCGCCTGGCCCGTGATTGCTGGCCTTGCTGCCCTGAAAGGGGAGTGGAGCACCGCCTTCTGGATGATCTGGCCCACGCTGATTTTTGGCTTTCCTGCTAGCGTTCCTGTCATAATCGCCATTGTCGGGGGCCTGTCGCTTCTGTGGCTACGTCATCTGCCTTTTGGGATGGCGTCCGTTCTTTTCGTTCTGTCCGTCGTGATTGCCAGCGACAGCTTCGCGTATCTGACAGGTCGTGTTTTTGGTGGCCCGAAGCTGGCTCCGTCCATCTCTCCGGGCAAAACCCGCTCCGGCGCGATCGGAGGGCTTCTTGGAGCGTCTCTGGCAGGTGGGCTTGTTGCGTGGCTGGCTGTGCCGGGAACGCAAATCGGCGGTCTGATCTGCGGTGCGGTTTTGGGAATTTTTTCCCAAAGCGGGGATCTTCTGGAAAGCGCGGCCAAACGTCGGTTGGGCGTGAAAGACTCAGGACGCCTCATCCCCGGGCATGGCGGCCTTCTAGACCGCTTTGACGGCCTTCTTGCTGCGGCTCCTGCCGCGGCACTGTTATCGCTTGCGGTGGCAACGCAGCCTTTTTGGTCCATCCTTCCTGCACATTTACCTACTTCTTACGGGAGTTCTTCGCATGACTGACGGTTCTGCACGGTCCACACGCCGTCGCATCACAGTGCTGGGCAGCACCGGCAGTATCGGAACCTCCACAGTCGATCTCCTCGCGCGGATCCCGGATGAGATCGAGGTCCGGGCGCTGGTCGGAGGCTGCAACGCGGCTCTTCTGGCCGAGCAGGCACGTCTTTTGAATGCTGAAGTGGCCGTCCTACATGACGAAAGCCGTCACGATGAACTGAAATCCCTGCTTGCAGGCACTGGCATCCGGACTGCGGCCGGTCGTCAGGCCGTGATCGAAGCCGGTGCCATGGAAGCCGACTGGACCATGGCTGCGATTACGGGCGCAGCGGGTCTGGAGCCCACACTGGCCTCCGTTCGCAACGGACATGCCGTGGCGCTCGCTAACAAGGAAGCGCTCGTCTGTGCGGGGGATGTCATGCTGCGTGCCGTCTCCGAAGCTAAAGCCACCCTTCTGCCCGTCGATTCGGAACATAACGCCATCGCCCAGTCTCTGGGTGGCTGCGATATGGAAACCGTTGAAAAGATTATCCTGACGGCGTCCGGCGGCCCGTTCCGTCAATCGACGCTTGAAGACATGCGTGCAGCCACCCCGGAAAAGGCTCTGAAGCATCCGACATGGTCGATGGGCGCCAAAATCACGATCGATTCGGCGTCCATGGCCAACAAAGGTCTGGAAGTCATCGAAGCCGCACGTCTGTTTGGTCTGACCGAAGACCGGATCGACGTTCTGGTTCATCCGCAGTCTGTCGTGCATGGTCTCGTGCAGTTCCGGGATGGCAGTCTCGTCTCGCAGATGGGCTCTGCCGATATGCGTATTCCCATTGCCCACACGCTCGCTTGGCCCAAGCGGATGGAGACGCCTTGCGGACGTCTGGATCTGGCCGCCTATGGCCGTCTGGAGTTTGAGGCGCCAGATGAAGTGCGGTTTGCCCCGCTTCGCCTTGCCCGACAGGTTCTGCGAGCAGGCGGCGCGGCCCCAGCCGTGTTTTCTGCTGCCAACGAAGTCGCCGTCGAGGCCTTTCTGAACCGCCGTATCGGATTCCTCGGTATTGGCGAGACGATCGATGCTGCCCTTCAGGCCATGACTGAAAATCCCGAGCTCAAAAGTCTGGATGACGTCCTGCACTGGGATGCGCGAGGGCGGGAGCTTGCCGAGGCTCATATCCTGCGGACCAGCGGACATCTGCGAAACCACCTCAGCGAGGCCGCTCTGAATGCATGATCTTCTGCGGACCATTCTGGCCTATGTCCTGATTCTGGGCATTCTCGTTTTCATCCACGAACTCGGGCATTATCTGGCGGCGCGCTGGCGTGGCGTGAAGGTCGATACGTTTTCGATCGGCTTCGGCCCTGCACTCTATCGCTGGCATGACAAGTCCGGTACCGAGTGGCGCATCAGTGCCATTCCTCTGGGTGGCTTCGTCAAACCGCACGGGTTTGAAGGCCCCGAAGACGCGACCGAAGAACAAAAGGCCGCGTGGATTCCGGGGCGGACGTTCCACGACAAGCCGGTGGGATCACGGGCCATCGTTATTCTGATGGGGCCAGTCTTCAATTTCCTCTTCGCCATTCTGGCGTTCACGGTGCTGTTCGCAGTCATCGGCAAGCCAGAGATTCGCGGTGATGTCTCGCAGGTTGTCGTGGGAAGTCCTGCGGATCATGCAGGCGTCAAACCGGGCGATGTGATTACCCGGATTGGCGAGACCCACATCCTCGGAGCCGAAGATGTGATGGCCAATGTTGCCTCTCATCCGGGGCAGCAGACCGTGCTCGGCATCCATCGCGGGACTGAGGATCTCAGCCTGCCCGTCACGTTCGATACCGTGAAAAGCGGCGGCCACGAGATGGGCAGCCTTGGAATTGCGTTTGGCATTTCCCGTGGACATCCCGTTTCGCTTCCTTCGGCGTTCATCATGGGCATCGAGGAAACCTGGGACAAATCGGTCATGACGTTGCAGGGCGTCTGGCAGATCGTCAGCGGTCAGCGAAGTGCGAGGGAACTGGGAGGTACGATTCGCATCGCACAGCTCTCGGGACAGGTCGCCAGCTACGGTCTGGCCAGCATCATTTCCTTTATGGCGCTGCTTTCGATCAATCTTGGTTTGATCAATCTCTTTCCAATTCCAGTGCTCGATGGTGGCCGTTTGGTCTTTTATGCCTGCGAACTCGTTCGCGGCCGCCCGGTTTCGCGCCGGGTCCAGGAGATCAGCATGCAGGTCGGAATGGCGCTGATCGGCGCTCTTTTCCTCTTTTCGACATTCAACGATCTGACCAATATCGGACTGTTTCACTGGATCTTTCACGCAGTAAGCTAAATATTCTGAAAAGACTTGTGATACAGTTGAACACGTCAGGGCATCTTGCGCGGGGCAGGGGTTATCGGATACCTCGGCCAGTGGCGTAACGTGTCAGTCGCCTGCAAAAAATATGTTACAAGGAAAGCCGGTTTGTCAGGATCACGGTCAAGAGGTTCCCGGTCTTCGAACACGCGTCTGATGCTTCTTGCATCAGCCTGTCTGCTGCCGGTCGTCCTCGGAACAGCTCAGGCGCGTTCCGTTCGTCATCAGGCCCCGGCATCAGCCCCCGGCGGAAACATCATCCAGGCGATCTCGGTCAAGGGAAACACCCGGATCGAGACGAGCACGGTGCTGTCCTACATGGTCGCCCAGCCGGGTGATACGTTCAATCAGGACGACCTCGACCGTTCTCTGAAGACGCTTTACGCTACCGGCCTGTTCAAGGACGTCACGCTACACCGCGATGGCAATACGCTGCTCGTGGATCTCGTCGAGAACCCGATCGTCAATCGCATCGTGTTCGAAGGCAATCATGCGCTGAAAGACGAGGATCTCCGTAAGGAAATCAGCCTGCGTCCTCGCGCGGTGTTCTCGGCGGAAACCACAGCGGCCGACCGCCAGAAGATCCTGAACCAGTATGCCGGTAAGGCTCGCTTTGGCGCGACCGTCACGCCACAAATTGTCAAGCTGTCCCATAATCGCGTTGATGTGGTGTTCAACATCAACGAAGCGCAGCAGACACTGATCAAGAAGATCGTCTTCGTCGGCAATCATGCCTTCAGCGAAGCACGGCTTGCGCAGGTTATCTCGTCCAAAGAGTCGAACTGGTACCGGTTCTTCTCATCATCGGATGAATATAATCCAGAACGTATCAAATACGATGCAGAGCTGCTGCGCCGTTTCTACCTGCACAATGGCTTTGTAGATTTTCACATGGTCGATGCGACGGGTGAACTCGCTCCAGATCACAAGTCTTTCTACATCACCTTCACTGTTCACGAAGGTGACCGTTATCGTCTGGGTAAAATGGATGTCCGCTCCAGCGTGAGGCATGTGACGCCCGAGATGCTCCGTCCGCATGTCGAGCTGTTTCCGCATCAGATCTATGATGGCACGGCTATCCAGAACAATACGAAGAACATGCAGGAATGGCTGCAGGCTTCAGGCCATCCATTCGCCATGGTCCGTTCGGAAATTGCCCGGAATCCAGAAAAGCATGTTGTTGACCTGCTGTTCGACGTTACAGAAGGCCCGCATGTGTATGTCGAGCGTATCGACATCAACGGCAACACCATCACTCATGACGACGTAATCCGCCGGAACCTGCCGATGGCGGAAGGGGACCCGTATACCCCGTTCGATCGCAAATATTCCAAGCTGGGTCTTCAGGATCTGGGTTATTTCAGCTCCGTTTCCGTTGATCAGACGCAAGGCTCCGCGCCCGACCGCGTCAACGTATCCGCAAACGTGGTCGAAAAGCCGACTGGCGAATTCTCGCTGGGTGGTGGTTATTCAACGGACGTCGGCATTCTCGGTAACGCCTCGATCAAACAGCATAACCTGCTCGGAACGGGTGTGGATGCTGGTATTTCGGGAACAGTCGCCTATTACGAAAAACAGGCCGACATCTCGATCACGGATCCGTACTTCCTGAACCGCAATCTCGTGGCAGGTGCAGATTTCTACTTCATTCAGAACAACTATCAGACGTATCAGAGCTATAAGGAATCCCAGTACGGCATGAGCCTGCGTCTGGGCTATGCTTATAACCGCTACCTGTCGCAGTCTTGGAACTATACTCTTGTCGATCGTCAGGTCGGTAATTTCTACGATGCTTCTGCCGTGGCAGAAGATCCAAGCCTGATCCAGTGGGTGCCATCGATCTATGTCCAGCAGTCTGCTGGCTGGTCGTTGTTGTCACAGCTCAGCACGTCCATAACCTATGATCGTCGTGACCAACGGGCAAAGCCGCATTCCGGCTATATGTTTAAGGTTGGTGGCGATTTCGCAGGTCTGGGTGGCAACTCCAAATATGCCCGCGTTAAGGCTGACGGTGCCTATTACCTTCCGCTCGATGACCTGACCGGAAACCATGATTGGACGTTCCAGTTCAAGGGTGGCGTCGGCTACATGGGCGACTGGAGTTCTAACGGGAACCGCAACATCATCGATAACTTCTATCTCGGTGGTCAAAACCTGCGAGGCTTCCTTCAGGGTGGCGTCGGACCGCGTTCAGGCCATCTTAAAATCAACGGCGTTTATATTCCGGCTCAGGGACAGGAAGATCTTCTGGGTGGTCGTTTCATGTATACGGCCTCCGCACAGCTTAACTTCCCGCTGCCTATGGGGGACGATCTCGGGATTTCCGGTCGTGGCTTCATTGATGCCGGTAGTCTCGCGGGTGTGCGCGTCAAGCATCTTTACACGAACCGTACGAATGACGGGGATAACTATACCCCGATCACCGGTGACAATCTGATCCCGCGTGTTTCCGGCGGTCTTGGTGTGTCGTGGAAGAGCCCATTTGGCCTCGTCAACATCGATGGCGCCGTGCCGATCCGCAAAGAACATGGCGACCGTCTGTATCCGCTGCGTTTTGGTTTCGGCCAGCAGTTCTGATCTGCGCGAACCTTTTGCCATCCTGTTTTCCAACCCCTTGCCAAGAGGTGGTCATGACCCTCAATTCCCTGATGCGCACAGTTTCGGTTGGTGCGCTTCTGGCCGCGTCCCTTTTTGTCTCTACTCCGGGCGCCCACGCTCAGGCTGCTGGCGGCAATGGTGGCTGGTTCGTTCCCAAAGCCGCTCATCCTGATGCTCCGCCGCCGCGCCCTGTCCAGCGTCGCGTTCCCGAAGCGGCTCCCGAAGAGGAAGAAGAAGCCGCTCCGTCCGATCAGCAGCAGGCTCCTCCCGTCCTGCCTCTGCCTCCGATTCCGGCGCCTCCGAGCATTGCCAAGGGTGCTCCGCCTCCGGCTGCCGTTATCGGCGTGATCAATGTTCAGGCCGTCATGCAGATTTCCAGTGCATGGCAGGAAATCCAGCAGGTTCTGGGTGCGCGTCGGGACCGTCTGGCGCAGGCCGTCCAGCGTGAAGAGGCTGCATGGCGTGGCGAGCAGCAAAAACTGCAGGCTCAGGCCCGGACCCTGACATCCGATCAGATCCAGTTGCGGGAGCGTCACCTTCAGGAACGTCGCGCCAAGGACCAGCATGATTTCGGCG
The DNA here is from genome assembly GCF_002723995.1 of Gluconobacter kondonii. Taxonomy (GTDB): domain Bacteria; phylum Pseudomonadota; class Alphaproteobacteria; order Acetobacterales; family Acetobacteraceae; genus Gluconobacter; species Gluconobacter kondonii. The sequence goes on along the minus strand of NZ_BEWP01000001.1, from coordinate 303,990 downwards.
GTCAGGCCCGGATTATTCAGGAAGCGGCTCAGGTCGCCATGCACCAGATCGAGCGCGAATTGGAAGAGCCCAACGGCATCATCGCCGCCGTTGCAGCCGCGCATAACATGAACCTGATCCTGCATGCCGAGCAGGTCGTACTGCATGTCGGTGGTCAGGACATTACCGAGGAAGTGGGTGCGCAACTCAACAAGGCGTTGCCGCATGTCTTCATCCCCGGCGACGGTGTGGACCCTGAGCAACTCGCTCGTTCTGGCAAGATGCCGACGACCGCTGACGAACAGCGACAGGCACAGGGACCACAGGCTCAGGGTGCACAGCCCCAGCAGGCTCCTGCCTCTGCACCGAGCGAGTCCGTTCTTCGTCAGCATCACTGAAGCGAGTGACCGTGTCTGAGATGACAACAAACGAGACCCGTCCCGGCGATAGCCGTTTTTTCCAGCGTTCCGGACCTTTTGGTCTGGAACAACTGGCTGAGGCCTCTGGTAGCGAGATCGTTGCGTCAGCCTCAGGCAAAAATGTAGCAGCGTTTCGGGGCGTGGCTCCCCTGCATGTGGCTGGACCCGACGAGGTCAGCTTTCTCGATAATCGTCGGTACCTGCCGCTTCTGGCCGAAACGAAAGCGGGTGCTGTCATTCTGTCGCCAGCGTTTTCCGACAAGCTGCCGCCGGATACGGCTGGACTGGTCTGCAAGGCGCCTTACCTCGCCTGGGCCCGTGTCGCCACATTGTTTCATCCTGATCCCAAGTCCACCGGAATCCGCCATCCAACAGCCTGCGTTGCAGATGATGCAGAGATTGGCGAGAATGTCGAAATCGGTCCCTTTGCCGTTATCGGAAGCGGAGTCCGTATTGGTCGTGACACCATCGTGGCTAGTCATGTCAGCATCGGTCAGAGTGTTGAAATCGGTTCGCGGTGCCGTATCGGTGCAAATGCCGCCATTTCTCATGCGCGTATCGGCGATCGCGTTACACTCTATCCCGGCGTCCGTATTGGACAGGATGGTTTCGGGTTCGCCGTCGGGCCGGAAGGATTTGAAACCGTTCCACAGCTCGGTTTGGTCGTTCTCGAAGACGGCGTGGAAGTCGGCGCCAATTCCACGATTGATCGCGGGTCCATGCGGGACACCCTGATCGGTGCAGGCACCCGCATCGATAACCTTGTACAGATCGGACATAATGCCCGTCTGGGACGGTGCTGCATCGTGGTGTCGCAGGCGGGGATTTCCGGTTCCACGGAACTGGGTGATTTTGTCACTATTGCCGCCCAGGCCGGTCTGATCGGGCATATCAAGATTGGTTCCAAAGCCCGGATTGGCGCCCAGTGTGGCGTCATGTCGGACGTGGATGCAGGTGCCGACGTTATCGGTAGCCCTGCAATGCCGTTCCGCGAGTTTTTCCGGAATGTCGCCACCTTGCGGAAGCTTTCCCGCAAAAGCAGTGACTAGCCGCTCTGTGGCGCGGATGGTAACTCCCCCTCAGGTTTGCTAAGGGAAGCCATTCGCGCTGCCACTGGGTAGCAATTGACAGACAACACCGCTTGAAGGGCATGGTGAAACGATGGACCGAGTGGACGCTCCAGCCGAACAGATGACTCCCGCGACAGACGCCGCCGCTGCAGGCCATCAGCTTCCGCAGAGCATCGACATTCTCAAGATCATGCAGTCGATCCCACATCGGTATCCGTTCCTGCTGATCGACAAGATGGTCGAGATCCATGCCGGGCAGTCCGCCATCGGCATCAAGAACGTGACGGTCAACGAACCGTTCTTTCAGGGGCATTTCCCTTCTCATCCCGTCATGCCGGGCGTCCTCATCGTGGAAGCCATGGCTCAGACCGCAGCTACGCTGGTTGTGATGACTTTGGGGGAAGCCTTTGAAGGTAAGCTGGTCTATTTCATGACGATCGAAAACGCGAAGTTCCGCCGCCCTGTTGGCCCCGGAGACCAACTCCGCATTCATGTGGACAAGGAGCGTTCCCGCGCCAATGTCTGGAAGTTCAAAGGTGTGGCCCGCGTTGATGGCGTGGCCATGGCCGAAGCGACCTTCAGTGCAATGATCATGGGTTGACGTTGATGCAGATGGCAGGGAAGCGTCCCGAAACCGCCGAAATCCATGCGACCGCTCTCGTTGATCCGCGTGCGCGCATCGGCGAAAACGTGCGTATCGGTCCCTGGTGTCTGGTTGGCCCCAACGTGACCATTGGTGACGGGGTCTGTCTGCACGCATCAGTCATTGTGGATGGATACACGACCCTGCGCGAAAACGTGGAAGTCTATCCGTTCGTGACGATCGGCCTTGCCCCACAGGATCTGAAATATGCTGGCGAACCCACACTCTGCGAAGTGGGCGCCAATACGGTCATCCGTGAAAATGTGACGATCCATCGTGGTACGGCGCAGGGTCATGCTCTTACGCGCATCGGCGCTAACTGTCTGATCATGGCCAACTCCCATGTGGCGCATGACTGCGTCCTCGGCGACCGTGTCATCATCGTCAACAACGTCGTCATGGGCGGCCATGTTGAGATCGATGATGATGCCAAGGTTATGGGATCGGCGGCATTGCACCAGTTCGTCCGCATCGGGCGCGGGGCTGTCGTCGGTGGCGTCTGCGGTGTGGAAATGGACGTCATTCCTTACGGAAGCGTTCTGGGCAATCGCGCTCGTCTGGTCGGGTTGAACTGGATCGGCCTGAAACGTTCGGGCGTTGGTCCTGAGGAAATGCAGGCTATGCGCCGTGCGTTCCGCACGCTTTACCCTCGTCATGCTGCGACGGAAGCTGTTCTTGAAAGCCGTATTGCTGAAGTCAGGGCAGAATACGGGCATCTCCCGCGCATTGCTGAGATGCTGGACTTCATGGAAGCGCCAAGTCGTCGTGGCCTGACACGGGTTGCGCGTCAGGAAGGGCAGTCCGAAACCGAAGGCGCCTGAGCGTGGGCGATCGGGGCTGCATCGGCATTCTGGCTGGCTCGGGACCGCTCCCCTCGCAGGTCGCCGCTGCTGCCATTGCCAAGGGGCGCAAGGTTTTCGTCATTGGCTTCCGTGATTTCGCCGATCGCGGGCTGCTTGATCCTTACCCGCACGAGATCATTCGCCTTGCTGCTGCAGGCGATATTCTCGGCGCTCTCAAGAAAAACAACTGTCGCGAACTGGTCCTGATCGGACCGGTCCGTCGCCCTGCATGGCGGGATCTGCGTCCCGACGCTGAGGGCGCGCGCATTCTAGCACGTCTCGGGCGGGCGATTTTTTCCGGCGATGACGGGCTTCTCGGCGCAATCGTCCGTGTCCTGGGCGAAGAAGGATTTCTTGTCCGGGGCGCGCACGAATTTCTCGAACATGCTACGGGTCGTTCAGGGACACTGGGACGTGTTCTGCCTGACGCACAGGCCCGACAGGACATTGCGCGTGGCGTCGATGTCCTCAAAGCGATGGCTGTCCTTGATATCGGTCAGGGATGTGTGGTCCAGAACGGGCTTGTTTTGGCGGTCGAGGCTCTGGAGGGCACCGACGCTATGCTGGGGCGCTGCGGACGCCTGATGCAGGCAGGAAGTGGTGGCGTTCTGGTAAAGATGCCCAAAACCGGACAGGATCTTCGAGCGGATATGCCGACGATCGGGCCGGAGACACTGGAAAACGCAGCCCGGAACGGATTGCGGGGCGTTGCGTTCCAGCCGGGAGTAACGCTCATGACGGACCCTGACGGCTGCGTGAAGCTGGCGGATCGTTACGGGCTGTTTCTGTATGGGCTGACACCGGAAGATCTGAAGGACAAGTGATGAGTACGTTTCTGCATACGATGGTGAGAATCCGGGATATCGACCGGAGTCTGGCATTCTACAAGCTCCTTGGCATGAAGGAGCTTCGTCGCAAGGAGGTCCGGGAAGGGCGCTACACGCTTGTTTTCATCGGATTCGATGATAACGAACACGGGCAGGCCGAAATCGAACTCACCTATAACTGGGATCAGGAATCCGACTACGAAGTCGGAACCGGCTTCGGACATTTCGCGATTGGCGTTCCGGACGTGGCAGCTCTTGTTGAAACGGTCCGTATCGGTGGCGGCAAAGTGACGCGAGAGGCCGGGCCGCTGAAATTCGGAACGATCATCATCGCCTTTGTTGAAGACCCCGACGGCTATAAAATCGAGCTTATCGAGAAAAAGTAGAGTTTTTCAGAAGCTTCAGGGCTTTTTCCAGTGCCTCGATAATGGTTTGTGCGTTTTGCTGGACGGTCCCGTCCTTGTGGTTGCTGAGAATATCGGCACAGAGCAGGGCAGGGGCCAGAGCGTTGCGCAAGTCGTGGCGAAAGGTGGCGGCGTCCTGAAACGCTGTGCCAGAAAGCGGGGTGTTGCTGGACTCGGTCATAGGTTCAAGTTCCTGTAGCTCTGGCATTGACATGAAGGGCCTGCGTGCTTACAAGCCCGGGTCTCAATCACCGGGCGTTTCGTGCGCCCGATCGACGCGGATGTCCAGCAGTTGAGGCGTCCGCCTGGTTTTTAAGGATCAACGTCATGAAGCGCACGTATCAACCCTCCAAGCTGGTTCGCAAGCGTCGTCACGGTTTCCGTACGCGTAGCGAAACCGTCGGCGGCCGCCGCGTACTGGCCAACCGTCGCACCAAGGGTCGCAAGAAGCTCTCCGCCTGAGTTCGACCCAGATCGGTACGACCCATACACCGAGCCGTCTTAAAAAACGGCCGCAGTTTCTGCGTGTAGCCGGGAAAGGGCGCAAGGTCGCCACTCCCGGTATGGTTGTGCAGATCCTGCCGGATGACACAGCGACCGAAACCCGCGTTGGTTTCACGGTCACGAAAAAAGTCGGTAATTCTGTCATCCGTAACCGCACCCGCCGTCGTCTCCGCGAGGCTCTTCGCCTCGTCGCACGGGAAGACGGCCTGCCTTCCGGCGATTTCGTCCTCATCGGGCGGGACAAGACCCGGGGGCGCGAGTTCTCCCTCCTCAAAGACGATCTGCGGCAGGCCCTTCGCAAAGGTCTGGATGCCAATTTCCGGGAAAAACCTTCTGGAAATTTCAACCACGCCCGGAATCGGGCGAAATGATTGCGTCCCTCATCAGGAAAACCGTCACGGTCCTGATGCTGTCGCTCATTGACGCCTACAAGCTCTTCATCAGTCCATTTATCGGCACCAACTGCCGGTTCGATCCGACATGCAGCACTTACGCGCTGACGGTGATCCGCGAGCATGGCCCCATTCGTGGTGGCTGGCTGGCCATGCGCCGGATCGGGCGCTGCCATCCCTGGTCGGAAGGGGGTACGGATCTGCCTCCAAAGCCACACCGGCATTAAAAACACCCGCCACCTATTGTTTTGGATGCGGTTTTCGGCCACTTGAAGCGCAAGCCCCATTCAGTGAGACGAAAGACCGGCATCCGCCCGATGGACATCAAGCGCATTATTGCGGCCACACTTCTCTCGGCCCTTATTCTGATCGGTTTCGACTATTTCATGCCGAAGCCCCATCAGGACGATCCCCATTCCGTCCCTCATGCGCCCGCTGCGCAGGTTCAGTCCAGCGCTCCTGCTGCTGCGCCTGAAACATCTGCGGAGACGCAGGTTGCCGCACGGCGTATCCCACTATCCGGGCCGGACGTGCAGGGATCCGTCAATCTGAAGGGCGCTGTTCTGGATGATCTGATCCTCACGAAATATCGCGAGATGCTTGCCAAAAACAGCCCGCTCGTGCGGTTGCTGGACAAGGCGGGAAGTGCCCATCCGAATTTCGTTGTCATCGGCTGGACGAATGCTCCCGGCTCCAACGCACGCGTGCCGGACCTAAATACGGTCTGGGACAGCACGGACGAGACGCTGACGCCGGACCATCCGGTGACGCTGCACTGGGATAACGGGCAGGGGTTGGTGTTCTCCATCCAGATCGGGCTGGACGACCACTACATGTTTGCGGTCAACCAGACGGTCGAGAACCACTCCGGGCAGCCCGTGGCGCTTGTTCCGTTCCAGCGCGTCCAGCGGGACTATGACGCGCCGGAAGGGGCTTTCACCGCGCATGAAGGTCCGATCGCGGTCGTCGGTGGCCGGATGCAGGACGAGAGCTATAAGAACCTGCGCAAGGGCGCCGACCATCCGGACCATGTCTCCTGGTCCTCGACGGGGACAAGTGGCTGGGATGGTATCAGTGACAAGTTCTGGCTGACGGCCGTGGCTCCTGCGGACGGCACGCCCGTTACGGCGAGCTTCGCTTACGTCCCGGGTGCGCCGGCATCCTATCAGGTTGGGATGTCCACACAGGCTCCCCAGCAGATCATGCCGAACGGCTCCATCACCGAGAAAAGTCATGTTTTCGCCGGGGCCAAGGTCCTCAGCCTGTTGCAGGCTTACAGCAAGCAGCTTGGGATTCCTGATCTGGACAAGGCGATCGACTTCGGCTGGTTCAGCTTCCTGACCCGTCCGCTGCTGACGCTTCTGCACTGGTTGTATCTGCATATCGGCAATTTCGGTCTCGCGCTGATGGCGCTGACGCTGATCGTTAAGATCGTTCTCTTCCCGCTGGCCTCCAAGGCGGCCCAGTCTTCGGCGCGGATGCGTCTGCTGGCACCCAAGGTCAAGGAAATCCGGGAGAAGAACAAGGACGATCCGATGGCCATGAACCAGAAGGTCATGGCGTTGTATCGTGAAGAAAAGGTCAGCCCGGCCAGCGGCTGTCTGCCGATGCTGATCCAGGCTCCGATCTTCTTTTGCCTCTACAAAATCCTGAACATCAGCATTGATGCCCGTCATGCGCCCTTCTTCGGCTGGATCCGCGATCTGTCGATGCCGGATCCGACGAACGTCTTTAACCTGTTCGGCCTGCTGCCCTTCGATCCGACGCATTATTCTTCATTTCTGCATGTCAGCATCTGGGGTGCGGCGCTCGGCCTGACGTTCTGGCTGCTGCAGCGCCAGACCAGTTCGACGGCAAGTCTTGATCCGGCGCAGGCACGCGTGATGCAGTTCATGCCGCTGGCTTATGTGTTCTTCATGTCCGGCTTCCCGGCCAGCCTTCTGGTCTACTACACATGGAACAACCTGCTGACGGTCGCGCAGCAGATGTTCATACAGCGCCGGACCGCTCTCCCCGTTCCGGTGTCCCGGACCTGAGGCATGATGAAAGAAATACCCGGGCCTCCGACCGAGGCCCAGATCGAGGATGGACGGCTTCTGTTCGCGGGAGAATGTGAATTCTTCTTCGGATCGCAGAGGATCGACCAACTTCCTCCCATCGGTCGGCCCGAAGTGGCTTTTGCCGGACGCTCCAATGTTGGCAAATCGAGCCTCATCAATGCGCTGACGGGGCGTCGTGCGCTGGCACGAGCCTCTTCCGAGCCGGGGCGGACCAAGCAGCTCAATTTCTTCAATCTCGCTGACCGGATCTCCCTTGTGGATATGCCGGGTTACGGGTTTGCCAAGGCTGCGAAGTCAGTCAAGGAAGACTGGCAGGACATGATGTTCGCCTATCTTCGGGGACGCACCACGCTGGAGCGGGTCATTCTGCTTCTGGATGCGCGGATCGAGCTCAAGGCGTCCGACAAGGATGTCATGGAATTGCTGGATCGTGCTGCCGTGGTGTTCCAGATCGTGCTCACCAAGTGCGATCAGGTACGACCCAAGGCGCTTGCAGCAAAGACCGCTGAAGTCGAAGCGTTGGCGCTCAAGCATGCCGCCGCCTATCCGCGCATCATCTCCACGAGCAGCGAGACCGGTTTCGGGATCGAGGATCTTCGGGCAGAAATAGCCCGTTTTGCCGTGCCACTCGAGACGTCAGGGGAAGGACAGTCCGGATCATGACCAGCAAGACCCACAGCTCCAAACTGCCGGACGTGCCGCCGGTCGTGAACGCGGAAGAAGCGCAGGCACAGGCAGCCATCCTGTCGAGTGCGCTGCCGTTCCTGCGGCGTTATGCCGGGGATACGATTGTCGTTAAATATGGCGGTCATGCCATGGGTGAGGGCAAGCTGGCGCATGCGTTCGGCTATGATATCGCGCTGCTCAAGCTGGTCGGGATCAACCCGATCGTGGTGCATGGTGGCGGGCCGCAGATCAGTGCGATGCTGGATCGTCTGAAAATCCGCTCCGAGTTTATCGACGGTCTCCGGGTCACGGACCAACAAATGGTCGATGTGATTGAGATGGTGCTGTCAGGCAGCGTCAACAAACAGGTTGCTGAGCTGATCAATCGTGCCGGAGCGCTTGCCGTTGGTATCTCTGGCAAGGATGGCGGCCTGATTCAGGCACGGCGCCTCACACGGACAAAGCGCGATCCAGACAGTGAGATCGAAAAGGTTATTGATCTCGGTTTCGTCGGGCAGCCGGAAAAGATTGATCCGCGGGTTCTCTATGCGCTGCTCGGAGCCGGGCTGATTCCCGTGATTGCCCCGGTTGGCGTGGGTGCGGACGGAGAAACCTATAACATCAACGCCGATACGGCAGCAGGTGCAATCGCCGGTGCGGTCCATGCCTCGCGTCTGTTGATGCTGACGGATGTTCCGGGTGTGTTGGATGAGAACGGCAAGCTGATTGAGGAACTGAGTGCTGAAGAGGCTCTGCGCCGGATTGCTGACGGTTCGATTTCAGGAGGCATGATTCCGAAGGTCGAAACCTGCCTTGAAGCCGTTCGCAAAGGCGCGAAAGCTGCCGTCATTCTGGACGGTCGGGTGCCGCATAGCTGTCTGCTGGAGCTTTTCACGCGAGCAGGGCCCGGAACGCTCATCAAGGCTTAATCGGCCTGACAGTTAGTTGGGTCAAGGATTATGGCGCTTCGTGTGAGAAGCGCCATTTTCTGTTTTCGACCACACCTTCCCGTAACGCTAGCATCCCGCGTTCCAGCAGAGTTTCAGGTGTTTCCTCGGCATTGGCTTCGCGGGAGACGAGCCCGAGTTGCAGCGGAAGATGGACGGGAGGATCGATCAGAATGGGAATACCGTGTGCTGTCATGCGTTCGGCCCGTTCGGCGGCTGCGAAGCGGTCTCCACCATCCATCCAAAGTCCGAAAATATTATTACTGATACGCCCGATCGCATCCGTTGGACGGACCGCCTTGCGGAGCAGTGCCACGCATTGTTTGAGGGCCTCTTCGCCAGCTTCAAACCCACGTGTTTTTGACAGTTCTGTCAGGCCGGGGACGCGCGCAATAATCAGGGTTGCAGGCATGACCTCCTGATCCAGGCGGCGGGTGCGGCGTTCTATTTCTGCTTTCAAACCCTGCCAGTTCAACAGATTGGACGAAATATCATAGTCGGAGTCGAGCAGGATCCGGCGGTGAATGCTGTCCAGCTCCCAGAAGCCTGCCAACAGGGAACAGACGGCCTGACAGAGTTGCCTCTCCTGAGATGACCATGGCGTGGCACGCCAGACAATCAGACACATCTGTTCGAGGCTGCGAATGTTTTCTCGGCAGATCATGGCATAACGTGTGCCGGCTCTGAAAACGATAGTTCCTGTTTGCGCAAGGCTTGCAGAGAGAACGGCCTGAATGTCGTCTGTCAGACCTGAAGAACTGTACAGGGGCGTATTAGGAGTCGTCGTGTCCAGAAGGGCACCTTCGGCAGCGAGAGGTTCAAGCAGAGCCTCCATGGCGGCAGCGGCAGCGAGCCGGGGTACAATGGCTTTGCGGAGAGCCGTCGTTACGGCGGCAAGAATGGCAATTCCGTCGTGTTCGGGAAGAGGGGCGGCTTCGTTTGTAAGGCTGGAAAGAGGCGCCGAAACCGCCGTGAGTGTGCCGCGTGTTCCGGTAACCCGCCCTTTGTCATCATGAAACGGACAGGAGGACAGGATGACGGTTAGAGGAGGGCCTTGTGGGGGTGTGATGGAAGCGGGCGTTCCTGCATGAGGCTGTAGAATATCTACAGAGTCGCATAATGCGCTGAAGGGATGTCCGATCAGGGCCGTGGTCGGTTGTCCGAGCCAGGTATCCGGAGAAATGAGAATGATCCGGCCGCGACTATCGGTCTCGAAAACAATATCCACAGCCTGATACAGCAGGGAACGCCATCGCTCCCGGCTTTCCAGCGTGGAGGCCAGCATGTTCCGCAGTTCCTGCGGAGTCCTGTCGGACGCAGACGTATTCATGAACTGGGACATCAAGGAACGCATATCAGGCAAGGGTGACATATCCCGCAGAAAGCTCTTGGTCGGGCCAGCCAGTCAAAGCCCTCGGTTTTCATAAGCTTGGCAGGTTAAGAAGTCATGAACAACGTACGAATGTGTGCGGGTCGGAAACGGAGGCAAAGATCCGTTGACATGCACCGTCTGGAACCGCATGTTCCGGCGAATTTCTGCTTTTCTGACCGGACCGACCTGATGCCGAATGCACCTCTTCGTACTGCCATCGAAGCCCTGTGGGAGCGTCGTACGACTCTCAGCGCCCGTACGGAAGGTGAAGACCGAGACGTCGTGGAAAAAGCCCTGTCCGGGCTTGATGCCGGAACTCTGCGGGTCGCCGAGCCTTCCGAAAATGGCTGGGTTGTTCACGAATGGTTGAAGAAGGCTGTCCTGCTCTCGTTCCGTCTGAACGATAGCCGCGTCATGGAACGCGGTTGCGGCGGCGAACCGGCCTTCGATAAGGTCCCCCTGAAGTTTGACGGCTGGGACCAGTTCCGTTTCGCAGAAGCCGGTTTCCGTGCTGTTCCGGGTGCGATCGTGCGTCGTTCCGCCTTCATTGCGCCGAATGTGGTGCTGATGCCGAGCTTCGTGAACGTAGGCGCACGCGTCGACAGCGGCACAATGATCGATACTTGGGCGACAGTCGGCTCCTGCGCCCAGATCGGCAAGAATTGCCACATCAGCGGTGGTGCAGGGATCGGCGGCGTTCTGGAGCCGTTGCAGGCCGCTCCGGTCATCATTGAGGACGACTGCTTCATCGGTGCGCGGTCTGAAGTGGCCGAAGGCGTCGTGGTCGAGAAGGGCTCCGTTCTGTCGATGGGTGTATTCCTTGGCGCGTCCACCAAGATCGTGGACCGTGCGACCGGCGAGATTTTCATGGGCCGCGTCCCGGCCTATTCCGTCGTTATTCCGGGCACGCTGCCGCCGAAAGAGCCGGGCATGCCGTCGCTGGCCTGTGCGGTGATCGTCAAGCGTGTGGATGAGCGGACGCGCTCCAAGACATCCATCAACGACCTTTTACGCGACTGAGTGTCGTGAGCGGATCACACCTGCCGACAGACCCCGTGACACTGGCGCGGGATCTGCTGCGTTGCCCATCCGTGACCCCGGCCGATGGAGGCGCGCAGGCGCTTCTGGCAGGTGTGCTGGAGGGGATGGGTTTTGAGACAGTCCATCTTCCTTTCGGCCCCGCGGAGGCCCCGACGCCCAATCTGTATGCCCGGCTAGGGTCGGGACATCCCGTGCTCTGCTTTGCGGGACATACGGATGTCGTGCCGCCCGGCGAAGGCTGGGCGCATGATCCGTTTGCGGCTGTGGTTCAGGACGGTCGGCTTTATGGACGCGGCATTGCGGACATGAAGGGCGGCGTGGCCTGTTTCGTGGCCGCCGTGGCCCGGCGTCTGAAGCAGGGGCCGCTGAAGGGCTCCATCTCCCTGTTGATTACGGGAGATGAAGAGGGCCCCGCGCATTTCGGGACAAAGCCAGTCATCGAATGGCTGGCGGAACGTGAAGAACTCCCGGATTTCTGCCTGCTGGGTGAACCCACGAATCCCGAAGCTCTGGGCGATGTCATCAAGATCGGCCGGCGTGGCAGCATGAATGCCGTCGTGACTGTTCAGGGCATTCAGGGGCATGTGGCGTATCCGCATCTGGCGGATAACCCGGTTCATCGTCTTCTGGCAGCGCTTTCCGAACTGACGGCGCGGGAACTGGATACGGGCAGCGAATGGTTTGACCCGTCTTCGCTTCAGGTCACGAGCATCGATGTGGGCAATCCCGCGACCAATATTATTCCGGCGCAGGCCCTCGGGCGGCTGAACATCCGTTTCAATGACCTGCACACCGGGGCCGCTTTAATGGCGTGGATCGAGGATGTTGTCCGGCGTCACGCACCTTCAGCGGATGTGCAAGTGTCCATCAGCGGTGAGGCTTTTCTGACGCAGCCCGGAGAGGCCGTAACGTGCCTGTCGGATGCCGTGCGTCAGGTGACGGGGCGTACGCCCCGGCTCGATACCGGCGGCGGCACGTCCGATGCACGCTTCATTTCGCGCTATTGCGAGGTTGCGGAGTTCGGTCTTGTGGGGGCGACCATGCACAAACGGGACGAGCATGTGGGACTTGAAACGCTGGAGGATCTGACGCGGATCTATCTGACGTTCATGGAAGGATACGGGCTGTGAATTCCGGACGGCAGGGTTCGTTTCCTCCCTCCGGGAACATGGCCATCCCGCTGGGCGTGTGGCTTCTGGGGCGCGGGCGCTCCGAAGGGATCAACTGCTTCGCTCCGGGAGCAGGTGCGTTGTTCGCGGCTTTGGCACCCACGATCGCGCTGGCGCTCATCGGTGTGTGGATGGCCTTTATGCTGCCTCCTGCCGAACGGGTCATGGGGCTGGTACGGGCGGTGGTGCCGCTGGTCTGTACGCTTTTGCAGCTTGTGGTGTCAGAGCTTTACGCGGTTTTTCTGAGCCGGAAGGGGCTGTGGACGCGCTACGCAACCGCTTCTTTATGGTGTGGCTGGCTACCGCTGGTCATGCTTATTGTGGCGCAGGGTGTGCTGCATCTCGTAATTCCGGGGGCTGCGGTCTCCAGTCAGGCGCTGGCAGGCCTCGCCTTCGGAGCACAGCTCTATACGCTGTGGCTGACCTGGTACGTTACGAAAGTCGGGCTTCTGACGACGGGGTGGCAGGCTTTTGTCATGACGCTTCTTCAGACCCTGCCGGTTGCCGCATTCCTCTGGGTTCTGTGGCTTCTGCCGCCGCATTACAATGCGATGGTGGATCTGCTCGGGATCTCATTTTAGGTCCTGCTGAACGGATTGTCGGGATAGCCGACATCCATCAGACAGAGCCCTTCCGGCGGGGCCGTCTGTCCTGCGGCGCAGCGGTCTTTCGCTTCCAGAATCTCAATCATTTTTTCGACCGGCCACAGACCCGCGCCGATCATCATCAGGGTTCCGGCCATGTTGCGGACCTGATGATGCAGGAAGGAGCGCGCCTTCGTGTCGATCATGACCAGTTCGCCCTCGCGACGGATGGTCAGAATATCCAGCGTGCGGATTGGGCTTCTGGCCTGACAGGCGACAGCGCGGAATGATGTAAAATCATGCGGGCCGAGAAGATGGTTCGCGGCCTGCTGCATGAGATCCACACTCAGCGGGCGCTTGATGTGCCACACCCGGTTTTCCATCAGACCCGGACGGGCAGGGCGGTTGAGGATTGTGTAGCGGTAGCTGCGCCATGTGGCGGAGAAACGCGCATTCCATTCCGGCCCGACTTGCGCGGCTTCCAGCACGACAACGCGGTGGGGCTTGAGATGATATCCCATACCGTCGCGGATCTGGCGGGCGTCGATCGGGGCGTCATCCGGGAAGTCGAGATGGATGACCATTCCAGCGGCATGGACGCCTGCATCCGTGCGTCCGGCAGTGATGCTGGGCACGGGACGATTACGGACCAGTTTCGAGGCGGCAGCTTCGATCAGGCTCTGAATGGAGACGCCGTCATTCTGCTTCTGCCAGCCCAGATAGCCGGTGCCGTCATATTCGATGCGTAAAGCCCAGCGGTTCAGGCCAGAAGGCTCATGGTCCTGAGCCTGTACGTCAGACAAGTCCCATCCCTTTCGGCACGGGCTGACCGCGCAGGAAATCGGCGGCGGACATCATGCTGCGCCCCGGCTTCTGAACGCGGTCGATGCGAATCGCACCGGTGCCACAGGCGATCGTCAAAGCGTCGTCGAGCGTGGTGCCGGGGGAGGCGTTGGGGACTGCGTCCGGCAGCGGAGTGGCCGTGCCGATTTTCAGCACTATACCGTCAAGCGTCGTAAATGCGCCGGGCCAAGGCGTGAGGCCGCGGATCTGGCGATCGATCTCGGCTGCCGTGCGCGTCCAGTCGATACGGCCATTATCGCGGGTCAGGCGTTCGGCATAGGTCACGCCGTCTGTGGGCTGCGGCACGGGTGTCGGACGCTCGGCCAGCGCACGAACGACCAGACGGCCGCCGATCTCCGACAAACGGTCATGCAGTGTGCTGGCGGTATCGGTCGCGCTAATGGGCGTAGCCTCCACCAGCAGAACCGCGCCGGTGTCGAGGCCCTCATCCATCTGCATAATGGAAACGCCGCTTTGGGTGTCGTCTGCGAGGATGGAGGACTGGATGGGCGAGGCCCCACGCCAGCGCGGCAGAAGGCTGGCATGGATGTTCAGACACCCCAGACGCGGGGCGTCCAGCATCTCTTTGGGCAGAATGAGGCCATAGGCGGCGACCACGGCGGCGTCGGCATTCAGGGCAGCAAAAGCGGCGTGCTCCGTCGTGTCCCGACGAACGCGGGCGGGCGTCCGCACTTCGATCCCGGCGGCTTCAGCGGCTTCATGAACCGGCGAGCGACGAAGCGCCTTGCCACGACCTGCCGGACGCGGCGGTTGGGTGTAGACCGCAACCACCTCGTGACCAGCGTCGAGCAAAGCGTGCAGCGCCGGGACCGAGAAGTCCGGCGTTCCCATGAAAATCAGCCGCATTGTGGGTCAGCGCCTTCCGAGCTTCTGCTCTTTGGCCAGGCGACGCATGATCATGTTGCGCTTGAGCGTCGAGAGGTGATCGACGAACAGGATGCCGTCGAGATGGTCCATCTCATGCTGGATGCAGGTGGCGAGCAGGCCGGATGCATCACGCTCGATCGTCTCTCCCGCGAGGTTGCGATAGCGCACACGGATCGATTCGGGGCGGACGACTTCGGCATACTGGTTCGGCAACGAAAGGCAGCCTTCCTCGCGAGCCGCCATCTGCTCTGAATCCGTAACGATTTCCGGATTGATCAGCAGCATGGGCTCACGCGGCGCGTCTTCCTCGGCCACGTCCACCAGAGCAAAGCGCATGCCAAGACCGACCTGCGGCGCGGCGAGGCCGATGCCGGGGGCCTTGTACATGGCGGAAAACATGCCCGGAAGCTGATCGCGGATAAAGGCGATATCCTCGGGGCGGACCTCACGGGCGACCTCCCGCAGCACGGGCTGGGGGGCGATCAGGATCGGGGTAGGGGGCACATCGTCGATGCCGGACAGGAAATCGAATTCGCTCATGCCCTGCGATGTAGCGAGCGCGGGCGTCAAATGCCAGTGTAACATGCCATGAACGTCGGTTTTGCATGCGCTTGGTCGGGAGCAGAGCTTGCATCCCTAGGGGTGGTCACCATATCGTAGGACCAGCCAGTTGCCGCAGAATGGGACTGGCTCTGTTTTACGTCTCGCTCATGGAGGAGGCTCTCGCCCTATGTCCGGTCGCCTGTTCACGTCCCCGATGTTTCTCGGCTTCGATCACCTCGAGCAGATGCTTGAGCGTGCTGCCAAATCGACGTCCGACGGCTATCCCCCCTATAATATCGAGCAGCTCAGCTCCACGGCCCTGCGGATTACGCTGGCGGTTGCGGGCTTTGTCATGGACGACCTTCAGATCACGCAGGAAGACAACCAGCTTGTGATTCGCGGGCGTCAGACCGATGACAGTCAGGGGCGCATTTTTCTGCATCGCGGCATTGCGGCGCGGCAGTTCCACAAAGCCTTCGTACTGGCAGAAGGCATCGAAATCGGCGGAGCGTGGCTTGATAACGGCCTGCTGCATATCGATCTTCTGCGTCCAGAGCCCGAAGTTCGGGTCAAGCGGATTGCGATTTCGCAGGGGCGGCGAAGCCCGGCACCGGCTCCGACGGTTCACCACGAAGTGGTGCCGCCCGTCGTGAAGACCCGGCGCACGACGCGTCCTGCGCGCGATATCGACGACGAATAAGGCCGGTCGCGCGCTTACAATTTTTACAGACTGAACCCAAAGCCGAGTGGCAGAAGCCGCTGCGGCTCCAAAAGGAACCTGAATTGAACAATCCCTTCGAAAACGGTGATCGTTCGGACGAAAAACTCCCTGCGGATCTGCGCCGCATCACGGGGCCGCAGTTACTGACGCTGGGTATGTCCCGCCTCGCCTATGTCAGATCCGTCATGCATGAGGGTGAAATGCTCGTGGCCATCCATGCTGCCGACGGCACACCCATGGCCGTTGCGGAAGACGAGGAAAGCGCACTCGACGCTATCCTTGAGCATGAAATGATCCCGACGCTTCTTCAGTAACCTCTTTCATAAGGTCCGCAACCGTGAGCAAAAACGCCGATATTTCCCGTCACCTTGAAGAACAGCGCCTTGCAGGCGTCGTCGTCCATAACGGACTAGCCTATCTGGCCGGTCAGGTCGCGGACGACGCCACCCTCGATACGGAAGGCCAGACGGTTGATATCCTGCGCCAGATCGACGCGCTTCTGGCCTCGCTGGGAACGGATAAGAGCCGGATCCTGTCGGTGCAGATCTTCCTGACGGATATTGCGGAAATCGGGGCGATGAACCGGGCCTGGGATGCTTGGCTGGATACGGACAGCAAACCGGCCCGCGCCACCGTTGAAGCAAAGCTGGCCGTTCCGGAATGGCGCGTCGAAATGACAGCGATTGCCGCGCTGAAATAAGAGCAGTCAGCGGGGGAGGTTCAGGCAGAGAACAGAAACGCTCTCAATCGACGGTCCAGTTCTGCGTGCAGGGACAGATCATGGCTGTCGATGCCTGAAACGGCGGTTAGTGACAACGCATTGACCAGCCAAGCCCCCGTCACCGTTTTGATGTCTTGCGGCAGAAGGCGGCCTTCCATGCAGAAGCCGCCGTCCAGAAGTCGGGCGCGGGACGTTCCCGGCAGGGCGCCGTCAGCGATTAGAGGCGTTTGCAAACGCCCCTCCCGCAAAAACAGGATGTTCGCAGCACTGGCTTCAGCAACGGCCCCTGTCGTTCCCAGAAGAAGCGCATCGTCCAGTTCTGCTGCGACGGCTTCCATGCGGCTCATAACGGAGAGCAGACAGGCCAGCGATTTGACACGCGCCAGTGGAGAGGCTCCGTCCCGCCGGTAGCGGCTGAGACCCAGCCGGACCGGAGCAGGCACACTCATTGTAGAAGCCGTGCCCTGAATGAGAACTGTCGGATGCGGCGTGGCGGGTGGCACAAGGCCACGCGGTCCGGTGCCGCGCGTGACCGTCAGGCGCAGAGATCCGTCTGACAGATTCGTAGCATGGAGCAGGTCGGATATGGCCTGTGTCAGTAGCGTCCGGTCCGGCGAAGGTAGGCGAAGGATCGCGCACCCTTCTTCAAGTCGTGCCAGATGCCGTGCCAGGTGAGGCGTTTGTCCGTTAGCAACGCGGATTGTTTCAAACAGACCATCGGAGAGCAGAAAACCCCGGTCATTCGGGGCAATATGGGCATCTGCAATGTCCAGAAGGCGCCCATTGAGCCAGACTATAGCGCTCATGCTTCAAACGCCTTCAGGATCGGGGCGACTTTCAGAAGCATCTCCTCATATTCCCGGATCGGATCGGACAGCACGGTAATGCCGCCCCCTGCGCCGACGGAGACGGTATCGCCCGATCTCGCCAGACTGCGGATGATGACGGAACTGTCCATCGCACCATCATTTCCGATCCGGAACAGGCTGCCGCAATAGGCTCCACGGGCCGAGGCTTCCAACAGGTCGATGATCTCCATGGCCCGTTTTTTCGGTGCCCCCGTAACGGAACCCGGCGGAAGCGTGGCCTGAAGCAGATCAATGGCGTCCAGTTCGGGACGGAGTTGCCCCTGAACAGCTGAGACCAAATGCAGGACGTGGGGAAACTGCTCAACCTTCGAGAGTTGCGGAACACGGACGGAGCCGATCTGCGAGACACGACCAATATCGTTCCGCATCAGATCCGTAATCATCAGGTTTTCGGCAAGCTCTTTTTCGTCCGCAGCCAGTGTCCGGCTGTTCCGGATTGTGTCTTCCAGAGTGTGCCCAAGGGCAATGGTGCCTTTGATGGGACGCGTCTCGATCAGCCCATCCCGCGAGAGTGAAATGAACCGTTCCACAGAAGCACTGAGCAGCGAAAAATCTGGTGTTTTCAGATAGGCCCCGAACGGGGCGGGCGAGGTCTGCCCCAACGTCCGATAGGCAGCCAGTTCATCGAAATCGTCAGCACATTCTGCAACCCAACGCATGGTCAGATTGGCCTGAAAAATATCCCCGGCCCGAATGAAGTCGACGATGCTGCGAACCGCGTCTGTCCAGACATCTCGGGACTGCTCAGGTGCAAAGCGCAGGAAAGGTGCTGTGGAGCGGACGACGGGTTGGGTCAGATCAGGGACCGGGTTTCCAGTCTGGCTGATCCACCAGCAGCGTTCTTCATGCCGGTCGAACGCCAATACATCCGTAAAGGAGGCCGCCACCAGTTTTGGCGCAGAAGAGACATGACGGGACGGGACGTTTTCAAGCGCCATGCCTGCTTCGTAGCTTACCATCCCGATCACCCCGCCCGTAAAGGGAATGATGCCCTCCGCTTTTGAGTAACGGGGGACGGCAGCGGCCATATCGCGCAGATGCACCCAGACATCGCCCTCTACAGACACACCGTTCCTACGTAGGCTTTCCCCCTGCCAGTCGAGGGTTTCAACAGGAGACAGACACACAAAGGACCAGCGAGCACGTTCGTCAGTGTCCGGGCCTCCGCTATCGAGAAACGCGGCCCAGGGGGCAGCCTTCATGGCAGAAAGTGCCTGTTCGGGAGGTCTCCAGGGGATTTCAGTGAGCGGCAGCGAAACGCGAGACATTCAGGCTCCGTAAGGGAAGTCCTGCCAGCCTGTCAAAGCTTTGCAGTTCTGTTTGAAGTGTCAGGACGTGCGCCGCAGTCGTTTGCGCTGGCTGGACTTCGCAATGCCAAGCCCCTCACGATATTTCGCAACGGTGCGGCGTTGAATGGAGAAGCCTTCTTTTTGCAGAAGGGTCGTCAGGGCATCGTCGGACAGAACATTGTCCCCTTCCGCCGAGACGAGCGCCTGAAGACGATGCTGGATCGCGTGAGCGCTCTGGGACGTGCCGTCTTCGGACGTCAGGGCTGTGGAGAAAAACAGCTTGAGCGGGACGGTACCCTGTGGCGTGTCGATATATTTGCTGCTCACGATGCGACTGATGGTGCTTTCGTGCAGTTCCGTGCGCTCGGCGATGTCGTGCATGGTCAGCGGGCGCAGAGCGCTCGGGCCATTGCGCAGGAAATCGGCCTGATGCTGCACAATGGCGCGGCCAACCGTGAGCAGGGATTGCTTGCGGCTATCTAGCGCGCGGATCAGAGCCGTGGCCTCTGCCGCACAGGCAAGGAGTGCCTTACCAGCGTCCGTGCTCCCATCAAGCTGTCCGCGCATCATGTCATCAAAGCGGAGTTTCGGCAGCAGGCGCGTGTTGAGGGTCAGACGGAAGCCAGCGCCGTTGGGCCGGACGATTAGATCGGGTTCGATAGGTGGTTCAGGCGGCGGCAGAGTCAGGCCGGGACGCGGGTCGAGCGCCTGAATCTCGGCGAGCATCTCCAGCAGATCGTCCTGCTCAAGAGCGCATTTCTCGCGCAGCCTGCGCCAGTCCCGCCGTGCGAGGAGGTCCAGATTGTCGAGTAAAACCTGCATCGCGGGATCAAGGCGATTGCGGACGCGGAGTTGCGCGGCCAGACATTCTTCAAGCGATCTGGCGAAAAGCCCGACAGGTTCAAAATGCATGAGACTCTGACGGATCGCTTCGAGCTTTGTCGCCTCCATACGGAGGTTGCCTGCAAGATCCGCTACCGAAACGGGAAGGCGGCCGCTTTCATCCAGACTGTCCAGAAGATGCAGTGCCGCATCTTGTTCGTCCGCACGAAAAAAGAGGCGAATCTGGAGGATCAGATCGTCCCGGGCAGATGGAAGCGGGGCTGCGGCTTCCGGGCGATCAGAGGTCGTGGTGAAGCGGTCCGGGTCGTCGTCGTGAAACTCTTCCGAAGACGATGCAGCTTCGGGCGCTGTGTCGCCGGGCTCCAGAATGAGAAGCGGATTGGTTTCGCAGACCTGTCGCAGATGCTGGGCGAGATCGATCTGCGTGTATTGCAGCAGGGCAATCGCCTGACGCAGCTGGGGCGTCATGACGAGAGACTGCGACTGACGCTGGATCAGACCCGGGACAAGCATCCCGGCATGTTACAGCGAGAAATTCTCTCCGAGATAGACCCGGCGGACATCTTCGTTCGCAACGATGGCTTCGGGCGTACCTTCCATCAGCACCTGTCCACCGTGCATGATATAGGCGCGGTCGATGACTTCGAGCGTTTCGCGGACGTTATGGTCCGTAATCAGCACGCCGATGCCACGATCTTTCAGATGCGAAACAAGATCGCGGATTTCTCCGACGGCGATCGGATCAATGCCGGCGAGCGGTTCGTCGAGCAGGATGTAGTTCGGCTGACTGGCCAGCGCACGGGCAATTTCCAGACGACGACGCTCACCGCCGGACAGGGCGAGCGAAGGAGAGCGGCGCAGATGGGTGATGCCGAATTCCGCCAGAAGGCCATTGAGCATCAGGTCCCGCTTTTCCGGATCGGGCTCGACGACCTCAAGGGCGGCCATGATGTTTTGCTCGACATTCAGGCCACGGAAAATACTGGCTTCCTGCGGCAGGTAGCCAACACCGAGGCGCGCGCGGCGATACATCGGAAGCTGCGTGATGTCGGCGCCATCCAGCGTGATGGTGCCGGTATCGGGCTGAACGAGACCAACGATCATGTAAAAGCTGGTCGTTTTACCTGCACCGTTTGGGCCGAGGAGGCCGACTGCCTCGCCGCGCTGCACCTGAAGCGAGACGTTTTTGACGACGGCGCGCTTCTTGTAAGATTTGCCGATACCGCTTGCGACCAGACCGGTTGCGGGCGGCTGAGAGGGGATATGGCTGTCTGTCACTTGGGTGCCTGGCTGCTGTTGGCCTCGTTTGGCACGACGAGCCCCTGAATAGGGGAATCCGTGCCCGGCAGCATGGTTGCGATGCCGGTCTTCATGTTCACGATGGCCTGCGAGCCATTGTTCTGGTTCTGCCCCTGCGTGACATGCACATGGCCGATCAGGCGGGCGATCTGGGTATCGAAAACATAGACGCCACGATCGCCCGTAGCGGTCTGGGTCGGTGTCCGCAGAACAACATGCCCCCAGCCATAGGCCCGGTCGAGCTTCGAGGAACCGCCACCCATCGGGTTGGACGAATCTGCGGCCGCCTGTCCCGGTTTTGCAGATTGCCCAGGAGCAGGCGCATCGTTAGGTTTGCTGAATGAGACGAGCACATCTGCCTTGACCTGCTTGCCGTCATTGGTTGTGACGGTCGCATCGCCCCGGCCAACCGACATGCGCGTCTTGGCGTGATATTCCATGACGTCGCGGGACGTCAGAACGTCCTGCGGCGTCGTCAGCTTCAGATGCTTGCCGGTCATGACCATGACGCCCTGATCCATGTCGTACAGCGCATGATCGCCCCAGCCCTGATCGGTCTGGTTGTAGATATGGACATTGCCGCGCGCCTCGATCCGGTACAGTTCCAGCGAACCGCCCATCGGATCATTGCTGCTGGCGCTTTTGCCGTCGGCCGGTGTCGGCGCAGGAGCGGGCTGTCCGGGAACAGGCGCTTTCTTGCGCAGATATCCGATCAGCGTATCCGCATCGACGGTCGTATCCCCGCGCACGGCCCGCGCTCCGCCCGTGAGTGTCACGGTCTGAGCATTGCGGTCGTAGACTTCTTCCTTTTTCCAGAAAAGCTGCACGGCTTCCCCGTGGGACATGTCCAGCCCGTCTGCATAGGCAGGAGCGGAAGGAAGAGCCAGAGGAAGGGCGATCAGGAAGGGAAGGAAGGCTGCGGAACGGCGGGTCATTTCTCTGTCTTCAGTCCTTGCAGGTGCAGGCGGGCCGCCGCACTCGGAGGGCCGTTGTCATCGTTGCGGACCGTCAGTCCGGGTCCCGTAAACTGCATGATACCCGCATGCTGGTCCAGAAAATAGCCTTGGGCATCCTGCGTTCCGAACGGACCTTCCGCATGGACCCAGTCCCGCGAGGCGATGACGTCCGCCTTGAGGTCCAGATCGGCCGAGGGGCCATTCAGGAGAAAACCATCGTCGCGGTAGAGCACGACATTGTCGTCAAGATCGAGCGTCTGTTCGTGCTGCATATAGACGCCGCGATCAGCCTTGATATGTGCCCAGGAATTGCCCGAAAGCTGGATGTCGGCAACCGGATCGACCAGGTCCACGCGATCCGGGCCCTGCTGGTGGGTGGTGCGGGCTGTAATCATGTAAAGATGGTCGTGGGCGTCGAGACCGCGATAGGTGGCCTGTTCCATATTGCCGCTTTCTACGCGCAGTCGGGCCATTTCCTTCAGGGCTGCTCGGTTCTGGTTCATGAGATGGGAAATCTCGGGCCAGGCCGCGATGGAACTGAGGAGGACGAGAGCCAGCCCCGGCAGTGCCCATTTTGCGAATCCCAGAAGCGAGCGGCGTCGGGCGAGTTCCTGAGCGTTGGGAGCTTGGCGGATCCGCTGGAAGGCCGCGCGGCGCAGATTATCGAGCCGGGCGAGGCTCTCTGTCCGGTTGGGGTCGAAATCTTCCCGGCGGATACGGTGCTCGCCATTATCGGGCGTGGGGTCGCTCATGACAGGCCGCTTCGCAGGAGGTCGTGAATATGGACGATTCCCACAGGGCGGTGTGCCGTGTCCACGATGAAGAGGCTGGTGATGGGGCGTTCGCGCTGATTCATAAGATGCAGCACGTCCTGTGCCAGCGTGTCGGCACTTGCCGTAACGGGGGCGGGGTTCATGACGTCCGCGGCCGTGGTCGCGTCGAGGTCGCCGGAGAGGGCGCGGCGCAGATCGGCGTCTGTGATGAGGCCCTGAAGTTCACCATTGTCATCAATGACACCCATGCACCCGAATGACTTGCGTGTCATCTCGAGAATGACGGAGCGGAGCGGGAGGCTGCCCTGTCCGAGAGGCAGGGCGTCGCCGGTATGCATGAGGTCGCTGATCGGGCGGAGGCGCGCGCCGAGAAGGCCGCCAGGGTGAAAAGCGCCGAAATCGCGGGCGGTGAAACCGCGCTTTTCCAGCAAGGCAATGGCGAGTGCGTCGCCCAGAGCCAGTTGCAGCAGAGTGCTCGTCGTCGGCGCTAAGCCCATCGGGCAGGCTTCTGCGCTGGTGGGCAGGACCAGTGGGATCTGTGCGGCACGGGCGAGGGCGGAGGTGCCGACGGCGGTAACGGCGATCACGCAGTGATTCTGTCGCGCGGCATAGGCCAGAATCGCGGCAAGTTCTGCGGTTTCGCCCGAATTGGAGAAAGCGAGGATCAGATCGCCGGGCGCCACCATCCCAAGATCGCCATGTGCGGCTTCAGCGGGGTGCAGAAACAACGACGGTGTGCCGGTAGAGGCGAGGGTTGCCTGAATTTTGCGGGCAATATGGCCGGATTTCCCGATTCCGGTCACGATCAGACGCGCGCGACTTTCTGCGATGCGGTCAACGGCTTCGCTGAACGCAATTCCGAGCGGGCCAGAGAGAGCCTGTTCGAGCGCTTCCAGCCCTTTGCGTTCGATGGAGACGGTTTGGAGGGCCGATTCCAGAGCGGTGCGGGAAAAACCGGGCGACGGGCGGTGCATGATCAGTCGAGCCGGAATTCAGGCGCGGTGCGAGAAAATGTCGGACTCGTCGTAGCCCAGCAGGTCGAGGCGGCAGCGGGCCGGAAGGAAATCGTAGCAGGATTGCGCGAGGTCGCGGCGGTTTTCACGGATCAGCATGGCTTCGAGCTTATCCCACAATGCGTGAAGATGCAGCACGTCCGATGCGGCATAGCGAAGCTGGTCGGGGGTGAGGGTCTCGGCGCCCCAGTCAGAGCTCTGCTGGTGTTTGGAGATTTCGACGCCGAGGAGGTCCCGGCACAGATAGGCCAGTCCGTGACGGTCCGTGAAGGTATAGACCAGCCGGGCGGCGATTTTGGTGCAGATGACAGATGGGATCGTAATATTGAAGGCGTTCTGCAGGACTGCGACGTCAAAGCGTGCGTAATGCATCAGCTTGGTGACGGAATCGTCTGTCAGGAGCGCTTTAAGGTTCGGGCAGTCATAGCCCCGGCCGCCCATGGAGACCGGTTTGATCTGCACAAGATGGGCTTCGCCATCGCCGGCTGAGAGCTGGACGAGGCAGAGGCGGTCACGATGGGGATTGAGACCCATGGTCTCGGTATCGATGGCAACGACAGGGCCAAGATCAAAGTCATCCGGCAGATCGCCGTCATGAAGATGGATGGCGTCTTGCGAACTCATTTGTCGTCACCAAATTTTTTTGATCACCAGAGGATCGAGGCGATTTATCGCCTGATCGTCTGTGGTGCCCAGAAGAAGACTCGAACTTCCACGTCCTTTCGGACACAGGTACCTGAAACCTGCGCGTCTACCAATTCCGCCATCTGGGCTCAGAAAGCACCGGAGTTTTTTCAGTTTCCTGAAGCATCCCGGCTCGGTGAAGAGGCGTTTACCCCTCCACGTATGGGGCGTCAACAGCCAACTGAAAGAAAAATGCAAATGCGTAGAAATTTTTCCGTGGACGGGATGTCGAATGGAGAGGGAACAGGCCGCAGTCCAAGGGTTGTGGCGGTTCTGGGAGGAGGAGGCTTTGTCGGGCGCGAACTTGTCGGACGGCTCGTGGCCCTGGGGCACGTCGTGCGGGTGGGGAGCCGAAACCCGGAGGACGATCAGGGACTGGCGCGGTTTCCGGGTGACGGGCGTGTGGAGTTCATCAAGGCATCCGTAAATGACGCAGCTGCGTTGGAGCGTGTGTTTGCCGGGGCTGATGTGGGCATCAATCTGGTGTCCATCATGTCGCCGGACGTGCAGGCGATGCATCGGGTCAATGTGGAAGGGGCGCGGCTGGCGGCGCTCGTGGCACGGCGTGAGGGCGTGGGGCAGTACCTGCATATGTCTGCCATCGGCGCGTCTCTGGCGTCGCCGGGGAATTACGGGCGCAGCAAGGGGGCGGCCGAGCATGTGGTGCGGGAGGTTTTTCCCGAGGCGGTTCTGTTGCGGCCTTCGGTGATTTTCGGGCCGCAGGACAGTTTCTTCAACATGTTCGCGCTGATTGCGAAGCTCTCGCCGGTTCTGCCGGTGTTTGCGCCCAAGACGCTTTTTCAGCCGGTCTATGTAGGCGACGTGGCGCGGGCGATCGTCACACTGACTGAACCGGGCCATGAAGGTCTGACTGTCGAAGTAGGCGGGCCGGATGTTCTGAGTATGAAGGACTTGATGGCGTTCGTTCTGGAGGCGTCGGGGCGTCATCGGATTCTGGTGTCTGTGCCGGGATGGGTGGCGAAACTGGAGGCGGATGTTCTTGAAGCGCTGCCGGGACATCTGCTGACGCGCGATCAGGTTGCGATGATGGGCGTGGACAATGTGGTGCAGCAGGGAGCGGTCGATCTTCAAGCGCTTGGGATCAGGCCTGCGGCGATGCGGAGTATCGTTCCAGACTATCTGAAGGGGAGTGTTTGTGAGAGCTGGCGGCGCTTCCGAAAGTGATTGATCCGTTTCGGGCCTAAAAATCTGTGTGAAAAATGGCTCATACGACAAGAAGATGGGTCATTTCGCACGAAAGGTCAGCATTGCTGACTGTTATTGAATAAAGTGACGGAATAGCTGCATTCTCACTCGCATGTTTGCAGGAGACACGACGCATGGCCGAACGGATGTTGCAGTTCGTCACCCACCCCCAGGTGCTTCCCGAGAAGCGGGACGCGGCCGAACGCCGTCAGGATTTCGGGGAGATTTACCGTGGGTTCGCGCGCAGCCGGGCGGAAGAGCAGGCGTCGCGGTGTTCGCAGTGCGGGATTCCGTTCTGCTCCGTGCATTGTCCGTTGGGGAACAACATCCCCGACTGGCTGAAGCTGACGGCGGAAGACCGGCTTGAGGAAGCGTATGAGATGTCGTCCGCGACGAATACGTTTCCGGAGATCTGCGGGCGCATCTGTCCGCAGGACCGGCTGTGCGAAGGCAACTGCGTCATCAACAAGGGCTTCGAGAGCGTCACGATCGGCGCTGTCGAGCGGTTCATCACGGAAAACGCGTTTGAGCAGGGCTGGGTGAAGCCCGCACTTCCGGACCGGGAGCTTGGGCTGAGTGTCGGGATCGTGGGCTCCGGTCCGGCGGGTCTGGCCTGTGCGGAGCGGTTGCGGGCGCAGGGTTATGAAGTTCATGTCTATGAGCGTCAGGACCGTGTGGGCGGGTTGCTGACTTACGGCATTCCGAGCTTCAAGCTGGAAAAGCATGTGGTGGCACGCCGTCATGCGCTGCTGGAAGAGCAGGGGATCGTGTTTCATCTCTCTACACCAGTTGGCTCGGGCGAAGGCGAGACGGCGCTTGAGGACCTGCGGGCGCAGCATGACGCGGTGTTCCTTGCGACGGGTGTGTATCGCTCGCGTGATGTGAAGGTGCCGGGGGCAGGGCTTGAGGGCGTGGTGGATGCGATCGACTTCCTGACAGCGTCCAACCGTCGGGGCTATGACGAAGATCCGGGCGAAGATGCAGCGCTTCATGCGAAGGGGCGTCGGGTCGTGGTGATTGGTGGTGGCGACACGGCCATGGACTGCGTGCGCACGTCGATCCGTCAGGGTGCCGAGCGTGTGACGTGCGTTTATCGTCGGGACCGGGCGAACATGCCGGGGTCGCGGCAGGAAGTTTACAATGCCGAGGAAGAAGGCGTGCAGTTCGAATGGCTGGGTTCGCCGGAAGCGTTTTTGGGCGATGGCAGTGTGTCGGGCGTACGCGTGCTGAAGATGCGTCTGGGGTCGCCAGATGCGTCGGGCCGTCGGTCCATCGAGGGCACGGGGCAACATGACGTGATCGAGGGTGATCTGGTCATTAAGGCTCTGGGCTTCGATCCAGAGGATCTGCCGGAACAGTTCAACGCACCCGATCTGGCCGTGACGCGCTGGGGCACGCTGACGGTGCCGCCGGGGGGCTTTGAGACGAGCCTGCCGGGTGTGTTCGCTGGCGGCGACATCGTGCGCGGTGCGAGCCTTGTCGTCTGGGCGATCAAGGATGGCCGGGATGCGGCCGATGCGATCCATCATCATCTGACTGAAACAGTAACCGGTTCTCTGGAGGCCGCGGGATGACACACAATAACGATTTCATCCGCGAGTATGCCGAGAACGTCGAACGGCTGAAGGGGCTGTATGACCCGTCGCAGGAGCGCGATTCCTGCGGTGTGGGTCTGGTCGCGTCACTGGATGGCAAGCCGTCGCGCAGCGTGGTGCTGGCGAGCGTCGAGGCGCTGGGCAATATCTGGCATCGCGGTGCGGTCGATGCCGATGGCAAGACCGGCGATGGTGCGGGCATTCATGTCGAGATCCCGCAGGATTTCTTTGCCGAGGCGATCCATAACAGCTCCAGCGACGATACGATCGACGGTCGCATTGCGGTGGGCATGGTGTTCCTGCCCAAGACTGATCTGGGATCGCAGGAGCGGGGCCGACAGATCATCGAGACGGAGATCCTGAACTTCGGTTACGGGATCTATGGCTGGCGTCAGGTGCCGATCGATACGGCGTGCATTGGCGAGAAGGCCAACCAGACTCGGCCGGAAATCGAGCAAATCATGATCCGCAACCGGCTTGGCCGGTCCGAGGACGAGTTCGAGCGCGACCTGTATGTGCTGCGTCGGCGGATCGAGAAGCAGGCGACGGCACAGCAGGTTGATCTGTATGTGTGTTCGATGTCCTGCCGTTCGGTAATCTACAAGGGTATGTTCCTTGCCGAGAACCTGACCGATTTCTATCCGGATCTGCTGGATGAACGGTTCGTTTCGCGGTTTGCGATCTATCACCAGCGGTATTCGACCAACACGTTCCCGACATGGAAACTCGCCCAGCCGTTCCGCAAGGTGGCGCATAACGGCGAGATCAACACGATTTCGGGCAATACGAACTGGATGCGTTCGCACGAAACGCGGCTCGCCCATCCGGATCTGGACCCGTACATGGCGGATCTGAAGCCTGTGGTGCAGGCTGCGGGTTCCGATACGGCGGTTCTGGACAATGTATTCGAACTGCTGACCTTCGCCGGGCGTGATGCGCCGATGGCGAAGACGATGCTGGTGCCGGCCTCTGGCGGCGCGAACTCGGCGATGTCCGACGCGGCGCGCGCGCTGTTCCGGTACTGCAATGCGGTGATCGAGCCTTGGGATGGTCCGGCGGCTTTGTGTGCGACGGATGGACGCTGGGTCGTGGCTGGGCTGGATCGCGCCGGGCTACGGCCGCTGCGCTACAGCATCACGCAGGACGGGCTGCTCATCGTGGGCTCCGAGACCGGGATGGTTCGGGTGCCGGATGCGCGGGTCAAAAGTCGTGGACGGCTTGGCCCGGGGCAGACGCTGGCGCTCGATCTGAAGGAAGGGCGGCTTTACCAGTCTGAAGAACTGCTCGAAATGCTGGCCTCGCGTCAGGATTTTCAGGGCTGGGTGAAGCGGATCCGCGACATCGAGCCGATCGTGCGCGATGTTGTGGAACCCGAGGCGTTGGACCCCGATGTGCTGCGGCGGCATCAGATGGCGGTCAGTCTGACGCATGAGGAGCTGGAGACGATCCTGCACCCGATGGTCGAGACGGCGGCTGAGGCTCTGGGCTCCATGGGCGATGATACGCCGCTTCAGGTGCTGTCGCAGATCTATCGTGGGCTGGCGCATTATTTCCGTCAGGGGTTCAGTCAGGTAACGAATCCGCCGATTGATTCCCTGCGTGAGACGCGGGTGATGAGCCTGATTACGCGGCTGGGTAATCTGGGGAATATTCTCGATCAGGCACCGGAGCAGTGCGACCTGTTGCAGCTGCCGAGCCCGGTCCTGACGATCGGTGAGTTCGACGAATTGCGAAAGGTCTGCGGCGAGAACGCGGGCGTGATCGACTGCACCTTCCCTGCCGAAGAGGGCGAGGAAGGTCTGCGGGCTGCTATTGCGTCCATCCGCGTGCAGGCGGAGGATCATGTTCGCGGCGGGTGCACGCATCTGTTCCTGACGGATGACAATACGGATGCGGCGCGGGTTGCAATCCCGATGATCCTCGCCACAGCAGCCGTGCATATCCATCTGGTGCGCAATTCGCTGCGGACGTTCACGTCGCTGAACGTGCGGACGTCTGGGGCGATTGATGTTCATGCAATTGCCGTGACGATTGGCGTGGGTGCGACGACGGTGAACCCGGCTCTGGCGCAGCATTGTGTGGCGGACCGGCTGCGGCGTGGTCTGTTCGGCAAGCTGTCGCTGCGTGAGGCGATGGAGCGCTATCGCAAGGCCGTGGACAAGGGTCTGCTGAAGATCATGTCCAAGTCGGGCATTTCGATCATTTCGGCCTATCGTGGCGGGTATAATTTCGAGGCGATCGGACTGTCCCGCGCGCTGGTGGCAGAGTTCTTCCCGGGCATGCCGTCGCGGATTTCGGGGATCGGTCTGCCAGGCATTGCCCGCAACATTCTTGGTGCCCATGCGGCGGCGTGGAACCGGAAGGTCGAGGCACTTCCGGTCGGTGGACGCTACAAACTGCGCCGTCAGGGTGAGACGCATGCGTTCTCCGGCCAACTTGTGCACATGCTCCAGAGCGCGGTCACGGCGAACAGCTTCACGTTGTACCGGCGTTATGCGGATGCGGTGCGTCAGATGCCGCCGGTGGCGCTGCGCGATCTGCTGGATTTCAAGCCGATTCATGCGCCGGTTCCGGTGGATGAGGTGGAGAGTATCACGCAGATCCGTCGTCGTCTGGTGGCGCCGGGAATTTCGCTCGGCGCGCTCAGCCCCGAGGCGCATGAGACGCTGGCGATTGCCATGAACCGGATCGGCGCGAAGTCCGATTCCGGTGAAGGTGGCGAGGATGCCGAGCGTTCAAAGCCGCGTCCGAACGGGGACAATGCGTCTTCGGCCATCAAGCAGGTGGCGTCCGGGCGTTTTGGCGTGACGGCGCAGTATCTGAACGACTGCCGCGAGATCGAGATCAAGATGGCGCAGGGTGCGAAACCCGGCGAGGGCGGGCAGCTTCCGGGCTTCAAAGTCACGGAACTGATCGGGCGTCTGCGTCATGCGACGCCGGGGGTCACACTGATTTCGCCGCCGCCGCATCACGATATCTATTCGATCGAGGATCTGGCGCAGCTCATTTACGATCTCAAGCAGATCAATCCGACGGCGACCGTCACGGTCAAGCTGGTGGCGCGGACGGGCATTGGCACGATTGCGGCCGGTGTGGCGAAAGCCAAGGCGGATGCGATCCTGATTTCTGGCCATTCGGGCGGGACAGGTGCCAGCCCGCAGTCTTCGATCCATTATGCGGGTCTGCCGTGGGAGATGGGGCTTTCCGAAGCGCATCAGGTGCTGATGCTGAACCGGTTGCGTCATCGACTGGTGCTGCGGACGGATGGCGGCATCAAGACGGGGCGTGACGTTGTCATGGCGGCAATGTTGGGTGCCGAAGAATTCGGTATAGGCACGGCAGCATTGGTCGCGATGGGCTGCATCATGGTGCGCCAGTGCCATTCCAACACCTGTCCGGTGGGCGTGTGTGTGCAGGACGAGAAGCTGCGCGAGAAGTTCGGGGGATCGCCGGAGAAGGTCATCAACCTGTTCACGCTGATTGCGGAAGACATACGGCATATTCTGGCAGATCTCGGCGTGCGGTCGCTTGAAGAGGTGATCGGACGGACGGATATGCTGCGTCAGGTGTCGCGTGGCGCGGATTATCTGGATGATCTGGATCTAAACTCCCTGCTGGTTCAGGCCGATCCGGGCGAGCATGCGCGTTACTGCACCCGTGAAGGGCGTAACGAAGTGCCGGAGACGTTGGATGGGCAGATCATTCCGGATGCGACCGCGCTGTTCGAGCGTCGCGAAAAGCTGCACCTGCATTACACCGTGCAGAACACCCATCGTGCGATCGGTACGCGGGTTTCGGGGCTGATTACGCGCAAATTCGGCATGAAGGAGCTTCCGGAAGGCCAGCTCACGCTGTCGTTGCGCGGGTCTGCCGGGCAGTCGCTGGGCGCATTCGGCGTGCAGGGACTCAAGATCGAGGTCGAGGGCGATGCCAACGACTATGTCGGCAAGGGGCTTTCGGGCGCGACGATCGTTGTCCGCAAGTCACCGGCGGCGCAGTGGGCGTCCGAGCAGAGCGCGATCATCGGCAATACGGTGCTATACGGCGCGACGGCGGGGACGCTGTTTGCGGCCGGGCAGGCGGGCGAGCGTTTTGCTGTCCGCAACTCGGGTGCGACGGCCGTGGTCGAGGGCTGTGGTTCGAATGGCTGCGAATACATGACCGGCGGCACAGTCGTGATCCTTGGAGAGACAGGCGACAATTTCGGCGCCGGTTTCACGGGGGGCATGGCTTATGTGCTGGACGTGAAGGGACGGTTCGAGGCGCAGATCAACCCTGATACGGTCATGTGGAGCCGCGTGCAGGCTGGCAGCCGCTGGGATCAGGAATTGCGCGCGCTCGTGGAACGTCATGTAGCGGAGACGGGCAGCACCTATGCCGAGGATCTGCTGCACTGCTGGGAACGGACGCTGGAGCGCTTCTGGCATGTCGTGCCGCGCGATTATGCGCGGATCATCGGCTATGTTCAGGAAGACCTGTCGCAGCTTTCGGCCTGAACAAGCGTTCTACCCCTGTCTGGGACGGAGTTTCAGGCAGGGGCGTTCCACAAGATGCCATGACAGTATCGCGCCTCCGATTGTGGTGAGGATCGTAAGGATCACGGCGTGCCGACGACCGAGGCTGTAGCGGGCCTGGAGGTCGCTCGCCATCATCACCAGCGGGAGATGGCACAGATAAAGCCCATAACTGTGGGTACTGAGGCTACGAACCGCCGGACCGATCAGGGGAGGCAGCGTTCGCAGACGCATCATTGCGGGCATGCAGAGCGCATAACCGAAGCCTACGACATCAAATGATCCCATGGCACCAAAGCGCGACGGCCAGAGCGCGTTGTCTCCGGTGTTGCGCCACCAGACTGTGAGCACGATGACGGTGCCCAATGCTGCGAGATACGCGCTGTAGCGGGTGACTGCGGGCTTGCATCGATACAACCAGGCTGCGGCAATGCCCCATGCGATGGAGTCGAAGCGGCAAAGAACGATCTTGCTGGTGACTTCGTTCCAGTTGACGTTTGTGGGGAGAGAGAGGCGCCAGCAGAGCGGGACGATGAAGAAGACTGCAAGAGCAGTTCCGAAGGCCAGATTCGGTTTCAGGCGGCAGGCGAGGAGTGTGAGTAGAAGCGCCGGGAAGGCGATGTAGAACCACTCTTCTACGCAGAGCGACCATGTGGCGTCGTACCAGTTCGAGACCATGGGCCAGCCCAGATTTTGCGTCAGGGTCAGGAACCAGGGCAGGACGCGCTTGGCTTCCTCCCATGTCACGCCGTAGGGGCCGAAATAGGCGAGCGGAATTAACAGTGCGAACAGCCACGCATAATAAGCCGGAAGGGTGCGCATCCATCGGCGTATGAGGAAAATGGCCCAGCCTTTTGCTGAGATTTTGCGTTCCAACAGATCCAGCATGATGGTCCCAATCAGGAAGCCGCTGAGCACAAAGAACAGCATCACGCCATAAAAACCGAGCACCGCCAGATGGAACGGAAGATCCTTGTGCCACCAGGATGAGAACATGATTCCGTCATGGCAAATGAGAACGTCGAGAATGGCAACTGAGCGCACCAGATCCGGCCCTGCGATTCGCTTCTGAAGATTTTCAAAGGATGTCAGGGGCTCAAATGCCTGGGGGGGGTATTTTCGCATGAAGTGGCGGAAGATCCGGGGTTAGGGGCTTTGTCGGGGTCTGACGGTGTTTTTACACTACGGATTTGTCATCAACATCCCGTTTGACGGCTGGGATTGTGGCTCTAAGGTCAGGTTATGACCATGCTCTTTTCTGCCGCTGACGGCACGCCCAATTCGTCCTCCGGGGAGCAGATGCCGCCCCGCTGGGACCTGTCCGATCTCTATGCTTCCCCGGAAGATCCGGTTCTGGCGACGGATTTCGATCGCTGGGCAGGAGAGGCACGCCGTTTCTGCGAGACTTATAAAGGGCGTCTGGGCAGTCTGAGCGGGGCGGAACTCGCTGCGGCCTTTGCCGAATATGAGGCGATCGAGGAAGGTCTCGGGAAGATCGGGTCGTTCTCCAGCCTCGGCTTTGCAGCGCATACGACTGATCCGGTCTGGGGGCGGTTCGCGCAGGGCGTGCAGGAGCGGATGACGGAGGTGGCCTCCGATCTGATGTTCTTCACGCTGGAACTGAACCGGATCGCGGACGAGGATCTGGCGCGGATCTGCGAGGCGCCGGAGATGCGTAAATGGGATGCGTATCTGCGGGATCTGCGGATGTACCGGCCCTATCAGCTCTCCGATGAGGTCGAGCAGGTGCTGATGGACAAGTCGGTGACGGGACGCAATGCCTGGAACCGGCTGTTCGATGAGACCATGGCGACGCTGAGTGTCACGATCGACGGCGAGGACAAGCCGCTGGGCGAGGCGTTCAATCTGCTGACGAATGCGGATCGTGCGAAGCGCGAGGCTGCGGCGCAGCAGATCAGTGCGGTTCTGGGCGAGAATTCGCGTCTGCTGACGATGATTACCAATACGCTCGCCAAGGACAAGGCGATCGGGGATAAGCTGCGCGGCTATCCGCGTCCGACGAGTTCGCGCAATCTGGCGAACATGGTCGAAGACGAGGTTGTCGACGCGTTGGTAGGCGCGGTGGACGAGGCCTATCCGCGTCTGGCGCACCGGTATTATGCGCTCAAGGCGAAGTGGCTCGGGCTGGAGACGCTGGAGCACTGGGACCGCAATGCCCCGCTGCCGGGTGTGGAGACGCGCCAGATCGACTGGGAGCAGGGCAAGGAGATCGTGCGGACGGCCTATGCCGGGTTCGATCCGGCTCTGGGGGACATTGTCCAGAACTTCCTGACCAATCCGTGGATTGATGCGGCCCCTGTGGCCGGGAAGTCCTCGGGGGCATTCTCCCATTCCTGCGTCCCGTCCGTGCATCCGTATATTCTGATGAATTATCGCGGGCAGCCGCGTGACGTCATGACGCTGGCGCATGAACTGGGGCATGGCGTGCATCAGACGCTGGCCGGGAAAAAACAGGGCTATCTGAATGCCGATACGCCCCTGACGCTGGCCGAGACGGCATCGGTATTTGGCGAGATGCTGACGTTCCAGTCCCTGCTGGATGCGGAGAGTGATCCGAAGCGTCGTCGTCACATGCTGGCGGCGAAGGTCGAGGACATGCTGAACACGGTCGTCCGACAGATCGCGTTCTATCAGTTCGAAGTGAAGGTCCATGACGAGCGGGCGAAGGGTGAGCTTTCGCCGGAGCGTCTGGGAGAAATCTGGCGGGAAGTTCAGGTGCGGAGTCTGGGGCCCGTGTTCCACTTCACACCAGATTATGACCTGTACTGGTCTTACATTCCGCATTTCGTGCATTCCCCGTTCTATGTTTATGCGTATGCTTTCGGGGACTGTCTGGTGAATGCGCTCTATGGCGTTTATCAGGAAAAACCTGAGGGTTTTGCTGCGAAATACCGCACCATGCTCGAAGCCGGTGGAACGCTGCGCCACAAGGAACTGCTCGCGCCGTTCGGACTTGATGCGACAGATCCGGGTTTCTGGCGTAAAGGACTGGATGTGATCTCGGGGCTGATCGATCAGCTCGAGCAGGAGGACTGAGGAGCATCATGGCGAGGGATCTCGACAACACCGGCCTTATGGGGGAACTGCGTCGCATGGCGCGGACTTCCGGCGCGGTCGGCGGTATTGCGGCGCGGATGGCGGGGAACCGTCTGGGCTTCAAGACGGACAAGGGCGTTCATGCAGAGGGCCTGAAGTCGGCGTTGGGAAACCTCAAGGGGCCGCTGATGAAAGCGGCCCAGCTTCTCTCCACCATTCCCGGCGCGCTTCCGGACGAATATGCTGAAGAACTGGCGCATTTGCAGTCCAACGCGCCGCCGATGGGCTGGAGCTTCGTGCGCCGTCGCATGCAGGCAGAGCTTGGGGCGGGGTGGGAAAAGCATTTCCGCTCCTTCAGCCACGAAGCCGTCGCGGCGGCGTCGCTTGGGCAGGTGCATCGGGCGCGTCTGGTCGATGGGCGCGAGGTAGCGTGCAAATTGCAGTATCCGGACATGCAGGCGGCTGTGGATTCGGATCTGCGGCAGTTCCGGGCCGCACTCGGCATTTACAAGCAGTTCGAGACGACGATCCGTCAGGACGAGGTTTACACCGAACTCGCGGACAGATTGCGCGAGGAACTGGATTACCGGCGGGAAGCGAGCCATTTGCGGCTGTATCGGGATATGCTTTCCGAAACGCCCGAGGTCACGGTTCCTGCTCCGGTCGAGGAACTGTCCACAGGGCGGTTGCTGACGATGGACTGGGTGAGCGGCCGAAGCATGCGGGCCGTTCTGGGCGAAAACCTGCCGTTGGAAGATCGCAATGCGATGGCGACGGCACTGTTCAAAGCCTGGTATACGCCGGTCTATCGCTACGGTGTCATTCACGGTGACCCGCATATGGGCAATTTCACCGTACGGGATGACTACGGCCTGAACCTGCTGGATTTCGGGGCTGTTCGGATTTTCTCACCGCGCTTTGTGGAAGGGATCATCGACCTGTTCACGGCGCTGCGTGAGAATAACGAAGAACTGGCGTTCCATGCCTACAGCAAGTGGGGTTTTGTCGGGATCTCGCGTGAAACGGCGGGTGTTCTGAATGAATGGGCGCGGTTCTTCTACCGTCCACTCATGACAGACCGCGTCTGCTCCATGCAGGAAAGCAACGATCCAGCGGAAGCGCGTCAGGTTCTTGAGAAAGTCTATGACGGTCTCAAGCGCACGGGCGGTGTGAAGCTGCCGCGTGAGTTCGTGTTGATGGACCGGTCCGCGATCGGGCTGGGCAGCGCGTTCCTGCGTCTGGAGGCGCGGTTGAACTGGCACAATATGTTTGAGGAACTGATCGAGGGCTTCGATGTGAATGTTCTGGCCGCGCGTCAGAAAGAGGCTCTGGAGAAAGCGAAGGTTCCTCCGGCGCTGTCTTCACTTTAAAAGGTTCAGTTGAAAAGGGGCGCTTCCTGCAAAGGAAGCGCCCTTTTTGTTTCTGGGGTGCTGATAACGGCTTAGAACTGTGCTGCAATCGTTCCGAAGAATTCGCGCGGCGCTGCGACAAACAGGTTTGCGTTGTCATCGCCAGCAACCGAGGCTGCGCCGTAAACGCCACCAATATAGTTCTGATTGTAGAGATTGGTGATGCCAAAGGACGTCTTCAGGTTCTGGGCGAAGCCGACCTTGCCGAAATCGTAGGCAACGTTGAGGTTTGATGTCCAGTAAGCGGGAATCTGCTCATCGTTGGTATAGGTCATCTGACGTGCGCTGGTGTACGTCGTGTTGAAGTTGAAGGTTGCGCGATGCCATGTGTAGCTCACGTCAGCCTTATACATGAACTTCGGGTAGTAGACCTGCTGCTTGCCCTTGATGCTGACGTAACCGCCGTTATACGGCAGATGCGTGTCTTCGTAGGTGGCATCGTTCCAGCTGAAGCTGTTGGTGATGGCCAGACCGGGCAGCGGGCGGAATGTTCCTGCGACGTCTGCGCCGTTCATGGTTTCACGCCCCACATTCATGAATGAACTGTAGGTGTTGCCGGTTGATCCGCTGGTGATGGCGGCAAGGCGGTTATAATAATCGGTATGGTAGAAATCGGCACTTCCGGAGAAGAAGTGGGAGTTGAAACGGTAGCCGACCACATAGTTCCAGGTCCGCTCCGGGCGCAGGGATTTCTTGTTCTCGTCAAAGACGGTTTGTGCAGGGTTGGCCGCGCTTCCAAGACCGGACCAGGGCGATCCGCTGGAACTCTGGGCGGAGTAATCATAAGCGCGCATGTTTTCAGCAATATCGAAATAGACTTCGTGCTGATTCAGGAAGTGATAGTCGAAATTAAAATGCGGAAGGAACGCGTTCGCTGCCGTCAGATCGCCGGAAGCAGGATGGCTGTAATAGACGCCCCATGAGGACAGCGTGCTTGTGTTGTCGACGCTGGTTCCGCCATGCGTCGTTTGCAGCAGGGAGCGGAAGCCAGCTTCAACGGTCATGCCCGGGATAATCTGATATGTGTCCTGCAAATAATACTGAAACGTATTGGTGTTAAAGGAATCTGCCCACCAGGTGGTTCCGTTCTTGAAGTTGGAGATGGAGGAATGCGGTGTATCAACGCCGTCTTCATACATCATCATCGGATAGTTAAAGCGATCGTTTTCGTACCAGATGCCGGTTTTGATATCGTTGTTATGACCGGCATGGATATCAAAATTCTGGACGAAACCCAGGCGTCGGACGTCGGGATGACCGGTTTCCATCGCCATTGGAACCTGTGAGGTCGGGGAGGTCAGGAACGGGTTGGTGGCGCTGTAATCACCGTTCGAGACGTGGGCATAAGCGATTGTCTTGGATGTGACGTTGGGGAACAGCTGGAACTCACCCGTGATGGCGGAGAGATAGTTCCGCTGGGTCTGGGTGCCGTCGTAAGCGTAATCGCCGATTTCGTCGTTGGACAGAACGCCCTCAAGACCAGCCGGGACGCCGCCATTCTGGGCGTAATAGGCGTATTCTTTGGCGAGGGCGTAGTTGGGTTTCAGATAGGTCGTATTGCGGCCCATCTTCTGCCACATGTTTTTGGTTAGGCTGAGATAATTGTACTGTTCAAAGTTTGA
Source organism: Gluconobacter kondonii (assembly GCF_002723995.1). Lineage (GTDB taxonomy): Bacteria > Pseudomonadota > Alphaproteobacteria > Acetobacterales > Acetobacteraceae > Gluconobacter > Gluconobacter kondonii. The sequence continues at coordinate 266,226 of NZ_BEWP01000001.1, read as the reverse complement.
ATAGTCGAAAACTGCCGTGATTTTACCGTGATCGCCAACGGGCTGGACCAGTTTGAAATTGGCCTGCTGTTCCTGCTGATCGCCATAGCCTTTCCAGAGATCCTGATCGGTCCGGGCATAGGCGGCGTAAAATTTGGTACCGCTGGAATTCAGCTTGCCACTATCCACACGGCCGAAAGTTCTGAAGCCGTTATAACTGCCGAAAAGCTGACTGATCTGACCGCCTGCCTTGTCGGAAGGGTCCGCAGTAGTAAAGGTAATGGCCCCGCCGAGCGTCTGCGCTGACGGCGTGTCCAGTGCGCCTGCGCCCTGAGACATGGTCAGGCTGGTGATGTTTTCCTGAATTTCCATCTGGTCGACACCGAGGCCGTTCCAGTTGTGGAAGCCCTGTCCGCCCATCGGGATTCCGTCGAGCGAGACACCGAGCTGGGTTTGATTGAAGCCGCGGACATAGAGGGTATTGGCGACTGTATCGAGTCCGAAAGCATCATCGGAGGCAAAGTTTGCGCCGGGTGTCGTCAGAGCAAGGATCTGCATCGGGCTTGTGCCGGCGACGAAATGATCCATTGTTTCTCGTGTGACGACTTCCACCGCACTATGCGAGCCTCTGCGCTGCGCATGAACCGTCATGTCTTCAGTGCCGGATGCCACTGTTGCATGTTTGTGGGCCGGGAGTGCGCGGTGTGCAGGCGTGGTGGTCTTTGCGTGGTTTGCGTGATGCGGGTGTGTTTTGTGCGTGGTGCTGGCGGCCCGCGTCGGGCTGACCAGAAGGCCGATCAATGCGACACCGGATAAAAGATATCGTCCCAAGGCTGACTGCACGAGCGGGTTCCAGTTCCTGTTCATGAAAATTCTGGAATTCACGCTATGTCATCGAATTGAAACACTTCAATATGTTTATTAAACAATAAGTCATAATTCCTGCCGGGTCGGCAAATACATCACATACGAAACGAATTGTTTCTTTAAAATATAAAAATGTAATTATCTGATAAAAAGATAATTCTCATAATATAAATATAGGATATTTGGTATTTATAATTAATTATATGTGGAAATATTGGTAAAATTATTTATATATGCGATATATAAAGCCTGCACCGGTAGAAATTCAGGTCTGATTTGGATTTTTGCAATATATGGCGTTAGAATATACGGAAAATCAGAATATTTCCTTGATGAGGTCGTTGCCAATGCTGAAGCCTGCACCAGCTTCGACGGAGCGGGCGAAGCCGGAGTTGAGGATGTTCGAGACGAAATTATTGTCGGGAACGACCTGAACTGGCTTTACGGGACTTTGTTGCGTCGGAGCCTGATAAGCGGCTTGTACGCCGTAGTCGGGTTGAATGCTCGAAAGGGCTGCGTGGATCTGTTGCAGGAGGTTCGTGACCTGCTGCTGTTCGGCCTGAAACGCTAGGGCGAGTTCGCGGAGGTCCAAAGACCATTCGCGGGCCTGCAGGTCGCCGCTCTGGACAGAAGCCTGCATTTTTGAGCCAAGAGCCTGAAGCGCCTGCGCGGTTTGCTGGGCCTGCTGCTGGAGCTGGATGTAGGTCTGTTCGATCGTTTGGACGTCCATGACGGTTTTTCCTTCAAAGAGACATGGGTGTTGATAGCGCCGGACGGCGAGTCTCTCCATCCCTTTCAGCAATAAAATGTCATAAAGATATGCGGGCGGAATGTTGTCCGGAAGGGCCTCTGTGCAGATGCCTCTTGCCCTGTGTCGCGCGGTTTCCCATCTTGCGATGATGGCCAAAAAACCGACCTCTTCCGTTCGCAATGCCGCATCCATGCCCCTGACGCAGTTTCTTCCTGAGAGACAGCCCGTCAAACCCAAAACGCGCAGGCTCGTCGTTAAGTCGGATTACGATCCGGCGGGCGATCAGCCGACGGCGATTTCGGAGCTTGTGAAGGGCGTTGAGGGCGGCGAGCGGGATCAGGTTCTGCTGGGTGTCACGGGCTCGGGTAAGACGTTCAGCATGGCGAAAGTCATTGAGGCGACACAGAAGCCGACGCTCATTCTGGCGCCGAACAAGACACTGGCGGCTCAGCTTTACGGGGAGATGAAGCAGTTCTTCCCGGACAATGCGGTCGAGTATTTCGTGTCGTACTACGATTACTATCAGCCGGAGGCCTACGTGCCTCGGTCGGACACGTATATCGAGAAAGACAGCCAGATCAACGAACAGATCGACCGGATGCGCCATGCGGCCACGCAGGCTCTGCTGGAGCGCAATGACGTTATCATCGTGGCGTCTGTCTCCTGTATTTACGGTATCGGGTCAGTCGAGACGTATTCGAAAATGGTCGTGCGGCTTGAGGTGGGCGGCTCCATCGACCGCGAGCGGCTGATCAAGGCACTGGTGGAATTGCAGTACCGGCGCAACGATGCAGCATTCGAGCGCGGGACGTTTCGGGTACGGGGCGAGCAGATCGACATCTTTCCGGTGCAGAACGAGGACCGGGCCTGGCGCGTGTCGCTGTTTGGCGATGAGATCGACCAGATTGTCGAGTTCGATCCGCTGACGGGGAACAAGACGGCGGATCTGGCGGAAATCAGCGTCTATGCGAACTCGCATTACGTGACGCCGCGTCCCACGCTCAATCAGGCGATGATCGGGATCAAGAACGAACTCCGCGGGCGTCTTGAGCAGTTCACCGAGGACGGAAAGCTGCTGGAGGCGGAGCGTCTGTCGCAGCGGACCACGTTTGATCTGGAAATGATCGAGACGACGGGGGCGTGTAAGGGGATCGAGAACTACTCGCGCTATCTGTCCGGCCGTGGTCCGGGTGATCCGCCGCCGACATTGTTCGAATATCTGCCGGAAGATGCGCTCCTGATCGTGGATGAAAGTCATGTCACGGTGCCGCAGATTGGTGGCATGGAGCGTGGGGACAGGGCGCGGAAAAGCGTGCTGTCGGATTACGGGTTCCGCCTTCCGTCCTGCATCGACAACCGTCCGCTGGCGTTCGGGGAATGGAATGCATTCCGACCGCAGTCGATCTTCGTCTCCGCGACGCCGGGGCCGTGGGAAATGGAACAGACGGGCGGCGTGTTTGCCGAGCAGATCATTCGCCCGACGGGTCTGATCGATCCGGTGACGGATGTGCGGCCTGTCGAAGGGCAGGTCGATGACCTACTGCATGAATGTCGGGACGCGATCAGCAAGGGCGGGCGTGTTCTGGTGACGACGCTGACCAAACGGATGGCCGAGGATCTCACGGATTATCTGGGCGAAGCGGGCGTCAAGGTCCGGTATCTGCATTCGGATGTGGATACGCTGGAGCGGATCGAGATCATCCGCGATCTGCGTCTCGGGGCCTTTGATGTGCTGGTGGGAATCAACCTGCTGCGTGAGGGGCTGGATATTCCGGAATGTTCGGTTGTGGCCATTCTCGACGCCGATAAGGAAGGATTCCTTCGGTCCAAGACCTCGCTGATCCAGACGATCGGGCGTGCGGCGCGTAACGTCGATGGGCGTGTGCTGCTGTATGCGGATAAGATGACGGACAGCCTGAAATACGCGATCGAAGAGACGGCGCGGCGTCGGGCCAAGCAGACGGAATGGAACGAGGCGCACGGAATTACGCCAATGACGGTGCGGTCGAAGATCGGCGATGCGCTGTCGTCAGTGTTCGAGCAGGATTATGTGACGGTCGCTCCGGACGGCTCTGGCGATACGGAACAGTTCGTCGGCAAATCGCTCCCCGCCACCATTCAGGATCTGGAAAAGCGGATGCGGGAGGCCGCCGCCAATCTGGACTTCGAACAGGCCGCCCGACTGCGCGACGAGGTCAAGCGGCTTGAGGCGATCGATATGGGGCTGGAGCCGCCACCGATTGCCAACTCGACCGCCGGACGTCCGGGTGCGAGAAAGGCTCCGAAGACGCCTGTGCCTTTGGGGCCGGGCGGGGGCGGGTATGATCCGGCCAAGAAGAAACGCGGTCGGGGAGGCCGCTGAGATGGCTGAGAAAACGCCGCTGTCGCATTATCTGTCGCCGAAAGGGGCAGCTGTGATGCGGGCTGAACTGAAGGAGTTGGCGCAGAAGGAACGGCCACGCATTGTGGAGATCGTGTCCTGGGCAGCCAGCAATGGCGATCGTTCGGAGAACGCCGACTATCAGTATGGCAAGCGCAGGTTGCGGGAAATCGACCGGCGGATGCGGTTTCTGGGTAAGCGTCTGGAAAATGCGGTGATTGTCGATCCCGCAGGGCAGACCACGCGGGACCGTGTGTTTTTCGGTGCGACCGTGACCTATGTGGACGAAGATGACGTCGAGCACACGGTGACAATCCTCGGTGTGGACGAGTCCGATCTAGCGCGCGGCGAGGTCAGTCTGATCTCGCCAGTAGCGCGGGCGCTGATGCGAACGCGGGTCGGGGACGTGGCGATGTTGCAGACGCCGCGCGGGCCGGTTGAGATCGAAATCCTGAAGATCTCCTATCCCGTGGCGGTAGCGGCCTGACGTTTGGGCGCACGGTAGGGGCGTGGCTTTGAAAAAATACGACCTGCGTTTACACAGACTATTCCACTCCCATTTCCCCGGACCGGAGTTTCCTGATGTCCCGTTCTCTTCGCGTTGCTGTTCAGATGGACCCCTTGGAGTCCGTCAATATTGATGGCGACTCCACGTTTGCGATGATGCTTGAGGCTCAGGCGCGCGGCTATGAGCTGTGGGTCTATCCGGTGACGACGCTGAGCCTTGTCGAAGGACAGGGACGTGGCGGGCGTGTTCAGGCGCGGGCACGGCCGGTTGAAGTACGGCGCGAGCGTGGCAATCATGCGACGTTCGGCGAAGAGCAGGTTCTGGATCTGGGGCAGACGGATGTGATCCTGATGCGTCAGGATCCGCCGTTCGACATGGGCTACATCACGGCCACGCATATGCTCGAGCACGTGCATGGTGTGGGCGAGGGACGCTCGCTTGTGGTGAACGATCCGGTAGCGGTGCGGAACGCGCCGGAAAAGCTGCTGGTGACGCATTTTCCGCATCTGATGCCCCCGACGCTCGTGACATGGGATACGCGCGAAATTCTGGCGTTCCGCGAAAAATATCACGACCTGATCGTCAAGCCGCTGTTCGGCAATGGTGGGGCAGGGATTTTCCGGATCAAGCCGGATGATGAAAATCTGGGCGCGCTGCTGGAGATGCATTTCGCACGTTCGCGTGAACCGCTCATGATCCAGCGTTACGAGCCAGCCGTGCGTCAGGGGGACAAGCGTATCATTCTGGTGGATGGCGAGCCGATCGGCGCGATCAACCGGGTTCCGGCAACGGGAGAGGCGCGCTCGAACATGCATGTCGGCGGCCGGGCGATGAGTGTGGAGCTGACGGCGCGTGATCGGGAAATCTGTGAGTCGATCGGACCATATCTGCGCGACCATGGGCTGATTTTCACAGGAATCGACGTGATCGGGAACTGGTTGACAGAAATCAACGTCACGTCACCCACGGGTCTGCAGGAGCTGGACCGTTTTGACGGCATCAACAGCGCGGGGCTGATCTGGGATGCAATCGAAGGACGTGTTCGGGCGTCGTGATAAGGTTCGGTTGGGAAAAAAGGGAACTATCGCTGCGGTCCATCCTCTGAGGGCGACGTGTAGGTGAGGGACATTCGGGGTTCATCCGGCAGGATTTCCTCCATTCTGGCTTTGCTGTCCCGACCGAAACGATTGCCGAACCAGTCCCGAAGCTGCACGCGGAAATACAGGAAATAGAGGGTGCCCCAAATCACGAAAGTAAGCGCCACAAGATAATAGACCAGCATGTTTGTCCTCCTTGGCCCCGTCGAAAACATGGGCTTGAAACGCCATGCACACTGCGTGTCTTGCCAGATGCCTATCGGGGAGGGCAAGAAGGTGCGAATTGAACATGTTCTGGATAGCTCTGGCCTGTGAAGGCCGAGCAGACAAAGAAGGTCGCATATCACAATGTCCTCAACCCTTTCCCCGCGTTCGGCACTGGACGCGGAAGCCGTCAAAACGGCTTATCGTCGTTGGGCCCGTGTTTATGATACTGTTTTTGGCGGTATTTCGGGTTACGGGCGTAAGAGAGCAGTGGCTGCGGTCAATGCTCTGCCAGGAGAGAGGGTTCTGGAAGTCGGTGTCGGAACGGGACTTGCCCTGCCGTCCTACTCCCAGAGCAAACGCATTACGGGAATCGATCTTTCCGAAGACATGCTGGAGCGTGCACGGATGCGGGTGCTTCAGGAGCATCTGACGAATGTGGACGATCTGCTGGAAATGGATGCGGAAGCCACAACGTTCGAAGATGACAGCTTTGATATTGCGGTAGCGATGTTCGTAGCCTCCGTCGTCCCGCATCCTGACCGCTTGCTGACCGAGCTCAAGCGCGTCGTGAAGCCGGGTGGGCACATCCTGTTCGTGAATCATTTTCTGGCGACCGGTGGTGTGCGTCTGTCGGTGGAGCGTGGCATGGCCCGGGCGTCCCGCTCGCTGGGCTGGCATCCGGATTTCGCCATTGAGTCGCTTCTGCCGCCCGAAGACCTGCGTCGTGCAACGCTGACGCCGGTTCCGCCAGCGGGGCTGTTTACACTCGTGACATTGCCGCAATGCGAGAGTAAAAGCGACGCAGCAGCCCTGGTCGCCTGATCGGCGTTTGGTTCCGCACGTGTGTCGGCGCCGAGTATTCCGACGCTCGCTGCGGTATTCCTACGTTCAGGGACCGACTACGCGATCATGATTTATCAGGCCGTCGATACTGCTCCGGATACTGGCTCGGACCGCTCAAGCCGCCGAGTCGGAACATCCTTCATTCTGCTGGCCCTGTTTGCGGGCCTGCTGGGTGGGTCGCTGGCCCTGCCAATTCTCCAGACACATCCCACCAGCGGACAGGCCTTCTGTCACGGTATTCTCATGACTTTCTTCGTCATGTGTCCTGCTGCGCTGGGCGGGTTTGGGCAGTGGCTATTGCCGGCAGCGCTCGGGACTGACCGGACAGTACTTCGCGGACTGACGCTGGCGGGGTTCGGTTTTCTTTCGGCAGGTGTTGTCCTTCTGCCCCTCCTGCCTTTCGTCGCGATGCTCCTCTGGTCTGCTGGTATTCTGGCCGTAGCGACTGATGTGATTACCACCTGTCTTGAAGGACGGACCTGCCGTTTCAGGGACATGGCACCGTTGGCATGGTCGCTTCTCGCAACGGCATGCAGCGTCGTTCTGGTGGCACCGGTTCTGGCCGCTGTCGTGACGCGCGGCATGATGGACGGACTGACCACCGACGCTCTCATCGAAACGCTCCATCTGCCTGAAATGGCACTGATGCTGACTCCAGCACTCGGGCTGGTTACGTCGGCCCTTCTGTCACGGTCTGCCCGTGGCAGGGCGTCCTGGACGGTTGCGCCTTATGTGTTTGGCGTGATGGGGGTTGGTGGGCCGCTGCTCTGGATGGACGGACTGTATGGGTCTTTAGCATCCGGGGTAGGGGCCAGTCTTATGCTGGTGACGCAGATCGTGCCGTCGGTGGTGCTGATTGGGGCGCTGTGCCAGGATGTGTGGCAGCAGAAGCGCGATCTGGATGGAACTGCGCTGTGGGCGATTGGCAGCATTCTGCTGTTTGCGGCGGGATGGCTGTCTGATGCTCTGCCGGGCCATTCAGGCGACCATACGGCCGTGGCATTTGGTGGGATCATGGCGCTGTGTGGCGGGTTCTATGCCTGGGTTGAGAGGCTTCTCCCCGGTCGTATTCCTTCTTTGCTGAGTCGGGTCCATGCGGGTCTCATGCTGGTGGGTGCGTTCTGTTCGATCGTGCCGGGCGTGATGATCTATGGTGAGATTCTGATGGGTGTCAGTCTGCTAGCCTTTGGGCTGGTGGGGCTGTTCCTGTTGAGGGAGACCGGGCGTGCCCGGGTCTCGGCATGAGCGATACGGCGACACCTCTGGCCCCTTCGGGGGTTTTTTCCGTTCCGGGGAAGGATAATGATCCGTCCCTGCGCGAGTGGTTGGCACTTCTTAAACCGCGTGTGATTTCACTGGTGGTGTTTACCGGGGCTGCAGGCATGGCCGTGGCGCCGCGTTGGCCGTCCATTCCTATCGGACTGATTACCATCCTGTGCATCTGCATCGGGGCGGGGGCCGCAGGCGCCATCAATATGTGGTACGACCGCGACATCGACGCGATTATGAAGCGGACGGTCGTGCGGCCTATCCCGGACGGGCGGATGCCGGAACAGGCGGCGCTGGTTTACGGGATCGTGCTGTCGGTTCTGTCTGTCGTTGTGCTCTGGCTTGCGACGAATGCGCTGGCAGCCGGAATTCTGGCGTTTTCGATCTTTTTCTACAGCGTCATCTACACGATGTGGCTCAAGCGGAGCACGCCGCAGAACATCGTAATCGGTGGGGCTGCGGGCGCGTTCCCGCCGATGATCGGCTGGGCTGCGAGCATGAATTCCATGGCGGTTCTGCCGGTCGCGATGTTTGCGATCGTGTTCCTGTGGACGCCGCCGCATTTCTGGTCGCTGTCGCTTTATGCCTGCAAGGATTACGACAAGGCTGGCATTCCAATGCTGCCGGTCGTGAAAGGCGCGCGTCATACGCGGTGGCAGATCCTGATCTACACGTTCATTCTCACCGCAGTATCGCTGCTGCCGACGTTTGTTCATGAAGTCGGGCTGACCTATACGATCGTGACCAGCCTGCTGGATCTGGGCTTCATTCTCTGCGCGTTTCGTGTGCTGATGGACAAGCAGGATGCAACAGGCGTGAGCCTGACAAAGGATAAGCCCGCGCGCTTCGCATTTCGTTACTCGCTGGCTTATCTGTTCCTGCTGTTCTGCGGGCTTCTTGTTGACCGGGTTCTGATCGGATGACCATGACGACGGATATTGATCTTGCCCGCAAGCGGCGGCTGAGCCGGATTACGGGGATTGTCAGCGGTGTGGTGCTGCTGGCGGTGATTTTTTATGTGATTACGCTGGCGCGACTTTAAGAAACGTTGAGGCAATAAAAAAAGGCCCGGAGTTTTGCTCCGGGCCTTTTTGCGTTTGAGGCGCTTTTCAGCCAGCCTGCTGGATGGCGGAGAGGATCCAGTTGCCCCGTCCATCAGCCCGAACGAAGGTCCAGAGTTCCGTTACGGTTACAGCTTCGGTGGAGCTGCCGTCGATGACATTGCCCATGGAGTCAGTCGTAACGTCTGTCATGGCGTAGCGCATGGCGACGGTGGCGTAGGTCAGATTGCCTTCACGCCAGGCTTCGGAGAGATCACCGCGCTGGAACTGTACGTTGGACACGATGTTCCGTGCGCCACGGCTGGCGAGTTCGGAAAGTTGTGCGTTGAAATAGCCCGTCATTTCCGGAGTGGCCATGCTGGCAAGCGCGCGCATGTTCTGTGCGCTCCAGGCCGCCTGAATGTCGAGCAGAAGCCTCTGGAAGCTCGTATAGTCGTCGTTTGTGAGCGTCACGGGTGTGCTGCCGCCGTTATTGCCGAAAGGTGAGGCTCCTGCGGACATTCCTCTGGAACCGCCTCCCATCTGGCTCTGACGGCGATTACCGAACAGACGCAGCACAAAAGCGATCAGGCCGCCGATAATCAGAACCTGAAACAGGAAGCCGAAGAACGACGTTCCACCTGTCATGCCGCCCATCATGCCGTGACCGCTGAGGAGACCGAAAAGCCCCGCGCCCAGAAAGCCGCCCGCAAAGCCGCTCAGGAACGGATGACGCACGGGATAGGACGGTCTGTAAGCCGGAGCACCGTAACCCGGCATCGGACGGGCCGGAGCGGCATAGCCGGGTGCGCCGCCGTAATTGGGCGAGGGACGCGGGGTTGCGGACTGGTCCATCGGGCGCGCCCAGCCGGGCGTGATGGACGTGCGCGGCGGAGCGCTCCAGGTATGGGAGCCGCGGCTTCCAATGGAGCTGCCTCCACCCGGACGGGCATCTGCCGTTCCAAGAAGGCAGAAGACCGCGAAGGCGATGGGGAGAAGTCGAAAATTACGCATCAAAGTCCTGCAATGTTCATGCCGTCGATCCGGATGCTGGGCGCATTCACGCTTTGCCGGAACATCAGATCACTGCCCGGAACCATGCGGGCAAACATGTCTTTCAGATTGCCCGCAACCGTGAGTTCGGCAACGGGTTCGGCAATCTCGCCGTTGCGGATCATGAAACCGGAAGCCCCACGGCTGTAATCGCCAGTCAGCATGTTGACCGATGAGCCCATGAGTTCGGTGATCAGGATCCCTTCACTGATATCGGAACGCAGGGCGTCGGAAGAAAGGGTTCCGGCTGCGAGATGAAGATTTGTCACACTTGGGGAAGGCGGAGAGGCGACCCCACGGCTGGCACGGCCATTTGTAGGCAGACCGAGCTGGCGACCGCTGCGGGAATCGAGCAACCATGTCTGGAGAACGCCATCTGCGATCAGGTCCAGCGGCAGGGCGGCACAGCCTTCGGCATCGAACGGACGGGACGCTGCCCCCCGGATGCGGCGCGGATCATCATGGACGGTCAGGCCTGCGGAGAGGATCTGCTTTCCGAGGCTGTCTTTGAGGAAGGACGTTCCGCGTGCAATGGCCGCGCCGTTGATGGCACCGACCAGATGGCCGAGCAGCGATGCCGAGACGCGCGGGTCGTAGATGACACTGTAAATGCCGGTACGAGGACGGCCGGGATTGAGGCGCGCCAGTGCCCGTTCGGCGGCTTCACGGCCGATGACGGTCGGGCTTTCGAGGTCTTCCAGATGCACGGCACTGCGATAGGCATAGTCGCGCTGCATCGTTGCCCCTTCGCCAGCAAGAACGCTGGCGCTGGTGGAATGTGCAGTGCGGCTATAAGCGCCGAAGAACCCTGCCGAAGTACCGAGTGCGACCGAGGTCCGGCCGTGCCCGGCGGAGGCGCCGTTGGTGTTGGTGATGCCTGCAAAAGACAGTGCGATGTCCTCGGCTTCACGGGCGCGGGCGAGCAGGTCGTCCATGCTGGGCGAGGAACTGCATTCGAGATCCAGTCCGGCGGCATCGAAACGTTCGAGAAGGGCGGATTCGGCCAGTCCGGCATACTGGTCTTCGGGAATGACGAGAGCCATGGCGCAGGCCTGTTCGGCCAGACGGTCGAATTCGGCCTCGTTCAGAACGCTTGTCGAAACCGTGGCGGCCCGTTTGCCGCGAAAGACACGCAGCCCGAGCGCGACGCTTTCGGAGCGCTCGATGCCTTCGGGAACGCCTTTGCGGATCAGGGCGGATTCAGATTCGTCACGGATGAAAATGGCATCCGCGTGATCTGCGCCGTGGCGGCGGGCAGCAGCGAGGAGGGCTTCGACGGGCGTTGTGGTCATGCGGCAAGCCTTGCTGTGATGTCCTCCAGAGAGGGCATGGTGCCGACGGGGCCGATCGCGGTGAAGGTCGGCGTGCCGGAGAAAATGGTCTGGGCGACGCGCAGGATGTCGGCTTCTGTTACGGCGTCGATTTTCGCGACGGTCTCGGAGGTCGGGATCGGGCGGTTATGGACCTGAATCTGGCGGGCAAGCTGTTCACAGCGGCTGCCAGTGCTTTCCAGCGACATCAGGAGCGAGGATTTGAGCTGGGCGCGGGCGCGGGATACTTCCGCTTCGCTCAGCCCGTCCTGAAGACGCTTGAGTTCGTCGATCATGACGGGGACAAGTTCGGCGGCCTGATCCTCGCCCGTGCCAGCATAGAGGCCGAACAGGCCGCTGTCGCTGAAAGGAGATGCGAAGGAATAGACGCTGTAAACCAGCCCGCGCCGCTCACGGATTTCCTGAAACAGGCGCGAAGACATACCGCCGCCAAGCAGGGTCGAGAGGATCATGACTGCGTAATGGTCGGGGTGCAGGTAGCTGACCGAGGGGAAGCCCATGACGAGATGGGCCTGATCCAGTTCTCGCGTCGTCCGGAGTTCACCGCCCTCATAGGCCGCGGCGCGGGGGCGGGGCGTCTGATGGGATGGCAGGTCGCGGAAATGCTCCTTCACCAAGTCCACAACGTCCTGATGGTGCAGGTGCCCGGCAGCAGCGATCGTGATGTTGTGGGTCGTGTAGTGCTCGCGCATGTAGGACATGAGCGTGTCGCGCGTCATGCTCGACACGAGGTCTTCCGAGCCCAGTGTGGGGCGGCCCATCGGCTGTTCGGGGAAGGCGCGTTCCTGAAACTGGTCGAAAATAATGTCGTCGGGGGTGTCGTTGGCCTGACCGATTTCCTGCAGGATCACGCCGCGTTCGCGCTCGATTTCGGCATCGAGGAACGTGCTGTGGGTCAGGATGTCGCCGATGATGTCCACGCCCAGAGCCAGATCGTTCTTGAGAAGCTTGACGTAATAGGCCGTGGTTTCGCGGGCCGTGTAGGCGTTGATGTAGCCGCCCACATTCTCGATGTCTTCTGCGATCTGCGCGGCGGAACGACGCTCGGTGCCCTTGAAGGCCATGTGTTCGAGGAAGTGAGAGACACCGTTATTGGCGGCGGTCTCGTCGCGTGTGCCGATGGAGACGTAAGCTCCGAAAGACACGGTTTCAACGCGGTCCATCCGTTCGGTGATGATGGTCAGGCCGTTATCGAGTCTGGTGACTTCAATCGTATCGGGCATGAGGTTCCGTAATGTCGAAGGAAGGCAGGCTCCCCGGATGGAGAGCCTGTGTTTTTCTGAAGATCAGGCGCGTTTGATATGAGCGCGGACAGCGTCCTGAAGACCAGCGATCTGACTGTCCATGCACTCGTAACGCTCGGTGCGCTCGAACAGGTCGGACAGGTGCGGCGGCAGTTTGGGATGAATGCCTGTAGCAGCGGTGACGGCATCCGGGAACTTGGCAGGATGAGCCGTGGCAGCCGCAACCATGGGGATGCCGGGTTCCTGAAAGCGCTTGCCGACGGCGAGGCCGATCGCACTATGCGGGTCCGCGAGATAGAGACTCTCGTTGTAGAACAGGCGCATGGCTTCGCTGGTCTGTTCGTCAGTGAGGGTCATGCCTTCGAAGACGTCCTTCATACGGGTCCAGGCGTCATGCGGGACAGCCATGCGGCCGGTCTCGCGGAATTCGCGCATGATGGCGGCGCAACGCGTGGAATTGCGATCCAGCAGTTCGAACAGCAGGCGTTCGAAATTGGACGAAACCTGAATGTCCATTGACGGCGATAGGCTCGGTTCGACAGTACGCACGCTCATGTCGTTGTCGATGACGAAGCGCGTCAGAATGTCGTTGCGGTTCGAGCCGATGCAGAGCTTTTTGATGGGAAGACCCATCTGCTTTGCGGCCCATGCGGCGAGGACATTGCCGAAATTGCCGGTCGGAACCGAGAACGAGACTTCGCGGTCCGGTGCGCCAAGAGCGAGAGCCGCGCGGACATAATACGGGATCTGGGCGGCGATGCGGGCCCAGTTGATGGAATTGACGGCTGAAAGCGAGACTTCGTCGCGGAAAGCATGGTCAGCGAACATCGCCTTGACCAGATCCTGACAGGTATCGAAATTGCCTTCGACGGCAATGTTGAGGATGTTGTCGTCCTGAACGGTCGTCATCTGGCGGCGCTGGACGTCAGAAGTGCGGCCCTTGGGATGCAGGATGACGACGGAGAGGCGTTCGCGGCCACGGCAGGCCTCGATGGCGGCCGAGCCAGTGTCGCCGGAGGTCGCGCCGACGATCGTGACATGGCGGTTGCGCTGGGTCAGGACATGATCGAACAGGCGGCCGAGCATCTGCATCGCCATGTCTTTAAAGGCGAGCGTGGGGCCGTGGAACAGTTCGAGGGAGTAGAGGTCCTGCTCGACTTCAACCAGCGGGACGACGGCGGCATGGTCGAAACCGGCATAGGCGTCCCGCGTCATGTGGCGCAGGGTGTCGACGTCGATTGCGCCTTCCGTGAAGAGGGCGATGACTTCTGCAGCGAGATCCGGATAGGAGAGCGCGCGCCATTCACGCAGGGTCTGCGGGCTGATCTTCGGCCAGTTCTCCGGCATGTAGAGACCGCCGTCTCCCGCAAGGCCAGCGAGAAGGATGTCAGAGAAATTCGGGGCGTCAGCGGTCAGCTCGCCGCGGGTCGATCGGTAGCGCATGGGGGATTTTATATCACGTCCTGTCAGGGCAAGGCGATGCGAAGAATGTGCGTTTTGCCATCTTCCGTGGCGAGTACGGCCATCTGGTGGCTGTCGGAGACTGCGGGCGCGCCTGCATTATAGAGACGCGGGTCTGTGAGGATCCGCAGAGGAATACGGTCAGTGCCGAATTTCAGGATGCTGCCGACGGTAATGTCGGAGAGGTAAAATATGTTGTCCGGCGTCAGGGTTTCGCCGCCAATGCCAGGGGTTGTCCGCCATTCAGTAATGCCGTCAAGCTGCTCGACGGGGGTGAATTCCGTGTCGGTCAGCAGAGCGGTGTCGATGCGGGACATCGGGCCGCAGGCGGGCTGATAGAACAGCCACTGGCCTTTTGCGTCCAGAAGCAGGAAGCGCACATTGCCACCCGCAATGGGGCGTCCGTCTGGTCCCATCCGGGGCTGACCGGCGCGCAGGAGCGGATGACGCCCGGTGAGGGAGGGGTCATAGGACAGGAAACGCTTTGCGTTGCCAGTCTTGAGATCAACCGCGACGAGAGCAGGTTTGCCTTCGTCGGCCAGATAGGCCTGCGTGCCGTGAACCTGAAGCGCGACAAGATTGCTGCCCGCAATCGTGGCACCGTTCAGCGAGAGGCGGGACTGGGCCGATCCGTCCGAGGACATGCGGATGAGGGTGGGAGTTTTCTCTGTCGAAAGACCCCACAAATCGTCGCCTGAGGTCGCGAGCGCGGTCAGCTGCTCAGTGGGAACGTCGGGGCCGGACAAGGGAGTCGGCGTGTTGGTGGCGTCGATCCGGACGGGATGTCCGCTGGCATCGAGAGCGAGATAGGTTCCGTTCTTACCTGCAAGCAGCACGGTGGATCGAAGGCCGGGGAGTGCTGCGTCGGCTGTGATGGAAGCCTGAGTGGGAGAAGCCTGCCAGGGGTGATCCGCTCTGGCGGGAGAGGCGCTCAAGGCCAGTGCCGCCAGCCCTGTTGCGGCGGCGACGTGCAGGAGACGGGTTTTCATAAGACTGACATTGCCTTGCCAGAGCTGTTTGGCAAGGATGAAGTGGACTTAGGAGCTCACTTCGGTTTTTGGCTTGAGACTTTTTGGGGCTTTTTGATAGGTGCCCTGCCCATCGGCAATAGGACTCTTGATCGGTCCGGCAGCGTGACGGATTGCGGAGGGAGCAGGCTTGGGGTTGGAAAGCCACGGAGAGAGTTCCTGCTCAATCGGGAAGAGGACTGCAGCGTGCATAAGCAGGGCGGCTTCGATAGTCAGACACTCAATTGACCAACGATTGTCGGGCATGCGGGAAATATAATGTCCGGAAGCGGTGCGACGAACCTCAATGGGGAATGTACGTGTTGTCATTCCTTGCCGAACAGTCGCGTACACCAGGCCCGGCACAGGGCCGGTTCGTTGCTCAAGATGCATTGCTTACAAAACCCCTGCTTCTGTCTCGGATTTATAGTATTGGCGAAAGAAGTGTGAAAACTTCGTTAACACCATCCTTCTGGATTTTGTGTATATTTCAGATCACGAAAAGTTGATGACGATTCCGTTTTCCTCCGATCCGACCGAAGCTGCTTTTTTTTGTTTCAATAAAGGAAACTTTTTGGACGCAGAAGCAGGTTTCCGAGCCATTCTGGCTGTTCAGCCGGGGCAGCCGGATGCTCTGCACGGCATGGCGTGTCTGGCCCGCGCGCACGGGCAGAATGCCACGGCGATCGCATTATTGGGCCGCGCGTTGCAGAAACCAGATGTTTCTCCCGATCGCAAAGCAAGAATGCATATAACATTAGGGTTTGCCTTGCTCGAACAGGGACATTCCGAGGCAGCAAGAGCCGCATTGCAGGTGGCTGTATTGTTACAGCCTTTCGATCCAAACGCCCATGTTGCTCTGGCAGAGGCGTTGGTGGTTTTGGGGCGTCGGGAAGATGCGAGGAAGGCTTTGCAGAAAGCAGCGGCTCTGCTGGCGGATAAAAGTAATGTGAGAACCCGACTCGGGGAACTTTTTCTGGATGACGGTTTGGTGATGCAGGCGGTCGGGGAGTTCCGACAGGTCGTGCGCGACAGGCCCGGTGACGGCGCAGCACTGGCCAATCTGGGGGCTGCCCTTTTCGCTGGAAATGCTTTCGATGAGGCAGGGGAGGTTCTGTTGCGAGCCTGCAAACTCGGAGCTGAGACTGCGGAGACTCTTAACAGTTTGGGTCTTGTGCAGATGGCGCGGGGCGAGCTTGCGGCGGCGCGCTGCACGTTAGGCCGGGCGCTGGAGTTGCGCCCTTCGGATGCGCGGATTGCCAACAGCCTTGGCACGATCCTGATGGAAATCGGGCGGCGGGAGGATGCGGAGGCTCTGTTCCAAATGATTATGGCGCGTGAATCGGGAGAAGAAGCCGAACGGGCGCGCTTCAACCGGTCGACCGTTTTATTGGGACAGGGACGGTTTGCGGAAGGCTGGCGGGACTTTGAAAGCCGCCGCTCGCTTCTGGGAGCGGTTTCGGACAGTCCGCAATGGGATGGCTCGGCGGGAGAGGTGCCTGTTGCGGTCCTGGGGGAGCAGGGACTGGGCGACGAGGTCCAGTTCCTGCGGTTTCTGATACAGGCGGCGCGGCTCCGTCCGTTGCGCCTGCGGTTCCGTGCGGCGGCGCTGGCGAGACTGATGCCAGAACTGGATCAGGAGCGGATTCTGCCCGCGGAAGGGCCTGTGGCGGCGGAGATCAGCCTGTTAAGTCTGCCTGCTGTTCTGGGGCTTGAAGCGCCGCCTTCTACTGATCCCTATCTTGCGGTTGAAGAAACGCTTGAAGCAGGGCGCATCGGACTTTGCTGGTCGGGAAATCCGTCTTACCGCTTTGATCGCAGGCGCTCGGTTCCGAGCAGATGCCTAGAGGCTTTGCGACAGGTTTTGGGGATACGGTTTGTGGCGCTTCAGCCCGGCGATGCGCCGGAATGGATGGAGCGCGTATCGCTTGAAACTTCTGAAGATCTGGCGCGGGAAGTGGGGCGATGTGCGCTGGTGATCAGTGTGGATACGCTCGTGGCGCATATGGCAGGAGCATTGGGGCGTCCGCTCTGGCTGCTGAACCGTGAAGGCGGGGACTGGCGCTGGAAAGATGTGAACTGGTACCGCGATGTCCGTCAGTTCCGCCCTCCCGCCGGAGCGGGCATCGCTGAAGGATGGTCGGTTGTGCTGGAGGACGTGGCAGCGGCGCTCAGTTTGCGTGAGTGGTGACCGGAGGGCTTGTGAGGGACGCCAGCAGGGTTTCGCGCAGACGGGCAAGGCGGACCGGATCGGTGATTTTCAGGCCCAACAGGTCCCGCACATAGAAGACGTCCACGGCGCGCATGCCGTAGGTCGTAATATGGGCCGAGGAAATCTGGAGGGACTGGCTGCTAAGCGTTGATGTGATGTCGTGCAGTAGGCCGGGGCGGTCGCGCCCGTTGACCTCGATGACGGTATGACGGTCCGAAGCCGTGTTGTCGATGACGACGCGGGGCGGGACGTGAATGGCGCGCATCCGGCGCGAGGTGCTGTGATGGCTGGCGTCTTCAATGCCCTTGCGGATGTCGAGGCGGCCCGAAAGCGCCTGTTCCACGAGACGGTTGAGGCGCCCGAGTTGGTGAGGCTCCTCGAAGGAGCAACCTTCGCCGTCCTGCACCCAGAATGTGTCGAGCGCCATGCCGTCGCTCAGCGTGTGAATACGGGCGTCCACGATGGAGGCCCCGGCGACCGCGAGAGCCCCCGCAATTTGTGAGAACAGCCCCGGATGATCGGCGCAGAGGACGGTGAGTTCGGTAACGCCGCGTTCGGGGATCGGGAAGGCTTCGACCGTCACAGGAGAGCGATATCGGTCCGAATCGTGGACCATGCGGGCGTGGCGCATCTGGGTATCGGTGTCGAAGCCAAGCCAGTAGCTCGGATAGCCGAGTTCCAGAAAGCGTTCGATGCTGCTTTCAGGCAGCGTGCCAGTGAGGCCATCCCGGGCGAGGTCGCGGGCATGGTTGACGCGGCTGTCGCGCTCGGTGGCGGCCAGTCCGCCTTCCAAAACCTCGGCGACGCGGGAGAAAAGTTCGCGCAGAAGCGTGGCTTTCCAGGCGTTCCAGACCTTCGGGCTGACAGCGCGCATGTCGGCGATGGTCAGCAGAAGCAGCAAGCGCAGACGTTCGGGAGACTGGATGGTGTCGGCGAGGTCGAGAATCGTGCGTGGGTCGTCGATGTCGCGGGTGAAGGCGGTCTGGGAAAGCAGGAGGTGATGCAGGACCAGCCAGGAGACGGTGTCGGTTTCTTCGGGGTCAAGCCCGAGCTGCGGACAGATCGTCAACGCAAGATCGGCCCCGATTTCGGAATGATCGCCGCCGCGTCCCTTGCCAATATCGTGCAGCAGAACCGCGACGTAGAGTGCACGGCGGGAGCGGAGATCGCTGGCCAGTGTATAGGCCAGCGGGATTTCGTCCGCCATGCGACCGGCTTCGATCTGACCCATCATGCGAACGGCTTCGACGATATGCTCATCGACTGTATAGATATGATAGCTGTCGAACTGCATCTGCCCGACAACGCGGGACCAGTCCGGCAGGAGACGGCCGAGAAGGCCGGTTTCGTTCAGGATCGGGAGCCAGAACGGAACGGCTTTCGTGTCGTCCGCACTCGGCTCGCAGAGCAGGTCTAGAAAGATTTTTGCAGTCTCGGGATCGTCACGCAGGGTCACGGCATGGCGCTCGTTGCGGATGATCTGCTGCATCGCGATGGGATGCAGCGGCAGGTCGTGACGACGCCCGCAATCGAGCAGGCGAAACATCTCGCGGGGCTCGTCTGCGAAAGTGACGGGCTCGATCGGACAGATGCGTCCGGCGACGGTCTGGAACTCTTCGGGTCCGGGAACGATTTTGGGCGGCTCGCCGGTGGTCTGATCCTGAAGATGCATCAGCACGACAGGCTGCAATACGCTGGTCAGGCGCATGACGTCGCGGGCAGTCAGGAAGTAATGCCGCATGAAGCGTTCAACACCGCGCTGACGGCCGTGTGTTGCATACCCCATGCGTCCGCCGATGACAGGCTGGACATCGAAGGTCAGGCGTTCTTCCGCGCGGCCGGTGATGTAGTGCAGATGCAGACGAACCGTCCACAGGAAGTCCCATGAGCGTCGGGCGCGATGGGCTTCACGCTCTGTCAGCAGGCCGAAAGACGCGAAAGACGGCGTCTGGGGGGCTTCGGCAGGGCAACCATTATGTTCGGGGGTCGAGACGGCGCAACCGAGAGCGGCACGGCCCATCCAGTTCAGGGTTTGCAGGTCCCGCAGTCCGCCGCGACCTTCCTTGATGTTAGGTTCGACCATGTAGGGGTTGTCGCCGAAGCGGTGGTGACGCTGCTCACGCTCGCCGATCTTGCCCATGACGAAGTCGCACAGACGATCGTTTTGGAGGTCAGCGCCCAGAGCGCATCGCAGATTGCGGGCGAGGGCGCGGTCACCGTGGAGGAAACGCAGGTCCAGCAGGGCGGTGCGGATCGTCAGATCGGTATCGGCGTCGCGGACGCATTCGGCGATGGAGCGCGTGGCGTGGCCAACGCGCAGGCCGAGATCCCACAAGGCGTAGAGAATAAACTCGATCCGGGCCGTCATGGCCGCGGAGGGATCGCCAGGTATCAGGAACAGGATGTCGATATCGCTGAAGGGGGCAAGCAGGCCCGCACCATAGCCACCAGTGGCGCAAAGGCAGAGCGTTTCGCCGGGAGCGTCGTGTTTCTGCGCAGCGAGATCGGCCAGAGCGCAGACCATGTCATCGGCCTGATGGGCGAGCGCACGGGCGGCATCGATTCCTGAGATCCGGCGCTTTTCAAACTGATAGCGGACGGAAGCGTTTCCGCTGCCGAGATGCCGCCGCAGGATCGAAAGCACGGCTTCGCGGCTTGTCTGGCCCTGTTCCGCAGCCGTATCGAGAGCGCTCTGCAGGGAGGAGGCCGGGTCATACGGGAGGGGGGCGGTTCGGTCAGACAGGGGCTTATCCGTATCGTCAGCGAAGGAAAGAGGGAGAGTTTCGCCCCAGAAAGAGTTTTCTTTCAAGTGCCGTTTCCTGAGGCAAGGCGTTTCAAAGAGTATAACGCATCCAGCGCGTCCCGGGGAGAGAGATCGTCGGGGTTCAGGGCGCGGAGTGCGTCCTCCAGCGGAGTGGGTGCGGGAGGTGTGGCAGCCTCCGCCGACTCTGGCTCCGCAACCGCTTCAAAGAGCGGCAGAGACGAGCGGGAATCAGCCTGTTCGCGCTCGAACTGAGTCAGAAGACGGCTGGCACGGTTGATGACGGAGGCCGGGATTCCGGCCAGTTTTGCGACATGCAGGCCCCAGCTCTTGCGGGCGGCCCCGGGGCGGACCTCGTGCTGGAAGATAACCTCGCCGCGCCATTCCTTCACGGCCATCGTGTAAGGCGCGAGGCGGGGCAGGAAGTCGGTCAGCGCGCCGAGTTCATGGAAATGTGTGGCAAAGATTGTCCGCGAGCCAAGCTGTGTGTGCAGGGCTTCGAGTGTAGCCCATGCGATGGACAATCCGTCGAGGGTTGCGGTGCCTCGTCCGATTTCGTCCACGACCACAAGCGATTTTGGTCCGGCCTGATTGAGAATCGCGGCCGTCTCGGTCATTTCGACCATGAAGGTGGAGCGGCCCCGGGCAAGATCATCCGCTCCGCCAACGCGGGAGAACAAACGGTCCACGACACCGATCTGCGCGGATTTTGCCGGGACAGGCAACCCCGCCTGCGCGAGAATCACGGCCAGCGCGGTCTGGCGCAGGAAGGTCGATTTACCCGCCATGTTCGGACCCGTCAGCAACATGGCGCGGTGTTCGGGGGGCAGGGCGCAGTCATTGGGGATGAAGCGGGCATCCGCGCTTCCCGACTCGACCAGTGCAGCTTCCACAACCGGATGTCGGCAGGCAACGAGCGCAAATTCCGTGCCGTCCGTGACGACGGGGCGACACCATGAGCCGCCTTCTGCAAGCAGGCCGCAGGAGCGCAACACGTCGGCAAGGGCGAGGAACTCCGCCACTTCGTCAAGCGCCGGGGTTTGGAGAATGCGGGCGCAGAGTTCGGCGAAGATACGGCGTTCCAGCGCAGAGGCTCTGTCGGCGGCTTCGAGGATCGCACGATCCAGACCGGCAAGCTCTTCGGTGGAGAAGCGGGCGAGACTGGCAGTCCCTTGGCGGAACGAGAGTTCGGGGTTGTCGCGCAGTTTCGTGCCCGCCGCGGACGGGACTTCGATGACGTAACCAAGCTGGGCGTGGTGTTTGATCTTCAGCGTCGTGACGCCGAATTTTTCAGACAATTCGCCCTGCATGGCGGCGATGATGCGGCGGCTTTCGTCACGCAGGCCACGATAACGGTCCAACTCCGCATTGTAGCCGGGTGCGATGAAACCGCCGTCTTCGATACGGGCGGGAAGGGTTTCGGCGACAGCAGCCTGAAGTTGCTCCAGCAGAGTGTCGGCGCGGCCGTACAGACCAGCGGTGAGCGTGCGGATCAGGGTGGGCGTAGAGGCGTCGCAAACGGGCTGGAACAGGGCCGTTATGTCGTTGGCGGCGATCAGTGTGTCGCGGATGGCGGCGAGATCGCGCGGCTGCCCACGCCCAGCGGAGATGCGGCCAAGGGCACGGGCAGGGTCCGGCGTGCGGCGCAGAATGTCGCCTAACGCACTGGACAGGCCGGGAATGGACTGAAGCCACAGCCAGCCGTTCTGTCGATCCGTGATGGCGGTGGCATCCGTCAGCGGAGAAGCGAGCCACTGGGCCAGAAGACGCGAACCTGCGGCTGTAGCGGTGCGGGTGACAGCGCCGAGAAGGCTGTGTTTCGTTTCGCCGTCACGGGTGCGGAGAATATCGAGACTGGCGCGGGTGGCGGGATCAATGCCCAGCACACCGTCCGTGCCTTGCGGAATAGGGCGGGAGAGGCGCGGGAGCGCTCCGGCCTGACTGCGCTGGACGTAGTTCAGCGCGATGGCGCAGGCGACGGCCTGTTCGGGCGGGAAGTCTCCCAGGGCGTCGATCTGCGCCACGCCATAGGCGCGGGCGACGAGGGTGCGGGCGCTGTCGAGCGTGGGCGGGACGGCCACGGGGGCTAGTCGGCTCGCATAGTCGGGGGCAAGCAGGTCCGGTTCGGACAGGATTTCGGCGGGGTCCAGCCTTGCCAGAAGTTCCGGCAAAGCGGCATCGCTGACCGAAGCCGTTTCGAAGGCGCCAGTGGAAATATCGATCCAGGCCGCGCCGATCGTTTTTGCGCGTTTTTCAGGGCTGCGGGCGAGGGCGAGCAAGAGATTGGCACGTCCGGCTTCGAGCAGTTCGTCTTCGGTCAGGGTGCCGGGGGTGACGACGCGAACGATGGCACGGGCGAGCGGGCCTTTCTGGGGTTTTTCGCCTTTTTTGGGTGGTGTCTGCGTCTGTTCGGCGACGGCAACGCGAAAGCCGCGGCGGATCAGCCGCGAGAGATAGGCCGGGGCGGCCGCGACCGGGACGCCACACATGGGGATCGGCTCGCCCTGATGCGTGCCGCGGGCTGTCAGTGCGATGTCGAGCGCCATGGCGGCGGCCTGTGCGTCGGCAAAGAACAACTCGTAGAAATCGCCCATGCGGAAAAACAGCAGGGCATCGGGTTCGCGGTGTTTGAGATCGAACCACTGGGCCATCGCGGGGCTGGCGTTTTCGGCGGTAGGCAGGGGCATGAAAGTGCCGATGGGTCCGGTCTCCGGGTTGTCAGGTCGGGGAAGGGGAAAACAGTGCCTTGGCAATACCGTCTTCCTGCCGATGTGTGAACCGGTAGGGCAGGGTCAACGGGTGCGTCTGCGGTTCAGGCGTGACTGGAAAGCCACGGCGACGTCACGCAGGCGCACCACCTTCAAGGCATCGAGCGTCATGACATAGACCAGCATGCCGAAGAGGATCAGAGCCATGAGCATGCTGAAGCGCCACACGCCATGCCAGGAAGGCAGGTCGGGCGCTGCGAGTTTTTCTGAGGCCGCAACCCAGAGTGCCATCATGATGGCGGCTCCCGTAATTCGCAGGGCGCGGCCTTTGAGGAGCGGGTCCGCGATGAACAGTCCGCGCCGATGCAGGATGATGGCGAGGAGGGTGCAGTTGGCAAAAGCGGCAATTGTGCTGGCCAGCGGCGGCCCAATATGACCCAGCGGGCGATACAGCAGGAGGTTGAGGACAAGGTTCAGCCCCAGTGTGAAGAAACCGATACGGACGGGTGTGACGGTGTCGCCTTCCGCGAAAAAGGCCGGGGAGAGAACCTTGATGAGGACGAAGGCCGGCAGGCCGAGCGCATAAGCCTGAAGGCACTGGCCGGAAAGGAGAGCATCCGCGACGGTGAAATGGCCGTAGCTGAAAAGAGCGGCCATGATGGGGAAGGCGAGGACGATCATGCCAATCATCGCGGGCAGGGTCAGCAGCAGCGTGTAGTCGATGGCGCGGTTGACGCTGGAATGGACGGCGGCACGGTCGTTGTTGGCGATATGGCGGGTCAAGAGCGGCAGGAGGGCTGTTCCCGCCGCCGAGCCCAGAACGCCGAGGGGAAGCTGGTTGATACGGTCCGCGAAATACAGGATCGAAGGTGTTCCCACAGGCAGGTGGGTTGCGATGATCATGTCCACAGTCAGATTGATCTGGGTGACGCCGGAGCCGACAAGGCCCGGTCCCATGCGGCGCAAAAGCGCCCGCATGTCTGCCGACAGGCTGGGCCATGTCAGATGTGGCCCCATGCCTGCGCGATGGGCGGCCCAGTAGAGAGCGCCAAACTGCACGATACCTGAGAGCGTCACGCCCCAGGCGCTCACAACGGCCGTATTATGCCAGACCAGAGCGCCGAGGAGAATCGCCGCGATGCCGATGATGTTGAAGGTGACGTATGCGGCGGCTGCGGCGGTGAATTTCCCAAGCCCGTTGAGAATGCCCGAGACGAGAGCCGCGCCGCAGATCAGCAGCATGTAGGGAAACGTGATTCGCGACAGATGTACCGCGATTTCGAAACGGGTTCCGGTGAGGCCCGAACCGATGAAGCTCACAACCAGAGGCATGAAGATTTCGGCGAGGATCGTCAGCAGAGCAAGCCACAGCATCAGACCGGAAAGCGCCTGACCGGCGAAGCGTAAAGCGGGCTGCGGGCCTTTTGTTTCGTAACGCTCGGTGAACATCGGCACGAACGCAGCGTTGAACGCGCCTTCGCCGAAAAGACGCCGGAACATGTTGGGCAGCCGCAGCGCGATCAGGTAGGCATCCTGAACGGGGCCGGCACCAAGGAACGCGGCGAGAAGCTGGTCACGAACGAGGCCGAGGACACGCGAAAGCATGGTCCAACTGCCGACTGTCAGGAAATTGCGAAGCATTTCCTGATCCTAGCCTATCATTCAGCGCCGCAACATATGCTCCGTGACAGGAAAAACACGCCGTGGCGGATTGGCCTCAGCGCAGGATCGTTTCGCGGTTGTACGGGGTCGTGCTGCTGCGCTGCGACTGGCCCATGCTGGGGCGTACGGCAGCAAGACCGATGCAAAGAAGTGTGACTTCCAGCATCAGCATGGCGCTGGCCCAGAAAATGCCGGACAGGCCGAGGAAAGTCGTGACGTGATGGGCCACGGCCGGGGTCAGAGCGCCAAGAGCCGCAACCACCAGAAGAGGCAGGATCGGACGGAGTACTGAGTCCTTCATAACGAATCTCCTGTCACATTTCTGACTTGAACTGTGACGGATTTCGATACGGATATTCAAGGAAAAAAGACGATAGCCCACATCTCTCCTGTGTGAGAGCGGCCCGTCAGTTGCTCAGAATAACCCTGCGGATGGCTTCCTCGACCCGGTTGGAGGCCGGTTTGGCCAGCGGGGTGAACCAGTTCGCAAGATTGCCGTCGCGGTCGATCAGGTATTTGTAGAAATTCCAGCGTGGGCGGGCGAGGAAGCCGCCCTGCTTATCAAGCCACTGAAAAATCGGCGTAATTTCAGGGCCGCGGACATGCTGTTTGGCTGTCATGGGAAAAGAGACGCCGTAATTGCGGTAACAGAAAGTCTTGATATCTGCCGCAGAGCCGGGTTCCTGCTCGCCGAAATCGTTTGACGGAATACCAATGACCATCAGACCATCCGAAGTGTCACGGCCATAACGGGACCAGACATGCTGGAGGTCTTCATATTGCGGGGTGAAGCCGCATTGTGAGGCCGTGTTGACAATCAGCAGTGGTCGTCCGCGATAGGCCGAAAGGTCGATCATATCGCCGGACAGGCCGGGGAGGCTGAAATCATAGGCACAGGTCATGGGGCGTTTCCCTATCAGTCGGGCGGCATCCTAGCGGGTCAGGCGCGTGCAGGCGAGAGAGGAGGGGTGGACAGAACGTGACATGATGGACAGGTTCGGGTCGTTTCAGGTTCAGTTCTACCTGTTTTTCATGAGGAGTTTGCCTGAGTGATCCTGCGCGTCCTTTTCGGCATGGCCGGGCTTCTGTTTCTGGGGGCGCTCCTGTCCACCAACCGCCGGGCCATCGACTGGGCGCTGGTGGGCCGGGCGTTGCTCTTGCAGGTGCTGATTGCGGCGGTCGTGCTGTGGATTCCGGTAGGCGCGCATGGACTGCATGTCGTGTCCGATGCGGTGACGAAGGTTCTATCCTTCGGGGATGTGGGCAGTGCGTTTCTGTTTGGTGGTCTTGTTGGCCCGAAAATGGATGGATTGTTCGGCAATGGCGGCTTCGTCTTTGCGCTGAAGGTGCTCCCGGAGATCGTCTATGTCGCTGCACTTCTCGGGCTTTTACAGCATTGGGGCGTGTTGCAGTTCCTCTCGAAGCTGATTGGTGGAGCGCTCTCGCGGATCCTGGGAACGACGGGGCTGGAATCGTTTGCAGCGGTGCTCACGATCTTTCTAGGACAGAGCGAGATACCGATCGCGCTTCAGACCTGTCTGGCGGAAATGTCGGAGGGGGAACTGGCGACGGTTCTGTGTAGCGGAACGTCGTCCATCGCGGGGTCGGTGCTGGCCGGATATGCGTCGCTGGGTGTGCCGATGGAGAACCTGCTGGCGGCGTCTTTCATGGCCATCCCGGGCGGGTTGCTGTTTTCACGGATCCTGTTTCCGGGGCCGCGCCGGTCTGACGCTCAGATTGCGGGGGCGGATCACGGGCATCACAGCATGTTCGAGGCCATTGCCGACGGCGCGATGAACGGTGCGAAGATCGCGGTGGCGGTGGGGTCTGTCCTGATTGCCTTCGTGGGGCTGATTGCGTTGGCGAACGGGCTTCTCGGTGCGTTCGGGCTGTCGCTGTCGTGGATTCTGGGGATGGTATTTGCGCCGTTTGCCTGGTTGCTTGGCGTGCCGTGGAGCGAGTGTGTCGTGGCGGGAGGACTGCTGGGACAGAAAATCGCGTTCAATGAGTTCGTGGCCTATGTGAATCTGTCGCCGCTGATCCATGCTCATGCGTTGTCGCAGCGGACGATTACGATCCTGTCCTTTGCCCTGTGTGGATTTGCGAATATTTCGACGATCGGCATTCTGATTGGTGCTTTCGGAAGTGCCGAGCCGCGTCGGCGGACGGATGTGGCATCGCTTGCCGTGCGGGCTGTTGTGGCGGGAACGCTGTCCAATGCGATGAGCGCGGTCATTGCGGGACTCTTTGTCTGATTCTCGGCAGATCACGAATCTCTGATCGGAAGATTTGCCCTACCTAAGTTAAGATGAGAATAGTTATCATCTGACTTTACAAAGACTGTGAGTACCCATGCGTCGTTCCGGATTTCTGACCCTTTTTCTGGCCTCCGCCATAGCCATCCCTTCTCTGGCCTGTGCGGCAGACAGTGTTTCAGGAGAGCTGAAAGGGACGGATGGCGCGTCTCATGGGATCGTGACCGTGACGGATGCGCCGAAAGGCGTTCTGCTGCGCCTTCAGGTGCAGGGGCTGACGCCGGGCTGGCACGGCATTCATTTTCATGAAAAGGGCAACTGCGCGGCCCCGAAATTCACCAGCGCGGGCGCGCATGTCCATGCGACAACGCCGGTGGTGCATGGCCTTCTGAAGGCGGATGCGAATGACGCCGGGGATCTGCCGAATCTGTATGTCGCACCGGACGGGACGGCGACGGTAGAGCTTTATTCCACGCTGGTTTCGCTGAAGGGCGGCAAAGCTCTGCCTGCGCTGATGGATGCCGACGGCGCATCTGTGGTGGTGCATGCCAAGCCGGATGATTACCAGACCCAGCCGATTGGCGGTTCGGGCGACCGGGTGGCCTGCGCCGTTCTTCACTGAAGCGCGGCATTATTCCCGGGTCGGGGGGCGGTCCAGCAGAAGATGGCGCGCTTCCTCGATTGAAACGCCTTCGTTAAGGAGACGGGTGACGGTCTCGATAATCGGCACCCGCACGTTATGTTTGCGGGCGAGAGCGAGCATTGCGGGAGCGGTCAGAACGCCTTCCGCAACTGTCGTGCGTGAAGCGAGAATATCCGCAAGCGGGCGACCTTCACCGAGTTCCAGACCCACGCTGTAGTTGCGTGAACCGCGACCGGTGCAGGTCAGAATAAGATCCCCCATGCCCGCGAGGCCCGCAAGCGTGCTGGCGCGGCCTCCAATGGCTTCGGCGAGGCGGCCGATTTCGGCGACAGCACGGGTGATAAGAGCAGCGCGGGCGTTTTCGCCCAGTCCAGCGCCGATCGTGATGCCTGCGCCGATAGCAATGACGTTCTTGGCGGCTCCTGCAAGCTGAACACCAGCGGCGTCATCGCTGGCATAAAGACGAAAGCTGGATGTGTTGAGGAGCGCCGTGAGGGTCTGTGCAAGCGCAAGATCCGCGCAGGCCAGCGTTGCGGCGGCGGGGAGGCCCTTGGCGATTTCGATGGCAAAGTTCGGACCGGAAAGGACGCCTGTCGGACGGTTCTGCATGGTCTGGGCCAGCACATCGAGCGGCAGGAGGGAGGTAGCCTGTTCCAGCCCCTTGCAGCAGGTCACGACCGGAACTGCCGGGTCGAGCACGGTCTGAAGCCGCGTTGAGACGTCACGGGCTGTCTGGACCGGCGTCACAAGCAACACGACATCGGCGGTACGCGGGAAATCGCCCGTAATGGTGACGGTGTCGGGCAGGGTGATCTCCGGCAGACGCGGCAGGGTGCGGGTTCCCGGCGGGACCGGGTTTCGCATCCAGAGCGTGACGTCCGCGCCGGTAGCCACCATGGCGCAGGCCAGCGCGGTTCCCCAGGCTCCAGCGCCAATAACGGCGATATGCGGACGTCTGCTCATGATTATTCCTCTGCCAGCCGTTCGATCGTGATCTGGATATCTTCCGCGTCAGGAGAACGCAGGCCGACAGCAAGGGCTTCGAGAATATTGCGCGCCTCGTCCTCGAAGCCGAACGGCGCGTTGACGACCAGCAGACCACACCCGTTCAGACGCGACGGATCGACCGGCGGACGCAGAAGAAACTCGCAGGCGAGCATATCCCGGATGCCCGCATCCTGAAGGGCCGTATAGAAGGCCCGCACGGGTGTGCGGTGCTTGATCGGATACCAGACGGCGACGATTCCGGCGCGGAAGCGGTTACGGATCAGGGCAACAGCCTCTGCACAGCGCGCGAAATCGTCCGGTTTTTCAAACGGCGGGTCAATGAGAACGAGACCGCGCTTGAAGTCCTTGGGCGGGAGAAGCGCACGCAGGGCCTCGTAACCGTCACGGTGATGCACGGCGGCCTGCGGGTCTGCATGGAAGAGGCGGCGAAGAGGTCGGACGTCTTCAGGGTGCAGTTCGCAGGCAATAAGCTGATCCTGCGGACGCAATTCGGCACGAGCAAAAGCCGGGGAGCCGGGATAGCGGTGTCGGTCCTGCACATTGGGGCGGACGGCGTCGAGATACGCCGCAAGCGCTGCTGCGGCTGGACTGTTCAGAAGCTGGCCGATGCCTGCGCGCCATTCGCCGGTTTTTTCGGCCTCTTCGGACGTCAGATCGTACCGGCCGCATCCGGCATGGGTATCGAGGACGAGGAAGCCTGCGGGTTTGCGCTTGAGCGCCCTGATGAGCGCCAAAAGCAGAGCATGCTTCATGCAGTCGGCGAAGTTTCCGGCGTGGTAGATGTGACGGTAGTTCAAGAGAATTGTTCCGGGATGGCGGGAGTGCGTTCAGAGAGCGGCCAGCGGGGGCGAGCGGCGGTGTCGATGTCGTCGGGCGTTTCGCCTGCGTGAAGGCGCTCAAGCGCGGCCCATGCGACCATGACCGCATTGTCCGTACACAGCCGCAGGGGCGGGGCGAAGAAAGTGATTCCGTGATTGGCGGCGACCTGTTCGAGCGCCTGACGCAGGGTTTTGTTGGCCGCCACGCCGCCTGCCACGACGAGAGCCGTGGCATTCGGGCTGAGGGCAAGAGCATGCTCGGCACGATCGGCCATCACATCCGCGACGGCGCGCTGGAAGGAGGCGGCGACGTCTGCCGCGAACTGGCGCGGCAAGGCATCGCGCGTTCCGGTCGGATCCTGCGTGTCGATCAGGCGGCTGACAGCGGTTTTCAGGCCCGAAAAAGAGAAATCGCAGCCTTCGCGGCCTTTGAGCGGACGGGGAAGCGCATAGGCATCGTCCCGACCTTCGGTGGCAAGTTTTTCCAGCGCAGGGCCGCCGGGCCAGCCGAGGCCAAGCATCTTGGCGACCTTGTCGAAGGCTTCACCGGCGGCATCGTCGATCGTACCGCCGAGGCGGACATAACGGCCCGTCTGTTCGACCGACACGCACTGGCAGTGGCCTCCCGAGACAAGCATCGTCAGGTAGGGAAAGTGAAGTGCCGCTCCGAGGCTGGGAAGCCGAGGCGTGAGAATATGTGCTTCGATATGGTTCGCGGCCATGAAAGGACGGTTCAGCGCCATGGCCAATCCCTTGGCGTAGGAACTGCCGACGATCAGGCCGCCAATCAGACCCGGACCGGTCGTGCCAGCGAAAATATCGATGTCTGCGAGCGTCAGAGACGCTTTTTTCAGGACTTCCGCCACCAGAGCGGGCAGCGCGTCCAGATGCGCGCGGGCCGCGATCTCCGGGACGACGCCGCCGAGAATGGCGTGATCGGTCTGGGACAGCACGCCTTCGGCCAGAATGGTGCCATCATAAGTGAGGATGGCGCAGGCCGTATCGTCGCAGGACGTCTCGATTGCGAGAAGGAGACGCGCGGATGTGGGAGAATGAGTGACGGGGGCTGACATGCCCTCATTATGGCCGAGTCTGACATATCATGACAGTCCCGTGTGAATGGGCTAAAGCTGCCGTTCATGAATGCTCCCGTCCTGCCTTCCGATGCGCTCCAGCGAGTTGCCGCGGAAGCCGTCCGCCGTTCCCATGCCGCTGAGCCGCCGACTGGCCGCAAGCTCCCTCTTCGTGTCGGGTCGCGGGCATCGCCGCTGGCGCTGGTCCAGACGCGCAATTTTCTGACGCGTCTGACGCGGTTCTGCCCGGTCCTGCGCGACATGGGTGCGTTTCAGGAATACCAGATCAGCACTGAGGGCGACCGCAATCAGGTTCAACGTCTGGCGGAAATTGGCGGTAAGGGACTGTTCGCCAAGGAAATTCATGAGGCACTGGTTGCAGGGCGGATTGATTTCGCCGTGCACAGCCTCAAGGATCTGGAAACCAATCTGCCGCCGGGCCTCGTGCTGGCCTGCACGCTCAAGCGTGAAGACGCGCGCGATGCGCTGATCCTGCGGGACCGGACTGTAAAGATCGATCCGGAACGCCCGTATGACTGTCTGCCCGAAGGCGCGCTGATCGGATGTGCGTCCGTGCGGCGCCAGGCGCAGATGCTGCATGTCCGTCCCGATCTGCGGTTCGGGCTGCTGCGGGGCAACGTGCAGACCCGACTGGACAAGCTGCGGGCCGGAGCATGCGATGCGACGCTTCTGGCGCTGGCCGGGCTGCGTCGTCTGGGCATGGAAGATCGTGTGGATGTGGTGTTCGAGCCGCATCAGATGCTGCCGGCCTCGGGTCAGGGCATCGTTGGCGTGACGGTTCGTGAAAGCGATCTGGAACTGCGTGAACTACTGTCTGCAATCGAAGATCCGGAGGCCCGGGCCGTTTCGACAGCTGAGCGTGCGCTTCTGGCGGAGCTTGACGGTTCCTGCCGGACGCCGATCGGAGGCTATGCCCGCATCGAGAAGGGCATGCTGAAGCTAACGGGCATGATTGCAAGCGAGGACGGCACGTTCCTGTTGCAGCGCCACATCGAAGGCGCGCCGCTCGAAGCTGCCCGTATGGGAACGGAACTTGCGGACGAACTGCGTCGTGATACGCCGTCCAACATTTTCGAAGACATGAGGCGTCCCTGAAGCTTCTCTTGGACCGCGTCGTTCTGGTGACCCGGCCGGAGCCCGGACTGTCCGCTACCATGGCGGAAGTCAGGGCGCTGGGCTGGCAGGCGATAGCGTGTCCGATGCTGGACATCACGACACTGGCGCCGGTTGCTCCTGAAAACTTCCGTGCGGTTCTGGTGACAAGCGCGAATGCACTGCCTGCGTTGCGGGACTGGCCGAAGGATAGACTGCTCGTTGCCGTGGGCTCGCAAACGGCGGCGCGGGCGCGTCAGGCCGGATTTATCCATGTTGAAGCGGCAGACGGAGATGCCCTGGCTTTGACCGCATTCTGCCGGATGCGGGGCATTACGGGCGCAGACGTGCTTCTGGCCAGCGGCGAAGGCTACGGTCTGGATCTGGCGAGAAATCTGGAGGTGCAGCGGGCGGAAGTTTATGTGGCCTGCAAGCGTATGACCTTGCCGGAGGATGCGACGGCGGCTCTGCGGGAGCGGCGAGTCGATTCTGTGCTGCTGTATTCCGGGAAAACGGCGGAAGCGTTTCGAGACGCGCTTGGGGCCGAAGATTTGACGGCACTGTCTGCCGTGCGGGCGCTCTGTCTGTCAGAGGCCATAGCCGCGCGCCTGAACCATAAGGAATGGCGCGCGGTGATGTGGGCCGATCCGCTGGAGCAGCTCGGGCCCGCAGTGTGATCAGGCTTCGCCGGCGGGTTCCGGGAACTGCTGGGCGCGCTTGGCCTGCCACAGGGCCACGAAGTCGATCGGCTGAAGCACGACGGGCGGGAAGCCGCCGTCACGCGTGACATCGCTGACGATGGCGCGGACATACGGGAAGATCAGGCGCGGAACTTCAACCAGCAGGATCGGCTCGACCAGTTCCTGCGGCGGGTTGGTCAGCGTCACGACGGCAGCATAGGTCAGTTCGGCGATGAACACCGTACGACCGGCCTGTCCACCTTCCTGTGCGGGCGGCTCAGCGGCTTCGGCGCGGACGGCCAGAGCGACTTCATAGACAGCCTGGTCTTCTTCCAGACGGTTGGCCTGGACGTCGATGTTGACGGAAATCTGCGGGGCAGAGCGCAGCGTTGCAAAAATGGACGCGCCAGCCGGAACTTCGAAGGAAAGGTCCTTCGTGTACTGCAGGTTGATGGCGAGCGGCATTGCCGGCACGTTTTCCTGACCCATCACGGTGTTGTCGGCGGTGTTCTCTGACATGCGGTCTCCGGTTCCGCAGGGGCGAACCCCATGGCGGACATCGATTGAAACGATTGCGATCCCTCGGCGGTAGCATGATGTCTGCTGAACGCCAAGACACGCTTCTGGCCGACAGATGGTTGAGATCAGAGGGATTGCACCCTATCTGTAGGGCAACGGATCTTTAACCGGACACTTCGAAGTCCGGACAGTGAGAAACAGAGCTTCATGTCTTCTGACGACATTCACCTCCCCGCAGGCCTCATGGCACATGCTGGCCATTCTTTTCCCTGGGACCTCGTGGTCCTGTTCGTGCTCGCCGTGGTGCTGGGTGTGAGGCTGTACCGTGTGCTCGGCCGTCGCGTCGGGATGCAGGGTGTGCGGCAGGAACGTCCGGGCGGTGGCCGGTTCGGTTTTGGACCGCAGAAGGGCGCTGCTCCTGATGCAGCGCGTCCGGGCGCGCCGCCTCCGCTCCCGGGACAGACTTCGGGAAAGGGCGATAACGGTGCGTTCGCCGCCACAGTGCCGGATGTGGACTATGAAATTCCCGCCCCCGTAACCCGTGTCGGTGGCGTTCTTTCTGAGATTGCGACGATTTTTCCCGGCTTCTCGCCTTCCGGTTTCCTGAAAGACGCTGAAGACACGTTCCGGCAGGTCGTTCCAGCCTTTGCGGTCGGGGACCGTGTCGCGCTTGAAAAACTACTGACGCCCGCTGCGCTGGAGAGCTTTTCGGCTGCGATCGACGCGCGGACGCAGGCTGGTGAGACGCAGCGGAGTGATCTTCGCGGCGTTGAGAGCCTCTCCATTCTGGATGCGATGCTGGTGTCTGCGGACGACGGGCAGCGGACAGGCCGAATCGAGGTGCGGATCGTGTCGCGGCAGGTGAATATCCTGACCGATCGTCAGGGCGAGCCCGTGGTCGGAACCGAAGCCGTCACCGAGTTCCATGATCTGTGGCTGTTCGAGCGTGTGGCTGGACAATCCGATGCACAATGGCGTCTCGCAGCGTCCTGCCCGGCCTGATCGTTATTTTTTCTGTTCGAGTTTTCTGCCTGTCCGATGAAAAAACTGCTGACTCTGATGACACTCGGCGTGCTGTGCGGCTGCACGCCGCAAGAGGCACCGTCGTCGCTTTCCCTTTCTCCCGTTGGATATGATTCGCTTGCCGGATGGGGGCAGGAGGATTTTGCATCGCTGATGCCGCTTCTTCGGGAGGAGTGCCATCGACTGGCACAATTGCCGCCCGAAACGCTGCTCGGTGGAAGTGATGCCATCACTTATGGCCGTCATGCTGCCGATTGGAGCAATGCCTGTACGGCGCTGGCGACGGCAACGGACGCCAGAACGTATCTGGAAACATGGTTCCAGCCTTACGAGACTGGCACTGAGGCATTTTATACCGGCTATTTCGAGCCACAAATTCCTGCCTCCCTCACACGCGGCGGGGAGTATCAGACGCCGGTCTATGGTCGTCCGCATGATCTCGTCCGGGCGAAGGCGACCAATGGTCAGATGGTCAGCGGGCACTGGGTGAACGGACAGTTCGCACCCTATTACGACCGGGCCGCGATTGATGGCGGTGCGCTGGAAGGGCAGGGGCTTGAGATCGCCTGGCTGAAAAACCCGATCGATCTGTCGTTTTTGCAGATCCAAGGCTCGGGACGACTAATCCTTCCCGATGGTGGGCAGGTGCGTGTGAGTTATGACGGACGCAACGGGCAGGCTTATGTGCCGCTTGGGCGTGTGCTTGTGCAGCAGGGCGAACTGCCTGCGGATGGTGTCAGCATGGACAGCATCCGGAACTGGCTGGAAACGCATCCGGATCAGATGATGTCCGTGCTGGAGCGTAATCCGAACTATGTCTTTTTCCGTCGTGACGACGGTAATCTGGCGCAGGGGCCGAAAGGGGCGTTCGGGATGCCGCTGACGGCTGGGCGCTCCGTGGCGGTTGACCGGTCTCTGGTGCCGTTTGCGATGCCGCTCTGGGTTGAGACGAAGCTGCCTTATGGTACGGGGCAGCCCGCGACCTGGGATCATCTGGTGTTCGCGCAGGATATCGGAACGGATATCAAAGGTGCGGGACGTGCCGATCTGTTCACCGGTTGGGGCGCAAGTGCGCAGTCCATCGCCGGGAACCTGCATGCACATGGCCGGATGGTGCTGTTTCTGCCGCGCCCACCTGCGGATTCCGGGGCGCAATGATCCGCAGTCGCCGGGAAAAACTCGGTGTTCATACGCTGATCCGAGGAGACTGCACGACGGTTCTCAAGCGGATGCCGTCGCAGAGCGTGGACGTGGTGGTGACGTCGCCGCCCTATAATCTGGGTGTGTCGTACCGGACGTATCAGGATCGACTGCCGGAAGACGCGTATCTGGACTGGCTAGAGGATGTCTGCACCAGTCTGTGTCGCGTGATGAAAGATGATGGGTCATTTTTCCTGAATATTGCGGGATCATCGTCCCAGCCCTGGCTGCCGTTCGAACTGATGACCCGGCTGCGCAAGCTGTTCGTGCTTCAGAATCATATCACCTGGATCAAGTCGATTTCGGTGGGTGAGATCACCTACGGACATTTCAAGCCGCTGAATTCGGCACGTTTCGTCAACCGCAACCATGAGCATGTGTTCCATCTGACCAAGACGGGAAATGTGCCGGTGCAGCGGCTGGATGCGGGCGTGCCGTTTACGGACAAGAGCAACATCGTACGGCGTCAGCACATCACGGACCGGCGTTGCCGGGGCGATACGTGGTTCATTCCCTACGAGACTGTACGGAGCCGCAAGGAGAAGTTCAGCCATCCGGGGACGTTCCCGGTGGCGCTTCCCGAAGCCTGCATCCGGTTGCACGGGCTGCGGCCGGGGGGCGTGTTGCTGGACCCGTTCATGGGCTCCGGGACAACGTTGGTTGCGGCGGAGCGGATGGGCTGTGTGGGGATTGGGATTGATACCGATACGTCTTATGTGAACGTGGCGCGCAAGAGGGTGCGGGCTGCGATCGATCATGAGGACGAAGATTAATCGACGACACCTGTTTTTCTGACAGGTTCAATCACTTTGACTTTGCGTGTCACTTTTCGACATTATCACGACACCGTGAGTATGAGGAGAAAAGTGGTGCGTTCCAGCACGATTACAAAGGGAATTGCCGGTCTGGTGGCGCTGGGCGTTGTCGCCTGGGGCGGGACTGTCACTTATCTCGAGCATTTCGATCATGCTGGAGCACCGCAGCTTCCTGCCAGCAGCCCAACGCGTCAGGACCCGACGGCAATGGCGGCTTTTGCAGCTCTGAGCGAAGTACGCTGCGATTACTGCCATACGCAGAATGCGAACCTGCCGTTCTATTTCAGTCTGCCGCTGGCCAACCAGATCATGAAGCGCGATCTGGTGCAGGGACAGCGTCATTTCGAATATGCGCCTGTTCTGGCCGCGTTGCAGCAGGGCAAGCCGCCTTCGGTCGAGCAGCTTTCGCGCATCGAGGAAGTCATCACCCAGAACCGTATGCCGCCTGCGGCTTATCTGCTGATGCATCCGCATGCCCATCTGAACGAGAAGCAGCGCGTAGACATCCTGAACTGGGTGCGTGAACAGCGTGAGCGTTATTATGCGACCCCGGGCGTGGCAGCGCAGTTCCGTGGCGAGCCGATCCAGCCAATTCCCGAGAGCGTTGGCGTGGACTGGAAGAAGGCCGAACTCGGCCGGGCGCTGTTCTTCGACAAGGGCTTGTCGGGTGACGGAACCCTCAACTGTGCAAGCTGTCATGGTCTGGACAAGGGCGGCGTGGACAATCTGACGACCGCGACGGGTATTGGGGGCCAAAAGGGGCCGATCAATGTACCCAGCGTCTATAATTCCGTGTTCAGCATGTCCCAGTTCTGGAACGGTCGTGCGAAGGATCTGGCGGAGCAGGCGGCAGGTCCGGTCATGAACCCGCTCGAAATGGGGTCGCATGACTGGGCGACAGTGGCCGAGCATGTCCGCAGCACCCCCGCTTATGCTGGGCAGTTCGAGGCGGCATTCGGTTCCGATCAGATCGACAAGGACACGATCACAGGCGCGATTGCGGAATATGAAAAGACGCTGATCACGCCGGACAGCCGTTTCGATCTGTATCTGAAGGGCGATGCGAAGGCGATTACGGCGCAGGAAAAGCGCGGCTATGAGCGCTTCAAGGAAATCGGCTGCTCAGGCTGCCATAGCGGTATTGCCGTGGGCGGTGACGCTTACGAGATTCTTGGGTTGGAAGGCCCGTATTTCGAAAACCGTCACACGAAGCTGACGGCTGCCGACGAAGGGCGCCTGTCTGTGACCCATGCGGAAGGCGATCGGGCGCGGTTCAAGGTTCCGAACCTGCGCAATGTCGAACTGACCGGCCCGTGGCTGCATGATGGTTCGGCCACCACACTGGAGCAGGTCGTGCGGGAAATGGCACGTTACGAGACGCCGGATCGGGACATCGCCGATCAGGATGTGGCGGATATCGTGGCGTTCCTCAAGACGCTGACAGGCAAATATGAAGGCATTCCTCTGAAGGATGTGCCCGCTGACCAGCCGTTGCAGGCTCCGGCTTCGAACTGAAGTCTGCGGAAACTGCGGAAATAAAAAACGGCCCCGGATCATCCGGGGCCGTTTTTTTTATGGAATGTGTCTGTAAAGGCTTATTGTTGCGGAACGGGATTGCACTGTGGCGGGACAGGCTGGCCGGTCATGACTTCGTTGGTGAAGATCGCGGAATCGGCCAAAGAGCCGTTGACCGTCTCACTGTGGTTCAGACCCTTGTAGAGATGCGCCTGAACAAGCGATCCGGCAGCGCAGGCGGCTTTAACCAGCCCAAGCTGGAGCGCAGGTGGGACGTCACGGTCTTCTGTGCCCGTCCCGGTGAAGAGGGGCTGGGCCAGTTTGAGGGTTGGGAACTCCATGCCCTTCAGAGCCGGGCTGATGGCCTTGAGAAAGGTCGGCTGGAGCGTGTTGTGCAATGTCAGGCCAGCGGCCTGTGTCTGCTGGGACAGGGATGTCAGGCATTCATGCGCCGCCTTGCGATAGAAGGGCAGCGCCTTGGGGGTGAAGGCTTCTTCGGGACGGAAATGCGGGTCGTGTCCTGCCAGTCCGGTGGCAAGGTAGAGGACATAATCGACGAGCGGGCTGTAGCCTGCGTCGGGATGGGCGGCATTCTTGAGCAGATCCCCAAGAAGTTCGGGCGTGACGTAGGGGGCTCCAGTAGCCACGGTGCCGCGAATGTCCAGTTCAGGGGCGTAGGTCGGCGCATAGGCCGCTGTAGCGACGGCGGCACCTCCGCCCTGAGACTGGCCGACGATCATGATTTTGTTTTGCAGGTCCGGCACGTTGGCCAGTGCGGCGCGGATGCTGTCGAGGACGCTATAGGCTTCGACGCGGGTGTCCAGATAGGCATGCGTGCCGGGTCCGCCGAGGCCCTGATAGTCCGTTGCGACGATGGCGAAGCCGCGTTTCATCCATGTTGAAAGATAGGTGCTGTTGCGATCGTTATAGGGATTGAGGGAGGGGGCGCAGCTATCGTCCACGCCAACAGTGCCGTGTGCCCAGGCGACGATCGGCCAGCCGCCCTGTGGTGCGGGGCCGGGGGGAAGGATGATTTCGGCCGTGACGGGAACGAGGCCCTTGCCGGTAATGCCGTTCGTCGAAAGATAGGTGATACGCAGGGCACGTCCTGCGCCCGGAAGGCTGAGGGCTGCGGCCAGCGGCGCCGAGGCTGTGATGGTTCCGGGTTTCTGGGCGCCGGAGGGGGCTGCGGCCTGTGCCGCGCTGAAACAAAGGGCGGTGCTGGCGAGAAGGGGGGCGAATTTGCGCAGGAAAGGCAGGGGCATGGAATATCCTAGGTCGGTCTTGGGCCGGTCTGGCGTTGCAAGCGAGACTGACGGCATGGTCCTTAACGTCAAGTGAATTTAAAATGGCTTTGTGTAAAAGATGGCGCCTGAAGTGATGCGGGCAGTTCAATCGTCCTGCGCGAGACGGCGGTCGGCGGCCTTGTCGATCCGCTCACGTTCTTCCGCCGTCAGCAGGCCGCGTTCGTATTCCTGTGTGGCCCGGGCCTTGGCGTTGCTGGCGCGGGCGCGGGTATCGATCGGATAGGCGCGTTTTTCAGGCAGGGCGAAGGCGCTATCGGGGAGGCTGTCGCGCTCTTCCTGTGTCAGATGGCTCATGGTCCTGTTCTTTCGGAAAATGGAACCTGAGGCGTAAACGCATCCGCGGGCGGAAAGTCCCGAAAGAACATTGTTCAATGATGCCCGAAGCCGTTACATGCTCGTGGCTTGAATTGTCTGATGGACAAGGGTGGCCGGACAGGAAGTGAGGATAGTGTGGCGAAGCGGGATCTGAGGGAGGAGGAAGCGACGCTGTGGCGGATGGTTGTCCGCGATATCAAGCCGTTGCGGTCTCCGCGCTCCCCGCATCGTATAGTGTCTGCGGCCAAGGTCGAGCCTCCTGCCTCCATACCGGAGGTCCCGCGCCCCATGCCTGTCGTGACGAAACGCTCTTTTCTGCCTCTACAGTCTGAGAAGCCGAAACCGCGTCCTGCGGAACTTTCGGTGGGTGTCCGGGCACCGGGGCTGGATGATACGAGCTGGAAACGTCTGTCACGCGGGCAGATGAAAGTGGATGCGCGGCTCGATCTGCATGGTTATGTCGTGCAGGAGGCGTTCGAGCGACTGTATGATTTTATGCAGCGTGCGCGGGTTCGAAACTGGCGTTGTGTAGAGGTGGTGACGGGGCTTGGAAGCGGCGAGACCAGCGGGCTGATTCGTCGCGAGCTACCAATGTGGCTTCAGCGCGGGGATCTGCGCTCAATGGTTCTGGCCGTTGTGCACCCCCATGCGGCCAATCACGGATCAGTCCGGATTCTGTTGAAAACGCGCCGTCGCTGAAGCTGTCAGAGGTGGCGGGTTTCCTGCCCTTCGCGCCAGCGCGGTGTATTGACGGCGAGCCAGCGGCGCAGGGCCAGCGTGGCGCCCAGATCGGGAACGGCCCGTGAGAGGAACGGGGCCGCGTTGTCGCCCGTGACCAGCTTGAAATGATGCGTCTCTGCCCAGCGCCTCACACCGGCATCCGCAGTGGCAGCCGTGCAGGCTTGGTTCCATTGCGCGACAATCTCAGGTGGGGTCAGCATGGGGAGGGCAATGGCCATGGCCGTATCTGCGGCGGCGGAGACGGCCTGCCACGCATGATAGAACGGCCCTTCAGGCGCGCGGTGCCGGGCCTGCTGATACGCTTCCATGAAAATGGGGATGCTCGTCGAATGCGTGTCGGTCAGATCGCCGGTGTAGTAGATCGCGCTCGTGCCTTCGGGCAGGTTGGCGAGGACATCATCAAGCGGTCGGTCGAGCGTGTAGGGAGAAATCTGCACGGCATCGACAGTGCCTTCATGCAGGGCGGTCAGGGCGTTTGACGAATTCACATAACCGGGCACGGGAATGGGACGCAGGCCGAGAAGCGAGAGGCCCATCAGGGCATTCAGTTCCGGGCCGCCAATGCGGGAGACGGCAAGGCGGACGGGATGATCGTGAAAGAAACCCGTCAGGCGGCTGCGCAGGGTCTTGTGCAGTTCGGCGCGGGCAATGACGACGGTTGTGGTGGAGGCCACGAGGACGGGAGTCCAGCGTCCGAAATCGTAATGAACGCGGGAATCGCCCGTCAGGGATGCCAGAAGTGTGGCGCCGGGAAAGGCCAGCGCCGTATTACCGTCGGGTGCGCTGTTGGCGTCGAACAGATTGGCGGCGCGAACGCCGTCCTGTCCGATATCTGGGGTCAGTTCGAGAGGTGTCGCCAGATCTAGTGTGTGGGAAATGGCGCCGCTTGCCAGTTCTGCGAACTGGCCGGGGATGGAGGCGAGCGTGCCGCCCAGAAGGAGCTGAACATCCGCCAGAGTCCCGGCGCGGGCCGGGGTGTTCAGGAAGGGAGCGGTTCCGCCAAGGGCCGCCAGCCCTTTCAGGGCGGCACGTCGGGTCAGTCTCACGGCCAGCGGACTTCCGGCGGCATGCTCATGAGGATGGCTTCCGTGTTGCCGCCCGTCTTGAGACCGAACAGCGTGCCACGGTCATGCAGCAGGTTGAACTCCACATACCGGCCACGGCGGATGAGCTGGGCATCGCGGTCCGCTTCGGTCCAAGGGGTGAACATCCGGCGGCGCACGACAGCGGGGTAGGCATCATGGAAGGCCATGCCGACATCCTTCGTGAAGGCGAAGTCCTGATCCACATTTCCGGTAGAGAACTGATCGTAGAAAATGCCGCCCAGACCGCGTGGTTCGTTGCGGTGGGACAGGTGGAAGTAGCGGTCGCACCATTCCTTGAAGCGGGGGTAATGCTCCGGATCGTGACGGTTGCAGGCATCTTCGAACGATTTGTGGAAATAGTCCGCGTCCGACCGCGCTTCCGCGCTGTCAGGGAACATGGGCGTAATGTCCCCGCCGCCGCCGAACCAGCCCTTCGTCGTGATGATCATGCGCGTGTTGAAATGCGCGGCACTGACATTCGGATTGCACGGATGGGCGACGAGGGAGACGCCGGTTGCAAAGAAACGCGGGTCTTCTTCGGCCCCCTGAATATTTTTGCGGAATTCGGGGGAAAACTCGCCCCAGACGGTCGAGACATTGACGCCGACTTTCTCGAACACGCGACCGCGCATGACGGACATGACACCTGAACCGCCTTCGGGGCGGCTCCAGGCCGTGCGTTCGAAACGGCCGGGGGCGGTGCGGTCGCGCAGGACCTGCGAACCACCTTCGGCCGCTTCGTCTTCGAGTTTTTCGTAGGACGCGCAGATGCGGTCACGGAGGGTTTCGAACCAGGCTTTGGCGTCCTGCTTGAGGGCGTCGTGAGGTACGTCTGGACGAACGGTTTCGGCGAAACCGGGGCTGATCTGGTCCATTTTTTCTTCCCCCGTCTATACAGGACAAAACTTCGTTACGCGCAGTGTCCTAGCAAATCGTGCCGTCGTCGAACAGTTGGCTGATGCATGACTGACGCTCATTGGTGGCGGGCATCCGTGGCGGGACGATGGCGTAAAGACGTTTTCATTTCGTAAAAATGCTGGGTTTTGTGAAAATATTTTGCTGAATGCGGGAAAGGGGCCTGTCCGGCGCAGGAGGCTTGCGCGCCGGGCGTTCTCGTGGTCCAGAACGGGCGAGCGGACCAAACAACAGTCAGGAACAGACATGTCTTCGGAACAGGAAATCCAGCCCGTCATCGGTGTGATCGGTGGTTCGGGGCTGTACGATATCGACGGACTCGAAAACAAGGAATGGCGCAAGGTTGAAACGCCTTGGGGTGAGCCATCCGACGAACTGCTGTTCGGGACGTTCGAGGGCGTGCAGTGCGTGTTTCTGCCTCGTCATGGGCGGGGTCACCCCATTCCGCCGTCGCGCCTGAATTTCCGCGCCAATATCGATGCGCTCAAGCGTGCGGGGGTGACCGATATTCTGTCACTTTCGGCTGTGGGATCGCTCAAGGAAGAGCTGCCGCCGGGGCATTTCGTGCTGGTGGACCAGTTCATTGATCGCAGTTTCGCGCGTGAAAAGAGTTTCTTCGATACGGGCTGTGTGGCGCATGTCGGCATGGCGGATCCGGTTTCGGCACGCGTGCTGGATGTGGTGCAGGACGAAGCAAGTGCGCTTGGGATTCCGTTCACACGGGGCGGGACGTACTTGGTGATGGAAGGGCCGCAGTTCTCCACGCGCGCAGAGAGCGAGCTCTACCGGTCCTGGGGCTGTTCGGTTGTGGGCATGACGAACATGCCGGAAGCTAAGCTCGCCCGCGAAGCTGAGATGAACTACGCGACCGTTGCGATGGTCACGGATTTCGACTGCTGGCACAGCGAGCATGACAGCGTGACGGTCGAGGCTGTCGTGAAGGTCATGACGGGCAATGCAGAGAATGCGCGCCGCCTTGTGAAGGCTGTCATTCCGGTGCTGGGCAAGAAGCGTTCGGTCGACGCCAGTGCCGAGCGCGCTCTGGATCACGCGATCATCACCGCTCCGGCTGCACGCGATCCGAAGCTGCTGGCCAAGCTTGATGCCGTGGCCGGACGTGTTCTGAAGCAGGGCTGAAGCCCTGAACGCCGCGCCTGCGTAAAGCGGGCGCGGCAGATATCATTGATCAATCGAAATTATGGTTCGGGTCTGCGTTCAGGTCGATGCCTGCCCGTGCATCATCAATTTCTACGCCGTCCAGTTCCACCGGCGGCAGGTCCTTGACCGGAGTGCCCTGCGGCACGCCCTTGATGGAGATCAGGTCGGCGGCTTTTTCGAGATAGCCTTCGGGACCACAGTCCGGCTTGCCATCGGCTTCCCACAGAAGGCGCGCTTCGTGACGGATCGCGGCATCGTGCTTGGGGTCGTCTTTGAGCGGATTGATGCTCATCTTGAAACTCCTGTCTGATCCGGTGCGGTATTCGCCGGGGTTACAATCATTATAGACCCCTTCCACGGTTTTGCGACAGTCTGTGTCACCGTGTCGGGGGTGTGCTTCAGGCGAGATGTGTTTTCAGAAATTCGACGCTGCGGGACCAGGCGAGATCGCGGGCGTCGCGGTTGAAGCTTGGGCGTTCGGGGCAGCCGAACCCGTGACCGGCGTCGTCATAGACATATTCCTCGACCTCGGGGCGGGCGTCGCGGATTTTCTGGATTTCGGTGTGGGGGATGGAGGAATCCTCACCGCCGAAGTGCAGTTCGACCGGACAATGCGGCGCGGTATCGACATGGTTGCCGATGCTACCACCATACCAGCTGACGGCCACGTCCACGTTATGGGTCTGGGTTGCCGTCAGCCAGGCAAGCAGGCCACCCCAGCAGAAGCCGATGATGCCGACTTTCCTGTGTCCGGCATCACGCAGGGCCTTCGCACAGGCAGTAATATCAGCAAGCGTCTTGTCGGACGGGATCTGGCTACGGAGTTCGAGGCCTTCCGTCACGCCAGCCTGTGAGTAAGGCAGGACCACATCGGCTTTTGCACGGTCAAAAACGGCCGGCGCAATGACGTGGAAGCCTTCGGCCGCGAAGTCGTTGCAGACATTGCGGATATGATCGGTCAGGCCGAAAATTTCCTGTACGACGATGAGGGCGAGGGGCGACTCCGCCGAGCCTGCCTCATACGCGCCGAAGCTGTGTCCGTCTGCAGCCGTCAGCTTGACCATCTGGCCTGTTACGGGGGTTTTCTTGTCCGATGGGCTGTGTTTCATGTCTGTCTATCCAGTCTTGTCATGCCCGAAAGGCCATGAATCATGAGCGACGTCATCAATCTCCGCCGGGAACGCAAACGCCGCAAGGGCGTTGAGGATGCCAAGGTTGCGGATGCCAACCGTCGTTTGTATGGACGGACCAAGGGCCAGAAACTGACGGAAAACATGGAAAAACAGCGCCTGAAAAGCCTGCTCGACGGGCGGAAACTTTCTTCTGGTCCGTCTGGGAACGACAGCGAGAAACCTTGACGGAAACGGGTTGGGCGCCTATGTCATTGGCACTCTCCATGCGAGAGTGCCAAATGCACTGCAGTCATTGAGTGCAGCAACCCGGTCATGCTGCTTTTTACAAGGGCGTGACCAAAAATGGAGCGATCCATGACGAAGTTTCGTCCCCTTCACGACCGCGTGGTGGTCCGTCGCCTGACGGGCGAAGAGAAGACCGCTGGCGGCATCATCATTCCTGACACCGCCAAGGACAAGCCGACCGAAGGCGAAGTCGTTTCTGTCGGCCCGGGTGCCCGCAACGAGCAGGGCCAGATCGTGGCTCTGGACGTCAAGGCTGGTGACAAGGTGCTGTTCGGCAAGTGGTCCGGCACCGAGGTCAAGATCGACGGCGAAGAACTGCTGATCATGAAAGAGAGCGACATCATGGGTGTGATCGGCTGATTAGCCGTCCCCGTTTCCTCTCGTAAAAACCTCATTCAGGAGTAAGAATTATGGCTGCCAAGGACGTAAAGTTCGGCGCTGATGCCCGTGAGCGTATGCTGCGTGGCGTTGATATCCTCGCAAATGCCGTCAAGGTCACGCTCGGCCCGAAGGGTCGTAATGTTGTTCTCGACAAGAGCTTTGGCGCACCGCGCATCACCAAGGACGGTGTTTCGGTTGCCAAGGAAATCGAACTGGCTGACAAGTTCGAGAACATGGGCGCCCAGATGGTCCGCGAAGTCGCGTCCAAGACGAACGACATCGCAGGCGACGGCACCACGACCGCAACCGTGCTGGCTCAGGCCATCATCCGTGAGGGCGCCAAGGCTGTTGCCGCTGGCATGAACCCGATGGATCTCAAGCGCGGCATCGACAAGGCTGTTGGCGTTGTCGTTGAAGAGCTGAAGAACAACACTAAGAAAATCACGTCTCCGGAAGAGATCGCTCAGGTCGGAACGATTTCCGCCAACGGCGAGACCGAAATCGGCGAGATGATCGCTTCTGCCATGCAGAAGGTTGGTTCTGAA
This sequence comes from Gluconobacter kondonii, assembly GCF_002723995.1. Lineage (GTDB taxonomy): Bacteria > Pseudomonadota > Alphaproteobacteria > Acetobacterales > Acetobacteraceae > Gluconobacter > Gluconobacter kondonii. The sequence goes on along the minus strand of NZ_BEWP01000001.1, from coordinate 221,319 downwards.
GGCGTCATCACGGTTGAAGAAGCCAAGGGCCTGCACACTGAACTCGACGTTGTCGAGGGCATGCAGTTCGACCGCGGCTACATCTCCCCGTACTTCGTGACGAATCCGGAGAAGATGACGGCTGATCTCGAAAGCCCGTACATCCTGATCCACGAAAAGAAGCTGTCCTCGCTTCAGCCGATGCTGCCGCTTCTCGAAAGCGTCGTGCAGTCCGGCCGTCCGCTGGTGATTATCGCCGAAGACGTTGATGGCGAAGCGCTTGCCACGCTGGTCGTGAACAAGCTGCGTGGTGGTCTGAAGATCGCTGCCGTCAAGGCTCCGGGCTTCGGTGACCGTCGCAAGGCCATGCTGGAAGACATCGCCATCCTGACGGGCGGTCAGGTGATTTCCGAAGACATCGGGATCAAGCTGGAATCCGTCACGCTCGAAATGCTGGGTCGCGCCAAGAAGATCCACATCGAGAAGGAAAACACCACGATCGTCGAAGGCGCTGGTAACAGCGACGACATCAAGGGCCGTTGCAACCAGATCCGTGCGCAGATCGAGGAAACGACGTCCGACTACGACCGCGAGAAGCTCCAGGAGCGTCTGGCGAAGCTGGCTGGTGGCGTTGCCGTCATCCGCGTCGGTGGCAGCACTGAAGTCGAGGTGAAGGAGCGCAAAGATCGCGTTGACGACGCCCTGCATGCAACTCGCGCTGCCGTTGAAGAAGGCATCGTTCCGGGTGGTGGCACGGCTCTGGCCCGCGCATCGTCCGCTCTCAAGGGGCTGACTTTCGACAACGACGACCAGCGCGTCGGTGGCGAGATCGTCCGCAAGGCTCTGCAGGCTCCGCTGCGTCAGATCGCGTTCAACGCGGGTGAAGACGGCGCGGTCATCGCAGGCAAGGTGCTTGAGAATGACGGTTATGTCTTCGGTTTCGATGCCCAGAAGGGTGAGTACAAGGACCTGGTCTCAGCCGGTATTATCGACCCGACCAAGGTTGTCCGTACGGCCCTGCAGGACGCCGCTTCGGTTGGTGGTCTGCTGATCACGACGGAAGCCATGGTTGCTGAACGCCCCGAGAAGAAGGCTCCGGCCGGCGCTCCGGGCGGCATGGGCGGCATGGGCGACATGGACTTCTGATCGAAGTTCGGTCTTTCCTCCATTTCTTACAGGGAAGGGATGGAGGAAACTCTGCTTGTTGTAAAAAAGCCTCTGGCCTGCGGGTCAGAGGCTTTTTTTGTCTATTTAGTTGCTGAAAGATAACGAAAAAACAGGTGTGGGGCATAACTGTTGCGTAGAGATCACATGTTGCACCCAAGTGCTCCGTAAAAGCATGGCTGGTATGTATTTTCCGTGACAGTCACACTCTGAGATCTTTAGACAGGGAACAACATTCTTCTGAAGGATTTTGTTCTTTGATGAGCACATCTCGTCGCCACCTGTTGCTGTGTGCATCAATTCTCGGAGTTGGGACCCTGTCAGGAACGGCTTTCGCCGCGTCCACGACACAGCCGGAACACCGTTCCCATAAGGCTGTGAATCACAAGACAGCCGCTTCGACGACTGCTGCAAAACCTGCTGTTACGCCCGTGCAATCCGTGGCTGTGCCTGTTGCCACGACGGCTCCGACCTCTGCCAGCCGCCGTCGTGCTGCTGTTCTTGAGGCACAGGGCGTGTCGGGTGGTTCCGAGCGTATGGTCGTTACGGGATCGGCGCTTGCCTCCTCGAACAACCAGAACGCCAACCCTGTCCAGATCGTGACGGCCAAGCAGATTCAGCAGACGGGCGCCACGACCCTCAGCGACTTCTTCGCGCGTATTCCGTCCATCGGTGGGACAGGGTCAAACAACGCGGAAACCAACGGTACGGGCGGTGCGTCCTGCACAGACATCCGTAACCTTGGCTCCAACCGCGTACTGGTCCTGATCGATGGCAAGCGTGCCACGCTGAATGGTCAGACGAACTGCATCGATCTGAACGCGCTGCCGGTTCAGCAGATCGCCAGCGTCGAAATCCTGAAGGATGGCGGTTCCGAGCTGTATGGCGCGGATGCGGTGTCGGGCGTCATCAACATTAAGATGCGTCATAACCTCTCGGATGGAAACATTACGGTCCGTGGTGGCATTACCGGGCAGGGCGACAACGATACGGGCATGATCTCCGCCTACAAGGGCTGGAATTTTGATCATGACAAGGGCAACCTAACGCTGTTCGGTCAGTACATGACCCAGGGTGGTGTACTGCAGCGTAACCGCAGCTGGGCCAACCCGGTTCAGCTGTCCGATAATCCGGTGGGTTCGGGTGGAGAGACCTTCGGATCCGGTTATTCCAACTATACGCATGTCCAGAGCGCATCTGGCCTGAACGCTGCTGTTGCCCCAGACGGCAAGACAGTGAGCAGCTGGGGTACGAACGACCGTTATGACTATGGTCGGCATCAGAGCCTGCTCAACCAGCTTCAGGATGCCAGCCTCTCGGGTGATTTCCACTACGAGTTCAACCGGCATGCCAACCTGTACTCCAATGTGATGTACTCGCATCGGACCAGTTCGACTTATATGGCAGCCGAGCCGTTTGACGGTTCTGTCCAGCCCAGCACGCTGCCGTCCGTTCTGACCATACCTGCCAATGATCCGAATAATCCGTTCGGTCAGGACGTGGACATCACGAAGCGTCTGACGGAACTCGGGGATCGCCGCGATGAGAACGCCACCGACACGGTCACGGCCAAGGTGGGTGTGAATGGTGAGATTGCTTACGGCTGGAATTACGACCTGTCGTATACTTACGGTTCCAACATGTCGACGGATCATCTGGAGAACGTGGGGTCGTACACGAAGCTGCTGAACGCCTATGGTCTACAGCAGGTTGACCCGTCCAGCGCGACGAGTGCTCTGGTTTATAACCCGTCGGTCTGCCCGTCTTTCGGGTGCAGCAATCCGTTCGGGACGATGGGCAGCCAGGCTGCATCCTACGTCAACTACAACACGAACACGCATTCGCATTACCAGCTTCGTGACTGGAACCTGCGCATCAACAACAACCACGTGACGACGATGCCCTGGAAGGGCGGCGGCGATCTGGGTATTGCGGTGGGCTTCGAGCATCGCGGCGAGCAGCTGACCAACACGCCTGACGAACTGATCAGTAGCGGTCAGAGCCTGACCAATACGGTTCTGCCGACCAGCGGTGGATTCGACGTGACGGAAGGTTATGCGGAAGCCAAGGCGACGCTGCTGAAGAACGTCTTCCTTGCGAAGGATCTGACGGTTGACGTACAGGGTCGTGCGTCTGGTTACAGCACGACGTCGGACACGGCGAAGAACTGGAAGGCGTCCATTAACTGGGCTCCGACGCAGGATATCCGCTTCCGTGGTACGATCGGCACGTCCTATCGTCAGCCGAACGTCTATGAACTGTATGGCGGCCAGTCGCTCAGCTACAACCTTGCCAACGATCCGTGCGATGCGGGGCAGGTCGGTACCTATGGTGCTGCGGCGGCGACGGTTGCTGCAACCTGCGCGAAGCAGGGCATCAACACCTCCACGTTCCATCAGTCCGGTACGGGCCAGGTTCCGACGCTGGGTGGTGGTAATGCGCATCTGTCACCTGAGATCGGACGGACCTACACGTTCGGTACGATCATCACGCCGCGCTGGATCCCGAACCTCTCCATTTCCGGTGAGTTCTGGCACTATTCGATCAACCACACGATCAGCGCGCTTCCGACGCAGTATATTCTGGACGGATGCTACACGGGCACCAACTCTTCGTTGTGCAATGCGATAAACCGTCTATCGAATGGCCAGATCAACACGGTGTCGGCCACGGATCAGAACACAGGAGCTCTGCATGAAAGCGGTGTGGATTTTGATTTCGACTACCGTATCCGCGTGGCACGTCATGATGTCCTCTCGGTATCCAACAATTTCCAGTACCTGCTGAACTACACGCAGCAGCTCGTTCCGGGTGGCGCGTTCACCAACTATACCGGTGCGCTGCTGTATGCGGGTGGCCCGAACAACGCAAATGCATCCTATGGCATTCCGCGTGTTCGTGACTATGCGACGTTCGGCTGGACGCATGGTGCGTTCACGGCGACATACATGATGCAGTTCATCGGTGGGATGCGCTGGAACAATCAGTCTGAGTTCCTGAATTCGACCACGGCGGGCCGTTACAAGACCCCGATGATGATCGAACAGGATCTGACGCTGGCGTACCGCTGGAAGAAGTGGAACTTCGAGAGCGGCATCAACAACATCACCAACAAGAAGCCCCCGTTCGTGGCCAGTGGCGTGGATAACAGCGCCGGCGCGACCTATGGCAGCTTTTATCAGGGTCGTTATTTCTTCCTGCAGGCAGGCATGAATTTCTGATCCTGACACTCTGAATGACGGCTTGGACCATTGGTCCTGAAAAGCCCCCGGTCATTGGGACCGGGGGCTTTTTTTATGTGAACTTTTCGAAAGCGGAATTTCCTGATTGACGGGAAAGGAAACCTGTCGAACTGTAACAGCCGATCTCGAAGAGAGGCTTATGACCGGGAATATCGACGATCTTGCAGCGCTGATCCGGGACGCTGAAGGCGGTCGGGAGCGTTTTTTGGAAAAGTTCGCCGCTTTCTGCGAACAGGCCTTGCCGCGTCAGTCAACCGTGACGCGCAAGACACGCGGATGGCTGAAACGCACGGTCGATATCGAGGAGCTTGCCCTTCGGTTTGAAACACGAGTTTTCGTGCTCCGGCGTAACGGAACCGGGGTGGTCGCCGAAATCGCGCATGAGGTGCGTGGAGTGGTTATCAGTCGCAAGCAGGTTCCGGTTCGGGACTGGATCACGGAGTTGCGTCAAAAAATCTATGAGGCCGGACTGGCGGTTTCGGGTGAGGGGCATGCAGCCGCTGAACTGACGGATTTCCAGCCGTGATGCGCCTGTTTCCTTGGTCCTCCGGTCCGAAAAAAGAGGCCGAGGCAAGGGCGTTTCACGAGCTTGGCAGTCTGGCACGTCCTCTGGTGCGTCTGGGATCGGTGCGACAGGCGCTTCTGACGCCGTCCATGGCGATTATGCCGCTGGGCAATGTCCATGCCGAAACCTGGTGGAAGTCCGGGATGAACTGGCAGGCGGTGCATGAAGCAGGCTGGCGCACGGCAACGGACCGCATCCGCGAGCAGGCGCGAGCGTTGGGGGCGGGAGCTGTTCTGAACCTGCGATACCGGCTTGAGCATCATGGCGGGGCGCTTGGGTTCATGTTGCATGGTGAGGCGGTGCGTGTGTCGCAGCTTGAACGTCTGGATGTTCTGCCTTGCGTGCCGTGGAATGCGGCGACGCTGGATGTGGCGCTTGCAGCAGGAATCGTGCCTGTGAATTACGGCGTCGGGACGTGGGAGGAGATCCGCTACACGGGGCCTCTGGAAGGCTTTTTTGATGCGTTCAGCATTGGGGAAAGCGCTCTTTTGACGCAGGCCAAGCGGTCGGCCCGGGATGCAGCGGCGCTGAGCTTACGGAACGATCCAGCCTGTCGGAACTGGGACGGGGCGTTGGGGCATGACGAGATCGTCGGACTGACGGTGCAGTCGGAACGGGGTGTCGTGAAGTCGCTCCGGGTTCGGGCGGCTGTGAGTATTCTTGGATATCGGCGCATCGGCGGTCAGGGTTCGGTGTCACCGGCGATGGTGTGCGGGCTGGATGATGCGGTTCGTTCGGGCTTGCAGCATCGGCCGCTTTTCGCCGGGGTTTCGAACCGGATCGAGGTTGAGGAGGAGGCTGGCGAACGGGGTAGGGATGGTCGCGTTGAGGCCGCTGTTCTGGGTCTTGAAGTCGGCGGTGAGGTTGTCAGCGAGGTCGTCGAGGGACTGGATGGTCTGTTTGACGGCTTGAATGATCTGTTCTGAGGCGCGTTCTGAGCGGCCTCGTGGTGTTGTGGATTTTACGGCGGGAGTCCCATGGGTATCTTCGATCAGGTTCCGGGTTTTGACGCGCTTCCTCCGGGTTGGGGCGGGGGTGGATCTTCCGAACCAGCGCAGGGTGGTGGACAGGTGCCGCCGGTGAGGGCTTCTGGCGGTCGGGTTGCGACGTCGGATTTCAGCGTGCGCGAGCTGCTGGTCGTCGAGCAGGCCGGATTCCGGGCGCTGGGATTGTGTTTGGGCAACAGCATCTGGAAGGTGCAGGCCAATACGCAGTTCCGCAATACGTCCTATGAACTGACGGATCTCACGGGGGCCATGTATGGCGCGCGTGAGAAGGCCGTTGAGATCATGCGCGAGGAAGCCGAGCAGCTTGGCGCGGACGGGATCGTGGGAACGCGGCTGGAGATTTCACAGCTTGCTGATAGCGGCATGCTGGAATTCCGGGCGTTCGGGACGGCCATCGTTCATGCCGAGGGGCACTCAGGATATCGGCGGCCGGATGGAAGACCGTTCACGTCCGATCTCTCGGGACAGGATTTTGCGCTGGCGCTGCGCTCGGGGCGGCGGCCGCTGGATCTGGTTCTGGGATGTTGCGTGCAGCATATTCCGCGCCGGAGCCTGATGACGACGCTCAAACAGGCCATGCAGTGTGTGGAACTGGATCTGTTTACGCAGGCCTACTACACGGCGCGCGAGCACGCGATGGAGCGGATGTCGGCTCATGCGGCGGAAGTCGGGGCCAATGAAATCATCGGGACGACACTCCGGGAAGAATCGCATGTATGGGGCGATCATATCGTCGAGTTTCTGGCCGTCGGCACGGCCATGTACGACACTGGAAAGCCGGACCCGAATTTCCGTATCGACCCGACCTTTACCCTGACGCTGGATGACTGACATGAGTTCTGACGAGACCAGACCGCTGGATCTGAGCGATCTTTATGCCGATGAGCCTGCGCCTGCTCCTGTGAAGGTTGAGGCGCCGGTTTCCAGCAGTGCCGTTCCGGTGGCGCTGGAGCCGATGCCCGCTTTTCCGCGGCTGGTGGAGATCAGCCGGTTGCCAGCGGACATGGTTGAAGAGGCTCATCGGCGGGCGGAGACGATCGATTTTGGGGATCTGAACACGCTTTTGTCGCACGGGATGGGCGCGCTTGGGGAACTCGCGAAGGTTTCAGACCGGATGCTGGCCGGACGGACGTTGGGTGAAAGCGATGCGGTTGGGGAAATCGCGGCAGGTGTTCTGGATGGTGTGAAGATCCTGAGGATCGGCGATTTGCAGAAGCTGGCGCGGGGCGAAGGTGGGGCTCCGGGTGGCTTTCTAGCGAAGATGGGCGGTCTGCTCGGTGGGGCGAAGGATGCGCTCGGCGGATTTGCCGAGAACCGCAAGAAGTTCAACGCCCTGATGGATCAGCAGGAAGCCAAGGCCCGGGTGACGATTGCCGATCTCAAGCGGAACATTACGTCGTTCGAGGATATGTATCAGGCTCTGCGGCATGGGGTGCGGGAACTGAACATTGATATCGCAGCCGGGCAGCTTGCGCTTGAAGAGGGCGAGCGAAAAGTTGAGTCGCTGCGACAGCATGCGCTGGAGACACAGGACCCTGTGGATGCGGCCGAGGTCATGGAATTGCGTGGACGTCTGGCGAATTTTTCGGGGCATCTGAGCGAGCAGCGCGAAGGGCTGATGCGGGCGGCTCTGACCATCCCGATGATCAAGAGCACGCGCGAGGCCGCAGAAGCGCGGATTATGGCGCTGCATTCGGCGTTGACGAAGACTATTCCCAACCTGAAAGCGACCTGCGCAGTGGCCGTGGGGCAGGTGGACAACCGCAATGCCGCTACCGCGCGCGATGCGCTGAACGAGGCGGACCGCAAGATCCTTGGACTCGTGGCCGATGGTGCGCTGGATGCGGCGCGGACGACTGCCGCCAGCCGGGGTGTGGACCCGCGACAGATGGAAGCACTGGCGCAGGCGGCGGACAAGGTCACGCAGGCTCTGGGCGAAATGGCGCAGAATGACAGGCTCGCAGCCGAAAGGGCGCAGGAGCAGGAAAAAGAACTGCATCAACTCCGCGACCGTCTGGCGAGCAGTATGCGTAACTTGGCGCAGCAGTCGGTGCAGCCCTTGGCTCAGCCCTGAAGGAGAGGCGGTTCGTTTTCCTGTGTCTCAGGACGCAGGAAGCGGGCGATGTTTTCCAGCGCGTCGGCCAGAGACATGCGGCGGACATCCACGCCGTCGGGGAAGGCCGAGAGCAGGCGTGAGGGCATCCGGCGGTCCAGCATGACGAACACGCCGCGATCATTGCCCTGACGGATCAGGCGGCCGAACGCCTGCCGCAGACGCATCCGGGTGATGCGGTCGTCATAATCACCGGGGCGGCCTTCGGAGAGCAGACGGCGGCGTTCGCGGTGCAGGATGTCGGGGCGGGGCCAGGGGGTCTTTTCGAACACGACCATGCGCAGGGCCTCGCCGGGCACGTCTACACCGTCGCGCATGGCGTCCGTTCCCAGCAGGCAGCTATGGGTTTCGGTGCGGAAGACGTCCACGAGGGTCGCGTTGTCCATCGCATCGACATGCTGCGCGTAGAGCGGAAAGCCCTGCGTTTCCAGAGGTTCGTGGATACGGCGATGGACTTCGCGCAGACGGCGGATGGCTGTGAACAGGCCGAGCGCACCGCCACCGGCGGTTTCGAACAGGGCGCGGAATGCATGGGCCAGTGAGGCAATTTCGCCCGAGACGTCCGTAATCACATAAGCGCGTGTCTGCGTGGCGTAGTCGAACGGGCTCATGACCGAGGCGCGGATGGGTGGCTTGAGGAAATGCGTGGCACCCAGACGCAGTTCGGCTGCGTGCCAGCTTGCTTCGTTCTGCGCGTCGCCATGGCCGGTCTGGTCGCGCAGGGTGGCGGAGGTCAGAAGTAGACCGTGAGCGGGTGTCTGGATGGTCGAGACGAAGGGGATGGTCGGGTCCAGCCAGTGCCGGTACAGCCCGATATCATGGTCGCCTTGTGTGGCGCGGGTGCGGGGCAGGCGCTCGGTGCGTATGAAGTCCACGAAAGTGGGGGTGACGTCCGGTTCCGGCGGCGTTTGCAGCGCATCAAGCATCCCGATCCAGCCGGACAGGCGGCTGATGGCGCGGCGGTGCAGGGTGCGGATCATGGCTTCGATGCGCTGACGGGTCGGGGCGTCCATTTCCGCATCGTCCTCGATCTGTGCGGCGAGACGGTCCGCCAGAAGTCGAATGGGATCGCGCAGACGCGTCAGGGCGCGGCTGAGCGTTTCTGAGGCAGCGGCCACGTCGTCATTGACGGGGTGCAGGTCGCATTCAGCAGAAATGTATCCGTCCCGAAGGTCTTTGGTCTGTCGCGCGCGGAGTTGCTGGTCGAGCGCGCGCAGGAAAGCTTCGGACGGGTTTTCCGGCGCGGGGTCCGCGGGGATTAGCAGGGCGGGCGTATCCTCGGAAGGCGTTAAGATGCTTTCGTCAGCGGGGTTCTCGGGGCGCAGGCGCGTGCTCCAGCCGGGGGCGGGGAGGCTTCTTGCGGCCTGGAGCGCGGCTTGCAACGGCGTGTCGATCATGGGCAGGCGTTCGACCAGATCGTCGAGGCGCCGTTGCAGACCCCGCGCGCGGGAACGACTGCCTTCCGCGCCGAGCAGCCAGCGGCGGAGTTCGGCAGCTTCCAGCCCGGACAGTGCTGTGGCGAAAGCGCTGTCAGCCGCATCGGGGATGTGATGGCCTTCGTCGAAAACATAGCGGGTGGGCGTGGTGTCTTCGTCCGGCAGACCGGGTGGCGCGAGGGAGGCCCAGGCTGCCTGTGAGAGAACGAGGGCATGATTGGCCACGACCAGATCGGCCTGCCGAGCACGGCGGATTCCGTGTTCGACAAAGCAGGTCTGATAATGCGGGCAGGCGGCGTGGATGCATTCGCCGCGCCGGTCTGCAATGCCGAACAGCGTGCCATGCCCGAAGAGTTCGCCGAACCAGCCGGGGAGGTCCCCGCCCATGAGGTCCCCATCGCGGCTGGCTTCGGCCCAGCGGGCGAGCAGGGCCATGGGGAGAAGGGCGGAGAAGCCGTCAGGGCCGCGTGAGGTCGCGACGTTGAGCAGGTCTTCCATATTTAGTAGGCAGAGATAGTTTTCCCGGCCTTTGCGAACGACGACTTTCTCCCGAAGAATCTTTTCACCCGGATAGAGGCGTCGGAGTTCCTGTTCGATCTGGCGCTGGAGATGGCGGGTATAGGTGCTGATCCAGACGGCGCCATCATTCTGCTCGGCCCAGAGGCTGGCGGGCGCGATATAGCCAAGCGTCTTGCCCGTACCGGTTCCGGCTTCGGCGAGGACGACATTGGGCGAGCCGATGCTTTCGCGCGGCTCAAACGCAGCGGTGGCGACCGAGGCGAAATCGGCCTGTCCGGGGCGGATTTCGGCGTTTTCTCCTAGGATTTCTCGCAGGCGCTGACGGGCCGCGTTTGGTGAGACCGGCTGGCTTCCGGGCGCGGGGCGCGGGGCGGTTTCTTCCCAGCGCGGCAGACGCTTCCAGATGCGGATGGCTTCGTAGGGATGGGCACCGATCGTGTCTTGCGGGGTTCCGAGAACGTCCGTGACTTCGCCGCTCCAGGCCCATCCGGCGCGGGTCAGGGGGACCATCAGGGCGCGCAGGCGCGTACCTTCGGGCGTTCCGGCTTTGTGGCGTAGTTCGTCGAGAAGGGTTTCGCACAGAGCTGGCAGGAGGTCGGCGCCAATGGTTTCGGGCGGGTCGATTCCGAGGGCGAGGGCCAGTCCGCGCGGGGTGGGTGCGACGGTCGTGGCAGGACGGACGAACAGGAACAGGTCCAGCAGGTCAAACCATGGCACAGGCTGGGACAGCGGAGTGAGGTCTAGGGCGCGCAGGGCGGCGGGGCCGTGGACCAGAAGGGGCGGGGGAAGCTGGGTGAGACGTTCGCGCGTGTCTTCCGCTGTTAGCTCCAACAGTTCGCCATCCGGGGTCAGGAGGGACGACAAACCGCGACGGGCGACGAGGGCCGGAGCGTCGAATGGCGACAGGAAGGTAGGGGCGCGGGGCATTGTGGCCAGTGTAGCGGGAAGGAAAAATTCCGGCGAGGATGTTTTGCGAGTTTTGCGAACGGAACGTGAAAGATGGCTGTCTGCAAGGGGTTGGGACGGGCAAAAAAGTTACTGAAATATTTCGTAATGTGAAGGATTAGTCAGAGTGAAACGGGAATGTGTCGTATTGCTTGACCAAGAAGGGGTGTCTCCCTACTTTTTCCTGTAATCATGCAGAAATCCAAGACACCTATCGCTCCGTCCCTCTCTCCTGACGCGCCGCTTCCGAAAGCATGGCCGTTTGAAGAGGCGCGAAAAATCACCGCGCGCATGGACGCGCGCGCATCAGATGCTTCGGAACAGGCTCCCGCTCTTCTGGAAACGGGCTATGGTCCGTCGGGCTTGCCGCATATCGGTACGTTCGGTGAAGTGGCACGGACGACCTGGGTGCGTCAGGCCTATGAGGCGCTGACCGGCCGTCCGACGCGCCTGCTCGCGTTTTCTGACGACATGGATGCGCTGCGCAAGGTCCCGACCAATGTGCCGCAGCAGGAACTTCTGGCGAAGCATATCGGCCTGCCGCTGACGCGGGTGCCTGATCCGTTTGGCGAGTATGAGAGCTTTGCCGCGCATAATAATGCGCGCCTGCGCCAGTTCCTCGACAGTTTCGGTTTTGAATACGAGTTCGCCTCCGCCACGCAGTATTACACCAACGGCACGTTTGATGCGGCGCTGCGCCGTATGCTTGAAGTCCATGACGAAGTCGTAGCGACCATTATTCCGACGCTTGGCCCAGAGCGTCGGGCGACCTACTCCCCGGTTCTGCCGATCCACCCCGAGACCGGGCAGGTCATGCAGGTGCCGATCATCAAGGTTGATCCGGATGCCGGGACCGTTGTCTGGAAGGACGAATCCGGTAAGACGTTCGAGACATCCGTTCTGGGCGGCCATGCCAAGATGCAGTGGAAGGCCGACTGGGCCATGCGCTGGTATGCGCTGGGCGTGGATTATGAAATGTCGGGCAAGGATCTGATCGACAGTGTGAAGCTGTCGTCGAAGATCTGCCGTATTCTGGGTAAGGAACCGCCTGCGGGTCTGACCTACGAACTGTTCCTCGATGCGCAGGGGCAGAAGATCAGCAAGTCCAAGGGTAACGGCCTGTCGGTCGAGGAATGGCTGCGCTATGGCACGCCGGAAAGTCTGGGGCAGTATATGTTCCAGCAGCCGACGCGGGCCAAGCGTCTGTTCTTCGATGTAATTCCGCGTGCGACGGATGATTACCTGACGCTCGTGCAGAAGGCCGAGACACAGGACGGGCCGGACCTGATGGCCAATCCGGTGTGGTTCATTCATGGCGGAACGATCCGCCCGGAAGACACCAGCCCGGTCTCGTATACAGCGTTGCTGAACCTTGCGAACGTGGCCAATGCCGACAAGCCCGAGACGCTGTGGAAGTTCCTGCGCCGCTACGATCCGACGCTGTCGCCTGAGACGCATCCGTATGTGGACCGTCTCGTACGCTGTGCGCTGACGTATTTTCAGGAACAGGTTTACCCGAACAAGACCTACCGCGCGCCGACGGACACCGAGCGCAAGGGGCTGGTAGATCTTGCGGACGAACTGGCAAAGCTCGCGCCGGAAACGCCGCCGGGCGATGTGCAGGATGTCGTGTTCGAAGTCGGCAAACGGTATTTCGAGAAATCCGAACTGCGGTCGTGGTTCGGGTGCCTGTATGAGGTTCTGCTGGGACAGACCGAAGGGCCGCGTTTCGGGATTTTTGCGTCCCTGTTCGGGCTGCCGGAGACGGTTGGCCTGATCCGGGAAGCTCTCGCGCGGCCTGTTGAAGAGCCTGTACAGGGCTGAGCCGTGGGCGCGCCCAAAGAGAAAAGACCGGAGTCCCGGTTGCCCGATGTTCAGGCTTCGTCTGTGAAGGGCGAAGTCTGTGCATTGGTGGAGGCGGATCCCGTGGATTGCGGGTGTGAGGAGGCCAGTCCGTCTAAGCGACGCTGGCAGGTTCTCCTGTCGCGCGCGCCCGCTCTTGTGGGGCTGGTTCTGCTGGTGGCGGCTGTGGTCGTTATCTGGCGCGAACTGCGACATCTTTCGCTGCACGACATCACCACGAGCCTGAGCGCCATCCCAAACTCTGCGCTGATGGCGGGCGGGGCGGCGACGGTTCTGTCATACTTCATCCTGTCCTTTTATGACCGGCTGGCGTGTTTGCATGTCCGGGCGGACGTGTCGTATCAGCGCTCCGCTTTTGCGGCGTTCTGCTCCTATGTGCTGTCCCACAATCTGGGCTGTGCGGCGATATCAGGAGCGGCGGTGCGGTTTCGGCTCTATCGGAGCTGGGGCGTGGCACCGGGTGCAATCGCGCAGATCATTGCTTTCTGCTCCGCGACCTATCTGCTCGGTACGATGGCGTTAATTGGGGGAATCCTAATTATCGAACCGCACGCGGTGCCGGTTCTGATGCATCTGCCGACGTTTCTGCTCAGATTTGTTGGCCTCGGCCTGTGGGCTGTGTTGCTGGCCTATGTGCTGGTCTCGCGCGTCCGCAAGCATGTGCGGGTCTGGAAGTATGAGATCGAACTTCCGGGGCCGGGGATTGCGATTGCACAGATCGCCGTCAGTGCGGCTGACATGGCGGCGACGGCGCTCATTGCGTATTGCGTGCTGCCGCCTCTGCCGCCGGAAGCCCATTTCGGGTTCGGGACGTTTCTGGCAATCTATCTGGCTTCTTACACGGCCGGCTTGATGGCCAGCGTTCCGGGAGGTTTGGGCGTTTTCGATGGTGCCATGCTGCTGGCGTTGCAGGCTTATCTGCCAACGTCGCAGATCATGGGCGCGATCCTCGTATTCCGGCTTTTCTATTATATTATCCCCCTTCTGATTGCGGGGCTGATGTTCGCGGGGCACGAGTTGTTCCTGCGTGGCGAACAGGCGCTGGTTTCGGCCGGGCAAACCCCGCGCAGGGTCAGGCCCAGTCAGGTCATTCGTGAATCGGAAGCGGATTTCTCCGTGGCGGTGGCGACGAGTGTGCAGGCTGTGGTCGGGCTGTTGCTGTTGCTCTATGCGCTGGTGGCGGACCTGCCGCCTGTCCAGACGTCCTTTTGGGCGGCGGTGTCGCAGATTGCGGATCTTCTGCTGACGGTGGTTGGCGTCGGGCTTGCGGCACTGTCTTGGGGACTGTCGCAGCGTGTGGCGCTGGCCTGGAAATTTTCTCTCGGGATGCTGGGATCGGCGGTTCTGCTGCTGATCCTGCGTCATGCGCCGTGGGAAGGGCCGGTTGTCATTGCGCTCGTGATGCTCCTGCTGCTGCCATTCCGGAACTGCTATTATCGTCGCGCGCATCTTCTGACCGCCCCTCTGACGCCAGCAACGCTTGCGCCCCTGTCGCTGTGGGGGCTGGGGCTCATGGGGGTTGGCTGGGTGGCGATACAGCGGCATCTGGGGCCGATCTGGTGGCGGTCCATGATCTATGATGCCCATACGGCTGTTGGGCGCTGGTTTCTGGGGTTTTCGGCCCTTTGCGGGTTTTACGTCCTGTGGCGCGGAATGCGCCGGACGCGCATTCGGTTCGAGGCCTGGACGGCTGAGAATGCCTGTCGTTATCACAGTCTGGCCCATGCCTTACCGCAACTGGGTTTGCGTCGTCCGACCGGGCTTTTGCTGGACGAGGCAGGGCGCGCGGCCATTCCGTTCCTGCGGACGGGGCAGTTCATTATCGGGTTGGGCGATCCGGCGGGCTCCGAACGCAACTGTGTGGCGGCAATCTGGAGACTGCGGGATCTGGCGTTGCAGGAGGGCTGCAAGCTCGCTTTCATACAGGTTGGCCAGTCCCTGATGGCCGTTTATAACGATCTGGGACTGACGGTCTGTCCAGACAGGACAGCCGGGACGGTATGCTGTTTTTCCGAGGACTATCGGATGTTGCGGGCTTTTCTGAAGGGTGAGGAACGTCTGGCACGCAAGCGCCAGCCACAGGCTGCAACAGGCTCATGAGTCTGGCGCCCGGACTGGGGAATACGCTCAGCAGCTGGCTGATTGCCTTTCCCGCGCTGTTTTCGATCATCAATCCGCTCGGGGCCTCGCTGATTTTCGCGCAGGCAACAGAAGGGCGCGAGCGCCGCGAAGTTGTGGAACTCGCGCGTCAGGTAGCGTTGAATTCGCTGGGCATCATGCTGGTGTCCATCTGGTTTGGAAGCTGGATTCTCGGTTTTTTTGGAATTTCAATCAATGCCCTGCGCATCACCGGCGGTCTTGTTGTGGCCTCCCGGGCATGGGTGATGTTGTTGCAGCCAGAAACGTCCGAGGCCCGCAAGGAAAAGCAGGCGCTTCAGGGTGGTCGCACCGTAACAACGCCGGATCTGCGAGAGCGGGCATTCTTTCCACTGGCAATGCCGTTTACGGTGGGGCCGGGAAGTATTTCCGTCGCCATCGCCCTGAGTTCGTCCACGCCGCCCCATATGCCAACAGCAGATTACTATCTGGGCGTTTCCGCTGCGGCGACGACCATGGCCGTCGTTGTGGCTATCGTTTACGCCTATGCCGAGCGGGTCGTGGCGATGCTGGGTGTGACAGGTGCGCGGATTGTCAGTCGTCTTGCTGCCCTGATCCTGCTGGCGATCGGAATTCAGATTCTGTCATCAGGCGTCGAAGGATTTCTGGTCGAGGCCTTCAGGCAGGCTAAAGCCGCCTGAAATTTAGCGCTCGGCAAGCAGCGCATGAACGCGCGCTCGCAGGGCCGGGATGACCTCTTCCTGAAACCATGGCGCTTTCTTTTCCCAAACCCCGGTCCGCCATGACGGATGGGGCAGGGGAAAATACTCCGGCAGGTAATCCCTGAAATTCCTGACTCGCTCCGTGACTGAACCACGCCCCAGAACGTGGTTCTGGGAATAGCTGCCTACGAGAAGTGTGAGGCGGATATCAGGCAAGAGCGACAGGATACGATGTCGCCATAGAGGGGCGCATTCAGGGCGCGGCGGTTTGTCGCCGCCCTGAGGCAGGCGTCCGGGATAGCACAAGCCCATTGGCAGAATAGCGACATGCCGGGTGTCGTAAAAAATGTCTTCCGGGATGTCGAGCCAGCTTCGGAGGCGATTGCCGGACGGATCGAAAAACGATTTCCCTGCGATATGGGCTTTGGTGCCCGGTGCCTGACTTGCAATCAGAATCCTGGAAGTCGCGGAGGCGTGGATCAGGGGGCGAGCCCCCAGAGGCAGGTGTTTCTCACAGACGCGGCAGGCCCGGACTTCCCTGAGGAGGGCGTCAAGGCGCTCCTCAGGGGAGGGGATGGATCGGGTCATTCTTCCTCGGGCGACAGCGGCATCTCTGGCTGCCAGGCATATTCGGCTCTGGGAACATAGATATGCTCTCCGAGACTGCGCAGGCTTTCAAAAAGCGTAACGTGCTCTACGGACATCGGTTTGCTGCGAAAGAGATTGTGTCTCTGCACCCATTGGATGGCGTCCGCCCGCTGGCTGGAGGAGAAATGCCCCAGCGTGACGGCTGGCTGGAAGCGTCGCTTCGCGGGAAGGCATCCGGCGCGGCGAAGGACACTTTCGACCTGAGACTGGAGCGTCTCAAGTTGGGGCGTGCGCTCAACTCCGATCAGGAGGCTGTCAGCATTGAGGCCCTCGCGGATATCGGCCTGTGCGAGCGACAGGTCGAAGGGCTTCCAGGCCAGACGGGAGAGGGCGAGGTCAATTTCCTCCATTCGATGTCTGTCCGTGATTTCCCCGATGAAGCGAAGCGTGATGTGGTGGTTTTGTGCAGGAACCCATTGCACACCGGGCATGGAACCGCGCATCAGCGCCAGCGTTTCACGGAGATCGACAGGAAGGTCGAGTGCGACAAAAAGTCTCAAGAGGCGCGTTTCCCATGAAAAATAAGTAAGGGACGGCGGAGTATTCTTGACCCCTCCGGCAAAACTCCCACATTCAGGTGGAGTGTACGGACGGCCCTCCCTGGTTCGTCAAGCGCCCTTTTTAAAAGGGCATCTCATTGGAAAAGGTGTCATGGCTTTTAATTCCAACTTCAGCAGAGCCGGTGTGCAGGCCGGAGCCGGCAGTCTTGATGCCGGACTTCGTGCTTATATGTGCCGGGTCTTCAACTGGATGGCGCTTGGTCTGGTGATCACGGGAGTGGTCGCCTACGGCGTCGCACAGACATCTCTGCGCGCTCTGTTCTTCCATCTGGCTGAAATGCCGAATGGTGCAATCGTCCTGCGACCGACCCTCCTGGGTGGTATCAGTATATTCGCGCCGCTCGTGTTCGTGATGGTTCTGTCTTTTGGCGTTAACCGTCTTTCCCGTCCGGCTGTGCAGGGGATTTTTCTGCTGTTCAGCGCCGCGATGGGTGCCAGCATGGCCAGCATTTTGTTGAGCTATACGGGAGTTTCCGTGGCCCGGACCTTCTTCGTGACGGCCATTACATTCGCTGGAATGTCGCTGTGGGGATACACGACCGGCGCCAATCTCGCTCGACTCGGTTCGTTCTTGTTCATGGGGTTGATCGGTATCGTTCTGGCTTCGGTGGTGAACATTTTCCTGCACAGTTCTCCATTGGCCATGCTTGTTTCTGTAATAGGCGTGGGTCTTTTCACCGTGCTTGCGGCCTATGATACGCAGCGGATCAAGATCACATACCAGCAGTACATGGCCTATGCTGGTCCAGAGGAAGTAGCGAAGCTGAGTGTCTATGATGCTCTGACGATGTATCTCAATTTCGTGAACCTGTTCCAGTTTCTCATCCAGTTCATGGGTGTGCGTTCAGGGAACAATGACTGACAGTACTGTCCAAACGATACTGGACATCGGGAAAGGGGTGGCAGTTGATGCCGCCCCTTTCTGCTTTTTGGACCAATAAAGTCTTGAATTATTTCCGCGAATTCTAAAGAGGTTTGCATTAAAAATCTGTAACTTTCATATTTAATGAAAGTCATAATTAGATCAAATGTGGCGAAAAACAGCCATTTCATCCTGAGGTCCATGCTGGGGATAGGCTCACGAAATCCGTGATAAGCCTTGTCTTTGAGGCGATTCAGGCAGAAAAAACCTGAGGAACCGGGACAGCCGTGTCCCATGCTGAATGAACTTC
The DNA here is from genome assembly GCF_002723995.1 of Gluconobacter kondonii. Lineage (GTDB taxonomy): Bacteria > Pseudomonadota > Alphaproteobacteria > Acetobacterales > Acetobacteraceae > Gluconobacter > Gluconobacter kondonii. The sequence goes on along the minus strand of NZ_BEWP01000001.1, from coordinate 203,287 downwards.
AGGATCGGATCTTTGATCCGGTTCCTGACGTCAGGATACGAACGAGAAAGGTAGCAGACTATGGCAGCGTTCGGCGGCACTGATGCGGACCTTATCGTGTCAAACCGTTTCCCGGCGACTACTGCAAGCCGGAACGGATGATGAAAGCAGGACCGATGAAAAAACTCTGGCGATATCTCCCAGCGTTGCCGGCGCTGATGCTATCGGGTTGTACGGTTGATCTGCTTCAGCCGCGCGGCCCGGTCGCAGTAATGAACCGCGATGTCATGGTGGCGGAATTCGTCATCATGATGCTCGTTGTGGTTCCAACCTGCGTCGCGACGCTTTATTTTGCGTGGAAGTATCGTGCTTCCAACAAAGAGGCCGAATACCTCCCGAACTGGGATCATTCGACCGCAATTGAATACGTCATCTGGGGTGTCCCCGCCATTCTGATCGCCTTCCTTGGCGGTATCAGCTGGTGGAGTACGCATGCTTATGACCCTTACCGCCCCCTTCAGACGGATGACAATGTCAAGCCGCTGAATGTTCAGGTGGTTTCTCTCGACTGGAAATGGCTGTTCATTTATCCGGACCTGGGGATCGCAACGATCAACCAGCTGGATGTTCCCACGAATACGCCGCTGGATTTCCAGATCACCTCTGATTCCGTCATGACGTCGTTCTTCATCCCCCGTCTGGGCTCGATGATCTACGCCATGCCGGGTCAGCAGACGCAGCTGCATCTGATTGCAAGCGCACCGGGGGATTACCTTGGTGAAGCGTCGCAGTTCAGCGGTCGCGGTTTCTCGGATATGAAGTTCCGCACTCTCGCCATGGACCCGGCTCAGTTCAATGACTGGGTGGAGAAAGTGAAGAGCGGAAGCGAAAATCTCGACGACACCACATACCCGAAATATGCTGCGCCGCAGGAAGCTGCACCGGTACAGTATTTCGCGCATGTCCAGCCGGATCTCTTCGACGGCATCGTTGCCAAGTATAACAATGGCATGGTGGTGGACAAGACGACGGGCAAGGTCATGCACATGCAGTCCGTTCTCAACGCTGCACCGTCCGACACTGGCATGAAGGAATAACCGACAGATGCTCGGAAAACTCTCCTTTTCAGCCATACCGTTGGATGTGCCGATTCTTGTCGGTACATTCCTTGGTGTTGCTGTTATCGGTCTCGCCGTACTGGGTGCTGTCACCTATTACGGCAAATGGGGCTATCTCTGGCGTGAGTGGCTGACGACTGTCGACCACAAGCGTCTTGCAGTGATGTATATCATCCTGGCGATCGTCATGCTGTTCCGTGGTTTCGCGGACGCCATCATGATGCGGACCCAGCTTGCGCTGGCGTATAATGGTAACCCTGGTTATCTGCCGCCGCATCACTACGATCAGGTCTTCTCGGCGCACGGCACCATCATGATTTTCTTCATGGCGATGGCGTTCATGACCGGCCTGATGAACCTGGTGGTTCCCCTTCAGATCGGTGCGCGTGACGTTGCGTTCCCGTTCCTGAACTCGCTCAGCTTCTACATGACGCTGGTCGGAGCCCTGCTGATCAACATCTCGCTGTTCATCGGTGAGTTTGCCCAGTGCGGCTGGCTGGTTTACCCGCCTCTGTCTGAGATGCAGTTCAGCCCGGGTGTCGGCGTTGATTACTATATCTGGGCCGTCCAGATCGCTGGTGTTGGAACGCTGCTAACAGGTGTGAACTTCTTCACGACGATCGTCAAAATGCGTGCGCCTGGTATGGGCTGGATGCAAATGCCGGTGTTCACTTGGACTGCCTTTTGCACGACCGTGCTGATCATGGCGTCCTTCCCGGTTCTGACGGTAACGCTGGCTCTGCTCAGCCTTGACCGTTACCTCGGTATGCACTTCTTCACGAATGATGCCGGTGGCAACGTCATGCTCTATGTGAGCATGATCTGGACCTGGGGCCATCCTGAGGTTTACATCCTCGTTCTGCCAGCCTTCGGTGTTTTCTCTGAGGTGACGGCAACGTTCTCCAAGAAGCCGCTCTTTGGCTACAACACGATGGTGTACGCCACGTGTTCCATCATGGTGCTCTCCTTCGTCGTGTGGGTGCATCACTTCTTCACCATGGGTGCAGGTGCCAACGTCAATACCTTCTTCGGTATCATGACGATGATCATTGCTGTTCCGACAGGTGTGAAGATCTATAACTGGTTGTTCACAATGTATAAGGGCCGCGTGGAATTCACGGCTCCGATGTACTGGACGCTGGGCTTCATGATCACCTTCTCCATCGGTGGTATGACCGGTGTCATGCTGGCCATGCCGGCTGCTGACTGGATCCTGCACAACTCCCTGTTCCTGATTGCCCACTTCCACAACGTCATCATCGGCGGCGTGTATTTCGGTTACATCGCGGGCATGGGTTTCTGGTTCCCGAAGGCTTTCGGTTTCAAGCTGAACGAAGCCTGGGGCAAGCGCGCGTTCTGGTGCTGGTTCGTCGGTTTCTATCTGGCCTTCGTTCCGCTCTATATCCTCGGCCTCGAGGGCATGACGCGTCGTATGAACCATTACGACAACCCCGACTGGTATCCGTGGATGCTGGTTGCTGAAGCCGGTGCAATCGTTATCGCCTGCGGTATCGTCTGCCAGCTGACGCAGCTTTATGTGTCCATCCGTGACCGTAACCTGCCCGAGAACCTCGATCTGACGGGTGATCCGTGGAATGGTCGTACGCTGGAGTGGTCGATTTCCTCTCCGCCGCCGGCCTATAATTTCGCGGTCATTCCTGACATTCATGGTCTCGACACGTTCCACACCGAGAAGCAGCTGGGTCTGAAGGCTCACGGTAAGCCGCTGGCGCCGATCCACATGCCGAAGAACACATCTGCTGGTGTCTTCATCGGTCTGTTCAGCTTCATCTTCGGTTTCGCTTCGGTCTGGTACATCTGGTGGCTCGCTGCCATCGGCCTGATCGGTATCGTTGCAACCATGATCCTGCGCAGCGCAAACCGCGACGTCGACTACTATGTCCCGGTGAGCGAAATCGAGCACAACGAGGAAGTCTATTCTCGTCGTATCGCTGCGGCGCAGGCAGCAGAGTAAGAGGGGGGCATAAGACTTATGGCTCACGAAGCAACAATGTCGCCTCTGGCACACGCCGACGATCACGGCGGGGAACATCATCACGAGACCCCCAACGTGTTCGGCTTCTGGCTTTACCTGATGACGGACTGCGTCCTGTTCGGGTCGATCTTCGCTGTCTTTGCGGTCCTCCGGAACCAGTATGCCGGTGGCCCGTCGGGCAAGGAACTGTTCGATCTGACGAACGTGGGGATCGAGACGGCTATCCTGCTGTTCTCGTCCATCACGTACGGCTTCGCCTCGCTGAATGCGCTGGCGAAGAATAAGACGATGGTTCTGGTCTGGCTCGCCGTCACGTTTGTGCTGGGCGCGTCCTTCGTCGGTCTGGAGGTGAACGAGTTCAGCTCCATGATCGCGGAAGGTAATGGTCCTGACCGCTCTGCATTCCTCTCTGCGTTCTTCACGCTGGTTGGAACGCATGGTCTGCACGTCACCTGCGGCCTGATCTGGATGGCTGTTCTGATGGTGCAGATGATGGGTCCGCAGGATCTGTCCGAGCGTATGATGAACAAGCTGTCCTGCCTCAGCCTGTTCTGGCACTTTCTCGACATCGTCTGGATCTGTGTCTTCTCGTTCGTCTATCTCGCAGGAGTGATGTAATGGCTCAGGCACACACAGACCACGATGGTAGCCACGGCTCCTATTCTGCTTATCTGATTGGCTTTGTTCTGGCCGTGATCCTGACGGTGGCATCCTTTGCCGCTGTCATGGCCCACGTTCTGCCTCCGTCAATGACGATTGCAGTACTGACGTTTCTCGCCATTGTGCAGATCGTTGTCCACCTGGTGTTCTTTCTCCACTTGAACACCAGCAGAGAGCAGAGCTGGAACCTGATGTGCTTCATCTTTGCTGCGGCAACGGTGATTGTCATCATCGGCGGTACGCTCTTCATCATGCATGACACTGCAATCAACATGATGTCCCGCTAAGATTTCTTTCGAAATCTGTGAGGAGGGCTGGCGGGAGAAATCCTGCCAGCCCTTTTTTTTGTGCCTTGTGTCTGTCTCAAATCGTGGGGTTTTCAGGGTATCAGGCGTAAAAAAACCCGATCTCGTAAGAGATCGGGTGGGGTAACGTCGGTATATGGGAGAAAAATCAGCCCTGATGCGGTGCCTCGGACAGCATGGCGGCTTTGCCCGGCTTGTCTTTCCATTCTTCCGCGTCTGGCATGGCGTCGATCTTGCGGGTCATGTTCGGCCACTGAGCCGAATATTTCGCATTGACTTCGATCCACGGTGCGGCACGGTTGTCGCTGTCGGGGAAGATGGCTTCGGCCGGGCATTCCGGCTCACATACGCCGCAGTCGATGCATTCGTCCGGATTGATGACAAGGAAGTTCTCACCTGCGTAGAAGCAGTCTACGGGGCAGACTTCCACGCAATCCGTGAACTTGCAGCGAATGCAGTTTTCTGTGACCACATAGGTCATTGACGTCTCCGATCGTCTTGCTGGTCCGGCATCCGGCCGGTTTCATCCGAGCGGGATGATATGCGAAGGTTTGGCGTCAGACGCAAGCATCCTCAGCCGTCTTCTGTGATGACTTCGTAAAGAAGTGCGGCTTCTTTTGCCGGACCGCGGCGTTCACCAAGATCCAAGACGCGCCACACGCGCACTTCTCCGCCAGAAACTGCGGGAAAAGTCAATATGTCGCCAATGTGAAGCTTGGCATGGGGCTTGCTGGTAGGCTGCCGGTTGATGCGGATACGACCTTTCCCGACGATAGCCGCACAAAGTGGACGTGTCTTGGCGATGCGGGCGTAATAGAGCCACTGGTCCAGTCGCTGATATGCTTCGCTCATGGGCGGACTTTTTCTCTTAGGATGGCGAGGGCCGCGAAGGGACTGTCAGTCCGTGGAGAGGAGGGGCGCCTGAACGCGGACTCGTGTTGCGCGGCTCGAGGGCGGCGGGAGGCTCGGGTTTTGCGATCATGCAGGATCATGAGCGGGCGCGGTGGACCGGCATGGGTGGAGGAGTGAGTCTCTGCGGGTTGATGTGCGATGCCCAGTCCTTTCAGGACAGATGGAAGGCTGTCGGATTTTACGCCCAGTCTGGAGGCCAGATCGGGCGGTGCTGTGTGGTCGCGGCGGAGTGTGAGCTGGTGCAGTTCTGCGATGCAGCGTTCTGCGATGTCGAGGCGCAGGCCCGTCTCTCCGGCACGGATCCAGCCGAATTGCCCGCTGATCTCGTGCCATGGAAGGGAGACGCGACCGGGCGCTGTCGGGCGGTGAGGCGTCTGGCGATGCAGGGCGTGGAGCAGTCCCAGAAGATCCAGAGGGCGCGCTCGGAACAGGGCCGGGCAGAAGATCGAGAAGCGTCCCACTTCGACGCCGTGCTTCCGTAGCTTGCTGCGCAAAGCGGGAGAAAGCGCCTGATCTTCTGGCAGGGTTTCGGTGATGCCGCCGTCTTCCATGAGACGGTGCAGAATGGCACGAAGTCCCGGTTCATGCTCGGCAAGAGCGTGGGCGCGATAAAGGGCTTTCAGATCCGTTCTGATGTGGTTCGCTACAAATGTTAGCAGGCGGGTTTCGACATGGGTTTTCTGAACCGTATCAGTGAACTCGGCTGGAAAAAGCTGGATGGCCGGGCGCAGCAGAGCTGTGCCTGCGGTGAGGCGACCCAGAGGGGTTTCGTCCCAGAAAAGATGTCCGGTGGTAGCGTCCAGTTTAAGGGCGGTGTCCGGTGCGTCCTGCAGGAGACGGATGCGGCGGGGGATTTCATGGATGAGGGCTTTGCGTCCGGCCCGCAGGATCATCTGGCGCTCCGGACCGGAGGCGACGTCCGTCTCCAGCGTGAAGCCCCGGATGCGTCCGATACTGTGCCCTTCCACCAGAACATCGCCATCGGGTTTGACGGCGGACAGCAGCGTGCGGTCGCCGTCGCTGTCCAGGCGGCGTAGAAGTGTGGTGGCGCGACGGTCCACGAAGCGGGCTGTGAGGCGTTCGTGGAGTGCATCGGAGAGCTGGTCTTCCACTTCGCGGGCGCGTTCCTGCCACATGGCGGAATGGCGGCTCCATTCGGTGCGGGCGGCGACATAGGAACACACGCGCACACCGGTGAGGCGGTGCATGAGGGTGTCGATATCGCCTTCGGTTTTGGCCAGACCACGGATATGGCCTTCCATCCAGTTGGCGGGAATGGACCCCTCTTTAACCAGATGGCTGTAGAGACGCGCGCAGAGACGGGTGTGGCTGTCATCGCCGAGTTTGCGGAAATCGGGGATCTGACAGACTTCCCAAAGCAGGGTTGTGGCGCGTTTGCCTCTCGCGATGTCGCGAACATCTGGGTCGAGCATCAGGGATTCGAGGGTGGTGACGTCCGAGGCCACGCGCCCTGCGGTCAGGCCGCGCAACGGCGGCGGGCGGGTCAGGCTTTTGAGCAGGTTGGCCGGGTTGGTGAAGTCCAACTCGTGGTTGCGCCAGTAGAGACGCTGGATCGGATCGAAGCGGTGCTGTTCTACGGCTTCGACGAGGGCGCTGGACATGGGCGCGCAGTCGGCCGTGGTGCCGAAGGTGCCGTCTTTCATGCCGCGACCGGCGCGACCGGCGATCTGAGCGATTTCCTGCGGGAAGAGAGGGCGCGGAACCGTGCCGTCAAACTTGCTGAGTTGAGCAAGGGCGACGTGATCGACGTCCATGTTCAGCCCCATGCCGATGGCGTCGGTTGCGACGAGATAATCCACGTCGCGGTTCTGATACAGCTCGACCTGAGCGTTTCGGGTACGGGGACTGAGCTGGCCCATGATAACGGCACAGCCGCCACGACGTCTGCGGATGACTTCGGCCAGCGCATACACTTCGCTCATGGAGAAGGCCACGATAGCCGAGCGTGGAGGCAGACGGGAGAGCTTGGTGTGTCCGGTGCTGGCGAGGCTGGAAAGACGGGTGCGGATGTCGATTTCGATACCCGGAACGAGTCTCTGAAGCAGTGGGCGAATAGTCTCGGCGCCAAGGAACAGCGTCTCGACTGTGCCGCGTGCGTGCAGCAGGCGATCCGTGAAGACGTGGCCGCGATCCGGATCTGAAGCGAGCTGGATCTCGTCGATGGCGATGAATTCGGCTTTGCGGTCCAGCGGCATGGCCTCGACGGTGCAGGAAAACCATCGCGCGCCGGGCGGCACGATTTTTTCTTCACCCGTAATGAGGGCGACGTGACGCTCACCTTTGATTTTGACGAGGCGCTCGTAATTCTCCCGTGCCAGCAGGCGCAGGGGGAAGCCGATGATGCCAGACGCATGGGCCATCATGCGTGTCAGGGCATAATGGGTCTTGCCGGTATTGGTGGGGCCGAGGGCAGCACGGATGCTGGCTGGCATGGTATGGTCGCTGGACGAGGTTCCGTGGAATGCACCCTTCATGTCTGAATGGTCGGGTGCCTGCGGAGCAAAAGCAAGCATATGAAGCCCTCCCGGCGGATCTTTCTCGGGTGAGGCAGGTCTTTGAGGAAGAAAATCACATGAATTCGCATCCCCAGCTTCCCTTCGTGACCTCTGCCGAAGCGCCTTCGGCGCGTCTGGTTCATCTGGTGGCCTGTGAGGAGAGTGCTGCGATCACGACTCTTCTCGGGGAGCATGCTCCGTTTCTGCAGGCACAGGGATTTTCGGCGAAAGACGGCGCGTTCACACTGCTGCCGGGTGAGGCCGGAGTCGGGGCAGCAATCCTGTGTGTGGCCTCCGCGCGGTCGAAGGATCCAGACGCTTTCGGCGTTCTGGGTACGGCGTTGCCGGAGGGTGACTGGACGGTCGTGCTGCACGGACTGGAAGCCGGAGCGCTGGAGAGTGCGCTGCTCGGGTTCTGTATGGGGGCGTATCGGTTCGGTCTGGGGGAGGTGAAGTCGCGCGCGACGCGGATGGTCGTTCCCGACGATGCGACGCGGCTTGTGGCGCTGTCGAAGGCTGTGTGCTTCGGGCGGGATCTGATCAACATGCCGGCAAATCTTCTGGGGCCGCGCGAACTTTCGGAAATGGCGGGCAAGGCACTGGTGCACCGGGGGGCGAGCGTCAGTCTTGTTGAGGGTGACGATCTGCGCAGTGCGTATCCGTGTCTGGCGGAAGTGGGCGAGGGGTCCGAACGCAAGCCGGTCGTGGTCGTGGCGCGCTGGAAAGCACGTGAGGGGGCGCCGAAGGTTTCGCTGGTCGGCAAGGGGGTATGCTTCGATACGGGCGGCTACGACCTCAAAGGAGCCGCAGGGATGCTGCGGATGAAGAAGGACATGGGCGGGGCAGCTCTGATGCTTGCGGTGACCTGCGCGGCGATCGATCTGGGTCTGGATGTGGATCTGGAACTGCGTCTGGGTTGCGTGGAGAACAGCGTGTCCGGTCATGCCATGCGACCGGGGGATGTCCTGAAGACGCGCAGCGGCAAAATGGTCGAGATTGGTAACACGGATGCAGAGGGGCGGCTGGTGTTGTGTGATCTCATAACGGAAGCGTCTGAAAACCGTCCGGATGTCATTCTCGATGCTGCAACCCTGACGGGTGCTGCGCGTGTGGCACTCGGTCCGGATGTGCCGGCGCTGTTCAGTAATGACGATGAACTGGCCTCACTTATTCTCGAATCGGGAAAAGCGACGGCCGATGTAATGTGGAGAATGCCGCTCTGGCATGGTTATGATGCATGGCTCGATAGTAAAGTCGCCGACTTCGGAAACGTGACGTCAAAACCCATGGCCGGGGCGATTACTGCGGCGCTTTATCTCCAGAAATTCGTTCCAGATGGCCAAATATGGGCACATATCGACACTTATGCATGGAATGACAGAGGACGCCCTGGCCGTCCTGAGGGCGGAGAAGTACTTGGTCTTCGGGCAATTCTGGAAACATTGTCACGAATTCATAACAATTCCTGAGCTGTTATGAAGCGTTTCACTCGGGAAACAGTGGGGCGGTGTGAAGAAGGCCTGAAAGATTAGGGTGTCAAACGCGTTTCAATGAGGCATATGCCCCTCATCGTTTCGATGCAGAGTCATCGTCTACTGGAATGTTTTGGAACCCATATGCTTGCGTATGCGTTTCGAATCACCATCTGAGTGCAACTGAAGCCTCTCCGGGAAAGGGGAGGTAAAGACAATTTCATGTTGGCTCTCGTGCTGCCGGTCTCTGTTATGGGATCGGACAACAGGGGGTCTAACTGTTTAGGAGAGAGATCATGCCCCAGGCTACCAATGATCAGATGCTCAACCTTCTGTGCGACACCATCGTTTCCATGGTCCGTCGTGACGGCCCCGATCTTTCGGCACGCCAGCTTGCCGTGTTCCTGACCTGCTATCTGCGGGACGGCGCCCACACGGTTCGTGGTCTGGCCCTTGAGCTCAAGGTCTCCAAGCCCGCCATCACCCGTGCGCTTGACCGTCTGGGTGAACTGGATCTGGCCCGCCGCAAGATCGATCCGCTGGACCGTCGTTCGGTTCTCGTACAGCGCACGCTGAAGGGTTCCACCTTCCTGCGCGAAATGCGCGCCGTTATGACGGAAGCTTCTGGCACCCGTTCGACCCGCACGGAACGCGCTTCGGCTTCCGTCGAGCGTCTGAGCAGCCGCCGCGCCGGCTGAACGATCTGCTGATTACCAGCGATCCTGCACGCGGGCTTTGGCTCGCGTGCAGACATATCCTGTCCATAAAATCTGTGGCAGGGCGATCATCAGAACTGTCGTGATGATCTGACCTATGGCGAACGCCACAGCGCCCCAGAGGGCAAATCCCCAGTATAAAAAAGTGACGAGCGGCACCGGCAGCCCTGAACGGACGGCCAGTTGGTAGAGATGGCCACGATGAGCCTGTGCGAGTCTGTCTCCGGCGCGGGCGCGACGCAGCAGTGTGAAGGTCACGTCCCACAACACGCCCGAAAGCAACGCGATTACGAGGATGCCGCCTCCTGTGCCAAATCCTGTCATGCCACCCCATGCGATGGCGAGCCCGATGGGCTGGCTGCCAACGTCGCCCATGAAAATCCGAGCTTTTGGAAAATTATAGGGAAGGAAACTCAGCAGGCAGATGGTGAGCAGCATAAAGGCCACGGGCATGATGCCTGCGCTCGCCAGGAAGATGGCGGCGATGGCCATGACGCCAGAGGCGAGACCGTTGATCCCGTCGATGAAATTCAGGGCGTTCGTGATGAAGACCGTGGCGAGGATGAGCGGGACCAGTTCCCACGCCGGGGTGTTTGTGCCGTAAGTTGCCCCGAAGGCTGCGGCGATGGCAGCGACGAACTGGGCCGCGAGTTTGTAGCGGGCCGGAAAAGGGCGCATGTCATCGAGCCATGACACCGCGCCCAGCAGGATCATGCCCCCCAGTAATCCTGCGACAGGCGGGATGATCTGCGCCGGGGCATGGGCTGCGCGCAGGGCCGGGATCAGGCACAGAACGAAGGCTCCCACGATGCCGATGCCGCCCCCTTTCGGGGTTGGTCGTGTATGCGAACTCCGCTCTACGGGATGATCCAGAACACCGGCCCGGATCATGAGCAGGATCAGGATATTGCACAGGACGACTGCGGCCACGCAGGGGAACGTGAGACCGATGTTAATATTCTGAAAAGAAAAGGGCATGGAACGACTTTATGGGAGAGCGGCTTTTGGCGCTATAAGGGGCAGGTGACATCTGTTGATCCTACAGGCCCTGCCGCTCCGGCCTCAATGCCCCCTTCGGCGCCGTCTTTCAGGCCGCCTGCCGCCTCGCATACGTCGATGCGCGCGCGGCGCATTGCGCTCAATGTCGCGCTGGACGGAGTCGTCTCGGCGGCGGCGGCTCCTGTTGCGCGCTGGCTGGCAGATCCGGCGGGAGGATGGCTGCATCCGCTGTGGTTTATTGCGGGTGGGGGCATTACGCTTCTGGTGGGTGGGCTGCCGTTCCGCGTTCCGCAGCAATACTGGCGGTTCTCGGGTGTGGCGGACCTGTTCAATATTGCCTGCGCCTCGGTTCTGAGCGCGCTGCTGTTTGCGGGGCTGTTGCGCGTGGCGGGGTATCCGCTGCCGACGCCGACCTTCCCGATCATTCACGCGCTTGTTCTGCTGGTGTTTCTTGGCTCTGTTCGCATGATGTGGCGGCTGGCGGCGCGCCGTAAGAGCACAGTGCTGGCCAGTCAGAGGATTCTGCTGCTGGGTGCAGATCACGAAGCGGATCTGTTCATTCGGGCGATGGAGCGGGATAGCGAGAATAGTCGCAGCGTAGTGGGGATTTTGACCGGTGGTTCGCAGCAGGCCGGACGGCGTATTCATGACTGCCCCATTCTGGGAACGATCAGCGAAACGCCCGTCATTCTGGAGAGGCTTTTCGCCGCTGGAAAACTGCCGGATGCGCTGGTTCTGACAACTGGCGAAATCAAGGGTCGGGAACTGGCCCGGCTTCTTGAGGCAGCACGGGTTTATGACATTGACGTTCAGCGCACACCGTCACTGACTGCTTTGCAGCCGGCGGATCGCGTAGAGCTTCGACCTATTGCGATTGAGGATTTGTTAAACCGTCCCCCCGTTGCACTCGATTCGCAGGGTATGGCACGGCTGATTCGTGGTCGGGTTATTGCTGTCACCGGGGCGGGGGGGAGCATTGGCTCCGAACTCGCGCGGCAAATTGCGTCGTTCCAGCCTGCCGAGCTTCTGCTGATCGAGAGCAACGAATACGCCCTGTGGCAGATCAATCTGGATATTTCGGAGCGGTTCGGTGATGTGGCGCGCCATCAGATCGTCGCGGACGTGCGCGACCGACGGCGTATGGCGGAGGTTTTTGGGGAGTATCGACCGCAGATCGTGTTTCATGCGGCAGCTCTCAAGCATGTGCCTATTGTTGAAGACAATCCGGTCGAGGGGGTGCTGACGAATGTGATCGGTACGCGGATTGTCGCGGACGAAGCCGAGCGTGCCGGTGCGCAGGCGATGGTCATGATCTCCACGGACAAGGCGGTCAATCCGTCCAGTCTGATGGGCGCCAGCAAGCGCTGTGCGGAAGTTTACGGGCAGGCGCTCGATATGCGGGCGCGGGCCGGACAGGGCGGCATGCGCTGCGTGACCGTGCGGTTTGGCAATGTGCTGGGGTCCACGGGATCGGTCGTGCCGCTCTTTAAGCGGCAGCTTGAACATGGCGGACCGCTGACGGTCACGCATCCGGATATGACGCGCTATTTCATGACGGTGCCGGAGGCTGTGGGGCTTGTTTTGCAGGCGGCTGTGCGCGGAACGCATGAGCGTGCGGAACACGACGCGACGGACCGGCGCCTCAAGCAGGGCGGGATTTTCGTGCTCGATATGGGCGATCCGGTACGGATCATGGATCTGGCGTTCCAGATGATCCGGCTGGCCGGGCTGCGTCCCGAAACCGATATCGAAATCCGTTTCACTGGCCTGCGTCCGGGCGAAAAACTGTTTGAAGAACTGTTCCACGGTCGTGAGGCCCCGGTTCCGACCGATGCGCCCGGTCTGCGGATGGCCTCTCCGCGCACCGTCGATTTCAGGGTGGCAAGACTTGCGATGGATGAGCTGGAAATGGCCTGCCGTGCGAACGATCTGGGCGCGATCATGACGATCCTGTACAGGCTGGTCCCTGAATTTCTTCATAACCGTGACGGCGGACTGCCGGTTACGGTCTCCCATCCCGATCCGGAGATGATAGCGCCATGACACGGCAGATTGCTTTTCTCGACCTTCCCGCCCAGCAGGCGCGCCTCGGTGGCAGCATCCAGAAGCGCGTAGATGCTGTTATGGCACATTGCCGCTTCGTGCTTGGCCCGGAAGTGCAGGAACTGGAGCAGCGTCTGGCAGAGTTCGGCGGTGCGAAACATGCGATCGGCGTCTCATCCGGAACGGATGCGCTGCTGATGGTGCTGATGGGCGAGGAGATCGGGCCGGGAGATGCGGTTTTCCTGCCAGCCTTCACCTATACGGCGACGGCGGAAGTCGTTCTGCTGTTGGGTGGGACGCCGGTTTTCGTGGATGTCGATCCGCAGACCTTCCAGATCAGTCTTGAATCGCTAAAGGCGCGGCTTGAGGCAGTGCGTCAGGCCGAAGATCTGGAGCCTCGGGTCGTGATCGGTGTGGATCTGTTCGGCCAGCCCGCGCCCTGGGACGAACTGAAGCTCTGGACGGCGCAGGAAGGTCTGACGCTGGTGGCCGATTGTGCACAGTCTTTTGGGGCGACATATCATGGTCGTCGTCTGGGACATGAGGCGAAAGCGACCACATTGTCTTTCTTTCCGTCCAAGCCGCTGGGTGGGTATGGGGACGGCGGCGCGATCCTGACGGACGACGACGATCTGGCGGCGCTCTATCATTCTCTTCGCACACATGGCGAGGGCCGGACGCGTTATGAAGTTGAGCGGATCGGGATCAATGGGCGTCTGGATACGCTTCAGGCGGCTGTGCTTCTGGCAAAGCTCGATGTGTTTGACGCAGAACTGAAGCGCCGGGATGCAATTGCGACGGCCTATGATGCCGGGATGCCTGCAGGGATCGTACCGCCTGTACGCGTTTCGGATAGCGAGAGCGCGTGGGCGATCTATACGATCCTGCTGCCGGATGCGGAAAAGCGGGATTCGCTTCAGGCGTTTTTGAAGGATGCAGGCGTTCCAACCGCCGTTTACTATCCAAAACCGCTTCATCATCAGCCCGCCTATGCGCCGCATCATGACGGAGTCTGTCTGCCAGTCGCAGAAGGGCTTGGTGCGCGGGTGCTGGCGCTTCCCATCCATCCCGAACTGACGGACGAGGACGTCCATTACATCATTACAGCCCTCAATCGGTGGGCAGGAGAACAGGCGTGAGACGCGAGCAGAAACTTCTTCTGGTTTTCGGGGCGCTGGTCCTCATTCCCGTAGGCATCATCTGGTTTGTGGCATGGCCGCTGCTGCATGCGTGGAAATTTCCGCAGATGACTGCGGGGCAGATGAGTGTGCCGATCAGTCGCGATCTGTCAGCGGAAGAGGTTCAGAAGGTCAATCTGTGGCTTCAGTCGCACGAAACCGCTTGGGGGCCGTCAGGCGAGAAGACCGATCTTGCACCGAAAGTGGTTCTCGAAATGGCGACCGCACAGGGTGAGCCGGTTATTATTTCCATCTGGAAATACAAGAAGCAGGACGACATCGTTGGGATCCAGCTTGCGAAGAATGGCCCGTACCGGATGAACGCCTTTCCAGATGCGCAGCTCATGGCCTTGCAGCCTGCTGGAGCGCAGCCCGGAAAGTAAGGACTTTCTGAAGCGTATTTAGAGCACAAAAAAGACCGGCCTCCTTCGGGAGCGCCGGTCTTTTTTGCGCTGTCGCGGAAAGGACGAGGCTTATTTCTGCTGTTTCTCTTCTTCTTCCGTAACTTCGCCGACATCACGGCGGGTCTGGTTTTCGTCTTCCAGCGGGGCCGTGGCCTTGTCGCCCATCGCCAGAAGGGCCGCGGTGATGGGGGAGGCGAGGATCAGGCCGGGAGCACCAAGAATGGAGCCGAAAACCGTCTGCGACAGGATCGCCATGGCGGGCGGCATATGGACGGCGCGGCGCTGGATCAGCGGGGCAAGGACATTGCCCTCGAAGAACTGTATTACGCAGTAGAGAATGGCGACGAACAGGCCCTCATGCGTGCCGAGCGACAGCCCCAGCAGGACGGCAGGCACGGCACCGAGAATGGCGCCGATATAGGGTATGAAATTGCACAGACCTGCCACGACGCCGAGCGCCAGTGCAAGCGGCACGCCAATCAGCGACAGGCCGACGCCTGAGAGGATGCCGACCACGAGCATGTCCAGTGCCTGCCCGGCGGTCCAGGCCCAGAGCGTGGACCCGGCGGTCAGCATCAGTTCACGCGCGGCGGGACGGTGCTGCGTGGGAACGAGGCGGATCATTCCGTCAATATAAACGGCCGGGCTGAGGGCAAAATACAAACCGGCGATCAGAACGACCAGAAGCGTTCCTAGGATACCGAATACACTGCTGAGAAGCCCTGTGACCGAGCCTGCAAGTCCTGATCCCAGAGAGCCGAGGCCTCCGGTTCCGGGGGCGTTTCCGCCGAGGGACGAAGGCAGGTGGTCGAGGACCATCTGGCCGATCGTGGAGCCGGAAAGATGGGAGCGGAGTTCACCGGATTGAGTGATCAGTGCCTGTTTGAGGCGGATGAACTGGTCACTGATGGAAGGGCCGCTGCTCCAGCCAAGGCCGATCATGGCGACGAGAATTGCCACGGTCACGAGAGCGACCGCACCCTGATAGGGAATGACGGGAACGTGACGCCGGAGCATACGGGCCAGTCCGTGCAGGACGACGGCTACGAGGGCGGAGGCGAAGATCACGGCCAGAACATCGCCGATCAACCAGATGGCGAGCAGCATCAGGGTCAGGGCCAGCGTGATCCGCATCAGCCCGGCAATTTTGGACAGTTCCCGCGCACGGGGTTCCGTTTCGCTGCGTTCTGCCGGATCGGAAAAAGAGATGCGCATGGGGGTGTCAGTCCTGAGGCTCAGTCGTTGGCAACTGGCTTATGGGGCGGGGGAAGGAGGGTCAATGGGCCCGGCTCAGGCCGTTGCATCTTCCAGTTCGGCCTGCGCTTCGAGCCAGCTTTCCTCGACGGTTTCGAGCGTGGCGTTGAGCGCGGCAAGATGCACGTTCAGGGATGTCAGTTCCCCAGCATCACCGGACTGGTAGAGAGCAGGATCGGCCAGCCGGGCTTCGATCTTTTTCTTTTCCCCGGAAAGCTGTGCCATTTTTGCTTCGGCATCGCGAATTTTCCGCCGCAGCGGGGCGAGGGCACGGGTCTGTTCCTTGCGGTCGATGCGTTTCTGAGCAGACGCTGTGCCGCCATCTGCTGACGCCGTGGCGGCCTTGCTACGTTCCGCCATCTCGGCACGCGCTTTGCGGGCCCGTTCGAGAAGCCAGGCGCGGTATTCGGCCATGTCGCCGTCAAAAGGAGAGATCGTACCGTCTTCGACCAGCCAGAAACGGTCGGCGACGGATTCCACAAGATGGCTGTCATGGCTGATGAGGACGACCGCGCCTTCGAACGCTGACAGGGCGCGGATCAAAGCGTCACGGGCGTCCAGATCCAGATGGTTGGTCGGCTCATCGAGGATCAGCAGATGCGGGGCTTCGCGGGTGGACAGGGCGAGGAGCAGACGTGCCTTTTCACCCCCAGAGAGTTCGCCGACCTTTGTCTCTGCACGGTTTTCATCAAGGCCGAACCGGGCAAGTTGCGCGCGGACGGCGGCGGGAAGCGCGTCCGGCATGGCGCGGCTCATATGGTCGATAGGCGTGTCGGTCAGGACGAGTTCGTCGCTCTGATGCTGGGCGAAATAGCCGATTTTCAGCTTGGGCGAATGGCTGTAGGTGCCCGACATGGGCTCCAGCCGACCGGCGAGCAGCTTGGCGAAAGTGGATTTGCCGCGGCCGTTCTGACCAAGCAGGGCGATCCGGTCTTCCATATCCAGACGCTGGTTCAGTCCCTTGAGCACGACGCGCCCGTCATAGCCAAGGCTGACATTGTTCAGGCTCAGCATCGGGGGCGGCAAAGGCTGCGGTTCGGGGAAAGAGAAGCGGGTGGGGGTGTCTTCCACGACGCTCTCGATCTGGGGAAGGCGTTCGAGCGCTTTCAGACGGGCCTGCGCCTGCTTGGCTTTGGTGGCCTTGGCGCGGAAGCGGTCCACGAAGGATTGCATATGCGCGCGCTGGGCCGCGATGCGCTCGGCAGCGCGGTTCTGCTGAAGCGCCTGTTCCGTGCGGATGCGGACGAAATTGTCGTAGCCACCGGGGGTAACGCTGATTTTCTGGTGATCGAGATGGGCGATAGCATCGACGGTGTTGTCGAGCAGGGAGCGGTCATGGCTGACGATGATCGCGGCACCCGAGAATTTCGCGAGCCAGGATTCCAGCCAGAGCGTGGCTTCGATATCGAGATGGTTCGTTGGTTCGTCGAGCAGCAGCAGGTCGGGGTTCAGAAACAGGGCAGTCGCGAGCGAAACGCGCATCCGCCAGCCGCCCGAGAAATCCGAAACCGCCCGATTCTGCGCGTCCTGATCGAAACCAAGGCCGGACAGGATGGCACCTGCGCGGGCGGGGGCGGTGTAGGCATCGATGGCAATGAGGCGTTCATGGACGTCGGCGATACGGACAGGATCGGTCGCGGTTTCGGCTTCCGAGAGCAGGCGTGTGCGTTCGAGGTCGCCTTCGAGGACTGTATCAAGAATGGACGTGCTGCCGGAGGGTGTTTCCTGTTTGACGCGGCCCATTGTGGCGCGGGCGGCGAGCGTGATGGCGCCGCCGTCCGGCGCGAAATCACCAGCAATTGCCGCCAGAAGGGTGGATTTTCCGGCACCGTTCCTGCCGATCAGGCCGATCTTGCGTCCCGGGTCCACACTGAGGGACGCGTTGTCCAGCAGGGAGCGGCCCGCGATGCGGAGGGTCAGGTCGGTGATGGTGAGCAGGCTCACGGGCGCCTCGATCAGTCAGAAGAAAAGAAACAGGTCGGTTAAAATACTGCGACAGACCTATCAGGAACGATGAATTTGCTCTAGTGGAACGGCGGTATTGACCCGCTGGTCCAGCGAGGACCGGTCCTAACAGGAGAAGAAAGATGGCTCTCGAGCGCACGCTTTCCATCATCAAGCCCGACGCGACCAAGCGTAACCTGACCGGCAAGATCAATGCCGTGTTTGAAGACGCCGGCCTGCGTATCGTCGCCCAGAAGCGCATCCACCTGACCGAGAAGCAGGCTGGCGCTTTCTATGCGGTTCACAAGGAGCGTCCGTTCTACGGCAGCCTCGTGTCCTCCATGATTGCCGAGCCGGTTGTCGTGCAGGTTCTGCAGGGTGAAGGCGCTGTCGCCAAGAACCGCGAAGTCATGGGCGCGACGAACCCGGCCGATGCTGCTGAAGGCACCGTCCGCAAGCTGTTCGCCGAGAGCATCGAAGCCAACTCCGTGCACGGTTCCGACAGCCTTGAGAACGCGAAGAACGAGATCTCCTTCTTCTTCGCCGAGACGGAAATTCTGCCGTAATTTTTACGACAGGTAATCTGTTCTCAACAAAAAAGGCGCGGACTTCGGTCCGCGCCTTTTTTGTTTGGAGGCGCTGGACGTCTTTTACTTCGCAAAAACGTCGCAGATCATCTCGAGCACGTCCGGGTAGAGGAGGTGTTCCTGTTCCAGCACGCGGGCGGCAAGGGTTTCCGGCGTATCGGTTTCAAGGACGGGAACGCTGGCCTGTCCGAGGATAGGGCCTTCATCCACACCGGAAGTCACGAGGTGGACGGTACAGCCATGTTCTTTTGCGCCAGCCTTGAGGGCGGCTTCATGGGTGTGCAGGCCGGGGAAGGCGGGCAGGAGGCTCGGGTGGATGTTGAGCATCCTGTCTTCCCACGCCTTGACCAGCCATGGTGTCAGGACACGCATATAGCCCGCGAGGACGACCAGCATGGCGCCGGAGGCCTGAAGGGCTGCATCGACTTCCCGTTCATGGGCTTCGCGGTCCGTACCGAACGGCTTGTGGTCGATGACGAGGGTTTTCAGGCCCGCGTTTTCGGCGACCTGAAGGCCCGGGGCGTCCGGTCGGTTGCTGAGGACCAGCACGATTTCGGCGGGATAGTCCAGTCGGGCGCAGGCTTCGATCAGCGCGCGCATATTGCTGCCGCGACCGCTGATAAGGATCGCGACAGGCACCTTCTGGATTTTTTTAGGCGCGTTTTTAGGCGGGGCTTTGGCTCTGTTTCTGACAGGCGGCTTCTTCATGCGAAGGAAACCGGTGCGGTCAGGGTGTAGGCGTCGTCGGAGCGGACGATCTGGCCCATGAGGAAACCGGTTTCGCCGCGCGCATCCAGTTCCGCCATGACCTTTTCCGGCTCGGATGTGACAAGCACCATGCCGATGCCGCAGTTGAAGACGCGGAGCATTTCGTCAGCCGCCACATTGCCGGTTTTGGCCAGCCAGCGGAAAACGGACGGAACGACCCATGCGGAGCCGTCCACGCGGACGCCAAGACCTTCAGGCAGGACGCGCGGTAGGTTGCCCGGCAGGCCGCCGCCTGTGATGTGGGCGCAGCCGTTCAGCAGGCCCTTGGCGTGCAGGTCCAGAACCGTGCGGACATAGAGCTTCGTGGGCGTCAGCAGGGCTTCGGCCAGCGTGTGACCTTCGGCGAAGGGAGCGGGATCGTTCCAGCCGAGGCCGGAGCGGCGCACGACTTCGCGGACCAGCGAGAAGCCGTTGGAATGAACGCCGGAGGAGGGCAGGCCGATCAGAGTGTCGCCTTCGGCAATGTTGGCGGGAAGCAGGTTGTTGCGCTCGGCAGCACCCACGCTGAAGCCTGCGAGATCGTAATGGCCGGGGGCGTACATGCCGGGCATTTCAGCCGTTTCGCCGCCGACGAGAGCGCAGCCGGACTCGGCGCAACCCTTGGCAATGCCCTTGACGACCGTAGCCGCGGCCTCGACAGAGAGCTTTCCGGTGGCGAGATAGTCCAGGAAGAACAGCGGGGTGGCGCCTTGTACGACGAGGTCGTTGACGCACATGGCGACGAGGTCGATCCCGACGTCATCATGCTTGCCGGCCTCGATGGCGACCATCAGCTTTGTGCCGACGCCATCGGTGCAGCTGACGAGGACGGGATCGGTGAAGCCTGCGGCTTTCAGATCGAAGAGCGCGCCGAAGCCGCCGAGGCCGCCCATTGTGCCGGGACGGTTCGTGGCTTTGGCTGCGGGCTTGATCGCGTCGACCAGTGCATCGCCTGCGGCAATATCCACGCCGGCCTGTGCGTAGCTTGCGCCGCCAGTCGTGCTGTGGCTCGAGCCGGGGGCGATATCAGGCTGATCGGTCATGGTCGAAAGGTTCCCGCTGGTTGACGTGACGCCGTTCTAGAGCATCCTGCGCGCTGGCGGAACGCCTGTTTGACGGTGTTACGGCATGAAAAAGGGGGCTGCGATGACGAAACGGGATGTGGACGGGGTTTCCGGAAGGCCCGTAGCCACCCAGATGGCGTTTCCGCTGCGTCGGGTGACGGCGATGACGTCCGATCGTTTCATCAATGGTCCGTCGAATGTGGCGGCACGGGCATGGCTTGCGCGCAGTCAGTGGCCAGATGGGCGTTTGTGGCTGTGGGGCCCTTCGGGAACGGGGAAGACGCATCTCCTGACGGTATGGGCGCACGAACATGACGCTACGGTGCTGGATGCCCGGCTGTTTTCCAAGTCTTCGGCGGGAGGGCGGATCCGGGTTCAGGGAAATCTTGCCATCGACAATGCCGATTCGCCGGGCGACGAGGCGACCATGCTGCATCTGCTCAATGATGCGTTCTCCCAAGGCGATCGCGTTCTGATGGCGGGCCGCCTGCCGCCGTCGCGCAGTCATTTCATGCTGCCCGATCTTGCGAGCCGTTTGCGGGCGACAGCCACGACCGCGACGGGCGAACCCGAGGACGATCTGCGGGCGACGCTGCTCCTGTCGCTGCTGGCAGACCGGCAGCTTGTCGTGTCGCAATCGGTGACGGACTGGCTGTGGCGTCATCTGCCCCGGACGGGCAACGCATTGGTTTCGGCAGTGGAACGGCTGGACGAGGCGGCGTTGGTGCGCAAGCAGCCCATCACGCGGGCGTTGGCGCTGGAAATGCTGCCGGATCTGCTGATGCCTGAGGAGTAGGTGTCGCGAACGTGACACAAAAACTCTGTTTGACATGCCTATCCCAAGGCATGACCGTTAATGCGATTTGTAAATCCGTGTGTTCCGGAAGGCCCTATTGTGACGACTGAAGATTCCCGGCCCGTGCCGCGCCGCCGCTCTCCCCGCAAGCCCCGCAGTGCAGTCACTCCAGCCCAGAACCGCAGCCGTCGTCGGCAGACTCCCGCTATCCGGGCAGAAGATTACGCACGTATGGTAACGTCGCCGGAGCGTTTCCTGAACCGGGAACTGTCCTGGCTGGATTTTAACGAGCGCGTCATTGAAGAGGCCGAAAATACCCGCAATCCGCTGCTGGAGCGGGTACGGTTTCTTTCGATCAGTTCCAGCAATCTGGACGAGTTCTATTCCGTGCGTGTGGCCGGGCTTGTGGGACAGGTGCGCGAAGGTATGGTCGTGCGCAGTCCGGACGGACTGACCCCCATCCAGCAGCTTTCACAGGTGCGGCAGAAGGCGCGGCATCTTCTGGCGGAACAACAGCGCGTCTGGCATGTGCTGGAAGGGGAGCTGAAGGACGCAGGGATCGTCATCCTGCCGACCGACTCGCTGGATGAGACGGATCTGGCGCAGCTTTCCATGCTGTTCGACGAGCGGGTTTTCCCAGTGTTGACGCCGATGGCGGTCGATCCATCCCATCCTTTGCCCTTCATCCCGAATATGGGTCTGGCGCTGCATCTGCGCCTGAAGGACGCGGCCTCTTCGACTCACGTGATGGACGGATTGATCCTGCTTCCCGCACAGGTTCCGCGTTTCCTGCGGCTTCCGGCGCGGTTGAAGGAAGGGCAGGAGACGCCGGACCAAATCCGCTTCGTGCTGCTCGAAGACCTCATTACACTCTTCGCCGGACGCCTTTTTCCGGGGCTGGTGATCGGGGCGGCGGGCGTGCTGCGCGTGATCCGCGATACGGATGTGGAGTTCGAGGACGAGGCCGAAGATCTGGTTCGGTCTTATGAAACGGCGCTGAAACAGCGTCGGCGGGGTGTATGCATTCATCTCGCGCTGGACCGCAAGCTGCCGGACACGCTGGGTCGTGAGATGGGTGAAGAGCTGGGCGTGGGTGAGGAGGACGTTGTCGTCCTGCCGTGCTTTGTCGGCGTGACCGATCTCAAGCAGCTGATCGTGGATGACCGCCCGGATCTGGTTTTTCCGGCCTACACGCCGCGCTTTCCCGAGCGGGTTCTGGATTATGACGGCGACTGTTTCGCTGCGATCCGGGCGAAGGACATGCTGGTCCATCATCCGTTCGAGAGCTTCGATGTGGTGGTGCAGTTCCTGCGTCAGGCGGCGCTGGACCCGAATGTGCTGGCGATCAAGCAGACACTTTATCGGACGTCCCGTGACAGCCCGATTGTTCATGCGCTGATTGAAGCAGCAGAGGCCGGGAAGTCGGTCACGGCGATGGTCGAACTTCGGGCGCGGTTTGACGAGGAAGCCAATATCCGCCTGTCTCGTGCGCTTGAAGCGGCGGGCGTGCAGGTCGTGTTCGGCTTCGCGCATCTCAAGACCCATGCCAAGCTGAGCCTTGTGGTGCGTCGTGAGAACGGCTCGCTGCGCTCTTACGCGCATTTCGGGACGGGTAATTACCATCCGATCACGGCGCGGATTTATACGGATCTGTCGTTCTTCACCTGTGACCCGAAGCTGGCTTCAGATTCGGCGCGCCTGTTCAACTACATGACGGGCTATGCCATCCCCGCGAAAATGGATGCGCTGGCCTTCTCGCCCATCACCATTCGCTCCACGCTGGAACAGCTCATTCAGGATGAGATCGACCATGTGAAGGAGGGGCGTCCGGGGCGGATCTGGCTGAAAATGAACAGCCTCGTGGATGCCGAACTGATCGACAAGCTCTACGAAGCCTCGCAGGCCGGAGTGAAAATTATCGGGATTATTCGCGGAATCTGCTGTCTGCGGCCCGGTGTGCCGGGGCTTTCGGATAATATCGAAATCAAGTCGATTGTCGGGCGTTTTCTGGAGCATGCGCGGGTTTTCGCATTCGGAAACGGCCACCGGATGCCGTCCGCCAAGGCAAAAGTTTTCATTTCTTCGGCAGACTGGATGGTGCGGAACATGGACTGGAGGGTAGAAGCCATGGTGCCCATCACGAACCCGACGGTCCATGCGCAGATTCTTGGCCAGATCATGACGATGAACATCAAGGACAACCTTCAGAGCTGGACGCTCACGAGGGACGGCTACTGGCATCGGGTTTCGCCGGGCGCACATCCGTTCTCCGCCCACGAATACTTCATGAACAATCCGTCCCTGTCCGGCCGAGGCTCGGCTGCGCGGGAGAAGGTCCTTCCGGAGGCACATCGCCCCCGTGAGCGGCCCGACAGGATTTTGGAAGACTGATTTTCATGTCCTCATCTGCACAGCGTTCCGCCATTGTCGATCTTGGGTCCAACTCGGTCCGGCTGGTTGTTTTTGAAGGGGTGACGCGCAATCCCCTTCCGATTTTCAACGAGAAGGCCACGCTCAAGCTGGGGCGCGGGCTGGATGTGACCGGGCGCCTCAATGACGAGGGCGTTACGCTGGCGATGGACGTGCTGGGGCGGTTCCATGCCGTCGCCCGTGCCATGGGGGCCGAGCCTTTTGAGGTTCTCGCCACCGCAGCCGTTCGCGATGCGACCAACGGGCCGGATTTCGTGGACGCCATCCGAGCGCGGATGCCAGGCGTGCCGATCCGCGTTCTGGAAGGGACCGAAGAAGCCGACTACGCGGCCCGTGGCGTTCTGTGTGGGCTGCCGGAAGCGAATGGACTGGTTGCGGATATTGGTGGCGGTTCTCTGGAACTGATCCATGTTGCGGACAGCCAGTATTTTGAAGCCGTGACGACGAAGCTGGGCGTGATCCGGCTGCATGATCGTGCCAAGGGCAGCATTGAGCGGGCAGCGGAAATTGCGAACGAGCTTCTCGCGGAGGTTAACTGGCTGCCGGGCATGACCGGGCGGCCGCTTTATCTCGTGGGCGGGGCGTTTCGTGCGCTGGCGCGGCTTCAGATCGCGCGGACGCAGTATCCATTAAACCTCGTGCATCTGTTTACCCTTTCCGAGGGGGAAGCGCGGGAAATGGCGGACTGGGTCATCAGTTCCCCGCGCCGGACCCTTGAGAAAATGCCGGGTGCCCCGCGCAAGCGTCTGGCGGATGCGCCGTTTGCGGCGGTCGTGCTGCGTTGTCTGATGGAGCGGGTCCGTCCGTCCAAGGTCGTGTTCAGTGTCGATGGCCTGCGCGAAGGCTGGTATATGCGCCACGTGGCGTCTTCGGTCGCGGATCTTGATCCGATGACGGATCTGGCAACGGAGATGGCCAATCGTCTGGCCCGCAGCGCCTCGCTGGCTGAAGCGCTGGTGAGCTGGACGGCACCGCTGTTCCGCGACGAGACGCGCACCCAGAAGCGCTTGCGCCAACTGGCGTGTATGCTCTCCGATATCGGCTCTTACGATCATCCGGAATATCGGGTCGAGCAGACCTACCGACGGGTGATGTATGGGCATGGTGTGGGCTTCGATCATACGGCTCGGGCTTTTATCGGCCTGACGCTCGCCGTGCGGTATGAAGTCTCGATGGACTCTCCCCTGATTGAACCTTCCCGGCAGCTTCTGTCGCGTTCAGAGATTGACCGGGCGGTGCGTCTGGGCCTTGCGCTCAGGCTGGCCTATACACTCTGCGCGGGAACAAAAGTCCTGCTCGATGAGTGCAGGCTTCTCGTGGAAGACGGAACGCTCGTGCTGGTTCTGGGCGCGCGCAGTGTGCGGGCGGCGGGCAGTGCGGTCCGACGTCGCTTCGAGAGGCTGGCGGCTGCGATGCAGCTTGAATGTCAGGTTAGGGAAGAATGACTTTGCGGGATTACGGGACGGCGGCCAGATTTGGTTTTGTAGCGGCGGCAGTGGTTTTCGGGTTGTCCGGTTGCGGAAAGTCCCATGATCGAGGTGCGTTGTGGAAGGTCGTTCACGGGCGTTGTGCTGTGGATGCGGATCACAAGCCCTGCACGGTTTATGACGAGAAGGATGGCTATGCTCTCCTCAAAGATCAGACCGGACGCGGCCAGTATCTGGTGATCCCGACGCAGAAGGTCCCAGGCGTTGAAGATCCAAGTCTGCTGAAGCCTGAGACGCCGAATTATTTTGCGGAAGCCTGGGGACAGCGTGCCCATGTGGCGCAGTCCTACGGGTTTGAAATTCCTGATTCGCATCTGTCGATGGCGATCAATTCGCGTCCGGGGCGCACGCAGGACCAGTTGCACATCCATCTGGATTGCCTGACGTCCTATGCCCGTGCCGAGCTCGACAAGAACATGATCACCGAGGACTGGTCTCTGGTCTCGCTGTACGGTCATCCCTACCGGGCGCGGATCGTGACGTCTCTGGAGCCGTCGCCGTTCCGGGTAATTGCCGCTGATGACATGTCCATCCACACGCTCGTCATCACGCCGGCAAAGCATGGCGGGTTCATCCTGCTCGATGACATGGCGCATGTGCTTGATCATGGATCGGGCGAAGAGCTTCAGGACCATGAATGTCATCTCGATGATCCGCACCACAAGGCCATGATCATGGATGGCATGGATATGGGGCAGCACCCCAACGGCATGATGTAAGACAGCTTTGGGTTGTCCGGGGATTCCGGGTGTGGCAAGGTTCGATAAATCTCGAACAATCTGTTCTCCCGGAGACCGGTCTTGAAACTGGCAGCGAAATCGTCCCCAAACTGGCCACTGCTTTCGCTCGCCGTTGGCGCCTTTGCCATCGGCACCACAGAATTTACACCGATGGGCCTGCTGCCCGTCATCGCGCATGGTCTTCAGGTCAGTGTGCCCAAGGCGGGTGGGCTGGTGACGGCTTATGCAGTTGGTGTGATGCTGGGCGCGCCCGTCATTACGCTGCTGATGGCCAGTTTTCGCCGAAAACTGGCCTTGATCCTGCTTATGGGGCTTTATGTAGCAGGCAATCTGCTCTCTGCCGTTTCCGCCAGCTATGACCTGTTGTTTGCCTCACGCGTCCTGACCAGTCTGGCTCATGGGGCGTTCTTCGGGCTGGGAGCTGTGGAGGCCTCGCTGTCTGTCGCACCAGCGCGCCGGGCGAGTGCGGTGGCGTCCATGTTCATGGGGCTGACGATCGCCAATATCATTGGTGTTCCAGCGATGACGTGGCTGGGAATAACTTTCGGCTGGCACAGCGCGTTCGGCGTGACGGCCATATTGGGGCTCGTAACCATGCTGGCCGTGCAGTTTGCCCTGCCGGCCCGCGAGATTGGCCCGGCCCCGGAAGTTGGGCGCGAATTGCGGGTTCTCGTGAAGGGGAATGTGCTTCTGGCGTTGCTGACGACCGCGATCGGCGCGGGGGCGATGTTCGTGCTCTACACCTATATCGCGCCAATCCTCGAACACATCACCCATGCCAGCCCGACCATCATCACTCTGGCGCTGATGCTGACCGGGGTAGGGTTCTCGATCGGCAACGCTATAGGCGGCCGGAGCGCGGATCGCTCTCTGGATGGGAGCCTGCTGGTCTTTTTCCCCGTCCTTGGCGTGATCATGTTGATCTTCCCGTGGATGGCGCAGAGCGTACCGGGCGCACTGTTTGCGGCGCTGCTGTGGGGTGCGGCGACCTTTGCGCTCATGCCTGCGCTTCAGATGCGGGTGATGCAGGCCGCGCATGATGCGCCTGCGCTGGCGTCGTCCATGAATATCGGGGCGTTCAACCTCGGCAATGCGATCGGTGCGGCTCTGGGAGGGATCGCACTGTCCATGGGGTTGGGCTATGGCGGTGTGTCCGTCATTGGTACGGCTCTGGCGCTGGTCGGGGTCGGGCTTGTTCTTCTGTCACGAAAGGTGGCTCCTCCATGATCCGTTCCCTCCTGCTCGCCACCAGCCTGTTTGTTGCGCCCCTCGCGGCGCTGGCCGCGCCGCCTGCGAATGTTGGCGATGCCATTATGGCCGCCAGCGCCTATCACGACAGCGGCGATTACCAGCGTGATTTCGACGCCGTGGTCGCTCAGGCACGCCAGTGGATCAAACAAACGGCGCCAAAAACGCGCCATCCCGCAATCGTTCTGGATATCGACGAGACGACCTTGTCCAATTGGGACGAGATCCGCGCCGATGATTTCGGCTATATTCCGGCGGGTCCGTGCGACGCCCTGCCTAAAGGGCCGTGTGGAGCGATTGCCTGGGAAAAGAGTGGCCGCGCCCCGGCTTTTGCGTCCATGCGGGCGCTGATCGAAGAGGCTCAGGCGAATCATGTCGCGGTGTTTTTCGTGACAGGGCGTCATGAGGACGAGCGGGACGCGACCGAGCGGAACCTGCATCTGGCGGGAATTCAGCACTGGGACGGGCTGTATCTACGACCGATGACCTCTCATGGATATGCTGCCTTGTACAAGGCGCCGACCCGCGAGCGGATCGAGCGTAAAGGCTATACAATTATTGCAAGTCTTGGGGATCAGCCGTCCGACCTGAGCGGTGGTTTTGCAGAAAAGACTTTCCTGCTGCCGAATCCGTTCTATCGTATTCCGTAACATTATGTAATTCAGGGGGTGAGGTCGTCTTTGCCACCTCTGAAAAAGCCCGGTGCCATAACGGTACCGGGCTTTTTTTGTCTCAGAACGATTTGAGAAGCCGTTCCAGATAGTCCAGTTCGCTCTGCGGGCGCGTACGGTCCGAGGCGCGGCGGCGGAGTTCGCGTTCGATGTCGCGGGCGCGGTCCCGGGCGCTTTTGTCCGGGATATGGGCGTCCGAATCCTTGCCTTTGTCACCTTCGCCGAGTTTGCGACCCAGCGGATCCTGATCCTTCTGATCCTCATCGTCGCCATCTTCGTCGCCAGCCTGCGGCTGGTCACCGTCATCGCCCTGCTGGCCCTTTGCGCCGTGCTGGGGTTTACCGGAACCGCCTGCACCACCGGAGGGAATAAAGCTCAGGCTGCCTCCGCCCTGTCCACCTTTGCCGGAACCGCCGGATTTCTGGTTCTGGCGCATCTGTTTTCCGGCTTCAGACAGGTCGGCCAGAACTTTCTGTTCGGCTGTCTGCGCGTCGGCGTCCTTGCGGTCCGCGAGGGCTTCGCGGGCGCTCTGCATGTCCGTTTTGGCCTTGTCGAAAGCTGTGGCGGGCTTGCCGGTCAGATCTTTAACGCGATGACTCAGGATATCGTTCACGCGCTGAAGGGCGCGTTGCAGGGCATGATCCGCACGACGTCCGTCAGACTGGGCGGCGACCGTCGCCGGATCGACCGGGGCGGGCGGCTTGTCGGCAGGCTGATCCATTCCGGCAGGTGGCTGCATCCCAAGCTGGCGGAGCAGGTCTGCCGTGGACATCTGACTGACATCGGGCGGATTGCCGTCATCGGGCGGTGCTGCGGCCTTGCGGGCGGCGGAAAGGCGGGACTGCGTGTGGTCGAGCAGCGTGGTCTCGCGGTGGACGAGATCATGCAGGGCCGCACGCTGCGCCTGTGCTTCGGCCTGTGCTTTCATCTGGGCGGCAAGCGCCTTGAGGTCTTCAGGGCGCGCCTGACGCATGCGTTCGGCCATGTCTTCCATCTGCTGGAGACGCCGCAGGGCTTCGTCGCCATGCCCCTGATTGGCTTCGGACTGGAGGCGGCGCATTTCGTCTGAGAACGGATCGGCCGAACTGGTGCCGGATTGCGGCATCATGATCCCGCTCTGGGCAGCGCGTTCGAACAGGAGCTGCATCCGGCGGTTCAGGGCATCCTTGAGGGTCTGTGTGCGGCGCTGGAGTTCTTCCTGCTCGGGGAGGGTATGACCCTTTTCCCCAAGCTCGCGCATATGATCGAGTTGCTGCTGCACGCCCTGTTGGGCTGCGCGGACTTCAGCTGCGGCATCGGCGATTTCGGGGCCGTCACGGTGTAGATCGTCCAGATAAAGTGCGAGCGCCCAGAGGTCACCGGGAACGCGATCCGCCGAGCCTTCAGGGGCATCTTTGCGAAGGGATGCGATTTCCAACCCCAGAGCCGCAAGAATCGCGCGTTCGTCAGTTGTCTGCGTCAGGAGCGCGAGTTCGTCCGAGGCTTTTGAAGCGCGTTCCTGCCCGAGCATGAGGCGGCGGCGCAAAGCCACGAGGGCGCGGGCCAGCGGATCGGTGAATTTGCGGGCGCCGATCTGGAATTTGACGATATCGCTGCGGCTTTCGCGCCCCGAGACGCTTTTGGCGTGCAAACGGCCTTCGACGTCCATTCCCGCAAAAGGATCGGAGGAGAGGTCAGGTGTGGCGACCCCTTTCGCATCTTTCGGATGACCGTCGAGAGGGATTGGAACGCGCAGCACGCGACCGCGGGAGAGGCCGGGCAGGTGGATTTCGGCCTCCAGCGACTCTACGCCATAGGTCTGATGGATATGCCAGGGCAGACCGGTACGCCAGTCGTCTTTCTGCGGGCCGGGTTTGCCGTCCCATGTGACGGTCGGGGGTAAGTCGGGCTCGACGGTCACATGCCATGCGCCGAGAGTGCGGCCACGAACGACGATGCGGATGGTTCCGGATTGCTGGAGCGTGCCGTGGCTGTTCCAGCTTCCGGCATCCAGACGGCTCTGCTCAGGAGAGGCGATGCCGGACAAAGTGGGTTTTCCGTGAGCGCCGGTGATGGTGGCGTTCAGGATCGAACCCTGCGGCACATCAAGCGAGGTGCGGCCCGTTGAGGACAGGAAAATGGGCGCACCGGGAGCGTAAGGCGGTCGGTCGATCCAGGCCTGAAGGGTCGGAAGCGGAACGCTGTCATCGTCCACGCCGGGGAGCAATCCGGCGTATAGACGCGACGGTGTGTGTGTGCTCGCCAGCAGCGCGGCGCTGATCAAGGCCAGAGGGACGGCGATAAGACCGATGCGGTCTTGCAGGCTGGTTTCGGGATGCGGAAGACCGACGCGGAGTGTTCCGAGAGAGGCGGTGACGCGTTCGACATGGCGCGCCCAGATGGCGGACTGTTCGCCGTTTCCGGCAAGGGCCGGGCGGTCCGTTAGGCTGAGAAGTGGTTGGCGGGCGAGGCAGGAATCGTGCTCGATTCTGCGATCAGCCGCAGGAATGCTGACGGGGGCAACGCGACGCAAACCGGTAACGGTCAGCCAGAGAGCCGCGCCGAGCACACCGATTTCTAGCAACGCGTGCAACCAGTCGGGCAGGGACTGTGGAATGCGCGCCAGGCTGGCCAAGCCGTAGAACGCCACCAGAAGCAGTGGCCAGCGCAGGGGTTCCCACGCACGTTCCCACCACAGGACGCGCTGGGCCTTGCGCCGCAGGGTTTTGAGATGGAAGGCCGGGTTTGGCTCAGCCATGGTCATTCCCGGGTGCCGTCAGCCATTCGGGGATGCTTTCAGCGGCAATCAGTTCCGCAACGCTCTGGGGCTGGCGGATGATGTCCCATTTCCCGTTGTCGATCAGAACCTGCGCGGCGAGCGGACGGGAATTATAGGTGGAACTCATGACAGATCCATAAGCGCCGGTGTCGAGCAGGGTGATCAGGTCACCACGTTTCGTATCCGCAGGGAGCGCGCGATCTCGGGCGAAGATATCGCTGCTTTCGCAGACCGGACCGACGATATCCCAGAGTTTTGTCGGGCTGGTCAGGCCATTCGGAGCAACGGGTATGATGCCGTGCCAGGATTCGTACAGAGACGGGCGGGCGAGATCGTTCATAGCGGCGTCGAGCACGACAAAATCTGGATTGCCAGCTTTCGTTTCGATCACGCGGCTTAGGAGAATGCCGGTTGGTGCGGAAAGCCAGCGGCCGGGTTCGATGCTGAGGCGGACACCAAGATCCCCCAGCGTTTCGGCAATAACGCCCGCGAGCATATCGGGCGAGGGGGCGATTTCGTCACGATAGCGGATACCGAGGCCGCCGCCGCAGTCCACGGCTTCGACGGTGTGACCGGCGGCGCGGATTTCGCGGACCATGTCGGCCAGTCGGGTATAGCCTTCGCGGAAAGGGCCTGCGGTCAGCATCTGGCTGCCCAGATGAACGGCAAGGCCGACGAGGCGGACGTTCTTCAGGCTGGCCGCTTCACCATACAGGGCCACGGCGCGGCGGTGTTCGATACCGAATTTGTCTCCGGCGCGCCCCGTGGAAATCTTGTCATGGGTGTCAGCGTCCACGTCCGGATTAACACGCAGGGCAGCACGCGCGACGCGACCGCAGGCCCGGGCAATGTCGTCGAGGCGGTATAGTTCTTCGACGCTTTCGACATTGACCTGCGCGATATCGTGTTCAACGGCTGCCCGCAGCTCCGCATCGGATTTTCCAACGCCGGAGAAGACGATCTTCGAGGGCTTGATCCCGGCATGGAGCGCACGCTGCATTTCGCCGCCGCTGACGATATCTACGCCATAACCGCACTGTCGCAGGATGGTCAGTGTGGCCTGATGGTCCTGCGATTTCATGGCGAAATGCATGCTGATCGGCAGGTTCCGGGCCTCGAACGCCGCGCGCAGGGCTTTTGCCCGCCGTCGCAGCGTTTCTGCTCCCGTGATCCAGCAAGGCGTGCCGACAGCGGCCGCGATGACGTGCAGGGGCACGCCTTCGAACAGGAGGCCGTCCCGTGCATCCATCGTCAGGGACGGGCGGGTGTCCAGCATGTCGTGGAAGGACGGGTCGGTAGCGGGATCGGAGGGAAGCGGTGCACTCATGATGGTGATACCGTATCGCTCTTGGAAGCATGTTCCAAGCTGAACCCGCAGGGGATAATATCATCCACATGATACAGGAACTGATCCGGGAGGCCCTTGAGGCCCGTTCGCGTGCTTATGCACCCTATTCGCGCTTTCAGGTGGGCGCGGCCTTGCGGTGTGAGGGTGTTGTTCATTCAGGCTGCAATGTCGAGAACGCCGCCTATCCGCTGGGAACATGTGCTGAGGCCGGTGCGATTGCCTCCATGATTCGTGCTGGGGGACGGCGGATTGAGGAAATCGTGGTCGTGGGCGGCGATGCGCCGTGTACGCCCTGTGGCGGGTGTCGGCAGAAACTGCGGGAGTTCGGTCTGCCGGACCTGCGAGTGCATATGATCTCACCTGAAGGAGACATTCTTCTGACCCGGACTCTGGCCGAACTGTTGCCTGATGCGTTCGGCCCGGATCATCTGGGATGAAAGGCGCCGCTGCGCTGCTGATGTTCTGGATCTGCGGCGCAGCAGCGTTCGCCGCTCCAGGCGTCGCGCTGCCGGGACTCGGACCTAACAGCCATCGCAGCGTGGTGGATGTGAATAAGGCGCCCTGGAAGATTCTGGGGCGCGTCCAGACCTCCCTCGGTAGTCGTTGCACGGGATTCGCCGTGGCACCGACCGTCATGGTGACGGCGGCGCACTGTCTGTGGCTGCCTGCGACGCGGCACTATATCCAGCCTGAGGATGTTCATGTCCTGATGGGGTATATGCTCGGACATTATCGGCTTCATGCGCAGGTGACACAGTTTGTTATTGCGCCCGGTTACGACCCTAAAAATGAGGGCGGAACGGCATCTGAGGACCGTGCAACACTGGTGCTGGACCGCAAGGTGATCGGGGCTGGAGATCTTGTGCCTTACGGCGTTGCACGTACAGGCGCGGCTGCGATGTTGGTCGGATATCCGCAAGATCGGCAGGAAGTGCCCTATGGAGATATTGACTGTCAGATCAATGGGTTGGCAGCGAATGGGCTGATCCATCATGACTGTTCCGCAACACGTGGAGACAGTGGCGGCCCCCTTCTGGCGCGTCAGCCCGACGGGCAGTGGGGGATTGTTGGTATTGATGTTCTGGCGACGTTCGGGCGGGGCGGGTTTGCCGCGCCATTACCTCACTGAGGTCCGGGATGGTTTTACGGGTTGCATGACACGGGGCACGTCAGAAAAAATTCACTCATGCAAACATGAGCCGTGTTGCCGCGTTGTTGGAAAGACGACACCATTATGGGTGTTAAAGGTTTTTTAATCCCGGAAAGTGATTGCCATGTATGCCATGTCCATGAAGGGAGCATCATCCAGCGTCGTTCCGCAGGGAAACACGCAGGGGGAGAGTAAAAAAATCGACAGAAAGCATGTTCTGGTCGTTGAAGATCAGGCGCTTCTGCGATTCCTCGCTGCGGACATGCTGGAAGAGGCTGGTTACGAGACGTCGCTTGCGGCTGATGCAGATGAAGCGCTGGCTGTCCTCGCTCGACAGCCGGATATCTGCACCATTTTTTCTGATGTCAACATGCCGGGTGAAATGGATGGTGTGGACCTTGCTCACAGGATTCGTGAACAGCATCCTGAAATCGGACTGGTCCTGACATCAGGAACACGGATTCAGGAACTGGGGGAATTGCCGGGCGGAACGATGTTTCTGGCCAAGCCCTATGAATGGGACGAGGTCTATCGCTGCCTTGAGCGCGTGCGCCACTAGATAGCAGGTAAAATATCGTAGGGGGGAAGGCAATGTGGTGCACCCGAAAGGACTTGAACCTCTAACCCCCAGATTCGTAGTCTGGTGCTCTATCCAGTTGAGCTACGGGTGCGGACACATTGTATAAGTCTTCATCAGGAGAAGACTGGTGCACCCGAAAGGACTTGAACCTCTAACCCCCAGATTCGTAGTCTGGTGCTCTATCCAGTTGAGCTACGGGTGCGCTGTGAGGCGGGGTTTTACAGAGGCTTAACTGACCTGACAACCCCGCTTTCGAAAAAATTTCAGTTTCGCGTCATGGTGATATGAGCGCGGCATGACGGCGAGCCGAAAATACCGCCAATCGCCTGTCCGACGGGGTAGCCGTTGAAGACGGCGGCTGTGGGGTGGTGATTCAGATCCGTCATGGCGAGTTCTGCATGATAATGCTGGTTGCCGGGCGTGTAAGTGCCATGGAGGACCTGCGAGCCGTCTGCCGGTGTGAACAGGATTTCCCGGCCTCGTATCCGCAGTGTCGAAGAGCGTTCTGTCGGGCACGTGCCCTGATCCGTAACAAGGGCGCCGGTCCAGGTTCCGTTCGGATCGTGGCCGGGATCGGGCGTACCCGCACATGCGGCAAGCAGGGCCGTGGCGGAAATGGCGAAAAATGCTAGCAGGCGCATGTTGTTCCTGTTCGATGTTGCAGAATGGATGACGCAGACGACACAACACCTTATAGGAGAGCCTCAAAAGGCACCATGAAACCGGAACGCGAGGCCACGACATTGACCCAGCAGGACGCCAGCACCGTCGAAAAGCTCGACGAAACTCTTCACGAAGACCGTATCCTCATTCTGGATTTCGGCAGCCAGGTGACGCAGCTCATTGCGCGTCGCGTCCGCGAGAGCGGTGTGTATTGCGAGATCTGGCCGTACACGGCGACCGAGGAAAAAATCCGCGCTTTCAATCCGCGCGGCATTATTCTGTCCGGCAGCCCGGCCAGCGTCCATGATGAGAATGCACCGCCGGTTCCGGACGTGGTTTTTGCGCTGAACCGCCCCGTGCTGGGGATCTGCTACGGCCAGCAGGCCATGTGCCAGCAGCTGGGTGGTAAGGTCGAAAACCACGATCATCGCGAATTCGGTCGGGCATATATCGATATTGCCGAGGATTGCTCGCTGTTCCGTGGCGTCTGGGCGCGCGGCAAGCGTGAGCAGGTCTGGATGAGCCACGGCGACCGTGTGACACAGCTTCCGCCGGGCTTCCGTGCTGTTGCCCATTCAGAAGGTGCGCCGTTCGCGATCATCGCGGATGAGGGGCGTCGTCTGTACGGCGTGCAGTTCCACCCTGAAGTCGTGCATACGCCGCATGGTGCTGCGCTGATCCGCAACTTCACGCATAATGTCGCGGGTTGCAGTGGAAGCTGGACGATGGCGGGTTTCCGCGATCTGGAAATTGCACGTATCCGCAAGCAGGTCGGCTCGGGCCGGGTGATCTGTGGTTTGTCGGGTGGTGTGGACAGCTCGGTGGCTGCAAAACTGATCCATGATGCGATCGGCGATCAGCTCACCTGCATTTTCGTGGATCCGGGCATCATGCGCACGGGCGAAGCGGATGAGGTCGTCAAGACGTTCCGTGGCCGTTTCAACATTCGCCTTGTGCATCGTGATGCGTCCGAGCTGTTCCTCAAAGAACTGGCTGGCGTGACGGACCCGGAAACCAAGCGCAAGACGATTGGCCGTCTGTTTATCGAGGTTTTCGAGGAAGAAGCCGCGAAGCTGGGTGGTGCGCAGTTCCTCGCACAGGGCACGCTGTATCCGGATGTGATCGAAAGCGTGAGCTTCTCGGGCGGTCCGTCCGTGACCATCAAGTCCCATCACAATGTTGGCGGCCTGCCGGACCGCATGAACATGGAACTGGTTGAGCCGCTCCGTGAGCTGTTCAAGGACGAGGTCCGCATGCTGGGCCGCGAGCTGGGTATTCCCGAAAGCATCGTGGGGCGGCATCCCTTCCCGGGACCGGGACTGGCGATCCGTATTCCGGGTGATGTCACGAAGGAAAAGCTCGATCTGCTGCGCAAGGTGGATGTGATTTATCTTGAGGAAATCCGCCGCGCCGGACTTTACGATGCGATCTGGCAGGCCTTCGCAGTTCTGCTGCCGGTTCGGACCGTGGGTGTCATGGGCGATGGCCGCACCTACGATCAGGCCTGCGCCCTGCGTGCCGTGACCAGCACGGATGGCATGACGGCGGAAGTCTATCCGTTCGACTTCGAGTTCCTGAACCGCGTTGCGGGCCGTATCGTTAACGAAGTGCGCGGCATCAATCGCGTGACCTACGACATCACGTCCAAGCCGCCCGGTACGATCGAGTGGGAATGATTTTGCTTCGTTAGTGCTTGAAGCTGTTCAGGTTTGACGTGCTGAAAACCCCGCAGTGATGCGGGGTTTTTTATTGTAACTGCTGTGTGTTGCGACGGGAAAGCTGTGTTGGGCTTGTCCGACCTTGTGGAGGATGACAGGGTGTATGTCTCTGAAAACAGGAGACTTACGATGTCGATCCGGTTCATTTCCTCTTCCGCCCCTCTGCTTCTTGCTGCTCTGGCCGCGCTGCCGCTGGGAATGGCTTCGCAGGCTATGGCGGCTGACTCCGCTGAGAAGCCCTGTGAAACCGATCTGTGCCGGAGTGTGCGTCAGTCCTGGGCTGCGGTTCGTCATGACACGTCCGATGCGGCGCAATGGACGAAGAAAGAGAGCGTCAAAGGCTGGGACGCTACGAAAAATGGCGTCTCCGATGCGGCTCACTGGACTGGCAAGGAAGGCGAGAAGGGGTGGAAGGCCACCAAGAACGGCACAAAGGATGCGGTACATGACACCAGCGTCTGGACGAAAAAAGCCGTGCATGATCTTGATCCGGGACAGCCCGCCAAGGCTCCCGCCACGAAAAATTCCACGACAGGCGAATAAAACCGCCCGCCAGACTGGATCTGTTGCCAGTCTCATGAAAAAGGCCTGCCCTGTGAGGGGCAGGCCTTTTTTAAATTGCCGTGATGACAGTCTTATTCCGCGTGGTGGCGGTGGCCGGTCAGTTCCGTGGTGAGTTGGGCGCGGGCTTCCCCGTCCGGGAATTTTTCCGTGTGAAGATTGATATAGCTCCGTCCGGCCTGAACGTCCTTCACCTGATCAGGCGTGAGCTGGAGTGTGCCGGTCATGCGGGTGGTGTAAGGACCGTTGATCGGGGCCAGAACGCCTGCGTCTTCACCTGCATCTGCGGGGCCATGAAGATGGATCGCCGTAACGGGACCAGACAGGCCATTATCTTCGAAGCGGTAGGTCAGGGTGTTTTTCGTGGTGTCCAGCATGGCGGACGCCGAACCCTTGATCGGCGTTGTGGCACCATGTTCGCCCTTGAAGGGGCCAAAAAGATGCAGGGTCTCGGCGGAAGCCGGGAGGGCTGTGACGGAAAGACCGAGGGCGAGTGCTGTGAGCATAAGTCCTGTACGCATGGAAAATCATCCTTACAGAAGTTGGGCAGAATGGGGATCAACAGAACGTCTGCTCAGGTTTCGAGTTCGGTATTCCAGTACAGATAATCGCGCCAGCTTTCGTGAAGGTAATGGGGCGGGAAGGTCCGGCCATTTTCCTGAAGAAGGCGGCTGCTGGGCTGGACCGGCTTGCGATGCGGGTGCATGCCGAGTTCGCTTGGCAGTTTTGAGCCTTTGAGCAGGTTGCAGGGGCTACAGGCGGTGACGACATTTTCCCATGTGGTGCGGCCACCGCGCGCGCGCGGGATGACATGATCGAAGGTCAGTTCGTGCGTGGGCAATCGGTCGTGGCAGTACTGACACGAGAAATTGTCCCGTAGGAAGACGTTGAAGCGCGTAAAAGCCGGTTTGCGCGCGCTGGGAATATAGTCTTTCAGGGCGATCACGCTGGGAAGGCGCATGCTCTGGCTCGGGGAGTGGACGACGGCGTCTTCATATTCCGAAAGGACCGAGACGCGATCGAGAAAGACGGCCTTGACGGCTTCCTGCCATGACCAGAGCGAGAGCGGGAAATAGGACAGCGGACGGAAATCCGCGTTCAGGACAAGAGCCGGAAAATGCTGACCGCTGACGGACACCACACGCATCCTTTCTGCAAGGACGACACATGCGGGGTTAGGCGCCGAATGAAAACGGGACAAACAGCGGGAAAACACGTGTCGTCGGCTTCTTTGAAGAAACTATTCCAGTAAACTGCGCGGACCGCAAGCAAACGCTGGTGACACATTCATGACGCTTCCCGCCACAACACGATTTGCGCCGAGTCCTACGGGCTTTCTGCATCTGGGACATGTGGTGTCAGGGCTCTATTCGCGGATCATGGCGAGTGAGGGCGGAAGGTTCCTGATCCGTATCGAGGATATTGATACGACGCGCTGTACGCCGGAGCTAACAACAGCGCTGCGGGAGGATCTGGACTGGCTTGGATTGTCGTCAGACGCGCCGGTTCGGCGGCAGTCCAGACATTTGTCTGAATATCATTCCGTACTGGAAACTCTGCGGGAGCGGAGGCTGCTCTATCCGTGTTTCTGCACGCGGCGGGAGATTGCCGACGCCGCGACGCAGACCGCGCCGGACGGGAGCGTCGTGTATCCGGGAACCTGTCGGCATGGCGCGCTGCATGCAGGTCGGGAGCCGGTCTGGCGGCTCGATATGGGGCGGGCGCTTGATGTGTTGCAGGAAGTGCCTGGCTGGCACGAACTGGGGCATGGGCAGATTGCAGGGCAGGCCGGGGCGTTCGGTGATATTGTTCTGGCGAGGCGGGATACGGGTGTGTCGTATCATCTGTGCGTCACTCGTGATGATGCGCTGCAAGGCGTGACGACCGTAACGCGCGGGCGGGATTTGTACGAGGCTACGTCAGTGCAGCGGGTGTTGCAGGACCTGATGGGCTGGCCGGAACCAGTCTATGCCCATCATGCACTTATCATGGGCGCGGATGGGCAGAAGCTGTCCAAACGGGATGGGGCTGAAGGCGTGCGGGTTCTGCGGCAGAAAGGGTGGACGGCCCGACAGGTTCTGGACCATCCACTGGTGCGGCAGGCTTTGAAAGAGAGCTTTATTCCGGCGGGTAGGTCCCCGGATAGGTGATGTCCTGCGCGGGGCCGGGGGCGTGTGGCGCGCCTTTCTTGCCGCAGGCGGTCAGGCTGAGAGCCATAACCGCCATGCTGACGAGCAGCAGGGTTTTCATGCGGATTCTCCGAGTTTTGCGAGCCACGCTTTGGCCTGATGCGTCACATTGGCCGGTGCGGTGCCGCCTTCGCTGGTGCGGGACGCAAGAGAGGCCTCAACGGTCAGAACATCGAAAACGCCCGCGTTGATCTGCGGTTCGACGGACTGCATTTCGCCAAGCGACAGATCCGCCAGATCGCAGCCTTTCTGTTCCGCCATGCCGACGAGCCGACCAGTGACGTGATGGGCGGTGCGGAAGGGGACGCGGAGTTCGCGGACCAGCCAGTCGGCAAGGTCCGTGGCCGTGGAGAAGCCCATGCCCGCGACTTCGCGCATCCGGGAAGCGTTGGCCTTGAGGTCCCGGATCATGCCGTCCATGGCGGCGAGGGAAAGCGTCATGGCCTCGGTGGCGTCGAAGACGGGTTCCTTGTCTTCCTGCGTGTCCTTGGCATAGGCGAGCGGCAGACCCTTCATGACCGTCAGCAGACCCACGAAATCGCCCATGATCCGGCCGATCTTGGCGCGAACCAGTTCGGCGGCGTCCGGGTTGCGCTTTTGCGGCATGATGGACGAGCCGGTTGTGAAGGCATCGGACAGCGTGACGAAACCGAAGGGCGCAGAGGCCCACATCACGATTTCTTCCGCCAGCCGCGACAGATGCATGGCCTGAAGCGACAGGGCGGAGAGAAATTCGAGCGCGAAATCGCGATCCGAAACCGCATCGAGCGAATTGGCGGTCGGGCGGTCGAAATCCAGCGCTGCAGCCGTCATGCGACGGTCGATCGGGAAGGACGTTCCGGCGAGGGCTGCCGAGCCGAGTGGGCATTCGTTCAGCCGCGCACGAGCGTCACGCAGGCGGCCCCGATCGCGCGACAGCATCTCGACATAAGCCAGAAGATGATGTCCGAACGTGACCGGCTGGGCAACCTGAAGATGGGTGAAGCCGGGCATCGGCGTTGCGGCGTGTTCCAGCGCGCGGGTGGCGAGGGAACGCATCAGGGCGGCGGTCTGGTCCTGAAGGCCGTCGATGGCATCGCGGACCCAGAGGCGAAAATCGGTGGCGACCTGATCGTTGCGCGAGCGGGCCGTGTGCAGGCGTTTGCCGGCCTCGCCAATCCGCTCGGACAGACGTGCCTCGATGTTCATGTGGATGTCTTCGAGGGCCGGGGAGAACTCGAAGCGCCCTTCGCCGATTTCCTGCGCGATATCACCAAGGCCCTGACGGATTTCGGCAAGTTCCGTCTCGGTCAGCAGGCCGACTTTCTGGAGCATGGCAGCGTGTGCGAGAGAGCCGCGGATGTCCTGTCGCCACAGGATCTTGTCAAATCCGATGGAGGCGTTGATCTCACCCATGATGGCGGCAGGGCCTGAGGCAAAGCGGCCACCCCATTGCGGATTGGCGGCAGTGCCTTCAAAGGACGTGGCGGCATCTGATTGTGTGTCGACAGGAGCGTTTTTCATGATAACCGTAAGCAGATGATTCGGAAGCAGATCGACCGGCGAACCCTTCTTGGAGGAGCTGCCAGCCTAGCTGCGGCAGCCTCCCTCTGCAATTGCGGGCTGGGGAATTCCGCCCGCGCGGCGGATGGAGCACAGCCAGTGCTGCCCTCGCTCGCGCCCGGCGCGCCTAAGTTGGAGCCCGTGAATTTCCAGCTTAAGGGACCGGAGGGCACGATGTTGGCACTCTCCTCGTTGAGGGGGCGGCCCTTTATTCTGCATCTTTGGGCGACATGGTGCCCGCCGTGCAGGCTCGAGCTTCCTGCACTGAATGCGTTCATCGAGAAAACCGGAGCCAGCATTCCTGTCATTCCAGTCGCCGTGGCGAGTCCGCTGCCGAAAGTGATGATCTTTCTGGCGCAGGGCAATCTGCCGCATATCGCGCCCTGGACGCTGGACCAGCATGAGTTTTCTCAATGGTTCACGTCCGGCGAGCCAAGCCTTCCCATGACCTGCGTGGTTGATTCGCAGGGACGGTTGCGCGCCAGTGTCGAAGGGGAAATGGCGTGGAGCGCGCCGGACAGTCAGGCCTCTTTTGAAAAGATCCTGTCGGGCCTTCAGGCGTCCAAGCCCGCGTGAGCGGTGGGCTGGCCAGTCGGCGGAGCCTTGTTTTGGGAACGGCAGGTCTTGCGGTTCTGGTCGGGGTCGGAGCTTCGAAACTGGCCGGGACGGTTGTGCGCCGTGGGATGCCGATTGAGCGGCTGATGCCGGGGCGGCCCGTCTCGGAATCCGTTACGCTTTCGCTGTCCGGCCCTGAAGGTGCGCATTCGTCACTTGTCTCGCGTCGGGGAGCGCCTTTCCTGCTGCATGTCTGGGCGACATGGTGTCCGCCCTGCCGTCATGAACTGCCTGCTTTGGTGGGGTTCATGCGGGCATGGGGGACAGATTGCCCTGTTGTTCCGGTCGCGGTTTCAAGTGGATCGCCCGACGATGTTCGTGCGTTTCTGGGTCGAAACGGCATTGCAGATTTGCCCGCATGGACAGTGGACGGGACGGCTCTGAAAGACTGGTACCGGGCTGCGGCGCTTGCCATCCCTGTAACATTCCTGATTGATGATGCAGGGCGCATTCGCGCGACGGCGGCCGGTCCGTTGGACTGGGGCGCTTCCGATGCCGTTGGCGTGCTTCATCAGGTGCTTGCCGCCACGACTGCCTGAGACGCGATAAAGTAGAAATGAAAGAACGGATTTCCAACATGACTTTTCCCCTGACGCGCCGTCATCTCATGGGTCATCTCTTAGGCGGAGCCGGTGCCCTTCTGGTTTCGGGACGGGCGATTGCTGCAACAGCGGCAAAGGAAGAAGCTGGCAAGGGGCTGGCTTTCGAACCAAATTCTTTCGGTAAACTGGCTGTGCCGAAAGTTCTGCCGCCGCTGAGCGTGAAGAACGAGCAGGATCAGGACGTGCCGCTGTCGCACTGGTATGGCAAACCGTTCATCCTGCATTTCTGGGCAACATGGTGCCCGCCCTGCATCCGCGAACTTCCTTCGGTGAATGCAACGGCCAAGGCGTTGGGCGCCGAGGGACCGCAGATCGTCGCCGTCGCTGTGCGTGGCAGCACGATTCCAAAGGTCAGGGCGTTTTATGACAGCCACGGCATTGATGCCCTGCCGATCCTGGTCGATCCGCTTTCAGCAGTGATGATGGAAACGGCCGATCAGGCGGCGCTGATCCAATCGATCCAGCAGGTGCGCCCGGATGATCTGAAGAGCCTGACACCAAATGTCATGTCCTTGCATGGCGTGCCCCGGTCGCTGATCCTGAATGCGAAAGGCGAAGTCGTGGCGGAATCCATCGGGAACATGGACTGGTCTGCGGACGCTGTGAGGCATACTGTGCAGGCTCTGGCTGGATAGTAAGAGTAAAGTCCTGATGTCTGCTCCCCTTCTTGGCGCCAATGACCCGGCACCCTTCCTTCTTTTTCCTGAAAAGACACCGTCTCCGTTCGTATTCGTGAGCGATCACGCAGGGCGGGCGGTGCCGGATGCGCTGGGAGACATGGGGGTGCAGACCGAGGACTGGGACCGGCACATCGCCTGGGATATCGGCATCGTCGGTGTCGGGCGCGTGCTGCATGAAACGCTGGGCGCGGCGCTGATCGAGCAGGTCTATTCAAGGCTCGTGATCGACTGCAACCGCGCACCCGGCCACCCGACCTCCATGCCGGGTGTGAGTGATGGTACGCCGGTTCCGGTTAATCAGGCGGCTCAGGAGAGTTGCCGGGCGCAGCGTGAGCGGGAAATCCTGCATCCGTATCATGACACGATCGCGGAGGTTCTGGCCGAGCGCGGTTCGCGTCCGACGGCGCTGATTGCGCTGCACAGTTTTACGCCGCAGATGAACGGGAAAGACCGCCCGTGGCAGATCGGCATTTTGCACAATCAGGACAGCCGTATGGCGTCGATCGCGCTGGATCTGCTGCGCGAAGACAGTGCGCTGTGCGTGGGCGATAACGAGCCTTACGTCCTGACCGATACGTCCGACTACACGGTGCCGCGCCATGCGGAAGCGGCGGGCCTGCCTTATCTGGAAATCGAAATCCGGCAGGATCTGATCCTTGAAAAAGAGGGGCAGCGGGCATGGGCCGAGCGTTTGGCGCTTCTGTTGCTGAAAGTCTGGGAAAGGCTGGCAGCATGATTGACGGGCATACGAAACTCGCCGGCGTCATGGGATGGCCCGTTGAACATTCGCGCTCTCCCATGATGCATAACCATTGGTGCCGGGTGAACGGGGTGAATGGCGCCTATGTGCCGTTGCCAACGCGGCCTGAAGGGTTCGATCAGGCGTTGCGCGGGCTCGCAGCAGCGGGTTTTCAGGGCGTGAATGTCACGATTCCGCACAAGGAAGCCGCGATGCGCGCCTGTGACGAACTCACTCCGACCGCCAAACGGGCGGGAGCCGTAAACACGATCTGTTTCGTGGCGGGACGGATCATCGGTGACTGCACGGACGGAACGGGATTTTGCGATAATCTGGGCGCGCATGATGTCGCGATTGCTGGCCGCG
Organism: Gluconobacter kondonii; assembly: GCF_002723995.1. Classification (GTDB taxonomy): domain Bacteria; phylum Pseudomonadota; class Alphaproteobacteria; order Acetobacterales; family Acetobacteraceae; genus Gluconobacter; species Gluconobacter kondonii. The sequence goes on along the minus strand of NZ_BEWP01000001.1, from coordinate 160,510 downwards.
CGCTGATTCTGGGCGCAGGTGGTGCAGCGCGGGCCGTGGCGGCTGCGCTGCTGGACCGGGGCTGCGAGGTTGTGATTACGAACCGGACGCTGGAGCGAGCCGAAGGACTGGTCGGGGCCCTTGGCGGCGGTGAGGCCGTCGCGTGGTACGAATGGCCGTCCCTGCTGTCGGGTTGTTCGCTTCTGGTGAATGCCACCTCCATGGGGATGGGGGGCAAGCCCGGCATGGACTGGGATTCCGCGTTGCGAGAGGCTGCACCGGGGCTGTGCGTGACCGATATCGTCTACACACCGCGCGAGACGCCTCTGGTGTTGGCAGCTCAGGCGCGCGGACTGCGGACGGTGGATGGTCTGGGGATGCTCGTCCATCAGGCGAGGGCCGGGTTTCGGGCGTGGTTCGGTGTTGACCCTGAGGCCGACCACACGACGTTCGACCTTCTGGCGGCGAGCCTGCGCTAGAGCGTGAGGATCATTGGTCTGACGGGCGGGATGGCAGCCGGGAAAAGCACTGTTGCAACACTGTTCCGCAGAGCCGGAGTGCCGGTTTTCGATGCCGATGCATGTGTTCGGAGGCTTCAGGGCGAAGGGGGAAAGGCACTCCCTTTGATCGAACAAATATTTCCGGGCACGGTGGTTGAGGGACGTCTGGATCGAGGCGCGTTGCGAGAGATTGTACGGACGCAGCCTGACGCGCTGAAACGTCTGGAAGCCATCATGCATCCGTTGGTGCGCGCCGAACGGGCGCGTTTTCTGAAGCAGTGTCGGGCCCGGAAAGAGCCGTTCTGCGTGCTCGATATTCCGCTGTTGATGGAAATCGGCGAAGACCGACGCTGCGATCTGGTTGTAGTTGCAGAAGCTCCAATGAGCACGCGTTTGTCGCGTATCCGACAGCGGGGACGCAGTGGCGCGCGCATGAGTATGACGGACGCCAAAAGGCTGCTGAAACGTCAGATGAGTGACCATGAACGCAGACGCCGGGCCGACATCGTGATACGAACCGGCCTGTCCCGTGGACACGCCGCCCGGCAGGTCCATGCCCTGTTGCACCGGCTGCGTGAGGCGTCATGAAACGATCCATCCTGTTCGATACGGAAACCACCGGATTTGACCCGGATATGGGTGACCGCATCATCGAAATCGCGGCTCTCGAACTGATCGACGACCTGCCGACGGGTGAGGCGTATCATGTGCTGATCCACCCCGAACGCGACATTCCGTCCGAGGCGACCAAGGTGCACGGGTTCCGGATTGAGGATCTGGAAGGGAAACCGAAATTCGCCGAGGTGGCGGACGGTTTTCTAGAGTTCATCGCAGACAGTCCGATGATCGCGCATAATGCCCGCTTCGATTTCAAGTTCGTCAATGCCGAGCTGCAAGCCTGTGGGCGCGAGCCGCTCGACTACGCCAGTCGGGCCATCGACACTGTGGAAATGGCGCGGAAGAAATATCCGGGCCTTCCGGCAAGCCTGGATGCACTGTGCCGACGTTTCGGCATCGATCTGTCGCAGCGCGGCACACATAACGCACTGCTGGACTGTAAACTTCTGGCGGAAGTGTATGTCGAACTGATGGGCGGGCGGCAGCGTGGCTTAGGTCTGGCAGGTCCGTCCCGCAGTCGCAGCATGACGGACGGGATCAATGCGCTCGCCAGTCGTCCGCCACGGAAAATGGCCCCGCCGACAGCGGAAGAACTTCAGGTACATGAGGCGTTCGTGAGCACCATTAAGGACGCGGTGTGGCATCGCGAATGATGCGGATTTTGTTCATCACGTCCAACCGTCTGGGCGATGCGGTGATTTCCACGGGCGTTCTGGATGCCCTGCAGAAGCGCTATCCGGCGGCAATGTTCACGGTGGTCTGTGGCCCCGTTGCGTCGGGGCTTTTCGAAGCGGACCCGCGCTGTGAGCGCATCATTACCATGGAAAAGCGCCGCCATGACCGGCACTGGATTGATTTGTGGCGGGCCTGTTTCCGAACACGATGGTTCATGGTCGTGGATCTGCGGGGGTCGCTGATCGGGCTGACGTTGTGGGCGCGGCGTCGGGTCATTGTGCGAGGTGGGCGCCGGCCCGGAAGGCGGGTCGAGCAACTCGGGGAGGCGCTGGGGTATCGCCGTACGCCCATGCCGAAGGTCTGGACGTCCGAGGCTCAACAGGCGAATGCGGTTGCGACATTGCCTGAAGGGCGCTGGCTGGCGCTGGGGCCAACGGCGAACTGGGATGGCAAAATCTGGCCTCCCGAACGGTTCGTGGCGCTGGCGCAGGCGTTGCGGTCGGAAAATCTACGCCCCGTCGTGTTTTATGGACCCGGTGAGGACGAGCGTGCACGGGCGGAACCCGTACTGAAAGCGCTTCCCGATGCGCTGGATCTGGGTGGCAACCATACATTGGGCGATGTGGCGGCACGTCTTCAGCGTTGCGCGCTGTTTGTGGGCAATGATTCCGGCTTGATGCATCTCGCCGCCGCTGCAGGGACGCCGACGCTGGGTCTGTTTGGGCCGTCACGAGCGTCGGAATATGCGCCCGCCGGTCGTCTTGCGCGCTTTGTGGAAGCACCGGGGCCGGAAGGTCATGCTCCTATGGCCGGATTGGATGTGGCGCAGGTTCTGAAAGCTGCGACGGAAATCCTGAATGAAAAAAACGTGTTTGTTCCGGACCTTGCAACAGACTGACTTGATGCTCCGTCGGTCATGGCCGATAGAAGAAGGATGATGTCTGCATCGTCCAACGAATACCGGGGCCGTGTGGCCCATGTGATGGCGGGGGCTCCCCGAGGGGGCGCAGAGCTTTTCTTCGAGCGCTTGACGATGGCCCAGATGCGGGATGGCCGTCCCGTTCAGGCATTGATCCGACACGATGCTGGTCGGCTCGTACGGCTTGAGGAAGCAGGAGTCGACACCCGGACATACCGGTTTGGTGGTTTGCTGGATCTGCGGACCCGGCCTGGACTGCGGCGTAGTCTGAATGCGTTCCGGCCGGATGTTGTTGTAGCGTGGATGAGCCGGGCGGCGCGTCTCGTGCCGTCAGGGCCGTGGCAGATGGCTGGGCGTCTGGGCGGATATTATGACTTGTCGAACTACCGGCGATGCGATCATCTGATCGGCAATACACGGGGTCTGGCAGACTGGATGAAAACGCAGGGCTGGGCCGCCGATCGCGTGCATCATCTGCCGAATTTCGCGACGGATTTTTCAGACGTAGCTCCGCAGCGTCCCGATTTTCTGCCGCCCGGTGTGCCGTTTGTGCTCGCTCTGGGCCGTCTGCATGAAAACAAGGCCTTCGATGTTTTGATCCGGAGCATGAAGCATGTACCCGGCGCTCACCTTGTGATTGCGGGCGAAGGGCCGGAGCGTGCCGCGCTTGAGGCGCTGGCGAAGGCGGAAGCTGTTGCAGATCGCGTGCATCTTCCCGGCTGGATCGGGCAAAGCGGCCCATGGCTGCGGGCCTGTGACGTTCTGGTCTGCCCGTCCCGGATTGAACCGCTGGGCAATGTCGTGATCGAAGCGCTCTCCGCCGGGGTGCCGGTCGTGGCGAGCCGCATTCAGGGACCGCAGGAAATTCTTGAAGGCACGGAAGACGGGCTTCTGGCCGCAGTCGAGGACGAGAAGGATCTTGCGGCGCAGATTGGTAGTGTCTTGGAAAGTCCCGCACTGGCGCAGCAGCTTTCCCTGAACGGGCGGACGCGGTTTGAGCGGGAGTTTTCGCAGAACGTGGTCATGACGAGATGGTCCGCGTTTCTGGACGGGGTGCGGGCCTGATGTGTGGTATTGCAGGCCTGTCCTGTCTGCCGGGACATCGCCCGGACCACGCGGCGCTGGAGCGCATGTCACAGGCAATTTTCCATCGTGGGCCGGATGGAGAGGGGCGACTGGATCTGGCAGGGGCCGCCCTACGTCACCGGCGACTGTCCATCGTCGATATCGCAGGCGGTGCGCAACCCTTTAAACTTGGCGCGGCAGCTCTGATCGCGAATGGTGAAATCTATAATGATCCGGCCATCCGCACACGTTTCCCCACAACCTGCTTTCAGACGCACAGCGACTGCGAGCCGCCATTGCATCTGTGGTTGCAGGACGGTGCGGGCTATACCCATGCATTGCGGGGTATGTACGCCATTGCGATCGTGGAGAACGAGCATGGGCGTCATGAAATGGTGCTCTCGCGTGACCCATTCGGAATCAAGCCGCTCTATATTGCGGCTTACGAAGGCGGCATCGCCTTCGCATCCGAAACACAGGCGCTGCTTGCGGGCGGGTTTGGCAGGCGCAGCGTTCGCGAAGGGGCACGTGACGAACTGATGCAGCTTCAGTTCACAACAGGCCAGGACACCATTTTCGAAGGCATCCGGCGTCTTCTGCCGGGTGAGACGCTCAGGATCGTGGACGGGCGAATCGTGGAGTCACGCCGCCGTCACGTTTTGCAGGAGGCACGGGATACGGTTCCGGCCGGTCTGACGGATACAGATGCGCTGGCCCGGCTGGACACGGCGCTTCTTGACAGTGTGGCGGCGCATCTGCGGGCGGATGTACCGCTTGGGCTGTTCCTGTCGGGCGGGATCGACAGTTCGGTCATTCTGGCGGCGGCTCATCGGCTGGGACTTCCGCATCCCAAAACATGGACCGCGCGTTTTGATGCCGGATCGGCAGATGAGTCCGCCGATGCCACCGCTCTGGCGGCGTCTGTCGGTGCGGAGCATCATGTCCTGACCGTCACCGAAGACATGGTCTGGCGTGACCTGCCGGCCATTGTGGCGTGTATGGACGATCCGGCGGCAGATTATGCCATCATCCCGACATGGTTTCTGGCTCGTGAAGCAAAAAAGGACGTGACCGTCATCCTGAGTGGTGAGGGCGGGGACGAGCTTTTTGCGGGCTATGGTCGCTATCGGCGGGTCATGAAACCCTGGTGGAAAGGTGGTCGTGCGCCGTACCGATCCGGGACGTTCGGTCGAAATTTTCCGCAGCGGGGACGGCAGTGGCGGCACGGGATCGCCATGACGGAACTGGCGCTCGGAACATCCGGGCTCGAAGGCGCGCAGGCGCTGGATATCGCGGAATGGCTGCCCAACGATCTGCTCCTCAAGCTGGATCGCTGTCTGATGGCGCATTCCTTGGAAGGGCGTACTCCGCTGCTGGACCCGGTGGTGGCCAAAGCGGTCTGGTCTTTGCCTGAGACGTTCAAAGTGCGTGACGGTTACGGGAAATGGCTTCTGCGCCGCTGGCTTCAGGACGCACTGCCTCAGGCCCGGCCGTTTGCGCCAAAGCAGGGATTTACGGTGCCTGTAGGGGCATGGATCGAGAAACAGGCGCCGCGCCTGGGGCCGCTGGTCGCGCGTCAGCCCTGTATCCGCGCCATGATGCTCCAGCAGGATGTGGAGCGTCTTTTTGCCCGCGCCAGCCAGCGCGGCGTCGCACGGCAGGCCTGGACATTACTGTTTTATGCGCTCTGGCATCGCCATCATATCGAGGGTGTTCCCGTGGACGGGGATACGTTCGAAACTCTCTCGCGCGCTTTATGAATAGCTTACTGATTTGCAAGGACGGAATATGCATTACGATCTGATTATCCGCGGCGGAATCTGCGTTTTTCCCTGGGGCGAAGCGGAAGCAGATATCGGGGTTCGCAACGGCAAAGTGGCGTCGCTGTCCGTTGCTAGTGCGGATGAGGCGGATCGGGTGATTGACGCGCGTGGCCTGCATGTTCTGCCCGGTCTGATCGACGCACATGTTCATCTGCGTGATCCGGGCAAGCCGGAAGTTGAAACACTGGAAACCGGAACGCGCGCTGCGGCGCTGGGCGGGATTGCAACGGTTTTCGACATGCCCAACACGTCTCCGAGCATCACCGACGTGACGATGATCGACTGGAAGCGCGCTCATATCCGCAAGACGGCCCATGTGGATGTCGGGATGTATGTCGGTGCGACGCGTGAAAACACGCCGGATCTGGCGCTGCTGGAGCAGCAGCCGGGCGTGTGTGCGGTGAAGGTTTTCGCAGGATCGTCCACCGGCAATCTCATGATCGAGGATGATGCTGGTCTTGAGGCGGTCATGCGCTCTGGCCATCGCCGCGTGGCCTATCATTCGGAGGACGAATACCGCCTTCAGGCGCGCAAGCCGATGTTCCACGAGGGTCAGCCTTACGAAACACACAGTGTGTGGCGGGATGTGGAATGTGCGTTCCTCGGCACGCGTCGCATCATGGCGCTGGCCCGCAAAACCAACCGTCCGGCGCACATTCTGCACGTCTCGACGGCGGAAGAGCTGGAATATCTGGCCGATTATCGCGATATTTCCACGGTCGAGGTCCTGGTGAACCATCTCACGCAGGTCGCGCCAGAATGTTACGAAAAGCTCGGTGGTCTGGCGGTCATGAACCCGCCGCTCCGGGACCGGCCGCACTGGGAAGCGAGCTGGAAAGCCGTGCGGGACGGGCGGGTGGACGTGGTGTCGTCCGATCATGCGCCGCATCCGCTTGAGGCCAAGCAGCTTCCCTGGCCGAAATGCCCGGCTGGCCTGACAGGGACGCAGACGATCGTGCCGGTCATGCTCGATCACGTGAATGCCGGTCGTCTGTCGCTGTCGCGTCTGGTGGATCTGATGGCCGCTGGGCCCGCGCGGGTTTACGGGTTGCAGACCAAGGGGCGGATGGCCGTTGGATTCGACGCCGATTTCACACTCGTGGACATGAAAGCCGAGCGCGAAATCACCAATGACTGGATCGTCACGCCTGCGGGCTGGACGCCATTCGATGGCACGCGTGTCACGGGTTGGCCGATGGCAACGATCGTCCGTGGAACGGTCGTGATGCAGGACAATGAGGTTCCGGGTGCGCCAACGGGGCAGCCTGCCAAATTTGCGCCTTGATCTGGGCGTAGGGCGCGCAACGCTTCAATCAGGAAAGGGAGCTGTATGAGACGTTGCGTTGCCGCCAGCCGTAAGGCGGTGCTGTTTGGACTGGTTTTCGCAGGAATTGTTGGTGCCGGAACGGCACAGGCGGGTGAGGCAGCATGGACGGCTCCAAAATGTGGTGCCGAGCCGCAGGCACCAGCCGTCAAGGCTGGGACGGTCGCGCAATATAACGAAAGCGTTGACCGTGTGACGGCCTATGAAAAGGCCGCCCGCGTCTATAATGCCTGCGTTGCGGCTCAGGCTAACCGCGAAGAAACGGCCATCAGTCAGGATGCCAGTGCGCGGATCGCGCATGTTCATGCGGGAAGTGCCGCCGTTCAGTCTCATATTGCCGCGTCATTCCAGACGCTTTCCGCCAATCTGGCGGCAGCCGGGCGGAAGCTCGGCCATCACTGAAGCCCAGTTGGGGCAGTTTGCGAATCTTACTGCCCCATGCGTTCCTGATTCTGGAGCGGTGTCAGCGTCGTCGGGCCTTCATAGGTCTGGCGGGCGACATTGGGCATGAGGTCAGGACGCGCCCAGCAGGTCGTGCCTTCAAAACTCGTCGTACAGTAAGGCTGTGGCGGAGGTGGACCGATCGGGCGGGCACAGAAGCTCTCGTTGTCATACAGATAGGCCGTGTTGCAGTCCTTTCCGGTAATGGCGGACGCGATACGGTCCGGCGCGCAGCCGCCAAGGACGCAGAACACCAGTGGAAGCAGCAAGAGCGGGACGGGTTTTTTCATGGCCGTCAGGATGCTTTGGGTCACGTTAAGGAAGTCTGAATGTCGGTCGGATTTTCTGACGAAAACCGGTTTTTCAGCACTGCGCGCTGCGTGAATATCTGTTCGGGTGTGTGAAGCGTTTGCCGCGACGGTTCGGCACCTGTATGGTCGTGCAAACAGTTTGAAGACCGATCCAGCAGGGGACCAGGTGGCAGACGATTTCATCACGCAGATTGACGAAGAAATGCAGGCGCAGCGGTTGCGGGCCATGGCACGGCGGATTGGTGCTGTAGCTGGCGTTGTTGTGCTCGTTAGTGTCATTGGGGGTGGCGTATGGGGCTGGAACAGTCACGCACGTCATGTCGCACAAAAGGCGGCATCGGCACGCTATTTCACGGCCATGGCTGCTCTGTCTGATCCGAAGCGGGACGCTGCGGCCATCAGTAAAGCCACCGCAACCTTGCAGGATCTGGCGGAGCACGGCCCTGCGGGTGCGCGCTCCTATGCTGCGCTGCGTCTGGCTGATCTTCAGGTTCAGGCACATCAGGACGCTGCAGCTCTCCAATCATGGAAAAGCGTTGCAGATGATTCCGCAGCCGAACCGTCTCTGCGCGATATGGCGCGCTATATGGGCTTGAACGCCCAGACGGCCTCTCCTACTGACCCGAAGGCGATCCGTTCGGGCTATGAAGCTCTGGCGCAGGGTGGTGGAGCATGGGCGCCTCTCGCTCAGGAAGGTCTTGTGGCGCTGGATCTGCGATCCGGTGCGACGGCCGACCAGCAGAAGGAAGCCCGGCGTATCCTGACCCAGATCGTTAGCAGTGCAAACGCGACCGAAGGGGTGCGTGCGCGTGCACAGGCCCTGCTTGAGACATTTGGAGACGCCGGTTGATGCGCCGTCCTGTTCTTTCCCGCTCTTCTCTCTCCGTGAACCGCAGGGCTCTGCTTCGGACGGCCTGCTCAGGCAGTGCGCTCGCAGTTCTTGGCGGATGCAGCCTGTTTGAAGACGACAAGAAGCCACCTCTGGCCGGGCATCGTGTGGATGTGCTGTCCACGGGGGCAGGGCTCACGGTCGATCGTGACGATCATACGCCGATCAATCTCGGTCCGGTGCAGCCGGTTCGGGAATGGCTTCAGGAGGGCGGTCGTCCGTCCCACGTCGCGGTGAATGCGGCCTGGAACGGCCCGGATCTGGCCTGGAGCCAGACCATCGGTGCGCCGACCGACCCATCCAGTTTCCTGTCCATGATCGCCATCATGCCGACTAATCGTGGCGCCATCCAGTCTCCTCCGGTGATTGGAAATGGTCATCTCTACACGACGGACGCTCAAGGCGTTGTGAAAGCCTGGACATGGCCGGGGCGTCGCCTTGTCTGGACGCGCCAGCCTGCATCTTCGGCAAGCCGGTCCACCAATATTGGTGGCGGCCTCGCGATTGACGGGGACACCCTCTACATTGTGGATGGCGTGGCGCAGGCCCTTGCAGTTGAAGCGCTGACGGGCAAGGTGAAATGGCGCGTGAGTACGGGAACGCCGGGCCGTTCCGCTCCCACGATCGCGGAAGGCCTGATGGTCTTCGGAACCATTGACGAGCGGCTGATTGCACTGAATGCCAATACGGGCCATCAGGTCTGGGCGTATCAGGCGACGGCGGCAGACACGGTCATTTTCGGCCAGTCGGCTCCGGCCTTTGTGGATGGTGTGATTCTCGCGGGCTTTGGCAGTGGCGATCTGGTCGCGTTGCGTGCCGCTTCTGGCGAGATGGTCTGGAGCGACAGTCTGGGTGGCACGAACGGCATGGGCGCCATGCTGGACTTCTCATGCATCCGGGGCGCGCCGGTCATCAAGGACGGCACGGCCTATGCTGTGTCCATGTCCCGTGTGCTGGTGGCAATCGATATGCGTTCGGGCCGCCGCCTGTGGGAACGTGAGGTCAGCGGACAGAGTCCTCTGGCGATCTGTGGCGACTGGATGTATGTGCTGTCCACGGATCAGCAGATCGCCTGTCTGGATCGTCTGTCCGGGCATGTCCGCTGGATCACGCAGCTCCGTCGCTTTATCCGTGTGGATGTGGAAAAAGACGCCATTGCCTGGGTGGGACCGCTTCTGGTGAATGGCAAGCTGGTCTGCTTCTCCACCTTTCCGAAAGAAGGCATGGCGGTCGTGAACGCCGTGACCGGGAAACTTGAACTAACCCGCAAGACCGTTGCCCCGTGTCAGGTTCAGCCGATCGTCTGTGACGGTCATGTGCTGGCTCTGTCGCAGGATGCCGTTCTGCGGGCCTATGGCTGAACGAATGACCTCTGAGAACCTGCCCGTTGTTGTTATTGCCGGGCGCCCGAATGTCGGGAAATCCACTCTGTTCAACCGGCTTGTCGGCCGCCGTCAGGCGATCGTGTCCGATATGCCGGGTGTTACGCGCGACCGTAAGGAGGGCGAAGCCCTGCTGCGTGGCCGCCGTGTGCGGCTGATCGATACGGCCGGGCTAGAAGAAGCAGCACCCGATACGCTGTATGGGCGCATGCGCGCTTCGTCAGAATCTGCTGTTGCGATGGCGGATCTGGTACTGTTCTGCATTGATGCGCGCTCTGGCATTACGCCGGCGGATGCCCATTTTGCGAGCTGGCTGCGTCGTCAGAACCGCCCGGTTCTGCTGATCGCCAACAAGGCGGAAGGGCAGGCGGGGACGAATGCGGCGCTTGAAGCCTATTCCCTTGGTCTTGGCACCCCGCTGGCACTGTCAGCAGAGCACGGCGAAGGCATTGCCGATCTGATGGGTGAGATTGCCGAGCGTCTGCCTCCGGCTGAAAAACAGCGTCGTCGGGAAGCGCCGAAGGTTGATGCCGAGGGTGAAGAAGAGGAACGCCCGGCGGGTCCGCTGCGTCTGGCGATTATCGGACGGCCCAATGCTGGAAAATCCACGCTTCTGAATTGTCTGCTTGGCGAAGAGCGGATGATTACCGGTCCTGAAGCCGGGCTGACGCGCGATTCCATTGCAGTCACGCTTCATGACGATCAGGGCGAGATCCGACTCGTCGATACGGCCGGAATGCGCAAGCGTGCCCGCGTCGAGGAGCATCTGGAGCGGATGTCCGTTTCGGCCTCCATCGAAGCCCTGAAAATGGCGGAAGTGGTTGTGCTGGTGATCGACGCGACGCTCGGCGTGCATGAGCAGGATCTCCAGATTGGTCGTCTGATCGAGCGCGAAGGCCGCGCCTGTGTCATTGCGCTGAACAAGTGGGATGCGGTCGAGGACCGGAACGCGACGAAAAAGGCGATTCTGGACCGTCTGGAAATTTCTCTTGCGCAGGTCAGGGGTATTCCGGTTGTGACGTTCTCTGCACTCACGGGAGCGGGCGTGCACCGTCTTCTTCCGGCCGTGCGGGAGGTTTACGAGATCTGGAACTCGCGCATCTCGACGGGTGAACTGAACCGCTGGTTCGAAGATGCTCTGGAGCGCCATCAGCCGCCTCTGGTGGACGGTCGTCGCCTCAAGCTGCGTTATATGACGCAGGTGAAGGCACGTCCTCCGACGTTCCTTCTGTTTGGCACGCGTGCGGAACAGCTTCCCGATTCCTACAAGCGTTACCTAGTTAATGGCCTGCGTGAAACGTTCCACATGCCGGGCGTTCCGGTGCGCGTACAATTGCGCGGAACGAAAAATCCTTACGCAGAAAAGTGATTTTCTGTTGGTTTCGATATAGACTACACCCCTGATTGATCATTAAATACAGGACCGTCTGTTTCCGATTTCGGAACATTCGGTTCTGTTTCCCTCGCCAGTATGGGGGGATATGTTTGGGGTGACTAAGGGTATGGTTGGGATTGCTGCGTCTTCCAGCGAAGGTCTGTCGACAGGACAGACCCGCAGCACCGCACGGGCGACAACCCTTGGTATTCTGGCAGCTTTAGCGGGACTGATGTTCGGTCTTGATACCGGCGTTGTCGCGGGCGCCCTTCCTTTCATTGCAACCGATTTTCATGCGGGCGACGTTCTGCAAGGCTGGATCGTGTCCTCTATGATGGCAGGGGCTGCGGTTGGATCGCTGTTTGCCGGTCGGATTTCGGTTCGGTTCGGGCGCACCGGTGCGATGCTTGGCGCTGCAATTCTGTTTCTGATTGGTACGCTGCTCTGCGCTCTGGCTCCGGGCGCTGCGATCATGATCGTAGGCCGAATTTTTCTGGGGCTTGCGGTTGGTGTCGCGGCATTTGCAGCCCCGCTTTATATTTCCGAAATTACAGTTGAATCCGTTCGCGGAGCCATGATTTCGTTTTATCAGCTCATGGTCTCTCTTGGGATTTTTCTGGCATTTGTCTCGGACAGCCTGCTGGCTTCGGGAGGGCACTGGCGCTGGATGTTGGGGATCATGGCGGTCCCGGCCAGTTTCTTTCTTGTGATTGTTCTGATCCTGCCGCATAGCCCGCGCTGGCTGATGATGCGGGGGGAAACGGAGCACGCACGCCGGGTTTTGCAGAGCCTGCGATCCGATGAGGAAGTGGCGGAAGCGGAACTGGTCGATATCCAGTCGCGGCTCCAGAAAAGTAGCGACGCGGGGATCGGGCTTTTCAAAAGCAACCCCAATTTCCGGCGCACGGTCTTTCTGGGCATGCTGCTTCAGATCATGCAGCAACTCTCGGGCATCAACGCGCTCCTGTATTATGCGCCGCGCGTGTTTCAGGCCGCGCATTTCGGAACGAACGCGGCCATCTGGGCGACGACTCTCGTCGGGCTCACGAATATGGGGCGCTGACGGGTGTTGCGATCGCCTGTGTTGATCGCTGGGGGCGGCGGCCGCTGTTGATCCTGAGCTGTGCGATTGCGGCCTTTTCTCTTGCAGGCGTTGGAACGCTGCTCGCCATCGGAGCGAACAGTTTTGAATCCCAGCTTCTGCTCTGCGGGTTTGTGCTTCTGTTCGTCGCCGGGTTTGCCATTGGCGAAGGGCCGCTGGTCTGGACGCTGTGCTCGGAAGTGCAGCCAACACGGGGGCGCGATTTCGGGATTGGCTGTTCAACAGTGACCAATTGGGTTGCCAACTGGGCCATCTCCAACGTGTTTCCGCTCGGCATGGCCATGATGGGGGCGTCCGTGACGTTCCTGATATTTGCCCTCTTCAATGGTCTTTTCATCGTTGTGACCTTATTGTTCGTTCCCGAAACGAAAGGTGTCTCGCTCGAAAAGCTGGAGGCCAATCTTTTTGCAGGCATGCGCCTGCGTGATCTGGGGCGCTGATACCATGACGACCACGACGGAAGACGAGCAACAACACGAAGAATACGACTCCAAACGCCATGCTGGGCTCTACGGGGCGCAGCGGGTCAAGGCGATGTCGGCCGTTCTTCTGGCGCTTCTTCTATCGGTTCTGGATTATGCGATTGCCAATGTGGCTCTGCCGCTGATCGCGGTGGATCTGCATGCGTCATCGTCGCGGGCCATCTGGGTCGTGAATGCCTATCAGCTTGCGAATCTGTCTTGTCTGTTGCCGCTGGCCTCTCTGGGCGCGCGCGTGGGATTCGGACGGCTGAGCCAGTTCGGAATCTTCCTGTTCCTGATTGCCTCCGTGGCCTGCGCGCTTTCACAAAACCTTCTGGAATTGACGCTGGCGCGCGCCCTGCAGGGCATGGGTGGGGCGTGCATCATGAGCGTGAACATTGCGCTCGTTCGCTTCATCTATCCGCATAATGAACTGGGGCGCGGGATTGCGCTGAACGGATTGTTCGTCGGTATCGGCGTGGCGCTCGGACCCACTCTGGGGTCTCTGATCCTGTCTGTTGCGACGTGGCCCTGGATTTTCTGGATCAATCTGCCACTGGCTCTGGCTGCTCTGGCGCTGGCTCATGCAGCTCTCCCCGAGACTCCACGCAGTGATATTCCAACCGACGTGGTCGGCTCGCTCCTGACGGTGGCGTCTTTCGCCTTGACCGGCGTGGGGCTGGATGGGCTGATGCATGCCGATTTCGTGTCCGGCGCCGCAGTCACGGCTGCAGGTGTGTTGTGCTGGGCGATGTTGTTGCATTACCAGCGTGAACGACTTGAACCGATCGTGCCGGTCGATCTCTTGGCGCGCCGGCCGTTTCTGTTGGCGTGTCTGGTCGGATTTCTGGGCTTCGTGGCGTCCAATCTCTACATTGTGGCGATGCCTTTCACGTTGGCTACGGCATTCCATCGCGGGGCGGGAACGATCGGTCTTCTGATCGCGCCGTGGGCGGTGGGTGTAGCGACGATGTCTTTTGTAGTCAGCCGTCTGGCCGACCGTTTCCCGGCGTCGGTTTTGTCGTCAATCGGTCTGTTCATTACGGCGAGCGGTTTCTGCTTGCTCTGGTTCCTGCCGACGGATGCAGGCAACTGGGATATCGCCTGGCGGACGCTTTTTGCCGGATGTGGCTTTGGACTGTTTCAGCCGCCCAACAACCGCGCCATCATGGTGACGGCCCCTCCCGGACGGGAGGGCGGGGCAAGCGGTATGTTGTCTGTTGCACGATTGGCAGGACAGACGACGGGGGCGCTCCTCGTGGCAGCACTGTTTACGATCTTCCCCCATCCGGCCTTCATTTGCCTCGGGGCGGCCATGACCGTGGCGCTGACGGGATCAATACTCAGTCTGGGGCGGAAATATCTCGCAGCCTGAAGAGTGTGGTAGCGCGTTGCTCCACGCTTTCCAGTTCCTGCGTGACGGAGACGGAGTGCCGGACCAGCACTTCAAGCGGCATTGATGGCGCATAATGCCGACCCGGATCGCAGAGCCAGACTTCGCAGGTTTTCGAACACTCCAGAAGCCACGGAATAATCCGTGAAGCCATGGCTTCGTTGTAGCAGACGTCCCCGATGACCAGCAGATCACAGTCCGGAACCGTTCCGATCAGATCACCGGGAAGCGGAGTGACAGTTGCGTGGTTCAGCCCCGCATTAAGGACCGTAGCTTCCAGCGCCATGACATCAATATCGTTGGCCTGCACAGCCGATGCGCCGGACAGGGCAGCCGCAATGGCCGCCAGTCCACATCCGCAGGCCACATCCAGAACGCGACGTCCGCGCACAAGCTCGGGATTGTCGAGGATGAAACGGGCGATGAGCTGGCTTCCCGGCCATGCGAAAGCCCAGAAAGGCGGCTCTATGCCGATCTGTTCGAGATAGGTCTCGCTGGCTTGCCAGATCGGGGTGATCTCCGTCGCCAGATACAGGGAAATCTCGGGAACCAGTGACGCTTGTTCAATGCGTGTATTGTCGCGGATGAAGCCGACAGGATCGCCCAACGTGGTGATCATCCAAATACTCTTGCCGCGACGAAGCCTGCGGCCAGCACGAACCCGATGGGCACGTTACGACGAAACTCCTTCAGACACGCCGGAGCGTCATACGGGTTCAGCACCCGGACCTGCTGGAGCAGCATGGCCGTTGCGATGGCGAGAAACGGCCAGAAAATCCAGTGCAGATGGGCGTGGATACCGACGAGCGCCAGAGCCAGAATCATGAGGCTGTAACAGGTGCCGATGAAGGAGCGCGCGTTTTTCTCCATCAGGCGCGAGGTGGAGCGCACACCGATGCGGGCATCGTCGTCCATATCCTGAAAGCCGTAGATCGTATCGAATCCGAGCTGCCACAAAATGACGGCGCCATAGAGCAACAGCCCGTTGCCATCGAGCGTCCCGGCTGCTGCAGCGTATCCCATGGGGGCGCCGAATCCGAAAGTGAACCCCATGACGAGTTGCGGCCACCATGTGACTCGCTTGGCCGCCGGGTAGAGCGCGACGAGCAGAAGCGCGAGCGGGGCGAGGGCCCAGCAGACAGGCGGCAGGCAGACCAGTACGCCAAGCCCCATCAGGAGCAGCACCGCCAGAAGCAGCAGCCCCTGTTTCAGCGACAGCGCCCCACTGGCGAGGGGACGGCCTGCGGTCCGGGCGACTTTTGCGTCGATGTCGCGGTCCCAGATGTCGTTCACGACACATCCGGCGGAGCGCATGACAAGGGAGCCGAACGCAAACAGCGCCGTATCAATCAGCCGCGTCTGGAGGGACGCACCGGGGGCGAGGAACAGGCCCCACACGCCGGGCAGCAGCAGGAGCCACGTACCAACCGGGCGGTCGAGACGGGCGAGCAGCGCATAGGAGCGCCACGGCTCGGGGAGGCGGGCAATACGGCCGCTCAGATCAATGTCGGTATGGGCGCGGGTCTGGCTCATGGGAAGATGTGATGCTGTGTGGACGTGCTTCCGTCAATGGCTCAGGCGCGCTATCGGAAAAGGATGAGCCGATCCGATCCCCGTCTTTATGTTCCCGCGTCTGAAACAGCTTTCGTGGAAGGCCAGACAGTGCCGCTTCCTCTCGGACAGGCGCATTATCTGGGCAACGTCATGCGTCAGGGCGTAGGAAGCCTTGTGCGGGTGTTCAACGAGCGTGATGGGGAGTGGAGCGCAGAGATTGCGGCTCTGAAGAAGGATCGGGGGAGCGTCCTGCTCCAACACCGCGAGCGGGACCCCATGCCGACACAGGGGGTAGAATTGCTGTTTGCGCCTCTCAAGCGGGACGCGACGGAGCTTGTGATCCGCATGGGCACGGAACTCGGAGTGACACGCTTCCGGCCCATCGTGACGGAGCGCACCAATACGCATCGCCTCAATCTGGAGCGTCTGGCGGTGATTGCGACGGAAGCGGCGGAGCAGTGTGAACGGCTGGATGTTCCAGACATCCTGCCCCCTGAGTCGCTGCGTGTGGTGTTGGCGGAGTGGCCAGAGGATCGTCCGCTCTTTGCCGCGTTGGAGCGTCGCCCCGGCGAGCGTGCGAACGTGAGGGCCGCCGCTCTGCTGATCGGGCCGGAGGGCGGTTTTTCGGAAACCGAAGTGGAGATGCTCAGGCGGCATAGTGCCGTTCATGCGCTCAGTCTGGGGCCGCTCGTGCTGCGGGCGGAAACGGCCGTGTGCGCGGGGCTGGCCCGTCTCGCAGCAGGAGCCGGCGACACGCCCTGAGGGTGACAGAACCGTCGGACCTGCTACAGTTCAATCATTATCGAACAACGAATTCAGACCGAGGCCAAACGCCATGTCCAATCCCGGAACGTCCAATGCTGCGTCGATCGAAAGCCGGGCGCAGCTCGTCGAGGCGATCGCAAGGGGTTGCAAACCGAAATCGGAATGGAAAATCGGGACCGAACATGAAAAATTCGGTTTCATCCTTCCTCAGGATGCTGATGGACGCGAGCCGCTCTCACCGCCGCCTTACGCGCCGCGCGGAATCGGAGCCTTGTTGGAAAAGCTTCAGGGCCCGGACTGGGCACCCATCATGGACGGTGAAAACCTGATCGGGCTGAAAGGTCAGAACGCACAGGCCGGACGGGCAATTTCGCTTGAGCCGGCCGGGCAGTTCGAGCTTTCGGGCGCCCCGGTCGTGTCGCTTCAGGAAACGGAAGCGGAGATGCAGGAGCATTACGATCAGGTCCGTGGTCCGGCTGCGGAACTGGGGCTGGGCTTCCTGCCATTCGGTTTTCAGCCGCTCTGGTCGCGCGATGAGATGCCTTGGATGCCCAAGAGCCGCTATGCGATCATGCGCAACTACATGCCGAAAGTCGGCACGCTTGGCCTCGACATGATGACGCGGACCTGCACCGTTCAGGTCAATCTCGATTTCAGCGACGAAGCCGACATGGCGCGCAAGATGCGCGTCTCTCTGGCCCTTCAGCCGCTGGCCACCGCGCTGTTTGCGAATTCTCCGTTCGTCGAGGGCAAGGCCAATGGTCTGCTGTCCAACCGTGCACGGATCTGGACCGATACGGACAACCAGCGTTCGGGCCAGCCTTCGGTGTTCTTCGAGGATGGGTTTGGTTTTGAACAATATGTGGACTGGGCGCTCGATGTGCCGATGTATTTCGTCTCGCGCGAAGGGAAGAACATCGACGTGGCAGGCTGCTCGTTCCGTCGCTGGCTTTCCGGAGACGTTCAGGAGCCACTGAAAGGCCTGACGCCGACAGTGGGCGATTTTGAAGACCATCTGACGACTGTTTTCCCGGATGTGCGCCTCAAGCAGTTTCTTGAAATGCGCGGCGCGGATGCTGGGAAACTGGAGATGATGGTGGCTCAGTCGGCCCTGTGGGTTGGCCTGCTATACGACCCGGCAACACTGGAAGCTGTTGAAAAGCTGGTGCGTGAGCAGCCCTGGAGCGCCTATCAGCAGCTCCGCGCCGAAGTGCCGCGTCTGGGACTGGATGCTGCGTTCCCAGGTGGACTGAAGCCATTGGCCAAACGTGTGGTCCAGCTTGCGGAGCAGGGCCTGCGGGCCCGCGTGCGCAACGAGGCCAGCTATCTCGATCCGCTGCATCTGATTGCCGATGGTGGTCCGAATCAGGCGCAGCATTGGCTGGATCTGTATAATGGTGCGTGGGGGCAGAGCGTGAAACCGCTCTTCACCGAAGCCGCCATCTGATTTTATGAGACGGGACCTGCTGCCTACGTGACAAAACTTTCCGAGCTGACCGAACGCGAAATCCTTGCGCTGGCCATCGCCAGCGAGGAGGAAGATGGTCATATTTACGCGGATTTCGGCCAGATGCTGGCGGAAGATTATCCCGACAGCGCCGCCATTTTTCAGGATATGGCGGAAGAAGAAAACCATCACCGTCGGGCACTGATCGACCTGTTCGTCCGGCGTTTCGGCAATCACATTCCGCTGGTTCGTCGGCAGGACGTACAGGGGTTCCCGTCCCGCAAATCTGCTTGGCAGATGCAGAATCGTGGGATCGAGGCGATACGGGCGCAGGCTGCCGACATGGAGAGGCAGGCGGCACGGTTTTACCGTCAGGCCGCCGGGCAGACGCAGGATGCGGAAATTCGTAAGCTGCTGGGTGATCTGGCAACAGAAGAAGACCGTCACCAGCGTGAGGCGCGGCGTCTGGAAGACGAGCATCTGAACGATAACAGTCGTGACCGCGAGGACGAGCACAGTCGCCGCGATTTCGTGCTGCGGATCGTCCAGCCGGGGTTGGTCGGCCTCATGGACGGCTCCGTCTCGACGCTGGCGCCGGTTTTTGCGGCAGCGTTTGCAACGCACAGCCCTCATGCGGCTTTTCTGGTCGGGCTTGCTGCGTCCCTCGGGGCCGGGATTTCCATGGGACTGGCGGAAGGACTGGCTGATGACGGCAAGCTATCCGGGCGGGGCGCACCGCTTCTGCGCGGGCTAATCTGTGGAGCCATGACGTTCGGCGGTGGTATCGGTCATACGCTGCCGTTTCTGGTGCCGGATTTCCGTCTTGCTTTCGGCGTGGCGCTCGTTGCGGTGGCGATTGAGCTTCTGCTCATTTCCTGGGTACGCTGGCGGTATCAGGACACACCGTTCGGCTCGGCCATGGTGCAGGTTTTCCTGGGCGGGGCTCTTGTTTTTGCAACCGGCGTGCTGATTGGCAGTTCCTGAGACATGATGAATCGTTCCTTTTTCCGCGCGGCTGTTCTGGCGGCGCTGTTTCCTGTCTCCTTGCCTTGCAGTGCTTTTGCACAGACGGCTTCCGTGCAGCTTCGTCCCGCGGATCAGGGGTGGGTGTCCCGCATTGAAGACACGCTCGGAAAGGTGACGACGCTTCAGGCACATTTTCGCCAGACGGCTGCGGATGGCAGCGTGACAACCGGGACGGCGACGCTCGACCGACCGGGGCGGATGCGCTTCGATTATGACAAGCCGAGCCCGCTGCTGCTGGTCGCCAATGACGGTCGTGTGGTGTTTCAGGACCGCAGCGTCGATCAGGTCACGACTCTTCCGCTGGACCGTACCCCGCTGGGGCTGCTGTTGCGTCCTGAGTTCAAGCTCTCAGGCGATGTTACGGTAACAGGATTCGAGCATCGGGACGGTCAGATCCGAATTCAGCTTGTCCGGACGCAGAGTGCCGGGGAAGGCAGTCTGACGCTCGTATTTTCCGATGCGCCTCTGGCACTGGAAGGCTGGAGCGTTGTGGACGCGCAGGGGCGCACGACCACGATTGCGCTGTCCGATGTGCATCTCGGCGGAGATGTGCCGCAATCGCTGTTCGTGCTGCCGAAAGCGGACTGAACTTTCAGTGTTTTAGTTCGCGTGAAAGCTCCAGCGCGCGGGCATAGACCGTGCGTTTGGGCAGCTTGACGATGCCCGCGACCAGAGCCGCCGCGTCCTTGACAGAATGGGTGGCAAGAGCCTCGCGCAGATGCGTGTCCAGATCGGCCGCGCCACTGTCGTCTTCGTCGGACGGGCCGATCAGCAGCGTAATTTCGCCGCGTGGTGCCGTCATGCGAAAATGTTCCAAAACCTCTGCGAGAGTGCCGCGCACCATTTCCTCGAACCGCTTGGTGAGCTCGCGTCCGACTGCCGCTTCGCGTTCGGGGCCGAACACGTCGATCAGGTCTTCGAGGCTCTCGACCAGCCGGTGCGGCGCTTCATACCAGA
Source organism: Gluconobacter kondonii (assembly GCF_002723995.1). GTDB lineage: Bacteria > Pseudomonadota > Alphaproteobacteria > Acetobacterales > Acetobacteraceae > Gluconobacter > Gluconobacter kondonii. Next base: position 140,504 of record NZ_BEWP01000001.1, on the reverse strand, counting down.
TCAGCGTTGAATGCAGACCCGCCTGTTCTGCGGCGCGCAGGGCAGAGAAGCCGCTCTTGCGAGCTTCGCTGCGTGGAGCCGGAAACCCCAGAAACATGAAGGGCAGGGGCGGCAGGCCCGAAAGCGTCAGGGCCGTGATGACGGCGTTCGGACCGGGAATGGCCGTGACGTGTATTCCGGCCGCAATGGCGGCGCGGACCAGTCGGTAGCCGGGATCGGACACCAGCGGCGTACCCGCGTCAGAGACGACGGCATAGCGGGCACCTTCCTGCAATTTTTCGATCAGGAACGGAGTGCGGTCCTGTTCGTTATGGTCGTGCAGTGTTCGGGTCGGTGTGGCAATATTGCGCGAAAGAAGGAGTTTTGCCGTAACGCGCGTGTCCTCGCAGAGGATCGCATCCACGGTGCCAAGGGCCTCGATTGCGCGTTCGCTGATATCGGCCAGGTTGCCGATCGGCGTTGCAACCAATATCAGACATCCACCTTCGGCCTGGCCCTGCGCTGGCAGGGGGGCGGCCGGTAACGTTTCAGCCGCATCGCTCAAGGGAGTTTCAGCGGAACATGACTTTTCGGACATCTGCATCCTCGGTGACAAACTCAGGGACGTATTGTCGCCCCTTGAGCCGTCTGCGCAAGGGTGTAAGCACCGGCCTTGCCGCGGGAACCTTCCTGACCCTTGCCGCCTGCTCGGGTGGCGGGTCGTCTTCCGTGCCGGGTGTGGGCGGTATTCCGGGCGTTTCCGAAGGGCCGGGAGCCCATGATGTCGGGCTGATCCTGCCGCTGACGGGACGCAATGCGTCTTACGGCATGCGGATGCGCGATGCGGCAAAACTGGCCCTTTCCGCCAAGGGGTCGCCTGCGCTTGACGTTCATGACACCAATGGTCCGGGCGGGACGGAACAGGCCGTGCGCGATGCGCTTGCGCGGGGTGACGCCATTCTGCTGGGCCCTCTGACCGCTACCGAAACTGCCGCCGCTGCACCGCTCGCGATCAATGCGGGCAAACCAGAGCTTGCCTTCACCAGCGACTCCACGCAGGCCCGTCCGGGCGTCTGGGTGATGGGGCTGACGCCGGAGCAGCAGGTGCGCCGGATGGTCGATGCCGCGCGGGCGACAGGACGGAAAACGTTTGCGGCGTTTCTGCCGGACAATGCTTTCGGACACGCCATGGGGGACGGATTGGCCCGGGCCTGCCGGGATGCGGGGTTGAAGGATCCGCAGATCGTCTTCCATACGATGGATGTACAGAACATCGACGACGGCTTGAAAGCGCTGTCCGCCATCGAAACACGTCAGCCCGCTGCGCCAGTGGTTGCGGAGACGCCGTCTGGCCCATCCGCGATTGACCCGACAGGTGAGGCCACTCCGGACGCTGCTCCAGCGGGAACTCCGTCTCCCGCTACCACGCCTGCGGCGCAACCCGCGCCGCCGCCATTCGATGCTCTGGTGCTAGCTGATACGGGGCTGGAGCTTGGACGCGTCATCACCGCGCTTCAGGCCGATCATATCGATTCGTCGCAGGTCCAGATCATGGGGCCCGCGCTCTGGAAAGCGTTTGATGGCAAGCTCGGCGCGCTGCATGGCGCCTGGTATGCAGCCCCGGATGCGCATGACCGGCTGGGATATGTAGCGCAGTATCGGGCCCTCTACAAACAGGCACCGTCGCCCGTCAGTGATTTTGCGTATGATGCCGCCGCTCTGGCTGGCAGCCTGATTCGCAAGGGCGGTGTGACGGTCGAAGCTCTGACGCGCCCGGATGGTTATATGGGCGTTGACGGCCTCTTCCGCCTGCGGCCGGACGGGCATGTGACTCGGGCGCTGGCGATTTATCAGATCCAGCGTGGCGGTGGCGCGCGCATCGTGGTTCCGGCATCGCGGGATGTGGCGATCCGCCCAAGCTGAGGCTGTATTTTTTCAAAAGAAAAGCGTGTCCGTTCTCTGAACGGCGCGCTTTTTTTATGTCTGATTGAGAAAGCCCTGGCGCAGGTTTAGGCAGCGCAGGTTTCGGCGAGCGGCAGGACCGGGCGGATGACATGCAGGGCGAACTCGAAGCTGGCATAGCTGCCCAGCTCATGGTTTCGGATCTGGTCGATCAGCACCCAGTGCATACCCTGTGGCCGCAGCATGTAAGCGGGATCGGGATTTTCACGGACCCAGACCAGAACATGATCGACAGGTGCGCTTCCGTCTACATTGATGATGTCGTGGGAAGCATCTGCGATTTCCGCATCGAAAACGCCCATACGCTGTCCCGCTTCGAGCCAGCGCAGCAGATATTCGCGGTGACGCGGCAGCAGGCCCTGTCGCAGAGGCACGATATTGCTCGTGCTGCGGCTGTGAGAAAGGTCGTGAAGGTGAGCCACCTGCGCCATCAGGAAGTCCTCATCAAAAAGCCGGGCAAGGCACCCGGGCTGTGGTGATGAATTCAGGCTAGGGTTTAGATGGGGCGGTTCACAATCTTTAATAACGTCTGAAGAAGGTTTTACGACACAAACCATCCCCACTGTGGCAAATCTGCCATGCTGTAAACGCATAGCTCAACAGGGTGTTGCCATATTCCGGTACAGGGATTTGTCCCAGCGGCGATGCAGCCAGAGCCAGGAGCCCGGGATTTCACGGATCCAGGATTCAAGACGGTCGTTGAAAAGCTGCGTCAGGGCGAGGACGTCTTTTGCGCGATCATCCGTTTTTTCAGGCGAAAAGGGCGGGTCGACGACCAGCACGAGTCTCGCTGGGCCGTCACGCCGCACATGGCCCGTGACGATCAGGGCATCATGTCTGAGGGCGAAGACTGCGGCGGCGGACGCTGTCATGGCGGGGCGTCCGAAAAGGCGCGCTTCGATTCCGTCGTTCATTTTCTGATCGCCCAGAACACCCAGATGACCGCCTTTGGAAAGGTGTTTCAGGGCTGAGCGTGCGCCTTTGGCCCCTTTGGGGAACATTGGCACGTCCTGCCCCATGGCCTCCTGACGCAGGCTGTGGATCAGACCGTCGACGCCGGGGTTGCTGGCCGCCCGATAGAAGGAGGCGAATGGCATACCGTAGCGCGCAACGACCGGCGGCATGAGTTCCCAGTTGCCGATGTGGCCGGAAAAGAAAATGACGGGCCGGCCTGAAGCCTTTGCGGCTTCAAGATGTTCTGCGCCCTCGACGCTCCATCCTGCACCGGAGGCCGTGTTGTGTTTCAATCGGCCGATATGGGGAAATTCGCCGACCGTCCGACCCAGATTATCCCAACAGTCGCGCACGATACGTCGCCGGGCGACGGAGCCGAGTTCGGGCATGGAGAGTTGCAGGTTCCGGTCCGCTATTTTCGAGACGGGTAGTGCTGGCCCGATCGTCCGGGCCACACCCCCTCCAAGATTCGAGGCTGCGGCTGCGGGAAGGGCACGGATCACGGCCAGAAGGCCACGGATCAGCAAGGTTTCCGAGCGGTACAGAAAGGACGTCATGGAGTGCTGAACAGCAGATCGAGAAGGCGTTCGGGCGCTTTCGGATTAGCCCAGAGTAATTCTACGCTGATAACCTTTACCTCTGTGCGGAATGGAAAGGGCAGTTTCACGGCATCCTTCGCGGTCGTGACCAGTGTGGTGCCCGATTCCCGGCTGAGGGTTTCGAGGCGCTGAATATCGCGGGGCGTGTAGACATGATGATCGGGGAACGGGAGTGCGCGGATGGGTGTGACACCGGCGTCCCGTAGCATGTCGAAAAATTTTTCTGGGCGCCCGATTCCTGCGAACGCCACGATCCGCCGTCCCTGAAGGGTTCGGATTTCAGGGCCGGGAACCAGTCTGGCCTGTGCGGTCAGGAGATGACGCGGAAATGTCGGAAGCAGGTTGTGTCTGTCGTCTCCGATGACGACGACAGCCTGTGCGCGGGAGAGGGCGTCCGGGAGGGGTTCGCGGAGCGGACCTGCGGGGAGGACGCATCCGTTTCCGAAGCCCGTTATGCCGTCCACCACCAGAATGGAGACGGTCTTGTGCAGCGTCGGGTTCTGGAAGCCATCATCCATGACGAGGCAGTCTGCCCCCTGACCAATGGCGAGGCGCGCGGTTTCAGCCCGGTTTGCGCCAATCCATGTCGGCGCGGACTGTGCGAGGAGGAGCGGTTCGTCGCCTACGTCGCGGGCGGTGCTGCGTCCGGGATTGACGTCGATGGGGCCGCGCTCACGTCCGCCGTGGCCCCGGCTGAGGATATGAGGATGGTGGCCCCGGTCTTTGAGGCGCTGCACGAGGTCGAGGGCGAGAGGAGTTTTGCCTGTTCCACCTGTGGTGATGTTGCCGCAGCACAGAACCGGAATGGGAGCATGAAATGTGGGCCGCCTGAGGCGGCGGCGGGTAAGGGTCGTGGCGACGAGAGAAAGCGGCCTGAGGAGACGGGCGGTGAGACTGCGCCTCGGATGCAGCCAGAAACGGGGTGGGCGACCTCTCATCGTTCAACCGTTCTGAGGATACGGTCTCGCAGGAGGCTCACGACCGAGCGCTGCAATCCCGTGGTCCTGACGGGCGGGAGAGGGGATTTGAGCCATCGTGTGAGACACTCCACATCGTTCACGATCTGGATGGTATCAGAAACCGTGGCCATTGCCTCCCGCCAGTTCTCCATTTTCGGGCCGGTTGCTGTTGGAACTTCCAGACGCAGCGGTTCGAACGGATTGTGGCCGCCGCCTTTTCCGATCAGGGAATTGCCCAGAAAACAGCGGTCCGCCAGCCTGTAGAACAGGCCAAGCTCGCCGAGTGTGTCGGCCAGCCAGACTGGGGTTTGCGGCGTTGGGTCCTGTCCTGAGGAACGGCGGGGAAGGCTGAAACGCTCTGCCAGTTCCGCCCCACGGGTGGGATGGCGCGGGACAAGGATGGTCAGAAGATCGGGCTGAAGGGTGCGGGCGCTTTCGGCAGCCTGAAGGACGAGGTTCTCTTCTCCCGGATGGGTGGATGCGGCAACGAATATCGGGCGTTCCCCAAACAGGGCCTTCAGACGGTTATACTCCGCTTCGTCGTAAGGGAGAGGGGGAGCATCCTGTTTGAGATCGCCGTCTTCGTAGACTGGAGAGGCTCCAAGTGCGCGAAATCGCGCTGCATCTTCAGGGCCGCGGGCTGCTACCCAAGAGAGACGTCCCATCATGCGCCGTGCAGGGCCACGCAGACGGCTCCAACGTCGGGAAGAGCGGTCCGACAGGCGTCCGTTGACGAGCATGACGGGAATATCCCGGTCCGAACAAGCCGCGATGATGCCCGGCCAGAGCTCGCTTTCGACGAACACTGCGCCTTCGGGTTGCCAGAGGTTGAGGAAGCGCCTCAGCCAGCGGGGCACGTCATGCGGAATGAAGCGATGGATGATGCGCTTCCCGAAAAGCGGGTGGCGCGCGACGATTTCGCTGCCTGTGACGGTTGCTGTCGTAAAAAGAAGTGTCAGCTCCGGTCGGGCGTCGAGCAGGGCCTCGGCCAGTGGCAGGGCGCAGAGGGTTTCGCCAACACTGGCGGCATGAAGCCAGAGAATCCGGCCTGTTGGGCGACGGATGTCGCCCAGCCCCATGCGTTCACGCAGACGATCGGGGAGTTCACGACCCTTCTGCAACCGGACCCGGAGCATGACGGTCAGGGCCGGGGCAAGCAGGGTTCCTGTCAGACGCCACAGACGGTCGATCACACTGGACTGATGGTGCCGTACAAGGTTTTCGGCGTGTCGGGAAACATCGTTCAAAGCGTTCTGAAGAACAGGAGCGTCGGGTTGAAGCAGGGGCTCGCCTAGAATAAGCGCGCCGCGTCCGAAGGGGAGCGGGAAGGCAAAGCCGTCCCATGAAGGCAGGCGCAGACTCGTGCAGGCCATACCAAGAGGCACCACAGCGCATCCTGCAAGGCGCGACAGGACGACGGCGCCGGGCTGAACCTGTTCGGCGGGTCCGCGAGGACCATCGGGGGTGATGCCGACAATCGAACCGCTTCGAATCTCTTTCAGGGCTGTTCGAAGCGCCGCTGCGCCACCTTTGTCCTTGCCCTTTTTGCTGGACGATCCGTGAATGCCAATGATGCCCCAGGCACGGACGATCTTTGCGATCAGCACGCCATCCGGATTACGCGAAACAAGGAACCGGAGCGCCAGACGGGGTTCTTGAGGGCGTGCCCAAAACCAGAGGGCCGGACTGAGCGCCAGAGACCGGTGCCAGAAGGCGACCACGCTTCCCTGACCGGGCGTGAGCAGTGTTTCGACCGCACGGGGAGAGCCGCTGACCTGCCAGCGCGTGGAGCGTAGGCAGAGTCCCAGCCACAGGCGGAGCAGGCGTGGAGACAGGGTCATGTCGCGTCGGGTAGCACGCGACGTTACAGGCCGCAAAGAGCGGGCATTTCGACTGGCAGAGCCATCAGCCTGCCGGATGACTCATCTCAAGGGATGTGAACGTCACACGCGCTGCATCGCTGTGGCAGGGCATGTGCCAGCCGGTCTGCCCGGCAACAGCCTCGAACCACATGGCGGGAGCCGTTGCGGCGGCGGGCATGGCGAATATATTGCGGGTGCCATTCACGACGACGAGCAGCGTTCCGTTGGGCCGGGAAGAGAGACCGTAGCTGATGCTGCGGTCGGGATAGATCGTCCCGGCAACGACGCGGCGTGTTTCGGTGCCATTATGAATGACGGCAATGACCTGCGAACGCTTGCCATCAGCGATCAGTTGTACGACCGGCCCCTGCGCGCTCTGGATCTGGCCGATGATAACGCGCTGATTGCTGGGCCATGTGTCGATGTGCAGGGTGGCGGTCATGTCCGCCGGGGTCTGCTGGAAATACCATGCCGTCCCTTCGCGCAGCACGGTCGCGGGAGCTGTTTGGCCACGGATTGATGGCTGAAGCGCGTCCGTTTGCAGGGTAATGGCGCCGGTCGCGGCATTCTGCTCATAGAACGGGCTGTGATAGCCTGTAGCGAGCGTGGTGCCTGGAACGAGGCGCAATTTGAGGCGTGCCTGCGGTTCCTGAAGGGTAAAACCACCAGCCTGAGGTGGGGCGTGCGTGTCCATGGCCGATGCGGGAGCCAGTGCGGTGCCCGCCAGCGTAAGGGTCAGGCAGGTGGCGCAGAGAAGGCGGGGCAGGGACATGGGACGGTTCCTTCAGGTCAACAGGCAAAAAGCGGCAACAGGCGTGTTTAGCGGCTCATGAGAACCGTGATCTGAGCGTGTTCCAGAATATGACGTGTGACGCCGCCCAGAATCATCTGACGCAGGCGCGAATGGGAATAGGCGCCCATACCGAGCATGTCGGCATTGAACTCCGTGGCAGCGTTCAGCAGGCCCACGCCGATATCCCGGTTTACGGCCTCGAACTCGCGGGATGTGGCGGAGATACCGTGCATCCGCAGATAGGTTACGACCTCGTCCGCACCCGGACCGCGACGCTGATAATCCTGACAGGTCAGAACCTGCACCGCTTCGGCTTTGTGGGCCCAGGGCAGGATGCAGCGCAGGGCCAGCGAGGCTTCGGGCGTTCCGTTCCAGGCAATGGCAATCCGCCTGCCGACCGATTTTGGCGGAGACGGCGGTGCGATCAGCAGGGGACGTCCGCTGTCGAACAGGATGGCGTGCAGCGTTTCGGAAGCGCGCGGGTCGCCGTCTTTGGCAAGATTCGGGACCAGCGTCATATCGGCCAGACGCGAGCGCCACGTCAGAGAGTCGTGCTCTGTCCCGTTAAGAACGTCGAGACTCGCACTGACGCCTTCTCCGGCCGAAGAGCCGATTTTCGAAGGCTCGATACGACGGATGCCATGTTCGTGAACAAAAGCGTCGAAAGCCTTGCGGATTTTGATTGCCCGCCGATGGGATTCGGTCATGGCGGTGTCGATCATTTCATTGACCATACTCGCCGAGATGCCTTCACCGGCCAGTGTCGCGACTTCGGACGGGTCTGAACCGACCACGACCGCGGACAGATGGGCGTCGAACCGGCGCGCGAAATCCAGCGCGACCGACATGACTGCGTCCAGCTCATAGGTGCCGTTCAGGGGGAGAAGGATGTTCTTGATGTCGATAAGCATGGGTGAAGGCTCCCCGGCCGTAATTTTGTGACGTCGTTATGATGTATTTACGGATAAAGTCGTGTGACGTTCCATTGGTTTCCATCACGCGCCCACACAGCACGATCATGCAGGCGATAGGGACGGTCCTGCCAGAATTCGATAGCCTCGGGCAGAACGCGGAAACCCGACCAGTTGTCAGGGCGGGGGATCGGGCCATCGCCATATTTTTCGTCCGCGGCTTTCAGGCGATCCTCGAATGTGCTGCGCTCGTCGAGCGGGCGGGACTGATCGGAAGCAATGGCGCCGAGGCGCGACATACGGGAGCGGCTGGCGAAATAGGCGTCGGCCTCGGCTGCAGTAACGGCTTCGACCGGCCCCTCGATCCGGACCTGACGGCGAACGGACTTCCAGTGAAACAGCAGGGCGGCGTGCGGATTGGCGCGCAGTTCGCTGCCCTTGCGGCTGTCCAGATTGGTATAGAAAACAAAACCCCGATCATCCACGCCCTTGAGTAGCAGCATCCGGACGGATGGATGTCCGTCAGGCGTGGAGGTGGCGACGGCCATGGCGTTGGGATCGTTTGGCTCGGCGGCCTCTGCATCCGACATCCAGGCTGCGAACAGGGCGAAGGGATCGGCCTTCAGATCAATCAGGGGAAGGTCGGACATCAGAAGCTCCTTGGAAGCGAGATCGGCATGACGGACCGGTGCAGGGCCGGACCGCTCTATCTGTAATCATAACGCGACTGACGCCTTGCAGCTATCGCGCGGCATATTGGAGTAGCGTTTGCGGATGGTAACGCAGCAGGGTTGCGTCAGGCGCATTGCTGTTGTCGGGAAAACCCATGGCTTCAATATCCGACGGCGACATCTGAATGACTGAAAGGATGCTCGTTTCCTGAAAACGCTCAGGAACCGTCGTTGCGCCGGAGTGATGCCTTAATGTCCTGTCAGAAGGCAAAAAACTGGGCAATCGTCGCAAAGTCTTGTCTGTAACGGGCGCTTGTGCAACCACGACCCTCAATACGCCAACGCGATTCAGGAAATCACCATGTCTGAAACGGAAGACAATATCCCGGCACCCGTGACCGGAACCCTCATGAAGGGCAAGCGCGGTGTGATCATGGGTGTCGCCAACAAGAACTCGATTGCCTGGGCCATTGCCAGTGCCTGCGCGGCACAGGGTGCGGAACTTGCTTTCACCTATCAGGGCGAGGCGCTGGGCAAGCGCGTCCGTCCGCTGGCTGAGAGTGTTGGGTCCGAACTCGTTATCTCCTGTGATGTCAGCGATGACGACGCCATCAACACCACGTTCGACGAGATCGAAAAGGTCTGGGGCAAGATCGACTTCGTGCTCCACGCCATTGCCTTCGCCGACAAGCAGTATCTCCGCGGCCGTTATATCGACACGCCGCGCGATGCCTTCCTGCAGGCCATGGATATCTCCTGTTATTCCTTCGTTGCCGTCGCACGTCGTGCGTCTGCCATGATGAATCCGGGCGGGTCCTTCCTGAGCATGACATATCTCGGTGCCGAGCGCGTCATGCCGCACTATAATGTGATGGGTGTGGCCAAGGCGGCTCTGGAAGCCTCCGTGCGTTACATGGCTGCCGATCTGGGCCGTGACGATATCCGCGTCAACGGCATCTCCGCCGGTCCGATCATGACGCTGGCCGCCAACGGGATCAGCGATTTCCGCTATATCCTGCGCTGGAACCAGCTCAATGCTCCGATGGAGCGCAACGTGACGCTCAAGGATGTCGGCGGTTCGGGCATGTATCTGCTCTCCGACCTGTCCAGCGGCGTGACGGGCGAGATTCATCACGTGGATTGCGGCTACCACACGGTCGGCATGAAGAACCCGGACGCTCCGGACATCGCAGCGGTTGGCTCCGGGACCTGACATGTCGGACAACAGCTTCGGGAAGCTTTTTCGCGTTACCACTTGGGGTGAAAGTCACGGGCCAGCCATCGGCTGCGTCATTGATGGCTGTCCGCCCCGCCTGAAGCTGTCCGAAGAGGACATCCAGCCCTGGCTCGACCGTCGTCGTCCGGGGCAGTCCCGCTTTACCACGCAGCGCCGGGAGCCGGATCAGGTCCGCATCCTGTCGGGCGTGTTTGAAGGCCAGACGACCGGTACTCCCATTTCGCTGATGATCGAAAATACCGATCAGCGGTCGAAAGATTACGGCGATATCGCAACCCGGTATCGTCCTGGTCATGCCGACATTGCCTATGACATGAAATACGGCATCCGCGATTATCGCGGAGGCGGGCGCTCCTCGGCGCGCGAGACGGCCATGCGGGTTGCCGCAGGGGCTGTGGCGCGTGTGCTACTGAAGGCGCTGGTAAGCGAAGGCGTGAAAATCCGCGCAGCCCTGACGGGGATCGGCGGTCAGACCATTGATCCATCCCGCTGGGACTGGGACGAAGTCGAGCGTAATCCGCTCTGGTGCCCGGATGCGGGTTCGGTGGTGTCGTGGGAGGCTCTGCTCGACTCCGTTCGTAAGGATGGATCCTCCATCGGTGCGACCGTTGAAGTCGTGGCAGAAGGTCTGCCAGCCGGACTCGGTGCGCCGGTCTATGGCAAGCTGGATGCCGATCTGGCGGGCGCCATGATGGGGATCAATGGCGTCAAGGGCGTCGAGATCGGGGATGGTTTTGCCGTGGCCGCCCTTCGCGGCGAGCAGAACGCCGATCCGATTTCGCCAGGGCCGCAGTTCGCGTCCAACCATGCCGGTGGCATTCTGGGCGGTATTTCCACGGGACAGCCCATCGTGGCGCGCTTTGCGATCAAGCCGACCAGTTCGATCCTCACACCCGTTTCGAGTATCACGCGCGCGGGCGAGTCTGTGGAGGTGATGACCAAGGGACGGCATGATCCCTGTATTGGCATCCGCGCCGTTCCTGTGGCGGAAGCGATGATGGCCTGCGTACTGGCCGACCATCTGCTGCGCGATCATGCACAATGTGGCTGGGGCCGTTAGACCCCCGCCAGCATAAGCGCCGTTTTAGTGTTCGAGGGTGGCGTCCAGCGTAATGTTCGCCTTGATGACCTGCGACAGCGGGCAACCCGCTTTGGCTTTGTTCGCAATGTCGAGAAACTGGGTTTCCGACGCGCCCGGAACCTTACCGCGCAACGTGAGATGAGACTGGGTGATGGCAAAGCCTTCGCCTGACTTGTCCAGCGAGATGGTCGCTTTCGTTTCCAGTGACTCGGCTTTGAAGCCAGCCTGTTCCAGCATCATGGACAGCGCCATCGTGAAACACCCGGCATGGGCCGCGCCAAGCAGTTCCTCGGGGTTCGTGCCGGGCTTGTCTTCAAAGCGGGTGTTGAAGCCATAAGGCTGGTCATGCAGAGCGCCGCTCTGCGTGGAAATCGTGCCTTTGCCGTCCTTGAGACCGCCGCTCCAATGTGCCGAAGCTGTCTTTTTGATCGTCATGATGGGGTCTTTCGCAATTTGGGTTTCGTACTCCAAACGCGATGCCGTTCGGATCGTTGCCCGACGCGATGTTCATGAAATTTCCCAACCCTGTGACCGCTATCACACACCGGGAAAATGCCTCAGGGGAAAACTCTTGGGATAACAACGCTTAGGGGCGGTTTTCTGCGATCAGCACTATATCTAGGGGCATTAACGAATTCCTTCCCTAGATATGGGATGGTTCGAATTCACAGCTCTTTCGATTTTGCAAGCGAACTTCGTGCTTGCGATCGGGTTCGGAGTGATGGAAATGAGTGCTCAAGATTTCGAAAATAGATGCCCTGCGGAGAGAGCGAATGACCCTTCATGACGTGACGATGGACGTGTCCGATCAGTCCGACCGACCGCATGACGTGCGCCCGCTATCCGACCACCCCGTGGGCGAGACGCCGATTCCCGGAGATGCCAATTCGGCGGACATGTTCGACGATGTGGTGCAGCTTCCGGGCCATCATGCCGTACGCGTCGATCGTTCGCGCGATTCCCTGCTGACGGATTTCGGCAAGGCGACACTCAACAACCGCTACCTGCTTCCGGGCGAGGACTATCAGTCACTTTTCGCCCGCGTCGCCTCCTATTACGGCGCGGATGCAGGTCATGCGCAGCGGATCTATGACTACATTTCCCGCCACTGGTTCATGCCGGCCACGCCTGTTCTGTCCAATGGCGGAACCGAGCGCGGACTGCCGATTTCCTGCTTCCTGAACGAAGCCGAGGACAGCCTTGAGGGAATCGTGGGGCTGTGGAACGAGAACGTCTGGCTGGCGTCCAAGGGCGGCGGCATCGGGTCTTACTGGGGCAATCTGCGGTCCATCGGCGAGAATATCGGTCGCAACGGCAAGACCTCCGGCGTCATTCCCTTCATCCGTGTCATGGACAGCCTGACTCTGGCAATCTCGCAGGGTTCGCTCCGTCGTGGCTCGGCCGCGGTGTATCTGCCGGTGTGGCATCCGGAAGTGGAAGAATTCGTTGAGATGCGCCGCCCGACGGGTGGTGATCCGAACCGCAAGGCGCTGAACCTTCATCACGGCGTGCTCGTGACCGATGCGTTCATGCGTGCGGTCGAGGCGGACGAAGAATGGGCACTGCTGTCGCCGAAGGATCACAGCACGATCCGCAAGGTGTCGGCGCGCGGTCTGTGGATCCGGATCCTGACGGCGCGGATGGAGCAGGGCGAGCCCTACATCATCTATTCCGACCATGTGAACCGCGCGCGGCCCGAGCATCACAAGTTGGCCGGGCTGGAAGTGAAGACATCCAATCTCTGCGCTGAGATCACCCTGCCGACCGGCATCGACCATCATGGCAAGAACCGCACAGCTGTCTGCTGCCTCTCCTCGCTCAATCTTGAGACCTGGGACGAGTGGAAGGATGATCCGCAGTTCATCGAGGACGTCATGCTGTTCCTCGATAACGTGCTGCAGGATTTTATCGACCGCGCTCCAGATGATATGGCGCGTGCCAAATACGCCGCTGCCCGTGAGCGTTCGGTCGGGCTAGGCGTGATGGGTTTCCACTCCTTCCTTCAGGCCCGGATGATCCCGTTCGAGTCCGTGATGGCGAAGGTCTGGAACCGGAAAATTTTTGAATATATCCGCAAGCAGGCTGACGCTGCGTCGAAGCATCTGGCGGAAGTGCGTGGTCCGTGCCCCGATGCCGAGGAATACGGCTTCATGGAGCGCTTCTCGCACAAGCTTGCGATCGCTCCGACGGCCTCGATTTCGATCATCACGGGCAATGCCAGCCCCGGAATCGAGCCGATCAGCGCCAATGTGTTTCTGCAGAAAACGCTTTCGGGTTCGTTCTCGGTGCGCAACCGCCACCTGAAGAAAATTCTGGAAGAGCGCGGGCAGGACACGGATGAAGTCTGGTCGGCGATTACGCTGAACAAGGGCTCGGTGCAGGATCTCGACTTCCTGACGCAGGACGAGAAAGATGTGTTCAAAACGGCGTTTGAACTCGATCAGCGCTGGGTCGTGGAACATGCCGCAGACCGTGCACCGTTCATCTGTCAGGCGCAGTCGGTCAATCTGTTCTTGCCCGCTGACGTGCACAAGCGTGACCTGCATCAGATCCATTTCCAAGCTTGGAAAAAGGGCCTGAAGTCTCTCTATTACTGCCGCTCCCTGTCCGTGCAGCGCGCCGATGCGGTGTCCACGCTGGCGGTAAAGAGCGACATTCTGGAAGACGAAAAATACGAAGCCACGGCTCAGGCCGCCCCGCGCGGCGAAATGAGCAGCGGCGATTACGAAGAGTGCCTGTCCTGCCAGTAATGGCGGGATGTGAAAGGACGCGATCATGAGCGACACCACCCCGATCTCCGGCACGCCGGACGAGCAGCATTTCGACCTGATGACCGCCAACCCGGTCTACAAGCCTTTCCGCTATCCTTGGGCCTATGACGCCTGGCTGACCCAGCAGCGCGTCCACTGGCTGCCCGAGGAAGTGCCGCTGGCCGATGACGTTAAAGACTGGCACCGGACGCTGACGGCAGCCGAGCAGCATCTCGTCACGCAGATTTTTCGCTTCTTCACGCAGGCGGACGTGGAAGTAAATTCCGCGTACATGAAGTATTACAGTCAGGTTTTCAAACCGACTGAAGTGCTGATGATGCTGTCGTCGTTCTCGAACATCGAGACGATCCACATCGCCGCGTATTCCCATCTTCTTGATACCATCGGGATGCCCGAGACCGAGTATTCGGCCTTCTTGAAATACAAGGAGATGAAGGACAAATACGATTTCATGCAGTCGTTCAACATCGACAGTAAGCGTGAAATCGCCAAAACCATGGCGGCGTTCGGGGCGTTTATGGAAGGCCTCCAGCTTTTCGCGTCCTTCGCGATTCTGCTGAACTTCCCGCGTTTCAACAAGCTCAAGGGCATGGGGCAGATCGTGTCCTGGTCGGTGCGTGACGAGACGCTGCACTGCCTGTCCATGATCCGCCTGTTCCGGACGTTCATCCGCGAAAACCCGGAACTGTGGACCCCCGATTTCCGCGAGGAACTGACGCAGGTCTGCCGCACGACGGTCGAGCACGAAGATGCGTTCATCGATCTGGCGTTCGAAATGGGCCCGGTCGAGGGCATGTCGTCGGACGATGTGAAGGCGTACATCCGATTCATCGCTGATCGTCGCCTGACGCAGCTTGGTCTGGATCCGGTCTATGGGCAGGAAAGCAACCCACTGCCGTGGATCGACGACATGCTGAACGCCGTTGAACACGCCAATTTCTTCGAGAACCGTTCGACCGAATATTCCCGTGCCTCCACCTCCGGCACATGGGAAGAAGCGTTTGAAGGCAACGTTTTCAGCTAAAAACAGGGTCTGGAGAGGTTCTGACTTTCAGGCAGGGCTTCTCCGTCTCTCAGAACACGCTCTGCAGCAGCGGTGAAACGCCCGTCCGTCTCATGCAGAACCAGTCCGGCCCGAAGCCGGAAAATTCCCCGTCCGCCATAGACGGCGCGGACCAGAACCAGCTTTGCTTCGCGGCCCGCTCGTGGCCAGAAAGGATAAAGCTGGATCGAACCACACCCATTTTCCAGTAAAGTCCGGCAGATCCTGTCCGCGCTGGCGACTGACAGGACGAATGTCAGCGTTCCGCCCGGAAGAACCCATTTCGTCAGAGCGCGGGCCCAGTCTTCCGGTGCGGTCGTCTCCGCACTCAGGGCGAGGCGGCGTCGGCTGTCGGGAGAAGGCGTACCGTGCGCGCTGTGCCAAGGCGGATTGGCCATTACATGATGAAAACGACCATTGGCGGTTGGTGTGAGGGCGCGCAGGTTTTTGGGGATGTCGGGCAGATGGGCGTGGACCACCTGAATCCGCGTTTCACCGTCGGGATCAGCATTGGCGCGGATATTGCGCTCGGCCAGTGCCAGAGTTTCCGGATCGGCTTCCAGCCCGACTCCACGAACCCCCGGAAGGCGCGCGGTGAGGCACAGCAGGGCTGCTCCCGCCCCGCAACCGGCTTCCAGAACTGTTTCGCCGTCTTTTGCCGGGATGGAGGCCGCCATGAGAACAGGTTCCAGGCCCGTCCTGTAACCTTCGGTGAACTGGTCGTAGCGCACGCGCCCTCCCAACAGCGATCCTTCTTCGCGGGCCGGACCGGGACCGGAAAATGCATGGCCGGAAAAGATGTTCGGAGGGGGCAATGGGTTGACCGTCTTCCTGCTGCCGCTCATATGGTCTTTCCAACCTGTCGTCCGGCGTTACATGGTCCGTTCGTTCTTGTCGCGACAGGAGAGAAAGAACGGGCTACGCCACATCATATCGTGCCCGTGCGCTCCTGGGCCAGCCCCCGGAGCCGTTGCGGGAACTGGAGTAATGACCCTTGGATTCTGCCGCACCGGACGTTTCTGCGACCGTTGATAAAGCTGTGCTCAGGGATGCAGGGAGCGAGAGCGCCCTTTCCGCTCTGTCCGCCTATCTGGAACAGGACATGCAGGCCTGCAACCGCGCCATTATCGCGCGGATGGAGAGCCCGGTTCCGCTCATTCCGCAGCTTGGCGCCCATCTTGTTGCAGCGGGTGGCAAGCGCCTGCGGCCACTGCTGACGCTCGCCGCCTCCCGCCTGTGTGGCTATCAGTCGACTCCTGAAAATCAGCGTCATGTCGGACTGGCAGCCTGTGTGGAGTTCATCCACACCGCAACGCTGCTTCACGATGACGTGGTCGATGAAAGCAATCTGCGTCGTGGGCTGGCGTCGGCCAATGCAGTTTTTGGCAACAAGGCGTCCGTTCTGGTGGGCGACTTCCTGTTCGCACGCTCGTTCCAGCTCATGACGGCCGATGGCTCGCTCAAGGTCATGGCGATCCTGTCCGATGCTTCGGCGACGATTGCCGAGGGCGAAGTCCTTCAGATGGTGACGCAGAACGATCTCTCCACACCGGTTGAGCGGTATCTGGAAGTCATTCACGGCAAGACGGCGGCTCTGTTCGCGGCAGCCTGCCGCGTCGGGGCAGTCGTGGCTGATCGTCCCGAAGCGGAAGAAGTGGCGCTGGACCGTTTCGGGACCAATCTGGGCATGGCGTTCCAGTTGGTGGACGATGCGCTCGACTATGCTGCCGATCAGCAGGTTCTGGGCAAGACCGTTGGTGATGACATGCGCGAGGGCAAAATCACACTGCCGGTTCTGGCGGCTTATGAAGTGGGCTCCCCCGAAGACCGGGCGTTCTGGGAGCGTGTCATTGAAAAGGGCGAGCAGACGGACGCTGACCTGCCACATGCGCTGGCCCTGATCGAGAAGACAGGTGCCATTGCCACGACTATTGCCCGTGCACGGGTTTACGCCGCCGAAGCCGTCGAAGCGCTGTCCATTTTCCCGGACAGTGAGCTGCGGCGTCTGATGGCAGAAACGGTCCAGTACACCGTCGATCGCGCCCGCTGAGGCGCCTCAACCCCTACCCGTGATCGGGTAGGGGTTTTTCAGCTTTCCGCTGTCATGAGCGGAGCGGGGGCGGTGAGCAGCTCCCACCCCCTGAAACCGAGCCTTGCGGTGGCGGCCTGAAGCCCGGGTGCGGTGTGCGGCAGTCGGGTCATGAGGAAACGGCCTTTCTGCGCTGCTTCTGCTCCGTGAGGCGTCGTCTGAAGGACGGTTCCGACCTGTCGGGCGACGGCAGAAGCCGGGTCAAGCCAGCGGACACCGGGTGGAGACAGGCGCTCAAAAGCATCCATCAGAAAGGTGTAGTGAGTACAGCCCAATCCAACCGTATCAATCTCGTCGCCATAAGGCTGCCCGAACAGGCAGTCCAGTTCGTGCTGGATGTCCGCATTCGTAATGACCTCACCCAGAAAAGCACGTTCCGCCAGATCGGCCAGTCTACGCGCGCCATGGGTAATCAGACGGCAATCCGCAGCGAACTCCTGATGCAGCCGGAGTGTATAGGGGCGCCGTGCGGTGGCGGAGGTCGAAAGCAGGCCGATGACGCGGCTTTCTGAAACACGCCCGGCCCATCGGATGGGAGGGACGCATCCGACCACCGGGATGTTGAGTCGTTCACGCAGGGCGGGGAGGGCGATCGTACTGGCGGTATTGCAGGCAATGACCAGCACATCGGGCTGGAGCCTGTCGCAGGCCGCGACCAGAAGGCTGACGATGCGCGATGTCAGCAGGTCATCCGGCTGTTCGCCATAGGGGAAGAGTGCCGTATCGGCGAGGTAGTCGATATGAAGGTCGGGAAGGAGATCGCGCAGGGCCTGCACGACGCCCATCCCCCCGATGCCGGAGTCAAAAACCAGACTCCGGCCTGCTGGCACGGATGCGCCAGTCTCCATCAGGCTTCAGCTTTGGCCTTGAGAGCCAGCGCCTCTTCCGCGCTGCTCACACCGCCATGCTTCTTCGACCAGCCACACGGATCTTCGAGGAAGCGGCGGACTTCGGCGCTGTCTTTTTCAGAGAAGTAGTTCGCCCCCGCACAGGCTTCCAGCACGTCCCACCAGGTGCACAGCGCATGGAGAGAAATGTCCATATCCGCCAGCGTTTTGTGAGCACCGGGGAAGACGCCATAGAAGAAGACAACGAAGGTGTGGTTCACGATGGCACCCGCATCACGCAGGGCATTTGCGAATCGGATCTTGGACGCGCCGTCCGTCGTCAGGTCTTCGACCAGCAGGGTACGCATGCCTTCGGGCACATCGCCTTCGATCTGCGCGTTGCGACCAAAGCCCTTGGGCTTTTTGCGGACATAGGCCATCGGCGTCATCATCCGGTCCGCGATCCAGGCGGCGAACGGAATACCGGCGGTTTCGCCACCCACGACGGCGTCGATGCTTTCATAGCCGATATGGCGGCCGATCTTTTCAACGGCCAGTTCCATGATCTTGGTGCGCGCACGCGGGAAGAAAATGATCTTGCGGCAGTCGATATAGACCGGGGACTTCCAGCCTGACGTCAGGGTGTAGGGGTCTTCCGGGCGGAAGTTGATGGCCTTGATCTCAAGCAGGATACGGGCCGTGGCGAGGGCCGCGTCGCGGTCCCACTGGGTGCGGCCCGCCATCGGGCTCTCGGCGAACTGGGTCATGCTTGTCTCCGCTGACGTCGTTTTCTCGTGGTTTACCGGGCTGTCGCCGGGAAGGGTAGGGGCAATATCGCCCGGCTTGAGACTGTGTGAATTTTATCCGCTGCCTGTCAGTGTCACAGGCAGTTCCGATCTTCCTGCTTGCATGGGAGGCTCGGGAGTTCTAGGGAGAGATATCGATATTCATTCTCATTTACGGCAGGATCAGAAGTGAGCATAGAGACCAGCCGGATCGGCCGGAAATGCGAACGCGCTGTTGTGACGGCCTATCAGGAACTGCGGGAGGTCGGTCAGCCGGACATGCAGGCCTTCGCCGCATGCACGACGCTGTACCGCATCCATCACCCCGAATCTTCCGTCAAGGAAGCCCGCCGCCTTGTCGCGGAATGGATCGATCATCACGTCGTCCGTCAGGCCAGAGGCCAGACGCCGGGCTGCGATTGCTGAATTTTGGAGAGGAGCTTCAGCTCCTCTCACTCATCGGGACGAAACTCCGCTCCGCCGCACCGATATAGAGTTGTCGAGGGCGGCTGATGCGGACGGACGGTTCCTCGATCATTTCCTTCCACTGACTGACCCAGCCGACCGTCCGCGCGACAGCGAACAGAACGGTGAACATGCTCTTGGGAATGCCCAGAGCCTTGAGAATCAGTCCGGAATAGAAATCCACATTTGGATAGAGACGACGGCTGACGAAATAATCGTCTTCGGTCGCCACACGCTCCAGCTCCATCGCCAGATCCAGAAGCGGATCGCGCTTGAGGCCTAGCTCTTCAATGACTTCATGGCAGGTCGCCTGAAGGATTTTCGCGCGTGGGTCGAAATTCTTATAGACGCGATGGCCAAAGCCCATCAGGCGCACGCCGGAATTGCGGTTTTTGACTTCATTGAGGAAGGCCGGGATGCCGTCACGACTGCCGATGGATTCCAGCATGCCCAGAGCTGCCTCATTGGCCCCTCCGTGCGCAGGTCCCCAGAGGGCTGCAATGCCTGCCGCGATGCAGGCATAGGGGTTCGCTCCGGTGGAACCGACAAGCCGCACAGTGGTCGTGGAAGCGTTCTGTTCATGATCGGCGTGCAGCAGCAGAATGCGATCCATTGCACGCGCCAGAACCGGATTGACGCGGTAATGGTTGCCGGGACGGGCAAACAGCATGTGCAGGAAGTTCTCTGAGAAGGACATCTCCTCATCGGGATAGATGAATGGTTCGCCGATGGAGTATTTATAGGCCCAGGCCGCGATGGTTGGAACTTTGGCGATCAGACGCCGGGCGGAAAGATCCCGCGCCTCGGGCTGGGAAATGTCGAGCCCGTCGTGATGGAATGCGGACAGAGCGCCTACGGTCCCACACAGGATCGCCATAGGATGCGCGTCGCGGCGGAAGCCGTTGAAGAAGTTCCGGATCTGCTCGTTCAGCAGCCGGTGGGTGTTCATGTCCTTACTGAAAGCCTGATACTGCGCGGCCGTCGGCAGTTCGCCGTAAAGCAGCAGATAGGCCGTTTCCATGAAGCTCGCATTCAGGGCCAGATCCTCGATCGGATAGCCGCGATGCAATAAGACGCCTTTGTCGCCGTCAATGTAACTGATGGCGCTGGTGCAGGTGGCAGTGCTGCCCAGTCCGGGGTCGAAGGAAAACACGCCCGTTTTCTGGGACAGGGCGCGCATGTCCATGACGTCCGGGCCGATCGTTCCTTCCAGCAGCGGAAACTGGCGGCTGAGGCCATCGAGGCAAAGGGTCGCGGAACGATTTTCGGACATGCAGAAGATAACCCGCCTGAAATGTAAGAATGTTATTCCGTTTTATCTCTGAAAGGTTTTTTGTGTCCAGAGAGCGTCTCTGAACAGAGCTTTCAGGGCAAAAGAAGTGTGGCCGGCTGAATGGTCGACGGACGGACATCCAGCCAGTCTCCCGGAACGTCGAGAATCGTCAGCCCCGCAAGCGGATAGCCCCGGGAGAGAGCCGAGAAACGCATATTCTGAAGGGCCGGACCGAGGAGGTCGCAGGCGAACTCACCGATGGTCGGATTATGTCCGACGATCAGAAGCGTTCGTATAGTCTCGGATGTGGCATGCACGAGACCGTAGAGGGTGTCCGGAGTTGCGGAATAGAGGCTGTCTTCGATTGAGACTGAAGCCGCCTGATCCAGCGCGTCCAACACGCCCTGAGCCGTTTGTCGGGTACGGATAGCGGGACTGCACAGAAGCTGCGTCGGGCCGTGCAGATCGAGTGCGGCAAGTTGTTTGCCAATGCTCGCGGCCTGTTCGCGCCCTCTGGACGTCAGCGCGCGACTGCGGTCGCCGTCTTCCGTCAGGACATGCGGGACGGCCTCCGCATGGCGCAGCAGCAGGAGGCGGTGCAGGGGCATCAGGCTTCCGAAGCCTTGCGTGCATTGGCGGCGATGGCTTCGTGATGGCGGATGACTTCGTGAATGACGAAGGCCAGAAACTTTTCGGCGAAATCCGGATCGAGATGCGCATCACGGGCGAGCTGGCGCAGGCGTTCGATCTGCCGTGTTTCGCGGGATGGGTCCGCAGGCGGTAGATGGGCGCGGGCCTTGAGCTGTCCGACTTCCTGCGTACAGCGGAACCGTTCCGCAAGCATGTGGATTAGGGCGGCATCAATATTGTCGATGCTGCCGCGCAGGCGTTCGAGTTCGGCCAGAGCAGGATCGGGAGTGCGGGAGGGGGAAGACACAGGCTCAGGGCTCATTCAGATCAATCCATGCAAGATGGCCGCCTTTTCCGGCGCCAAGATCGGTAAAGACGGCCGTGCCCCCCAGACGTCCCGTCCGGCGCCAGGGGCGTCCGTCGGTCGAGCGGCGGTCATGGCCGACATACACCGTCATCCCTTCGGGGATACGGTTGATCCAGGTCAGGCGGCGTTCGGGATAGCCATCCGGCTGCATGCGGCCGGTGGTTTCTCCAAAAAGGGCGCGGGACAAGGGCGCGGACATCTCGCCCAGACCCGGCACGGGGGAGTGGGACAGCATGGCGGTATGAAACCCTCCATGGACGAACAGCGAGCGCCCGATCCGCAGCCATGTCGGGGCCTGATCGATTGCCCTGTAGATGCGTTCGGGGAGGCCGTCATATTCCGGCAGCGAGATCTGACGCAGCGTTTCCTCAAGCGGCGGATCACGTCTCAGGCGGCGGCCTTCAAGGGCGCGGCCGAGTTTGCGGTCATGATTGCCGAGAATGAAAAGCCCGCGCTGCTGCTCCAGAAGGTCGAGCATCAGCTCCATCACGCCCGCGCTGTCAGGTCCGTGATCGACGAGGTCTCCGAGCTGGATAACGAAGCGTTCCGTCGCCGTCGCATGCCGGAAAGCATTCAGATCGCCATGCACGTCCCCCACCACGCGAATGCCGTGTTCACGGATTCGCGTCATGACGGGGTCGGGAAGGGGAGGATCAACGAAGATGGCGCGTGCTTTCTGATTTTCCTTCTATCAAAGGGCCAGAACGGTCCAAGGTCAATTTATCTGTTTGAGAAAATTGACCTTAGCCGTCCATCAACGCAGCTGCGCGCCCCAGATCGACTGACAGAACCCGGCTTACACCACGCTCCTGCATCGTGACACCATAAAGACGATCCATATGCGCCATCGTCAGTTGATGGTGCGTCACGACCAGAAAGCGCGTTCCGGCTTCCTTCGTCATATCGGACAAAAGCGAGCAGAACCGCTCGACATTGGCATCATCAAGCGGCGCATCGACTTCATCCAGCACGCAGATCGGGGCAGGATTGCATCGGAAGGTCGCAAAGATCAGAGACAGTGCGGTCAGGGCCTGTTCGCCACCCGACAGCAGAGACAGCGTGGAGAGCTTCTTGCCGGGAGGCTGCGCGAAAATTTCCAGCCCCGCTTCCAGTGGATCATCGCTTCCGACCATACCCAGATGAGCGCGTCCGCCGCCGAACATCCGGGCGAAGAGGGACTGGAAATGCCGGTCCACTTCCGAAAAGACGGCCAGAAGGCGCTCACGTCCTTCGCGGTTGATTGTGCCAATCCCGCCACGCAGCCTGTTGATGGCAGCCGTCAGCTCAGCATGCTCGCGGGCGATGGTTTCCGCCGTTTCGCGAGCTTCCTCGAATTCGGCTTCGGCCCGCAGATTGACCGCGCCAAGGTCTTCACGCTCGCGGGTAAGGCGGGAAAGGCGCCGGCGGGTCGCGGTCTCGGCCTGTTCGGACAGGTCGGACGGATAGGCCGCACCCTGCGCGCCCCCTTCTGGCGGTTCGCTATCGGCCAGAAGGCGCTCTCGGGCGGCAACAGCCTGTTCCGCGCGCTCGGTCAGGCGTGCGATCGCCTCGCGCCCCGCGGCTAGTGCCAGATCGGCGTTGCGGCGCTGTTCCTGTGCTTCAAGCCCGGCTGCTCCAGCGGCTTCATCAGCGGCCCGCGCCACATCGTAAGCGCTCTGGGCGTCCGCCAGGGTCTGGTCGTGTCCGGCGAGTTTGCGCTCCAGTTCGGCAGGAACTGCGCTGACTGTCTGGAAGCTGGTGTACAGTTTGTCCCGTCGCTCCCGCAGATGCGTAAGGCTTGCGTCTCCGGCCGCGATCTGGCTGCCCAGCACCTCAAGTCTGGCACGAACCGCAGTCAGCGCGCCGGTCAGGCGAACGTCCTCAAGGGAAAGACGCGCGCTTTCGGCTCGGGCAGCTTCCAGAAGATGCCGGGTTTCATGGAGCGGGGCCGTGGCGTCCAGAACCGTCTGTTCCAGCAGAGTGGGCTCGGGACGCTCCGCCAGTTCGGCCATGCGCTTCGTATGTTCGTCCCGCAGACGGCTGACGAGGGCCTGAAGCTCCGTCTGGCGCGGTTGCAATGCGGAGCGGCGGGCGAGGGCCGTTGCGGCAGTCTGGTCCAAAATCTGGAGTTCGCGGGTCAGACGCTGGGCTTCTTCACAGCTCTTTCGCGCGGCTTGTGTCGCTGTATCCGCCGCAGACCGTGCCACATCGAAAGCCTGCTGCGAGGTCTCGGCGGCGGCACTCAGAGCGGAAATATCGGGACGGTTTTCCTGTTGCTGGAGGACAGTGCGCTGTTCTGCAAGACGGGCCTGTTCCGCTTCCAGCCGCGCTACGGCTTCATCCAGATCCCGCAGACGCGCCAGCGTGGTGTCGTGGCGCAGAAGAGCCTGATCCAGAGTCCGGGCGGCGGTATCGGCGGCATTCCGGGCGTCCTGAAGCCTCGTTCCCGCCTCCCTAAGCGTTTCGCGGGCGGCTTCGGCATCCTTTGTGCTGTTTCGGGCCTGCGCCTGAAGGTTCTCGGGATCGGGATGGGCGGTCAGTTCGGCTTCTGCCTGTGCGACGCTGGTCTGCGCGGCTGTCATCGCGCTTTCCGCGTCTTTCAGACGTTCGCTGGCCTGCTCCCAATGCGTGAGAGCAAGGGCCGCTTTTTGCTCAATCCGTGACGAGACGGTTCGGGCTTCGGCGAGTTGGGGTTCGAGTGCCGCGCGTTCCTGCCGCAGAGTGATCAGGACTGCTTCGGCCTGCTCGCGGGCCTGCAAGGCTGCGGCACAACTTTCTTCCAGTGCGGGCTGTGAGGCAAGATGGGACTGAAGAAGCGCGCGGGCGTCCGTCAGACGGCGACGCTGCTCCAGTCGTGCCGCACCGGAATCCGGGGCATCGGCCGAGCGTGTGAAGCCATCCCAGCGCCAGAGCGCCCCGCTGCGGCAGACCAGAACCTGTCCCGGCTGGAGAGTTTTTTGCAGATCAGGCCCTGCGGACTCGTCGTCCAGCAGGAAAGCGGCGTCCAGACAGCGTTGCAGCGCTGCAGGTGCCTGAACCAATATCGAAAGCCGAGCGCAGTCCCGTAGCTTTGCAGGGGTAAGCCGTTCCAGAGAGCGCCAGCGTCGATCGGCTGAAACATTGTCAGCAGCGAGGGAGGCATCCAGCCCGTCCGCCAGAACTGCTGCGACGGCCCGCGCCATGTCTGCGGGAAGGTCCAGCACATCTTCGAGCGGGTCGGGCTGTGCGGCCACGGCATTGAGGCTCTGCTCCAGCCCTTCACACTCGCCCTGTGTGCGCAGGATCAGCGTTTCCAGTGCGGAAAGTGCCTGCCGAGCCTGTCCCTCCCGTTCGCGGGCGGTCGTGAGGGTGGCGTCCGCGTCCGCAAGAGATTGCTGAAGGGTTGTCAGGCGGTCTTCAGCCTGCGTCACGGTATTGCGGACGTCCTGAACCGTTTGTTCGGGGACGAGAGCGGTCCGGGCTGTCGCTTCCGCCGTTGCGGCGATCTGCACTTTCTGGCGCGCCTGATCGCGTGCATGGCGGCTCTGTTCGACGGCGCGGAGCAGCGTTTTATGACGCTGCATGCCTTCCTCGGCTGCCGCACGGGCTTCCAGCCAGATCGTGCCAAAGCGTTCCTGTTCCTGCCTTGCCTGCGCTTCCAGAGCATGGGCGTCGCTCTGGGCCTGTGCCGTGACGTCGCGGGTTTTTTTAAGATCCGTGCGGGCTGCTTCCGTGAGGAGCCCGGCCTGGGCAGTCTCACGCGTTGTCCGGTCCTGCGTGATCTGGGCCTGTGTCGTCTGAAGGCGTCTGTCCAGATCGGCTTCCGTGGCTTCCAGCGCCTGAAGACGATTTTTGCCGTCTGTCAGCGCCTGTCCGTCCAGTTCTGCTTTCAGGCGTGCCTCCTGCAAGGCTGTTATACAGCCCTGCTCTTTGCGGCTGTCGGCTTCGGACTGTTCCTGCATCGACGCAGCATTCTGACGCAGCGCGTTCAGTGTCGTATCATCGGGAGTGGCCGCGTCCAGAGCAGCGATTTCCGCCTGAATTGCGTCGAGTGCGGTGGCTTCCGTATCGAGCCGCAGCGTCAGGGCCTCAAGTCCTTCCACCATCGCATCCCTGCGAATGGCTTCGGCGTCCCGCAAACGGGTTGCGTCTTCCAGCGTGAGCGCCTGCTCCTTTTCGAGCGCATCAAGGCGCTCGCATTCGGCGCTGCAGGCCGAGCGGAGTTGCGGGAGCGCATCCATTTCGGCTTCAAGCGCCTCACAGTCTGCGGCAGTCGTTTCCTGTGTCGCCCGGTCCGCCGTCAGAATGGCATGGCTTCGGGCCAGATCTCCTTCCGCCTGTTCGAGGCGCAGGCGTGTTTCGGATTCGGCCTGTCGGGCGCGGTCGAGATCCTGCCTCAGGGTCTCGGACTGCACTTTCAGGCGCTCAAGCGTACTGCGCAGACGGTCCGTTTCCTCGCGGGCTTGTGGGGCGGCCTTGCGGGCTTCGAACTCGGCGATGGCCGCGGTTTCGGCGGCGCGTTCGGCTTTTTTAAGATCCTCGCGCGCCTTGGCCAGATCGTCCCGGCTGCGTTGCACAGCCAGATTGGCGCGGGCATGGAGCAGGGCATGGAGCGCGGTTTCCGTCTCGCGGATCTTTTCGGAAAGCTCACGGTATTTCCGGGCCTGAACCGTCTGGCCTTCGAGGCTCGCAAGCCGTTCCTCAAGTTGCAAACGCAGATCTTCGGCGCGGGAGAGATTGGTTTCGGTCTGGCGGAGTTTGAGTTCGGCGTCGTGGCGCCGGGCATGCAGCCCGGTGATGCCCGCAGCTTCTTCAAGCAGCAGGCGTCGTTCCTCGGGCTTGGCGGCGATGAGTTGGCCAACACGGTTCTGGCTGATGATGGCGGAGCTTCGTGCGCCGGACGCCAGATCGGCGAACAGGGTCTGAACGTCACGCGCCCGCATGACGCGGCCGTTGATGCGGTATTCGCTGCCCGATCCGCGTTCGGCCCGACGGCTGATTTCCAGCTCCTCCGCCTCCTGAAACGGCGAAGGTGCCAGTCCTGCCGCATTGCTGAGATGCAGCGTGACCTGTGCTATGTTGCGGGCCGAGCGGGCGCCAGTCCCCGCGAAAATCAGATCATCAAGCTCTCCGCCGCGCAGCGCGCGAGCAGAGGTTTCGCCCATCGCCCAACGAAGGCCCTCGACGACATTGGATTTGCCGCAGCCGTTTGGCCCGATGATCCCCGTCAGACCCGGAAGGATATCGAGACGCACCTCATCGGCGAAACTCTTGAAACCGCCAATGCTCAGGCGGTCGATCGTCGTGGTGCGGCTCGACATCGGGCTAGGGAAATACCGGTCCTAGAGGATTGGATCAGGACGCCTTGGCGACGAGATCGGCGAATTTTTCGTAGGTTTCCGGGTCCTGATCGTAATGCGTGTTGTTGAAGCGGAAATACGGGGTGCCTTGAATGTTGTAGGTGTCCGCGTCCTTCTTGACCTGATCGAACAGGGCTTCGGCGAAGGCATTGTCCTTGCTGATGGCATCGAACTGGGCTGCGGAGACGCCAGCGAGAGCAGACATCTGCTGAAGGCGCTGCATCGGATCGCCACCGGCCGCGAAAGCCCACTGCATCTGGCTGGAGAACAGGGCTTCGATGAACGGGACGTAGCGTTCTTCGGGCAGGGAGCGGGCCACCATGGCAGCCGTCAGACCGACACGATCGCCGGAGAAATCATGGAACTGATAGCGGATTTTCCCCGTGTCGATCAGCTTCTCCTTGATCTTGGGGAACTCTTCCGTCGCGAAATGTGCACAATGTGTGCAGGTCAGAGAGAACCATTCCTGAACCAGAACCTTGGCATTCGGATTGCCAATAATGCGCGGGCTGAGGCGGGGGTCGTTCGACGTTGCATCGGCGGCGTGAGCCGTACCAGCGACAGATCCCGCAAGAGCGAGTGCCGGGGCGGCAGAGACGAACAAGCGGCGGGAAAGGGAAAGACGGGTCATTCAGGAAGCCTTTGCGACTGCTTTGGCGAAATCATCATAACTCCCGACCACGTCGGGCGCGGGAACATCATTGATGCGGAAATATGGCGTGCCTTGGATCTGGAGGAAAGCGCCGTCGTGATCCTGCTTGTTGATAATGGCCTCGCGCAGGGCATTATCTGCGTTGATCCGGTCAAATTCCGCAGAATTCACCCCGAACAGGGCAGCGCGTTTCTTCAGTTCGGCAACCGGATCGATATTCTGTGCGAACGCCCACTCGTCCAGATGGTCCAGCAGATCCGTCACGAAGGCTTCGTAGCGGTCCGCTGGCAGGGAGCGGGCGACCATGGCGGCCAGCAGGGCGACCTGATCGATCGGGAAATCATGAAAGCGGTAACGGATCTTTCCTGTGTCGATCAGGTTCTTGCGGATCTGCGGAAAGATCTCCTTTGAGAAATGGGCGCAGTGCGAACATGTCAGGGAGAACCATTCGTCCACGATGATCTTGGCATCCGGGGAGCCGATAACGCGTGGTCCCATGCGCGGGTCGCTGGCGGGCACATCGTCCGCCCGTGCGAACGGTGCCGCCGCAGTGGCCACAAGAGCCATTCCGGAGGCGATGAGGGTACGGCGGCCGAGAAGCTGGGCGGCAGGCATGAACGGGGCTCCGCTGAAAACGATGGTGATACTCGAACGACGAACACGCGGCTCCGTCAAGAGCCCCGGTCGTCTTCCTGTGTCTTGAGAGCGGGAAGCGGCTTGTTTTCCCAGCTTTCCGGAACCCGCATCCGCAGGGCACGGATATGCCGGGCGTCTGCATCCAGAACGCGGAATTCCAAACCGCTTTCATGGGTTAGAACTTCATCCCGGGCCGGGACATGTTCGGCCAGACGGAATACCAGCCCGCCAACCGTCTCGATTTCGGCTTCGCGTTCGGCATCCGTCAGGACAGCGCCGAGCCGCTCCTCAAGTTGCCGCACGGGAAGGCGGGCGTCGATGTCGAAGGAGCCGTCCGGACGCTCGACCCACATGGTTGTCACCGGGTCATCATGTTCGTCCGAAATATCGCCAACGATGGTCTCAATCAGATCTTCGATCGTCACGAGCCCGTCGATGCTGCCATATTCGTCAATGACGAGGGCCATGTGCATCTGGCGCTGACGCATCTGGAGCAGCAGGTCCAGCACGGGGATCGTGGGCGCGATCATCAGTGGCTGACGGAGCAGCGGACGGATGTCGAAAGCTTCCGGCTCGCCGACATAGGCGATCAGATCCTTCACATGGATCATGCCCGCAATGTCGTCGAGCTGGTCGCGATAGACCGGAAGGCGGGAGTGGTTTTCCCGGCGCATCAGGTCCAGTGCTTCGCCGAACGGGAGGGCCTCGGGCATGGCAATGATGTCTGCGCGCGGGATCATGACGTCATCCGCCGTGATGTCGCGCAGACGTAGCACGTTCATGATGAGGGAACGTTCCTGCCGGTCGAGTTCGGGCTCGTCGCTGGCGTCCTCAGTCGGCTGGCTGGCTTCGTGAACGAGGGTCGCTATGGATTCGCGTAGGCCCTGATCGCGGTTGCGACGATTGAAAAGTCCAAAAAGTCCACGCGAGGAGCGGCTTTTGCCCGACTCTTCCGATAAGCGGTCGTTGGTATCGTCGCTCATATCCGGACACTCCCCGCCATTTGCGCGTTGCCTTGCTGCCATGGATCGCCAAAGCCGAGGGAGCGCAGCGTCCGGGTTTCGATGCCTTCCATTTCCCGGGCTTCACCGGGATGATGGTGGTCATAGCCAGCGAGATGTAGCGCGCCGTGCACCACAAGATGCGACAGATGCGCCCTCAGGGAGCGTTGTGCGGCATTTGCTTCGCGTCGGACGGTCTCATAGCCGAGCACGATGTCTCCGCCATGCTCCGGCGAAAGCGGCTCGAACGTCAGGACGTTCGTGGGCTTGTTCCTGTCCCGGAAGCGCGCATTGAGGCGCTTGACGATCCTGTCCGTTGCCAGAAGGATCGAAGGGGCCGGAGACTGCGTGAAATCGGGGCCACCCTGACGGGCGACCGCGACGAGAGCGCGCCGGATTGCACGCTCCGTTCCCGGCACCGAGGCGCGCCAGCGCGCGTCCTCGATGATGATGTCAGTGCCGGCGTGTCGACTTGGAGGTTCCATTGTTTTCCCGGCGCAGCCTGTTCCGGAAGACGTCCCGGGGGGCTGGCGCTTTCTGTTCATAGGCATCGACGATACGGGCAACCAGCGGATGGCGCACCACATCTTCGGAAGAAAAACGTGTTATGCCGATTCCCTTGATACCTTCGAGGGTCTCGACCGCTTCGCGCAGACCGGATGATACACCATTCGGCAGATCGATCTGACTCAGATCGCCCGTAATGGCCATGCGTGTGCCTTCGCCCATACGGGTGAGGAACATCTTCATCTGGGCTGCGGTCGTATTCTGGGCTTCGTCCAGAATGACGTAGGAATGAGCCAGCGTGCGTCCGCGCATGAAGGCGAGCGGCGCCACTTCGATCTCACCCGTCCCCATGCGGCGCACCACCTGATCGCCCGGCATCATGTCGTGCAGGGCATCATAAAGCGGGCGCAGATAGGGGTCGATTTTTTCGCGCATATCGCCGGGCAGGAAGCCGAGGCGCTCACCAGCTTCGACGGCCGGGCGTGACAGCACGATCCGGTCCACCTGTCCCGCGAGCAGCATGCCGACGGCCTGTGCGACGGCCAGATAGGTCTTGCCCGTGCCAGCCGGACCGATACCGAACACCATGTCGGTATTGGCTAGCATCTCCATATAGGCAGCCTGACCGTGCGAGCGCGGGGCGATCACGCCGCGCTTGGTCCGGATGGCGGGCAGATCCCCGAATGGAGTGGCAGGCAGGGTCTGCGGCTTGCCGTTGCTTTTTTCGGGGCGGCGGGGCGCATGGCCGCGCTGGCGTTCTTCCGGAACCGGACGAACCTGCCGTGTATCGACCGGACGCTCCGGACGGCTGGGGAGGGCGGTCAGGCGAATGACGCCATCGACCTGTGAGGCATCAATCGTGCCGTCCTGTTCGAGCTGGTTGTACAGCGCGATGATGGCCGCCTGCGCCCGTCCGACCGTGTCCGTTTCGCCGGAAATGGCAATCTTGTTGCCACGACAGGACAGCTTGACGTTGAACCCTTCCTCCAGCCGGACGAGATGCCGGTCATGGTCTCCCAGCAGGCGCTGGAGCAGGATGTTGTCGTTGAAACGCAAGGCAACGGTGCGGTTGCCTTCGGAGCCACTGCTGGTGGCGACGGGACGGGTCGGGTGCGTTGTCAGCAAGCGGAGGCTGTCTCCCGGATCAGGGTGCCGCCCAGGGAATTGGTGCGGCGTGTGGTGATGGCGACCTTGACGGTGGAGCCGATTAGATGGTCGGGGCCGTCGAAGTGAACAGGCTGGAGGTAAGGCGAGCGCCCGGCAATCTGCCCGGGCTTGCGGCCCCGGTTTGTCACCAGAATTTCCTGCACCGTCCCGACCATGTCGGCGTTGAAGGCGTCCTGCTGTTCGCGCAGAAGTGCCTGCAACTCGGCGAGGCGACGGTCCTTCACGTCCTCGGGCACCTGCATCGGCTGCCCTGCGGCGGGAGTGCCGGGACGGGGGGAGTATTTGAAGCTGTAGGCCATGGCGAAACCAATATCGCGCACGAGCTGCATGGTTGCTTCAAAATCTTCTTCCGTCTCGCCGGGATGACCGACGATGAAATCGGACGACAGGGCCAGATCCGGACGGGCTTCGCGCAGCTTGCGGACGCTCTCCCGGTATTCGTCCGCCGTATGGCCGCGGTTCATGGCCTTGAGAATGCGGTCCGAGCCGCTCTGCACCGGCAGATGCAGGAACGGCATGAGCGCCGGATTGTCCCGGTGTGCGTCGATCAGGCTCTGATCCACGTCGCGGGGATGGGACGTCATGTAGCGGATGCGGCCCAGACCGGGGATCTGCGCGAGCTGTTCGACCAGTCCTGCCAGCGTCGCACTGCCGCCGTTGCCGTCACCGCCATGATAGGCGTTTACGTTTTGCCCGAGCAGCGTGATTTCACGCACGCCACTTTCCGCCATCCGCCGCGCTTCCGCGAGAACGGAGGCCACGGGACGGCTCGTTTCCGCGCCACGGGTATAGGGCACCACGCAGAACGAGCAGAACTTGTCACAGCCTTCCTGAATGGTGAGGAACGCCGTGAGATTGCCCTGCGTCTGGGGGGCAGCATCCGTGGGCAGGAAATCGAATTTCTGCTCGATCGGAAAATCCGTCTCGATCACCGCACCACCCGCACGGGCGGCACGGGCCACCATTTCGGGCAGTTTGTGATAGGTCTGCGGGCCGAGCACCAGATCAACATAAGGCGCGCGGGAGAGGATGACCTCGCCCTCGGCCTGCGCCACGCAGCCTGCCACAGCGATGATGGTCCGATCCTGCCCGTTCCCGATCCGCTCGTCGCGGATCTTGCGCAGGCGTCCGAGTTCGGAAAAGACCTTTTCGGTCGCCCTTTCGCGGATGTGACAGGTGTTGAGAATGACCATGTCCGCGTCTTCGGGCCGCTCGACCGGACCGTATCCCAGCGGGCGTAGGACATCGGCCATGCGCGCGCTGTCATACACGTTCATCTGGCAACCCCATGTGATGACATGAAGGCCGCGCGGTGCCTGCACGGCGGGCGAGGGGTCGGAAGAAGCGGGCATGGCTGGGGAGTTCGGCGTGGCGGTCAAGGTCTCGGTCCGGGAATGGCAGAATCAGGCACACACATCGGGGCAGGCATCCTCGAGGTCAAGCCTGTTCCGGAGAACGGCTGGCCGGATGCAACGGGACGACGGATGATCAGACGCGCCTGAATGGGTAATACCACCTCCGGACACGAAAGCCGGGTTGCTGCCGTGTCATGACCCGAAAGTGGCGTGGAGGCAGGCTTCAAGTCAAGATAAACCTGACGGCGGACCCGACGGCCGAGCCATTTCAGGCTCCGACAGCTTTAGGGCGAGCGCGGCGGAGGTCTGCTGCGCCAGTACTGACGGCCTCGTACGTCGCGCGCGACAGGTCTTTGCGGGAGAGGAACTCATCCGGCGTGATCGGTTCATGCAGCATCAGAGACGCTCCCATGGTGCGCCATTGGCCGAAAGACCAGAGATGTGGCGCAAGATCCATGTCGCCATACCATGAAAACACATTCCGGCGGCTTCGTCCGACCGGCAGGCCTTCAAGACTGTCATAAACGACCGAAACGGGCTGGATCAGCACGGGCGGGGCTTTGGGCAGGCCGACTTTTTCCAGACGCCCGGGTTTGGCGACTGCGAAAAACGAGGACAGGAAAGGCAGAACGCGCGAGCCGTCCGAGGACGTGCCTTCGGGGAAGAGGACAATATCGTCCCCGTCCCACAGATGTGCGGCCATTTCCTGAAGCTCGCGGCCGGTATCCTTACGGTTGCGGCTGACGAAAATCGTGCGGCCCAGACGGGATGCCGTGCCGATGAGGGGCCATTTGCCGACTTCGCCCTTGGCGACAAAGACGACAGGAAGCTCGCTGCCGATAATGGCGATATCGAGCCAAGAGCAGTGATTGGCCACGAAGACCACCGGGCGCTTGCCGTTGCGGACGTCCTTTGCAGTCCGCACGCCGCCCGCGCTGCTGCCGATGACTTTTGTTTT
Organism: Gluconobacter kondonii; assembly: GCF_002723995.1. GTDB lineage: Bacteria > Pseudomonadota > Alphaproteobacteria > Acetobacterales > Acetobacteraceae > Gluconobacter > Gluconobacter kondonii. The sequence goes on along the minus strand of NZ_BEWP01000001.1, from coordinate 107,653 downwards.
GATGCCCAGAATCCGGCACACGCCTCTCCAGTATATGCGCGGCATCATGATTTTTAACCGCCCGGGCAGACGCACCAGAACGGCCTGAAGATTGCACGCCCAGAACGTCCAGATCAGGACGAAGGACAGGCGCAGCGCACAGCGCAGACGGCTGTAGAGCGATGTGGATGTTGTCGGCTGAAAAGCCGGAAAGGCGGCATTTTCATCCACGACGGGACGGTTGTGACCGCGTCGGCTCTTCGGGGTCTTGGCATCACGATGGGACATGGGTGCTGAGTGATACGGTTTTCGCGGGGACGACACAATCTTGTTTGTTTCCGTGCCTTCAAACAGAGCATTTTTCCGGGCTGTCTCCGCCGTGAAGGGCTTGACAGGGAGCGCCGTGCAAGGTTCCTCGGATTATGCAGTCCTGTCGTTCGGTCTGCGCGCCCGTATCCGGCTTTTACAGGCCGGAAATACCCTCAAGACAGATTTTCAGGACGCACGGTGAAGTCAGGCCGCCGCTCAGTTTCTTATTCTGTATCAGTCGCTTCGATGTCCTGCATGCTGGGTGTCGTAACGGTTTTCTGTGCGCCGCTGCCCCTGTATGCGAAGGCGTCCAAAACAGCTGCGACCGCTCAGCCGGTTTCAGATGGCACCTCTGACCCCGCCATCCCTTACACCGTGATACTGACCCCGACAAAGCACCCTGAACTGGATGCCGCGATCGGCGCATCATCCCAGCTTGAGTCCCTTCAGGCGTCTCATGCCGTCGGGGCCTATGCGCTCGCCGGGCGGATCCGCAGCGATTATGACCGGGTGAATATCGCGCTGGAATCACAGGGCTATTATGCGGGTTCCGTGCAGATCAGCGTCAAGGTCGGGACGCGGGTGGTGGACGGCAAGGACCCGTCTTTGCCGGATATTCTCAAGGCGCTGGAAAAAAACCAGAAAGTCGCCATCACGATTTCCAGCACGCTTGGGCCACGTTTCAGTCTTGGAAGCATCGCGCTCCTTGCGCCCCTCGAAAAGGCTGTCGCACCGGCGACTGTAGCAGGCCCTCAAACCGCGAAAACGCCCATTCCGAAGCTACCTGCGTCCAAAGCCAAAACCAAAGCTCCGCCGGAGGCAGCCCCTGCGATAGCGGTTCCGTTGACCTTCGCGCAGGCCGTCGCACAGTCTCAGCCCGTCACGCTCGCACCAGATGAGCGTAAGGCGTTTGATCTGTCCTCCGGCCAGCCCGCAGTGGCCGAAACCGTTCTGGCTGCACAGAACACCCTGCTCAACCAGCTTCAGGAAGATGGCTACGCGACCGCAAGCGTCTCGACGCCCGTGGCCTATCTGGAGCCGCAGACACAAAAGCTCGACATCGTGTTCCGCGTCCAGCGCGGGCCGCGGGTGGTGATCGGTCCCATCGGAATGGAGGGGCTGGTTCACACCAACCAGAGTTTCCTGCGTAGCCGGCTGGAGTTGAAGGAGGGCGAGCTGTATCGCCCGTCCCGGATCGAGGCTGCGCGTCAGGATCTGGTGAGTACGGGCGTGTTCGCGTCCGTGCAGGTCCGCAATGCCCCGCCCATCATTACCCTGCCGCCCAGCCGCACCCTGATGCCGGGGATTCTTCAGGCCATGCCCATCGAATTCAGCTTCAAGGAAGCCAAGCGGCGTACGCTGTCGGCTGAAGTTGGCTATTCGACCGATCTTGGCGGCCGTCTGGGCGCAAGCTGGACGCATCACAATCTGTTCGGCAACGCCGAACAGCTAAAACTGACGGCTCTGGTCACAGGGCTTGGCGGCTCAGCGCAGCAGGGGCTGGGCTATGATGTCTATGCAGATTTCATGAAACCGGACTTCCTGTCGAAGGGGCAGAACCTGAGCGTTCGTCTCGAAGGCGTCCGACAGCTTCTTTATTCCTATCATCAGACCGCCATCATCGCCCGTGCAGGGCTGAACCGTCATGTCGGGAAATACTGGAATCTTTCGGGTAGCCTGATGGGCGAGCAGGAGCAGATCAAGCAGTTCGGCGACACACGGAGCTATTTCATCGTCGCAGCGCCCCTGAATGCGACATTCGACAACACACGCCTCACCAATCCGATCGACCCGGCCACCCATGGTGTGCGGGCATCGCTCTCCATCACACCATCGGAATCGCTGGAAAGCGGCTCGACGTTCTTCACGCTCCTCTCCGCACAAGCCTCGACCTATTTCGATCTGCACCATCTCGGGATTTCCAGGCCCGGTCGCAGCGTGATCGCGGTCAGAGGCATCGTCGGCTCCGTGCAGGGGGCGTCCACCTACCAGATCCCGCCCGATCAGCGGCTCTATGCCGGTGGCCCGGCAACGGTGCGCGGCTTCCGCTATCAGGGCGTGGGGCCGCAATATGGTCGTACAAAATATGCGATCGGCGGGACGTCCATGGATGCGGGGAGTGTTGAGTTCCGTCAGCGTCTGCCAATGAATCTGGGTGTTGCCGGGTTTGTAGATGCCGGGCAGGTCGGGACGGGATCGCGACCGGGGCAGGGAACGCTCCGGGTCGGATATGGTGGGGGCGTGCGATACTTCACGCCGATCGGGCCAATCCGCGTGGATGTGGCGCTGCCGATGAACCGGCCGCCGCAGGGCGATAAATGGGAACTGTATTTCGGCCTCGGGGAGACGTTCTGATGCGGGTTCGCAAGGTTCTTCTCCGTGTTGCGGCTGGTCTGGTTATTGTCCCTGCGGGGCTGGTGGTCGTGGCGGTTACGGGAGTTCTGGTCGGGATCAACCTGCCTGTTGGGCAACGGCTGATTGAGCAGAAAATCGGCCCGCTAACGGGTGGTATGGTCGAGATTTCGGGGCTTTCAGGCTTTCTGCCGCAACATCTCGCGGTCACGAAACTCCTCATCAAGGATGAGAAAGGCCCCTGGATCGAACTGGACAATGCGGATCTGCGCTGGTCGCCGCTATCGCTGCTGCATCTGGATGCAAAGATTACGAATCTGAGCGCATCGCGTGTGGCCGTTCTGCGCAAGATGGTGTCGCCCCCCGACGTCACCCCTGCGCAGCCGACGCCCGCCAATGCTGCGCCCTCAAAGCTGCATCTGCGGGTCGATCTGGCATCGCTGCATGTCGGGCGGCTGGAAGTCAGCCCGGATTATACCGTCACCCCGACCGTCTTTTCAGCAGATGGGCACGCTTCTATCCACAGCATCGCGCCGTTTCTGGATGGCGTGACGATACGCACACTCCCGGTCATGGACATCGCTCTGGCCCTGAAGCGGCTGGATCAGCCGGGTAATCTGACGCTTGGTGTCGAGACGCCCAAAAACCGCATCGCGGTGAGCGTGCGATATCATGAGGGCGAAAACGGCTTCGCCACCACGCTGGGCCAGATGCCGCAGCTTGACCCGCTGGATCTGCATCTGAATCTCAACGGGCCGCGCACGGCGGCTGCGCTGGATTTCGGTCTGGGCGCGGGGCTGGTGAAGGCTGTCGCCAGTGGGACGATGAACCTGCTGAGCATGACCGCGGACCTGCATGTGAAGGCGGATGCGCCGTCCATGACGCTGCGTCCGGGCATTGCGTGGAACAGCATCGCGCTGGAGACGGATCTGCATGGTCCGCTCACGGCGCCGAACGGTCAGGGGGTGCTGGATATCGACGCCCTGACCGCCGCAGGGAGCGGGATCGGGCATCTGCATGCCCGGTTTGACGGTGTGGAAGGCGCACGACCCGAAGACACGACCGCTCATCTGGCGGCTGTGCTGGATGGCCTGCGTATTCCGGGTTCACAGCCCACGATTCTGGCGTCCGCGCCGCTGACGCTGGACGTTCTGGCGCATCCGCTGGCGGCCTCTGTCCCGGTCGTGGCGAAGCTGGATCATCCGTTCCTGCACGCCGCGGCAACCGCCGATCTGAAGCCTGCGCCGAAAGGTCAGCTGGACCTCGCTCTGCCGGATCTGCATCCGCTGGCGGCAATGGGCCGCACCGATCTGAGCGGCACAGCCGGACTGCATGCCGATTTTGCCATGCCGGTGACGAAACAGGATGACCTGACGCTGAAAAGCACAGGAACGCTTGCGATCGCGGGCGGGCAGCCGCAGGCTCTGAACCTGATCGGTAAAAGCGGCACGTTCTCGCTCGATCTGGCGAAATCCCCGGCCAATGTCCTGACGCTGAAAAGTTTCGCGCTGGATGGGGCGGCGCTGCACATGCTGGTGTCGTCCGTGATCGACATGGCGCATGGCAACCGGATGCAGACGAAGGCCTCCGTCCAGCTTCCGGATCTTGCAAAGGCCACTCCCGCTATCCTTGGCAATACGACGCTGACCGCCACGGCCGATGGTCCGACCGACGATCTGGCGTTCAAAGCCGATCTGAGCGGGGAGTTCGGCACGAAAGACGTGGCGAAAGGCCCCGTGGCGCTCCATGCCGATGTCCAGCATCTGCCATCTCATCCGGGAGGTGTGCTGACGGCTAAGGGAACGCTCGATCATGCGCCACTGGTGCTTGATACCGCTTTCCAGCAGGATGACGCGGGTGCGTACCATCTGGATCTCAACACGCTGGACTGGAACAGCCTGAGCGGCAAAGGCAAGCTGCGCCTCCCGAAAGGTGCGAAAGTGCCGCTCGGGGATCTGGACGTCTCGATCCGCAATCTGGGTGATTTCCGCCGCCTGATCGGGCAGGCGATTTCCGGCCATCTGACGCTGGGACTGCACACGACGGAGACCGAGGGTGCGCCGCCTGTCGTCAAGGTCGGGCTGGACGGCATGCTGGGGATGGCGCAGGCCGCCGTCCAGTCTCTGAAGGTTAGCGGAACCATCGCGAACCCGATTGATGCGCCCGAGCCTTCGCTGGTGCTGGATCTCGCCGGGCTGCGCTATCAGGCTATGACGGGCAGGGCACATGCCACGATCAAGGGGCCCCAGACCGCGATGGCGATCGCGCTGAATGCGGCTTTCCAGAACGTGATGGATGCCCCGGCCAATATCGACACCGCCCTTGTTTTGAACGTCCCTGAAAAGACGGTGCGCCTCGGCCGACTGGCGGCTCTGGTCAAAGGAGAGAGCCTGCGTCTGAGCCGCCCTGCGGTGGTATCGTTTGGCGATGTGATGGGTGTAGATCATCTTCTGGCGACTCTCGCACCGCAGGGTGTAGCGCCCGCAACGGTTGATATTGCCGGAACGTTCAAACCCGCACTCGCGCTCACCGCGCGGCTGGATCACCTCACACCCGCCATCGCAAAGCCTTTTGCGCCGGATCTTTCCGCAACGGGTACGATCTCGCTTGCAGCAAAACTGGGCGGTACGCTGGAAGCACCAACCGGAACGGTCTCGCTGAACGGGCGTGATCTGCGGATGAAGACTGGCCCGGCGGCGTCCCTTCCGGCGGCGCAGATTCTGGCAAATATCGGCCTCGCGGGACAGTCCGCGAAGGTGGATGCAACATTTGGTGCAGGCCCGTCCGTCGCGCTCGCAGTTCACGGAACCGCGCCGCTTTCCAAAACGGGTGCGATCGCCCTTGCCACCACGGGGCATGTCGATCTGTCTGTTGGAAATGCCGTTCTGGGCGCGAACGGCATGGCTGTGGCCGGGAAAATCGGCATTAATTTGAATATTGCAGGGACAGCCGCGCAGCCCCGGGCATCCGGTCAGATCGGGTTGGAGAACGCCTCTTTCGACAACTACGCGCAGGGTGTGCATCTCAGCCGGATCAACGGGGCCCTCGTTGCCTCGGGGGATACGATTAACGTCAATCACATCATCGCCCATGCAGGCCCCGGCACGATCACGCTCGACGGCACGGTCGGAGCTTTCCGCCCCGATCTTCCCGTTGATCTGCACATTACGTCCGACAAGGCCCGTCCTGTCTCCAGCGAACTGCTGACTGCGACGATCAATACCGATCTGCACATTCACGGTCAGGCCACGACACGGCTGGATGTGGACGGGAAGGTCAATATTCCCAACGCGACCGTCAATATTCCGAATTCCATGCCCGCCTCCGTGCCGCAGTTGGACGTGATCCGTCCGGGGCAGAAGCCAGCCTCCGAAACGGGATCAAGCCTGATTATCGGACTGGGCGTGGATGTGATTTCGCCCGGCGAGTTTTTCGTGCGCGGGCACGGTGTGTTCGCGGAAATGCAGGGGCGTCTGCGGATTCGCGGGACGAGTGCGGCGCCTCTGATCAATGGCGGGTTTGATCTCAAGCGCGGCAATTTTAATCTGGGCGGGATCAACCTCAATTTTACGAACGGGCGTGTGGCGTTCAACGGTTCGGGCGTGAACCACAAGCTTGATCCGACGCTGGATTTCCGGGCGGATCGCAATGCCAACGGCACGCTCGCGAGCCTTTTGGTGACGGGCTACGCCAGCACACCGAAACTGGATTTCGTCTCCTCGCCCAGCCTGCCGCGCGATCAGGTTCTGTCCATTCTGCTGTTCGGAACAGACACCCATTCGCTCTCCACGACGCAGCTTGCGGAACTGGGCGCGGCGGTGGTGCAGCTTGCGGGTGGCTCGGCGTTTGATCCGCTGGCCAAGGTTCAGAACCTGCTGGGATTGGATCGTCTGGCTGTTGGTGGGGGCAGCGGTGTCGATAACGGGGGCACCAGTGTCGAGGCCGGAAAATACGTCATGAAGGGCGTGTATGTTGGCGCCAAACAGGCGACATCAGGCTCGGGCACGCAGGCTCAGGTGCAGATCGACTTGACGAAGCGGCTGAAGTTCAACACGACGGTCGGGACGGGTGGGCAGGTCACGGGCTTCACGACGCCGGAAAACGATCCGGGGTCGAGCATCGGCCTGTCCTATGGCTACAGTTACTGAGGTTTGTGCCGCCGGGCAGCAACGGCGTCTTCAAGTAACCGTTTGACCCGCTCCACAACGTCCGACCAGTCCTGAAAACGTGTCTGGCGGACGATCCGCATCTGCGGATACCAAGGCGTGTCGTCCCGCCCGTGCAGCCAGCGCCAGCAGTTGTTGATGCGGTCCATCATGATGACGGGTTTGCCGAGCCCCCCGGCCAGATGAACGGCTGATGTATCGACCGAGACGATGATGTCGAGATTCACCATCAGGGCTGCCGTGTCATCCATCGTGTGACAGTCTGGCATGACATTCACCAGCGTGCCCGGAAAATCCGGGATCTGTTCAGCGGGGGTGTCTTTCTGAAGGGAATAGAAGCTCACACCTTCGATCCCGGCCAGAGGTGCAAGTTCCGAGAGCGGCATGGAGCGCTGACGATCCACCATAAGAGCCGCCGTATCTTCGGGCCGTGCTGCTCCGGCCCAGACCAGCCCGACCCTCAGCTTGTGATCGTCCTGAAACCGCTGACGCCATGCTTCAGCCTTCCGGCGATCGGCACTGAGATACGGGACGGGCGCTCCCATGGCATCCGGCGTTCCAGAAAAGGCGCGGGGCAGGCTGATGAACGGGCAGTGATAGTCATAGTCGGGCGTCTCACCCCCGAACTGCACTTCAGAAACCCCGGCCACGCGCTCGCAGATCGCAGCCAGCGTTTCCGTGCCCCAGATATGGATGATGGCCCCCGTGCGGGCAAGGGGCGGGATGTAGCGCAGATACATGAGTGTATCGCCCAGACCTTCCTCCTGCGTGATGAGGACGCGCTTGCCCCTCAGATCCAGCGACGGAGAAATGTTAGGCAGGAGGCGATCCAGCGGTATGCTGGTATGGCCGGGAAGGCCGAAGCGCCATTCATGCTCGATCCAGCCCTGCGCCATGCGGCCGCTTTTGAGCATGGTGATGGAATGGTTCAGACGCAGACGTGGATCGTGAGGCGCCATCGGGACCGCTTCCCGATAAAGATTGGCTGCTTCCTCCATCCGGCCCATACTACTGAGGATGCAGGCCATGTTGCAGATTGGCTCCCAATCTTGCGGATCTGTATCGCGTAGTTCGGTCATGACCGCGAGTGCGCTGTCAAAACGGCCGGTTTCCGTTAGGAGAAGAGCAAGCAGGTTGAGAGTGCTGCGTTCGTGGGGACGGCGTTGCAGGCTCAGGCGGAGGAGGAGTTCGGCCTCGTCGAAGCGCGCAAGCTGGATCAGTACGGCGGCTCCGGCATTCATCAGCCGGAAGTCGCCGGGTTTGCGTTTGCGGCAGATTTTCAGCAGCGGAAGGAGATCTTCTCTCCGCCGCATGGCAACGGCTTCATCCAGTAAAAGAGAGATGGCGTGAGGCCCCGCATTGGCGCTGGCCTGTTCAAGCTCCACCGCACAGTCCTGATAACGGCGCAAATGGAACTGTGCCCGTGCCCGGACATAATGCAGCGCCGGGATTTCGGTTTCTTTGTCAGGGGAAAGATATGCGATGGCCAGAGCTTCTTCGGGCGCGCCGCGAGTCATGGCTTCCTGGGCTTTGGTCAGTCGGTCTGACGGGCTGGGCTGACTCTGCTCGTTTGTCGGGGGCGGATTGTCGAGGGCGGGTCTGTCCAGACTGTCGGACATGCGGATCTCCTAAGCCGAGGCCGCTGATGTCATGTCCTCAAGAGCCTCCAGAATACTGGCTAGCGTATAAGGCTTTGAGATGAAACGATCCCGTGCCGGGTCGCCAGATGTCTCGTTCCGACGCATATCGCCATGACCGCTGATATAGATGACTGGAAGGTCCGGCCAGCGTTCGCGGGCGGGATGGACAAGTGTCATGCCATCTCCGTCCGGAAGGGTCATGTCAGCCACGAGGGCATCGAGTTTAGGCTCCGCGCCGATGATGGCGCGGGCTTCGGCGCAGTGATCCGCTTCCCTGACTGTCAGGCCGTTGTCCAGCAGGAACTCCGCCAGACAGGTCCGGATGAGGAAATCGTCTTCGATCAGCAGGACGGTCAGGGAGGAGGGCATTTGGACTACGAGGACCAGTTCTTTTCAAAGTCGCCGTAGAGGGTCAGACCACCATCGACATACAGGGTCTGGCCTGTGATGTAGGTGCTGTCTTCGGCGGCGAGGAAGGTAATGGCATCCGCGATCTCCCGGCTCTCGCCGGGGCGCTTCATCGGGATATGGCTTGAAACGGCCTTGTACTGCTCGGGATCGTTGATCCACGACATGTTGATCGGCGTTACGATGGCGCCGGGTGCCACGGCATTCACCCGGATCCCACGCCCTGCATATTCCAGCGCCAGCGTCCGGACGATGTTGCCAACAGCACCTTTGGAGGCGGAATAGCCAAGATAATGCGGTTTGGGAATGATCTGGTGAACGGAGGAGTTCACGATGATCGCGCCCTCGATACCATTTTCCAGCCAGTAGCGGATGACTTCGCGGCACGGCAGCATCACGCCCGTGACGTTGACGGCCATCACACCTTCAAAATCTTCGAGCTTGATGTCTTCGGACGGAGACGGGATCTGATAGCCTGCGTTGCAGACCAGAACGTCCAGGCCGCCCATAGCCTTGATGCTGTCGGCCACCAGGCGCTTGACGTCGTCTTCCTTGGAAATGTCACCCGTGGCGATCGGGTGATCTCCGCCAGAGACTTTGGGCAGCTTTTCGCGGACGGCGATCAGTTTGTCTTCTTTGCGGCCGTTGAGGGCGACCTGCGCGCCTTCTTCGGCAAAACGAAGCGCGGTGGCCTCGCCAATTCCCTGGGATGCCCCTGTGACGAGGACTTTCTTGCCGGCGAAACGGTCTTTGTAAGGGGCAGGCATGTGGCCTCACCTCTCCTTTGGAATGCAGGTTTGAAACCGTGACTGAAAACACATCACGGAAAAGGTTTCTCGTGTTGCCAACGCGAGAAACCCCGTCCGGGATGCGAAGAAAACCACACCCTGATCCATATTGAAGAAATGCAGGCTTTTCAAACCGCATCCCAGACCGCTTTTCAGGCGGCCTTCATCGTCTTGGTCAGGTTTTCGAGAACCTGTGCCGGATCGGCATTTTCCAGAACAGCGACTTCGGCCACGAAGCGTTCCTGCGCGGCTTCAAACAGCTTACGCTCCGAGAAGCTGCCATCAAGGCTGTCAACATTGCGGCGCAGGTCGCGCAGCACTTCGGCAATCTGGATCAGATCGCCGGAGTTGATCTTTTCCTGATAGGCCACGGCGCGACGGGCCCACATACCCTTGCTGACGTGCGGCTTGCCCTTGATGACGGTCATCGCCTTGTCGACGATGTCGCGCGTGACGATCTTGCGCAGACCCGCTTTACGGGCCTTGGCGAGCGGAATCCGCAGCATCATCTGGTTGCCGGGAAAAGAGATCTGGATCATCTCGATCACAGTGTCGGCGACTTCGACCATACCGATCTTTTCCACGCGTCCAACGCCGTGCGCGGCGTAGACGATCGAGTCACCTTCGCGGAAAGGGTCAGCATCCTGCTCAGGATCGGTCTGGCGGGCCGTGTTGTTGGCTGCGACACGAGCCATTTCATCGGTCATGCCGCCCTTCTGGGGGCTTTTGAACGTGTTCATAGGCCAGGTTCATAGCAGAAAAACCCCTTGCTGTCTTGCCCGATCGCAAGAGGTATTCTTTTTGCGGTAGTGCTTTTTTTACTGTTGCCTCAGGGCTGTACACCGTCGTTGGCCTGAATGGCCGGGGGCGGGATGTCGCCGATCGGCTGGAGCAGGTCGCGCTCGATCGTGCGCGCCATGGTGAGCATGGGAAGGGCGTGAACGCTTTTTATAAACGGTTCCTGAAGGTCACGGCCGCTGCGGTCGAGCATCTGGAACAGCATCCCGATAATGCTGGACCCAAGCGGTGTGATCCAGCCGAGGGTCTGTACGGCGGAGAGCGGCAGGATGATGCAGAACAGATGCGTCGCGATTTCGGGCAGCATGGAATACTGCGCGGGAAGGGGCGTGTTCTTGATGCGCTCAAGACCGCCCTGTGCGTTGGCGATATCCGACAGGATGCGGTCTACCGTACCGTGAACGGCGCCGTCGATTCCGCGTAGCTTAACTTCCTCACGGACACCAAGACCGATCTGGTAAAGCAGCATGTTGGCGGTGTTCGAGCAGGAAAAGACCTTCTCATACATTTCCGGCGCCAGGAGCCTTTTGGCGTCTTCATTGGGCGGATCGCCTCTGAGAGCAGCGCGCAGGACGTGCGGATACGCAGCCATGGCGCGGGCCAGATCCGGACGACCTCCCAGCAGTGTCGCGGCTTCACGTCCGAAAGAGCGGCAGTTGTTGGTGATCGCGCCCCAGAGGGTTCGGCCTTCCCACCAGCGGTTATAGGCGGCGTTGTTGCGCATGCTCAGGAAGATGGCCAGCGCGGTACCCATGAGTGGCACTGGCAGGGAGGGCTGCTCCATCCAGTTCTGATGATAGATCTGGAACAGGATGACCACCACGAAATCCCACAGCGTCAGAATGAACAGCGGGGGCAGGGATTCCCGAAAAAGAATGGCCAGTCCATGTGGACGGTTGACGATCAAGCGGCTGTCTCCTCGGATGGGCGGAATACGCAAACAAGTCCCCGGCGAGCGTAGCGGCGAACTCTGTTCCCGGCCAACAGCAAAGGGTGTCTGTCTTTTTACTTTCTTTTGCAGCCGCACCTCTTGCCGCCATGCCCTCCGATACGACACTCTGTTCTCACCGTTTCAGAGGAGAGTGATGTTATGGACGTGACCGCCGCCATTGCGTTCGAGGCCGGCAGACCGCTGGAAATCGATACGGTTCAGCTTGAAGGCCCACGCGACGGGGAAGTTCTGGTCGAGATCATGGCCACGGGGTTGTGTCATACCGACAAGTACACGCTGTCAGGTCAGGACCCTGAAGGTCTGTTTCCGGCCATTCTGGGCCATGAAGGAGCGGGCATCGTTCGGGAGGTCGGAGCCGGGGTGAAGCATCTCAGGCCCGGTGATCATGTCATTCCGCTTTACACGCCCGAATGCCGGGAATGTCCGTCCTGTCTGTCGCGCAAGACCAATCTGTGTACGGCCATTCGTAGCACGCAGGGTAAGGGGCTGATGCCGGATGGCACGTCGCGTTTCTCTTACAAAGGCCAGCCGATCCATCATTATATGGGCTGTTCGACCTTCGCGAATTTCACGGTGCTGCCGGAAATTGCACTGGCGAAAATCCGATCCGACGCGCCGTTCGATAAGGTCTGCTACATCGGCTGCGGCGTGACGACGGGCATCGGGGCTGTGCTGTTTACGGCGCAGGTTGAAGCCGGTTCGACGGTTGCGGTGTTCGGGCTGGGCGGCATTGGTCTCAATGTCATTCAGGGTGCGAAAATGGTCGGGGCGAACCGGATCATCGGCATCGACATCAATCCCGAGCGCGAGGCGATTGCGCGCGAGTTCGGCATGACGGATTTCGTGAACCCGAAGGAACTGGGACCGAATGGAGACCTTGTCGGACATCTGATCGAGATGACGGGGGGCGGTCTGGACTACACATTCGAGTGTGTCGGAAATCCGACACTGATGCGTCAGGCGCTGGAAAGTGCGCATCGCGGCTGGGGCGTATCGTGCGTCATTGGTGTTGCCGGTGCCGGACAGGAAATCAGCACACGACCGTTCCAGCTCGTGACGGGACGCCGCTGGATCGGATCGGCCTTTGGTGGTGCACGCGGGCGGACCGATGTGCCGAAAATCGTGGATTGGTACATGGAGGGTCGGATCGATATCGACTCCCTCATTACGCACAAGCTGAAGCTGGCGGACATCAATCTGGGCTTTGACATGATGAGCCGCGGCGAAAGTATCCGTACTGTCGTGGAGTACTGAGCATGTCGGATATCGAGGTTCTGGCCCATCACGCCTGTTTCGACGGCTCACTGCGGTTCGTGCGGCACCAGTCAGAGGCGCTCGGCGTGCCCGCGACCTTCGGCGTATTTCTGCCGAAAGAGGCGCTGGCGGGGCAGAAGGTTCCGGTCATTCATGTGCTTGGCGGGCTGACGGCGACGCAGGAGACGTTCCTCATCAAGGCCAATGCCCTGCGCTTTGCCGCCGAACACGGCATCGCTCTGGTCGCGCCCGACACATCCCCGCGCCATACGGGGATCGAGGGCGAGGATGACGCCTATGATCTGGGATCGGGAGCAGGGTTCTATATCGATGCCACCTCCGCGCCTTGGAGCCGTCATTACCGCATGGAAACCTACGTCGGGGAGGAACTTCCGGCCCTGACGGAACGGCTTTATCCGCTGGATGGTACCCGACGCGGCATCATGGGGCATTCCATGGGGGGTATGGGCGCGCTGATACAGGCGCTAAAATACCCAGACCGCTGGAAGACGGTCTCGGCCTTTGCGCCGATCTGCCATCCGAGTACGGTTCCTTGGGGTCAGAAAGCGTTCGATGCCTATTTCGGCGGCGATCCGGCGAAATGGCAGAGCTGCGATCCCACACTGCTTCTGCGTTCAGGGCGCGCCCATCCCTCCACCATTCTCGTGGATCAGGGATTGATGGATCAGTATCTGGCAGATCTGTGCCCCGACGCGCTGGAGGCGGCGGCAAAAGAGGGCAAACAGGCGCTCGAACTGCGTCGCCATACCGCCTATGACCATTCCTACTGGTTTGTGCAGAGCTTTATTGCCGACCATCTGATCCATCATGCCAAAGGGCTTTCTGCGTGAAGCGTTCCGTTCTTGCTACTTTCTTTTTGATGGCAGGCTGTGTTTCTCAGGCGCCAACCGGGCCTTCGCTTACGCCGACGGCCCATACCGATTTCCGGCATGATACGCTGGCGCTGACTTGGCAGCCGGGGTTCTGCGCTACGGGCGGTGGATGCGAATGGGACCAGACGCATCGGATCTCGATTGGTCTGCACGGGCTGTGGGCGTCTGAACCGCATGCTCTGGAGGCGCAGGGCGTGCCGGTGCAGGAATGGTGGTCGAAGGGTTGCGATCTCTACGATCATGACGACACCCCGCCCCAGCTCCTGCCCACGACGGTCGAGGCGTTGCGGGGCGTCGTGCCGCATCTGAAAAAGCCGCTTTATGTGCATGAATACACCAAGCACGCCCGCTGCTTCGGCTATGATGCGGACAGCTTTTTCGTCACGTCCATGCAACTGCGTGATCGGTTCGCAGCGTCGGCTTTCGGAGTGTGGCTGTCGCAGCAGGAGGGTTTTCAGGTCAAACGTGACGATCTTCTCGCCATGTTCGCACGCCTGATGAACGTGCATGACGACCGGGCACTTCAGGTCCGCTGCGAGCCAGCGCATAACGGACAGATGGTCCTGACGCAGCTCTGGTTCACGCTGGACCCGAAGAAGCTGTCGCGCTTCCCTTATGAGGGCGCCTATCTGTCTTCACCGGACGACCAGAATGGCTGCCCGGCTACGTTCCTCGTACCGGGCTGGAGCCTGTCGGGTCAGGCTGCTCAGCGTCCGTAAAGTTCTTCGGCGCTGATTTCGGGCTGTGCGGTATCGCGCAGTCCGTCCGGCGTCACGCCATGATAGAAACAGCTCCGGCGGCCCGTATGGCAGGCCACACCGGTCTGATCCACGATCATGAGAACGGCATCCATGTCACAGTCGAGCCGCGCTTCGATCAGTTTCTGTTGCTGTCCTGAAGTCTCCCCCTTGCGCCACAGTTTCTGGCGGCTGCGGGACCAGTAACAGACACGACCGGTCAGAAGCGTCTCGCGCAGGGCATCCGTATTCATCCACGCCAGCATCAGCACCATGCCGTCCGGCGCCTGCGCGAGAGCTGAAATCAGGCCGTTTGCATCGAATTTTACCTGCGCGATGATGTCATCGACAATCGCTGGAGAAGGGGGGGTATAGGTCACGAACGCATCTCCTCAACGCATTTCCGGGGGAAACCAGGCGAGCCAGACGACAGAAAGCGGCTGCCCGTTGCAGGTCAGTTCGGTGGAAGACCAGGCGTCTCGCCGCAGCATTGCAAGTGCCCGGTTGCCGCTGCGGGAGCGGATGTCTCCAACCTCGCGGTCTCCCGCGATGATGATGCCGCCTTCGCCCGGGAACATGCCGTCCGGCAGCACCACAGGCAACAGGCGGCGTTTGACAAGGCCACGGTAATGGGTACGGGCGGTCAGTTCCTGCCCCATGTAGCAGCCTTTTTTCCATGAGACGCCGTTCAGAAGGTCCATGTCTGCTTCCAGAGCCAGTGTCTGTTCGCTTTCGAAATCCATGACGTCGGGCAGGCCCAGCGTGAGGCGGCGTGCCAGAAATTCTTCAGGCGTCTCGCCACCTTGCCCGGTTCCGGTCACGATGGCCCGCCAGCCCGCGCCATCGCAGCGTGGGTCCGGTGCGTGCGTGATCGTATCGGGCGGAACATGTCCGCTCTCTGCGCCAGTGATGACGCGCAGGTCCGTTTTTTCGATCTGCACATCGGCGCGAAGGCGGAAACGGGAGAGGCGCTTGACGAGCATGTCGGCATGCTCTGCCGCGCAATCCATCAGAATGCGGTCGGATGCGTCATACAGGAAAAATTCGCTCAGCCAGCGGCCCTGCGGCGTTAAAAGCGCGCTCCAAACGGAGGTCGCGGGCGCGAGGCTCTGGACGTCATTCGTGATGAGGCCCTGAAGAAAGCTGGTCCGGTCCGCACCTGTGAAGGACAGGACGGCGCGGTGGGAAAGATGTTGATTCATGGGAGTGACCGCAATTCCGACAGCGTCCAGCAAAACCATCCTGCCGGAAAAACGTCTGACCATAACGAGGAACCCTGCAAACCGCCAGTTCGGGAACATGAGAGTATTTTCGGGCGCAGGGTTGTTTCAGTCCGTGACGGCGGGTTGCAGTCTCGCAATACTCGGAGGATATTGACCTATCGCGGCAGTATGGCCCTGTTCCGCGACCCCGTGCCTGTCCGGAGAGAAAAGACGTTGTCAGCCGCAGAGATCGTGGACCCTACACAGAGCCCCGCCAGCGACCGTCGTCGGATCTTTCAGATTCTGGGGCCGTTCGTGGGCGTTCTGCTGGTCATCGCCGCGATCACGGGCATCAGTCTTCACAATTACCAGACGACGCGCCGAGGCGCGATTGCGCTGTCCAACGATCTTCTGCGCAGCCAACAGCGTTATGTGACGCAGGAAGTGAGCGACTATCTGGCTCCGGCTTCCGTCGGCGCCATGATCGCGCGGGACATGTTCCGCGATCCACTGACCAATGCCACCCCCGCCACGTTCATGCTCTACGGACGCTCCATTTTGGCCCACGCGCCTCAGGTGGACAGTTTCTATATTGCGAACGATCAGGGCCAGTTCTGGATGATCACGCGGCATGGAAAGGACGGGTTCGAGCAGACCCATTTCCAGACCGACGATGGCAAACAGGTCTATCACCACGTCTATACAGATAGAGATGGCAATATTACGGGAGAAGCGGCGGACCCGGCTGACGGCTATAATGTCGTGTTGCGCCCGTGGTTCGCCAAGGCCATCAAGCATCAGAACGATCCGGGCCGTCAGCTCCACTGGACCGATCCATATGCCTTTGTGTCCACGCACCAGTTCATCATCACGGCATCGCTCGCCTATGATGGGCATGACGGACATAAATCGGTGTTTGCGATCAATGTTTCGCTGAACCAGCTGACGTCGTTTCTCAATAAACTTCAGGTCGGACGCAGTGGTCAGGCCGTGATTGTGAACATGCACGGCCAGATTATTGCCGGGCATAATATGGCCCCCGGACAGGACTCGAAAACCTTCGATCCGGGGAATGTCTTCCTCGACCCCAAGACGCAGCCGGTCTTCACGCAGGCGCTCAACCGGTACCGCATCGAGGGGCCGGGAACGGGTGCAGTGCGGGCACATGGAAAGAACTACGTCACGATTGCCTCTGAACTGCCCTTCGTACATCGACAGTGGGTTCTGCTGCTCAATGCCCCTGAAAGCGATTTTGCCGATTTCGCGCAGACGGCGCGGCGGCAGAATATCGGGTTTTCGCTGCTGATCGTCATGCTGGCGTCCGTCCTAGCGTTCGCACTGGTGGCGCAGGGGCGGCATGTGGAGCGTCTGCGAAAGAGGATATTTCAGGGGCGCGAGCAGATCAGGGCGGAAAATGCCTCGCTGCTGGAAATCGCCAGTACGCCGGATCTGTTCGATCCTGCTCATGAAGCACCGATCCTGACGGAAGCCCTGACCGCGCGGACCAGCGCACGTCGCGCCAGCCTGTGGCGACTGTTACCGGACGGCGATCGTTTGTTGTGTGAGGATGCGTTCGATCCGTCGCGCGATGTTCACAGCACGGGCATTGAAATCAGCCGCCGAGAAAACGGCAAGCTGTTCGAGGCTCTGGACGAAGGACATACGCTGTCGATCGCGGATGCCTCGCAGGACGAGCGGACGCAGAATTTCCAGCGCGTCATCATGCGGGCCGTGGGCGCTAGCACGCTTCTGTTCCAGCCGGTCCGCAATGCTCACCGGACGGTTGGCGCCATCGTTCTGGAAGATCCGGGGCAGGTCGAAACGATGGAGCATATCATTGCCATCGTAGGATCGGTCGTCGCTCTGCGTTTTGCCAAGCCGTTCGATGCGGCAGCCGACGGCACGTCCGGATTTGCGGTTCCGGCCGAGAAATACGAAACGCGCTTTGGCGAAGGCTTCCTTCTGGAGCCATCGCCTACAGCGGGAGAGCCGATTGCGGCGGGGTTCTACCCGCAGGTTCCGGTCATGGTCATTTCCTTCGTGGACCCTTACGCGCCGGATCGTGACAGCATCACGCGCGCCATGACCGTCATCCGCACGCTCAGTCTGGAAATCCAGAAGATCGCCCGCGACAGCGGACTATTCTCCGTGCAGGTGGTGAGCAACAGGCTCGTTCTCGTGGGTGGCTGCTCGCAGACGCCAGACCCGTCCGCCGCCGTGCGCCTTGCGGATGCGGCGGTATCGATCCGTGAAGCCTGCCTGTCGTCTCTGGCGGCGGCGGATCTGGACCCTGTGTTCCGGATCGGAATGGATGTGGGATCTGTCATGGCCTCCGAGCTGGGAGAGGCTCCTTCCGTCTTCAATATCTGGGGCGATGCGCTCAACGGGGCCGAACTCCTGACCGGGAGTGCACCGGATGCAGGGACGATCCAGGTGTCCGAACAGGCCTATCTGATCCTGCGGGAGCATTTCCTCTTCCGCGCCCGCGGGATGTTCTATCTTCCCAATAGCGGCATTACGCGCAGCTTCGTTCTGGCAGGACGTCGATGAAAGGACTGCGCAATCTCGACCGGATCACGATGGTCCGGACCATGCTGGTCCATCTGGGATATTTTTCCCGCACGCAGATGCGTTTTACGCTGATGATGATCGGGGCCGGGTGGGGCATTATGCGCGAAGCCACCCGCCTGACGACATGGCGTCGGACTGTGCGGATCGAATTCTGGGCATCCCTGCATCAGGCGGTGGGCGGAGGGCTGCTGAGTACGCTCGTGACCGCCGCGCTGACAGGGTTCGGGATCGTGGCGCAGACCGTCTACTGGCTCGGCTTTGCAGGCATGGCGCAGATGACCGGCTCTATTCTGTCAACGGTTCTGGTGCGTGAAATCGCGCCGGTTCTTGTGGGTGTGATCCTGCTGGGACGTTCGGGGATGCTGATGCTGACCGAACTCGGAACGCTCACGACAGGCGGACAGATGCGCGCCATGACCGGAATGGGGGTTGATCCCTTTATTTCGTTTCTTGTGCCGCGCAGTCTCGCCATGACGATCAGCGGCTTTACGTTGGGCATCATCTTCAGTCTGACGGCGCTTGTCGTGGGTTATGCAGTCTGCCGCGTGGAAGATGCGATCACCATGCCGATCTGGGCGTTCATGGATCAGGTCGCGGGGAGCGTAAAGCCGATCGACTATTTCGTGATTCCGGCCAAGTTCGTTTTCAGCGGCTACGCGGTGGGTGTCTGTTCGTGCCTCTCAGGCATGGATGTGACAACCGAAGACGATCTGGCGAGCATGCTGCCGCGCGGGTTTGCGCGGGGAATGCTGTCGATCATGATTATCAACGTCGTTTTCAGCGTGTGTTTCGATGGCTGAAAACGATGACGTCCTGTCCGATGTGCTGGAAGCCCGGCTCGAACTGGTGGACGCGCGTCCCCGGTTTGATGAGAGCGGGCTGGTGTCGAGCCGCTATAATCTGCGTCTCAATCCCGGCGAGTGCGCGCTGATCGAGTGTCGGGACATGGGGCAGGCGGCACTGTTCGCCGATATGTGCGTGGGCCTTATTCCGCTTGATGACGGCCACGTCCGCTGTATGGGGCTGGACTGGGCCGATCTGGACGAACGGCGCAGTAATGCCTTGCGGGGGCGGATCGGGCGGATCGTAGTCACGGGAGGCTGGGTGGATCTGTATGGGACGCATATGAACATCCTGTGGCCACAGCTTCACCATACACGGACCCCGATTGAAAAACTTCAGGCACAGGCCGTGCATCTGGCGGTAACGCTGGGTCTGCCGGGCCTGCCGGTGGTGCCACCGGGACGCCTATCGGCGATGGACCGGCAGCGCGCGGCTTGTGTGCGGGCCATGCTGGGAGAACCGGCGCTCCTGCTGCTGGAACACCCGATGGAAGGGGCTTCCGCCAGCCTGATGCATGCGTTCCTGTCTCTCGTGACCGATCTGCGGGACCGTGGCTGCGCGGTGGTGTGGATGGCTCCGGATGAAAGCGGGTGGGGGGATTATGCGTCCGATGCCACGATCCGCCTGAGACTGTACGATGATGGACTGTTTTCGATGCGAGGTTCCTGATGTTCCGCCTGCGCCAAACCGAGACCGCCCGTCCGCTCTTTCAAAACCGCTATGCGGATGAATGGGTCGGACTGCTTGTCCTTGCTGCGATCGTCATGTTCGCGGTTGCGGTCGTGGAGGCCGGATTCCTGCGTCAGTGGCTGACCCCGGAAAAGAAGCTGCATTTCATTCTGCCCGAAAGCGGCGTGGCGGGGCTTGCGATCGGCGACGATATCGAAGTCATGGGCGTCCATGCTGGCGAAATCCGCCGTCTCAAACTCAATGAAACGGGGCGGATGTATGCGGAAGGGGATCTGGACCCGCAATTTGCAAACTTCATCCGCCAGGACAGCACAGCCGTCATCCGCCATCGCCTGATCGTGGCCGGGGCAAGCTATATCGAACTCGGGCGCGGCAAGGGCAAGCCGCTGGACTGGGGCTATGCGGTCCTTCAGGCCACGGTGGAAGCCAACCCGGCGGATGTGATTACCCAGACCGTTATGGATCTACGCAGCAAGCTGGTGCCGGCGATGAATAACGTCCAGCTCATCACGGCGCAGGTAAATGATATGATGACCGACATGCGCAAAGGGCAGGGCACGATCGGCGGTCTGCTGGTGAAGGATGATGTGTTGGACAAGGCCAATGCGGCTCTGGCGCATCTTGACGCCGTCATTGCGGATCTGCGGCCCATTGAAAAACAGGTTGGGAGGGTCATGACCAAGGTGGATGGAACGATGGACAACGCGCGGGCCGCGACTGCGGGTCTGCGTCAGAGTATGCCGCAGATCCAGCAGACCATCAGCCATGCCAATACCGCCACGGCCCAGCTTCCGGCCCTTCTGGCGCAGGCCGAAGCGAGTGCGAGCAGTTTGCGCAAGCTGACGGATCAACTCCGGGGCCTGTGGCTGCTGGGAGGCGGAGGTGCAAAACAGGAGCCTTCCCGTCGTCTTCCGGCTGAGGCGGTGCGGCCATGAGGTATGGTTTTCTGGCATGCACGGCTTTGGTCGTTCTTACGTTGGGCGGCTGTTCGTCTTCAACTGCAACGAAGGGGGCCAAGCCCGATCAGCCTTATGAAGATGCCATGGATACGGGCAAAGCCGTTTATGGGATCGGTCAGGCGTCTCAGGCCGAGGCGCAGTATCGAACGGCTATGGATCGGGCTTTGATGCGGGATGATGCAGTCGCCATTCATGAAGCCGGGTTCAATCTTGCGACGGTGCTTCTGGCGCAGGACAAGCCTCAGAAGGCTCTTCAGAGCCTTGGCGAAACCGAGACCGCGCTAAGCCTGCGCAATGTCTCCGACACGTCTGATCTGGCGGTGATCCGCGCGGCTGCCCTGTACAGGTTGCATGATACGGTGTTCGCGTCGCAGGCTGTACAGCGCGCGCTGCAATCCTCCGATAGGGGTATTCGGGAGAGAGCGCTTTATTTGTCTGGCCTGATTGCCGCAGATCAGAAGCAGTCCGCTGCTCTGAGGCAGCGCGCAAACGATCTGGCGACCTTCCATGACAATGAGGCCACGATCGACCGGCAGGAACTTCTGGCCCGTCTGCATCTGTCACAGGGGCAGCCCGAACTCGCTTCCAACGAGGCGCTTTCAGTCGTGAAAAGCCGCCGTGATGCTCTGGATTATCGTGGGATGCGTCAGGCGCTCACTCTGGCAGCTGATGCTGCGGAGGCCGCGGGACATTCACGTCAGGCGGAAGCCCTGCGACAACAGGAAAGTGCCAGCCGGGAGGTGGAGGCCAGACAAGCCGGAGAGGCAGGGGCTGCAAAAACCCCCTGACAGGCTCAGAACTGGCCGCGTGTATTCCCCGCCCGCTTGGCGTCGTCTTCGCACATATAGGTTCCGTGCGCCGTCGCGCCGTACCAGAAGCTACCCGGTACATGATAGACATGGGTCATTGTGTTGACCCAGACCTGAGTGCAGGTCTCGCTGTTCTTTGTGTCCGCAACCTGCGTGACAGGGGCTTTCGCGTCTGAAGAAGCGCTGGCCACCGCGTTTTCGACTTTCGGATCCTGTGCGAGTGCGGTTCCGCCCAGAAGTCCAAGGACCAGAAAAGAAGCGAACATCGTTTTCATTCGGAAAATCCTTTGTCAGGTGTCCTTATCTGCGTTCAGGGTATGTAAATAAATATTTATACTCCAATCACGAACGGGTAATGTCAGTGTTGAAGAATAACAACGCTGTTAACTCACAAATAACGGATCGCTTACCTGTGATGTTGTCTTACAGGTTTCCAAGAACCTTGAGACCGATCAGCGTTGCATTCGGAATGATGGATGTTTCGCCGGGGCGCATCATGTATTCGAACTCAGGCTGCACCACGAGACCGGGGTGGATGGGAATACCGTAATACGCTTCCAGAATGGCGGAATGGGTCTGTGGGCCGTTGACGAAGGCCCCCATGGACATGCCTGCAAGCTGTCTCAGGCGTTGCCCCAGCGTAATGGCGGGGCTCATCTGATAGTAGGAATACATCACGCCAAAACGGTCGAACGGTCTGCGCGGAATGATGCCCAGAAGCGACGCGCCGACATAGACCTGATCGGAAAATGTCGAGACGCTGGGTGTATTATGGACATAGCCCGCAAGGATGTATCCGCCTGCCATCTGGTGCTGGCCACCTTTGCGATAAACCATCTGGTCCGCCTCGATGTAGAACGTATCCCGCGGTTTGTTGGCATCATGGAAAACGTCATGCGCGAACATTGCCGGGATCGTTCCCAGACGATCAGCATAAGGGGAGGTATCGTGTCCGAAGCCGAGTTTGTAATGACCTGGTAGATTGTCTTTACCGATAAAGGGCTCCCAGGTCAGTTCGATGGGAAGCATGACTCCCGTGGAGGTTTCACTGCCCCAGGCCCAGCCGCTCGGATTTTCCGTCAGTGGCCCGACTTTGTAGACGCCGGTGCGTAGCGTGAGGTCGCGGGTAGGCTTGATTCGCAGCGTTCCACCCCATGTGGCTTTCGGATAGACGCTCCAGCCTTCGTCAGCCTTGATCGCAGGAGGGGCGGAACACTGGACCATAAAGGTGCAGAGCAGCACCGACGTCGCATAGGTATGCGTCAGCGTAATGCGGCCGATATTGATGTTGACGCGATTGTTGAAAAACGATTTTTCGAGATAAATATCTGCCAGATGCGCAGCCGCATGGCCCGAGAGGCTGTAGACTTCGCTCAACAGGATGCGGTGTTCCCCGACATGATCGTAGGAGATCTGACGACCCGCACGTTCCATCATCACGGCGTGCAGAATCCAGCCATCCAGTCCCAATAGCCGTCCAAGATCCCAGCGCGTATTGAACGTCAGCTCATGGGCGTAGGACATGCCCTTGCTAATGCCGCCGCCAACATTCGCCATCGCTTCTCCCTTGTAGGAGAACTCAAAGCTGAATCCGCGTTCCGAAAGCCAGTTCCGGTACGGCGAAAGCTGGGGCACGAGATGGCCGAAGGCTTCGGCTGGCACATAATAACCGGCTGTCAGATCACTGCGGCGCAGGGCGTCATTGTTGCGGTTCAGGAGCGAGGAAATGCTCTCCGTATCAAAGATCGCGCCCAGATGGTCGGCGGAAGGGGCGGGCTGATGCTTATGCTGCGCCGCGCTGGCTGGATGTGAAGTCCCGGGTGAGGTTGAGGGCAGCAGCCGGGCCGTTGGCTGACGCGCGCTCTGTTGAAGAACTGACGCCGTACCCTGCGCATGAACAGCCAAGGGAAGGATGCTGAATACTGAAAAAATATTGATCTGCAGGAATATTTTCAAAAAACGCGGGCGAGACATGTCTGCTGTTCTTTCCTGCGATCATGGACTGCATGACGCATGACTGCAAATTCGGTCTGTGAAAGCAGAACGCCTAGGGACTCCCACGGTGCGTTTCTGGTTCTCCAAGGAAAGATAAAATCCTTATTGAAGAAAATTCCCAATCACATAATCTGGAACGTTCTTCACTAAATAAAAAAGTACAATATATTATTCTATACCCGATTTTCTTTGTGTTTTTCTGAAGGGGGTGATGCTTTTGACTGTATAGGCGCTGTTTTAGGGGAGGTGGCGCTCACGCTCGATCAGGGCCAACCCTTCTGCGACGGACACAAATTCCGATCCGCCATCCACGCGCTCCGCACCGAAACGCTGGTCGAACAGGTTGCGGACGGCCGGGACGAAAGACGTACCCCCTGTCAGGAAGACCCGGTCAATATCGTTCGGCCCCAGACCAGTCTGACGCATGGCGTCTTCGATGGCGTCGTCCAGACGGCTCAGATCAGGGGCAATCCAGCTTTCAAAATCCGCGCGGGTGATGGTTTCTTCGATTTTCAGATCCCGATGGATGAAGCGCAGAACGGTACTGTCCTGACGCGACAGATCGCTTTTGGCCTGTCCAACCGCACGATAAAGATTCTGGCCTTCCTGATCCTCGATCAGACGCAGCAGGTTGCGGAGTTTCTCTGGTTCTGACGATGTCTTGGCGACGTCCGCAATATCCCGCAGCGTCTGCGGCGTACGCATCAGCGACAGCCGATGCCAGCGACCAAGGCTTGCGAACCATTCCGCCGGAACGGGCAGGGGTTGTCCGCCCATGACGCGATAGGTTGCATCTCGGCCCAGCGCCGGGGCTACGGCATGGCTGATGATACGGTAGTCGAACTGGTCGCCTGCGATACCAACGCCCGAATGGCCCAGCGTCGTGACCCGCTGGGTGGCCTGCGGGTCAAAGCGCATGATCGAGAAATCGCTGGTGCCGCCGCCAAAATCGCCGACCAGAACGGTTGCTGGACGGTCGAGGCGCTGCATGAATCGCCAGCCCGCGCCCTCGGGTTCGAGGACGATATTGGGCTCGGGAAAGCCCGCTTCCAGAAAACTTTCGCGCAGACGGGCCACACCGAGCGAATCATCGGCCAGTTCCCCCGCAAATCGCACAGGACGGCCGATCGTGGCGCTCACATCGGATGGATTCAGCCCGGCTTTGTCCATGAGGGATGTCAGAAAGCGTGCAATCAGGGCTTCAAGCGTCATGACATTGCTGAAAACCCGCGTTTCGCGAAAAGACCCCTGCGCGAGATAGGTTTTCATGGACATGATGAGACGGCTCTCGGTCGGATCGTCCAGATAGGCCTCGATGGCGTCTAACCCGATCGCGTCTTTCATGACGCGGCGGCGTCCGTCCTGATCCATCCACAGGCAGAGCAGGGTGCGACAGGTTTCGCTGGTGGCGTGATCCGTGAAGACAAAGCGGGCAGGGTGGGTATTGCCATTCTCATCCGCAATCACGACCACGCTGTTGGTGGTGCCGAAATCAATGCCGACGCGGATTTTGGTCTGGTTGTGTCCGGGCGTCGTCATCGGTTCTGCTTTCTTCCGGTATGGGCAAAGGGCGTGGGTTTAGGGAAGAAGCGGCCGCACGCCAAGCATAAAAAAAGGGAAGCGCCCTTTCGAACGCTTCCCCTTCTCGTACAGCGGCTGAGATCAGGACGCGGCCATTTCGCAGACGGCTTCTTCCGTCACGGCAGGACGCATCGTACCCATTTCGGCTTCGGACTGCACCATCGGTGACATGCCAAGTGCGGACAGGAGCTGACGGTCGCGGTGTTCGGCCGGGTTCGGCGTGGTCAGGAGCTTCTCGCCACAGAAGATCGAGTTCGCACCCGCGAGGAAGCACAGCGCATGGGCTTCATCGGTCATGTTTTCGCGGCCTGCGGCAAGGCGGACATGGCTCTCCGGCATCATGATGCGCGCCGTGGCGATGATGCGGACGAAGGTGATCGGATCGACGGCCTCGGCCTCGCCCAGCGGCGTACCCTCAACGCGGACGAGCAAGTTGATCGGCACGCTCTCCGGATGCTTGGGCAGATTGGCGAGCGTCATGAGCAGACCGGCACGGTCGGACAGGTCTTCACCCATGCCTACGATTCCACCGCAGCAAACATTGATGCCTGCGTCACGCACGTTTGAAAGCGTGTCGAGACGCTGCTGATAGGTGCGGGTGGAAATGATGGAGCCGTAGAACTCTTCGGACGTGTCGAGGTTATGGTTGTAATAATCCAGCCCCGCCGTTTTCAGGCGCTCTGTCTGCTGCGCATCGAGCATGCCGAGCGTCACGCAGGTTTCCAGCCCCAACGACTTCACGCCTTCGATCATCTCGCAAACGGTGTCGAGGTCATGATCCTTCGGCGTGCGCCAGGCTGCTCCCATGCAGAATCGGCCCGCACCGGCTTTCTTGGCGGCGCGGGCTTCTTTCAGAACGGATTCCACAGCCATCAGGCGCTCGGCCTTGACGCTTTTTTCGTGAAGCGCGCTCTGCGGACAATAGGCGCAGTCTTCCGGGCAGCCGCCCGTCTTGATGGAAAGAAGCGTGGAAATCTGCACTTTTGTGGGGTCAAAGTAGCGGCGGTGCAGGGTTTGGGCGCGGTACATCAGCTCGGGGAAAGGCAGGCTGATGAGGGCTTCGACTTCGTCGCGGGTCCAGTCGTGGCGGACGTCTGGGTGGGGCGTATGGGTGGCCGTCACGAATCAATCTCCAAGGGTTGCTGCATCACACCTACCCAAAATTGTCCCACCGTGTCATCTGATCGTCACTATTGGTGAGCCGGAAAACGGACGAGGTTGCAGAATGAAACACTGGCATATCGATCAGATGGACTGGAACTCCTTTGATCCGTCCCGCGTGGACCC
This sequence comes from Gluconobacter kondonii, assembly GCF_002723995.1. Lineage (GTDB taxonomy): Bacteria > Pseudomonadota > Alphaproteobacteria > Acetobacterales > Acetobacteraceae > Gluconobacter > Gluconobacter kondonii. Next base: position 81,440 of record NZ_BEWP01000001.1, on the reverse strand, counting down.
CGAGATCATCCCCCTCGTGAAGGCCGCTTCCGTGGTGGAAAAGAACGGTCTTGATTATGCCGAATATCTGCGTCGCGTCTTCGTCGGAGATCCGGATTTTAGCGCGGCTGCCGCGAACTGGGCGGTCGAGGAAGTGCAGCATGGCGATGCGCTTGGCCGCTGGGCCATGCTGGCCGATCCGTCCTGGAACTATGAAAAGGCGTTCGACCGCTATCGCGCATCGTACAAGATCGACGCCGATGTGGATGCCTCGATCCGCGGCTCCCGCACGGGCGAGTTGATTGCGCGCTGTATGGTCGAAACCGGCACGTCGTCCTTTTATACAGCGCTGGCTGACGCGACGGACGAGCCATTGCTCAAAGCTATCTGCAAGCAGATCGCAGCGGATGAGTACCGGCATTTCAAGCTGTTCTACGATCACATGCATCGGTATCTGAAGCGCGAAAAGCTCGGCGTGTGGGCGCGGACACGCATTGCGCTGGGTCGTGTGACGGAGAGCGAGGACGACGAACTGGCCTCGGCCTATCATACGACCAACGAACCGCCGGGTATGGCCTATGACCATCAGCGCTGCATCGCGGCCTATATGTCCAAGGCGATGGGATTCTATCAGCCCAAGCATATTGATCGCGTGACGGCGATGATTTTCAAGACGATCGGCTTTACGCCGCATTCGCGCTGGCAGAAGCTGGCATCTTCGCTGGTCTATCGACTGATCCAGTGGCGCCGGAAAGTCTTCAGGAAGCAGGTTCAGGCCTGAGGACTTCCACGCAACATCCGGAAACTGGAAAACAGAAGACGAAACCGGGCGTCTGTGCCATGAAAGATGCCTGATTCTTTCGCCTGCGTCCGGAGATTTCGATGACCGTTTCCGCCATTTTCTCCCGTCGTGCCGTCTACGGCGCAACCCTGACCCTTTGCGCTGCCGGACTGTATCAGTTTCCGACAGCGAAAGCGGATCCTTATTCCCTGCCGATCGCGTCCTCCGGCCCTGTCAAAACCGATACGGTGAGCCCCGCTACCTTGTCCGCCCAGCAGCTGGCCAAGCAGGTCGGTTACGCGCAGTTCACCGCGCCGGACTGGCATGTCGGACCCGTCCGGCACATGGTGATGTTCCGCTACACCAAGGATTCCACAACGGCCCAGCGTGCCGAAGTGTCGGGACGTTTCCTGCATCTCGCGCAGGACAGCCGCCGTGCGGACGGCAAGCCGGTTGTCGCCAGCATCGAAACCGGCTTCCAGAACAGCGGAGAAGGGGCGGATGCCGGCCTTCAGCAGGCATTTCTCGTGACGTTCCGTTCCGAAGGGGACCGGAATTATTACGTCGGCAAACCTGTTGTGACGGACGTGGCGTTCATTGATCCCGCCCATGAAGCCTTCAAGGAATTTGCCGCGCCTTATCTCGAAAAGGTCGTCGCTTTCGATTACCCGGTCGCGGCTGTCGTGACGCCGGAAAGTACGAGCGCAAAATCCAAAAAAGTCCACAAAACCCGCTGAACGGAGCGGAGGCATTTTGTCCTTTTGACGAAATGATACTTTATACCTCATTCTAAAGGCACCACTCTGGAATGAGGTACATTGTGAAACGATTCCTTACGTCACGACATACTCTGAAATATGGGGCCAGCCTTCTCGCCCTCGCTGGAGGCCTGATGGTTTCCGGTGCACAGGCTGCTGGCTACAATGCGGGCTGGGGCTTTGATGAAGCCGGGATGAACCGCGCCGTTGAGCCGGGCAACAATTTCTTCGAATATGCCAACGGTACCTATCTCAAAAACCTCAAAATCCCCGGGGATATGAGCAGCTACGGCCCGTTCCGTATCCTGTATGAACTCTCCCTGTCGCGTCAGAAGACCATTCTTGATGAAGCTGCAAAGAAGGTTACTGAACAGCCCACGGACGACATGGGCAAGATCGGCACCTATTACGCCAGCTTCCTCGACCAGAAGGCCGTCGATCGTCTGGGTGGCAAGCCTCTCGCAGCTGATCTTGAAACAATTCGTAACGTCAACGATGGCAAGTCTCTTGCCGCAGCGTTCGGTGCGTCCCTGAAATCCATGATGTTCTCCACGTTCCAGATCGGCGTGGAACAGGACCAGAAGGACCCGGAACGGTATATGCTGATGCTCGATCAGGGCATGAGCATCGGCGTGAGCGGTGGCCTCGGTCTGCCGGACACGAGCTACTACACAAACCTCAAGCTGGCGGACAAAAAGAAGGCCTATCAGGCCTATATCGCCAAGATGCTGACGCTTGAGGGCTGGCCGGACGCTGCAAAGAACGCGCAGGCCGTGGTCGATCTCGAAACGGCTCTTGCCAAGGTCGAAGTGCCGCGCGACCAGACCCGTGATCCGCTCAAAATTTACAACCCGATGCCGGTGTCCGAGCTTCAGAAGCTCGCGCCGGACTTCGACTGGGTCACGTTCCTGACCAGCGCCGGCCTTCCGGCAGAAGGGCTCGAAAGCCGCAAGATCGACGTGCGTGAACCCGCCGGAATCAAGGCGATGACGGCCGTTCTCAAGGCTGCTGACCCTGCGACGCTGCGCGCCTGGCTGGCGTTCCATCTCGGAGACAATGCTGCCGGTTATCTGTCCAGCAACTTCTATGATGCGTCGTTCGACTTCAACAGCCATACGCTGTCGGGCGTGGCGCAGCAGTCTCCGCGCTGGAAGCGTGCCGTGCGCGTGACGAATGGTGCACTGGGTTGGGCACTGGGCCGCGAATATGTTGCGCGCTATTTCCCGCCTTCCGCACAGGCGCAGATCACGGATCTGGTGCAGAAGGTCAAAGCGTCGTTCCATGACCGTCTGGAGCACAACAGCTGGATGGACGAGCCGACCCGCAAGGCCGCTCTGAACAAGCTGGATCATTTTGCCATTCAGGTCGGTTATCCGAAAAAATGGTGGGATTACAGCAAGCTCGACATCCGCAAGGGCGACGTCTACGGCAATGCCGTGCGTGGTGCGGCGTTCAGCTGGCAGCACGATCTGGACAAGCTCGACAAGCCGGTGGACCGCGACGAATGGGGTATGACGCCGCAGACGGTGAACGCTTATAACGATCCGACCATGAACGAGATCGTGTTCCCGGCTGCGATCCTTCAGCCCCCGTTCTTCGATCCGAAGGGCGATACAGCCGTCAATTACGGTGGTATCGGTGGCGTGATCGGCCACGAAATGAGCCACGGCTTCGACGATCAGGGCCGTCACTACGACGAACATGGACGTCTGAACGACTGGTGGAGCAAGGCGTCCACGGAGGCTTTCCAGAAGCTGGCCGACCGTCTGGCTGCGCAGTACGATGCACAGGAAGTCCTGCCGGGTCTGTATGTGAACGGCAAGATGACCATGGGTGAGAACATCGCCGATTCCGGTGGTCTGAACCTTGGTCTTCAGGCCTATCATGACTCGCTGCACGGTCAGCCCGCGCCGGTCGTACATGGTCTGACGGGCGATCAGCGCGTGTTCCTCGGCTGGGCACAGGTCTGGCGGGAGAAAGACCGTCCGGATGCGCTGCGTCAGCAGGTTCTCTCCAACGAACACGCCCCGGCGATCACGCGCGTCAACATCCCGGCTCATAACATTGATGCCTGGTATGGGGCGTTTGACGTAAAACCCGGTCAGAAGCTCTATCTGGCACCGGATCAGCGCGTAAAGATCTGGTAAGGTCGTGACAAACTGGAACGTGGGGCCTAATCACGGTCTCACGTTTCAATTTTCTGCCTGACGGACCCATTCTCATGACACAAATGACGATCGGCCATCTGTACACCTCGTTGCATGCGGGATGTGCCAGCGCGGTCGCGCGCGTGCTTGAGGCCTATGAGGTCGAGGTCGAGTATGTCGATCTGGACCCCGATGATGTCGAAGATGCGCTGGAACAGGGGGAGGTCGACCTTCTGGTTTCCGCCTGGTTCCCGCGCGATGAGCATCTTGCCGGACCGGGCCTTCGGGTGCTGGGAGACCTCTATCAGCCGGTGGTCAGCTTTGCGGCCCTGACGCCACTGGGCGCTGTCGGAACCCTGACTGCAACAGATGTGGATCGGATCATTGTGGCCGATGACAGCCGTCAGGCTCTGGAAGAGGCCCTCAAGCAGCTTCCGGCGCTTTCGGTTCTGTCCATTGAAAGCATTGGCGAGGGTGCTCTGATCGAGCGTCTGGAGAAGGCCCGCGATGCTGGTGAAAAGCCGCTTGTGGTCGCAACACAGCCGCACGCCGTGTTCCATACCGATCTGCTGACCGTGCTCGAAGACCCGTCACGTCTACTGGGTGGCGAGATGTCTGCGCGAATGATCCTGCGTGAAGATGTCGCGCGTCAGACGGACAGCGATCTGCTGGACGAACTTTCGGAAATGATGCTGGGCAACAAGGTCATGAGCGCCCTCGATTACGTCATTTCCGTTGACGGGCAGGACCCTGAAAGCGCGGCTGAAGCCTGGCAGCGCGGCCGTCTGATCGGGCGCTGATATTTAAGGGGGCGCGGGAAACCGGCCCCCTTTATTTCTGGTCTCAGCGGAAGACGAGGCCACCGTCGATCAGCACAGACTGACCCGTCATGTAATCGGCGTCGCTGCTGGAGAGATAGGCCACGAAACCCGCGACGTCATCGGCAGTTTCCACGCGGCCCAGAGCAATTCCTTCCACATATTTCTTGTAGGTCGCGCCAACATCCGCGCCAGTAATTTCGGCCATGCGCTGGTCGATCGTGACCCACATATCGGTGCCGACAATGCCTGGGCAGTAGGAATTGACCGTGATCCCTGAGGACGCCAGTTCCTTGGCCGCTGACTGTGTCAGGGCGCGGACTGCGAATTTGGTGGCGGAATAAGCGCCCAGCAGCGGGTAGCCTTCATGTCCGGCAATCGAACAGGCATTGATGATTTTGCCTTTCGTGCCCTTTTCCTGGAAAATCTTCGCAGCGGCCTGAATGCCCCACAACACGCCCTGCACGTTGATGCTGAAGATCTTTTCGATTTCCGCAGGCTCGATCTCCAGAACCGGTTTGACCTGACAGATGCCGGCGTTGTTGACCATGATATCCAGCCCGCCAAACGTATCTGCGGCTTCGCGCAGGGTCGTGGCGAACTGGTCGCGGTTGCTGATATCGGCCGTGAGCGCGACGGCACGCCGTCCGAGTGCTTCAACCTCCTTGGCGGTCTGGGCGAGAATATCCTGTTTGACGTCCAGCAGAATGACGTCCGCGCCATCTTTGGCCAGACGAAGTGCAATGGCCTTGCCGATACCCTGGGCGGCGCCCGTGACGGCAGCAACTTTTCCAGAAAGGGACATTGAAAAAAGATCCTTCGATTGTCCGTCATCCGCATGTGAATGCCATGACGGTGTAAACCATCGGTTCTTTGTTTTTGGGATTCTACAAAAAACCGCCTGTTTTCCGAAAGTTACACGGAATTGTGTCAAATGGATCCGGTCTGGCACGGAGTGGGAACGAAGGTTGCGATTTTCCTAAACCGGCTCTGGTCATATGTTTCCGCGCCTGCAAGAATGCGTTAAATAAACGTTACGACACGGCTTTGGCGGGAATTGATGAGCCATTCTGAAAGCATTAGTGCCGTCTTTGAGACTTTCGGGGGCATCAGCGACGAGGAATGGCTGCAGGTTCTGGTGTCGTCCGTGCGCATTCCTGAAATTCAGGATGTGACGATGCCGTCCTTTCCCCCCGAGGATCTGCAACGGGAAATCCATGGGCATCACGGGGAAATTTCCATCCATGAAGCCCATGTCTTCTTTCGGGAAATCAAGGCGTACTGCGCCTATGCCGGACGTCCGGTCCGCCCCGAAACGCGATTGCTTGATTTTGGATGTGGCTGGGGGCGTATCGCCCGCCTGTTCATGAAAGATATCCGGCCTTCCAATGTGTATGGTGCGGAAACCACGGACCGTTTTCTCATGGCCGCACGGCGATCTAATCCTGCGCTGAATTTTCTGGGCTGCGATCTGGTGCCGCCCATGCTTCTGACGTCGGAAAGCTTTGATCTGATTACGTCATGGTCGGTATTTTCGCATCTGGACGAGTTTCTTGCGGGACACTGGGTCCGGGAATTTCACCGTCTGCTCAGACCAGGCGGGATTCTGGTGATGACGACGCAGAGCCGCCGGTTCATCGCTTTCTGCGCCGAGCAGCGGCTCAAACGCGCTTCCGGCATCCGTCTGGAACATCCGTGGCACGAGGCCTGTGCCGACAGTTTCACGGATGAAGCGCGTGCGAATGCGGAGTTTGAGGCCGGACGCTTTCTTCATGCAGCCTCCTCAAAACCGCCTCAGCCCCAGTCGCATTATGGCGAGGCGATCATTCCGCGGAATTACATCATCAAGGCATGGGGTAGTCTGTTCCGCCTGATCGAATACATGGACAATCCCGTCCGGTTGCCACAGGTGCTGATCGTGATGCAGAAGATTGGATAGCTATTCTTTGTCATGAAGATGGGGCCGAGCGGGAGGGAAAAGGTTTGAAAAAAGCCGGTATCAGCGTGGGATTGCTTGCTGTCCTTTCGTTCGCACCATTTTCCGGCGTTTCCGCTGAACCGGAAGAAACTGTCACCGTTACCGGCCAGCACGCTATGCGGGTTGGGAGTTATAAAGGCATTTACCGGGTCTATGACCGGTTTGACCGTCTGCCGGAGAAGGCGGGGAAAAATCTGTCCCTCCATTTTTTGGGTGATATTCTGCCTGACCATGCCGTGCCGTCTGAGGCGCGGGTCGTCCTCCATACCAAAGAAGGTGATATTCCGCTTTTCGTTGGTCAGGATCGGGAGATGCATTTTCCTCGTTCCGAGGCCCTTCTGGCGGAAAATCCTCCGGTTCTGCTAACCCTGCCGCCCAACCGGAAGGTCCAGCTTGAGTTGGCGATCGAGGTTGATCCTCTCCCGGCGCCGACTTTTACGAAAGAACAGGCCGTGGGCTGGATGGGGGAGATCAATGCCGCCATCCGCGATTTCTTTGGCGTAATCCTCGCCTTTCTTGCGCCTGATGCGCACCGGCTGAAGATTGATGTCGCTCCCGGCGCGCGTTTTGAAGCCGTGGAAAACGGTACGGCACGGCTTCTGGTCGATAATCAGGGCGCCGTGCCTTACACGTTCATTCTCCGCCCGCAGGATTATCAGAATGGCACCGTATTCCGCTCCGACAGGCCGTTTTCCATGATCCGTGTGAAAATTCCGACAGATGAATTCTTTACGCTCAAGCGTAAAAACTGATGTTGGATTTGACAGATGGAGCGTGAGGACGCATCACGCAAAACCTTAAATTCACTGCCAGCAGGGGGATCCATGTCGGTTCACGCGTTCGTCTTTCCGGGACAGGGGAGCCAGTCCGTCGGGATGGGGCAGGCCCTTCACGAGGCTTTTGCATCCTCTCGCGCCGTTTTTCAGGAAGTGGATGAGGCGCTGGGCGATCATCTGTCGCGCCTGATGTTCGCTGGTGATGCGGATGAGCTGACGCGGACGGAAAATGCCCAGCCCGCGCTGTTCGCGGTCTCGCTGGCCGCCGTGCGTGCTTTGGAAAGCGAAGGTGGCTTCAAACTGGCGGACAAGGCGGCTCTGCTGGCCGGGCATTCGCTGGGTGAATATTCCGCGCTGGCCGCCGCTGGTACGCTGGGAATTGCGGAAGGTGCGCGTCTATTGCGTCTGCGTGGTCAGGCCATGCAGCGTGCTGTTCCGGCCGGGGAGGGCGGCATGGCGGCTCTTCTGGGTGTGGATGCGTCTCAGGCCCGTGCGATCTGCGATGAAGCCTCTCAGGGCGAGACGCTGGAGATCGCCAACGACAATGGCGGTGGTCAGATCGTTGTGTCCGGTGTGATGAGCGCTATCGACCGCGCAATTACCGTGGCCAAGGAACATGGCATCAAGCGCGCAGTGAAACTGCCGGTCTCCGCCCCCTTCCATTCGTCGCTGATGGCGCCTGCTGCACGCGAGATGGAAGATGCGCTGGCGACTGCGACGCTGAACGCACCGTCCGTTCCCGTGATTGCCAATGTCACGGCTGCCAAAGTGACCGATCCTGCTGTTATCCGCGACCTGCTCGTCAAGCAGGTGACGGGCACCGTACGCTGGCGCGAGAGCGTGCAGGCGATGGTGGCGATGGGTGTGACGAACATGCACGAGCTTGGCGCAGGCAAGGTCCTGTGCGGTCTGGCGCGTCGTATCGCCCCCGAACTGGCCACCAGCAATGCCGGGACGCCTGCCGAAATCGAAGCCCTGCTCAAGACCCTTTAAGGACAACCGATCATGTTTTCTCTTTCCGGCAAGACGGCCCTCGTGACGGGCGCATCAGGTGGTATTGGTGCTGCCATCGCCCGCCAGCTTCACGCGCAGGGCGCAACGGTCGTGCTCAGTGGTACGCGCGAAGCGGCCCTTCAGGAACTGGCCGACAGCCTGGGCGAGCGCGCCCATATCGCTGTCGCCAACCTGTCTGACCCCGCTGAGGCTGACGGCCTCGTTGCGAAGGCCGAAGCCGTTGCGGGTGCTCCGCTGGACATTCTGGTCAACAATGCCGGTCTGACGCGCGATACGCTGGCCATCCGCATGAAGGACAGCGACTGGTCGCAGGTTCTGACGGTCGATCTGGAAAGCCCGTTCCGTCTGGCCCGTGCAGCCCTCAAGGGGATGCTGCGCCGTCGTGCGGGTCGGATCATCTCGATCGCTTCCGTGGTGGGAACGACGGGCAATGCCGGTCAGGCCAACTACGCCGCCGCCAAGGCCGGTATCGTGGGTATGAGCAAATCTCTGGCGCAGGAAGCCGGTCCGCGTGGTGTGACGGTTAATGTCGTAGCCCCCGGTTTCATCGAAACGCCGATGACCGATGTGCTGCCGGAAGCGGTCCGCGAAAAGCTGGTTGGTTCTATTCCGCTCGGTCGGATGGGGAATACTGGTGACGTGGCGTCCGCAGTGGTATATCTGGCTTCCGAAGAGGCAGCATGGGTCACGGGTACGACCCTGCATGTCAATGGTGGCATGGCGATGGTGTGAATGCTTGGCCTTTTTGGTTAAAGCATGCTAATCGCGCGCTGCTTTGCCCGGCCTGCTGAAGGCTGATGTCCGGTTCTTCCGGCGGCAACGCCTCCCCTTCAACGGGGGCGGCCCTGCTCTGGAGGAACCACTGGGCTTCCGGACTGGCAGGCGGCAGTACGAGTTTTGATGTAACGCACCGGACGGGCAACAGAGTCCCGGATGGGCATAAGGAACGAACAGATGAGCGACATTGCTGACAAGGTAAAGAAGATCGTTGTCGAGCACCTCGGTGTGGACGAAAGCAAGGTAACGCCGGACGCGTCGTTCATCGACGATCTGGGCGCAGATAGCCTCGACACGGTTGAGCTGGTCATGGCTTTCGAAGAAGCCTTCTCCGTCGAGATCCCGGAAGATGCAGCCGAGAAGATCGCAACCGTCAAGGATGCCATCGACTACATCGAAAAGCAGAAGGCAGCCTGAGGCCAGTCCTCAGACTGACCGGGGCCGGTTTTCCGGCTCCGGATTCCCGCCTCGTCATGGGGCGGAAGGGCAGCCGGGCCTTGTCATGAGGTCCGGCTGCAAGACCCGGACATAACGTGAGACAAGAGGCATCGATGAGCGGGACTGCAACTAACGGGCGGCGTGTCGTCGTAACCGGTATCGGTGTTGTCAGCCCACTGGCTGTGGGCGCGGAACTGACCTGGAAGCGGCTGATCGAAGGACAGTCCGGCATTGGCCGGATCACGCATTTCGATCCCTCCGAACTTCCTGCCCAGGTCGCCGGACAGGTTCCGGACGGCCCGACGGCGGAAGGTGGTCTCACGTTGTCCGACTGGGTGCCGGTCAAGGACCAGAAGAAGATGGATCGCTTCATCCATCTGGGCCTTGCCGCAGCCATTCAGGCTGTCGAGGATTCAGGCTGGAAGCCTGAGGACGAAGACGATCGCTGCGCCACTGGCGTCATGATCGGCTCGGGTATCGGCGGTCTTCAGACGATTTATGACGGCTCTCTGACGGTTTCGAGCGGCAAAGCCCGCCGTCTGTCGCCGTTCTTCATTCCTTCGGCCCTGATCAATCTGATTTCCGGCCATCTTTCGATCCGCTACGGATTCAAAGGACCGAACCATGCGGTCGTGACGGCCTGTGCGACGGGCGTTCACGCCATCGGCGACGCCTCGCGTCTGATCCAGTATGGCGATGCGGACGTGATGATTGCGGGTGGTGCGGAAGCTGCGATCTGCTCGCTCGGCATTGCCGGGTTCTGCTCGGCCCGCGCGCTGTCCACCGCTTCCAATGACGATCCGACCAAGGCTTCTCGCCCTTGGGACAAGGACCGCGACGGCTTCATCATGGGTGAGGGTGCCGGTGTGGTCGTGCTTGAGGAGCTTGAGCACGCCAAGCGCCGTGGCGCAAAGATTTACGGTGAAATCGGCGGCTACGGCATGTCCGGTGATGCCCATCACATCACGGCCCCGGCTGAAGGCCATGAGGGTGCGTTCCGTGCCATGAAGGCCGCGCTGCGCAACAGCGGTGGCCTGACCACGGCCGATATCGACTATGTCAACGCTCACGGCACCTCCACCATGGCGGATGACCTTGAGCTGGACGCGGTCGAGCGTTTCTTCGGCGAGGACGCCAAGCGTTTGGTCATGTCCTCCACGAAGTCGGCCATTGGCCATCTTCTGGGGGCGGCCGGTGCGGTTGAGGCGATCTTCTGCCTTCAGGCCATCCGTGACGGCGTCGTACCGCCCACGTTGAACCTGGACAATCCGGCGCGTGAAAGCGTGATCGACCGCGTGGCGCATGTCGCCCAGCAGCGTAAGATCGACGTCGCCCTGTCCAACAGCTTCGGCTTTGGCGGCACGAATGCGAGCATCATCCTCAAGCGCTTCAAGGACTGAGGAAGGGTTCGTTTCCCATGTCTGAAGGCCAGTCTGACAGCGAGGAACCGCGGAAGCTCGTTCTTCCTCCAAAGGCTGGCCGCAAGCTGGCGTTCTTCGGAGCGCCGTTGCTTCTCGTGGCCGGACTGGTTGCGGGATATGGCCATTACACCGATCCCGGTCCGCTTCAGGACGCGAAGACTTTTGTTATTCCGCACGGCAACAATGCCCGGGTGACAAAAGCCCTGCAGGACGATAGTATTCTATCGCCAACGTGGGCTTCGGGCACATTTTTCCGGATCGCTGCCTTTCTGACGCATCGCGACGGTCAGATCCATGCGGCGGAACTCCAGTTTCCTGCACGCGTCTCGGTCGCGCATGTTCTTGAGATCCTGCGTCACGGCAAGCCTGTCTCCCATCAGGTGACGGTGCCCGAGGGACTGACGGCGCTGAAAATCGCAGCCATTCTGAACAAAGCCTCAGCCCTGAGTGGTGATCTGCCGACATTGGCAGAAGGGACAGTTTTTCCGCAGACAGTGTCTTATGTCTGGGGAACGTCGCGTCAGGCTTTGGCCGAAAAATTGCAGAAAATGATGTCGACAAGACTGGCCGCCGCGTGGGACGGGCGCAATGTCGAGGCCTTGGACGGATTGATCCAGTCTCCGCAGGAGTTGTTGGTTCTGGCGTCCCTGATCGAGCGTGAGACGGCAGTACCGTCCGAGCGGCCCATGGTGGCGCGTGTGTTTCTGAACCGTCTGAAGCTGGGAATGCGGCTGCAGACGGACCCCAGCGTGATTTACGGGCTCAGCAACGGAGCCGGGACGCTTGATGCGCCTCTGACCCATGAGGACCTGCAAACACCGGGGCCGTACAATACCTATCTTCAGGCGGGATTGCCGCCCGGGCCAATCTGCTCACCGGGGCAGAGTTCTCTGGATGCGGCGGCGCATCCGGCTGATGGCAAGATGCTATATTTCGTGGCGACAGGGTCGGGCGGGCATAATTTTGCCGAAACCCTTGCCGATCAGGATAAAAATATTCGTGCCTATCGCGCGCATTTATCCGGGGCGTCGCAGAACCCGAACTGATGTCCCGCTCTTTGGAAGAGAGCGGGACGGGTTTTTCAGTGCTTCAGCGGAGCGAGGCTCTGGCTCTGGACGCCTGTGGCCTGCGCCGAATAGGGGCGCGACGCATCGTAGGTCGTCGGGTAAGGACTGTTGCCGACTACATCCTGTGCGGCTGTGGTGGCCGCCTGCGTTGCGCGCGATGAGACTGTGACGGCTGCTGGCGTCTGGGCGACCGACATCAGGGCGCGGCGCAGCGGATCAGCGGATGGGTTGTTGACGCGCATCGTCACGACGATGTCTTCAGGACCGACCGTCTGGTTGTAATAGGCGCGGTTTGCACCGCTATCGACGGTCAGTTTCGAGCCACCCAGAGCGGCGCCGGCATAGAGACCCTCGTTTTTCTGGGCAGCATAAATGTCGGTATTGTGCGCGCCAGCCGTGCTGTTTTCGACACCCGTACCGATGCTGGCGAAAGAGGCGGAAGCAGAGGCGTCAAATTTGAACTGGCTGTCCAGAATGGCCTGAATGCCGCGCTGGGACATGATGAACAGAATGGTTTCCGCGCTCTGGACGCCGACCTGTAATCCCAACGAAGCCGTGCTCAGGCGATAGAACGCCGGATCGGACCATGACCCGCGTGCATCACGGCTGAGGAGCAGACAGCGCCCACCGGAGCCGCCAATCCCGAAAGACATGTTCAGCACGGACGGACAGACCATGACGGCCTTGGCTTCTGCAAGCAGCTTCTGCGAGCGCGACTGGGGCGTGGTCCCCGCAAAGAGATCCTGAACAGCCAGTGTGGCGCGATCAACGATAAGCTGCTGCTGGCTGGCAGTGGTCTGGGGTGCGTCGGAGCAGGCCGACAGGGCAATGCAGCCCGAAGCGACGAGCGTGGTCGTACGCAGGAGACCGGACAGGGTCATGGAAGATACCTTCTGCAGTCATCGAAAGGATGTTTCCCGCACTATGCGCCAAATGCGGCCAAATCACGAGTGCGGGAAAGGAGATGTCAGATTTCCACGTTGACCGCGGCTGAGAGGGCCTTTGCGACGCCCGGAGCTGCTGCAAGGATTGTCGCCCCGCCCGTCAGACCGCCAGTCTGGAGGAAGGGTGAGACGGCCGCGCCGGACTCCGCGAGAATGGCCAGTGCGGCCGCCACATCCCAGAGCTGGATGACAATTTCCAGATAGCCGTCGGAGCGTCCACAGGCCACATCCGCCAGAGCCAGCGCGCCGGAGCCGCCCGAGCGTGGCATGGCACCCAGAGCCATGATTGCGGCAATCTTTTCGTCGAAAATTTCGGCTGGGACGCGGGAGGACCAGCCCATTTCAATCATGGCTTCCTGCGTATTGGTGATGGGAGAGGCCTTGATGGGCTTGCCGTTCAGGAACGCGCCCTTGCCTTTGCTGGCGGTGAAGACTTCACCCAGAGCCGGGGCTTCAATCACGCCCGCAACAGGTTCGTCGCCTTCCAGAAGGCCGAGCGAGACGCACCAGCGGTCCCGACCACGGGCATAGTTCGATGTGCCGTCGATCGGGTCCACGACCCAGCGGAAGCGGCCCTGGCGGGTGGCACCGTTTTCTTCGCCCTGAAAACCATCTTCGGGGAAAAGCTCCTGAATGCGGCGGCTGACAAGGGCTTCAACGGCGCCGTCCGCTTCGGTCAGATAGTCCTGACGTCCCTTAAGAGTTCCGCTCGGGCCGCCGGGGGCCGGACGCAGGGAGAGGGCCAGCTCGGCTGCGTCGCGGACGACGCTGCGGGCGGCTTCGAGGCGGACGGCAATCGGATCGAAGGTCATGGAACAGTCCTATTCAGCGCGGCGTGCGGCGCGGAGGGATGAGGTGATGGCGGGGTCTTCAAGGCCCATGAGTCGGCTGGCGGCGGTTGTTGCGAACAGATGCACCAGTGTCCGCCTCCGGGCAGGGGCGAGTCTGTGGAGGGCCGGTTCCCGGATGATTGTGCATCCTGCCAGAACGCCTTCGCGCAGGGCAGGGGGGACGGCGCTGACGCTGACGACGATCAGACCCACGTCCGGCGGAATGAGGTCTACGGGAAAAGCGTCATCCACGGCGAAAAACAGGCGGTCGGACCAGTCACGGTATTCGGGCCATTTCTGATCGGTCTGAAAATCGCGCAGGCCGGACTTGATCTCGATACAGGCCAGGGAATGGTCGGGCAGAAGCGCCATCACGTCTGCGCGACGACCCGCGGCGGGAAGGGAAAATTCATTGATGGCCGCCCAGTTCATCGTCCGGCACAGGCCGAGAACGGCGCGCCGGATGGCCAGTTGCGTTTCGGGCAGACCGCAGGCGATGTCTGCGGGAATTGCGGAAAGAGCCTCACTCATGGTTCCATCCTGCCCCGATCTGCGCTCTACGTCTGCCCCGGCAGATATTTTTTGAAGCTGTATTTTTGCGGGAGGAGTGCCTCATGCCATTTCTGCGGACAGATCACTGGCGATGCGCCATCGTTCATGCGCCTCTGGCGGAGATCGTCGATGCGGCCAGTCTGAACGGTTTTCCTATCACGACGCTGCCTGACATCGGGGATCATCGTTTTCTAGCGGACCCTTTCGGCCTGTGGCGAGACGGAAAGCTGCATGTCTTTGCCGAAGCGTTCGATTATCGTCATCCGAAAGGCACGATCGAGGTTCTGATCTATGACGGTACGGGGCGTCTGCTGTCTCGCGAGAGCGTTCTGGAAGAGCCCTGGCACCTGTCTTACCCCTTTGTGTTCGAGCATGAGGGAGAGGTTTACTTGTTGCCCGAAGCGAGCGCCTCGGGGCGTCTTTCGCTCTATCGTGCGACATCGTTTCCCCGGGGCTGGGCGCGCGTCGAGGCTTTCGATTTCCCCGAAGCCGCGATCGACGCCACGCCGTTCCAGCATGCCGGTCGCTGGTGGATGTTCTGGACTCCTGCGGGCAGTAAGGTCGAGCGGCAGAGTCTGCTGAATATCTCGGTTGCCGATACGCTGACGGGCTCATGGAAGAATCTTGGGCTTTTCCTGAACGACCGTGCAGGTGCGCGTCCTGCAGGAACGCCGGTTGTTGTGGATGGAAAGATCATTCTGCCGACACAGGACTGTCAGGGCACTTATGGGCGCGGTATTCGGCTGCTGGAAATTGAGGGGCTGGAACGTGGACTGCCGAAAGTCACACCCGGCCTGACGATCTCCATTCCAGCGTCCCTGCGTCGGCGTTTTGGGGACGGAATGCACACGCTCTCCGCAGCCGGGCAGGTGACGCTGATTGACGTCAAGAAAATCGGACTTGGCCCGAAACGGGATCTGCTGAATGTGAAGCGGCGGCTCTTCGGAGCCTGAAGGCGTAATCCGGGCGTTCAGAAGCCCGGAATGCGATCCAGTACGGCGTTACCGTTGCGGGTGAAGGCTTCTGGTCCGAAGCGTTCCAGAACCCGCTTGCGGGAGCGTTCACCCATTGCTGCCAGATCGGCGGGTCTGCCGATCAAGTCCGACAGAGCGGCTGCGAGGGCAGGGGCGTTGTCGAATGGTACGATGCGCCCTGTCTCGCCGTCGAGGATGCTGGACGGCAGTTCTCCGGCAGGAGTTGCGACAACAGGGAGACCGCATGTCATGGCTTCATGTCCTGCGACACACATGCCCTCCCAGTGTGACGACTGGACATAAAGATGCAGGGTTTTCAGGAAGTCCATGGGCTTTGACGTATAGCCCGGAAGGTCGATCGGCAGATTTCCAGTCGTAATGCGTGCCTGAAGCGCGCCATGCAGAGGGCCATCTCCTGCGATCTGAAGACGAAATGGCGGCAGGTCGGGATGGTCTTTCAGGAGGGCCACGGCATCGCAGAGGATGTCATAGGCCTTGACCGGATTGAGGCGTCCCAGAGAGCCGACACGGACGATTTCGCCTTCTTTCCACGGTGTTGCGATGGGCGCATTGGGATCGGCGCGGAAAATGGGCCAGGCCACGAAATTGTCGCTGAGGCCGAGCTCTTTGGCGGCGAAAGTGATGACCGACTGGGAGTCTGCCACCCAGAGCGTGGTGTAGGGACGGCAGAGCCTGAGGAGGAATGCGTTGGCCTTCTTGAGGCGTCCGCAATGCTGCCAGTGGACCGTTGGAGTCTTGCGGTGCAGGGCGACCAGTTGTCCCAGAAGTGTGGCGCGGCTCAGTGACGTCCAGATCAGGTCGGGCTGGAACGCTTCCATCTCGTTGCGCAGCCAGCGATAGGCTGCGATGTGGTCGCGCGTTGTGCCTTCGCGTACGCGCACCGGAATGCCTGCGGCTTCGAGCAACGGAATCGCGAGGCCGTCTTTGCGGGCCAGCGCGAAGACCGTCACATCCCCGCCTCGGGCGCGCATGACGGAAACAATATCCGGAATGGGAAGCTGTGCGCCGCCACATTCGAGCGAATTGATGATGTAGGCGATTTTCATGGGGTCGTCTGCGCCAGAATCTGTTCAGCCAGCGTCAGGTCGGACGGCTTGTCCACATCCACCGCGGCGCGCCCGTCCGACAGCGTCACCAGTCGGACGTTCGCGCCGGTGAGCTTCTGGATACGGCGGTAAAGAGCGCTGGAATCCAGTGTACGCGTCACGGCGCGCAGCAACGTGCCGAGGCCAAGAGTCAGAGCCATTCGAAGCGGCTGTTTGCGGTTCTGCTGAAGGCGCTTCCACAATTCGATGACGTTCCGCCCTTTTGGAGTGCCGATCAGGAACAGGTTACAACCTGAGAAACTCATATCCGAAAGATGGATATAGGTGCGTTTCGTGCCGGGAACATCGCGTTCAACTGTTGCGCGTAACGCCACGCCTGCTGCCAGATCGCAGCCCTGTGCTTTGGCCAGAAATTCTTCAATCCATTCCGGGCGAAGAAGCGCGTGGTCGGCTGTCGTCACCAGACAGGGCGTGCCAATCCGGTCGATCGCTTCGGCAACGCTTTCGCTGGGAGAAGGAGCTGAGCGCAGGATCGTGGCGTCTCCCGTGAGGTGTTGGATGCAATCCGGGTTTTCGATGCTGATCGTGACGGGGCCGAGGCCGGGAGTCTGGGCAATGGTGTCCAGCACGCGGGCCAGCATAGGCTGGCCTGCGACGGGAAGGAGCGCCTTGTGAGAAACCCTCCCGAGTTTTGCGAGAACATCATTCTCGCCGTCACGCGAACCCGCGAGCACCAGAACCGGAAGACTCATGCCGCGTGGTTACGGTCTGACGTTTTGCGCGATGCTGCCGGACGGGCCCCGTCCGGGCGATCTTTCGGGGGTGAACCGGTCAGGTCCATGACCCACGGATAGCGGTGTGCTTCTTCAAGATCGTAACCGAGATTAAACACATGCTTGCTGCGGGGCCGGTCACGCGCTTCACGGTAGAAGCTGCTGAACAGACGGTCCGGCACGTAGTTCGTGATGCCGTAATTGCCGTCTTCGTCATGGAAGTGATGCAGGACATGCAGCTGCTTGATGTTCGCCACCCATTTCCAGCGCGGCTTGTAGGCCAGATGCTGAATGCAGTGGAAGAATTCATAGATGCAGGTCATGACCAGCGCGGTCGAAAGCGCGCAGAACGCCCCACTCCAGCCCGCGATCAGACCGCCGATCGGCATCGTGATGATAGCCATCGTCGGCACCGTGTTCAGTGGCGAGCCGAACAGAACGTCCAGCAGGTGCGGGTCCTGATGATGGTCGAAATGGATGCGCTTCCATAGCGAAGCTGTCCAGTGGTTGCGGTAGAGCCAGCGCCCGTGAAGGATGAAGCGGTGGATCGCATACCAGGCCAGCGGGTAGACCACGATCACGACGGGAACGGGGATGAGTGTCACCCACAGGGCAGTCGAGAAATGCAGGGCCGCCCAGGCAGCGCCCGCGATCAGGGCGAAATAGAGCAGGATTGTCGGATAGGTCAGATAGGCGAACCAGAGCTGGGAGAGGTTCATCTTCCCCAGATCAAAGCTGCGGCCAGTCCGGATGGCGGACATGTTGCGCCACGGTGCAGTGAAAGTGCTCATCGTTCCTCCATCCGCAGGACCCAGGTTAAACCCAGAAGGGCGCCAAGCAATGGCCCGACGCTGACAGCCAGCGGGGCTGGCAGCGTGCCTGCGTTTCCAAGTGCGGAAATCATTCCCTGCAGGATGACGAAGCCCATTCCGGCGCCAAGAACATACACCGGAAGCGGATTTCGAAGTCCTGCACGGGGAGGGATATAGATCACCGGAAGCGTCAATAGAAGCATTACTGCAATTTCGAACGGTAAAATCATGCCGCCAAAGAGGGCCATGCGGTAGGTGGCTCTGGGCAGACTTGCCGGAGCCCCCTTGTGCAGAATGGCACTGATCTGCCCCGGTGTGACGAAAGCACCGCTCTGGGACAGTGTCATGATGGTGGATGGGGTGGCGGGGATAATGAAGGTGCTATCGCCCGTTGTGACATTTACGAACGATTTGTCTTCGGAAAGGGAAAGATCCTGCGCACCATCAGGATGCCACTGGCCCTGTGTGTAGGTTAGCGTATTTGTGTGTTCGGTTCCGGTGAGCAACCCCGTGGAGTCACGGTGATAGATCGTCACATCCCGCAGGAAATATCCTCCCTGGGCGATCTGCCCGATCCGGACCAGTGTTGGCCCTGCGCGAAACCACAGGATGTTGTCTTCGGGTTGTCCGTCCTGTCCGGCCAGAGGATCTGTTCGGTTCCACCATGTGGTGAGAGCGTTTTCGCAGGGCGGAACAAGCCAGTATTGAGCGCAGGTGCCGCCGATGCCGACAATCAGAACGGCGGGTAGGAGCAGGCGATACAGCGCGGGTGTCGAAAGTCCGGCTGCGCGTAAGGCGGAGATTTCGCTCGACAGCGTCATCTGCGTCAGCAGAAAGAGCGCGCCGACCATGAAGGCCAGCGGCAGGATGTCGATGCTGAGTGCAGGTAGATGCAGGAACGCGAAGGTCAGAATCCCGCGAAGACCGAGATGCCGGTTCAGGATCGGTGTCGTCTTCTCCATCAGGGCCAGAATTTCCAGCAGAGAGACGAGCACGACACCGCACAACATGAACCGGCCCAGCAGGGCCCGGTTGAGCGCCTTGATGAGCACGAAACGCGGCATGGGAGGCGTAGAGGCGGTCATGCTGCGGCCCGTTTCAGCAGGCGACGGCGCCACGAACCGCGGGAACGGCGCAGCAGGGCCGCGAGACAGCCTATGCAGAACAGGGCTTCCGGCACCCAGATCGCCAGCCAGATCGGCAGACGACCCGTGGAGGCGAGGCTGTGGCCGAACATTAAAGTCTGGTCGAAGCCGATCAGAATGACCGCGACGGCAATCAGGCCCCAGACGGATTTGCGTCGTCTCGCGCTGATGGCCAGTGCGACTGCGAGGGGAGGAATGAAGGGAATGGCAATGGCGCGGGCCATGCGGAAGTCCATTTCAGCCCGGAGTGTGCGGTATTCGATGCCCGGCAGGCCGTAGCGCAGGTCGTGTGCCAGTTCGAGCAGGGTCAGTTCACGCTCGTCCGCTCCGCGTGTGCGGAACGCGGTTTCCTTGTCCGGACGGTCGATGACGCGGACGACATGTTCGAAATGCGTCACTGTCGGCTTGTGAGGATGGGTGGCCTGAAACGGATCGTCCACGATTTCTCCGTTCCACAGATCGAGGCGCGTGCTACGCGTTTTTTCCGAAATGGTCAGCGCGCCAGTTTGCGCCGTGATGATGTGGGCGACCCCACTGGGGCTAACTTCGCGGATGAAAACGCGTTTGAGGCGGGTTCCGGCATGGCTGACACTGTCTGCGGTCATGACGGCTTTGCTGGAGGTGGAGGCGAACATCCCGGCCTGAAGATGGGGCGCCCAGCCGGTATGTTCGGCAAAATAGAAGCCTGCGCGATAGTCATACCGGGCCACGGGCTGGATATAGCCGTACAGGAACACGCTCGCCGCACCGAGAAGCAGGCCGACGATCATGAAAGGACGGCTGATCCGCATGAGCGAGACGCGACCTGCCTGAAGAGCGTCGATCTCGTTGTTGTCACTCATGCCGCGGATGGTCAGGAAGACTGCGATGCACAACGCTGCGGGTAGGGCGATGCCGAAATAATGGGGCAGCAGATCCGTCAGGAGCGCGATGCAGGTCGCAAGAGAGCTTCCCGCGGAAGCGAGATAGTCGAAAAGCGACAGCAGGCGTTCGAGCAGCAGGGCGACCAGCATCGCCAGAAGCGCGATTGCAAATGGCGGCGCCATCTGTGTCAGCAGATAGCGGTCCAGAATATTGGCCCGCTGTTTCACGCGCCTGTCCTTCCTGCCTGTTTCCGCCCGGATCTCTTCCATGAGGCCCGCTCGCTGACCGAACCATCCAGCCGGTGACGGGCCAGATCGATTTTCCAGCCTTCTTCATATGGATGGATTGTCAGATGATTCCAGCAGGCCTGGCGGTGAGGGCGGTCATCTGTCAGGGAAGCCGAGGCCACGCCCAGCAACGGAATATCCGTTCCGGCGATATGCGTCAGCGTCGCGTCATGCGAATGACCGTGCAGGACGAGTTCCGCTCCGGCCCGTCGCAGGAGGGCGGCAACCTCGCGGTAATCCAGCAAGGATTTGCGCCAGGGGACGAGGCCGCGCTTTGGGGGATGGTGGATCATCACCACCCGGCACAGTCCTTCTTTTCCAAGCTGCTCCAGCAGAGCTTCAAGCCGTTCCCGCTGCCTGCGTCCAACGCGACCGTAAGCCATGAAAGGGGCTGTAGGGATGCCGGAATTAACGCCAATGATCGCAACCCCGTTCTGCAGACGCACATACGGATATTGTCGCGAGGACCAGCGTTCCCACTGATCCAGTCCGACGGAAGCCGATTGCCGGACCATGCAGTCATGATTGCCGGGAATCACAAGAGCCGGAGCGGGGAGTGCTTCCAGCCAGCGGGCGGCCTCGGCAAATTCGTCCGGCGTTCCGAAATTGGTCAGATCCCCGCTTACCAGGATCGTGTCCACGCCTGTGCGTCCGATATCCTTCACCAGTGCAGCGCAGGTCTGCGCGAGATGGACGTACTGGCGGTGCTTCTTCCAGGACAGAAGGCTCAGGGCGCGCTTGTTGAGCGCCGCACGCCAGTGAACGGGCGGCGGAGGCAGATGCGGGTCTGAAATATGGGCCAATGTGACATGAGGCGTTGTGACAGGGGACGTGTGCCGCGACGCGAGGGGATCTGCGGGCAGGTCAGGGGTCATGATCAAAGAAAGGCCTTGTCAGTATCCACGCCATGAGACGGCGCCCGGGACTGCCGGGATGTGCCGTTCTGGCAGTTCCATCATAGCCGTGCTAGACCCGCCCGCATAGCCGAACGCCATATGAAGATTGCCTCCCTAGTGCGCATAGCCTTGATCCATAATGCCCGTAGCCGGAAAAACCGCCGGAACGGTTCCAGTTTTGCTGTCGAGGCTCAGGCCCTTTTGGGGAAGGATTTCGTTCCCTCCGACAGTCGGGAAGGAACCACCGCTCATGTTCGCCAGCTCTACGAACGGGGTATCGACACCATTATTATTGATGGCGGAGACGGGACGGTCAGTACGGCCCTGACTGCCATTGCACGCGCCTATCCCGCAGACCGCCTACCGGATATCGTGGTTCTGGCCTCGGGCAATACGAACCTGATTGCCAGCGACGTGGGGTTTGGTCTGCGGGGTATGGAAGCCATCCGTCGTCTGAAGGCAGGGGCCCTGCGCTCCAGCATCCGTACGCCGATGCGTCTGTCCTGGCCCGGAACTGACCGGATGCCTGTGCTTGGGCTTTTTGGAGGGTGTGCCGGATTTGCGCGTGCTGTCCGCATCGCGCATTCGCCCACGGTTCTGCGTTTTGCGCCGCATGATCTGGCCGTCGGTATCACGCTTCTTACCACGTTCGTCAGTCTCATGTTCCGCAAAAGCCGTGAAGCATGGCTCCGGGGAGATCCGCTTCGGATCGAGACAGGCGGTCATGTCTATGATGGGCAGAGCTTCATGTTTCTTGTAACGGGGCTCTCGTGCCTGTCACGCGGGATCTGGCCGTTCTGGGATGCTGAACCGAATGTCGAGGGTCTTCGATATCTTGATGTCAGCGCACAGCCCGAAAGTCTTCTGCGAGCGACATGGGCGCTCCTGTGTGGTCGTGCGCCGCGCTGGTTGCGTCGCCATCCCGATTACGTCAGTGGCCGCACGGACGACATGACGCTCGTGACCGACAGCGATTTTGTCCTCGACGGAGAAGTTTTCAGCGCCGCGCCAGATGGTGTGTTGAGGCTGGAACGTGCGCCCGGTTTCCGGTTTCTCCATGCCTGACGCGCTCGAACGGCGGCTGATCGGTGAACTGACCACTCCTGTCGATCCCGGTGTCAGCGCTTTTGCGGATGCTTTGGCCCGTGCTTGTCCTGAGCTGCCACTTGGCGTGCTGTTTTATGGCTCGCTGCTGCGTAAGTCCGATCCGGACGGTATTCTTGATTTCTATATTGTTACCGAAAATGCAGAAGGCTTTTCAGGCGGGTTGATCGCCCGGACCGGAAATCTCGTGCTGCCGCCCAATGTGCGGTATTCGGAATTTCGATATCAGGACCGCGTTCTGCGCGCAAAGATTGCAGTGCTCTCCCGTGAGCAGTTTGCCGCCCGCACCAGCCTTGGCGCTTTGGACACCACGATCTGGGCCCGTTTCTGCCAGCCGGTCCGGCTGGTCTGGGTGCGCGGACCGGAGAGCGCGGACTCTCTTCTCACTCTGATTGTGGGATGTGTGACGACGGCCTCATGCTGGGCTGCTCTGCTGGGTACGCCTTCCATGACGGCGCTGGAGTTCTGGCAAACCCTATTCGCCCATACTTATGCGTCTGAATTGCGGGTTGAGAAAAAGGGACGTGGTAACAGCATTCTGGAAGGACAGGAGGAGCGTTACGCGGCCCTGCTGCCGCTGGGATGGGCAAGGGCAGGACTTCAGTTCTCCGCTCATGGCGATACTCTGGAGCCTGTTTTGAGTACGACTCTGCGTCGAAAAGCCGTCCATCGCTGGGCGCTGGTGCAGACATCCGGCCGTCCAAGGAATGTGGCCCGACTGCTAAAAGCAGCATTCACCTTCGAAAACGGCGCGTCCTATCTGGCGTGGAAAATACAGCGTCATACCGGTTTTGATATGCAGTTGTCGCCCTTTGAGCGTCGGCATCCGCTTGTGATGCTGCCACGACTTCTGTGGCGTGCCCGAAAGCTGTTGGGCCGCCCGAAAGCATAAAAAAGGGGGATCCGTTGGATCCCCCTTTTTTATGGATTATAGCCCGAAATGTCTGGCGACTTCGCCGAAGACTGCGATCGCGCGGTCGATTTCCTCGGGCGAATGGGCCGCCATCACCGAACAACGCAGCAGAGGTCGGTTGTCAGGTGTTGCCGGGGGCAACGAGAGGTTCACGTACACCCCGTTTTCCAGCAGTGCGTTCCAGAAAGCGACGGCCTGATCCACGGTTTCAAGCGTTACGGCCACGACGGGGGAGATATGTTCACCGGTCTTGAGGCCAGCCTTCTGAAGACCTGCATGCAGACGGGCCGCATTGTCCTGAAGCTTCGTCCGCAGTTCCGGGTGTTCCTGCATGTCCTCGAGCGCTGCCATGGTGGCGGCAATGATCTCGGGGGGAAGGGACGCCGTGAACATGTAGGGCCGTGAGCACAGGCGCATCAGGTCAACGCCGTCATGGTCCGTGACGCAATATCCGCCGACGGTACCAAGCGACTTGGAGAAGGTCCCAACCACGAAGTCGATCCCGTCTTCGCAGCCCTGAACTTCTGCAACGCCACGGCCATGCGTACCCATGACGCCGAACGAATGGGCTTCGTCAGCCATCAGATAAGCACCGTGGCGCGTCTTGATGTCCACGAATTTGTCCAGAGGGGCGACATTGCCCGTCATGGAATAGATGCCCTCGGCGACAATCAGCTTCGCGCCGGGATGATCCTTGAGACGCGCAAGGCGCTTTTCCAGATCGACCGGATCATTGTGGCGGAAGCGGATGACCTGCGCACCGGACAGTTTGGCACCGTCATAGATGCTGGCATGGCTGTCCGCATCAAGCAGAAGGACATCGTCTTTGTTTACGAGTGCTGAAATCGTACCCAGGTTAGCCTGATACCCGGTAGAAAACACCATGCAGTGCTTGCGCCGGAAGAATTCAGCCAGACGGGTTTCCAGCTTGCGATGCAAGCCGAAAGTACCATTGGCGATACGCGAACCCGTCGTGCCGACGCCCATCGTTTCTGCTGTTTCCACAGCGGCTTCGATGGCTTTTTTAGACTGACTCAGACCGAGGTAGTTGTTGGTCCCGAACAGGAGCGTTTCACGGCCTTCAATAATGCCGACGCTGGCGGAAACCGGGCGTTCAATCACAACTTCGAACGGATTGCGCGGAGACGTTGCCGTCAGACCGTCATAAGACTCGCGCAGTCCTGCATGTTTGGCAAAAATATCGATCACGCCTGAGCGGCCTTCAGTGTCAGCAGGCAGGCGGCCAGATCGTTGATGGTCCGGATATCAGCCAGCTTGTCGAGGGGTACGGAAACGTCGAGCTCATCTTCGATTTCCATGACGAAATTCATGACGGCCAGACTGTCAAAGGCAAGGTCTTCGACAATCTTGCTGTTGCCATCGATGTCCCGGGGAACTTTCGGGTTGGCAAGCAGTTTTTCAATGATCATCGCGGAAATGTCGGTGATGCTGTCAGTCATGGACTTCAACTCTCAATGTCTGTGCATGCTTGAATATATGCAATCTTGGGCAAGCCTTATGCTCCAAACCCGTCGCGTTCGCCAGCCCTCTGTTTTGATCAAGAAGTTTGGCGAACGGGAGCTGAGGCTCAGGCAGCTGAAGACGTGGCTTCGGGTTGCTGTTCAAATTGCCCGGAGAGCAGCATGGTCTTGGCTCTGGCGCGGGTCAGCTTGCCAGAGGATGTCTGAGGCAGCGTGCGAGGCGGGACGAGGATGACGTCGACATCCACCCCGTGCTGGCGACGGAACAGATTCGTGACCTCATCACGAAGCTGGTTGCGGCTCGCATCCTCGCTCGCACGGCACTGGACGAGGGCCACGATCTTTTCGCCTTCCTCGCCATCCACGGAGAATACTGCGACGTCGCGCGAACGCAGGGCCGGGATCTCGCTTTCGGCGGACCATTCCAGATCCTGCGGCCAGATATTGCGACCGTTGATGATGATTAGGTCCTTGGCGCGTCCTGTGACGACGATCTGACCGTTGAGGTGATAACCAAGATCGCCTGTGTTCAGCCAGCCATCTGCATCGAGAACCTCTTCGGTCTCGTCAGGGCGCCGGAAATA
This sequence comes from Gluconobacter kondonii, assembly GCF_002723995.1. Classification (GTDB taxonomy): domain Bacteria; phylum Pseudomonadota; class Alphaproteobacteria; order Acetobacterales; family Acetobacteraceae; genus Gluconobacter; species Gluconobacter kondonii. The sequence goes on along the minus strand of NZ_BEWP01000001.1, from coordinate 56,260 downwards.
ACCGCACATGAGGCTCGGCCCGCGCACATAGACGGTTCCGACCTGCCGGTCTGCCAAGTCACGGCCAGCCGCATCCCGGACTTCGATCTGGTGGTCAGGCAACGCTGCACCGCACAGCACGAAAGTGCGCAGCGGGTGAGACGGGTTGTTGGAAGGCTCCGCGATACCATCTTTTTCAAGGCGGCGCAGATCGATCGTGTCGGTCTGGATGCCTGTGTCGAGCGGAGCAAAGCTGATCGCGAGGGTTGCTTCTGCCATGCCGTAGCTCGCGACAAAAGCGCTGGCGCGGAAACCGTTGGACGCAAACCGTTCAGCAAAGCCTTCGAGGATGTGATGGCGGATCATGTCGCCACCAATCCCTGCAATCCGCCAGCAAGACAGGTCCAGGTCAGCCTGACCGCTACGTCGAGAGCAGAGTTCGTAACCGAAAGACGGGCTGTAAGCGATCGTGCCGCGATTGCGCGAAATCAGGTCCAGCCAGACATGCGGACGGCGCGCAAATTCGCGGGTCGGCAGCAGGTCAACGGAAAGCTGGCAGGTCAGGGGTGTCAGGAAGAAGCCGACGAGGCCCATATCGTGATAGAGCGGCAGCCACGACACGCAGCGGTCATCGCGCGGGTCTTCGGCTGGGTGGACGTGCAGGCCGTCGCGGGCGATTGCACGGGCGTTGGCCATGCCAGCCGCCTGCGTAACCGAAACGCCCATCGGAAAGCGGGTGCTGCCCGAGGAAAACTGGAGATAAGACAGCGCTGTCGGGGCAATTTCCGGCAGCTCGACGCGCGCTTCGGCATGGCGGTTGAGATCGGCAGGAGAACCGCCGAAGACCAAATCCAGACCCTCGACGATATCGCCGGTCCAGCTTCCGATCACGTCGGGCACCACGACGGCACGGGCGGCGGCGCTCTGGATCATGCCACGCAGTGTTGCCACATACCCGTCCTTGCCGCCGAACGCGACGGGGAGGGGAAGCGGCGCGGGAACAAGGCCGGCATACTGGCAGCCGAAGAAAATTCGGGCGAAATCGCCGTCGCTTTCCGCGACGATTGCAACACGGTCGCCGGGTGTGAGGCCAAGACCCAGCAGACGGCAGGCCATGGAGCGGGCCTGTTCACGAAGCAGGCGGTAGGGCAGAGCTTCAAGAAGCTGTCCGCGACCGGAATAGATGTTGAATCCGCTCTCACCCTGCGCCGCGTAGTCGAGTGCGGCTGCAAAGCTGGGGAAATCTCCGTAGCGTCGTTTCAGGCCGGATCGGCTTGGTGTCGGAACGGGATTGGCGGTTGGGTTCTGGTTGGCCTCGGTCAAACCTGGACTAGCTCCGTTTGGGTTGCCTGACATCAGGCTGCCCTTTTCAGAAAATCGACAATTGCGTCCGCCGCAGCGGGAGCAGTGGGTTCATCACCCAGCGTTTCGAATGTCTCTAATACATATTGGCGCTGCGCCTCAAGAAAACGAGGATGCGTTTTGAAGGCATTCTCGATCTTGTCGCCCAGATCCAACACATTTTCCGTTACCGGACCCAGCGTCCAGAACTGATAATCCGGATCTCCACGCCATTTCACATGGTGGGCGTTGAGAAAGAGACAAGGGCGGGGACGGATCATGAATTCCGCCACCTGACTGCTGACATCCCCCAGATAGAGGTCTGCACCCATCGTATAGGTCATATCGATACTTCGGTGGCTTCCGGGGTCGATCAGCATGTGCGGGAGATGCCCATACTGACGTTTCAACGCTTCGCCTTCTTCGCGACGGTTGTCGAAAAGACGGAAATGAGGCGCGAAAACAAGATTATAGCGGTCCTGTCCGGCAAAGAATTTCAGGATCTGATGCCCCATTTCGGGCCAGGAAGACAGGCGGCGGACGAAGTGTGGATTATACAGGATCGTGGGCCGGTTGTTATTAAAAAGCTTCGGCCGCTTCGCATCCATGCGCCGCACGAGATCAAACTTGGCATAGGTGCCGCGATGATAGGCGTCGGGACGAATGATGCCTTTTTCCAGCATGCGCTGTTCCACCTTGCGTCCGGGAATCAGCAGAAAGTCGAATTTTCCGAGGTGGCGGGCAAATCCGATGGCCCGATCTCCGGCGCCATGTCCGGTCCAGATCATTTTCGGACGTCTTACGCCCATGCGGCGAAGCTGTAGAGATGTCGCTTCTGGCACGATGATGGCGTCGAAACCCCGGAAATAATGTCGGGATGCGAAGAGGCCGATCAGCCGGTCTACCACCCGCAGTCCATGTTTTTCGATACGGCGGCGAAGTCTCTGGGAAATGGGAAGAAGGTCGAACTGGACGCGGGCCTCGGGATAGAGGGTTGCGAGGGAACGGGCCAGTTCCAGATGGCTGACGGTCAGGCACGAGACATGCACAGCCACGTCCGGATGGCGGGCGGAAATCTCCAGCGCGACGGGCAGGGCGTGAAGGGTCTGATGACGCTGGCCGATAAGGGGGAAAGCCACCTTCATGCTGCAAGACCATCGGGACTACGGGCCGCGCGGATCACGAGAACAAGCTGGGTCATGATAAGGAGGGTTACGCCGCAGAACGTGGCCGGGCCCACACCGCTCAACCCATACTGCCGGACCATCACCACAAGCGCCGGGAGAAAGAACAGACATTCGAGAATGCGTGCGCCGATTGCAGCACCTGAGCGATTTGTCGTGAACAGCAGCGGCTCCAGCGGCAGACCCCAGACGGTTACGACTTCGGCAGCCAGCAGCCACAGCGTGACGGGCAGCGCTTCCGTAGCGCCTGTGTGTCCGATGTAAAGCTGAAGGAGCGGGCGTCCTGCGAACAGTGTCAGCAGGAGCAGGGCCGTTCCGATCCCTCCGGCCATCAGGGCGATCTGTCCTGTCATGCGATACAGCCGGTTCATGGCCCGATCACGCCATAGCCGGGCCATTTCCGGATAAACGGTCGTCTGGATCAGGGTGGCGGGTTTGGCGATTCCTGCCGCGATCTGGCTGGCAATCCGGTAATAGCCCGCGCTCGTTGGGCCGACGAATGCGCCGACCACGAGCGTGCCGATATGACCGAAAGCGAGGGCCAGCGTGGAGTTGAGATTCGTATTCAGTGCAAAGCGCCAGATCCCTGGATAGGCGCGAAAAAACTGTCCGTTCAGAAGTTCGGGGATAATCCCGCGCATTTCCTGAAACAGTCCGCGGATCAGGTCGCGGCGATACATTTCGCGGGCTGCCATGAAGAAGATCGTGCCCCACGCAGCGGCTTCCGCGGCAATCCAGACGCTGGCAAGGGCTGCCACAGAAGCCCAGCCCAGAGCCATCGAGGCCGTTCCGATGACCCGGACGATGGTGGCAATGGTCCCCTGTACGGCCAGCAGGTCATAGCGGTCGAACACTCGCAGCAGGCCGGTCGCGGTCGCGGACGCCATAAAGAGAATGGAAACGCAGTAGACGACGCCGATGATATGGATCTGAGGTGGCCATCCCAGAAAATTCATGGCCAGAAGACTGATGAGGACGCCGCCACCGAAGCCCAGCAATCCTCCCGAAATGTCCAGCAGAAGGCTGAAAGACACGATTTTCTGGAAACTGCGACGATTTCCCTGCGTTAGGGGTTTAAGGCCGTAGTGTAGAACGGTCTGCCAGGACTGAAAGTCGACGATATCCCCCATCGTTCGGGCGAAGGCATACATCATCGCAACGAGCCCGAAGCCGTAGCTTCCCAGCAGATGGGTCGCGAGCCAGATATGAAGAAGGCTCAGCGGAGCATTCACGGCACGTCCCCCGAGAAGGACACCCAGATTGCTCATGACGCGCTGGATACCGCCGGGCCTCGCTGCCTGAGAAGACGATGAGTCGTCTGACATCAGTTTATGGAAACTTTCGTAACTGTCTTGTCGTTAACGTCAGTGGCGAACAGAAATAGGCGTTTCCCTGAAAATCTGAACTCACTTTTTGTGACGAAAAATTGCGTTCATATACGGATCAGAGCGTCTTGTTGCGCAGAATGTTCGATCTGAAAAGAGGGTTGCGACCGTTGCGTCGTATGGCGGGCGTGCCATAAAGGTGCATTGCATCCTTGCGGACGGTCCCATGCACATATTCTCTCAGGACGACGCATCCGCCAGAGCGGGCGCGTGGCTTACCGTCAATCTGAAGGCCATTGCCGATAATTATGATCTTGCCGCCGGACTAGGCGCGGGGGCAGAGTGCGCGGCGGTGGTCAAGGCGGATGCTTATGGGCTGGGGGCGGTGCAGGTCGCACAGGCTCTGGCCGCGAGAGGTGCTGAGACGTTTTTCGTAGCGCATCTCGATGAAGGCATGACGTTACGGGAGACACTGCCCCACGCACGGATTTTCGTGCTGCATGGCTTCATGCCAGACTGTGAGAGCAGGATGCAGGCTCATGGTCTTATGCCCGTTCTGAACAGCCTCGATCAGGTGCGGAGCTGGAAGCAGTTGTGTGAGCGGGCGGGGCAGGCTTTCCCGGCGGCGCTCCAGTTTGATAGCGGAATGTCGCGTTTTGGTCTGAGCGTTGAGGATCTGGCGGAGCGGAACCTTTTCGAGGGGCTGAACCTGCAACTCGTCATGAGTCATCTGGCCTGTGCGGATATGCCCGACAGCCCTGCCAACGAGATGCAGCGACAGCGTTTCGTGACGATGGCGGCGGCTTTTCCCGGTGTTCCCCGCTCTCTGGCGGCGTCATCCGGGATTTTTCTGGGGCCGGACTATCATTTTGAACTGATCCGACCGGGCGCGGCCCTTTATGGGATTGCGCCTTCCGAAGGGCATCGTGTTCTTGCGCCGGTCGTTTCGCTCGATGCACGCATCGCTCAAATCCGCACGATCCAGCCCGGAGACAGGGTGGGGTATGGCCTGAGTTGGACGGCTTCGAAACCAACGCGCATTGGCACGCTTGGTCTCGGATATGCGGATGGCTTCTTCCGCGCTCAGGCGGGGCAGGCGAGTGTCTGGCATGGTCAGACGCGTCTTCCGGTTATCGGGCGCGTCTCGATGGACAGCATTTCCGTCGATCTGACCGATGCGCCTGCTGACCTGAAAGCAGGGGATGTCCTCTCAGTTCTTGGGCCGCAGCAGGATGTGGACGCGCTGGCACGGTCCGCGGGGACGATCGGATATGAAGTTCTGACCTCACTCGGAAGCCGCTTTCATCGGGTTTATGTGCCGGAGGGCTAACCTGTCTCAGACCGATTTGCGGATCGAGATGGAGACAGTCCGGCCCAGCGGGTCCAGAAAAGCGGGTTCATAGCCTGCCGGTGTCACGCCGAGGCCGTTGCGGGCGCGGATGCGGCTGTTGAACAGGTTGCTGACCGACATCATGACCCGGAAATTCTTGGCCCAGCGGCGCTTCTGCCAGCGCGGAATTTCCCCCAGATCGGCAAAAGCCGTCGTATCCACTGTGGCCAGATCGCTGAAGAACAGGCTGCTGGCATGGGTGCTGGCGAGTGTGGAGGTTGCGGACTGCCATTTGGTTACGAGACGGAAGCCGAACCCGTTTTTGAAAACGCCGCCCTGAAGTTCGACTTCATGCCGTGGCTGGCCGCCTGTTCCGCCGATGGTTCCGCCGTTGAGTAGGTCGATAGGGGGGAGGCCTGAGCGAAGCTGCACGGTATCCTTAAGGCGCCAGACCTGCGTCAGAACAATGTAATACCGTCCTCCCGCAGCATGTTTTTCGCCTTTTCCTTCCGGCTTTTTTCCAAGCGGTCTGGAAAAAGAGAATGTCGCGTTCCACTCGTTGCGCTTTTCCATCAGCGCATTGACTGGACGAATATCGACGACATCGAGAATGCCGTCCGAATTGCGCTGGTAGCGGTCTGGAAATGCGTCTTCGATGGCGGCGGTCGCGGTCGGCAAGCTCATGACTGGGTTGTGGTTGCGGTCCCGGACGTAGTTCACATGCAGACGAGCGCCGTCGAGAAAGCTCGGGGAAATGATCGTTCCGATGCTGATTTCGTGCCGGTCTGCGGCTTGAAGGTTGCGGTTGCCACCCGAAATCGTCGTCACCTGTACTGAACGTCCGGTGACGTAATCATAGGTTGTAACGTTGGGCGTTTCGATCCGGGGAGCAATGAGGTCCGTGGCGCCCGGAGCCTCGGTGCGGTCGGTGACGGAGAACGGGAACTGGACCCAAGGCTCAGGCTCCCACGTCACGCCGCCGCCGATTGTTCCCAGCGTTCCGAAATGGGACACCTGACTGATGGCGCCATTGATGTTCGCATCAAGCTTGCCCAGAAACGACAGGACATGCTTGCGCGCATTGGCGATGGGGATATCACCGTCGATCTGAAGCGTGCCGACGTCGCGGCTGATATGGGTGCGTTGCAGCTTTCCCTGACTGAGCGAGGTGGCGTTTTGCTCCGTTAAGGTGCCGGTCGGCGCGATGCTGGTGGAGACATCACCCGCGGGCAGGGAAAAGAGCGAGCCTGACAGCAGGCCCTTGATTTCGCCGCTCGTGCCGGTGGTGTGGCCGCGATTAATCAGGCGGTTGTTCAGCCAGTTGCGGTCCACTTCGGAGAATGGATCGAAACTGCTGAGGCCGCTGGTCAGGGCTGTCTGGGCGGCACTCAGGTCGAGGCCGGTCTGGCTGTTGGTGGACGAGGTGGAGCGGTCGAAACTTTCTGTGCTGTTCCACTTCCAGTCTCCGACATCGCCGTTGAAATTCAGCCCGGCATGAACGGTGTCCGTATGCGCCGTGTGCTGCAGGGCGGGAACGGCGGTGTAGTTCCGGTAGAGCAGCGTGTCCTGAGAAAACGGCGAGTAAAGGCTGTCAGCCGGAAGGGTGAGGATGCCGCGTGCCGGTCCCTGAAGGCTTTCGGAATTGCTGTGGGTGTAACTGGCATTGAACGACGCCGACACGGTCTTGAAGATCTGATCGGCATAAACGCCGTTCAGCTTCAGTTCATGCGTTCTGGGCTGCAGGCTGTAATCAGAGGCGTTTGAACTGACATGAGGCGCATTGGCATAGGCCGTGAAATCCTGAAGTGTCGGAATCTGTCCTGCTGCCAGTGACGGTACGCCTGCGGATGTGACGCTCTGTCCGACAAGTGCATCCAGAGCCGGATCGAGGCTGCCGCCACTGACGGACGTGACATTGCCCGCGTTGGAATACAGCCCGCTTGCAGAAGGGGGCGTCACACCGCGATCACTGTCGAGCAGACGGGCCTGCGCCTCATAACGCGCGCTCAGATTGATCCGCCGTTCGCGTGAGAGTTTCGTAAAACTCGCGCCCAGAACACCATCGTCTCCGCCACCATCGGTGGAAGTACTGCCATAGGCACGCATCCGGACAGCGCGGAAATTTTTTACCGTAATGATGTTCACCACGCGCTCATCAGCTGGATAGCCGTAGCGCAAGGCTTCTTCTTCAGTGAAGATTTCGACCCGGGCAATGGCTTCGAAGGGCAGGTCGTTCACCTCCTGCATCCCCGAAATGCGCTTACCGTTGAGCAATACAACCGGCGTATTCCCCGTAGCGCCCCGGCCAGAGCGGGTTTCGGGGGCAATGGCCGTCAGGAGATCTGCCGCAGTATCGACGCCATAGGAGCGGATTTCATCAGACTGGATCTGCATGATCGCCTTGGCGTCACCCAGAACGGCTCCGGCGGGTTTGTGTCCCTTGACGACGATTTTTTCGCCACCGTTTACGGATGTGGTGGAGGTCGTAACACTTGTGCCGCTGTTCTGTGCTGCGGGCTGTGTCGTGACAGATGCTGTAGTCGTCTGTGCGGATGCGCTGACCAGCAGGCTGCCGAGGCCACAGACCAGCCCAAGCGCCGGACACAGCAAAGGACGACCTATAGGAGGAAGGATGCCAGTTTTCAGGTCATGATCTGCCATGCGCTTGTCTGCGTCCTTCTGCATTCCATGTGGGCCAGAACGTCCATATCGGATACAGATTGTCACGAATCTGCAAAGATTTCGTAACAGCGGAAGGCCATTTGAAGCCGGTTTTGACGGATTTGCTTTCAGATGTCGAGCAGAAACGGCCGCTCAGCCTACGACCATGTTCCGGCTTCGCATCATATTGCGGCGCGTTTCCTCGTCCAGAATATCGCGGATCCCGCGTGTCAGTTCGGTCGCATCGGTATATTTTCGGCCATAGGTCAGATTGAATGTATGGTCGAAATCGTCCGGGTTAAGGCCTGCATTGTGCTGGCTGATGGTTTCGATCTTATCGAACGCTTTGGCCAGCCGTGCTTCGGGGGACGCTGCGTTTTCATATTCGTCCCACAGCTCCAGAAACTCTGCCTGCAGGTCGGCAGGCAGAGGGGCCATGATCGTCAGCAAGTCTTCGCGCTCCTGCGCTGCCTTGTTGGCGGAGGCATGAGCGGAGATTGCGGGGACGTCGCCATGAATGGCTTCGCCCAGATCATGAAGAATGCAGATTTTGAGGAGCTTCAGAAGGTCGATGCCCTCAAGCTGGTCGGCGAACGTCATGACCAGCAGGCAGAGCGCCCAGGTATGTTCCGCCGTGCTTTCGGTCTGCCCACCGTGGGTATAGGTCCGTCTGAGAATATCCTTCAGCCGGGAGGCTTCCCGGAGAAAATCGAGGCGCTTTTCAAGATCGCCTTTCGTCATGAAGCAAAGTCCAGTCTGTGGTGAACGCCTTACCTGACAAGCGCGTACAGGACTGCATACCCCACAAAGCAGGCAACGGCCAGCAGCACGAGCAGGATGAGAAAGCCGGGACCCTGTTGAAGAGATCTGAAGATTTTGACCATCAATCCAGCCATGAGGCATTCTTCCTTAACAGGGCCTGCAATCTGAGAAGGGCAGCAGAGTGCTCCCTGATCATTCAAAATCATAGCATTTTAATCAGCTGTTCTGTTTGGATTTTTTTATGCGCTGTCAGGGCACAAAATGAGGCGTCACGCTTGCCGGTGCAATTCCTGGTTTGACGTCATAGTCTGCCTGTCGCTCAATACATGACTTTCGCCTGTCACGCTCCCCGATCTGGAAAACCACATTTCGATGAATACGCCATCCACCAGTTCCAGTTCTTATCTAGAGGGCAGCGCCCACTCTGATCCGCAGGCAGGCTGGTTCCCGGTCTCTCTCAGGCTCGCAGGCGCGCGCGTTCTGCTGGTGGGCGGCGGGGAAATCGCGGTGAACAAGGGGCGGCTTTTGCTCGATCATGGTGCGCGGATTGATGTGCTAGCTGAGGCCCTCCATCCGGTTGTGCAGGGCTGGGTTGAGAGCGGCAGGGTGCGCCATGTTGCGGGGCGAGCAGATGAGAGCGCCCTTAAGGAGCATCTTCCGGGGTGCCGCCTGGTCTATGCCGCAACTGATGATCGGGACGTCAACCGTCAGGTGGCGGCTTTGGCAGATGCGCTGAATATACCAGTCTGCGCGGTGGATGATCCGCAGCCGTCGAGCTTCATCACGCCTGCGCAGGTTCGCCGGGGTGCAGTGCGCGTTGCTGTTTCAACAGGAGGTGCGGCTCCTGTTCTGGCGCGTCGTCTGCGAGAGCAGATCGAGGCGCTTCTGCCCGAAGGGACGGGGCGGCTGGCGGCCTATATGCAGTCCCGCAGGTCGCAGGTTTCGGAGCGCTATCCGCAGGTACAGGACCGCAAGCGCATCTGGGAGGATTTTCTCGATGGTCCGGGTGCGGAGGAGGCTCGAAACGGCGACGACGTCCGCGCGGATGTGCGACTGAACGCGCTTCTGGACGCGGATCGTAAACCGGGTGAGGTCTGGCTGGTTGGAGCAGGGCCCGGCGATCCGGATCTGCTGACCCTCAAGGCGCTGCGTCTGATGCAGAATGCGGATTGCGTCCTCTACGACAATCTCCTGTCTCCGGCATTGCTAGACATGGTCCGCCGGGATGCTGAACTCGTATTCGTGGGCAAACAGCGTGACAGACATGCCCTGCCGCAGGACGACATCAACCGTGAAATGATCCGCCGCGCACAGGCGGGAGAGCGCGTTCTGCGTCTCAAGGGCGGCGACCCGTTCATTTTCGGTCGTGGCGGAGAGGAAATCGAAGCGCTGGTCGAGGCCGGGGTCGCTTTTCGGCTGGTTCCGGGCATTTCCGCGGCGAATGGATGCGCTGCTTATTCCGGCATTCCCCTGACGCATCGGGACTGTGCGCAGGCCTGTCTGTTCGTGACAGGCCATGCGAAGGCCGACGGAGTTCTGGATCTGCCTTGGGAGGACATGGCCGATCGCCGCCAGACGGTCGTGATCTATATGGGGATTTCAACCCTGCCGCAGCTTGCCGCCGGACTTCTGGGAAAAGGACTACCGGCTGACTGGCCGGTGGCGATTGTGGAGCGGGGTACGCAGCCGTCCCAGCGCGTGCTGACCGGGACGCTATCGAACATCGCCCTTCAGGCGGCGGAAGCACAGGTGAAATCGCCCGCGCTGGTGATCGTGGGGCAGGTGGTGCGGCATCGGGTGGTTTCTCCCTGATCTGCATGGGAAGAAGACAGGTTCTTTCAGCTATGTTGTAAATGCATATCCCTCTTCACGCCCGTGCGGGTTGCCCGGAAGTCCGGCAGCCTGTGAAACTCATGTTCTTTCAGTTACATCGCGTTCCACCCACCGAGGCCCCATGACCACACTTGCGTCCATTATCGTCTCGATCGCAGAGGAAATGAGGACGGCCTCAGAACGGGGTGCTGTTGCCAATTACATTCCTCCGCTCGCACGGGTGGACCTCAATCGTTTCGGCATGGCCGTCGTGGGGATGGATGGTGAGACACACACTGTTGGAGACGCGGCAGTTCCGTTTTCTGTTCAGAGCGTCTCCAAGGTGTTCAGCCTCAGCATGGCGCTCAATGCGATGGGCGAGGAGCTTTGGGGGCGCGTGCGTCAGGAACCTTCGGGCAGCGCGTTCAACTCCATCATCCAGCTTGAAAACGAGCACGGTATTCCGCGTAATCCGTTCATCAATGCGGGTGCCATCGTCATCGCTGATATTCTGGTGTCCCGCTATGGTCGTGAGAACGCCCGGACGCGCCTGCTGGATTTCCTGCGTCCGCTGGTGGATGATCCGGCCTCGATCGACATCGACACGGATGTCGCGCGGCAGGAACGCGAGACCGGCTTTCGCAACATGGCGCTCGCGAACTACATGCGGACTTTCGGCAATATCCGCAACGTGGTTGAGGACACGCTGGATTTCTATTTCCATCAATGCGCGCTGACCATGAACTGCCAGCAGCTTGCGCAGGTCGGAACCTATCTCATGACGGGCGGCCTGAACCCGCTGACCGGCGAACGCGTCATGTCAGAGCGCAATGCTCAGACGATCCTCGCGTTGATGATGATGTGCGGCCATTATGACGGCTCGGGGGCATTTGCCATCCGCGTGGGTCTTCCGGGTAAATCCGGTGTCGGGGGCGGCATCCTTGCGATTGCGCCGGGCGTGGCATCCATCGCGGTGTGGTCGCCGGGGCTGAACGCACAGGGTAATTCCCTTCTGGGAACCCGCGCGCTGGAGCGGCTTGTGCAGCACACAGGATGGTCGGTGTTTCGCGCCAGCCCGTGGGTTGTCAATCCAACCTGATTCTCAGCCCGCCAGAGTGTCGTAAAGCAGCTTGAAATTCAGCAGCAGGATCAGCCCCGCCACGCCCCATGACAGGATACGGATGGGCATGGAAATCACGAACTCGCCCATCTTGCGCCGGTCCGAGACGAACATGACGAGCGGAATGACGGCAAAAGGCAGTTGCAGCGACAGGATGACCTGACTGGCCATCAGCAAATCACTTACGCCCCGATTGCCATAGATCAACGTGACGATCGCCACGGGAATAATCGCCAGCCCGCGTGTCAGCAGCCGCCGCGCCCAGTGCGGGATGCGAAGGTGCAGGAAGCCTTCCATGATGATCTGTCCGGCCAGCGTGCCGGTGATCGTGGAGTTCGTGCCCGCTGCCAGAAGTGCCAGCGCAAACAGCGTGGAGGCGATGCCCAGCCCGAGGATCGGGGAGAGTAGCCTGTAGGCATCCTGAATTTCCGCCACATCCTGATGGCCGGAGTTGTGGAACGCCGCTGCCGCCACGATCAGGATGGCCGCATTGATGAACAGCGCCAGCGTCAGGGCGATCGTGCTGTCCCACGTCGTCCAACGGATGGCGTCACGCCGTCCGGCCGGGGTGCGTTCATAGGCGCGGGTCTGAACGATCGAGGAATGCAGATACAGATTATGCGGCATGACCGTGGCGCCAATGATGCCGATGGCGATGTAGAGCATCCCCGGCGTCGTCACGATTTTCGGGTCGGGTAGAAGTCCAGCCAGAACGCTGTGGACGGGCGGGGCTGCCGCGACGAGCTGGATCCCGAAGCACAGGGCGATGATCCCCAACAGCGCGATCACGAACGCCTCCAGATATCGGAAGCCCCGGTTCATCAGCATCAGCACGATCAACGCGTCCAGAATGGACAGCAGGGCCCCGCCGAGGAGGGGCAGGCCGAACAGGAGCTGGAGCGCCACGGCCGTGCCGATGACTTCCGCCAAATCGCAGGCAATGATGGCCAGTTCACAGGCCAGCCACAGAACGATGTTCACGCGCGGGGAAAAATGGTTCCGGCAGGCCTGAGCGAGATCCTGTCCCGTCGCAATCCCGAGGCGGGCGGAGAGTGCCTGAAGCAGGATTGCCATGAGGTTCGACAGCATGATGACGCAGAGCAGCGTATAGCCATATCGCGCGCCGCCCTGAAGGTCGGTGGCCCAGTTTCCGGGGTCCATATAGCCGACCGAGACCATGAATCCCGGCCCGACAAACGCCATGAAGCGACTGAACCACGACGCTTCCGCACCCGGAACACGGATGCTGGAGAACACATCGGGCAGGCTCGGGCGGAGGGCCGGAGAGGGTGTGCGGGGGGCGTTGGCGTCTGGCATCGGGGACATATTCAATCCCATCCGTGATTTATATTCAATATGCTATATTGATGAGCCTCATGAAAAACACGGAATATCTGAAAATCGTGATTGCCCGGACTGGCAAAGCGATCGGGAATGTTTTATTCCGCCGTGAATAATGTTTTCTGGATAGAGGCACAGGACGGGAATGGAACGGAAAAAACGGCTGAAGGACACCGCGCCCAAGGAGACGCTGCCTGATGTCGAAACCCATTCCGAGGGCTTCCGCGCCAATCGTGAGGCGCGGCGCAATGTGCTGGTGGAAGACTATGTCGAACTGATTTCGGACCTGCTGTCGGAAGGGCAGGAAGCGCGACAGGTCGATATCGCCGGGCGTCTGGGCGTGTCACAGCCGACCGTGGCAAAAATGCTCGCCCGTCTCGCAACGGAAGGTTACGTCACGCAGAAACCCTACAGAGGGGTATTTCTGACGCCCGCGGGACAGGAAATGGCGGACAAGGCACGGCACCGGCACCGGATCGTGGAAGCATTTCTGTTGGCGCTCGGCGTCAGCGAGGAAAATGCCCGCGTCGATTCCGAAGGGGTGGAGCATTACGTCGGGAGCGAGACTCTAACGCTGTTTGAAAAGGCGATCCGGGGCAATCTGCAACAGTTCATGCAAAACTTACCGGACGCCTGATAGTCCGGGTCCGAAATCTGCGCTCAGGTGCAGATTTCGAGATTGACGTCTTCCTGCGCCAGAGCCTTCGCGATGGACGGCTTGAGATGGGAATCTGTCAGGACGTGGTCGAATTCCGACAGGGACGCCAGACGGTGCAGGCCGCCTTTGCGGAACTTCGTGCTGTCCACCAGCAGAACACACTGGTCCGCCATATCCATCATGATCCGCTTGACCTTGACCACATCCTGATCGTTCTGGAACGCGGTGGCGTTATGGATAATGGAGGTCGAGAGAAACATCATGTTCGCCCGCAGGGACTGCGCGGCCTGTTCGCAGACCAGCCCGAAAAACGCATTGCGCGGCGGATTATAGTCGCCGCCAAGGCAGATCAGTTTCAGGTTGGGGTAGGGCGAGAGTGCCTGAATGACACCCACGGCGTTGGTAATGATCGTCAGGGGCGCAAGAGCAGGCAGCAGCGGCAGCATGGCCGCGACGGTGGTGGAGTCATCAAGGACCAGAACCTGCTCGGGCTGGATCAGCGAGACGGCCCGCTGGATAATCGCGTCCTTGAGATCTGTCGCCCGTGAGCGTCGGAAATTGACCGTTTTCTGGGTCGTGACTTTGTTGCGCAGGACGATGCTGCCATGCAGCTTGTCGATCAGACCCTGCTGCACGAGGGCATGGGAGTCACGGTGAATCGTCATGCGACTCACCCCGAAACGCTCTGCCAGACCTTCGATGGTGGCGCTTCCGGTTTCGAGAAGGACGTCGAGGATCTGTTTCTGCCGGGCCGAATTATCCCGCCTTTTCGAACTCTGCGGCGAGGCGGTGGTGATCACGGAGCCCGAACCATCAGTCATGTGTCAAATCGATTCCTGAGCGTGAAAGCAAACAGACAAGTGTAAAATCACACATACGATATCAGAGCCGAATGGACGTGTAACGTCCGTTGAGCGAAATCCGGCCCTAAAAAGGTGACTATTACGCTTTTGCCGTGATCTTCAGAACACGGGCAGTTTCTTCCCGAAGTGTTGCGCAGGCTTGGGCGTCTTTGGTCAGATCGATCCCGTAGGCTGGAAACACCTGACGCAGACGGGGCAGCCAGTCGGTTTCTGTCAGCCGTTCGGGAAAGACGTGTTGGACGACCTGAAGCGCCACGGAAGCGGCAACGGACGCTCCGGGCGATGCGCCGAGGATGGCCATGAGGGAGCGGTCGGCGCTTTTCACAAGCTCGGTCCCAAAGCGCAGTGTTCCGTGCAGCCCCTTGTCCGGACGGATAATCTGCACGCGCTGTCCGGCAACGCCTTTCGTCCAGTCTTCTGGTCTGGCTGTCGGGTAGAAATCCTGAAGGGCTTTGAAGCGGTCCTCGTTCGTCTGAAGAACCTGACGCACGAGATAGTCCAGTAGTCCGAGGTTGTCTTTCCCGGCTGTCAGGGCGGGAATGATATTTTGGGGCGTCAGAGAGCGGAAATAATCCGTCCATGAACCGCTTTTGAGGAATTTCGTGGAAAATCCCGCATAAGGTCCGAACAGCAGGCAGGATTTGCCGTGGATGACGCGCGTATCGAGATGCGGGACCGACATGGGGGGGGAGCCGACAGGGGCCTTGCCGTAGACCTTGGCGTGGTGTTGCCCCGTAATGGACGGGTCCATGCAGCGCAGCCACAGGCCGCTGACGGGGAAACCGGCGTAATGTGCTGCTTCGGGAATGCCGGAGGCCTGAAGCAGAGGCAGCGCATTGCCCCCCGCGCCGATAAAAACAAACCGCGTCAGAACCGTGGTCGTGTGGCCGCTTTCGGTATCGGTGGCCGTCACGCGCCAGCGTCCGTCCGTGGTGCGTGTCAGGCCGGTGACGCGATGATTGTAGTGGATGGCAATGTTGCGGTCTGACTTGAGAGAATCCGTCAGCGCGTGGGTCAGGGCGCCGAAATTGACGTCCGTGCCCTCTTTGATACGCGTGGCCGCAACGGGTTGGGACGTATCGCGTCCTGCCATTGCAAGGGGGGCCCATTGCGCGATAAGCGCCGGATCGGACGTGTATTCCATATCCGCAAAGCAGTGATGGGCGACCATCGCCTCGTAACGGGCCTTGAGAAAGGCGACGTTCTCCGCTCCCCAAACCAGACTGATATGGGGGCAGGGCTGCACGAAAGCTGCCGGATCGGCAATGCGACCTTCGCGGACCCAGTGCGTCCAGAGCTGCCTTGAGAGGTCGAATTCCGTGTTGATCGCCAGCGCCTTGGAGATGTCGATGCTGCCATCCGCGCGCTGGGGCGTGTAATTCAGTTCGCAGTTCCCGGCATGTCCGGTCCCGGCATTGTTCCAGGCATAGGAACTTTCCTGTCCGCAATCCGGCAACGTTTCGAACATCATCATCGACAGCGACGGATCGAGTTCGCGCAGCAGGGCCGCAAGTGTGGAACTCATGATCCCCGCACCGATCAGAACGACGTCGGGGCAGAGGCTGGAAACTGACGGCATGAGGCTGAAATCCGGCAAGGGCTGGAAAGAAAAGAGAGCGAAAGATCCCTGAAAGTTCAGCCCGTGTAAACCGGGCCTGTAGGCAGGAGCTTGCCGGGATTGAGGATATGATGCGGGTCCATCGTATTTTTCAGCGCCCGCATCACGCTCAGACTTCCAGCCCCATGCTCGGTTTCCAGAAACTCCAGCTTGCCCATGCCGACACCATGTTCGCCGCTGCACGAACCATTCAGCGACAGGGCGCGGGCAACGATTTTCCGGTCCAGATCGAGGGCGCGGTCATGCCCTTCGGGTGTGTCGTCCGTAATGATGAGCGTATGGAAATTGCCGTCCCCAACATGGCCCAGCAGCGGCGCGCGTAGGCCGGACGCTTCGATGTCACGATGCACGCCTTCGATCAACTCGCCCAGACGCGAAATCGGAACGATACAGTCCGTGGAAATGACCCGCGCGCCCGGAACAATGGCCTTTGCCGCCCAGTAGGCGTCATGCCGCGCCTTCCACAGACGGGTCCGGTCTTCCGCACTCTCGGCCCAGGCAAAACCCAGCCCGTTATTGCCCGACGCAATGGCTTCCGTTGTCTCGACCTGTTCGCGCACGGCCGCAGGTGAGCCGGTGAATTCGAAGAACAGCGTGGTCAGCGGCTGATATTCCGTAAGGCCGGAATACTGGATGGAGGCCGCCATCTGCATGCTGTCCATCAGTTCCACGCGGGTGATGGGAATACCGCACTGGATGATTTCCATGGCGGTCCGGATTGCGTCATGCAGGCTCTCAAACTGGCAGATGGCCGCGGATACGGTCTCGGCGCGTCCATGCAGACGAAGCTGGGCTTCCGTGATGATCCCCAGCGTGCCTTCCGAGCCAACGAACAGGGATGTCAGGTCATAGCCGGTGGAGGATTTACGGACGCGGCCGCCCGTGCGGATGATTTCGCCGGTCGCGAGCACAACGGTCAGACCGAGCACGTTTTCCTTCATTGTGCCATAACGCACGGCCGCTGTGCCTGAGGCCCGGGTGGCGCACATGCCGCCGATCGTCGCTTCTCCACCCGGATCGACCGGAAAGAAAAGGCCGGTGTCACGGATTTCCACATTCAGCGTCTGGCGCGTGATCCCAGCCTGAACCCGGCAGTCCAGATCTTCGGCGTTCAGTTCCACGATGTCGGTCATGCGCGACAGGTCGAGGCTGATGGCCTGCTCGGGCGGTACGACATGCCCTTCGACCGAGGTGCCCGCTCCGAATGCCACAACTGGAACCCGCCATTCATGACAATGGCGCAGAACGGTTGCGATATCCTGCGTGCTTTCCGCGAAGACCACCGCCTCGGGCAGCCGGGAAGCATTCATGGCCTCGCCGTGGCTGTGTTCTTCGCGGACGGAGAGTGCCGTGCTGATCTGCTCTCCCATGACGGGCTGAAGGGCCTTGAGAACGGCCTGTAAGCGGTCCTGAGCAGAAGTGGAAGAGACGGTCATGACTGGGTCCGGCATGAAGAAAAGGACGCTCTTCATAGGGCGGATTGTTGGGTTGGGAAATATCTTCAGGCCGATATGGGGATATAGAATGAAATAATCTGTCTAAAAATGGATCTGCATTGCAAGATCAGGTTCTGTTGGGGCAGAGCAACGGGCTTATTCGAAGAAAATATTGCTCGCCCGGCTGACGAAAATATAGGTCCGCTCGTCCCCCTTGGTGTTGACGATGATCCCCTGTTCGAGATCCGCACCGACTTTCATGGCCGATCCGATCACCAGAATTTTTTTGTTCAGCACCATGTTCCGGAAATCACCGCCAAACCGGATGTCGGCATTATAGGCGACCGAAGATGTGATCTGCACGGCGACATTGGCGCGGTCCAGATAGGTATCTTCCGAGTTGAGGAAGACCATCTTGTTGAAAACGTTCACGCTTTTAACGGTCATGACGAACGTGCCGGGAACCACAGTGCGGTTTGATGTTTCCCTCAGTGTATCCGCTGGTGTCAGTCTTTTTTCGAGAACCCAGTCTCCTGAACAGGCCGTCTGGCCGATGAGGAGGGTAAGTGAAAAAAGAGCGTTACGGACGGTCATCTGACGAGTGCTACCGACTGTGAAATACTGGATCGACCCTAGGAGAGAATATTCCGGGTGTCGTGCGAAATTTATATGTCCCGTCGAAGAAAAGCCTCGTTCAGGTCGCAAAGACGACTGTGCGGCTACCGTTGATGATGGTTCGGCGTTCAATGTGATACCGGACGGCACGTGCCAGAACGCGACGTTCGATATCGCGTCCTTTGCGGATCAGGTCTTCGGGTGTGTCGGCGTGGGAGATGCGCTCCACATCCTGCTCGATGATCGGCCCCTCATCCAGGTCCAGCGTGACATAATGGGCCGTCGCGCCGATCAGCTTCACGCCGCGGGCAAAGGCCTGATGGTAGGGGCGCGCGCCCTTGAAGCCGGGGAGGAAGGAGTGGTGAATATTGATACAGCGACCGGACAGGCTGGCGGCCATCTCGTTGGACAGAACCTGCATATAACGCGCGAGAATGACCAGCTCGGCACCGCTCGATGCCAGCAGGTCCAGCACATGAGCTTCCTGCGCGGGCTTCGTTTCTTTCGTGACGGGCACATGATGGAACGGAATGCCGTAGAAATCCAGATCCGCGAACACGTCGCGCGGATGGTTCGACACGATGCCAACCGGCTCGATTGGAAGTTCCCCGATGCGCCAGCGATAGAGCAGATCGACCAGACAGTGATCGAAGCGTGAGACCATCAGCAGAACCTTCGGCCTCACGCTGCGGTCATGCAGGGCCCACTCCATGCTGAAATTGTTTCCCAGAACGGCCAGCGCCTCGCGCAGCTGTTGGGCGCTGGTCCGGTCTTGTGCGACTTCAAAGACGATCCGCATGAAGAAGACCGTGCTGTCCCGGTCATCGAACTGCTGTGCTTCTGTGATGTTGGCATCCAGTTCCGCCAGCTTCCCGCTGATGGCGGCCACGATACCCGGGCGGTTGGGGCAGGAAAGTGTCAGGACATAGGTCGTCTGCGAAACTGGAGGGGCCGTCATGGAAGATCTTTTCTCGTCTTTTTTAAAAATCTGCCGTCCTTAGACGGTGAAATATTTTGCACGCGGATTCAGCATTACGAGTGCGGATGTCGACTGCTCGGGGTGAAGCTGATAGCCGTCTGAAAGCGACACGCCGATGCGTTCGGCATCCAGCATTTTCAGGATCAGTTCCTGATCCTCAAGCCGCGGACAGGCGGGATAACCGAAGGAATAGCGCGAGCCGCGATAGGACTGTGAGAGCAGCTTTTCCATGTCGCGGTTGTCCTCGCCTGCGAAGCCCAGTTCGGCGCGGATGCGCTTGTGGGTGTATTCCGCCATGGCTTCCGCCATCTCGACCGACAGGCCATGCAGATACAGATAGTCCTGATAGCGGTTGTCCTCGAACCACACCCGCGCGAGATCGGATGCCTTCTGCCCGACGGTGACGACCTGAAGCCCAACCACGTCACGGACATCGTCGCTGATATCGCGCACGAAATCGGCGATGCACTCGCCGTCGTCCTTGGGCTGGCGGGGCATGGTGAAGCGTGCGGCTTCCGTTTTACCGTCTTCTTCGAACAGCACGAGATCGTTCCCGTCTCCCGCTGCTTTCCAGTAGCCATAGATTGCCTGTGGACGGATGATGTCCTGCTCCGCACTCAGCGCCAGCATCCGCTTGAGAACGGGGCGGAGCTCGATCTTGGCATATTCCATGAATTCGTCGAGCGAGCGGCCCTGTTTCCGGAAGCCCCACTGAAACTGGTACAGCGACCGCTCATTGAGAAACGGCAGAACTGCGTTCGGCGTCGCTTCCAGAACGCGCGCGCCCCAGAAGGGCGGTGTAATAACGGGCTCGGAGCCTGAAATGCGCTCACGCCTAGCCTTTGCGGCCTCGCGATCCACCTCACCAAAGCCCCGCGTTTCCGCGATTTCCGGTGCGCGTTCCGTTTTTCGGCTCGCTTGGCTGGCGCGGCGTGTCTGAATGGCGCCCAGATAGGAGTCGAGGTCGTTATTGGCGATCTTGTCCATCAGGCCCAGACCGTCGAACGCATCGCGCGCATAGGCCACACGCCCCGGTTCACCAGCGCCATAAGAGCGGGCGCATTCTTCCTCGACGTAATTGCGCGTCAGGGCCGCGCCGCCAAGAATGACCGGAAGGTCAAAGCCCTGACGGTGCATTTCCACAAGGTTTTCGCGCATGATAACCGTGGACTTCACCAGAAGCCCGGACATGCCCAGTGCATCGGCGTTATGTTCCTTCACGGCCGCAATCATGTCCGCGAGCGGCACCTTGATGCCCAGATTAATGACCCGGTAGCCGTTATTGGTCAGGATGATGTCCACGAGGTTCTTGCCGATATCGTGGACGTCACCTTTGACGGTCGCGAGCACCATCGTGCCGCGATGCTGGCCTTCCGTGCGCTCCATATGCGGCTCAAGCCAGGCGACGGCGGTCTTCATCGTCTCGGCGGACTGCAGCACGAACGGAAGCTGCATCTTGCCCGAACCGAACAGCTCGCCCACAACCTTCATACCGTCCAGCAGAACATTGTTGATGATATCGAGCGGCGGCATTTCCGTCATTGCGGCTGCCAGATCGTCCTCGATGCCCTTGCGGTCACCGTCCACGATCCGGTCTTTCAGACGTTCTGCTGGCGTTTCCGCACGACGCTTCTTGACGGCATCAGCGGCTTTTCGGCCCGCAAACAGTTCCAGAAGTTTCTGAAGCGGATCGTAGTCTTCGGTGCGACGGTCGAAGATCAGGTCTTCTGCGACCTTGACCTCTTCAGGCGCGATCAGATGCAACGGACGGATCTTGGAGACATGCACGATCGCGCCCGTCATGCCCGCCTTGACCGCATGGTCGAGGAACACCGAATTCAGCACAGCACGCGCGGCCGGATTCAAGCCGAAGGAAATATTCGACAGGCCGAGAATGATCTGGATGTCGGGGAACTTGTCGCGGATCAGCTTGATGCCCTCAAGCGTCCACTGCCCGAGCTTGCGGTCATCTTCCACGCCCGTCGCGATGGTGAAGGTCAGCGGGTCGATCATCAGGTCAGACTGCGGCAGCCCGTACTGGGTGCAGGCGAAATCAACCAGTCGCTCGGCAATGCGCAGCTTGTCCTGCGGCTCCTTCGCCATGCCAACTTCGTCGATCGTGAGCGCAATCATCGCCGCGCCGAACTTGCGGGCCAGCTTCATGCGGGCATGCGCCTGTTCTTCACCATCCTCAAAATTGATCGAGTTGATGATCGGCTTGCCGCCATGCAGCTTGAGCGCGGCTTCAATGACGGGGGTCTCAGTCGAGTCAATCACCAGTGGCGCATTCACGGACGACGTGAAACGCGTGACGACCTCGTTCATTTCGCGGACTTCATCACGTCCCACGAACGCTGTGCAGATATCGAGCGCGTTGGAACCCTCAGCGGCCTGTTCGCGCCCGATGGCGACGCAGCCATCCCAGTCATTGGCTTCCTGAAGCTCGCGCCATTTCTTGGAGCCATTGGCGTTGCAGCGTTCGCCAATGGAGAAATAGCTGTTCTCCTGACGCAGCGGCGTTTGCGTATAGAGGCTGGAGACCGACGGCATCCAGATCGTACTGCGCTTGACCGGGGCAGGACGCAGTTTCGTGCCACCAAGACGACGCAGCATCTCGTCCAGCGCCTGAATATGCGGGGTGGATGTGCCACAGCAGCCGCCGATCAGGTTCAGCCCGTCTTCCTGAACGAAGCGCTCCATCCAGACGGCCATTTCCTCGGGGCTGAGCGGGTAGACGGTCTTGCCATCCACAAGCTCGGGCAGGCCTGCGTTGGGCTGCATGGAAATGAGGCCGGGCCAGTTTTCTGACAGCCAGCGGACATGCTCGCCCATTTCCTGCGGGCCGGTGGCGCAGTTCAGACCGAGCGAGGGCACGTCCAGCGCCTGAACGGTCGTGGCGGCGGCAGCGATATCTGGGCCGACCAGCAGCGTGCCGGTGGTCTCGACCGTGACCTGCACGAAGATTGGCGCATCCGAACCCAGTTCGATCCGGGCAATCTTGGCAGCATTTACGGCCGCTTTGATCTGAAGCGTGTCCTGACACGTCTCGATCAGGAACCCGTCCACGCCGCCATCGATCAGGCCACGGCACTGTTCGACCAGACCGGCTTCCAGATCGTCATAAGCAATGTTGCCCAGCGTCGGCAGCTTTGTGCCCGGACCGATGGAGCCCATGACGTAGCGGTGCCGTCCGTCGGAGAACGTTTCAGCCGCCTCACGGGCCAGAGTGGCCGCCGTGCGGTTGATTTCCCGTGTGCGGTCCTGCAGCCCGAACTCCGCCAGCGTAACGATAGAGCCGCCGAACGTGTTCGTCTCCACCATATCCGCCCCGGCCTCGAAATAGCCGCGATGGATTTCACGCACGAGTTCCGGACGCGAGAGGTTCAGGATTTCCGTGCAGTTTTCTTGTCCCCAGTAATCGCGCTCGACTTCGAGGTCCAGCATCTGCACCCGGGACCCCATACCGCCATCACAGAGCAGGACCTGATCGGCGAGGGCGTCAAGCAGATGGGGGCGTGAGGACATGGGCAGAAGGCTCTGTAACTGGAAAGGACGGGAGACGGGTTCGGGAACCCGCGATCGGGACAGGGCCTCCATATACGGTCAGAGGCCCGAACGGTGTAGCAAAACGCCTGCATAGCGGCAAAGAGTTGGGGATACGAAAATGCTGTCTGAATGTGCCGCGCCTGCTAGAGAGGATGCAATGATATCGTCACGCACGTCCCTGATCCCTTTGAGCTTTCTGTCCGGAGAGTCTTCGTGGCCGGAAGAGCGTAGACGTCATGCGCTGCTCATCGGCAACGCACGGCCTGACGAGGTGTGGGGCGACGTCGCCGCCATTCCAGCACCGTCGCCGTTCAGGAACCGTCACATCACGGGATGTCTGTGTTGCAGCCGAGATCCGGTGGTCATGGTTCTGGCACAGGTTTTTCAGGAGCGCGTGACGGGCAGGCGTCCGTTTTTTCACGAGGTGGCGGTTCTGGTTGTGTCGCAGGAGATGTCGGCGCTCCGGCAGCAGCTTGAAAATGACGTACTGGTCCGAGCGCGTTACCGGCTCGTGTTCTGAAGCCGGTGGTTTCTGCCTGCTGGAACGCTTCAGCAGATCGGGTCTATGCTGGTTGCGGACTTCGGGATAACTGGACGGCATGACGACAGACGCACAACAGGATGGCGAACAGGACGGACCGCTGCGGCAACGCAAGAAGGACCGCACCCATGCCGCGCTGGTGCGCGAGGCCATGCGCCTGTTTTCGACGTATGGTTATGAAGAAACATCCGTCGATGAAATCGCAGAAGCCGCGCAGATTTCGCGTCGGACGCTCTTTCGTTATTTTCCGGGCAAGGCCGATATCATTCTCGCCTGGACCAACGGCGTCACAACGATCCTGACCGATGCCATTCGCGCCGTGCCGCTGGACGTTCCGCTACAAGACGCTGTGCTGGCGGGGCTGGTGCCGGTCGTCGCCTGTTATTCGTCCGACCGGATGGATGCCTATGCGGTCGTCAGGCTGGTGGAACAGACGCCCGCGCTGCGTGACATGGCTTTGCGCCGGTATTCCGAATGGGAAGAGACGCTTGCTTCCACCCTGATCGCCCGCTTGCCCGCCACCGAAATGCCGTCCCTCGTGGCCCGTTTGTTGGCCCGGACGGCGATTGCGACGTTCCGGACGGCTCTGGACGAATGGGTCAAGACCGAAGGCCGGTCGGATCTTGAAACCATCCTGCGCCGGACCTTCACGCTTCAGCCCCTGCTGTGGCAGAACGATTTCCCGATGAGTTCAGGCTGAACCTCGCTCAGAGGTCCAGCTCGATGCTGAAATGGTACGTCCGCGGCAGACCGGCCACGGCAGAGTTGGTGGCGTTGCTGACGCCATTGATGCTGGATGGATAGACGGAGGCCCAGTAGCTCTGGTTCGTCACGTTGTTCACACCAAAGCGGAACACCAGCGGCTGGCCATAGGCATGGGTCGCATACCGTGCGCCCAGATCCAGTGTGACGTAAGACGGCGCAAAGGTCGTGTTGTAAACATTGGCAGCACGACGGCCCATATAATGAACATTCGCGTTGACGGCCGCGCCTTTGAGAAACGGCAGGCGATAATCCAGCAGTGCATTCGCCATCAGTGGCGGGACGCCCACAACCTGCTTGTTGGCCGTCAGCGACGATCCTGTGCCAAGCATCTGGGCATCCAGCCATGTCATGCCACCGAGAAATGTCAGGTTATCGGTGATATTGCCCGATGCCTGAAACTCGACGCCATAGTTCCGCTGCGTGCCGTAATTCGCATAAACATGCGTCACAGGGTCCGTGAACCCGAAAGGACGTGACATGCGGAAGCCCGCAATATTGACCTGCATGCGCTTGGCGATCAGGATCTTATAGCCGACTTCATATTCTTCGGACCGCAGTGGGGCCGTGACGTCATTCACGTTGACCGATCCTACCGGGGCGGTGGTTCCCGCCTGAAGTGAACGCCCCCATGTGAAATACAGCGTCTGGCTGTCCGTCGGCTTGTACATCAGGCTCGTCATCGGGCTGAAAGCGGCCGCGCGATCGTAGCTGGATGTTTTGGAACCGCTCTTGGCGTAGTTGTTGGTGCTCAGCCAACTCCAGGCGAGGGACCCCATAATCGACCAGTGTTTGCCCAGCGAAATTGTGTCGCCTGCCAGCAGCGACTGGTTCATCGTATCAGCGGATTTATAGCGGCCGGAATAATAGGGCTGCACACTTGAGAAGCTCTTGGGGTGGCCGATCGTGGCTTCCCCAAGAGTGATGGTTCCGGTGGAGGAGGTGGGGTTGTAGTTCCCCATCATATAACCGTTCGTGCCGAGTTCGATCTGGTGCCGCAGTGGACCGGTGCGGAATTTGCCGTTCAGGTAAGCCATGTTGCTCCCTGCAACGAAATCATTGGCCGTGAGGGCCGCGGAAATCGTCTGGCGGTACAGGCCCGAGGAATTCAGCAGCTGGTTGGACGTGCTGAAGACATTGCGCGCCGCATTCTGCCACAGACCGCCCAGCTTGAGGCTCCAGTTGTCGTTGAAATTATGGATGATCTTGGCCAGAGCCGTATCGGTTTCCATGTTGTAGCCCGCCTGAGGCTGACCATAACCCTTCTGGCTCAGGTCCGGTGCCTGGGGGAGCTGGATTGCGGTGCTGTAGGCGAAACCGCCCGGATAGCCGCGCTCGGCATAGGTGTACTGGCTGGCATCGATCTGGATGACGGTTTTGTCCGAGAGGTGAATGTCGAAATCGCCGCTGACGAGATCACGCCGCAGATGCGAGCCCTCCACATAGCCTTCGCCGTTCTGGTTCAGCAGGTTCAACCGGTAGCCGAACCATTTGTTTTTCCCCACGCGCCCCGAAACATCCGCGCTCTCCAGAGGAGAACCGATGGAATCCGTCCCCACGACAAAGCGTTCGGTCATACGGTCCGTCGGGCGCTTGA
Organism: Gluconobacter kondonii; assembly: GCF_002723995.1. Taxonomy (GTDB): domain Bacteria; phylum Pseudomonadota; class Alphaproteobacteria; order Acetobacterales; family Acetobacteraceae; genus Gluconobacter; species Gluconobacter kondonii. The sequence continues at coordinate 30,790 of NZ_BEWP01000001.1, read as the reverse complement.
GCGTGAAGTCGAACGTGCCCGCCGGGTTCTGCGGTCCGTAAAGCGCGCCTGCCAGACCGTTCAGCACCTGAAGGCTATCGAACTGTTCGGCGGCATAGGGCGTGGTGATGACCATGTTCAGCCCGTCCATGCGGGTGTTGGCAATCACATCGCCTTCAAAACCACGAGACTGCGGCCGGCTGGTGTTCGGATCGCCGCGCATTTCAAGCTGTGCGGACGGCACATACGCCACGAGATCGTTAATATTGCGGCTCTGCTGGTTCACCAGAACATCATGCGGAACAACCATGATGGACATCGGCGTATCGAGCACAGAGCGCGTGCCGAGCGGCCCCAAAGCCACGTCTTTGTTCAGATAATCCGCAGCGGTTCCAGAGCCGTTGCGACTGCGAACCGTGATGGTCTCTGCTTTGGGTGTTTGTAGTCTGGCATGAGATGACGGTGCGGGGACGGCTGTTTGGGTCTTGGAAGCGGGTTGTGTCTCCGCTGCGAAAGCGGGCATACTGCTCAGGACAGATCCGGAAAGAAGGCAAAGCAGCAGGCGTGCGGATTTCATGAGCGGTCCTGATCAGTCGGTATGGGTGGGCTGAAGTCTCCTGTCCACATTATGGCACTGAGTGTCAAAATGATTCGTTTGTTTTAGCGCTGATATGCAGCGCGTTTTCCCATGACTGTTCCCCGAAAGACACAGATACGAACGCTCTGTTCGAGCATAAAGATGAGTGGAGCTGCCGATCTGAATCGTAAAAATAAAGTCAAAGCATTTCATTCCGTTTTAGTTCATTCATCGTTGATTCATGGGTGAGATTTAAGTATTTATTAACTATTATTTCTGGGTGTTGTGTGATGAAAGTTTTTGTGCAGCTTGCACACGGTTTTGGCAGTAAAACCTGGCGGGAACGCTGGAAGGCGGGCCAAATATTGGGATTGAATGAGGAGCAGGCTTATGGCTACTCCCGAGCTGCCTCAGACGACATAAAAATCGTTTATTCGGAAGACCAGCACGAAAATCCGTTCCAGAAAGCACTACGTTACGGTGCGCGTCTCGTGCTTGGTTTCGACTTCATCCATGCATGGCGGAACCGTAAGCAAATGCTTGCGTCCGATGTGGTGTGGACACATACAGAATCGCAGACTCTGGCAGTTCTCCTGCTTTTCCGAATTCTGAAGCCTGCACGCAGGCCGAAAATTCTCGGGCAGGTCGTCTGGTTGGTGGATCGGTGGCGTAAGCAGCCTTTCTGGAGACGGTGGTTTTTTCGGTCGCTTATAAAGAATCTGGATCTGCTGACCGTCCTCTCGGTTTGCAACCGGGATGACGGTCGGCGCATGTTTCCGGGTCTGCGCGTTGAGCGGGTGCATTTCGGGATCCGGGCAGATGATATGAAGCCCGCTCGCAGAACCTGCCAAGGGGAAAAACTCAAGGTCCTTTCGCTTGGTAACGACGAGCACAGAGACTGGAAGACCTTCTGCGCTGCGGCAAGTGTATTGTCTGATGTGGAATTCAGCATCGCAAGCAGTTCGCCTGCTGCATTTGAAGCAGCAAAGAATGTCCCTAATGTCACACTTGTGCGGGCAAAAAATAATGCTGAGCTGATCGGTCTTTATTCTGACGCTGATATCGTTGTAGTTCCCCTTCAGGCCAATCGACATGCTTCTGGTATTACTGTCGTTGAAGAAGCCATTATCCTTGGGGTTCCGGTCATTTCTTCAGACTGTGGTGGTCTGACAGATTATTTTGGGTCAGATTCTGTACTCTATGTGCCAGAACGAAACCCGGCGGCGCTTGCGGAGGCGATTTCTGCGGTGCGTACCGATCCGTCTGGCGCTTTGCAAAGAACCGAAGCTGCTCAGGAGCGGGTGAAAAATGCCATTAATTCCGTGGCATATGCCCAAAAGCATGTGGAGCTTTCAAAAGAGCTTCTGGACGCCTAGTTTTCGCTCTCTGAGAGGGATTTTCTCGCAAGTGGAGAGAAAATCCCTCAGAAACGTCAAGGTTCATTACCCTGCAAGTCGTTCCAGGCGTGCGGTGTGATTGGTCAGATCTGCTCTCTCGGGTGTGACGAGCAGGTCTTCCGAGAGGCAGCCAGCATCATCAAGCGCCTGTTTTGTCTCCCTCAGACGGGGAAGATCAACGCGGGTGTTGATGGGTTCTGCCATGACATATTCCAGAGTGCGCTCGCTTTCCGAAAGGGCGGACTGGGTGCTGGCAATCGCTTCTGCGCGGGCTTGCGGCGTCAAGGCCTGAGACTGGAGTTTCAGAGCTTCCGCCAGTTTGCGCAGACCTTCTCCAATTCTGTCTCGGGCGGTCGCGGGCCAGAAGCTCGTGAACATGGCATAAGTGATGAAATTGCCCAGCATGATTCCGATGATACGGTCCCGCGCGGTTTCCATGTCGCTGGTGGGGCCGAAGCCTTTCAGATCCGATAGATAAAAGGCCAGACCGATCTGAAATCCCGCGTAGGCAATACGCTCGTCGCCGGTTTTGACCCATGCCGCAAGCAGGGACACCACGAAAATCAGAACCAGAAAACCGGTGATTCCATCTAGATGGGGCATGACGAAAATGATGGAGCCAATGCCAATCGTGCCCCCTACAAGCGCCCCGGAGATACGCAGGGTCAGTTTGGAAACCATTTCCCCCATGGTTGGCAGCGCGACGATGAAGCAGGTGATGATGCAGGTGTGGATGCCCGGCCAGTCCAGCACCATAAAGGCCAGATAGCTGAGCATAACCCCTGCTGTGCCCTTGACCGCAAAACGGACATGTTCGGGATTGTTGAACGCGTCGTCCGCGAAGAAGCCGGATTTTTTCTCCGGGGGGGCAGCTTTCGTGCTTTCCGCAGGAGGCGTGGTAAACTCGGGCAGCATGTCTGCCATGGCGCAGGCTGCTGGAGATGCGGCGCTGACAGTGGGGCGCTCGATGTCGGCGGGATAGTCCCCGGCTGCGAAAATGGCGGCCATTTTTTCAAGGGTTGCTATCAGACAGGCCGCGTCTTCTGCCGATAGTCCATTTCGGTTTGCCTCATCGGCGAGCGCGAGGACAGCTACGCTGCTGCTTGCAGACTGTTTGAGGCAGGCCAGATCCTTGGCCGCCCAGATTTTTTCCAGCCCGGCCATTTTCGCAGACTTCATCATGTCTGTCGTGCCGATGCGCAGCATGTCCGTCGCTTGTTCGCGGGTACGGTCATCAGCGCCGCGTAGCAGGCGACACGCCATAAGAAGACGGGCTGCAATATCGTCGGTCAGAACCCTGCGCGGAGACGGGCAGATCAGCATACCGAGCACGATCATGACCGCTCCGGGCACAGCCAGAAACAGATCCGTATAAAGAATAGCTCTTGTAATGACTTCCCCGACCGGAACCTGATCAATCACGACCAGTCCAAACACGATAATCAGGCCGAACATATAGGCCACGGGTTTGAGTTTACTGGCCGAACCCAAAAAGAAAAACCCGAATGACAGGAGGGCGATCACGATCACCAGTTCCATCGCGTGATCCAGCGTGATCTTGATCAGGCCATAGATCAGCAGGAGCAGGAACACCACCACGATGTTCACCAGAACCCCGACGAGAGCATTGGTAACGCGGTCTTTTTGCCAAAGTGCCATTGTCACGAGTGCCGGAACGCCCAGATCGGGAACTTGCCAGATTTCCCCGACCAGAACGGTGGTTGTGCAACCCGCCGCCATGCGCAGCGCATAGCCCATACGTCCTGGCGCAGGGTCCCATATCAGGTGCCAGATCCGCGCCAGCCCAAGGGTGCGAAGGGGCGATGCGGACTGGATCACGTCCCGATCCGAAGCGTCCGGGGAAGGGGAGGTGTCAGGGACAGGCAGCGCCATGCCGGACCTCGACCGTCGCGGTGGCGCCGAGCCGTAGCAGCAGCGGGTTCGTCTTCTCCAACTGGATGCGGACCGGGAAACGCTGTGCCACATGTACCCAGTCCATCTGTCGCGGCACGAGGGGGAGCGAACGGGCAATTCCGGAAGAATCAACCGAGAGAACGCCCCAGCCGATACTTTCGACATGGCCACGGATCGGTGTGTTCCGATCGATCATGGAATGAACCGTCACGCAGTCTCCAACCCCGACGGCTTCAAGATCGCCCTCCCGGATATTGGCCATGGCATACCATTCATTGTCCGCGATCAGCGTAAACAAAGACTGCGAGGGCGCCAGAACTTCGCCGACCTTGACGCGCAGGCTGGTAACATATCCGTCCGCAGGAGCAATGACCGTGGTCTGTCGCAGTTCATATCGGACGCGGTCATACGCTGCCTGACTGGCATCACGCGCTGCGATCGAACTTTTCAGGTCGCCAATTGCAGTGGTCGCCGCCGTGGACTGAATGCGGGACTGGGCCAGCGAGATTTCGGCGTCGTGCAAGGCGACGCGGGCCTGATCGTATTGCTGCCAGGGGATATAGGATTTTCCGGCCAGAGGCTGAAGCCGCTCCACCGTCCGCGCTGCCAGATCCCGGTTGGTCTGGGCGCGTGAAACCTGATCGCCGGCCGTCGCGGCGTTGGAGGTTTTGACGCTGAGCAGACGTGTCTGGTTCTCCACTTCCGCATTGGCCAGATCTAGATTGGCCTTTGCCTGTCGAAGCGTCAGTTCATAAGGCTCAGGGTCAATCTGGTACAGCACGTCGCCTTTGTGCACACGCTGGTTGACCGACACGTTCAGTGTTTTGATGCGCCCTCCCACAACCGAAGCGATATGCACCACTTCCGCATCAATGATGCCACTATCGGAGGAGGGATGAGCACTGTCCTCATGGGCGACATGTATGCCGAAAGCGGTGGCCGCTCCCACGCACAGAACCGCGATGATGATGCCGACTGGTTTTTTGCTGGAAACAGGGATGCGCTGCACGATCAGGGTCCGAATACCAGCGTCCACACAGTGAGTGCGGCGATGACGCCGAGGGCGACATAGGTGAAAAGGCGGAAGCTGAGCAGCGCATCAAGCCCTGTCAGCAGAAAGAGGACGCGCAGGCCCACAGCCGTCGCCACGCCGATCAGGGCGCAGGCCATCCAGCCCGGGAAATAGGCTCCCATGATCGGAAAGGCCGGAGCGCCGCGAAGAGTGCATCCGCCCATCAGGAGAAAAGCGGGGCCGGAAATGCAGGATCGGAGGCGGGCAGGTCGCATTGGAGGCAGGAAACTTTCGCGCGGCCATCAGGAGGGCTGAAGCCTATCACAATTATTTGCGAAAGACACAGTCCTGTCGACCCGATAAGGAAGTCGAGAATGGAAAACTGCTGCTTCTGTGAAAAGTTGCACGAGTAAGAAACGAATTCGGATTTAGAACGGGAAATGATGCTCTGCTTGAAGGGCGTCGGGCCATCCGATAAGCAGGCTTGGACATCATCACTTTCTCCAGCTTTCGGCCTGATGGACATGACTTTGCGGACGCCTCTGATCCTTTCCTTCGGCAGTATCAATATTGATCTGACAGCCCGCAGCCAGCGGCTTCCTCGACCTGGCGAAACTGTTCACGCCGACAGTTATGCGATCGGGTTGGGCGGGAAGGGCAGCAATCAGGCGGCTGCCGCTGCAAGGTTGGCACGATCGTTCAACGTGGATGTCGCACTCGCGGGGCGTGTGGGGCGCGATGCGTTCGGGGCGCAGGCGCGGGCCAGTCTTGAGGGATTCGGTGTGGATCTGTCGCCGCTGCGGGATGATCCCGAGCACCCGACCGGTATTGCCTTGATCGGGATCGACGCTTCGGCGGAGAACTGCATCACCGTCGCCGGAGGTGCGAATATGGCGGTGGATGGAACGGATGTTGTGGCTGCATCGCCTTGGCTGGACAGGGCGAAGGTCCTTCTGCTCCAGCTTGAAATCCCACAGACAGTCGTTCTGGCTGCCGCGCGTCAGACAAAGCGGGCGGGAGGGTTGGTCGTACTCGATCCGGCTCCTGCGCCCGAGTATGGTCTCCTCGACGCTTTATGGAGCGAGATCGACATTCTGACACCCAATGAAAGCGAGACTTTTAGTCTCACTGGCATCCGTCCCGCGACTGTTGAAGAGGCAAAAACGGCCGCAGAAGCTCTGCTGGCGAAAGGTGTTCGCGCCGTTCTGGTCAAAATGGGAGCGAAAGGCGTGTTCTGGCACGATGGAACGTCATCAGGGCACATCCCGCCATTTCAGGTAACTCCGATCGATACTGTAGCCGCCGGAGACTGTTTTAATGCAGGACTTGCCGTTGCGCTGGCCCGTGGAGAAAAACTGCCGGAAGCAGCCCGGATCGCCTCAGCCTGTGGGGCTTTGGCGACGACCCGTCGTGGCGCCGCAGACGCCGCACCGGAATGGAGGGAGGTCGCGGCGCTTCTTCAGCAGTAGATCACTCCTTCAGCGTGGCCCCGGTCCATATCCCGGAGGGGGTGGTGGGGGCGGTCCCGGAGGTTGCGCCGCAATGTTGGCACCCACGACCCCCGCAATTAGGCCAGTCGCCAAAGCTGTCAGCAGGAACTGGTTTCCAGAACGCGTCCAGTAATAACCGGGTGGGGGAGCATACAGGCCACGATAGCTGCGCCAGTTATTGACGGCCCAGCGATTGCCACGGGGGCCGTCATAACGGTCTCCACGACGCCACACTCGGTCAGGCCCACCGCGCCGGCCGCCGCCGCGATAATCGCCATTTCGTCCCGGGCCACCATGCCATCCGGGCCCACCCTGAGGGCCGGAATTCCGCGGATCGGCGGAAGCGAGCGGCGCTGAGGCAAGGAGGCAGCCTGCCATCAATCCTGCAAATAATCTTGTCTTCATAACTCACCTTCAGGCCCGACCGTTCTGTTTCGGGCACTTACTGTCTCAGGTAAATCCTCTGACATGGCCGGAATATGGCTTTTAGGGCTCGATCTGTAACGGTCTGTGGGGCTTCGAGGTTGCTTTGTCGTTTCAAAAATGACCGCTCTTGCGGTGGCACGGGCTTCTCGTGAGCGAGAATGTGCGCTTATGTTCGTTTTCTTACATTTCGCGCCCGGATTCCATCATGCCTCACGATCCACCTTCCACCAGCCCAAGACAGGACCAGATCGTGCGTCTGGTTCGCAGTCAGGGCTACATGGCCAATGAGGAGATGGCGCAGCATTTCAGCGTTGCGGTTCAGACCATTCGCCGGGATGTGACCCATCTTGCGGAACTTGGTCTGCTGTGCCGCCATCACGGGGGCGCAACGCCAGTCTCCACGGTTGAAAATCTGGATTATGACGCGCGCCAGATCCTCAATTCCTCTGCCAAGGATGCGATCGGACGTTATGCGGCGGCCCTGATCCCCGATCGGTCGTCTCTATTCATCAACATCGGCACCACAACGGAGGCCTTTGCACGATCCCTGACAGGCCACAGGGATCTGCGGATTGTGACGAACAACCTGCATGTGGCCTCGCTTGTCTCTGGACGGGCGGATTTTCATACCATCATTGCGGGCGGCCAGTTACGTCCGCAGGACGGTGCTATTCTCGGTGCTACGGCCATCGAAACCCTGTCCTCGTTCCGCACGGAATTCGGCGTGATCGGGATCAGCGGGATTGAGGAAGATGGCACTTTGCTGGATTTCGATCTGGAGGAAATCCAGTGCGCACGGACAATTATCCGGAACTCGCGCCGTGTTCTGCTGTTGGCCGATCATACGAAGTTCACGCGTCACCCGCTGGGTAGGGGTAGGGGATCTGCGGGATATCGATGACCTGATCACGGACCGTCCGGTCTCCGACTCCTTTCAGCGGCTTCTGGATACTGCGGGTGTCACGCTGCATGTGGCTGAAAATAACGAATAACGCAGCGTCTTCTAACACTATTGCGTTACGAATCACATAAACCCCTTTCTTTATCGCTCAACATGCTCCAAAACGAACATCGACCGCTCGTTTTGGAGCGTGATGACAGGAGATTATGATGTCATCGATTCATGAAGTTTCATCTGCGGCCAATCCGTCTGCGCCCTACGACCTTCTGGTTGTGGGCGGCGGGATTAATGGCTGCGGAATTGCGAGAGATGCCGCAGGCAGGGGGGCGAGTGTGCTTCTCGTCGAGCAGGATGATCTTGCAAGCCATACGTCGTCCGCCAGCACCAAGCTCATTCACGGCGGTCTGCGCTATCTTGAATATTACGAGTTCCGGCTGGTCCGTGAGGCCCTGATGGAGCGTGAGCGTCTGCTGAAGATCGCACCGCACATCATCTGGCCGATGCGCTTCGTTCTGCCGCACTCTAAAATGCTGCGTCCGGCATGGCTGCTGCGTACGGGGCTGTTCCTGTACGACCATCTTTGCCCAAACATGACGCTTCCCAAAACGAAGGCGCTGAACCTGCGGTCTGCTCCGGCGGGCAAGCCGCTGCGTTCGGAGTATGTGCGCGGTTTCGAGTATTCGGATGGCTGGGTACAGGACAGTCGGCTCGTGGTTCTCAATGCCATGGATGCCGTGCGTGTGGGGGCGAACGTCCAGACACGCACACGTCTCGTCAAAGCCGTCCGTGGTCCGCAGGTCTGGACAGCTACGCTCGAAAATACCCAGACGGGCGAGCAGCGCACGGTTCAGGCCAAGGCCCTCGTAAACGCTGCCGGTCCTTGGGTGGCCGAACTGCTTCAGGACCGCCTGAACGTGCCAAGCCGCAACAAGGTGCGACTGGTCAAGGGCAGCCACATCGTAGTTCCGCGCGTCTTTGAGGGTTCGCAAGCCTATATCTTTCAGAACCCGGACAAGCGGATCGTCTTCGCCATTCCCTATGAGCAGGATTTCACCCTGATCGGCACCACGGATGTTCCGTGGGAGAAGGATCCGGGGAAGGTCGATATTTCGCCTGAGGAAATCAGCTATCTGTGCGAGAGCGTAAACCGCTATTTCACAAAAACCGTCAGCCCCGATGATGTCGTCTGGACCTACGCTGGCGTACGTCCGCTCTATGACGACAATTCGGGCAATGCCTCGGCCGTGACGCGTGATTACGTGTTGGATGTGGACGCGACAGCCGCGCCGATCCTGTCCGTTTTCGGTGGAAAGATCACGACGTTCCGCAAGCTGGCCGAACATGCCGTCGAGAAGCTCGCGCCGCATCTTCCCGTCCTGCATAAGCCGGGCTGGACGGATGGCACCCCGCTTCCCGGCGGAGAGTTCGCGCCGAAGGATTTCGACGCGCAGCTTCGTCGCTTCCGTGGATACGCACCGCATCTTTCCGAGCGCAGTTCGTGGCGCCTGGTGCGCAATTATGGGCTCCGGGCTTATGAAATCGCCACTGCCGATGCGGAAGGCATGGGTCAGATGTTCGGCGACACGCTCAGCGCACGGGAAGTGGACTATCTCATCGACAACGAATGGGCCCGCACCGCCGAGGACATCCTGTGGCGTCGCTCACGGCTTGGTCTGTTCGTCAACGATTCCGATCGTGCGGCCCTTCAGACCTATGTCGAGGAACGCCTGCCAGCCTCTGTTTCCAATCCCGATCCGGTCGCGCGCCAGAACGTCGCCTGACCATTTTTGCTTCATTTTTCATGGCGGATATCAGTCATGTCAGAAAACAGACGTTACCTTGGTGAGCTCCTCGCGGAGTTTTTCGCAGTCGCAATCATCATTCTCTTTGGAGACGGCGTTGCGGCCATGTACTCGCTCTACGATCCCAGTCCGTACAAAACGGCTTACTGGGGCGTGTGTATCGTCTGGGGTCTGGGTGTGACGGTGGCGATTTATGCCACCGGCGCGATCAGCGGAACGCATGCAAATCCGGCTGTCACGCTGTCACTCGCCATGTTCCGCGGCTTTTCGTGGAAAAAAGTGCTTCCGTACATTAGCGCTCAAGTTCTGGGCGGTTTTGCCGGTGCGGCGGTGATTTACTCGCTTTATGTGCCGGTTATCGACCATTTCAATCTGGCGCATAACCTGACGCGCGCTGTCGACGGTGGTGCATCGGGTGTATTCTTCACCCATCCCGGTGATTTCGTCACGGTGTCGCATGCGTTCTGGGACGAACTGGTTCTGACGGCTGTGTTGGTTTTCGGGATTTTCGCGATTACCTGTCAGTACAATACGCAGGCTCCGCAGGCCAATTCGAGCGCGTTGATCATCGGTCTGCTGGTGGCAATCATCGGCGCGTCCTGTGGCTATCTGGACGCTTGGGCGATCAACCCGGCCCGTGACTTCGGCCCGCGCCTGTTTTGCTTCTTTGCGGGCTGGGGACAGAGCGCGCTGCCGGCACCGGGCAACTACTTCTGGGTGCCCATCGTTGCTCCCCTGATCGGTGGTCCGATCGGTGCTGCCATTTACCAGTTCGGCCTGCGTCCGTTCATGCCGCGCTATCTGGAACAGACGGTCATCGTGGCCCCCGAGGGGATCAATCCCGCCGAACCGGTTCTGGTCGTGTCCAATCCTGGTGATCCTGCTTTCCCGGTCGTCAACAGAGTGTCCTGAAAATCAGTCTGAAATTTTTTGAACCTTTATTGGAGTGTCCATCATGAACAAGAAAGACTGCATCCTCGCCATCGATCAGGGCACGACTTCGACCCGCAGCATCGTTTTTGGAAAGGATGCGCAGGCGCTGGCCATCTCCCGTCGTGAGTTTCCGCAGCATTATCCCGAACCCGGCTGGGTGGAGCATGATGTCGAGGACATCTGGCGCGATGTGCTCGCCACGGCGCGGGAGACCATCGACGAAGTGGGTGGGCCGGAGCGGATTGCGGCTCTGGGCATTACCAACCAGCGCGAAACCATCGTGATCTGGGATCGCGAGACGGGCCGCCCCATCCATCGTGGGCTCGTCTGGCAGGATCGCCGGACGGCCCATGAATGCAGCCTCCTGCGTCAGCAGGGCAAGGAAGCCGTCGTCCGTGACAAGACCGGACTTCTGCTGGACCCGTATTTTTCGGCCAGCAAGATCGCGTGGCTTCTCGATCATGTTCCTGACGCGCGCCGCCGTGCGGAAGCTGGGGAACTCGCAGCAGGAACGATCGAGTGTTTCCTGCTGTGGCGCCTGACGGGCGGGCGTAAGCACGCGACCGACATTACCAATGCCTGCCGCACGTCTCTGTTCAACATCCATACCCAGCAGTGGGATGATGAACTTCTGGTGCTTTTCAACGTGCCGCGCGCCCTTCTGCCGGAAGTCTGCGACAACAGCAGCGATTTCGGGGAAACGGAAGCCAAGCTGTTTGGCGAGAAGATTGCTATTGGCGGCATGGCAGGTGACCAGCACGCTGCTGTCATCGGGCAGGCCTGCTTCCATGAAGGCATGGCCAAGGCGACGTACGGTACGGGCTGCTTCATGCTGCTCAACACCGGCGAAAAGCCCATCATGTCCAACAATCGCCTGCTGACGACGATCGCTTATCGCATTGGCGGCAAGACCTTCTACGCGCTGGAAGGCTCCATTTTCGTGGCTGGCGCGGGCATCAAGTGGCTGCGTGATGGCCTGCAACTGATCACGCATGCCTCCCAGACCGACGACATGGCAACCCGTATCCCCGACAGCCACGGTGTGTATATGGTTCCGGCCTTCGTGGGCCTTGGCGCTCCGCACTGGGACCCTGATGCGCGCGGCCTGATCTGCGGCCTGACGCTCGGTTCTACGCAGGCGCATATCGCACGCGCCATGCTGGAATCCGTGGCCTATCAGACCTATGACCTGATCCGCGCCATGCGTGAAGACGGTGCCATGCGTACGAGCATCCTGCGTATTGATGGTGGCATGGCGGTCAATGATTGGTTTGCCCAGTTCCTGTCCTCGATGCTCAAGGCCGAGGTTGAGCGTCCGGTTAATATCGAGACCACGGCTCTTGGGGCAGCCTTCCTCGCCGGATTGCAGGTTGGGTTGTGGAAGAGTCTGGACGAAGTTGCGGCGACCTGGAAGCAGGAGCGTGTTTTCGCACCGAAGATGGACCCGGCACAGCGTCGCATCATGATCGATGGCTGGCATGATGCCGTCCGTCGCACGCTGACGCCTCCTGCTGCGGCCGCGCCTGCGACAGTCGCTGCAGTCTCCAGTCAGGCTGCTTGAGCGGTCAATAACTTCTGAAAACCGGCGCCCCATAAAGGCGCCGGTTTTTTTCAATAGCTCTGCTTCATCGAGTTGAGGCTTTGATCCTGCCGAACTTGGCAGTATCCTTCCCCACCGCCCGGCAGCATGAGAACCACGAGTGGCGTGCTTTTCCCATGCTCTGCCGACGAACAGGAAGTATGCCCTCATGAGCGTTGCGCCGCAGTCCAGGTCGTTTTTTCAGCAACTGCGCGAGATCAACGGCGATCGTGGATTTTTTGCCAATCTGGCCTGCCTTTTCTCGGTGATCTGCATGATGGGTCTGAGCAATCTTCTCAGTCAGTCGCTGCTGCATCAGAACATGAACTGGCTTCTCAAACCGCTCATGGTCGTGATCGCGCTCTATTTCTTCGTGCCGTATTTCCTGCTGCGCCTGACAAAGCGCCCTTCCAGCGAAGGCTGACCCGCAGTTTTTCGATAAAAAAAAGGGAGGTGGATCTGGTCCATCTCCCCTTTTTTATCGTTGCCCGTGACTGGTGGCGCTCAGTGCGGAGTGTGGTCCTTGCGAACCTTTGTGACCTGATCCGCGGTCACGGTATAGGTGCCGCTGCCGAAGGTCTTACTGACATAGTTCACAAGACTCGCGACTTCCGCATCGTCCAGACGCTGCACATCCGAAGTACTGCCAAAAGCGGGCATGCTCGCATGACCGTCCGCCGTTTTGCGGTTCACGCCCGTCAGGATCGTCATGATCAGATTGTCCGGACGGCCCGCACCGACGACGGAGTTTTTATAGAGCGACGGCGCATACTGATCGACGGTCCCCGCACCGTTCTGTCCATGACAAGCGGCACAGTTGGCATCGAACAGGTTTTCCGGAGATTTCTGCGACAGGTTGTCAATCCGGGTCAGTTCGCCTGACCGCAGGTCGGGAATGTCGTTCGCCTTGCCAAAACCGTCACGAGGCTGAGTGTCGGACGCATCGTCGATCGCCTTGACCTGAAGGACGAACGCCGCCAGTGCATGCAGATCTGCATCCGTCAGATGGCTCGTGCTGTGTTCGACAGCTTCCCCCATCGGTCCGGCCGCCTGACTTCTGCCCTTGACCCGACCAGTGTGCAGATACTGGACGAGATCGTCTTCGCTCCAGTCACCGATCCCGCCTGTTTTGCTGGGGGTGATGTTCGGTGCGTACCAGCCGGACAATGGGCTGCCCGCCAGGTATTGATCCGACTTCTCCATCAGCATGACGTTGCGCGGCGTGTGGCAGGTTCCGCAATGTTCGAGCGCAATGGCCAGATACCGGCCACGCCGCATCTTGTCATAACTCGCAGAATCGCCAGTTTCCTGCGTCTCGGTCCCCGCCAGCATGTTCCAGCCTGAGAGTGTCAGGCGGATATTGCTCGGAAAGCTGAGTTGCGTGGCGGGCGGCGTCTGCGCGACAGGTTTGACGCCGTTCATGAACCACACATAAAGCGCGTGAACATCCTGATCCGTCAGGGCCGCATAGGAAACATACGGCATGACCGGGTAGAGGTTTGCGCCATCACGGCGCTTGCCTTTGCGGAGGGCCTGCTCGAAATCATGTTCCGAGTATTTGCCGATCCCATGATCGGCATCGGGCGTGATGTTCGTGGAAATGATGTCGCCCATGGGCGTTGCAATCTTCAGCCCTCCCGCGAACGGTATACCGCCCGGCTTGGTGTGGCAGGCGATGCAGTCCGCAGCCGTAGCGAGATAGGCGCCACGGTTCATGACATCCTGATCCACATCCGCCGCCCGCGCAGCGAAAGAAGACAGTCCAGCCAGAACCGTTCCACCAACAAGAAAAGACCAGAAAACGGTTTTGAAATCAGGCATGGAGCAGTTCTTTTTTCAGCGTATCGGTAACACGAAGCGCAAGGGCTGCGACAGTAAGGGTGATGTTCCCGGTCCCGACCGTGGAGAACACGGACGAACTCGCGATGAACAGGTTCTCGTGGTCATGCGTCCGGCAATGGCCGTCCACCACGGAGTCCTTGGGGTCTACGCCCATGATGGTGCTGCCCGAAGGGTGATCCTGCGGGAAATAGCCCGGCGTCCATTGCTCATCCGTGCCATGCATCAGGCCGATGAGATCCTTGAACAGTCCGCGCGTATGCTCGCAACTGCGGACCGTGTAATCCGGCAGCTTGTAATAGACATCCGGATGCGGAATGCCGAGCGCATCCTTATGTGTCTTGCTGAGCGTCAGGCGGTTGTCCGGATCGGGCAGGGCCTCGTTATGGCTGAACAGACGGACGGTGTGAGAGGCCAGATAGCGGATCTGATCTTCCAGATCCTTGCCGACATACCCCTTTGAAATTGCAAGCTGCGTTGCGAAATCGACCTGATTGTCATCAACCATGTGCACGAGATACGCGCCACGATCGCCACGCCAGTCGCCATCGCGGAAATTGTCGATCACGTTGGTCTCAAGCGGGCCACGTCCCGGCCAAAGGGCCTTGTCGCCGCTGATGAACGTCACCTGCACGCCGGTATGATCCATCATGTTCCGGCCGACATGGCCCGAACTGTTGGCAATACCATTGGGGCTCTGTTCGTCTGCCGAAACCAGAAGTAACTTGGCCGTCTCGATGCAATGCGCCGCGATAACGAAATACTTGCCTGTGACACGGTGCGATCCCTTGTCCGGATCGTAATAGTGAACCGCCGTCACCTTCTTGTTCGCGCTGTCACGCTCGATTTTATAAACGACCGCATTGGGTACGAATTTCGCCCCGGCAGTCTCGGCGTGATAGACGGAATAGCCGCCGTTATACATCGCCCCGATCGGGCAGATCGGCATGCAGTTGTTGTGCCCCTCGCAGGTCGGGCGACCATCATAAGGCCGTGTATTGCGGGCCTGTGGCTCATGCACGACGCGATACGGTGTCTTTTCCGTGATAAGCTTGCGGAACTGCTGGGCCGCATAGGAAATCGGCAGCGCTTCCATGGGGTAGGGCTGCTGACGAGGGGAGCCCAGATCCTCGACCTTCGGATCAGGGCCGCACACGCCCATCATGACTTCGGCCTGATAATAAAACGGCTCGAGATCGTCGTATTTCAGGGCCCAGTCACGGCCCTGCCCATAGCGGGTCTTAAGCTCGAAATCCGACGGCAGATAACGCCACGCACATCCGGCCCAGTGCCAGGTGGTGCCACCCATCATCCGCAGATAGACCTGCTGATACGCTTCCGCGTTCGGGCCGCTCGTATGCAGATACTGGTTCGGCGTCATCTGGTTGGGCGGATGCACGGCCCAGGGCGTGGACGGGAAGGGGCCCTGGTAGGACTGCTTGTTTTCCAGATTGCGGAAATGCCCGCACGCGCCAGTTCGTTCGCAATGGAACTGCCAGCCACACGGGACCCGACGATCACGACATCGGCGGAGAGATTCTGATCAGAAGACATAAGAGATGCTGTTCCTGCTCTCAGGTAGGTTCCACGTCGAACTTGGACGGCGACAGCGCAGGTGCACCGGTCGGCTTGTCGACTTCAGGGGGCTGCGTCGTCCAGTAGAACGGGCCGCCCGCGGCGTAGGTCTTGGGGTAGATCGCGTCCTTGGTGACGTCGAACATTAGGGCGGAGCGATAGACCACGACCTTGCCGTCCGCGACGCCGCGATACCAGCCGGTCATGATGTCATGAATG
This sequence comes from Gluconobacter kondonii, assembly GCF_002723995.1. Classification (GTDB taxonomy): domain Bacteria; phylum Pseudomonadota; class Alphaproteobacteria; order Acetobacterales; family Acetobacteraceae; genus Gluconobacter; species Gluconobacter kondonii. Next base: position 15,147 of record NZ_BEWP01000001.1, on the reverse strand, counting down.
ACGTCCTTAAACGCCGGATCGGCCTGTTCGGCGGCTTTGGCGAAGGCTGAGGCGTTTTCGTAATTCCCGCTTTCCAGAAGCGTCGCCAGCTTTGAAAGCTGGGCTTTACGCTCCGGGGCGGACTGGAGATTGCGCTCGTACAGTGCCTTTCCGATCCGGGGATCAAGAGAGGCGCGATCGGTCAGGCGCGTTGACACCTTCATGAAGCGCTCAAGTTCCGGATCGGCGCCAGTCGCAGGCTCTGCGGTCACGACATTTCCAACCGCCAGAACGCCCACGCCCGCCATGCCCGTCATCAGCGTATCGCGACGCGACATCCGCGTCAGCGGGTTCAGGCGCATGGCATTGGGGGAAGACGTATGGAGGTCAACAAGAGGGCAGTGACGATCTTTCGTCATGTAGGATCACTCTTCGCATACACTCGAGACGGATGACATGACCGTGATCAGTGTCACCTTACAGAGGTCCGAAACCTACAGACGTCACGTGATTATGCAACCGTGGAGAGCTGATTATCGGTAAATAATCCCATGAAAAATAAAGTTTTCGGACGGTGTGTCAAAAGTATATAAAGCGAAAACAATCGTTATCTTATTATGGTTACCGAAAAATTCTTGAAGAATTTGACGATGCTATATTGTCAGGAAGCTTCGATGGAACGCGAGTAGTTGTCGGGATATTCGTGCAATAAAGTTTGTTATTATTAAGAATGCTGCTCAATTCGTTTTGGGGGGCTTGTACGGGAATTCTGTTCAGGCCCTGAAAAGAAAACGGGCGCAGAAATGTTCCTGCGCCCGGTTATGTCCGCTCTCAGATCAACGCAGGGTCAGGTTCCTACCCCCATGAAAACCAGTGCTGTCGTGATGAGCCCAACCAGAACGGCCAGAATGATGCTGCATTTCAGTGTAAAATGAAGCAGTTCGCCCTCGCGCCCGACCAGCCCGACGGCCGCCGACGCCACAGCGATGGATTGCGGAGAAATCATCTTTCCAACCGCGCCGCCGACAGTATTTGCGGCAACCAGAAGCTCCCCGCTCACTCCGATCTGCCGTCCGGTTGCCGCCTGAAGTCCGCCGAACAGCGCGTTGGAAGACGTATCGGAGCCTGTGAGGAACACCCCGAGCCAGCCCAGCAGCGGTGCGAAGAACGTGAAAGCGCCCTTGGTCATGGCGAGCACCAGAGCCAGCGTGGTGGAAAGGCCGGAGTAGTTTGCAAGAAACGCAAAAGCCAGCACCATGCCGATGGCGTAAATGGGAATACGCAGTTCACGCAAAGTGTCGCGGAATGTCGCGAGGGCGTCTGTGGGGCGCATTTTCAGGAATAAAACAGTCATCACACCGGCCAGCAGAATGGCTGTTCCGACAGAGGAAATGAAATCCAGCTTGAAGATTGCGGTGTAGGGGGTCGGGCTGGGAACGATTGGAGCCGTTTTCAGAACAAGGTTATGCAACCCCGGAAACTGGATGACGAGAACCGTCCAGTTCAGCGGACCACCAGCGGCAAACAGCGCCTTGAAGGGCTTGATGCTCCAGATGGCGACGAAGGCCGTGAGAATGATGAACGGAGACCAGGCCCGCATGATCTGCGATGACGTGTAAGACACGTTGTCAATCACGGCATCTGCGGGTGTATCGCCGGTGTCGAAACGGAAAACCCGGCTTGGCTTCCAGAACCGCAGAAAGACCGGGATGGCAACCATTGTCACCAGCGGTGCAATGATATCAGGAAGTTCCGGCCCGATCAGCAGGGCCGTTAGCGACTGTGTGAGGGCAAAAACAACACCGGTAAAGAGAATGACAGGCCATGTCTCACGAATGCCGCGCACCCCGTCCACAACAGCGACCAGCCAGAACGGAATGATGATGCCAATCAGGATCAACTGCATGACGACAAGCCGACCGACGGCATAAGGCTCGGCCCCGATCACCTGTGCGCCAACGATCACGGGAATGCCCATGGCGCCGAATGCGCCGGGGGCCGCATTGGCGATCAGGCACAGTCCTGCGGCATAGATCGGCGGAAATCCAAGCCCGACGAGCAGCGCGGTTGTAATGGCTACAGGCGCCCCAAAACCGGCGGCTCCTTCCAGAAAAGCCCCAAAAGCAAACGCGACCAGAAGAAGCTGGATGCGCTGATCTTTCGAGACTGTGGAAATGGAATGACGGATAATGTCGAACTGACCCGTCCGGACGGAAATCTTGTACAGAAAGACCGCACCGATGATGATCCAGGAAATTGGCCATAATCCATAAGCAAAGCCATACAGACCGGCGGCGAAAGCCGTGAACACGGGCATCCCGTAAAACAGCACGGCCAGTGCGAAAGTAATTCCCACAGTAATGGTGCAGGCGATATGGCCCTTCATATGCAGATAAAGAAGGGCGAAGAAGAAAAACAGGATTGGAATAAGAGCGATTGCTCCAGAAATCCAGATGTTCCCTATTGGATCGTAAACCTGTGCCCAGGATGACATTCTGGAGACTCCAATGTAGAAACTGAGTGACATTAAGAAAAATATATCTTTTTCTTGTCTTTGTGAGTGGATCGTATTTTTTGCAAACAATAATGGCAATGATGTTATTTTGAATGTTATGGTAAATTTTATGGCATACTGTTTTTGATAGTTGGATATCTAAGAATAAATTTTTTTGATGGTTGGAGTAAGTTATAATATTTACCGCTAAAGTTTATGCTTTAAACTCCGGGGAAATGTAGAAAATTTTCTCTAATCATCACGCATGAGAAAATAAAATGGAATGATATGAAGTAAATATAACGATCTTGAATAAAATATTGAGCGGTACAATTTGCTGCGGGAGCGAATTTTATCTCTGATTTTGAAATAAATCATTGTCGTTTAGGGATTTTTATTTGGATGTTCTCGTGTGAACGCGGGAGGCCAGAGCAAGAGATAATAGCGCGTTGGAATGCCTTGTGATGCTCCCGAAAGGATGAGAAACAGGGGAGCATCATTCTCCATCAACGGGCGGTCAGGTTTTCCATGCAGTTTCGTGTTCTCTGTGCGTCTCTGATCGGGGCAGGTATGCTTGCCTTTTCTTCCAGTGCATTTGCCTGGGGGCCTTATGGGCATGCCATCGTGGCGGATATCGCACAGGAACGCCTGACGCCGCAGGCCCAGAAGGCCGTCACAGCCCTGCTGGCGCTTGAAAACCACCAGACCCTCGATCAGGTTGCGTCCTGGCCCGATACGATCGGCCATGTTCCCAAGAAGAAGGGTGGAGCCCCTGAGACTCTGAAATGGCATTATGTCGATATTGATGTGTCCCATCCGGCCTACGATCAGGCCCGCGACTGCCCGGATCATGCCTGTGTTGTGGAAAAACTTCCCGAGGAAATCAGGGTCCTTGCCGATACGCATGCATCGCCTCAGGACCGTCTGATCGCGCTGAAATGGGTCGTTCATCTGATGGGTGACATCCACCAACCCTTGCATGCCGCTGAGCGGAACAAGGATATGGGCGGGAACGCAATTCACCTGACCTATTTCGGCAAGAACGCCAATGGTCATATGAACCTGCATTCCTTGTGGGATGAAGGGGTGATCGACCATGAAGCGGATCTGCATGTTGGCCCGTTCTACAGCATTGACCCCGCCCGTGCGAAGCAGGAAGCCGATCGCCTCGGAGCCCTGATTACGCCGGATGAGGCGCAATGCTGGGTGCAGGATCTGGCGTCTGGTGACGTTCACGACGCCACCGTCAACTGGGCCGATGAAAGCCATTCTCTAGCTCGGAGCGTGGCTTATGGTGCGCTGCCGGCGAACAAGGGCGCCGATGTAGGCAAGGCCTACACCGAACTGACATGGCCGATCATGCAACTGCGCCTTGAACAGGCGGGTGTGCGCCTGGCAGCCGTTCTCAATTCCGCCCTGAACAACGACTGAGAACGACATGACATTTGCTGGATGTCAGGATTTCTGGCTCCAGCCTCCTCCCAGGGATCGGTACAAACGGGCGACGGAGATCGAGACGTTTGCGCTGGACTCAGCCAGAGCACTTCGGCTTGCCAGGAGGGCATTCTGCGTGGTCAGGACATTGAGGAAGTCTCCTGCTCCCTGACTATATTGAAGCTGCGCGATATGGACGGCGGTCTCGTTTTCCGAGACAGTTTCTTCCAGTCGGTTTCGACGCTCCTGCGCGGCGCTCAGATCCGCCATGGAATCATCGACGTCTTCCCATGCTTTCAGAAGTGTGCGCTGTAACGCAATCGCCGCTTCTTTCTGCTGGGCGCGACGCAGATGGAGCTGTCCCGTCAAACGGCCCCCTTCGAACAGAGGCAGGGTCATGGTCGGACCGAACCCGTACTGCCGTGACGCCCATGAACCCAATCCGCTGAATTGCAACGCCTGAATATCCAGACTGCCAGACAGCGTTACGCGTGGGAAAAAATCTGCGACGGCAACACCGATACTCGCTGTTGCGGCATGGAGATGGTCTTCTGCCGCTCGCACATCGGGACGGCGCTCGGCCAGTTCGGAGGGCAAACCGACCGGAATGTCAGCAGGGACGGACGGGATGGCTTGAACAGACCCGAGCGTGTCTTTCAGCGCGCCCGGTTGCTGTGCCGTCAGGAAGCTCAGGGCATTCACGAGGTGCACTTCCTGACTTTTCAGCACAGGAAGACGCGCTTCAAAACCATGCATCTGACCGCGGGAATAGGCGACATCGAGTTTTGTCGCCGTGCCCTGCGCGAACCGAAGTTCCGTGAGTTTCACGCTATGCTTTGCGATATCAATACTCTGCTGCGTGATGCCGATCTGGGTCTGGATATTGCGCAGGCTCAGATAATCCTGCGCGGTTTCCGCCATGAGGGAGACCAGCAAGTCGCGGCGCAGTTCGTCCGTCTCATGCATGGCCGCGGTAGCTGCCTCGACCTGACGGCGCACATGCCCCCAGAAATCGACCTCCCATGACGCACTCAGCCCGTATTGCGGTAGGTTGAAAGACGGGTTGCCCTTCGCGCCATCCATAGCCGCCGGTCCAAAGCCCTGTTGGCCGCTGGCGATCTCGCCGGGCCCGGCCTGTTGCATCGTTCCCAGAAGGCCTAGAATACCGTTCGTGCTGGCGCGTTCACGGGCATAGGACGCAGCACCTTCCATATGTGGCATCTGCGCCGCACTGGCGATCCGGCGTTCAGCCTGACTTTCCGTGAAATGCAGGGCGGCTTCACGCAGATCGAGATTGTTGCGTGCTACGTCTTCCTCCAGCGCCGTCAGCGTGGGGTCATGATAGATCCGCCACCATTGTGCATCGACAATGGATGTTTCCTGCGGATGGCTGGCAGCGGGGGCTAGACTCTGATGCCAGTGCGCGGGTGCCTGCGGGTCAGGCCGATGATAGTCTGGTCCGACCGTACAGGCAGACAGCGCGGTGAGCCCCAGAAGAAAGCAGCGTGAGGGAGGAAACATGGGAGCTCTCATTTCCAGAGATACCGGGCGTCATGGGAATGGGTACCCTCGGGCGTCGAAGACGTGTCGATCCGTGCTTCGACGGACATACCGACGCGCACTTTTTCCGCCAGAGGCTGGCCGGGATCGAAGGTCAGTTTGACGGGGACGCGCTGGACCACTTTCGTGAAGTTTCCGGTTGCGTTATCGGGCTGGATCGCAGCGAAAGCTACGCCTGTGGCCGGGGCCAGACTGTCCACATGCGCCTTGAGCGGATGACCGGGGAAGGTATCAACCCAGACCGTCGCACTCTGCCCGGTCTGGACGTTCGTCAGCTGGGTTTCCTGAAAATTCGCCAGCACATAGGCCTTGCGGACCGGCACAACCGCCAGCAGCCCTGTGCCCGGATGGACATAGGCACCGACACGCACGCCGCGCTCGCCCACCACGCCGTCCACCGGCGCGGGAATGGTGCAGTAGGACAGGTTCAGTTCGGCTTGATGCTCGGCACTTTTCGCCTTCAGTAACGCACCCTGAGCCTTTTCAAGCTGCGCCTTCAGTACCGCGACCTGCTGTTCAGCCGTACTGGTTCCGGCTTTGTCACGGGCAAGGGCTGCGATCGCTTCAAGCTGCCGGGCTTCCGCGCCCTGCTGCTGTTCGATCGTGCTCGCGCCCCCTGCTGACAGATTGCGATACCGGGCCGCATTCTGCCGCGCAAAGACAAGCGCGGCCTCGTCGGACTGCACGGTATATTTCGCCGCGTCGACGATAGAACCCTGGCGGTCCAGCAGGGCCTGAAGATTGTTCACATCGCCCTGAGCCGCAGCCGTATCGCCATGGGCCGCATCCAGCGCCGCGCGGTAATCGTCGTCCTCGATATGCGCAAGTTCTTCCCCGGCATGGACGTATTCATTGTCCTCGGCCAGCACCCGGTCGATACGCCCGGAGACCTTCGGAGCCACGGTCGTGAAATCGGCCGTGACATAGGCATCGTTGGTTTCCTGACGGATACCATCGCCCACAAAGAAACGATCCGCCGTCCAGGCGAGGCCCGTCAGCAAGACGACCGCACATCCGGCCAGAAGAAGGGGTTTTCCGTAAATCATATGAGGCAGGTCCGTCAGTGCGCGGTGGCGGGAAGGGAGGAGGAAGCGGGTTCGCGGGCAGCAGCAGGCATGGCCGGAGCAGGCCCCTTGCCGGGTGGATAGACGCGTTTAGGCAGCACGGCGGTCAGCGCGACATAGGCAATGCAGAGGCACATCACGACGAAATAGATGTCCACCAGTGCCAGCGTGATCGACTGCTCGTGCAGATAGGTATGGAAGATCTGAAGCGTATTGCGCGCCACATGATCGCCGTCAGGCGAGCTGTTGCTGATGGCTCCGTGGATGGGATCACCCATGCCGGACAGCGCCGTGGCGTTATTGCCCGCCCGGTCCAGCAGCATCGTGGAATGATACTGTTCCCGACGGCGGAGCAGGATTTCAAAAATGGCGGCAGCAAACGCATTGGCCATGCCTTTGAGCATGTTGACCATGCCCGAGATGAACGGTCCGTCCGCTGGCCCCAGAGACATGGTGGCCAGCATCAGAACCGGGATCACGACCATTGGCTGACCGAGAATCTGTAGTGCCTGCAGGAGATAAAAATTATCCCGCACCCAGTCCGGCGTCAGCCAGGTTCCAAGGAACGCTGCCAGCGCCAGACACGACATGCCGAACGCCAGAACATACCGGCAGTCCACCCGTGCGGAATTGCAAAGCGCAGCCGTCAGCGGCAGCATGATGAGCTGGGGCAGGGCAACCGTCAGCGCGACCGGAGCTGCCTGAATCGGCCGGTATCCCCGCACGGCTTCCAAATATGTCATCGGGACTTCCATCATCAGACCGCAGATGACCAGCACGCCAACGAGTGTTAGAAGCGCCATCGTGATGTTCCGGTTCTTCCAGTACTGAAGCCGGAAGAACGGGCTATGATGGTGCCATTCGTGGAACAGAAACCCCACGAACAGCGCACCGCCCCAGAATGTCAGATGGGAGATGATCGGCGAGCGGAACCAGTCCAGCCGGTCCCCCTGATAAAGCACTGTCACCACACACAGGATGGATGGTACGCCAATAAAGAAGCCGCGCCAGTTGAACTTTTTGAACCGTTCGAGATGCACCGGATCGCGCGGCAGTCCGTAGGCCATCATGGCGATGGCGATGATGCTGAAGGGAATGACCTCCCAGTACAGCCAGCGCCAGCCCACATGCTCGAACCACATTGCCTCAAGCGGTCCACCCAGATTGGGGCCGAAGGTGGCGCTCATCGCATAGCCGCCAATGCCGAACACCTTGATGGGCGGCGGCAGGTATTTCAGCATGACCGTCATCAGGACGGGTGGCAGACAGCCTGCACTCAGACCCTGAGCTGCGCGAAGAAAGCACAGCGAGATCATGTCCGGCATGAAGGGCAGGGGGATCGACAGCATGGCGAGCACGGCCGTCATGAAGATCGAAAACCGGTAGATTGAAAACGTCATATAGAACCAGGGCGTGAACGCCATGGCGGCAATGTTGAAGGCCTCATAGATCGAGGTGAACCACGTTCCCTCATCGTGCCCGATATGCATTGCGCCGCGGATATCGGCGAGGCCGATTTCGGTAATGTGTTCGTTGAACCCGGCGACATGCACGGCCAGCAGCATCCCAAGGCAGCCGACAATGGTCCGCGTGCCGAAAGGGGGAATGTAAGACGGTTGCGCGGGCGGCGCACCCGCCAAGGGCGAGGCTGCTGGTTGCATTGTGGGGTCTCTTTCGTTGCCCCCCAGCCATTATCCAGAGCGGACAGGTCCGAAAACCCACGTTTGCAGCAGGTGACGTTTCCACTTTTTGGAAGGGTTATGAAAAACCCTTCCATTTCAGGCTAAAAACACGAAAATATACTGGAAAGCCTTAGGAAACGGAGAGAGCGATGGCCAAACGAGCTGACAGTCACAGACGCTACGATCTCGATCTGCTGCGCTATCTTCAGGTTCTTGTGGAAGAAGAAAGCGTCTCGCAGGCAGCGCGCCGGCTGAAAGTGAGCGATGCCGCCATGAGCCGCCATCTCGCAACACTACGCACAGTGTTCGGAGATCCTATTCTGGTTCTGTCCGGGCGCCGAATGATGGCCACAGCCTTCGCCAGCCGCATTCGCGATCGGGTCCAGAATATCGTGCGCGAGGCCGATGCGCTGGTGAATGACAGCGAAACGCTCAATCTGCGCCATCTCTCGCCCCGCTTTACGATCCGCGCCAATGATCTTGTCGTCAGTGCGTTCGGGCATGTCATCCTGATGGCCCTCAAGCAGGAATGTCCAAATTGCAGCGTTGTGTTCGCTCCCGAAACGGAGGAGCCAGCCAGTGAGGCCCTGCGCAGCAGCCAGATTGATCTCTATGTTGGCGCTACGGACGATCTGCGCCCTGAAATCATGCGTCAGACCCTCTTCCTGACGTCGTTTCGTGCCATGGTGCGCGAAGGGCACCCTATTTTTGCGCAAGGCATCACACCACAAACGCTGGTGGAATATGATCACATCAGCGTCTCGCGGAAAGGTCGCCTTTACGGCCCGATAGATACTGTTCTTCAAGAGCGTTACGGTCTGACCCGGCCCATCGCCATGGTCGTGCCGACTTACCATTCCATGATCGAGACCATGCGGGAGACGGATATGATCCTTCCGTTGCCCGATATCGTGATCGACCGTCTTCCACTTTCAAAGATCCAGCTTGAGGCTTTCGACTTCCCGTTCGATCTTCCTCCCGTCACGTCTTTTCAGGCCTGGCATCCGCGCGTGGACTCAGATGGCGTTCATCGCTGGCTGCGTGATACGGTGTTTCAGGTTATCCGGCGCGAACTCGTCCGTTTCAGAAGTGCGCCATCACGCCTGTCTGAACCATGATCCTAGAATTTGCTTCATGGATTTTCACAAGATATTGCCGGTTTGAGTTTTATCTGAAGACGTGGAACCACAAAGTCCAGAAAAGCCCGGATGCGCTGCGGGATCTGTTTTCCGCCCTGATAAAGCGCGTGGATGGCTTCTTCGTCCCGCGTACCACGATCTGCCAGAACCTCCACCAGTCTCCCTGTGTTCAGGTCGTCGCGCACATGATATTCCGCCAGCCGTGCCAGCCCAGCGCCCCGGATCGCCGCGCGTCGGACAGTCTCACCATTATTGGCGAGCAGCGGCCCTCGAATAATCCGATCGACGACCCGTCCGCGCTCCTGCAATGGCCAGACCGGAGCCGCGCGCTGGAAATTAAAACCCAGACACCGATGACGCTCCAGATCGTCCACGCTCTCAGGCCGTCCGAAGCGTTCCAGATACTCCGGCGCACCGACGATCAGCCGCGGTACGGTTCCCAGATGTCGGGCCATCAGGCTGGAATCCTGAAGTTTTCCTACTCGAAACGCAACATCCGTCCGGTCCAGATACAGGTCTGCCATCTCGTCAGACAGTGACAGATCCACGACGATATCCGGATATGTTGCCCAGAATTCTGGCAACACTGGTTCCAGTACTAAAGCCCCGAACGCTACGGACGCGCTGATCCGTATGATCCCTGTCAACTGGACGGTTTTTCTGGATAAACACCCTTCCATATCTTCAAGCTCGGCAATCAAAGCCTGAGCCCGTTCGTAATAGGTAAGACCCTCGGGCGTGATGGAAAGTTTTCGGGTCGAGCGATCCACGAGCTTAACCCCGAGGCGGTTCTCCACGCGCCCGATCAGCTTGCTGATTGTGGATGGCGTCATCATGGAGCGGCGGGCCGCTTCGGAAAAACTACCGCTCTCCACAATCAGAAGGAAGACTTTCATCTCGCCAAAACGGTTATCCATTTTCTACCCGACCTGTGAAACTGCTTCACAGATTTTGTGGAGATCGTGGCGATTATCAAGTGGGGTTCAGGAGTTCATGATGGCCCGACAGCTCCGATCTGGGGCAATAATGGATATGCAATCATGACAAAAATTCTTCTTCTGAATGGCGGCAAGGTCTTCGCTCATTCTCACGGTCGTCTGAACGATACGCTTCAGGCCTTTGCCGCCGACATCCTGTCCAAAAGCGGGCACGAAATCCGCCAGACAAAAATCGATGACGGATACGATGTGGAGCAGGAAGTCGGGAACTTCTTGTGGGCTGATCTGATTATCTATCAGTGCCCCGGCTGGTGGATGGGCGTGCCCTGGATCGTCAAGAAATACATGGACGAAATCATGACGGCTGGTCATGGGAAGCTGTATGCCAATGATGGTCGCAGCCGTGCGCATCCGGAGCGTAAATATGGCTCAGGTGGTCTGGTACAGGGCAAGCATTACATGCTGTCAGCCACATGGAACGCTCCAGAAGACGCGTTTACGGACCCGGTTCAGTTCTTCGAAGGACGCGGCGTGGACGGGGTTTATTTCCCGTTTCACAAGGCTCATGAATTTCTGGGAATGTCCGCGCTTCCGACGTTTCTGGCGACGGATGTGATGAAGGCACCAAATGTGGATGCGACGCTCGCGGCCTATCACCAGCATCTGAAAGACGTGATCGGGACGGCGTTTTGAAAGGAGGGGCGGCCTGAGCCGCCCCCTGCCTTACAGGCTCAGCTCAAGCACCCGTCGGCTGACATCCAGAGTGACTTCAGACTGTTCCCCTAGTGCAGTCATGCCATGGGCATCGAGCTGTGCGACCAGTGGATCAATGCCCTCTTCGCCGATTTCGTAAGCGGAGAGGTGGGTCGGAATGTCGAGACTTTCGAAGAATTTCTCCGTCTGTACGATGGCGGCTTCGATCCGCTCGTCTTCCGTGCCTTCATGCAGGTTCCAGACACGAGCCGCATATTGCAGGAGTTTGCCGCGCTTGGCGTCTTTGCGGACACGCAGCATGGACGGCAGAACGATGGCCAGCGTCCGGGCATGGTCGATATCGTAACGCGCCGTCAGTTCGTGGCCGATGCTGTGCGTGGACCAGTCCTGCGGCATACCGACGCCGATGATGCCGTTGAGCGCCAGTGTTGCGATCCACATGAAATTGGCGCGGAGCGTGTAATTTTCGGGTTCTGCAACGACTTTCGGCCCGATTTCGATCAGGCTGAGCAGAAGCCCCTCGGCAAAGCGGTCCTGAGCCAGACCGTCCGCCGGATAGGTCAGATACTGTTCCATGATGTGGACGAAGGAATCCACAACGCCATTTGCAATCTGCCGGACGGGCAGGGAATAGGTGCGGGTCGGGTCCAGAACCGAAAAGCGCGGAAAGACGTGTGGGCTGCCGAAAGCCAGTTTCTCGCGCGTGGCATGCCGGGTGATGACGCTGAAGCTGTTCATTTCCGAACCGGTCGCAGGCAGTGTCAGGACCGTTCCCAGCGGCATCGCAGCTTTGACGTTCGCGCCATGCGTCGTCAGGATGCTCCACGGATCACCTTCGAAATCCACGGCTGCGGCCACGAACTTGGTGCCGTCAATGACGGAGCCGCCGCCTACGGCCAGCAGGAAGTCCAGTTTCTCGTTCCGGATCAGCTCGACCGCTTTCATCAGAGTTTCGAAGGTCGGATTGGCTTCGATGCCACCGAATTCCCGGGTGAAGCGGCCATCCAGCGCCTCGCGTACGGCCGGAAGTGTGCCGTTGCGCTCCGCACTTGCACCGCCAAACAGGATCAAGACGCGGGCGTCGGCCGGGATCTGATCTGCCAGCTTCGGGATCGTGTTCTCGCCAAAAATGATGCGTGTGGGATTGTAGAACTCAAAATTCTGCATGGGTTCTGCCTTCAGAGGGGGTGTTTCTGATTGCACCGTTATCACCGTAGCCGTTGCGGCTTGAGTAGAGTGACGGCAAGGCTGTGCCTGAGATGATCCTACAGGTTTTCTGCGTTCTGACCCAGAGCGGAAAATATGCGGCTGTCCCATGAGGCTGTCTTCGGGATCATCTTGACGTCGGGGTCGTAACGGTTTGTGAATGGGATCACTGCTATGCAACCCAGACAGGAAGAACAATGGCTGCCTCTCTCCGCTCCGAAGTCACAATGCTGCTCGACAGCCTTGGCGTGTCGGCTGATCTCTACTCGGGCGGCACTCTGGCCGTCACATCGCCGCTGACGGGCGAGCGGATTGCTGAAGTTGTGGAAATCAGCGCGGACGATGCGAAAGCGACGATCGGCCGGGCAGCAGAGGCGTTCAAGGTCTGGCGCAGGGTTCCGGCACCGCGTCGTGGCGAACTGGTCCGCCTGCTGGGCGAGGAATTGCGGGCGAACAAGGACGCGCTCGGTCGGTTGGTGACGCTGGAAGTCGGGAAAGTCCCGTCCGAAGGTCTGGGCGAAGTGCAGGAAATGATCGACATCTGCGATTTCGCAGTCGGTCTGTCCCGCCAGCTTTACGGTTTGACGATCCCCTCCGAACGACCGGACCATCGCCTGACGGAACAGTGGCATCCCGTTGGGCCGGTTGGCATTATCTCGGCGTTCAACTTCCCGGTCGCAGTCTGGTCGTGGAATGCCGCTCTGGCGCTGGTCTGCGGTGACAGCGTGATCTGGAAGCCTTCGGAAAAGACGCCGCTGACCGCGCTCGCCACGCAGGCTTTGTTCCTGAAGGCAGCAGCACGCTTTGGAAACGATGCGCCAGCCGCACTCAGCACATTGCTGGTTGGCGGACGCGATATTGGCGAACTGATGGTGGAAGACCGCCGCGTACCGGTCATTTCCGCAACCGGTTCGACCCGAATGGGACGCGACGTGGGTGAGCGTGTGGCACGTCGTTTCGGTCGTTCCATTTTGGAGCTCGGCGGCAACAATGCGTCCATTGTCACGCCTTCGGCCGATCTGGATCTGACGCTGCGGGCTGTTGCGTTCGGCGCGATGGGAACTGCCGGGCAGCGCTGCACGACATTGCGGCGTCTGTTCGTCCATTCCAGCGTCTATGACGCGCTCGTGCCCAAACTGGTGAATGTCTACAGAAGCATTTCGGTTGGTAATCCGATCGAAGGAGCGGCGCTTGTCGGCCCTCTGATTGACGCGGCGTCCTTTGGAATGATGCAGGACAGTCTCAAGGCTGCGGCGGATGCGGGCGGTACGGTTCATGGCGGAACCCGCGTCGATGTGAACGGGGAGGCATCATTTTATGCGCGCCCGGCACTGGTCGAAATGCCGTCTCAGGTGGGGCCGGTTCTGGAAGAGACGTTCGCGCCGATCCTGTATGTGATGAAATACGACACGCTGGATGAGGCGATTGCGCTTCAGAACGACGTGGTGCAGGGGCTGTCGTCTTCGATCTTTGCGACCGATATCCGGGAAGTGGAGCAGTTCCTCTCTGCGCGGGGGGCGGATTGTGGCATTGCGAACGTGAATATGGGGCCGTCCGGTGCAGAAATTGGCGGGGCGTTCGGCGGTGAAAAGGAGACCGGCGGTGGCCGTGAGTCCGGTTCGGATTCATGGAAGGCCTATATGCGTCGCCAGACCAACGCCATCAATTATGGGCGCACCCTGCCGCTGGCGCAGGGTGTGACGTTTGACGTGGACGGCGGTTCGGCAGAAGCCTGACCCTCAGGGCTTTCCGGCGGGGAGAGGTGGGGTCTGCCTTTCCTCGCTGGCATGGGTGATACTGAGCCGGTCATGGGTCGGCGACCAAGGGAGGGCCTTTTCCTCCACATGGCCGGGCGGCGGAACGTAGTCCTCCAGCCAGAGTTTACCGGCCATGGGATTGATCAGGACGTTGAAGTGCTTGAGGACGTCCATCCCAAGAATATTGAACTCTGCATCGGGGACGACATCCAGCGTGATGTCATGCAGCGTGTGTGAGCCGATTTGCAGCGTGCTGAAATGATGCCTGTGCCCCAGCAGGACGTCGCCAGCGCCGACCCGGATTTCGTCGTCTTGTTTGAGGATGTGGCGTGAAATCCCCATCTTCCGCGCTACCCATTGCTGGATAATGGAGCGGTTGGCGCTGGTATTGATCTGCATGTCCACCTTATGACCATCCAGCAGAGCCGTCACCTGATTGAGTTGCGGGGATTCATCATCAAGAGATGTCAGAGGAATGACTGGCCCGGTATTTTTCAGAAGGGTTCCGATATCAGGGCAATCCGCAGCGGTATCGTATGTAAAAATGCCGATTTTCTGCGAATATCTGTCGATAAGCAGATGGTATTGTCCAAGAATGTCCCATCCGAGATCCATCATCAGAAGGAGGCCATCCGGCGTTTTTGGGGGCCGCTCATTGACTAGCAGGGCTGTCATGTCTTTGAGCACGGATTGACCGATCTGGAGGCTTTCGATCGTGGTGGAATAGTTTCCGCCCGTTCCAGTGACCGACATGGTTCTGATGGGATCAAGACGGTAAAAATCAAACCCTTTTGCATCCCAGACGCTGGTCCGCGTTGTGAATGTCGAGAAGAAAGAGCCGACATCATGGCCGTTGATTTGGACATGAATAACGGGAGCGCCAGCCGGATTAAGGAAGGGGAGGACCTCGCTCATGGTGACGCAGTCATGGATGTTTCGCGCGTGTACGGGAGAACAAAGCAGGCAAGTAGCTGCCACGAATGCGGGAATATTGCGCCACAAGGTCAGTCTACCCATCACTGATCCTTGCTGAGTGGTCAGGGAGTCCTGAACGGATATTGTCGTGTTTCGTCATAAAACCCAAATGGTTTTATGCGATCAGTTCGTTCAGGATTACCTTGTAAAAGCTCTGACGAAGGCGTTTTGCTGTTTGACTTCGACGGGGAGCCTTGTGTCGGTG